>NZ_LGDV01000202.1 GCF_001280015.1 Streptomyces sp. MMG1121
CGGGCCACAAGCGCACCCACCTCGGCGGACAGGGCGGGCTCGAGGCGCTCGTGCACCGACAGGGAGTCGTCACCGAGGGCCCGCGCGGCGGCCAGGACGGCCGGGCGACGCGCCTTGGGGACCCCGTCGGCGGCACGCTCGTACAGCCGGGCGCCCTCCTCCAGGACCAGCTCGGTGTCGATGCCGGCCGGGATCTTGATGCGTGCGTGGCGGTGCCAGGTGGCCAGCGGATCGGACCAGGCCTCCACGGTGTACGTCCAGCGGCCGGGCGCGCCCGCGGTGACCGTGGCGCCCCAGCGGTCGGTGCCCGGGGCGAGTTCCCGCATCGGCGTCCACGGGCCTCGGCGGCCCTTCGGGCCACGCAGGACCACGTTCGCCGCGACGGCGTCGTGTCCCTCCCGGAAGACGGTGGCCGACACCTCGAACGACTCACCGGTCACCGCCTTGGCCGGCCTGCGCCCGTGCTGGACCACGGGGCGCACGTCGAGGACGGGGATTCGGCCGAAAGTGGTGGCCGGCCGAGGTGACGAACGCTTCCCGGCCTCGCCGGGCTTTACGGATTTCTTGCCCGTTGCCTTCTTGCCTGCTTCCGGGGTCCTGCTGTTTGTCGGGGGTGCTGACGAGTGGTGCGTGGCGGGCATGACCGCTCCTGTCCGCGTCAACGTGGGTGTGGGCGGATGGATGTGGGGAGGTGGGTCCTGCGAGGTGCTGGGGTGCGCCTGTGGAGTGTGTACCGCAGGAGCCTTCCCACCGTGTTCGGGTGGGCAATCCGGCACTTTGTTAACTACTCACGCGTATGTCCACCCACAAGACCGGTTGCCTTTCCGGATGCCCCGTGGCCGCCGTTCCATGCCCCGACACCCCGCCGGGACACGTCCCCACCGACCCCCCGGTAACCACTACCGTCGACAGTGACGACGAGACGTACAGCGCCGTACGTCTCACCCCGTAACGCGTCCGAGGTGGAATGTGAAGGCGATCCGTCGGTTCACCGTCCGTCCCGTTCTCCCCGAACCCCTCCGGCCGCTGAGCGACCTGGCGCGCAATCTGCGCTGGTCCTGGCATGCGGAAACGCGCGATCTGTTCCAGTCCGTCGACCCCGAGCGGTGGGCCGCCGCCGAGGGGGACCCGGTACGGCTGCTGGGCAGTGTGCGGCCGGCGCGGCTGGCCCAGCTGGCGGGGGACCGGCGGTTCCTGCGCCGGCTGACCGCCGTGGCCGACGACCTCGACGACTATCTGACCGGGGAGCGCTGGTACCAGGCACAGGCGGACGGGCTGCCCGCCGCCGTCGCCTACTTCTCCCCGGAGTTCGGCATCACGGCCGCGCTGCCCCAGTACTCCGGCGGCCTCGGCATCCTCGCCGGCGACCACCTCAAGGCCGCCAGCGACCTGGGCGTACCCCTGATCGGTGTCGGTCTCCTCTACCGGCACGGATACTTCCGGCAGACCCTGTCCCGCGACGGCTGGCAGCAGGAGCACTACCCGGTGCTCGACCCCAACGAGCTGCCCCTCACCCGGCTGAAGGAGCCCGACGGCACCCCCGCGCAGGTCTCGCTCGCCCTGCCCGGCGGCAAGGCGCTGCTCGCGCGGATCTGGCTGGCCCAGGTGGGCCGGGTGCCGCTGCTGCTGCTCGACTCGGACGTGGAGGAGAACGACCTCGGCGAGCGCGGGGTGACCGACCGGCTCTACGGCGGCGGCGGGGAGCACCGGCTGCTCCAGGAGATGCTGCTCGGAATAGGGGGTGTGCGGGCGGTGCGGACGTACTGCCGGCTCACCGGGCAACCGGAGCCGGAGGTGTTCCACACCAACGAGGGGCACGCGGGCTTCCTCGGCCTGGAGCGGATCGCCGAACTGTCCGCGGGCGGACTGGACTTCGACTCGGCACTGGAGTCCGTACGCGGCGGCACGGTCTTCACCACCCACACCCCCGTCCCGGCCGGCATCGACCGTTTCGACCGGGAGCTGGTCGGCCGCCACTTCGGGCCCGATGCCGAACTGCCCGGCATCGACGTCCAGCGGATCCTCGCCCTCGGCATGGAGACCTACCCGGGCGGTGAGGCCAACCTGTTCAACATGGCCGTGATGGGGCTCAGGCTGGCCCAGCGGGCCAACGGGGTGTCACTGCTGCACGGACAGGTCAGCCGGGAGATGTTCGCGGGGCTGTGGCCGGGATTCGACGCCGAGGAGGTGCCGATCACCTCCGTCACCAACGGGGTGCACGCGCCGACCTGGATGGCGCCCGAGGTGCTGCGGCTCGGGGCCCGGGAGGTCGGGGCCCAGCGGGCCGAGGACGCGCTGACCGTCGGCGGCTCCGAACGCTGGGACTCGGTCGCGGAGATCCCGGACGAGGAGGTCTGGGAGCTGCGCCGCACCCTGCGCGAACAGCTGGTGCTGGAGGTACGGGACCGGCTGCGCGCCTCCTGGCGTCAACGGGGGGCCGGAAACGCCGAGTTGGGCTGGATCGAGGGGGTGCTCGACCCGGACGTACTGACGATCGGCTTCGCCCGCCGGGTCCCGTCGTACAAACGCCTGACCCTGATGCTGCGCGACCGCGACCGTCTGATGGAGCTGCTCCTGCATCCCGAGCGCCCGGTGCAGATCGTCGTCGCGGGCAAGGCGCATCCGGCGGACGACGGCGGCAAGCGGCTCGTCCAGGAACTGGTCCGCTTCGCCGACGACCCGAGGGTCCGCCACCGGATCGTCTTCCTCCCCGACTACGGCATGGCGATGGCGCAGAAGCTCTACCCGGGCTGTGACATCTGGCTGAACAATCCGCTCAGGCCCCTGGAGGCCTGCGGCACGAGCGGAATGAAGGCGGCCCTCAACGGCTGTCTGAACCTCTCCGTCCTGGACGGCTGGTGGGACGAGTGGTTCCAGCCGGACTTCGGCTGGGCCATCCCGACGGCGGACGGCGCGGGCACGGACCCGGACCGGCGCGACGACATCGAGGCGGCGGCGTTGTACGACCTCCTCGAACAGCGGATCACCCCCCGCTTCTACGAACGCGGACGCGCCGGACTGCCCGACCGCTGGATCCAGATGGTCCGCCAGACCCTCACCCTGCTGGGCCCGAAGGTGCTGGCCGGGCGCATGGTCCGGGAGTACGTCGACCGGCTCTACGCCCCCGCCGCGCAGGCGCACCGCGCACTGACCCCGGACACCGCGCGCGTACTGGCCGAGTGGAAGACGCGGGTGCGGGCGGCCTGGCCCGGGGTGAGCGTCGACCACGTCGAGACGACCGCGACGACGGCCACGGCGGAACTGGGCACGACCGTGAGCCTGCGGGTGCGGGTCGCTCTGGGCGAGCTGAGTCCGGACGACGTGGAGGTCCAGGCGGTGTCGGGGCGGGTGGACGCGGAGGACCACATCACGGACGCGACGGTCGTTCCACTGAAGCCGACGGGAGCCCCGGACCTGGAGGGCCGGCTGCTGTACGAGGGCCCGCTCTCCCTGGACCGCACGGGCCCCTACGGCTACACGGTCCGCATCCTCCCGGCGCACCGGTTGCTCGCCTCGACCGCGGAGATGGGGCTGGTGGCGGTGCCGGTGGGGGATGTGGGGGAGGGGGTGGGGGTGTTGTTGCGGTAGGGGCCCTTTGTGGGGCGGCGGGGACCGGACGACTGCGCCTGCTGCTGTCTCTACGGCAGCAGCGGGCGCAGTCCCGAGCAGTCGTTCCCACCGGCCGGGTCCGGGGTGTACGGCCAGTAGACGGTCGCCAGCAGCACCAGCGCGAGCGGGACGGCCGGCACGGCGGACACCGCCGCGATTGCAGTTCCGGTACGAGTCGGAGCTGACGGCGAGGTGCGCGACGAGCAGAGCGGCGGTGACGGCCGTCAGCAGCGGGACGAGCGGCGCGCGTCGCGGCTGGGATGTGTGGGTGGGAGCGGTCGTGATCAACAAGCTAGGCCGGGGGAAATTGGCACCACACGAACTTGCCCCGATTTCCGAACCGGGTCGAGGGCTGCCAGCCCCAGTACTCCGCGCATGCGCTGACCAGGCCTAGCCCTCGCCCCTCCTCCGCCTCACCCACCCCGTCCATCGGCTGTGGCGGTTCCGGTGGCTCCGGGTCCGTGTCCCAGGCTCCGATCCAGACCATCCCCTCCGCCGACCGGCGAACTCTGAGGGCGGCGGGGCCCTTCGTATGGCGTACTGCGTTGGAGACCAACTCCGCGGCGAGGAGTTCGGCGGTGTCAACGAGCCCGATCAGCCCGTGCATGGTCAGGATCAGGCGCAGAGTGCGGCGGCAGATGGTGACGGCTCTGAGGTCATTGGGGATGCAGAGGGTGTAGTCCCAGGACTCGGATTCGGGCATGCGACAACTCCGTTCGGTAACCGGGGATTTCACGCATGGTGGCCTTGCCGCGGCCGTCGTGGCAGGGCGGAGCGGTGCACTTCCATTGCGTGTGCGTTACGTCACCGACGGTAGGGCGCAATGTTGGCCCCATGCAAGTGGCTGCCGTAATCTTGCCCTCGAACGAGGTGCTGTCCCAGGGCAGTTGTGCTCAAGGAGGAAGCCATGCCGCGCAGGCAACGGGCCACTGCACGTCAGGAGCGTCTGGGGATTGAGCTGCGCAAGCTCCGTGAGGCTTCAGGCCTCAGGGGGCGTGAGGCCGCGGCACTGCTCGGGACCGACGCCGCACGGGTGAGTCAGATCGAGAGCGGGCTGGCGGGCGTGAGTGAGGCGCGCGTGCGGCAGCTTGCGGCTCACTACTCCTGCACGGACGATGAGTTGATCACCGCGCTGGTAGCCATGGCGGCCGACCGGACGCGCGGCTGGTGGGAGGAGTATCTGGGCCTGCTGCCGACTTCGTTCCTGGATCTGGCCGAGTTGGAGTATCACGCTACGTACCGACTCGATGTGGAGTTCTTGCACGTGCCGGGTCTCTTCCAGACGGAGGACTACGCCCGGGCCATCTTCTCGTACCGCGTTCCCGAACTGCCCCCGGACGACCTGGAGCTGCGCGTTCGGCACCGGTTGCAGCGCAGGGTGATCATTGAGGGGTCCCCGCTCACCCCGTATGAGGCTGTGATCCACGAAGCTGCACTGCGCATCATGGTCGGCAGCCGCGGCACGGCGCGGGCTCAGCTCACCCGCATCCTCGAACTGGCCGAAGCCGACCACATCACCGTACGTGTCATCCCCTTCGATCTGGAGGGCTTCGCCGGAGCCACGAACGCGATGATGTACGTGGGTGGTGCCGTACCCAAGCTGGACACAGCCGTCCGTGACGCGCCCCAGGGCGCGGGCTTCATCGATTCCGAGGCCCAACTCGGCGCCTTTCGTACGCTCTTCCGTAAAGTGGAGGCTGTGTCACTCGCCCCTGAGCGGTCGCGTGACTTCATCCACAGGCTGGCGAAGGAGCTGTGAGGCGCGCCGTGACCACCCTCGACAACTGGCAGAAGTCGTCCTACTCGGGCAGTGGTGACGGCAACAACTGCATCGAGATCGCCCACCGGGGCAATTGCATAGCTGTCCGCGACTCCAAGGCCCCGGCCTGGGTAACTCTCACCTTCCCTGTCGGCGCCTTTGCCCCTTTCGTCTCGGCCCTGAAGACCTCCTCCATGCGCTGAGTGGCTGCGTGTGAACCTCGCCGGCAAGACTCTCGGTCACAACTCCGACTACACAGACCCGGGTGCCCCGAGTCCCACCCAGTCATCTTCGAGGCATAAATGCCATGCTTGGGGCGGGAAATTCGGTACCGTCTAGAGGTCGATTGGGCGGTAGGCAAGTGCCTGGTTCACTACTTCTTCCGCTGTCAATGGAGGGTCGGAGAAGTAGATCAGGTCCGAAACTCGCGGATGGAGAACACTCGCCCTCAGCTCTTCCAGGAGGCGATCCTCCTCTTCTTCCGGCAGTCTGGCATCGATGAGCTGCTGAACGATATGAACGAGTTCCTCGCGCTCCTTCTGCGGCATGACTTTCGATCCTCCAGTTCGAAGCTACTGTCACTTTCCGAAATGATAACTGCCATCCAGTATCTCTTTATGGTAGCGCGGTGTGACAACAATGATGTTATCTAGGTCGTAAACCCCTCCGCCACGCTGGATGGGCTGAACATGGTGAAGCTCGTATCTTCCCCTGCCGCCTGTCCACTGTCCTGTTACCGTAAACGGCGCCTTACCTTCCGACATGGCGGTTTGGCCTGACGGGGAGAACTGCCTGGCCAATTCTGGATTCTTCGAAACCTCTTCCCAGAAAGCTGAACGGAATTCGTTGAAGTTATTGAACTGCCTTCCTTTCAGTGATCTAGCTACCTGTCCGGGAATTCTTCCCACGTTTCCTTCGGACCCCTTCAGCCATGCACCGTCGACATCTCGCAGTGAGTGTCCTCCAGTCGCGGATCCTGGAGATTTTCTAAGCTCTTCGGCGCTCTTCCGGGCCCCAAAGCATGGTGTCAGACCCAGCGGGTCGATCCACGCATGGGGATTGTCCACGTACGCAGAAGGATTGGGTGCGGGGGTCAGGCCCATGGGGTCCGGGGTGACGTACCGCGCGGCTTCGGGGTCGTAATGGCGGAAGTAGTTGTAGTGGAGGCTGGTTTCCGGGTCGTAGTACTGGCCTGGGAAGCGTAGAGGTGTGTAGGTCGTGCTGTTTACTGTCCACGCCGTGGTTCCCCACAGGGTGCTTCGGGTACGCCAGGCGATGTCGCCCTGTTCGTCGATGAGTTCGTTCGGGGTGCCGACGAGGTCGGTGACGATGGCGAAGAAGCGGGAGTCGATGTCCTGCTGCGGGGCGTCGGCCTCCGTGATGCGCTCCGTCTGGGCGAGGGGGCGTAGTCCCTGGTGGTCCCAGGTGAGGGTGACCGGGTTGGGGAGGCCGGAGGAAGTTGTTGTCTGTTCGCAGAGCGTGGTGCCGTCCCAAGTGAAATCCACCCTTTCCAGCACCGTTTCAGCGTTATCCGCCAGGCGGAGTTTGGCCGTGCGGCGGCCCAGCGGGTCGTAGGTGTAGCGCCAGCGGGTGCCGTCCGGGGTGGTCACCGAGGTGAGGTGGTCCTCGGCGTCCCACTCGTAGCGCCAGGTATCAGGCTTCCTCGACAGGCGGGTCTTCTGGCGGAGGGTGATGCGGCCGAGCGCGTCGTGTTCGTAGCGGACGTTGCCCGCTCGGGTGATGCGGGTGCCCGCATAGGTACGCGAGCCCGTTGCCTCGGCACCAGGATGCGTCGCCGGCCAGTCGGCCTGTGTCTGGTTGCCCGCCTCGTCGTAGGCGTACCGCTCCGTCCAGCCGGCCGCGTGGACCGCCGTCACCCGGCCCGTCGCGTCCAGGTCGAAGCGGCGGGTGCCGGACAGGTGGTCCTCGATGCCGATCACGTTGCCGTCGGCCCGGTACGAGTACGCCCGGTGCTGGACCCTTCGGCCCTCGGCGCCGGTCACCGACTGGGTCGTCAGGCGCCCCAGTGGGTCGAAGGTGTGCTCCAGCAGCACCGACTCACCGACCTGCCGGGTCAGTTCACGGCCCGCCTCGTCGTACGTGAAGTCGATGGGCCGGCCCGATGCCACCATGCCCGTACGGCGGCCTGCCGCGTCGTACGACCAGGTCGAGACGGCGCCTGTCGGTGTGGTGCGGCCCGTGCGGCGGCCCAGCGCGTCGTAGGTGTACTTCAGCGTACGGCCGTCGACCGTCTCCGAGTGCAGGCGGCCGTGGCGGTCGCGCAGCAGTGTCAGTGCGGTGCCGTCGGGGCCGACCGCTTGGGCCAGTTGGTCCGTGAAGTCGTAGGCGTACGTCGTGACCTGTCCCGCCGCGTTCTTGCGGAGCACCTGGCCCAGTTCGTTCCGCTCGAAGGACACGACCTGGCCGAGTGTGTTCCGCCGCGACACCAGGCGTCCTGCCGCGTCATACGCGTACGTCAGCGTTCGGTCGTCGAAGTCCGTCTCCGACTTGAGGCGTCCTGCCGGGTCGTACTCGTACTCCCATGTCAGGCCCTGTGGGTTCGTGACCCTCGTCAGGCGCAGTTCCGTGTCGTGGGCGAATTCGTAGCGGACGCCGTCCGGGCCCGTACGGGCGGTCAGCAGGTCGAAGTCGGTGTACTCGAAACGGGAGATGCCGCCGAGGGCGTCGGTGTGGCTCGTGCAGTTGCCCTCGCCGTCGTATGTCCACGACTCGGTCGTACCGTCGGGAGACGTCAGACGGGTCAAGTGGCCTTCGATCGTCCACGCCAGCAGTGTCGTGGCGCCGGTCGCGTCCGTGATCGCGGTGGGGTGGCCCAAAGCGTCCCGTTGGTATCGGGTCACCGCCCCCAGCGGGCCCGCCACCTCTGTCGGCAGGCCCGCGCGGTCACAGACCACTGTCGTCGTGGTTCCCAGTGGATCGGTCACGGACGCCAGGTGGCCGGCCTCGTTGTACGTGAACCGGGTCGTCTGGCCCGCCGGATCCATCACCGACGTGCGGTTGCCCCGTTCGTCGTACGTCTGGCGGATCACCGTGCCGTCCGGGTTCACCACCTTCACCGGCAGACCCAGGGCGTTGTACTCCGCCCTCGACTCGCGGCCGTCCGGGCGGATGACGCGGGTGGGATTGCCCGCCTCGTCGTACTCGCACGCCGTCGTGTGCCCCAGGGGGTCCGTCGCGGAGAGAAGGCGGTTGTAGCGGTCGCGGACGTATCGTGTGGTCGCGCCCACGGCGTCCGTCTCGGCGGTCACCTGGCAGCGGCTGTTGATCAGGTAACGGGTGGTGTGGCCTTGTGAGTCGGTGACGGTCGTGGTGTGTTCGCCGGTGGCGGGGTCCGTCGGCCCGTAGGCGAAGGCTGAACGCAGGTGGCCGGCGGCGCCGGACTGACGGATGCAGCGGTCCCGGTCGTCGTAGGCGTAGGTGAAGTGGCGGTCGTTGGTGTCCGTCCAGGATGTGATGCGGCCTTGGTCGTCGTAGCTGAAGGCGGTGGGACGGCCAGAGGAGTTGAAGACCTCGGTGAGGTGCCCGTCGGTGTAGCCGTAGCGGATCAGCTCCTGGTCGGCGCCGTCGGCTGCCGCGCCCGACAGGTGCAATGCGGTGATTCGGCTGTCGGCGGTCGACAACAGCAGACGGTAGCCGCCGCTGTGCGAGAGGGCACAAGGCGTGCCCTCGGTGTCGTACTCGAAGGTGATCCAGTTGCCGTTGCGGTCATCTACTTGTTCCAGTACTGCCAGCTCTGCGTCCCGGTCCGCGAAGTGCCGTACTTGGCCGGATTCCGGGTCTGCCAGGGTGTAGCCGTCGTCCACCCGGTCCAGCGGCCAGCGCGGACCGTGGGTGGGCAGAGTCGGCACGCCCGGGGCCGGGTGTGGGTAGGCGAGCGTCAGGCCGTCCTCGCCGACGAAGACGACGCCCTCTTGGTCGATCTCCAGGCGTTGGTCGAGGGTGGAGGACCAGGTCGGACCGAACCAGCCACCGTGCCGATACGACGACTCGAACTGGCGCTTGACGGTCAAGGGCAGCAGGCCCGGAAGAGAGACGTCGGTCTGCGACAGCACCATCCGGCCGGTCGCGACGTCGACGGGATCCTTCTCACAGACCTTCTCGGGCGGCCGGCGTGAGACGTCCTGCGCGCCGTGCTCCACAGCGTCCCGTGCGGTCTTGCGCAGCCCCTGCTCAGCGAACCCCTCCGCCGCGTCCCGCGCCAGCCCGAGTTCCATTCCGGCGCCGTCGCCGACGGGGAGCTGGGAGATGACGCGGCCTTCGAACTCGGCGGGGTCCTTGCGGAACTGGGTCCACATGTCCTTCAGGGCCCGGTCGGGGTGCATGTCCGCGGAGACGAGACCGGACAGCGTCATGCTGAGGCCCTGGAGGTACTCGGCCGGATGCGTGACGTTGTACGGGTCGGTGGGGTCCAGGCTGCGGACGAAGCCGACCAGGCCGGCCGCACCCTTGACCAGGCCGCCGCCGAAGTGGACGGCTTCGGTGGTGTCGGCCAGCAGGAGGTCGCCGAAGTCGTTCTTCAGGCGTTGCAGTGGCGGGGGCTCGGCGGGTGCGTGGGCGAGGGCCGCCTTGACCTTGCCCTGGGCTTCGGCGGCGGCGGTGTTGCGCTGCTTGCGGGCCGCGGCGAGTTTGTGGACCGCCGCGGTGATGTCGGCCTTGCCGGGGTCGTGGAACGGGCCGGGCCTGGGGCCCGGGTCCTGACCGGCTTTCACCTTGGCGTTGTAGGCGTCGGCTTTCTTGTTGTAGGCGTCGGTGCCGTCCTTGGACGCCTTCACGCCCTTGCCGTAGAGGGCGATGGCCTCCTTGGCCTGGCCCTGGGCCCACTGGACGGTGCCGGCGTACGACTCCAGGGCGGTCTGCGCCGCGTGGCAGGCCTCGGCCGCCTGTGCCCACTTGGCGGGGTGGACGCCGAACTTCTTGCGGAAGGCGTCGCCGCCCTCGCCCTGCCAGCCGGAGGAGTCGACCTTCCTCAGCCCCTGGCCGACCTTGTCGAAGGCGTCGTGGAAGTCCCGCAGGTGCTTGGCGCTCTCGCGGATGCTGTGGGGGTCGCCGTGGAGGAGGTCCTTGGCCTCGTCGCTCTGGCCGAGTTGTTTCTCGCCCGGGGTGGCGCCCAGGTCGGAGGCGAGTCCGTCGCCCCAGTCCTCGACCGCGTTCGCCCAGTCGTGCAGTCCGACGTGGTCCAGGCCCCTGCCGACCTCGTCGGTGACGTAGTCGACGCCCTCGCCGACCTTCTTCTTGCCTTGGTCGTAGAGATGTTCGGCACCGCCCACGACCGCGTTGGTGATCTTGCCCCACCCCATCAGCTCCCACCGCCCTGCGGCCCGCCGTCCTGGGCACGAGCTTGCGGAGAGACAGGGAAGACTGTGTCGACGTACGTCTTCCAGTCGGCGTCCGAGACACCGGCGGGCCGGATGCCCAGGTTCTTGGCGGCCGGGGAGTTCATGAAGTCGTGCCCGTTGGCCATCCAGGCCTGCCTGCTGTTGTCCCACGCCTTGTCGAAGGACTTCTCGCTGTAGTCGGGGTGGGTGTAGGAGTCCACGGTGCTGTCGGCCCACTGGCCCCAGCTCATCTTCTCCACGTCCTCCTCGGAGGCGTGCGGGTTGCCCACCAGCGAGTTCGCACCGACCCTCAACGCGCCGCCGACGTACTGGTCGGTCTCGTAGTAGGTGCCGGCCGCAAGCCCCGTGTCGTGAGCGAAGTCGTTGCCCTCGATGACCAGCGCCCGCACGCCCCACTCCCAGCGGTCGCAGAACGACTGGAACTCGCCGGTCAGCCCCTCGTGCCCCAACTCCAGCCCGGACAGGGCGATCTCGTTGAACCCACGCCCGGCGCCGGCTTCGCCGATCATGCCGATGTCCTTCAACTCCGCCAGGGCATCGGTCAGGCCCTTGGCGATCAACGCCAGACCTTCCGTTTTCAGGTCCTTGCCGCGAGCGTCGGTCACCGCACGTCCCCCGTCGCTGTCGCCCGTGTCCCGACGTCCACCGCCACCGCGTCCGGCACGATCCCGCGCACCGGCGGGAACAGCGCGCCCTCACCCTCGGTGCCCACATCCAGCGCCACCCCGCACGGCACCCCCACCGCCGGCACTGCGACGTCCAGCAGTCGCGCCCCGAGCCACCGCTGGTAGGCCCACTCCCGTTCGCTCCCGCCGCGTGCGAGCGCGAAGTGGGCCAGGGCGTGTTCGTGGGAGAAGGCGTAGATCCAGCGGACCCCGCCGACATCGCCCGTCAGCGGTGCCGCGTCCGCATCCGTCGGCACGAGCACCGCGCTACGCCGGAACAGGCCCAGCAGCACGGCGAACTCACGATGCCTGCGCTCAGCCTCGTCGAGGCAGGGGGCAACCGGAGCCGGCTCGAACCCCTGATGGTCGTCTCTGGCCACGTCCACGTAGTCGTAAAGCCGTGACCTGCGTATATGCCCTGCCGATTCGGAGGCGCCCCCATGCTCAGACATGCTTCGGATCATCACACCGCACCCTCGGCGAGGACAAAGCGATACGCGCTCCGTTGAACAGATTGGCGGGATTCCCACCCCGCCGCACACGAGCCGCGCTCGTCAGCTCACTCCTCCGACAACCCCGCGCACAGCCTCTTCAGCACCGCCCCGCACCGCCGGGCGTACGCGTGCTGCAAGCCCCGGGCCGCCGGGCCGCCCGCCTTCGCGTACCACTTGGCGCCCTTGCTGAAGGCGGCCACCGTCAGCCAGACCGTGCCGTCGCCCGTGCGGTCGACCAGGAAGGCCTCCTCGCCGCATTCGGGGTGGCCTTCGAGGGTGCCGTAGGCCCAGCCGGTGCGGCGGGGTTCGTCGGTGGTCCAGATGATGCGGCAGGGGGCCTTCAGCAGGCCGGCCAGGGTGACCGTGACGTCCACGCCGGGGGCGGCGCGGTCGGCCGTGGCGTCGATGCCGACGCCCATCGCGCGGTGCATCTCCCAGGTCAGGACCGCATCGGCGGCCCGGTGGAAGAGTTTTTGGCCCTCGCCGAGGCGGGTGCGTACGAAGAGGGGGTGGAAGCCGGGCGGGCAGTACGTCAGGTCGTCGCGGGTCGCGCCGACGGGCTCGTAGGTGAAGGGCGCCGAGGACATGGGTCACAAGGGTAGGGCGGTACCCGGGATGCCTTCCGCCCGGGTACCGCCCGTTGTCGAAGCCCTTGCGGTCAGCTGACGTTGACCGCCGACCAGGCCGCGGCGACCGCGTTGTACTCGGTGCTGCCGGAGCCGTACAGGTCCTTGGCCGCGCTGAGGGTGCCGGTGCGGGCGGACTTGTAGTTGGTCGTCGACGTGAAGTACGTCGTCAGCGCCTTGTACCAGATCTGCAGCGCCTTGTCCCGGCCGATGCCGGTGACCTTGGAGCCGTTGGACGTCGGCGAGTCGTAGCTCACGCCGTTGATCGTCTTCGCGCCGCTGCCCTCCGAGAGGAGGTAGAAGAAGTGGTTCGCGACGCCGGACGAGTAGTGGACGTCCAGGTTGCCGACGGAGGAGGACCAGTTGTCCGCCGAGCTGCCGTCCTTGCTGGGCTTGTCCATGTAGCGCAGCGGGGTGCCGTCGCCGTTGATGTTGATCTTCTCGCCGATGAGGTAGTCACCCTTGTCGGACGAGTTGTTGGCGAAGAACTCCACGCCGGTGCCCATGATGTCGCTGGTGGCCTCGTTCAGGCCGCCGGACTCACCGCTGTAGTCGAGGCCCGCGGTGTTGGCGGTGACGCCGTGGCTCATCTCGTGGCCGGCCACGTCCAGCGAGGTCAGCGGGTCCTTGTTGCCCTCGCCGTCGCCGTAGGTCATGCAGAAGCAGCTGTCGTCCCAGAAGGCGTTGACGTAGCTGCTGCCGTAGTGGACGCGGGAGTAGGCGCCGACACCGTCGTTCTTGATGCCGCTGCGGCCGAAGGTGGTCTTGTAGAAGTCCCAGGTCTCCTGGGCGCCGTAGGCGGCGTCGGCGGCGGCCGTCTGGTCGCTGGACGAGGTGGAGGCGGTGCCGGTGCCGAAGGTGTTGGTCGAGTTGGAGACCAGGGTGCCCTTGCCGGACGTCTTGCGGGCCAGGTTGTAGGTCTTGTGACCGCCACGCGTGGCGTCGGTCAGGTTGTACGACGAGCCCGACTGGGTGGTGCTGAGGCTGACGGTGCCCGAGTACAGCGTCTTGCCGGTGCCGGTCGCGTTCTCGATGCCCTGGTAGGAGAAGAGCTTCTTGCCGGTCGCGGCGTCGGTGATGACGTGCAGCTGGTTCGGGGTGCCGTCGTCCTGGAGGCCGCCGACGATCGTCTCGTAGGCGAGGACGGGCTTGCCGGAGCCGGCCCAGATCACCTTGCGCGCGCCGTCCGAGGTGGACTTGGCGGAGCCGAGGGTCTTGGCGGCGGACACCGCCTGCTTCTCGGCCTTGGCGGCGGTGATCTGCGGCGTGAGCGAGGCCACCTTGATGGTCGCGTCGGTCGCCTTGGTGACGCCCTCGGTCCTGCCCGACCCGGCGGTGTGGACGACCAGGTCGCCGCCGAGCACCGGCAGGCCCGCGTAGGTGCGCTCGTAGCGGGTGTGGACGGTGCCGTCGACGTCCTTGACGACGTCCTTGACTATCAGCTTCTCCTTGGCGCCGAGGCCTATGTGCTGCGCGGTGGAGGCCGCGTCGGCCTGGGCCTGCTGGATCAGGGAGATGTGGGCGGCGGCGGAGAGCGCGGCCGGGGCGGCGGCGAGGGGCTTGGGGGCCTGCGCCGAGGCGGTGGTGGTCAGACCGGTGGAAAGCAGGGCTCCGGCGGCGACAGCGGTGGCGATGGCCAGAGTGGTGCGCTTGTGACGCGCGTAGAGGGGGCTCACTCAAAGCTCCTTCATATGGGGAGTCCGGGCGGCGTGGGGTTACCGGCCCGGCTGTGTGGGGTTGTGAAGTTGCTGTGCTGCTGCGGCGGGTGGAGAGAGAGTGACATCAAGGGCGCGTACATGTCATGACCCTGAAGTGATGTTGGCTGAAAATCGACAGAAGGAGAAACATTGCGGGGGTGTGAACCCGGGCCGCCCGAGGATGTCGGACCCTCGGACGGCCCTGTGGTGCCCGGTCCGCGACGTGCGGTTTACGGGAAGGTCAGCTTCCAGTCGTTGAGCGTGCCGGTGTCCTGACTGGCCTGATCCTGCACCCTCAATTTCCAGGTCCCGTTGGACTGTTCGGCGGCCGCGTTGACGGTGTAGGTCGCCTTGACGTTGTCCGCCGAGTCGGAGGAGCTGAAGTTCTTCAGCCGATAGGCCTTGCCGGACGGGCCGAGGAGGTCGATCACCAGGTCACCGCGCCAGGTGTGCGTGATGTCGACGCTCACCTGAAGGTTGCCGGGCGCGTTCCCGCTGCGGTCGGAGACGGTGATGGCCGAGGTGATGGCGGGCCCGTTGTCCGGGATCGCCATCTGGGTGTTGTTGTCGTACGTCGAGCCGGTGCCGCCTCCGCCGCCGGAACGCGAACCGACGTTGACGGCCGCCCAGGCGTTCTGCACCGCCGCGTACTCGGCGCTGGAGGTGCCGTACAGCTCGCCCGCCGCCGCGAGGGTGCCGGTGCGGGCGTCCGCGTAGTTCGTGGTGGAGGTGAACTTGGTGGTCAGCGCCTTGTACCAGATCTGCAGCGCCTTGTCCCGGCCGATGCCGGTGACCGGGAGCCCGTCCGAGGTCGGCGAGTCGTAGCTGACGCCGTTGATGACCTTGGCTCCGCTGCCCTCGCTCAGCAGGTAGAAGAAGTGGTTGGCGATGCCCGAGGAGTAGTGCACGTCGAGGTTGCCGACGCCCGAGTACCAGGAGTCGGCGGAGCTGCCGTCCTTGCTGGGCTTGTCCATGTAGCGCAGCGGGGTGCCGTCGCCGTTGATGTTGATCTTCTCGCCGATGAGGTAGTCACCGGGGTCGGAGCTGTTGTTGGCGTAGAACTCCACGCCGGTGCCCATGATGTCGCTGGTGGCCTCGTTCAGGCCGCCGGACTCGTCGCTGTAGTCCAGGCCCGCGGTGTTGGACGTGACGCCGTGGCTCATCTCGTGCCCGGCGACGTCGAGGGCGGTCAGCGGGTCCTGGTTGTTGGAGCCGTCGCCGTAGGTCATGCAGAAGCAGCTGTCGTCCCAGAAGGCGTTCACGTACGAGTTGCCGTAGTGGACGCGCGAGTAGGCGCCGACACCGTCGTTGCGGATACCGCTGCGGCCGAAGGTGTTCTTGTAGAAGTCCCAGGTCTCCTGCGCCCCGTAGTGCGCGTCGGCGCCCGCGGTGGCGGCGTTGGAGGTGGTGCCGTTGCCCCAGGTGTCGTTGCTCTGCGAGAACAGGGTGCCGGTGCCCGAGCTGCCGTGGTTCAGGTTGTACGTCTTGTGGCCGCCGCGCGCCCCGTCGGTCAGCGTGTACGTCGAGCCCGACTGGGTCGTGGTCAGGGTGACCTGCCCGCTGTACTGGGTGTTGCCGATGCCCGTCTCGATGCCCTGGTACTCGTAGAGCTTCTTGCCGGTGGCGGCGTCGGTGATGACGTGCAGCTGGTTCGGGGTGCCGTCGTCCTGGAGGCCGCCGACGATCGTCTCGTACGCCAGCACGGGCTTGCCGGTCGCCGCCCAGATGACCTTGCGGATGCCGCTCGCGGCCGACTTGCTGCCACCGCGGGCCTTCGCCCGCTGCACGGCCTGCTTCTCGGCCGCGGCCTTCGACACCTTCGGGGTGAGACCGGCGACCTTCACCGTGGCGCCGGTGGCCCGGATGACGTCCATGGTCTTGCCGGACTTGGTGTCCACGACCAGGTCACCGCCGAGCACCGGCAGTCCGGCGTACGTCCGCTCGTAACGGGTGTGGAGCGTTCCGTCGGCGTCCTTGACGACGTCCTTGACGACCAGCTTCTCCTGGCTGCCGAGGCCGATCGACCGCGCCGTGGCGGCCGTCGTGGCGTCGGCGCCGCGGATCAGCTCGGCGCGCTGCGAGGGCGTGAGCTTCATCGCCACGTGCGCCGGGTTCATCTTGCCGGCCTGCGGCTTCGCCGCCGGTGCGGCGCTGGCTGCGCCCGACTGGACGGCCGCGGCGATCAGCGCGGCGACCCCGGCGAGGGCGACGGTGGCGGTGCGGAGGTGCGCGGTGCGGTGCTGCGGGCTGTGGGAGGTGCGTCCGCGAGAGGGGATGCGTCTCAACACTGACTCCTTCTGCGTGGCCGCGGGTCGTGCGGCCAGGGGAGACCGGACGGTGGGTTGAGCCGTCCGGGCAGAACAGGACGGTGCGCGGAACCACGTGCGAGCCGCTCACGAAAAGACACGTGCAGTTGTGGGGTTGCTGTGAGTCGGCTTGGGAAGAGTGGCAGGGGATCGGCACACCTGTCAGGACCGCGTCACAAACTTGGCCTGAAAGCGGTCCGTTGACCGGATGTTCATGTTCGGTATGCGAACCGTTCGGGGAGGGGCGGGCGCTGGGCGGGGTGGCCCGGAACGGCGTGGCGTGAACGGGGGGCGTATGGGCGGATCAGGCACGTTGGGGCGCGGGCTGCGCGTCGGCATCCTGGTGGCGGGCCTGCCGGCGTTGCCCTGGGCCGCCCTCTGTCCGCCGGTCGCCGTGGTCGAGTCGGTCAAGGGGACCGGCACCGCGATGGCCGTGACCGATCTGCGGTTCTTGGGGTTCCTCGTCGGCGGCGGTGCGCACGTCGGTGTCCTGACGGGGCTGGTGCTCGCGGGCGGGCTGTCCCTCGCGGCCCGAGTGTTCACCGGGACCGGGCCACTCGCGGTGGCGGGGGCGCTGCTGGCCGGACTGGTCTTCCCGGCCGACATCGTGGCCGTCGGCGCGGCCACGGACGGGGGTCCCGGGGAGATCGCGGCGACCTTCCTGCTGTGGCCCGTGATGGCGGTGGTTGCAGGCGCACACAGCGCCGACACCGTGGGCCGCACTCGCAAACGCCGCTGGCTGTGGCCCCCGACACCGGCCCTGGCACTCCGCCGCGGCCGGGACCGGGCCGGCCTTCGGGGGACTGTCGGTGACGAGGGCGCGGGTTTGGACGAGGGCGCCGTGTCCGACGAGGGCGCGGGTTTGGACCAAGGCGCCGTGTCCGACCAGGGCTAGGGTTTCGACCAGGGTGCCGTGTCCGGCTGGTTCGCCGTTCTCGACCAGGGCGCCGCTCCTTGCCCGCCTCGGTCCCGAACGCCCGCGCCGCCGCGTCCCCGAGCGGCCCCGACCGCCAACACCTTCGCCACCGCACACCTGTGCAGCCGGCCCCGTCCGTTCACGCCCCCTCGGCCGCGTCCCCGTGCCACGTCCGCCAAAGTGCCGCATACGCTCCGTCGGCCGTCACCAGTTCCTCGTGTGTCCCCAGTTCGGTCAGGTGGCCGTCCTCCATGACCGCCACCCGGTCGGCGTCGTGGGCCGTGTGGAGGCGGTGGGCGATGGCGATGACCGTGCGGCCCTCCAGGACGGCGGCGAGGGCGCGTTCGGTGTGGCGGGCCGTGGTGGGGTCCAGCAGGGCCGTCGCCTCGTCCAGGATGAGCGTGTGCGGGTCGGCCAACACCACCCGGGCCAGGGCGAGTTGCTGGGCCTGGGAGCCGTCGGTGGGGTGTCCGCCCGTGCCCAGGCGGGTGTCCAGGGCCGCCGGCAGGTCACGGACCCAGTCGTCGGCGCCCACCGCGGTGAGCGCCGTCCACAAGTCGCCGTCCGTGGCCTCCGGTTCGGCGATCAGGAGATTGTCGCGGACCGTGCCGAGGAACACATGGTGCTCCTGCGTGACCAGCACCACCTGGCGGCGCAGCAGCTCCGGCTCCAGTTCGGCGACCGGCACCCCGCCCACCGTCACCGCGCCGGACCCGGGCCGGTCGATGCCCGCGAGCAGCCGGCTGAGCGTCGTCTTGCCGGCGCCGGAGGGCCCCACCACCGCGAGCCGCTCTCCGGGCCGTACCGTCAGGTCCACCCCGCGCAGCACCTCGCCGCCGCGCTCATAGGCGTACCGCACCTCGCGCACGTCGATCCGGTCGTCCGCCGGGACCGGGGAGCCGGCCGCGCCGCCCCCGCGAGGCGCCTGCGCCAGCCCCTCCACGCGCGCGAACGACGCGCCGCTGTTCTGCAGTTGCTCCACGCGCATCAGGATCTGGTCCAGCGGCTCGGTGAACTGCCGCAGATACAGCGCCGCGGCCACCACCGCGCCCACCCCGACCGCGCCCCGCTCGTGCAGCCACCCGCCGAGCAGCAGCACGCCCGCCACGGGCACGGTGTACGTCACCTCGACCGCGGGGAAGAACACCGTCCGCAGGAACAGCGTGTAGAAACGCGTACGGCGGGACGTCTCCAGCGCGTCCCGGCTCGCCGCGATCCGCCGGTCCCGCAGCCGGAACGCCTCGACGGTCCGGGCACCCGCAGCCGTGGCGGCGACGATCTCCGCGATCTCGGACGTCGCCGCGCCCTCGGCGAGATAGCCGTCCCGGGCCCGTCGCAGATACCAGCGCAACGCCAGCCAGATCGGTGCAAGACCGAGCACCCCGAACGCCCCGAGCAGCGGGTCCAGCGCGAACACCGCGCCCAGCACGAACAGCGCCTGCACGGAGTTGACCAGCAGATCCGGGCCCACGTCGCGCAGCGTGGTGCCGACCGTCGCCACGTCCGCCGTGCCGCGCGCCGTCAGATCGCCGGTGCCGGCCCGCTCCACCACGGACGCGGGCAGCGCCAGCACCCGCTCGACGTACTCCTCGCGCACCCGGGCCAGCGTCCGCTCCCCGAACCGGTACCCCACGTACCGTGCCCAGCGGGCCAGCAGCACCTGCGCCAGCGAACACAGCAGGATCCACAGCGCCAGCCGGTCCACCGCGCCCACCCCGCGCCCGGCGCGCACCTCGTCGACGATGCGCCCGACCAGCCACGGTCCGACCAGCCCCGCCCCCGCCGCCAGCGCGTTCAGCAGCAGGGCGGCCGTGAACGCCCGCCCGTCGGCCCGCACCAGCCGCAGCGCGGCCCGCCGCACCCGGGCCCGGTCCGCGACCGGCAGCAGCCCCTCGCCCGTCGTCGTCACCGTACGACCCCCTCGGCGTCAGCCTCGGTATCGGCCTCGGTATCGGCCTCCGCATCGCGGGCGACGAGGGCCCGATAGCCCGGTTCCTCCGCCAGCAGCCGCCGGTGCGGGCCGCACGCCGCCACCTTGCCGCCGGCCAGGAACACGACCGTGTCCGCACGGTCCAGCACCAGCGGCGAGGTGGACGTCACCACCGTCGTACGGCCCTCCCGCGCCGCCCGCAGCCGTCCGGCGACCGTCGCCTCCGTGTGCGCGTCCAGCGCCGACGTCGGCTCCACGGCCAGCAGCACCTCGGGGTCGGCGAGCAACGCCCGCACCAGCCGCATCCGTTGCCGCTGCCCGCCCGAGAGGCTGCGGCCCTGCCCGGCGACGGCCGAGTCGGCCCCGTCCGGCAGCCCGCGCACGACATCCTCGGCGGCGGCCGCGTACAGCGCGCGGTCGAGCGCGCCCTCGCCCGCGGCGTGCGCGGCGGCCACGACCTCCCGCAACGGTCCCGCGAACAGATCGGCCTCGTTGTCCGCGACGAGCACGCGCGCGCGTACGTCCGCCAGCGGCATCGCGTCCAGCCGTACCCCGCCCCAGGTGGCGTCGGTCGGCCCGAAGCGGCCGAGCCGGTCGACCACGGCGGCCGCCTCGGCGGGCCGGGCGGCGGCCAGTGCCGTCAGCCGTCCCGGCGCGATCCGCACCCCGGACGCGGGATCGTGCAGCTCGGCAGGCTCCTCGGGTGCGGGCCGCGTGCCCTCGTCCGGCTCCGGCGCCAGCCGCAGCAGCCGTACGACCCGGCGCGCGGCCACCACGCCACGGTTCAGCTCGTAGGCCATCTCCACCATGAACGCCACCGGCCCGATCAGCACCGCGACGTAGCCGTACACGGCCACCAACTGGCCGACGCTGATCTCCCCCTGGGCCGCGAGCCGGGCGGCGAGCCAGGTGACCACGGCCAGGAACAGGGTCGGCAGGCCCACGCCGAGCGCCTGCACCCAGCTGGCCACCGCGCCCACCCGGTACCCCTGCGCGCGCAGCGCCTGCGAGTCCGTCCGGAAGCCGTCGGCGAACAACGACTTCCCGCCCAGCCCGTTGAGGACGCGCAGGCCGCCCGCGAGGTCCCCGATGCGTGCCGTCAGCACCCCCTGCCGCTCCCGGTACTCGCTCTCCGCGCCCTGCAGCCGCAGCGTCAGCGGCCCGGTGACCAGCGCCAATACCGGAAGTCCGAGCAGCACGACGGCGGCCAGCGGCGTCGAGACGGCCAGCAGCAGCCCGGCGACCACCGCGTACACCACGACCGAGCCGACGCCCGGCCCGACCGCCGTCAGCGCCTGCGCGAGGACCTGTACGTCGCCGACCCCGATGGTCACGACCTCGCCGGCCCCCGCCCGGCGCGGCAGCGCGGCCCCGAGCCGCACCACATGGCCCACGACGACCTTCACCGTGCGGAAGTTGGCGTCCATCCGCACCCGGGTCATCATGCGGTGCCGCATGATGCTCAGCCAGGCGTTCACCGCCCCGACCAGGAACATCGTCCCGGTCCACGCGGCCAGCACCCCCAGCCGCCCGGGCACCAGCCCGTCGTCCACGGCCCGCGCCATCATGTACGGCTGCGCGGCCATCAGCACCATCCACACGCTGCCCAGCACCGCCGCGGCCACCGACCGCCCCGGCTGGCGCCACACCAACCACCACAGATACCGCCACCCGCCCCGGGTGTCGGGCATACCGGGATCCTCGTAGGCGTCGATCATCCGTCCCCCGCTCCCTCGGCCCGCTGCGAAACGTCGAACGTATCGGGGGCGGGGACGCCCGCTCCATCGAATAACGGACGGACCGCCGGCGCACGAGCGGCGGGATCAGGCGAGACTGTCCCGCCACGCCCGGTGCAGGTCCGCGAAGCGGCCCGTGCCCGCGACGAGTTCGGCCGGGGGGCCGTCCTCGACGACGCGGCCGTGTTCCATCACCAGGACCCGGTCCGCGATCTCGACCGTGGACAGGCGGTGGGCGATCACCACCGCCGTGCGGCCCTTCAGTACCGTCGACATCGCCCGCTGCACGGCCCGCTCGCCCGGGATGTCCAGGGAGCTGGTCGCCTCGTCCAGGATGAGGACCGCGGGATCGGCGAGCAACGCCCGTGCGAAGGCGACCAGTTGGCGCTGCCCGGCGGAGATGCGGCCGCCGCGCTTGCGGACGTCGGTGTCGTAGCCGTCGGGCAGGGCGCTGATGAACTCGTGCGCGCCGATCGCCTTGGCCGCCCGCTCGATCTCCTCGCGGGAGGCGTCGGGCCGGCCGATGGCGATGTTGTCCGCGACCGTGCCGGAGAACAGGAACGCCTCCTGGGTCACCATGACGACTCCGCGCCGCAGTTCCGGCACGGACAGCTCGCGCAGGTCCGTCCCGTCCAGCAGCACGCGCCCCGCCGAGGGGTCGTAGAAGCGGGCGAGGAGCTTGGCGAGGGTGGACTTGCCCGCGCCCGTGGAGCCGACCACGGCGACCGTCTGCCCGGCCGGGAGGGTCAGATCGAAACGGGGCAGCACCTCGCCGCCGGTGCGGTAGGCGAAGCGGACGCCGTCGAAGACGACCTCGCGGCCCGGCGACTCGCCTTTCAACGGCGGCAGTTCGCGCGGCGCCGACGACTCGGGCACGGATGGGGCCTGCGCCAGCAGACCGGCGATCTTCTCCAGGGAGGCGGCGGCCGACTGGTAGGCGTTCAGGAACATGCCGAGCCGGTCGATCGGGTCGTAGAGCCGGCGTAGATAGAGCACGGCCGCCGCCAGCACGCCCAGCTCCAGGGAGCCGGACGCCACCCGGTAGGCGCCCCACAGCACGATCCCCGCGACCGCCGTGTTGGCCACCAGCCGGGAGCCGACCACGTAACGGGCCATCTCCAGCAGCACGTCCCCGTTCGTCCGCTCGTGCCGCCGGTTCAGCACCGCGAACTCGGCGTCGTTCACGGCCTCCCGGCGGAACGCGCGCACCGGGCGGATGCCGTTCATCGTCTCCACGAACTTCACGATCACCGCCGCGATCGCCGTGGACCGCGCCCGGTACACCCGCCCCGCCCGTCGCTGGTAGCCACGCACCAGCAGGTACAGCGGCACGAAGGAGACCACCGCGACCGTGCCCAGGCCGAGGTCCAGCCACAGCAGCAGCGCGGAGATGTAGACGAAGGACAGCACGACGGTCACCAGCTCCTGGAGCCCGTCGTTCAGCAGCTCGCGCAGCGACTCGACGTCCGTCGTGGAGCGGGATATCAGCCGGCCCGAGGTGTAGCGCTCGTGGAAGTCGATGCTCAGCGCCTGCGCGTGCCGGAAGATCCGGCCCCGCAGGTCCAGCAGCACGTCCTGGCTGACCCGGGCGGAGGTCTCGATGAACGCGAACTGCAACCCGCCGGAGAGCAGCGCGCACAGCAGATAGCCGACGGCCACCGCGATCAGCGGGCCGTGCCGGTGGTCGCGGAACGCGGGCACGGCGCTGTCGATGGCGTACGCCACCAGCAGCGGGCCCGCCTGTACGGCCGCCTGCTGGAACAGCAGGACGAGTGTGGTGAACGCGGCCCGGCCCTTCAGGGGCGCGAGCAGCGAGCGCAGCAGGGCGGCCGTGGCGCCGGGCGCGGTGGGCAGGACGTCCCGGTCGAAGGCGTCGTCCTGGCCGTCCCGCGGGGGACCGGGCAGTTCGTCGTCCTCGGCGGCGGGGGTGGAGGCGGTCGTGGTGGTCAACGGGATTCCTCCTGTTCCCCGGGGGCCGCGTCCGGCGTCAGCCCCGACATCAGATGCGCGTACTCGGCGTTGGTGCGCAGCAGTTCGTGGTGGGTGCCCACGGCGGCTATCCGGCCGTCCGAGAGCAGGGCGACCCGGTCGGCGAGCAGCACCGTGGACGGGCGGTGGGCCACGATCAGCGCGGTGGTGTCGGCGAGGACCTGGCGCAGCGCGGCCTCCACGGCCGCCTCCGTGTGCACGTCCAGGGCGGACAGCGGGTCGTCCAGCACCAGGAACTCCGGTCTGCCGACCACCGCGCGGGCCAGCGCGAGGCGCTGCCGCTGGCCGCCGGAGAGGCTGAGGCCCTGCTCGCCGACGCGGGTGTCGGTGCCGTGGGGGAGCGTGTGCGCGAAGCCGGCCTGCGCGACGGCGAGCGCCCGGTCCAGCTCCGCCGCTCCGGCGCCGTCCGCCGCCCCCATGAGCACGTTCTCGCCGACGCTCGCCGAGAAGAGGGTGGGTTCCTCGAAGGCGACGGCGACCTTGGCGCGCAGTTCCTCGCGGGGCATCTCGGCGATGTCCACGCCGTTGAGGGTGATCCGGCCGGAGGTGAGCTCGTGCAGACGCGGCACGAGCGCGGTGAGCGTCGTCTTCCCGCTGCCGGTCGCTCCGACGAGGGCCATGGACTCGCCGGGGCGTATGTGGAGGTCGATGTGGTGCAGGAGGGGCGGGGAGCCGGGGGGTGCGTCGGGGTAGCGGAACCGGACGTCCTCGAAGCGGAGTCCGGCGCCGGCACCGGTGACGGCGGACGCCTCGGCCGTACGGCTGCCCGTGGCCGACTCGGCCTCCGGCACCTCGTCCATCACCTCGAAGTACCGCTCGGTCGCCGTCGCCGCCTCCTGGCTCATCGCCAGCAGGAACCCGATCGAGTCCACCGGCCAGCGCAGCGCGAGGGCCGTACTCAGAAAGGCGACCAGCGTCCCCGCCGACAGGCCGCCGTCGGCCACCCGCACCGCGCCCAGCACCAGCGCCGCCCCGATCGCCAGCTCGGGCAGCGTCACGATGACGCCCCAGATGACGGCCAGCAGCCGCGCCTTGCGCAGTTCGGTGCCGCGCAGGCCGACCGCCAGTTCACGAAACGCCCGCGCCTGGCTGCGGTGGCGGCCGAAGCCCTTGATGACGCGGATGCCGAGCACGCTCTCCTCGACCAGCGTCGTCAGGTCGCCGACCTGGTCCTGCGACCTCCGCGCCACCGTGGCGTACCGCCGCTCGAAGACCGCGCAGGTCCACATCACGGGGATGGTGGGACCGAGGATGACCAGCCCCAGCACCCAGTCCTGCAGCAGCATGATCACCACCCCGACCAGGATGGTCACGCTGTTGACCAGCAGGAACGTCAGCGGGAAGGCGAGGAACTGGCGCAGCAGCATCAGATCGGTGGTGCCCCGGGAGAGCAGTTGGCCCGACGCCCAGCGGTCGTGGAAGGACACTGGCAGCCGTTGCAGACGCCGGTACAGCGCCGCCCGCATCCGAGCCTCCACGTGCGACAGCGGCCGGGCCACCAGCCACCGGCGCAGGCCGAACAGCAGCGCCTCGGCGATGCCCAGCAGGAGCAGATACAGGGCGCCGAGCCACACCCCGCCCGGGTCGTGGTCGGCGACCGGCCCGTCGACCATCCACTTGAGCACGAGCGGGATCACCAGCCCCGTACAGGAGGCCACGACGGCGATGAACGCGGCGGTGAACAGCCGCGCGCGCACGGGGCGTACGTACGGCCACAGTCGCAGGAGCGTGCGTACGGCGGACCGCTTCTCGGTGGTTGCACGTGTCGTGGGCATCACCGCGAGCGTACGGACCGGCACTGACATCGCCCACCGAGTTTCGGTCGGACCGTCCGTCAGGTCGTAGCGCGGCATCAGCCGATCGGGCGCCGCATCAACCGATCGGCTGATGCGGCTTCGAGCGGGCCGGCCGATGTGCCGGACCCCGCCCGCCCGGGATTCTCGAACCATGCCATCCGTCATCGAAGTCACCGATCTGCGCAAGTCGTACGGCGGCCGGGCCGCCGTCGACGGTGTCTCCTTCGCCGTCGAGGAGGGCGAGATCTTCGGGATCCTCGGCCCGAACGGCGCCGGCAAGACCACCACCGTCGAGTGCGTCGAGGGCCTGCGGGTCCCCGACGGCGGCCGGGTCCGGGTCACCGGGTACGACCCCGTCGCCGACCACGAGAAGGTCGCACGGGTGCTCGGCGCCCAGCTCCAGCAGAGCGAACTCCAGGCCAAGTTCACCGTGCGGGAGGCGCTGGAGCTGTACGCCGCGTTCTACCCGAGCCCCGCCGACTGGCGGACGCTCGCCGAACGCCTCGGTCTGACCGACCGGCTCGGCACCCGGTTCGGCAAGCTGTCCGGCGGCCAGCAGCAGCGGCTGTCCATCGCGCTGGCGCTCGTCGGCAATCCACGGGTCGTGGTGTTGGACGAGCTGACCACCGGCCTGGATCCGCGCGCCCGGCGCGACACCTGGCAGCTGATCGAGGACGTCCGCGCGAGCGGGGTCACCGTGCTGCTCGTCACCCACTTCATGGAGGAGGCGCAGCGGCTGTGCGACCGGATCGCCGTCATCGACAAGGGCCGGATCGCCGCGCTGGACACGCCCTCCGGGCTCATCCGCCGCTCGTCGGCCGCGACCGTCATCAGCTTCACCCCGTCGGCACCGCTGGACGAGCATGACCTCGCCGCGCTGCCCGCGCTCGCCTCGATCGAGTACAAGGACGGCCGGGTCACCCTCTCCGGCACCGACGAGACCGTGAACGCCGTCATCACCCTGCTTGCCCGTCACCACGTCACCGCCCACCAGCTGCGTGTCCTCGACGCCACTCTGGACGACGCGTTCCTGGACCTGACCGAGGGCTCCACCGAGGAGGACGCCGCGTGAACACCGCCGTACTGCGTACCGAGTTCCGGCTCTTCCGCCGCGAACCGGCCGCCGTTTTCTGGATCTTCCTGTTCCCCACGCTGCTGCTGGTGATCCTCGGGTCCATCCCGTCGTTCCGGGAGGCCGACAAGTCGATGGGCGGGCTGCGGCCGGTCGACGCCTACGTACCCATCGCCGTACTGATCGCCCTGATCATGTCCGGGGTGCAGGGGCTGCCGCAGGTCCTCACCGGTTACCGGGAGCGGGGCATCCTGCGCCGCATGTCCGTCACGCCGGTCCGTCCCTCGGCCCTGCTGGCGGCACAGATGGTCGTGACGGGTGCGGTCGCGCTGGCCTCGGCGGTGCTCGCGCTCGTGGTCGGCCGCGTGGCCTTCGACGTGAAGCTGCCCGGGCAGCCGGCCGGCTATCTGCTGGCCCTGCTGCTCGCGGTCGCGGCCGCGCTCGCCCTCGGCAGTGTCGTCTCGGCGTTGTCCCGGACCACGAAGATCGCGAGTGCGATCGGCTCGGCGGTGTTCTTCCCGATGATGTTCTGCGCGGGCGTGTGGCTCCCGGTGCGGTCCATGCCGCACGCGCTGGCCCGGGTGGTCGAGCTGACCCCGTTCGGCGCGGCGGCCCGAGCCCTGGACCAGGCTGCCGCAGGGAACTGGCCGTCCTGGGCGCACCTGGGCGTGCTCGCGGTGTGGACGGTGCTGCTCACGGCGGCCGCCGCGCGCTGGTTCCGTTGGGAGTGAGCGGGCACCGCGCCTCGGTGACCGGGTGGGAAGGAGCCGGAGCCGTGCCGGACACTGTGGGGATGACGGACACCGTGGAACTGCCGCGCAGGGTCGGCTTCGACTCCTGGGGGCCCTACGCGCTGCTCGCCGTGGGCGTCCTGACGGCGGCGGGCGCGGCCCACGCGGTCGGCATGACACGGGGCGAGCTCTACGCGTCCGGCCTGCTGGTGGCCGCCGCCGTGCCGCTTCAGCTGTACCTGGGGCGGGCGCGGCGGAACGTACCGGCACCGGGCGGTACGACCGCGGCGCTGTACTTCGTGCGCTGGGCCTTCGGCTTCGTCCTCACCTGGCTGAACCCGTTCTTCGCCTTCTACGCCGTCGCCGGCTACTACAGCGCCGACCGGCATCTGCCCCGCCGGCTGGTCATGCCGGGGCTCGTCCTGACCGCGATCACCATGGCCGGCAGCGAGATAGGCGGTATGCCGCCGCATGGTCTGGTCGCGTGGATGGGCTTCGTCGTGGTGTTCGGGGCCAACCTCGGCATGGTCGCCCTGTTCACCCGGTTCGGCCGGCAGGAGCAGGCCCTCACCCGGGCCCAGGCCGGAACGATCGCCGAACTGGAGCGCACCAACACGGCGTTGCAGCAGGCCCTGGACGAGAACGCGGCCCTGCACGCCCAACTCCTCGTCCAGGCCCGGGAGGCGGGGGTCGCCGACGAGCGGCGCCGGCTCGCCGCCGAGATCCACGACACCATCGCCCAGGGCCTGACCGGGATCATCGCCCAGCTCCAGGTCGTCGCGAACGCCCCCGACCTGACCACCGCCCACACCCATCTGGAGCGCGCCTGCGCCCTCGCCCGGCACAGCCTCGGCGAGGCCCGCCGCTCGGTGCACAACCTGGCGCCGGTGGCGCTCGAGGCCGCCGGTCTGCCCGAGGCGCTGAAGGAGACGGTCGCGGAATGGGGCGAACGTACCGGCGTGCGAGCCGAGTTCACGGTCACCGGCACCGCCGAGCACCTGCACGACGAGGTCTCGGCGACGCTGCTGCGCATCGCCCAGGAGGCCCTGTCCAACACCTCCCGGCACGCCCGGGCCACCCGCGTCGGGGTCACGCTCTCCTTCATGGGCGACGAGGTCACGCTGGACGTCCGCGACGACGGCACGGGCTTCGAGCCGGCCGCCGTACCGCCCCGCACCCGCACCGGCGGGTTCGGTCTGGACGGCATGCGGGCCCGCGCCGAGCGCATCGCGGGCACCTTGACGCTGGAGTCCGAGCCGGGCCACGGTACGGCGGTGTCGGCTCGCGTACCCTTGGTCGGCGATGACCGCTGAACCCTCCGTCACCCTCCTGATCGTCGACGACCACCCGGTGGTCCGCGACGGCCTGCGCGGCATGTTCGAGTCCGCGCCGGGCTTCACCGTGCTCGGGGAGGCCACGAACGGCGTCGAGGCGGTGGCCCGCGCCACGGCCCTGGACCCGGACGTGATCCTGATGGACCTGCGGATGCCGGGCGGCCCGGGCGTCGACGCGATCCGCGAACTGACCGGCCGGGGCGCCCGCGCCAAGGTGCTGGTCCTCACCACCTACGACACCGACTCCGACACCCTCCCCGCGATCGAGGCGGGCGCGACCGGCTATCTGCTGAAGGACGCCCCGCGCGACGAGCTGTTCACCGCCGTACGGGCCGCCGCCGAGGGCCGTACGGTCCTCTCCCCGGCGGTGGCCTCCCGCCTCGTCCACGCGGTCCGCGCCCCCCGCGCCCCGGCGAGCGAACCGCTCTCCGCCCGCGAACGCGAGGTCCTGACCCTGGTCGCCAGGGGCACCTCGAACCGCGAGATCGCCCGCGAGCTGTTCATCAGCGAGGCCACGGTGAAGACCCACCTCACCCACCTCTACGCCAAGCTGGGCGTCAACGACCGGGCGGCGGCGGTAGCGGTGGGGTACGACCGGGGAATCCTGGGCTGAGCCCCTCCGCCGGGATCACGGCACCCCCAGCTCGAACAGGGCGTAGCCCGCGTACGACCCGGAGGCCAGGGCGGCGATGCCGAGCAGGGTGCACTGCATGGGCAGGGTCAGCCGGCGCAGCGCGAGCGCGAGGGGCAGGAACAGGGGGAAGCAGGGCAGCAGGTAGCGGGAGACGTTCGCGAAGATCTGCTGGCTGCCCAGGACCAGTGCGAGCGTGAGCACCGTGTGCACGACCAGGATCGCCGGTGGCCGCAGCCGCAGGAGCAGGGGCAGCAGCGCGAACGCCAGCAGGACGACCCCGACGCCGATCACGTCCGCGAAGGGGTAGCCGAACAGATAGCCGCCGAAGTGGCCGACCGGTACGGACGTCAGCACGTCCAGGGTCTGCTTGCCGTAGTCGAACTCGTGCGCCCAGGCGCCCGACTGGAGCTTGAAGTAGCCGCCCAGGTCGCCCATCCGGTTGCCGACCCACAGGAGGTAGCCGAACAGGCCCAGCGGGGCGAGGGCCGCCGCCAGCAGGGGGCGGGCCACCCCGTCCTCCTGGCGGCGCAGGGACAGCAGCGCGGCCACTCCGAGCCCGGCGATCAGGGCCGCCGCCGTGGGCCGGTTGAGGCCGGCCGCGAAGGCGAGGACGCCGGCGGTGAGCCAGTGGCGGGTCATGACCGCGTAGCAGGTCCAGGCGGCCAGGGCCACGTAGAGGGAGTCGGAGTAGACGGCCCACTCCACGCCCGAGCCCGGCCACACCGCCCACAGTCCGGCGGCGGCGAGTCCGGCCCGTCGGCCTCCGATGCGCTCGGCGATCGCGTAGATGCCGAGCGCGGCGGCGAACGAGGCGACGATCGACACCAGCATGCCCGCGCCGTACGGGCCGAGGCCGGTGACCGACATGACCATCCGCATCAGGGCCGGGTACAGCGGGAAGAACGCCGCCGAGTTGCCCTCCAGCGTGATCAGACCGGTGGCGCCGGGGACCGGAACGAGCTTCGGGTCGTAGCCGTGCAGGGCGATCTGCTGGTACCACCAGCCGTCCCAGGTGGCCAGCACGTCCCAGGCGTGCGCTCCGCCGCCGAACCGGGGGTCCTTGGCGCGGTAGTCCCCGGCCGAGGACAGCAGATACATGAAGGACAGGAAGCCCGTCAGCTTCAGTGCGCCGAACAGCGCGAGCACCGGGCCCTGCCGGCGGGCGGCGGTCCGCAGCCGGGAGCCGGGCCGCGGTTCGGCGTCCGTGATGTCCGTGCGGGGCAGTGTCGTGGTCATGCGGGCACCCGTCCGGTACGGGGACGGCGGCGGGCCAGGGTGCGGCGCATCCGTGCGATGCCCCGCAGGTCGGCCAGTGCGGTGGCGAGGATGTCGACGCTGCTGTCGGGGTCGTCGACCCAGTCCACCGGGACCTCGTGGATCCTCAGCCCGGCCCGCTCGGCGAGTACCAGCAGCTCGGTGTCGAAGAACCACTCCCCGTCCCGCACCAGCGGCAGCAGCCGCTCGGCGGCCTCGCGCCGCACCGCCTTGAAACCGCACTGTGCGTCGGAGAAGCCCACGGCGAGCGTGCAGCGCAGCAGGACGTTGTAGCAGCGGGAGATGACCTCGCGCTTGGGGCCGCGCACCACCCGGGCGCCGGGCGCGAGCCGGGTGCCGATGGCCAGGTCGGAATGGCCCGAGATGAGCGGTGCGACCAGCGGCAGCAGCGCGGCGAGTCCGGTGGACAGGTCCACGTCGAGGTACGCCAGCACGGGCGCCGGGGACGCCGACCAGGCCGCCCGCAGGGCCCGGCCCCGGCCCTTCTCGGGCAGCCGCAGCGAGATCACCTCGGGCAGCTCGTCGGCGAGCCGGGCGGCGATGCCCGGGGTGGCGTCGGTGCTCGCGTTGTCGGCGACGGTGATCCGGAACGGGTACGGGAAGGTGTCCCGCAGATGCGCGTGCAGCCGCCGGACGTTCGGCTCCAGGTCCTTCTCCTCGTTGAACACCGGTACGACCACGTCCAGGACGGGCTCCTCGGCCTGCGTCGGCAGGGGGGTGTGCCGGGGCAGCGGGGCTGTGGCCGATGACCGGCCCGGTCGGATGTTTATCACGTACGTCCCTGTTTGTTCTCGGTCGGCGGGCATGCCGAAGGAAGGGGAGGAGAAGGGGAGGAGTGCGGCCGGGAGTCAGTCGGTCGAACTGATCACCGATGACAGGTAGTCGGAGGGCGTGGCCGGGGCGGTGCTCACCGGTGTCGTGGGCGGCGGGGTGGTGTCCGGGTTCCGGGACGTCGTGGCGGACGGTGGTGGCTGCTGTCCGTACGTCGCCGAACTTCCGCCCGACTGCGGTGGGTTGGAGGTGGTCGCGCTCGGATCAGGGGGCGGGGAGTCGGTCGTCACGGGCGGCGACTGCGGCTCGCTCGGGGTCGCGGAGGTGCTCGGCGGGGTGGTCGGGACGGGCGTGGGGCTCGTCGCCGGCCGGGGATGCGGTGCGCTGGGCCGGTCGTCGAGATGGCCGTGCGGCCACAGGAACAGACCGAGGCCGAGCCCCGCCACCGCCAGCACCGAACCGGCCGCCCGGCGCGCCGCGCGCACCCGGCGCCGGGCCCGTACGCCCGCGCGCAGCCGGTCCCGGTGCCCGGTGTCGAAGGGCGTCTGCTCACGGGTGTTGTGCATGAGCTGCGTCAACTGCCGCTCGAAGTGATCCCTGTGCTCCATGGGTCCTCTCTCACCCCACCGGCTCGATGACGTCGGCCAGCAGCCGGCGCAGCCGGGCCACCCCGCGCGCGGCGTGGGACCGGGCGGTGCCCACCGGGCAGCCCAGCACCTCCGCGACCTGCCGGTCGGGCAGGTCCTGGTAGTAGCGCAGGACGACCGCGGCCCGCTGCTGCGGGCTCAGCTGGGCGAGCGCCGCCTCCAGACGGGAGCGCTCGGCCACGGTCGCCGACATGTCGCCGGCCGCCGCCACCTCGGGCAGCTCCTCCACGGGCCGCTCGCCCCACCAGCGCCGGCGGGCCGAGCGGGCCGCGGCCCGTGCGAGCACCTTGCGGACGTAGGCCTCCGGTGCCTCTTCGGCGACCTTCGGCCAGACGAACCACAGCTTGACCAGGGACTCCTGCAACAGGTCCTCGGCCCGGTGCCGGTCCCCTCCGGTGAGCAGACGGGCCAGGTGGAACAGCACCGACCAGCGGGCCGCCACGAACGCGTCGTACTCACCGGCCCGAGCCTGCTCCGTCCTCTCCACCCTCACGGTCCCCGTTCTCGCCGGCTGTCTTCACAAGGAGAAAGACCCTGGAGCACCTGGAACGCTGCACCCGGCGAGCGTGATCCGCGTCACGCACAGGTCTCACACAGGCTCAGACCACCCGCAGCAGCAGCACCGCGCGACCGGGCACCGTGATCTCGGTCCCCGCCGGACACACCGTGCCCGGCGGCTCCGCCTGGTCCTCCCGGGAGGTGTCCACGACCAGCTCGTACCGCTCGGCCCACGGCGGCCCCGGCAGGGCGAAGGCCGTCGGGGCGTCGCCGGCGTGCAGCACCGCGAGGAAGCTGTCGTCCACGATCGGCGCGCCCCGCTCGTCCCGGCCCGGGATGTCCCGGCCGGAGAGGTACATGCCGAGCGTGGCCGCGGGGGCGTACCAGTCGGCCTCGGTCATCTCCGTGCCCCGCGGGGTGAACCAGGCCAGGTCGCGCAGGCCGTCCGCGGAGTGCGCGCGGCCGGAGAAGAAGGCGCGGCGGTGCAGCACCGGGTGGCGGTGGCGCAGGGCGATCAGCCGGCAGGTCAGGTCGAACAGGGGGCGCCAGTCCGGGTCGTCCAGCAGCGACCAGTCCAGCCAGCTGATCTCGTTGTCCTGGCAGTAGGCGTTGTTGTTGCCGCCCTGGGTGCGGCCCAGCTCGTCGCCGGCCACCAGCATGGGCACGCCGGTGGACAGCAGGAGGGTCGTCAGCAGATTCCGCAGCTGACGGCGGCGCAGGGCCCCCACCCGCTCGTCGTCGCTCTCGCCCTCCACCCCGCAGTTCCAGGAGCGGTTGTCGTCGGTGCCGTCACGGTTGTCCTCGCCGTTGGCCTCGTTGTGCTTGCGCTGGTACGACACCAGGTCGCGCAGGGTGAACCCGTCGTGCGCGGTGACGAAGTTGACCGAGGCGTACGGGCGCCGGCCGCCCCAGGCGTACAGGTCGCTGGAACCGGACAGGCGGTAGCCCATCTCGCGCACGTCGGGCAGCGCGTGCCGCCAGAAGTCGCGGACCGCGTCGCGATAGCGGTCGTTCCACTCGGTCCACAGCGGAGGAAAGGCACCGACCTGGTAGCCGCCCGAGCCGATGTCCCACGGCTCGGCGATCAGCTTCACCCGGCGCAGCACCGGGTCCTGGGCGATGACGGCCAGGAAGGGGGAGAGCATGTCGACGTCGTGCATCGAGCGGGCCAGCGCCGCCGCGAGGTCGAAGCGGAAGCCGTCGACGCCCATCTCGGTCACCCAGTAGCGCAGCGAGTCCGTGATCAGCCGCAGCACCTGTGGCTGGACGACGTGCAGGGTGTTGCCGCAGCCGGTGTAGTCGGCGTAGCGGCGGGCGTCGTCCTGGAGGCGGTAGTAGCCGCGGTTGTCGATGCCCTTCAGGGAGAGCGTGGGGCCCAGCTCGCCCGCCTCCGCCGTGTGGTTGTAGACGACGTCGAGGATGACCTCGATGCCGGCCGCGTGCAGCGCGCGGACCATCCGCTTGAACTCGCCGACCTGCTGGCCCGTGGTGCCCGAGGCCGCGTAGGCGGCGTGCGGGGCGAAGTAGCCGATGGAGTTGTAGCCCCAGTAGTTGCGCAGCCCCCGGCGCAGCAGGTGGTCCTCGTGCGCGAACTGGTGGACGGGGAGCAGTTCGACGGCCGTGACGCCCAGCCTGAGCAGGTGCTCGACGGCGGCCGGGTGGGCCAGCCCCGCGTAGGTGCCGCGGAGTTCCTCCGGAATGCCCGGGTGCAGCCGGGTGAAGCCGCGCACGTGCAGCTCGTAGATGACGGAGTCGGCCCACGGGGTCTTCGGCCGCCGGTCGTCCTCCCAGTCGTCGTCATCGTCGACGACGACCCCCTTCGGCACGTACGGCGCCGAGTCCCGGTCGTCGCGCACGGTGTCGGCCACGTACTGCTCCGGCCAGTCGCGGACGTGCCCGTACACCTCCGGCGGCAGCGCGCTGTAATCATTTCCCCTGGCTCCGTCCACCGCGCGCGCGTACGGGTCCAGCAGCAGCTTGGCCGGGTTCCAGCGGGCGCCGGTCCACGGGTCCCAGCGGCCGTCCACCCGGTAGCCGTAGCGCTGGCCCGGCATCACGCCCGGCACGAAGCCGTGCCAGATCTCGTGCGTCAGCTCGGTCAGCGGGACGCGGGTCTCGCGGCCGCCCTCGTCGAACAGGCACACCCGGACCGCCTCCGCCCCGGCCGCCCACAGCGCGAAGTTGGTGCCCGCGACCCCCTCCGGGCCGACCCGGAACCGGGCCCCCAGTGGGGTCGGCGCGCCCGGCCAGACCATCGGGGCCGGCGGCACGGCGTGCCGGACGCCGTTCTTCACGGCCGCCGGCTGCCCGGCCCCGGCGGTCGGCTCCCCGGCCGGTGCCCGCTGCTCCGCTGCGCTCGTCACCTGTCGGCCCCTCTTTCAGTGGCTCGGCCCGGGGGCGGCGCAGTCGGCCGCACCGGATGGCCGAGCAGGCCGGCAGGCACCCTCGGCGATCCGGTACGGCCGCGCCCCGACGGCTCCGACGCGGGCGCGGCGGCTCCCCAACGTGTCGTCCTTCCCTGTCTTCTGCCCAGTGCGTGCGTCGCACTCACGTTTCCCCCGAGCGTGCCCGGTCGTTGAGCCCCGCGTGAGGCACGTACAAGGACGCGCGCGGCGCGCGGGCGCCGCGCTGGCCGCGGTACTGACATGGGCGGCACTACTGGCGGGCTGTTCCCCGGGGGGCTCCGGACCGTTCGGGCTGGACGGGGCGTTCGGCAAGGCCCCGGCACCGCAGGACGTCATCCACGTCAGCCCCGACGACGGCGGCAAAGGCGTCCGCCCCGATCAGCCGCTGCGCATCCGGGTGCCGCACGGGCGGCTGGAGAAGGTGCGCGTCGTCAGGTCGCAGGACGCGCAGGACGCCCCGGTACCGGGACGGATCAGCGCCGACGGACGGAGCTGGCGGCCCGACGACGATCGGCTCGCGCTCGCCGCCCAGTACACCGTCGACGTGGTGGCGCGGGACTCCGACGACCGCCGCTCGGCCCGGCACACCACCTTCACCACGCTCGTCCCCGCCCAGCGGTTCATCGCCTACGTCACCCCCGAGAACCGCGCGGTCGTCGGCACCGGCATGATCGTCTCCCTCGCCTTCAGCCGGGAGATCGCCGACCGTGCCGCCGTCGAGCAGGCCGTGCGGGTCAGCGCGCGGCCGCCCGTCGAGATCCGTCCGCACTGGTTCGGCAAGGACCGTCTGGACTTCCGCCCCGAGCAGTACTGGAAACCCGGGACCCAGGTCACCGTCGACCTGAACCTGCGGGACGTCCCGGGGGCGCCCGGCGTCTACGGGTTGCAGGACAAGACCTTCGCCTTCACCGTCGGCCGCAGCCAGGTCTCCCTGGTGGACGCGGCGAAGCACACCATGGAGGTACGGCGCGACGGCCGGCTGCTCGCCACCGTGCCGATCACCTCGGGCTCCCCGGAGAACCCGACGTACAACGGCAAGATGGTGGTGATGGACATGCAGGACATCACCCGGATGAACAGCCGCACGGTCGGCTTCGGCGGCGAGTACGACATCCCCGACGTCCCGCACGCCATGAAGCTCACCAACTCCGGGACCTATCTGCACGGCAACTACTGGTCGCCGGACGCCCCCGGGCACGTCAACGTCAGTCATGGCTGCGTGGGGCTGCGGGACGTCAGGGGCGGCAGTTCGGGCACTCCCGCGGGCTGGTTCTTCGACCGCAGCCTCATCGGTGACGTCGTCGAAGTCGTCCACAGCATCGACACGACGGTCGCCCCCGACAACGGCCTCGGCGGCTGGAACATGGCCTGGGAGGAGTGGAACGCGGGCAGTGCGGTGAAGTAACCCGGTGAGGGGCCGGGGTTGGGGCGGCGGCGCCAGGCGGAAGTTGCGACGGAACGGTGACATTCGCCTGACACCCCGCTCAAAACCAGGCGGTTAATATGCGCGCACCAGTGTGGTGGGGAGCGGGCCTGACCAGGTCGGGTCCGGCGAGGGGAGTGCGACTTGAACGAGCGGCCAATATCGGGGGCGTCGGCGGCGGGGCGGCGGGGCCGTACAGGGTGGGCGCTGATAACCGGCGCCCTGGTGCTGTCCCTCGCGGCGTGCGGCGGGGGCGGCGGCAAGGGGTCCGGCGCGGGCGACGGCAAGGGCGGCAGTACCCAGCAGGGCAAGCAGCAGTCCACGGCGGCGGTCACCATATCGCCCAAGTCCGGTGCCACCGGCGTCGACACGAGCGGCGCGCTCAAGGTCGACGTCGCCAAGGGCAAGCTGACCGAGGTCACCGTCAAGGACGCCAAGGGTGCGAAGGTCGACGGCACCCTCACCGGCGGGGGCGCGTCCTGGACGCCGTCGACCCATCTGGCCGCCGCCACCCGGTACACGGTGCACGCGGTCGCGAAGGACTCCGACGGGCGTGAGTCCGCCGAGGACTCCACCTTCACCACGCTCACCCCGAAGAACACCTTCCTCGGCACCTTCACCCCCGAGGACGGCTCCACCGTCGGTGTGGGCATGCCGTTCTCGGTCAACTTCACCCGGGGCATCACGAATCCGCAGGCCGTCGAGAAGGCCATCAAGATCACGACGCAGCCCGCGGTGGACGTCGAGGGCCACTGGTTCGGCAACGACCGGCTCGACTTGCGCCCCGAGAAGTACTGGAAGGAAGGCACGAAGGTCACCGTCGACCTCGACCTCGACGGCGTCGAGGGCCGCGCCGGCGTCTACGGCAAGCAGCACAAGACCGTGAAGTTCACGATCGGCCGCAACCAGGTCTCCGTCGTGGACGCCAAGAAGCACACGATGAAGATCACCCAGGACGGCAAGGTCATCAAGACCCTCCCGGTCACCACCGGCAAGGCCGGTTACGACACCTGGAACGGCCAGATGGTCATCAGCGAGAAGCTCTCGGTGACCCGCATGAACGGCGAGACGGTCGGCTACGGCGGCGAGTACGACATCAAGGACGTCCCGCACGCCATGCGCCTGACCACTTCCGGGACCTTCATCCACGGCAACTACTGGGGCGGCGACGCCTTCGGCAACTACAACGCCAGCCACGGCTGCGTCGGCCTGCGCGACGTGCGCGGCGGCTACGACAGCTCCGTCCCGGCGGCCTGGTTCTTCAACCACTCCCTGATCGGTGACGTGGTCGTCGTCCAGCACTCGAACGACCACACGGTGGACCCGTCCAACGGGCTCAACGGCTGGAACATGTCGTGGGCGGACTGGAAGAAGTGATTTTTCACTGACGAAGGGGCCCGGTGCTGTGACGGACGGCACCGGGCCCGTTGTCGTTAGTGGCCGTTAACCTGCATCCCATGACCGTGAATCTCGAAGTCGCCGAAGGCGTCGGCACCCTGCGCCTCGACCGTCCGCCGATGAACGCGCTGGACGTCGCCACCCAGGACCGGCTGAAGGAGCTCGCCGAGGAGGTCACACGGCGCGACGACGTGCGTGCCGTGGTGATCTACGGCGGTGAGCGGGTGTTCGCGGCGGGCGCGGACATCAAGGAGATGCAGAACATGGATCACACCGCGATGATCCTGCGCTCCCGCGGCCTGCAGGACGCCTTCACGGCCGTGGCCCGCATCCCCAAGCCCGTCGTCGCGGCCGTCACCGGCTACGCCCTCGGCGGCGGCTGCGAACTGGCCCTGTGCGCCGACTTCCGCATCGCTGCCGACAACGCCAAGCTCGGCCAGCCCGAGATCCTGCTCGGCCTGATCCCGGGCGCCGGCGGCACCCAGCGCCTGCCCCGGCTGATCGGCCCCTCCAAGGCCAAGGACCTCGTCTTCACGGGCCGTCAGGTCAGGGCCGACGAGGCGCTCGCGATCGGCCTGGTGGACCGGGTCGTCCCGGCCGCCGAGGTGTACGAGCAGGCGCACGCCTGGGCCGCGAAGCTCGCCCAGGGCCCCGCGATCGCCCTGCGCGCGGCGAAGGAGTCGATCGACACCGGGCTGGAGGCCGACATCGACACCGGGCTCGCCGTCGAACGGAACTGGTTCGCGGGGCTGTTCGCGACCGAGGACCGCGAGATCGGCATGCGCAGCTTCGTGGAGGAGGGGCCCGGCAAGGCCAAGTTCCGCTGACCGTCGGCGGTGTGAACTTCCCGGCAACTCCGGTTGGTCGCCTTGTAATTGACGCGTCGTCTCATCCGGGTCCCTCGATGGGGCGGATTATGGGAGCCTTAAGGCAACCTTAAGCCTGCTCTGTCGAGGGAGCCTGACGATTGCCCGGAAGTGAGCCGTTCGCGCAGGTCAACCGGGCCGCATCGGACGTCGACGTGCCGTCGGCATATGCCGCGCGCAGGAGTGAGGGCGGGGGCGTGCGGGGGGCGTATTCCTGCGGAACGGCCCCCAACGCGGCTCAGGGCGGCCATCATGGGGGCATGGCGGGGCTGGAGGGCATCGAACAGCCGCGGGGACACAGTCGTGCGGCCGCGGCACGCTGGTCGCCCGGGGTCGAGGACGAACAGGCGCTCAAGGCGCTCGAACTGTTCGGCAACCCGACGGAGGCGGAGGTCCCGCTGCCGTCCCGCCCGGAATCCGCTGCCACCGCCCGCCGGCTCGCCCAGGTCGTCGTCCTGCGCACCTGGCGGCTGAACCCCAAGCTCACCGAGGACGCCGTCCTGCTCGTGTCGGAACTCGTCGGCAACGCCGTACGGCACACCGGCGCCCGTGTCTTCGGCCTCAGGATGCGCCGCCGCCCCGGCTGGATCCGGGTGGAGGTCCGTGACCCCTCACGGGGGCTGCCCTGTCTGATGCCGGTTCAGGAGCTGGACGTCAGCGGTCGCGGACTGTTCCTCGTGGACAAGCTCTCCGATCGCTGGGGCGTGGACCTGCTGCCGCGCGGCAAGACCACATGGTTCGAGATGCGGGTGGCCGACCGGTAGCGCAGGAGTGGAATCGGCGCTGCCGCGACCCGAAATCATCCCTCAATCGGGCTAATCGGTGGTTTTCTTACCAATCACCCCTTAAATGGTGCGGGTGACCACGACCAACCGACGCGGGGTGCTGCGCGCGGGCGCCGGACTCGTCGCCGGCGGCGCGCTCGCCGCCGGTTGCGGTGCGGGCCGGACCGACCCGACCACCACCCCGCACTCTCCGTCGTCCTCCCCGTCCGCCGCCCGCGCCGCCGGCCACTCCGCGGCCAGTGCCCGCACGGCCCCCGCTCCCCGCGCCTATCCCGGCCAACCCGCCCAGATCACCCACGGCCCGCGCACCCGCCCCCAGGTCGCCCTCACCTTCCACGGTCAGGGCGACCCCGCGATCGCCCACTCCCTGCTCGACACGGCGGAGAAGCACGGCTCCCGCCTCACGGTGCTCGCCGTCGGCACGTGGCTGGACGAACACCCCGACGTCGCCCGCCGGATCCTCGACGGCGGCCACGACCTCGGCAACCACACCCAGCGGCACGTCTCCGTCAATCAGATGGCCGAGGCGGACGCCCGCAAGGAGATCACCGACTGCGCGGACCGGCTGAAGCGGCTCACCGGATCCATCGGCACCTGGTTCCGCCCCTCCCGGTCGCCGACCGCCTCCCCGCTGGTCGCCCGGCTCGCCCGCGACGCCGGGTACCCGCATGTGCTGTCGTACGACGTCGATTCGCTCGACTACACCCGTCCGGGCGCCGCCGCCGTCACCCGCAAGGTTCTCGCCGAAGTGCGGAACGGGTCGGTGGTGAGCATGCACTTCGGGTATCCGGACACCGTCGCCGCCCTGCCCGACGTCCTCCACGAACTCGACCGCCGCGCACTGCGCGCGGTCACCACCACGGAGCTGCTGAGCTGATGCGAACCACGAAAGCCGCGCGGCTGCTGGCCGCCGGCGCCGCCCTCACCGCCCTGACGCTGCTGTCCGCGTGCAGTTCCGGCTCGCAGACGCAACGGAACGAGGCCCTCGGCAGCAAGGCCGCCGTCCAGCCGCGGGTGAACCAGCAGCGGGTGAACGTGCTGCCCGGGATGCCGCCGGTCGAGGACCCCGCCGACCTCTACTCGGCCGACCGCCCGGACCAGCTCTCGCCGGTCGTCAAGGACTTCCCGTCCCGGGTGTACGTCCCCAACACCAACTCCAACACCGTCAGCGTCATCGACCCGCAGACGTACAAGGTCATCGAGACCATCCCGGTCTCCCGCCAGCCCCAGCACGTCGTGCCGTCCTGGGACCTGAAGACCCTCTGGGTCAACAACGACCTCGGCAACAGCCTCACGCCCATCGACCCGAGGACGGGCCGGGCCGGCCGGGCGGTCGCCGTGCACGACCCGTACAACCTGTACTTCACGCCCGACGGCAAGTACGCCGTCGTCATGGCCTCCATGGACCGCCAGCTGGTCTTCCGCGACGCACACACCATGAAGGTCGTCAAGGCCTTGCCGGTCAGCTGCTACGGCGTCAACCACGCCGACTTCTCGCCCGACGGCCGTTACTTCATCGTCTCCTGCGAGTTCAGCGGCGAACTCCTCAAGGTCGACACCGCGAGGATGGAGGTCATCGACCACCGCAAGCTGCCGTTCCGCGGCGCGATGCCGCAGGACGTCAAGATCTCCCCGGACGGCAGGCTGTTCTACATCGCCGACATGGTGGCCAACGGCCTCTGGATCCTCGACGGCGACAAGTTCACCCGGCCCCGCTTCCTCGCCACCGGCAAGGGCGCCCACGGCCTCTACATCAGCCGCGACTCCCGTGAGATGTACATCTCCAACCGGGGCGAAGGCTCCATCTCCGTCTTCGACTTCGCCCGGAACAAGCTCACCAAGAAGTGGCGGCTGCCCGGCGGCGGCAGCCCCGACATGGGCGGTGTCTCGGCCGACGGCAAGGTGCTGTGGCTGTCCGGCCGCTACAACTCCGAGGTGTACGCCATCGACACCGAGACCGGCCGGCAACTGGCCCGCATCAAGGTCGGCAGCGGACCGCACGGCCTCGCCGTCTATCCCCAGCCCGGCCGCTACTCGCTCGGCCACACGGGCATCTTCCGCTGAGCCCGGCGGGCGCCGCTACAGCAGCAGCGCCTCCGCGCCCACCGCGCGGTAGCCGGCCGCCTGGAACGCCCGCACACTGCGGGCGTTCCCCGGCGATACCTGCGCCCACAGCGGCTCGCCGGCGAGGTGCCGGGCGGCCGTCACCAGCAGCCGCCCCAGGCCCCGGTGCCGTACGCGCTCGTCCACTTCGACCGACACCTCCAGCCGCCCGGCGACCCCGCGTCCCAGCACCAGCACCCCGCCCCCGGCCGACCAGGCACGCACGTCGTCGCGCCGGACCCGCGCGTACGCGACCCGGGAATGGGCGGGGTCCTCGATCTCCTTCAGCGCGAGCGGCGGCTCCCCGGACAGCGGGCCGGCCACCAGCAGCGCGTCGACGACCTCACACGCACGGCCCGTACGGTCCATGAGGGCGGTCAGGAAGCGCGGGCTCGTCGCCGCCGACAGGGGATCGAGGTCCAGGGTGCGCAGCGCGTCGTGCACCCAGGCCGGATCCTCGTCCGTGAAGACGACCGCGTGGGCCGTGAACGACAGCACGCCCGCGTCCCGGGGCGACGGCTGCGGTACGACCACCGTACGGCCGTCGGCCGGCGGGAAGACGCCCAGGGCCGCCGCATCCAGGATGTCCCGCAACGTCGCCAACGCCCGCTCCTTGAGTCTCCACCCACTGGAAGGCCCAGACTCCCAGACATGACCGACGACGGCACCGGACTCCTCACCATCGGCGAGCTGGCCCGGGCCACCGGGCTGAGCGCGCGCACCATCCGCTACTGGTCCGACGAGGGCGTGCTCGCCCCGGTGACCCGCTCCTCGGGCGGCTACCGGCTCTACGACACCGCCGGCGTCGCCCGCCTGGAGCTGATCCGCACGCTGCGCGAGCTGGGGCTCGGCCTGGACGACGTGCGCGTGGTGCTGGCCGGGGAGCGTTCGGTGGCCGAGGTGGCGGCCGCCCACGTGGCGGCACTGGACGCGCAGATCAGGGCGCTGAAGGTGACCCGGGCCGTGCTGTCGACGGTCGCCCGGCGAGGCTCGACCGCAGAGGAGACGACGCTGATGAACAAATTGGCCCGACTGTCGGCCGCGGAGCGGCAGCGGATCGTGGACGACTTCGTGGAGGAGATCTTCCACGGGCTCGACACGGCCGACCCCTGGATCCGCGAGCGCACCCGTACCATCGGCGTGCAACTGCCGGACGATCCGACCCCGGAGCAGGTCGACGCCTGGGTGGAGCTGGCGGAGCTGCTGCAGAACCCGGACTTCCGGGCCATGATGCGCAGGAGGATGGAGTTCAACGCCGCCGACCGCACCCCCGACACCCCGGCCGGATCCTCCGCGGCGTTCCTCAAGCGGTTGATCGAGTTGGCCGGCGCGGCCCGGGAGCGGGGCGTGGCGCCCGGGTCGGCCGAGGCGGACGCGGTCCTGACCGAACTGTTCGGCGCGAGCGCCGACCGCACGGCCGTGCTGCGCGGTCTCGACCTCGGCGACCAGGTCGCCCGCTACCGCGAGTTGGCGGCGCTCATCAAGGGCGAGCAGGAGCCCCCGAGGTTCCAGGAGGAGTTCGGCTGGGTGGTCGCGGCGCTGAAGGCCTGGCCGGGCCGTTAATCTGACCAGCGTCAGTACGCCAGCACGGCACGAGAAACACGAACAAAAGGGGCGGATCGGTGGCGGACATCGAGGAAGCACGCAAGCAGTTCCAGCGGATCGACGCGGACGGAGACGGATTCATCACCGCCGCAGAGTTCAAGTCCGCCCTGGCTCAGGCCGGCGACTGGAACGTCACGGAGACGGTCGCCGCGGCCATCATCAAGCAGCGGGACCTCAACGGCGACCAGGTTCTGTCGTTCGACGAGTTCTGGGCCTACCTGAGCAAGTGACCCGCCCGTAGGGGGTGCGCCGGCCGTACGGGCCGGTGCACCCCCTACGTCATGCGCCGCGCCGGATCCGCACGCTCCGGCGGCCCTCGTGCCGCTCCGGCGTCCGCGGCAGGCCGAAGCACCTGCCGACGGTGATCGCCGGGGTCTTCGTGGACCCCGGACACGATTCACCCGATCGCCGGTGGTCAGGAATAGGCCCGGTGCGGAAGGAGTTGTCGCGGACGACAGAACGCATGCACATGCATGAATCGACTCCGGAAGGCCTGTCATGAAGATCGGCATCATCGGCGCGGGCAACATCGGCGGCAACCTGACCCGCAGGCTCACCGCTCTCGGCCACGAGGTCTCCGTGGCGAACTCGCGCGGCCCCGAGACGCTCAGGGAACTGGCCGAGGAGACCGGCGCGAGCGCGGTCCGGGCCGAGGAGGCGGCCAAGGGTGCCGAGGTGGTGGTCGTCACCATCCCGCTGAAGGCGATCCCGGACCTCCCCTCCGGCCTGCTGGACGGCGTGGCCGAGGACGCGGCGGTGATCGACACCGGCAACTACTACCCGCAGCAGCGGGACGGCCGGATCGCGGCCATCGAGGACGAGGGCCTGACCGAGAGCCGCTGGACCGAGCAGCACCTCGGCCACCCGGTCGTCAAGGCCTTCAACGGCACCTACGCCCAGGACATCCTGGACCGTCCCCGCCCCGCGGGCGCCCCGGACCGCATGGCCCTCCCGGTGGCCGGCGACGACGAGGCGGCCAAGGCCAAGGTCCGCACGCTGATCGACGAACTCGGCTTCGACACGGTCGACGCGGGCGGCATCGACGACTCCTGGCGCCAGCAGCCGGACACCCCGGTCTACGGCCTCCAGGCGGGAGCGGAGGCCGTCAAGAAGGCACTCACCGAGGCCTCCCCGGAACGCCCGGAGGCTTTCCGGGGCTGACCGCCCCGTCCCTACGGCGTAGCCCAGTCCGCCAGCGAGGCCTTGCTCGAGAAGTCGGCCACGTCCTTGTCGTAGGGGTCGCTGGTGTACTGGTGGAAGCGCCACTTCGCCTTGATGCGCGGGTGGCCCGCGCTCACGTAGTCGGCGATCCACAGGCCGTCGCCCGCGTAGGACGTACCGTCGATGTTCAGCCAGAAATCGCGGTTGCAGTAGAGGATGACCCGATGAGTCGGCCGCAGGGACTTCACCTTCTTGAGGAAGGCGTCCTTCTCGGCGTTGCTCGCGTGGGTGCCGTCGCCGGTGGTCTCCCAGTCGACGGCGAGGATGTCACCCGCCCTCGACGGGGCGGCGGTCACGAAGTGCTCTGCCTGGGCGGTGAGATTGCCGGGCCACAGGAAGTGGTAGAAGCCCACGACCAGGTCGGCGTCTCGGGCGGTCTTCGCCTGGGCGGTGGCGTGGGGGTTGACGTACGAATGGCCCTCCGTCGCCTTGATGAAGGCGAAGGAGAGGCCGCTCGTGTCGTACGAGGACGACTGGTACGCGCTGACGTCGATACCGCGGAGCATGTGGGGACTCCTCGAAGTGCCGGTGGGGGAAGGCAGTTGCTGGTTGAGTGATGCCCCAAGATGGCACGCCCGATCCGTCCCGCACGCATGAACGTCAGCTTCGGCCGGCCACCGAGCCGAGGACCGACGCCGACTTCGCCGACCAGTCGGAGGTGATGATGCTCGCGTGGTCCTTGGCCAGCAGTGCCAGCCGGGCCGCGACCTCGGCGTCGGTCGGGGCGGTGGAGGAGATCGCCGGGGAGACGTTGTAGGCGTCGGTCATGATCGAGATGTAGTGGTTCGTGGAGTAGAACGACGTGTCGTAGTCGTTGTTCACGTAGGTGGCCGCGTCGCCGTCGAAGAACACGAACCAGGGGCGGATCGAGGTGTCGGAGGTCCAGCGGCTCGCCCGCGGGTCGCCGCCCGCCGCGCCCAGCACCGCGGGGAAGGCCTCGGCCCGCGCGATGTTCCCGGCCGCGTACAGGTCGCGCAGATGGTCGCCGTACTCCTGGTCCGTCCAGTAGTGGTCGAACGGGTTGTTCATCTCCACGGTGCCGGGGATCACCTCGAAGAGGAACTTGCCCTTGAGGGAGTCGCGGCCCGGCCAGGCGTTCGCCTTCGCCGCCGCGTCCAGCGTGGAGTACGACGAACCCAGCAGGTCGGACGGCTTGTAGACGCTGCTGCCGAGCTTCTGGCCGATCAGCGTGTCGAACTCGTCCGGGCCGAGGCCGACGTCGTTGTTGAAGCCGACCTTCATCTCTATCTTGAAGACGATCGGCGCGTGGTCGGGGTGGAGCTGGTTCCAGGCCGCGATGTTGTCCAGGCAGCTGCCGAAGTCCTGGTCGCGGTCCTTGCTGTACAGCTCGCCCGGGGTCTTCGCGTCCTCGCAGTTGTTGTCGTCGCCGAGCGGGTTGCTGTGGCTGACCCGCCAGCGCCTGCTCAGGCTGTCCGCGTAGATGTCGATCTCCAGCAGCGAGGCACCCGAGTCCAGCGCCTGGGCGAAGTACGTGTACTTGGACTTGTCGTACGCGTTGTGCGTCCCGATCGCCGTCGTCTCCGAGAACTTCGCCGACGCCGCGTGCGCGTTGCCCGGCACCACCACCAGCAGTGCGGCCGCCCCCACGAGTGCCGCCAGTCGTCTGATCGCCCGCATGTCCGAACTCCCTTTCGTCGCAGTCGAGTTGGCGGCAGCGTAGGGGGAAGCGGTTACTGAGGGGTAGCTCGTGGCGGAACATCAGCCGTCCCACGCCGTCTACTTGTGTCCGCCACACCCCTCTGCTGTGCACAGTGCGGTTGTCGGCGGCCGAGGCGTGCACGGTGTCGTGCCCCTGGGACGACGATCTGGCCGACCGGGCCCCAGATGCTCTCGGGGTGGCGTAACGGAAGCTGGCAATCGAGAGAAAGTGCAGGTCACATGTGTTTCTTCGGTCTGGCGTCGGTCTTTCGGCCCGTGCGGGAAGCTTTGAGATTTCCCTCTGTGCCCCGGGCGGCGGCAATCTCGTGTTCACGGGGGCGTTGCCGAAGGACGGCTTCCTGAGGGCGAAGTTATATAGACAACTTTGCTCACCTGGGTGCCGTCACGGCGGTGCCCGGGGCGGAGAGGACCCAACACCGTGTCATCCCTCTCGCAGGCCGCCGGCTCCGGGAGCACCATCGCTCTCGGCTCCACGACGCCCCCGCAGCGCGGCGACAGACTGGCCTTCACCTGGACGACCGACGCCCCCGACCCCAAGAACTGGCTCGGCGTCTACCCCGCCGACCGACTGCCCGCCACCGGCAGCAGCTCGCTGGTGTGGACGTACGTGCCCGGCACGTCCGGGCAGAACACCCTGGACACCTCCGGTCTGAGCGGCGGCCCGTACGTCGCGTATCTGCTGGCCAAGGACGGCTACGGCGTCCTCGCCAAGACCGGGCCGTTCAGCTTCGCGGACGGCACCCCCGTCGGCGACTCGGTCGAGCTGGAGACCCCCGCCCCGCACGAGGGCGACAAGCTCTCCTTCCACTGGACGACGGACACACCCGACGCCAAGAACTGGATCGGTGTGTACGACGGCGACCGGCAGCCGGGGCACGGCTCCTCGCTCGCCTGGCAGTACACCCCCGGCGTCACCGGCGACGTCACCATCGACACCTCGGGCCTGAGCGGCGGCCCGTACACCGCCTACCTGCTGGCCAAGGACGGCTACGGCATCCTGGCCAGGACGGTCCCGTTCAGCTTCCTGGTCCGTCCGGTGATCCCGCGTCCGCACGCGGTCGTGGACGCGCTCACCACCGAACCGCAGACCGCGGGCGAGGACTTCGCCGTCCGGCTCGGCGGTCTGTGGATCCGGCCCGAGGGCAACGCCGCGGGCAGCGCGACCTTCCGGCGGGTCGGGGGCGACCGCTGGCTGTCGGTGGCCCCCGACGGCACGGTCAGCGGCAAGGCCCCGCTCTTCGCGCCCCGCAGGCCCGGCCGGCTGGTGGCCGCCGTCACCGACAGCGCCGTGGGCAGCGACACCGTCACCGTCCAGGTGCCCGTGCGTGCCTCCCGGGACCGGCTGCGGCTGAAGGTCGCCACGCTCAACCTCTGGGACGCCGGCAGCCACGTCGGCGGATTCCTGGAGAAGCAGCTGCGGCTGGTGTGCACCCAGGGCCTGGACGCCGTCGCGCTCCAGGAATGCGGTGACAAGGGGGCCGAGAACCTCGCCGCAGCGCTGGGCTGGCACGTCCACCAGGCCGGCGGTCTCGGCATCGTGAGCCGCTATCCGCTCACCGACGTCACCGCCCCGACCTCGGCACTCCCGGCCGCGGCGGCGACGCTGCAGCTGCCCGGCGCCCGCACCGTACGCCTGTGGACGGCCCAGCTGGACGAGGCCGACTACGGGCCGTACGCGCTGGCGGCGGGGCGGACACCCGCGCAGGTCGAGACGGCGGAGCGGGGCACGGTCCGCTACCGGCAGGCGCAGGCGCTGCTGGCCGCCCTGCGGCCGGACCTCGACTCCCGCACCCCCGTCGTGCTGGGTGCCGGACTCGCCTCGCCCTCCCACCACGACTGGACGAGCCGGACGGCGTCCGCGCACGGAGGGGCGGGCCGGGTCCGCTGGCCCGTGACGGAGGCGCTGGAGAAGGGGGGCCTCGTCGACGCCTTCCGCGACGTCCACCCCAGCCCGGTCAAGGAGCCCGGCAACACCTGGTCCCCCGTCAGAGCGCAGCGCGAGGGCGGCGACGGGGCGGAACCGCAGGACCGGATCGACCAGATCCAGTTCGCCGGGCGGCTCAAGGTCCAGGAGGCACACAGCCTCTTCACCGGCTGGCCCCGCCCGGTGCCGGACACCACCGACAACGGCTGGCCCTCCGACCACGCCGCCGCCGTCGTCACCTTCTCCCTGCCCGCCCGCGGCTGACCCCCGACGAACCGAAGGACCTCTCTCCCATGACCCCCCTGCCCGAGATCAGCCGCCGCTCCTTCATCGGCACCGCCGCGGCCGGAGCCGCCCTCGCCGCCGGCATACCCGGCACCGCGGAGGCCGCGGGCGCCCGGCACGGCAGCATCGCCGACGTCAAGCACGTCGTCATCCTGATGCAGGAGAACCGCAGCTTCGACCACTACTTCGGCACCCTGAACGGCGTCCGCGGCTTCGACGACCGCCAGGCGACGGTCCTCTCGAACGGCGACTCGGTGTTCCGCCAGCCGGACCGCGGCCGCGAGGAGGGCTACCTCCTGCCCTTCCGCATGGACACCACCAAGTACAACGCGCAGAACGCGGCCGGCCTCCCGCACGACTGGGACACCGGTCACACGGCTGTCAACGGCGGCGCCATGGACAAGTGGGTGCAGGCCAAGGGCGAGCACACCATGGGCTACTTCACCCGCGACGACATCCCCTACCAGTACGCCCTCGCCGACGCCTTCACCCTGTGCGACGGCTACCACTGCTCCCTGAACGGCCCCACCGACCCCAACCGCCTCTACCTGTGGACCGGCACCGCCGGCCCCGGCGTCGACGGCACGACCGGCCCCTGGACCGACAACACGCCGGTCACGAACAACCCGGTGGCCGACTGGACGACGTACGCCGAGCGCCTGGAGAAGGCCGGCATCACCTGGCGCGTCTACCACAACCCCGACGGCTCGGACGACCGCAACGGCGACTACGACGACAACGCGCTGTCGTACTTCAAGCAGTTCCACGAGTTCCCCAAGGACGACCCGCGGTACGTCAACGCGATGACCAAGTGGGACCTCACGGCCTTCGACCAGCACTGCAAGGACGGCACTTTGCCCACCGTCTCCTGGCTGGTGGCGCCGTACCTGTTCTGCGAGCACCCCAACGCCAGCCCCGACTACGGCGCCCACTGGGTCGACACCGCGCTGCAGTCGCTGTTCTCCAACCCCGACGTGTGGAAGCACACCGTCTTCCTGCTCATGTACGACGAGAACGACGGCTACTTCGACCACGTCATCCCGCCGTACCCGGAGCCGGGCACCAAGGACGAGTTCGCGAACGGCAAGCCCATCGGCCTGGGCAGCCGGGTGCCGCTGTGGGTCGTGTCGCCGTGGTCGCGCGGCGGCTGGGTCAACTCCCAGGTCTTCGACCACACCTCGGTACTGCGCTTCCTGGAGCGCGTCACCGGCGTGCAGGAGCCCAACATCTCCGACTGGCGGCGCACCGTCTGCGGCGACCTCACCAGCTGCTTCGACTTCGCCCAGCCCGACTACAGCATCCCCCGGCTGCCCGACACGGTCGCCCTGATGGCCAAGGCCGACGCCGGCGACAAGCTGCCTGCGGTCCCGGTCCCGGACCAGCAGTCCATGCCCGAGCAGGAGAAGGGCGCCCGCCCGCACCGCGCCCTGCCGTACCGCCCGTGGGCCGACGTGCGGGTCGACCGGGCCACCGGCAAGGTCACCTGCACCCTCACCAACGGCGGCAGCGCCGGCTACCACTTCACCGTGCTGCCGAACCTCGCCCTGCCCTTCACCGGCACCCCGTTCACGGTCCCGGCACACTCGTCCCGCGCCTACGTCTGGGACGCCGCCGCCACCGACGGCCGCTACGACTTCTCCGTGTACGGCGCCGACGGCTTCGTCCGCCGCTTCTCCGGCACGGTCGTCCGCGCCGGGCAGGACGATGTGGCGGTGCCGTCGGTCGAGGCCACCCTCCGGTCCCCGGGACGCCCCGAGCACGCCACGGTGGAACTGGAGCTGCGCAACGCCGGCGGCACGCAGACGGCGTTCACCATCACGCCGAACGACTTCGCCGGCGAGGAGCGGACCGTGTGGCTCGGCCCCGGCGACCACACCCGCCTGACCTGGGACACCGACGAGGGCCGCTACGACTTCACGGTCACCGCGGGCACCGGCACCCGGTTCGCCCAGCGCTACGCGGGAACCGTGCACACGGGCTGAGACAGCGCCGGGCGGGATCGGGCGGTCGTCTTCGCCCGGGCCCGCCCGTGGCTGCCGTCAGCACTCGATGATGTTCACCGCCAGCCCGCCGCGGGCCGTCTCCTTGTACTTCACGCTCATGTCCGCGCCCGTGTCCTTCATGGTCTTGATGACCTTGTCCAGGGACACCTTGTGGGAGCCGTCGCCGCGCATCGCCATCTTGGCCGCCGTGACCGCCTTCACCGCGGCCATGCCGTTGCGTTCGATGCAGGGGATCTGGACCAGGCCGCCGACGGGGTCGCAGGTGAGGCCGAGGTTGTGTTCCATGCCGATCTCGGCGGCGTTCTCGACCTGCTCCGGGGAGCCGCCGAGGACCTCCGCCAGCGCGCCCGCGGCCATGGAGCAGGCGGAGCCGACCTCGCCCTGGCAGCCGACCTCGGCGCCGGAGATGGAGGCGTTCTCCTTGAAGAGCATGCCGATCGCGCCGGCGGCGAGAAGGAACCTCACCACGCCGTCCTCGTCCGCGCCGGGCACGAAGTTGATGTAGTAGTGCAGGACCGCAGGGATGATGCCGGCCGCGCCGTTGGTCGGGGCCGTCACCACGCGGCCCCCGGCCGCGTTCTCCTCGTTCACGGCCATCGCGTAGAGCGTGATCCACTCCATGGCGTGGGCCAGCGGGTCGCCCTCGGCGCGCAGCTGGCGGGCCGAGACGGCCGCGCGGCGGCGGACCTTCAGACCGCCGGGGAGGATGCCCTCGCGGGACATGCCGCGCTGCACGCACGCGCCCATCACCCGCCAGATCTCCAGCAGGCCCGCGCGGATCTCCTCCTCCGTGCGCCAGGCCCGCTCGTTCTCCAGCATCAGGGAGGAGATCGACAGACCGGTCTCCTTGGTGAGGCGCAGCAGCTCGTCGCCCGTGCGGAAGGGGTACTTCAGGACCGTGTCGTCGAGCACGATGCGGTCCGCGCCGACCGCGTCCTCGTCCACGACGAAGCCGCCGCCGACCGAGTAGTAGGTCTTCGAGAGCAGCTCGGCGCCCTCGGCGTCGTACGCCCAGACGGTCATGCCGTTGGCGTGGTACGGCAGGGCCTTGCGGCGGTGCAGGATCAGGTCGTCGTCGAAGGAGAACGGGATCTCGTGCTCGCCCAGCACCCGCAGACGGCCCGCCGCCTTGATCGCCGCCACCCGCTCGTCGGCCGACTCCACGTCCACCGTGCGCGGCGAGGCGCCCTCCAGGCCGAGCAGCACCGCCTTCGGGGTGCCGTGGCCGTGGCCGGTCGCGCCGAGGGAGCCGTACAGCTCGCAGCGCAGCGATGCCACCGAGGGCAGCAGGTCCTCGTTGCGCAGGCGGCGGGCGAACATGCGCGCCGCGCGCATCGGGCCGACCGTGTGGGAGCTGGACGGGCCGATGCCGATCGAGAACAGGTCGAAGACCGAGATGGCCACGGACGACTCCTCAAGAGGGGGTGATGCGAAAAAGGTGGTACAGGGTGCGGGCACCGCGCACTCCGGTACTCCCAGTGTGCGCGGTGCCCCGTGAAACGTGTCCTACTTGTTCAGAACCGGGTACAGCGGGTGCTTCCCGGCCAGGGTCTTCACCCGGGCCTTGAGGGCCTCCGCGTCGTACGACGGCTTGAGCGCCTCGGCGATCACGTCCGCGACCTCGGCGAAGTCCTCGGCCGTGAAGCCCCGGGTGGCCAGGGCGGGTGTGCCGATCCGCAGGCCCGAGGTGACCATCGGGGGGCGCGGGTCGTTCGGGACGGCGTTGCGGTTGACCGTGATGCCGACCTCGTGCAGACGGTCCTCGGCCTGCTGGCCGTCCAGCTCGGACGCACGCAGGTCGACCAGGATCAGGTGGACGTCCGTGCCCCCGGACAGGACGTTCACGCCGGCCTCGCGGGCGTCCGCCGCCGTCAGGCGCTCGGCGAGGATGCGCGCACCCTCCACCGTACGGCGCTGGCGCTCCTTGAAGTCCTCGCTCGCCGCGACCTTGAAGGAGACCGCCTTGGCCGCGATCACGTGCTCCAGGGGGCCGCCCTGGAAGCCCGGGAAGACGGAGGAGTTCAGCTTCTTCGCGAAGGCCTGCTTGGCGAGGATGATGCCGCCGCGCGGGCCGCCGAGGGTCTTGTGGGTCGTGGAGGTCACCACGTCCGCGTGCTCGACCGGGTTCGGGTGGAGCCCCGCGGCGACCAGGCCCGCGAAGTGCGCCATGTCGACCCACAGGTACGCCTCGACCTCGTCGGCGATCCGGCGGAACTCGGCGAAGTCCAGCTTGCGCGGGTACGCCGACCAGCCGGCGATGATCACCTTCGGGCGGTGCTCCTTGGCGAGCTTCTCGACCTCGGCCATGTCGACCAGGCCGGTCTCGGCGTCCACGTGGTAGGCGACCACGTTGAACTGCTTGCCGGAGAAGTTCAGCCGCATCCCGTGGGTCAGGTGGCCGCCGTGGGCGAGGTCCAGGCCGAGGATGGTGTCCCCGGGCTGGGCCAGCGCGAACAGGGCCGCCTGGTTGGCGGAGGCGCCGGAGTGGGGCTGGACGTTGGCGTACTCGGCGCCGAACAGCTCCTTGATCCGGTCGATGGCGATCTGCTCGGCGACGTCGACGTGCTCGCAGCCGCCGTAGTAGCGCCGGCCCGGGTAGCCCTCGGCGTACTTGTTGGTGAGGACCGAGCCCTGGGCCTCCATCACCGCGAGCGGCGCGAAGTTCTCGGAGGCGATCATCTCCAGCGTGGACTGCTGGCGGAGCAGCTCGGCGTCGACCGCGGCGGCGATCTCCGGGTCCAGCTCGTGCAGGGGCGTGTTCAGGACGGTCATGGGGCTACGCCTCCTCGCCGGTGGTGAAGGCGGTGTACTCGTCGGCGGTGAGCAGACCGGCCGGCTCGCCCGCGACGCGCACCTTGAACAGCCAGCCGCCCTCGAAGGGGGCGGAGTTCACCAGCGACGGGTCGTCGACGACGTCCTCGTTGACCTCGGTGATCTCACCGGTGACCGGCGAGTACAGGTCGGAGACCGACTTGGTCGACTCCAGCTCGCCGCAGTCCTCGCCCGCGGTCACCGTGGAGCCGACCTCGGGGAGCTGGACGAAGACCACGTCGCCGAGCGCGTTGGCCGCGTGCTCCGTGATGCCGACCGTCGACACGCCGTCCTCGGCGGCCGACAGCCACTCGTGCTCCTTGCTGTAGCGCAGCTGCTGGGGGTTGTTCATGGCCTGAATTCTCCTGTACGCGCGGGAGTGCTGATGAAGGGGGGACTGCGGAAACCGCTGGTGAGCGGGCAGATGTGCGCAGGGTCACGTACTCGCTGCGGGACCGGCCCCGTGCGGGACGTGATCGCGCCCAGTCTCTACTTCTGGCGCTTGTAGAAAGGCAGTGCCACGACCTCGTACGGCTCGTGGCTGCCTCGGATGTCCACGCCGACGCCCTCGGTGCCGGGCGCAGCGTGCGCCGCGTCGACGTAGGCCATGGCGATCGGCTTGCCCAGGGTGGGGGAGGGGGCGCCGGAGGTGACCTCGCCGATCACCGCGCCGCCCGCGACGACGGCGTACCCGGCGCGCGGCACCCGGCGGCCCTCGGCGATCAGCCCGACGAGCACCCGCGGCGGCTCGGAAGCGGCGCGCTCGGCGGCCTGCTCGAGCGCCTCGCGCCCGACGAAGTCGCCCTCCTTCTCGAACTTCACCACGCGGCCGAGGCCGGCGTCGAAGGGGGTGAGGGAGGTGGTCAGCTCGTGCCCGTACAGCGGCATGCCCGCCTCCAGGCGCAGGGTGTCGCGGCAGGACAGGCCGCACGGCACCAGGCCGACGCCCTCGCCGGCCTCGGTCAGCGCCTGCCACAGCTGCACGGCGTGCTCGGGCTTCACGAACAGCTCGAAGCCGTCCTCGCCGGTGTAGCCGGTGCGGGCGATCAGCGCCGGGACGCCGGCGACGGTGCCGGGCAGGCCGGCGTAGTACTTCAGCCCGTCCAGGTCGGCGTCGGTGAGGGACTTCAGGATGCCGGGGGACTCGGGGCCCTGGACGGCGATCAGCGCGTAGGCGTCCCGGTCGTCGCGCACCTCGGCGTCGAAGCCGGCGGAACGCTCGGTGAGCGCGTCCAGCACCACCTGGGCGTTGGAGGCGTTGGCGACCACCATGTACTCGGCCTCGGCGAGCCGGTAGACGATCAGGTCGTCCAGGATGCCGCCGTCGGCCCGGCAGATCATGGTGTAGCGGGCACGGCCGACGCCGACGGAGCCGATGTTGCCGACCAGGGCGTGGTTGAGCAGGGCGGCCGCCTCGGCGCCGGTCACCGTGATCTCGCCCATGTGGGAGAGGTCGAACAGACCGGCCCGGGTCCGCACCGCGACGTGCTCGTCGCGCTCGGAGCCGTAGCGCAGGGGCATGTCCCAGCCGGCGAAGTCGGTCATCGTCGCACCGAGCGAGCGATGCAGCGCGTCGAGTGCGGTATGGCGGAGTTCGGTACTGCTCATCGGTCGGTCGTCTCCCAGGAAAGGCAGGACAGGCGAGGAACGTTCCTCCCCATCTGTCATCGGAACCTGAGAGGTTCGCCACGACCGCCACGGGGACGGTCACGGCTTGCACCTTGGGTGGAGCCACTGTCGCAGCGGCCCGCTTTTCAGATGTGCCTCGCCCGCGCGGTAACGGGGCCTGAGAGATTCAAGGGAGGGACTTGCTCCTTCGGCGCCCCAGCGAAGGCTGCTGGGGACTCTCCCGCGCGGATTCAAACGGCCGGTATGCAGTTGGCGGGCACATCATTGCACGCCGCACCCCCGCCCGTCAGGGCCGCATCTGTAACCGACCTGTGGCAGTACGCGCACCCCACTGCAAGACAGTGCACATTACCTTCTCTTTACATGAAACGGGCATGGAGATTACCTGGCCCACAGGGGAGGACGATCACGGTGAACAGGACCACGGCGTACGCCGCCACCACCGGCATCGCGGTGCCGAAGCAGCCCTGCGCCCCGGCGCGCGAGCGCTGCGCCGACCGCCCCGCCCCGGTCGTCCGCGATCTGCGCGACCGGGCCGGCCGCAGCCCCCGCGCCCTGCTCTTCGGCCCGCAGGACCTGGTGGTGATCACCGGCCTGCCGGGCAGCGGCAAGTCCACCCTGATGCGGCGCGCGGTGCGGGGCCGTCGCGTCGACTCCCAGGACGCCCGCGACCGCTGGGCCGCCCGCATGCCCCGCCTCGTCCCCTACGCGCTCTACCGCCCCCTGGTCCGCCTCGCCCACTACGCCGGCCTGCGCCGCGTCCTGCGCACCGGCGAGGGCGTCGTCGTGCACGACTGCGGCACCCAGGGCTGGGTGCGCGGCTGGCTCGCCCGCGAGGCCCGCCGCCGGGGCGGCACCCTGCATCTGGTGCTGCTCGACGTCACCCCCGAGACCGCCCGCGCGGGCCAGCGCGAGCGCGGCCGGGGCGTCTCCCGCTACGCCTTCGTCCGCCACCGCCGTACGACCGCCCGGCTGCTCGACGCGGTCGAGCGGGGCGCACTGCCCGCCGGCTGCGACGCGGCGCTGCTCCTGGACCGGGCCGCGGCGGACGTCCTGCACCGGATCGTGTTCACGGGGGGCGGTGTTGTCACAGCCACCCGCTAGCCTTCATGGTCACAGCAGTGGTTCCCAGCAGGCGGTAGGCAGATGGACTTCCCGGCGGACATTCCCGCGGACTTCCCGGCACAGGCGCACCCCCACCCGCACGGCGGTTGGCCCGGCAACGAGCTGGAGGAGGTGCTCTCGGCCTCCCTCGGCATACCCGCGGCGGCCGGCCGGATCATCGAGGTCCTCGGCCGCAGCTTCCTGTGGATCCCGTTGCCCAACGGCGGCGGCCCCGGCAGCGGCCCGCTCGACCTGCCCACGCTGGACATCGAAGGCCAGGTACACGTCCCGGTGTTCAGCTCGGAGGAGCAGCTGCGCCAGGCGGCCGGCTCCCACATGGCGTACACCATCGCCCCCGCCGTCGAGTTCGCCCGCGGCCTGCCCCCACAGGTCGGCATCGCGGTGAACCCGGACGCGCTGGTCGGCATCCCGCTCCCGCCGGCCGCGGTGGCCGAGCTGTGCCGCGCGGGCCGCACCCCCCTCGACGGCCCGAACACCGGCGGCCGGGTCCGCCTCTTCGAGCCCGACTGGCAGGACGACCCGGTCGACTTCCTCTCCGCCGCGTCCGCCGAGTTCGCCGAGACCGGCGTGGTCCGCAGTGCCCGCCGCTGCCTGGCCGCCATCGAGACGGACGAACCGGTCATGTTCGTCGGCGTGGAACTCGCCCAGTGGGAAGGCGACCTGCGCACCCGCCCCATGGACGCCCTGGGCCGGGCCCTGGGCAAGGTCCCGGTCATCTGGCCGGTCAGCCTGGTCCTCCTGGACGTGACGGACGACCCGGTGGCGGAATGGCTGAAGGCGAACGTCCGGCCCTTCTACCAATACGGTCACTGAATCCGCCCGCGGGGCGCGGGGCCGTGCTCGACGTGCGGCTCCGCCGCGCGGGCGCGACCGGTCACGAACGATCCGCACCCGCGCCCGAACCCGGGGCAGCTCCCCCGCAGACGCTTAAGCTGTCTTTGAACGCAGGGCACTGAAGAGAAGGGCACGACAGGTGAGCGCGAGCCACAGCGGCAGCGTCGAGCACACGCTGCGCCAGGTCACGCCCGGACGCTACGACGCCTACGAGGCCCTGCTGCGTGCCCTCGCCACCCCGTCCTCCGGCCAGATCTGGATGCTGCTGTGGCACGGCCAGTCCGGCTCCCCGGACGCCCAGTACGGGAACATGGAGGTCGACGGCTTCCACTACGCCCCCTGCGTGACCTCCGCCCAGGAGCTCTCGGCCAGCGGCTGGAACCGGTCGTACGAGGTCGTCGACGGCCTCGACGTGGCCCGCACCCTGTACCCGGACCACTACGGCCTCTGGCTCAACCCGCACGCTCGGGGCGGTGGCGTCGGCATCCCCTGGCTGGACCTGCGGCGCATCGCCACCGGCCTGGACCGCCAGCCCGCCGGACCCCTCCGGCTCACCGAACCCGGCATCGAGATCCCGCAGTTCTACGCCCTGCTCGCGCAGAACGCCCACCGCACCCCGGCCCTGCGCTCCCTGCGCCGCGCCTGGGTGCAGCCCGCGCTCGGGGCGCCGTACCTCGCGATCGGCCTCGACGTGTACGACGCCTCCCCGGCCGCGGTCGACTCGGTGCGCGCGATGATGCAGCAGTCCGTCGGCGCCGTCCCCGAGGGCCTGCCGGTGTCGACGGTCACGATGACCGACGACTACGACCCGGTCGTGATGTGGATGCGGGCCGGCGCCCGTCCGTTCTACGACCGCGAGGCCTACGCGGCCGTCCCCGACCGGGTTCCCGGCTACGAGTACCCATAACCGGCGAGGTCATCCGTCGGGCTTGCCCCCGCCGACGGACACACGTCGCCCGAAGCCGTTCGTTACAGGGGTGGTCCCGGACCGACTGGGCCAATTCCTCCAGCACGCCATCATGCTGACCGAGTGTCAGCCGGGCCTCGGCCCGCAGGGCGAGCGCGGACAGGTACATCTCGTCCGGCCCGGTGCTCAGCCGCTGCACCAGTTCCGGTGACGCGTCGCCGGCCAGGACCGATCCCTGCCAGTTCTCCAGCGCGCGGTCGAGCAGTACGGCGCACGCGCCGGGGCTGGACACCCGGTCGGCCTGGCGGACGAGCGCCTGGAAGCGGCGGACGTCCACGGACTCGGGGTCCACACGCAGCGCGCATCCCGCACCGTCGGAGGAGACGACCGACATCTCTCGCTGCGCGGCCTCTCCCTGCAACGAGCGGCGGAGCCGGGAAACGTGGGCGTGCAGACTGGCACGAGCGCTGCTCGGCACGGTCTCGCCGGCCCACAGGAGCATGCGGCGATCATGAGTCAGGCAGCAAAACCCCGCAAGTACATTGACGATCTGCGGGAAAAGCCGCGAGAGCTGCCCAGATGGGGTGCTCTGCGGGCCCCAGTGACTCTCCTCGTCCCGTTCGGCAGGGGCCCTGCCCTGTTCGGATAACGGAACACCTCGTACTGCATCACGGTTGCGCATACTTTCGCCGTCAGGCCTGGCGGGTGATCGCAACGACGCTGAAGACTCCCCACTCAGACATGAGGCCGAGACCTCGTGATCGATGGCAAGTCGACAAAGCCGCAATCCGCGGCAGGCGCAGGCCGGTTACCACCGGCGAGAGGGGTCGCTCACCGTGACCGCACCGATCGAGACCACCGGGGCGGCAGCCGACGCGCAGCCGGAGGCTGTGCTGGCGGGTGCCGAGAAGGGGCAGATCGAGGGTCGTTCCCTGGGGCAGATCGCCTGGTCCCGGTTCAAGCGGGACAGAGTCGCCGTCGCCGGCGGCGTCATCGTGATCCTGCTGATCGCCCTGGCGATCCTCTCGCGCCCCATCCAGGCCATGTTCGGCCTCGACCCCAACGCCTTCCACCAGAACCTGATCGTCCCCGACACCTCGCTGCCCAAGGGCGGTTGGGGCGGCATGAGCCTGGACCACCCGCTCGGCGTGGACCCCAAGTTCGGCCGGGACATCGCGACCCGCATCCTCGAGGGCTCCTGGGTCTCGCTGGTCGTCGCCTTCGGCGCCACGATCCTGTCCAATGTGCTCGGCGCCGTCATGGGTGTCGTCGCGGGCTACTACGGCGGCCGGGTCGACTCGATCATCAGCCGCCTGATGGACATCTTCCTCGCCTTCCCCCTGCTGCTGTTCGCCATCGCCATCTCCGCCACCCTCCAGGGCGGCGCCTTCGGCCTCAACGGACTGCCGCTGCACCTGAGCGTGCTCATCTTCGTGATCGGCTTCTTCAACTGGCCCTACCTGGGCCGGATCGTGCGCGGTCAGACCCTCGCCCTGCGGGAGCGCGAGTTCGTCGACGCCGCCCGCGGCATGGGCGCCAAGGGCCCGTACATCCTCTTCCGTGAGCTGATGCCCAACCTGGTCGGCCCGATCATCGTCTACTCGACGCTGCTCATCCCGACCAACATTCTCTTCGAGGCGTCCCTGAGCTTCCTGGGCGTCGGCATCCAGCCCCCGCAGGCCTCCTGGGGCGGCATGCTCCGGGAAGCGGTCACCTACTACCAGGTCGATCCCCAGTACATGATCGTGCCCGGCCTCGCCATCTTCATCACCGTCCTGGCGTTCAACCTGCTCGGCGACGGTCTCCGCGACGCTCTCGACCCCCGCAGCCGCTAGGCAGCACCCGAGAGCCCCATCAAGTTTCCGATCAATGGAGGGGAAGCAGACCATCATGCGAAGGTCAGCGCTGGCCGCGGTCGCGGCCATCGGCTCCGTAAGCCTGTTGCTCGCAGGCTGCAGCAAGGCCGATGACAACAAGGACAACCCGAAGGCGGCCGGCGCCAACGCGGCGACCAAGGGTGTCGTCAACGCGTCCGACAAGAAGGGTGGCACGGTCACCTACGAGATGTCGGACGTGCCGGACTCGTTCGACCCGGGCAACACCTACTACGCGTACATGTACAACTTCAGCCGGCTGTACGCGCGCCCGCTGATGACGTTCGCGCCCGGCCCGGGCCAGCAGGGCAACAAGCTCGTCCCGGACCTCGCCGAGAGCAAGGGCGTGTCCAGCGAGGGCGGCAAGACCTGGACGTACAAGCTGCGTTCGGGCCTGAAGTACCAGGACGGCACGCCGATCACCTCGAAGGACGTCAAGTACGCCGTCGAGCGGTCCAACTTCGCGCGTGACGTGCTCTCGCTCGGCCCGAACTACTTCCAGCAGTTCATGAAGGACGGCGACAAGTACAAGGGTCCGTACAAGGACAAGAGCGCCAAGGGCCTGTCCTCGATCGAGACGCCGAACGACACCACGATCGTCTTCCATCTGAACCGCGCGTTCCAGGAGTTCGACTACCTGGTCTCGGCGCCGCAGACGGCCCCGGTGCCGCAGTCCAAGGACGACGGCGTCGACTACGTCAAGCACATCGTGTCCTCCGGCTCCTACCAGTTCCAGAGCTACCAGGAGGGCAAGCAGGTCGTCCTGGTGCCCAACAAGAACTGGGACCCGAAGACCGACCCGCTGCGCAAGCAGATGGCCAGCAAGATCGTCGTCAACCTGAAGGTCAACCCGGACACGATCGACAAGGACCTGCAGTCCGGCGACGCCACCGTCGACCTCGCGGGCTCCGGCGTCCAGGCCTCCACCCAGGCGCAGCTGCTCAACTCCGCCGACGGCAAGGCCAGCACCGACAACACCTACGGTGGCCGCCTGGTCTACATGGCGATCAACACCAAGGTGAAGCCGTTCGACAACGTGGCCTGCCGCAAGGCGGTCCAGTACGCCATCGACAAGGTCTCGGTGCAGACCGCCGAGGGCGGCCCGATCCGCGGTGAGATCGCCTCCACCGTCCTGCCGCCGGACATCACCGGCTACCAGAAGGCGGACGCCTACGCGACCGCGGACAGCCACGGTGACATCGCCAAGGCCAAGGACCAGCTGAAGGCCTGTGGCAAGACCGCGATCAACACCAACATCACGGCGCGCTCCGACCGCCCGCAGGAGGTCGACGCGGCCACGGCGATCATCAGCTCGCTGAAGAAGGTCGGCATCAACGCCACCCTGAAGCAGTACCCGCAGGGCAAGTACTTCACCGACTACGCGGGCGTGCCGAAGTTCACCGAGCAGCAGAACATCGGCCTCATGATGATGCAGTGGGGTGCCGACTGGCCGTCCGGCTACGGCTTCCTGCAGCAGATCCTGAACGGCAAGGCGATCAGCCAGTCCGGCAACACCAACCTGTCGCAGTACGACAACAGCAAGGTGAACGACCTGCTCGGCCAGGCGATCGCCGAGCCGGACACGGCCAAGCGCAACGCCCTGTACGCGCAGATCGACCAGCAGACGATGAACGACGCCGTTCTGGTCCCGCTGACCTACTTCAAGGTCCTGCTGTACCGCTCGCCGTACGCCACCAACGTGGTCTCCACGGCCGCCTTCAGCGGTGAGTACGACTACCTCAACCTCGGCACCACGAAGAAGTAGCAGCCCCGGAAGGCAGGTGAAGGCATTGGTGTCCGCGGGCCAGCCGCCCGCGGGCACCAGCGCCGGCTCCCGTGATCTCGTACATCCTCCGCCGGACGTTCGCGGCAGTGATCCTGCTGCTGGTCGTCACCGCGGTCACCTTCGCCATCTTCTTCCTGCTGCCGCGACTCGCCGGCCAGACGGCGGACCAGCTGGCGCAGCAGTACCTCGGCAAGAGTCCCTCGCAGGCGGACATCGCCGCGGTCAAGCACAATCTCGGTCTGGACCAGCCCGTCTACGTCCAGTACTGGCACTTCGTCAAGGGGATCGTGGCCGGTGCCGACTACAACATCGGTCCCACCACGGTGCACTGCGACGCACCCTGCTTCGGCTACTCGTTCAAGACCCATGAGGCGGTCTGGCCGCAGCTCACCTCCCGCCTCCCGGTGACCGTCTCGCTGGCCGCGGGCGCCGCCGTGCTGTGGCTGGTCTCGGGCGTCCTCGTCGGCGTCATATCGGCCCTCAAGCCGCGCTCGATCTTCGACCGCACCTTCATGGGTGTCGCGCTCGCCGGTGTCTCGCTGCCCATGTTCTTCACGGGCAACCTGGCGATCCTGCTCTTCACCTACCAGTGGCCGATCTTCGGCCGCACCTACGTGCCGCTCACCGAGAGTCCCTCGGAGTGGGCCAACACCCTCTTCCCCGCGTGGTGTTCGCTCGCCCTGCTGTACTCCGCCATCTACGCCCGGCTCACCCGCTCGGGCATGCTGGAGACGATGAGCGAGGACTTCATCCGCACGGCGCGGGCGAAGGGCCTCAGAGAGAGTGTCGTCGTCAGGAGGCACGGTCTGCGCGCCGCCCTCACCCCGATCATCACCGTCTTCGGCATGGACCTCGGCCTGCTGCTCGGCGGTGCGGTGATCACCGAGACCGTGTTCTCGCTGCACGGCATCGGGCAGTACGCGGTGCAGGCCATCGACGACAACGACCTGCCCCCCATCCTCGGCGTGACCCTGCTCGCCGCCCTCTTCGTCGTCATCGCAAATCTCGTGGTGGACGTGCTCTACGCCGCCGCCGACCCGCGGGTGAGGCTCTCGTGACCGAACTCTCCAAGACGGGCGCCGCCGTGGGCGAGCCCACCTCCGCCGGAACGGCGCCCGACGCCTTCCTCGAGGTCCGCGACCTCAAGGTGCACTTCCCGACGGACGACGGCCTGGTCAAATCCGTCGACGGGCTGTCCTTCTCGCTGGAGAAGGGCAAGACCCTCGCCATCGTCGGCGAGTCGGGCTCCGGCAAGTCGGTCACCTCGCTCGCCGTCATGGGCCTGCACCGGCTCGGCGCGCGCGGCAAGAACGTGCAGATGTCCGGCGAGATCTGGCTCGACGGCCAGGAACTGGTCTCCGCCTCGCCGGACGAGGTGCGCAAGCTCCGCGGCCGCCAGATGGCGATGATCTTCCAGGACCCGCTGTCCGCGATGCACCCCTACTACAAGGTCGGCGACCAGATCGTCGAGGCGTACCGGGTGCACCACAAGGTCAGCAAGAAGGCCGCCCGCCGGCGGGCGATCGAGATGCTCGACCGGGTCGGCATCCCCGAGCCGGCCAAGCGTGTCGACAGCTATCCGCACGAGTTCTCCGGCGGTATGCGCCAGCGTGCCATGATCGCCATGGCGCTGGTCAACAACCCCGAACTGCTCATCGCGGACGAGCCGACCACCGCCCTCGACGTGACGGTCCAGGCGCAGATCCTGGACCTGATCCGCGATCTGCAGAAGGAGTTCGGCTCCGCGGTCGTCATGATCACCCACGATCTGGGCGTGGTCGCCGAGATCGCCGACGACGTCCTCGTGATGTACGGCGGCCGGTGCGTGGAGCGCGGCCGGGCGGACGAGGTCTTCGAGAAGCCGCAGCACCCCTACACCTGGGGCCTGCTCGGCTCGATGCCCCGCATCGACCGCGAGACCTCCGAACGGCTCATCCCGGTCAAGGGCCAGCCGCCGAGCCTCATCAACGTCCCCTCTGGCTGCGCCTTCCACCCGCGCTGCCCGTACGCGGACATCCCCAAGGGGAACGTCACCCGCACGGTGCGCCCCGAGCTGGAGCAGGTGGGCACCGGGCACTTCTCCGCCTGCCACCTCTCGGCCGAGGACCGCGAGCGGATCTGGACCGAAGAGATTGCGCCGAAGCTGTGAGTGAGACGAAGAAGACGGACACCGCCGCCGAAGCCCCGGTCCCGAAGCAGGCGCCGGCCCAGGAGGAGCGGGAGGTGCTGCTCAAGGTCGAGAACCTGACCAAGCACTTCCCGATCAAGAAGGGCATCCTGCAGCGCCAGGTCGGCGCCGTGAAGGCCGTCGACGGCATCGACTTCGAGGTGCGCAAGGGCGAGACCCTCGGCGTGGTCGGCGAGTCGGGCTGCGGCAAGTCGACCATGGGCCGGGTCATCACCCGCCTGCAGGACCCGACCGGCGGCACGATCACCTTCGAGGGCCAGGACATCACGCGGATGTCCACCGGGCAGATGCGTCCGCTGCGCCGCGACATCCAGATGATCTTCCAGGACCCGTACGGTTCCCTGAACCCCCGCCACACCATCGGCTCCATCGTCTCGGCGCCCTTCCGGCTGCAGGGCGTGGAGCCCGAGGGCGGGGTGAAGAAGGAGGTCCAGCGGCTCCTGCAGCTGGTCGGTCTGAGCCCGGAGCACTACAACCGCTACCCGCACGAGTTCTCCGGCGGTCAGCGCCAGCGCATCGGCATCGCCCGCGCGCTCGCCCTGAAGCCGAAGCTGGTCGTCGCCGACGAGCCCGTCTCGGCGCTGGACGTGTCGATCCAGGCGCAGGTCGTGAACCTCATGGACGACCTCCAGGAGGAGCTCGGCCTCACCTACGTGATCATCGCGCACGACCTCTCGGTCGTCCGGCACGTCTCGGACCGCATCGCGGTGATGTACCTCGGCAAGATCGTCGAACTCGCCGACCGGGACTCGCTGTACAAGGCGCCGATGCACCCGTACACCAAGGCGCTGATGTCGGCGGTGCCGGTCCCGGACCCGAAGCGCAAGAGCACCAAGAGCGAGCGCATCCTGCTCAGGGGCGACGTGCCCTCCCCGATCGCGCCGCCGAGCGGCTGCCGCTTCCACACCCGCTGCTGGAAGGCGACGGAGATCTGCCGCACCACGGAGCCGGTGCTCAAGGAGCTGAGGCCGGGTCAGCGGGTGGCCTGTCACCACCCGGAGAACTTCGCCGACCAGGCCCCGCAGGACACGGTCCTGCTGTCGGCGGCGAAGGAGGCGACCCAGCTGGTGGCCGACGAGGTCCTGGCGGAGTCCGCCCAGACCTCGAAGGCACTGGCCACGGCGGTGGCCGAGGGAGAGGTGGGCTCCGAGGAGGCCACGGCCGGCGAGGCGTCCGAGGAGGCCCCGGCAGCCGAGGCGCCCGAGGTTTCCGAGAAGGCTGCGGCTTCCGAGGAGACGGAGACCTCGGAGGGGACGGAGAGCGCCGAAGAGGCCGAGGCTTCGGAGGAGACGGAGAGCGCCGAGGAGGCTGCCGTTTCCGAAGAGGCCGAGGCTGCGGAGGAGACAGAGGCCTCCGAAGAGCCGCCGGCCGCCGAGAAACCCTCGGCCTCCAAGGACTGACGACGCCCCGGACCACCGGGTGATGCCCCGCTCTCCGTGCCGTACGGAGGGCGGGGCATCGGTGTGTCGGCGGCTACTCCCTGGTGGAGTGCGTCCTGTGTACAGGCCGTCCGAAAGAGCCGTCCGAAGGAAACGGACCGTCGCTGAGTAACAATGTGGGGTGCTTCAGCCTCTCTTCACCCCCTCCGTGCAGCACACGCTCGATGTCATCGGCATCTTCGTGTTCGCGATCTCCGGCGCGCTGCTCGCCGTCCGGAAGAACTTCGACGTCTTCGGCATCGCCGTCCTCGCCGAGGTCACCGCGCTGGGCGGAGGGCTGTTCCGCGACCTGGTCATCGGGGCCGTACCACCGGCCGCCTTCACCGACCTCGGGTACTTCGTCACCCCGCTGTTCGCCACGCTCGTCGTCTTCTTCCTGCATCCGCACGTGGAGCGGATCCAGGCGGCGGTGCTCGTCTTCGACGCGGCCGGCCTCGGCCTGTTCTGTGTCAGCGGTACGACGAAGGCGTACAGCTACGGCCTCGGCCTCACCGCGTCGGCGACGCTGGGCCTCGCGACCGCCGTCGGCGGCGGTGTGCTCCGGGACGTGCTCGCCAACGAGGTGCCGTCACTGCTGCGCTGGGACCGCGATCTGTACGCGGTCCCAGCGATCGTCGGCGCCACGATGGTGGTGGTGTGCATTCGCTACGACGCCCTGACCCCGTTCACCAGCGGGCTCGCGGTCGTCACGGCTTTCGCACTCCGCCTGCTCGCGATGCGTTTCCACTGGCGAGCTCCGCGCGCGTGGAACCGCCGGTCGACGGTGACCGAGGACTGAGCGGGGTCGACGTGTGGGTGTGCCGGGCGGGGGTGCCGTGTCCCGTCATCTGCGCGGTCAGCCACTCGAACACGGCCGGCACCTGCGGCTTCCACAGCGCCATCGAGTGCCCGCCCGCGCTGCGCGGCAGGAACACCACCCGTACGGACGTCGGCGGCTTCGCGATCTGCTCCAGCGCCACACCGGCCTGATAGCCGTCACCGTTCTCGCCGGAGAGGTACAGCGCGACCTTCGGCGGGGTGCGGTAGTTCTTCAGGATGTAGTACGGGTTGTTGGCCCGCCGCAGCTCGACGCTCCCCGCGGCCAGCGAGTTGCGCTCGCCGATCGGGTCGTTGTAGCCGGAGAGGCTGATGGCGGCCCGGTAGCGGTCGGGGTGCGCGACGGCGAGCTTGGCCGCGCAGTGGGCGCCGGCCGAGTAGCCGGCCGCGGCCCAGCCGTCCGGCGCGGACTCCGCCCGGAAATTGTCCGTGATCATCTTCGGCACGTCGATGCTCAGCCAGCTGTCCGCGTTCACCGTGCCGGGGATGTTGGCGCACCCGGTGTCGATCTTGGCGATCAGGTTGGTCCGCGGGGACACCAGGATGAACGGGGCGACCTGGCCGCTCTTCATGAGCGGCTCCAGCTGCTCGTGCACCTTCATGGAACCGAACCAGGCCTTCGCGGAGCCGGGGTAGCCCGAGAACAGCTCCACGACCGGGAACTTCTTGTTCTTGTAGGCCGGCTCGTTGTACTGCGGCGGCAGCCAGACGTAGACCTCGGCGTTCACGCCCGACACCCGGCCCTTGAGCTGGGTGACCTTGACCCCGCCGGCCGCGTGCATACCGGGACCGTCGGCCTGGGTGAACTTCTGCTGCACCTTGGGCAGCCGCTTGTACGCGATGCCGCCGGTGCCGTCGGCGCCGAGGTTGGCGGCCTGCTGCACATGGTTGCCGGTGCCGAGCAGGTCGGCCCAGTTGTCGTAGAGGTTGTTGGAGTTGTTGACCAACACGAAGATCAGCGTGACGGCGGTGCCCTGGGCGAACAGCAGCATCAGCACCCGCGCCACGACACGCAGGGCCTTGGGCCCGCGCACCCGCGACCACACGGCGAGCGGCAGTATCAGTGCGACCACGGCCAACACGATCGTGGTGTAGAGGAACGGAGTCCCGGTGAGGCTCATGTCCCCATAGAGGGGAATCAGTGGCCCGAGGTTGTGGACGTGTCCGGGCACTTACTTAGAAATTGCCGGATCCTCACCCGGACGGGCGATCCGGGCGGGACCCGAAGGAGAGCCTCCAGGGTCCGGGCGGAAAAGCTACCGCTTAGTAGTTTCCTGTTGTACCGTTCATCCATGCCAGAAGCAGCTTCCGCACCCGCCGCGCCGGCCCTGACCGGCGACAGCGAGTTCGACCGCGACACCGCGGTCACCCGGCGCGAGCCCGGCGTCTACGACATCGACCTCTCGGCCGGCTGGACCATCATCAGCGCCGTGAACGGCGGCTATCTGCTGGCCGTGCTGGGCCGGGCCCTCGCGGACACGCTCCCGCACCCGGATCCCTTCACCGTCTCCGCGCACTACCTCACCGCGTCCCACCCCGGCCCCGCGGTCATCCGCACCGAGACGGTCCGCACCGGCCGCACCCTCTCCACCGGCCAGGCCTCCCTCTTCCAGTACGACGACGAGGGCAACGAGGTCGAACGCATCCGCGTCCTCGCCTCCTACGGCGACCTCGCCACGCTCCCCGACGACGTCCGTACGACCGCGCAGCCGCCCGCGATCCCCCCGCTGGAGCACTGCTTCGGCCCCGAGGACGGCCCCGCCCCGGTCGAGGGCAGCTCGGCGATCGCCGACCGGCTGATGCTGAAGCTGGACCCGTCGACCCTCGGCTGGGCGCTCGGCGCGCCCTCCGGCAGGGGCGAGATGCGCGCCTGGTTCGGCCTGGCCGACGGCCGTGACGCGGATCCCCTCTCGCTGCTGCTGGCGGTGGACGCCCTGCCGCCCACGGCCTTCGAGATCGGTCTCAAGGGCTGGGTCCCCACGGTGGAACTCACGGTCCACGTCCGCCACCGCCCGGCCCCCGGCCCGCTGCGGGTGTCCATCACCACCCGCAATCTGGCCGGCGGCTTCCTGGAGGAGGACGCCGAGGTCTGGGACACCGACGACCGTCTGGTCGCCCAGTCCCGCCAACTCGCCCGCGTCAGGCTGGGCTGACGACGGCGCACGGCCTGATCCGGAATTGACAGCCGACGGACAGCAGGCGCCCAAGTGCCCCCCAGACGGCGTTGGTTGAGTGCGGCCCTCAGGACTTCCTCATCCTCACCGGAGCTGACTCCCATGAAGCGTGCACGACTCGCCCCCGCCGTCGCCCTGCTGGCACTCTCCCCGCTGCTCCTCGCCGCGTGCGGCTCCGGCGACTCGTCCTCCTCCGGCAGCGGCAACTCCGGTCGGCAGCAGGCCTGCAAGGCGCCGTCCGGCATGCCCGCCGGCGGCGCCTCCCGCCGGCCGGGCGGGGCGCCGTCCGGTATGCCGTCGGGGGCGTCCACGGTGAAGCCGACCGGTACGCCCAGCGGGATGCCGTCGGGCATGCCGAGCGGTGCGCCGGGAGGTCAGGGCGGATCCGGCGGCGGCTGTGGTGGGCCGGGCGGCGGCCAGGAAGCGGGCCGGAACGGGGGCCAGGCCCAGCAGGGCTGAGCGAAGGGCCGGCGGTCCCGCGACGGCGGGGGGGGGGGCGGCCCCCGGGGGCGGCCCCCCCCCCCCCCCCCCCCCGCGGGCGGGGCCCGCCCGGCCGAGGGCCCGCGCCACCGGCTTCTGCAAACTCCTCCCCCGGGCCGGCGGGGGGGGGGGGGGGCCCCGCGGGGGGGGCCCCCCCCCCCGCCGTCGCGGGACCGCCGGCCCTTCGCTCAGCCCTGCTGGGCCATCAGCAGGTCGTCGTCGTTCCAGCCGGCGGCCTGCGGGTCCTTGGCCAGCTCGGCCTTCACCTCCTCGGCGAACCGGACCAGTTGGGCCCGGATGGCCTCCCGCACCGGCTGCACCCCGCCGTGCCGCTCGCGCGCGATGAAGCGGACGTGGGCGGGGAAGGCGTCCACGTGATCGGCGATCAACCCGATGGCGCGCGTGATGCGTTCCTCGCTGCCGCCCGCCGTCGACACCGTCGTCCGCACCATCGGGTGCAGGCTGCCCAGCGCCTCGTCGACCAGTGCCACGCCGAGGTCGGCGGTCGAGCGGAAGTGCCGGTAGAAGGCGGTCGGGGCGACGCCGACGGCCCGGGTGACCTCGCGCAGACCCAGGCTGCTCAGGCTCTGCTCCTCCAACAGCGCGAGCGCGGCGTCGAGGAACGCCTGCCGGGTCTTCTGCTTCTGCGCCTGCCGGATGCCGAGGGTGTGACTCATGTCATCCAGTTAACAACTGTTCTCTGGAATTGAAAAGCCGTGGGGCGCGCTAGACTCTAAGTCAGTGAACAACTGTTACTACAACTGTTCACCCAAACTTCACACCGGCCCGATACGAGTCATCTCGTACGTGGCATCTCGGAGGGGGGATCTGATCCCATGCTGTTCCTCGTCGCCGCACTCATGCTGCTCGGAGTCGTGCTGGGCACCGTCGCCCACGCGCCGCTGACCGTCACCGGCCTCATCGCCGCCGTCATCGTCGTCTGGCTCGGCGTCTTCGCGGCCCGCGAGTACCTCGGTCGCCGGCGCCGTACGCCGGCCGACCGTCCGTCCGTCACGACTTCCAGGAGCTGAGCACCATGCATCTCACCGCACCGGTCACGGGCGGCACCGACACCCGGACGCGCACCCGGGACGCCGACGGCATGGCCGTGGCGTCCTTCATCCTCGGCCTGCTCGGCCTGCTCGTCCTCAATATCTGCCTCGGCCCGATCGCCATCGTCCTGGCCGCGGTCGCCCTCGGGCGAGGCACCGCACGCCGGGGCCGGGCCTGGCTGGGACTGGCCCTGGGTGTGGCGGATCTGGCGGTCCTGGTCATCGCGATGCAGGTGTCGAACACGATCTCCTGGAGCCTGTGAGGCAGGACGACCGCCACAGCCGTCACTGCCGTCGGCAGTGGTCGCGCCGGGCGGGGGAGGTTCTCGGGTGTCAGGCCGCCGAGCTCCGGCGTAAGTCGGCCAAGGCGCATCCGGGGCCGAGGCCGGCCGCGAGGGGCCCGTAGAATCGGCGTCACCATGGCTTACCTCGACCACGCCGCGACAACCCCCATGCTCCCGGAGGCGGCAGAGGCATTCACTGCCCAGCTGAGCATCACGGGCAACGCCTCCTCCCTCCACGCAGCCGGCCGCCGGGCCCGCCGCACCGTCGAGGAGTCCCGCGAAACCCTCGCGGAAGCGCTGGGCGCCCGCCCCAGCGAGGTCGTCCTCACCTCGGGCGGCACCGAGGCCGACAACCTCGCCGTCAAGGGCCTGTACTGGTCCCGCCGCGCCGCCGACCCGGCCCGTACCCGGGTGCTGGCCAGCCCCGTCGAGCACCACGCCGTTCTCGACGCCGTCCACTGGCTCGGCGAGCACGAGGGCGCGACGGTCGAGTACCTCCCCGTCGACTCCTACGGCCGCGTCCACCCCGACGCCCTGCGCGAGGCCGTCGCCCGCGACCCCGACGACGTCGCCCTGGTCACCGTGATGTGGGCCAACAACGAGATCGGCACGATCCAGCCGGTCCGTGAACTCGCCGACATCACCGCGGAGTTCGGGATCCCGCTGCACGCCGACGCGGTCCAGGCCTTCGGCCAGCTCCCGGTCGACTTCGCCGCCTCCGGCCTCGCCGCGATGACCGTCTCCGGCCACAAGATCGGCGGCCCGTACGGCATCGGCGCCCTGCTGCTCGGCCGTGAGTACGCCCCCGTCCCCGTCCTGCACGGCGGCGGCCAGGAGCGGCACGTCCGCTCCGGCACCCTCGACGTCCCCGCGATCGCCTCCTTCGCCGTCGCCGGCCGGCTCGCCGCCGAGGGGCGCGAGCGGTTCGCGCGTGAGATCGGCGCACTGCGGGACCAGTTGGCCGACGCCGTCCGCGCCGCCGTACCGGACGCGATCCTCGGTGGTGACCCGGCGCCCGGCGGGCGTCTGCCGGCCAACGCCCACTTCACCTTCCCCGGCTGCGAGGGCGACTCGCTGCTGCTCCTGCTGGACGCCCAGGGCATCGAGTGCTCCACCGGCTCCGCCTGTACCGCGGGTGTCGCCCAGCCCAGCCATGTGCTGCTCGCCACCGGCATCGACCCGGAGCTGGCCCGCGGCACCCTGCGCTTCTCGCTCGGCCACACCTCCACCCAGGCGGACGTGGAGGCCGTCGCGAAGGCGATCGGTCCGGTGGTGGAGCGCGCCCGGGCGGCGGGGCTCAGCTGAGCGGCGGCGAGGCGGCACGGGCCGGGACGTGAAGCGACCTACGAGGCGGGTTCCCTTCGCCGGCATGGTCCGGATCAGGTAGCTGGGGGTCGCCTTCCGGTCCAGTCCTTGCGACCTTCCGGCCTCTCAGCCCGAGCGTCGACGTCGGCACCAGCGGAGATCTCGTACCTCTCGGTGAAGGGAGATCCTGTATCTCGCGCTGCAGTCGGCTACTCCGCTTGGACTCCCTCACTCGTCTCGCAGGTCTTCCATTAGCATAAATCCCCCCTTATCGGACAGGAAGGGGGTGGGCCTTGATTTTTTTCGGAGCCGGTTCCCAGGGCCCGTACCCTGGAAGGGCTATGACTGAGACCCCGCAGCGCCCCCTCCGCGTCCTCGCCGCCATGTCCGGTGGAGTCGACTCCGCCGTAGCCGCCGCGCGCGCCGCGGAAGCCGGCCACGACGTCACCGGCGTCCACCTCGCGCTCTCCGCGAACCCGCAGTCCTTCCGCACCGGCGCGCGGGGCTGTTGCACCATCGAGGACTCCCGCGACGCCCGCCGCGCGGCCGACGTCATCGGCATCCCCTTCTACGTCTGGGACCTCGCCGACCGCTTCCGCGAGGACGTGGTCGAGGACTTCGTCGCCGAGTACGAGGCCGGCCGCACCCCCAACCCCTGCCTGCGCTGCAACGAGAAGATCAAGTTCGCCGCGCTGCTCGACAAGGCGCTCGCCCTCGGCTTCGACGCCGTCTGCACCGGGCACTACGCGCAGGTGATCGTGGGCGAGGACGGCACCCGCGAGCTGCACCGCGCCTCCGACATGGCCAAGGACCAGTCGTACGTCCTCGGGGTGCTGGACGACCAGCAGCTCGCCCACGCCCTGTTCCCGCTCGGCGACACGGTCACCACCAAGCAGGAGATCCGCGCCGAGGCCGAGCGCCGGGGCCTGGCCGTCGCCAAGAAGCCCGACTCGCACGACATCTGCTTCATCGCCGACGGCGACACCCAGGGCTTCCTGGCCCAGCGGCTCGGCAAGGCGGAGGGCGACATCGTCGACGAGTCCGGCACCAGGCTGGGCACGCACGAGGGCGCGTACGGCTTCACCATCGGCCAGCGCAAGGGCCTCAGGATCGGCACCCCGGCTCCCGACGGCAAGCCGCGCTACGTCCTCGACATCTCCCCGGTGACCAACACCGTCACCGTCGGACCCGCCGCCGCCCTGGACGTGACCGCCCTGACCGCGATCAAGCCCCGCTGGTGCGGCACCGCCCCCGCCGGCCCCGGAACCTACACCGCCCAGCTGCGCGCCCACGGCGGCGAGACCGAGGTCACCGCGGAACCGGTCGACGGCGGACTGCGCGTCACCTTCACCGAGCCGGTCCGCGGCGTCGCCCCCGGGCAGGCGATCGTCCTGTACGACGGCACGCGCGTGGTGGGCTCGGCGACGATCGCGACGACCACGCGCGCGAAGACCGCGACGGTGTAGCGCTCCAGGACCATCGCCGGGACCGCGGGCCTACGCCGTGAAGTAGTCCGCCAGCACCGGCCCCAGCACCTCCGGCTCCACCACGTGCGTCTGCCCTTGCAGGACCCGGTACGTGCCCTGGGGCACGGTGTCCGCGACCGCGCGGGACGCCTCGCGCATCCACTGGGGGCTCGCCCCGCCCGCGACCGACAGAACCGGCACGGAGACCGCCGCGAGCCGGTCCCGGGGGAGCAGGCCGTCGCCCATGACCGTGTCGTCGTAGGCCAGGCTGGGCGCGACGGCCTCCATGCCGGCCCACATCGGCGACCGGCGGGCGCCCTGGATCATCTCCTCGGCGAGGCCGGTCAGCCGCAGGAACAGCTCCACCGCCTCCCCGCGCCGGCCGGCCGCGAGCGCCTCGGTCAGGGCCTCCTTGTACGCGGCCTCCCGCTCGGCGCCGCCCGCCAGTCCGTCGGCGTACGGCACCTCGTACACGGCCACCCGCCGCAGCGGCAGCCCGCTCGCCGCCGCCCGGAGCACCAGCGCACCGCCCGAGGAGACGCCGAACAGCGAGGCGTCGCCGCCCACCGCGTCGACCAGCGCGGCCAGGTCCTCGACCTCGCGCGCGACCTCGTACGGCGCCGTGTCGCCGCTCGCGCCACGGCCCCGGCGGTCGTACACGACGGCCGTGCAGCGGTCCGCGAGCCGCTCGGCCAGGGGCGCCACGGTGCCGCCGGTGGACATCGCGCCGCACACCAGGATCACCGCGGGCCCCCGGCCGCTCACTTCGTACGCGAGGGCGGTGCCGTCGCGCGAAGTCGTCATCTTGTCCATGCCGGTGCAGACTGCCCTACCGGCCCGGACTCATCGCCCGCGACACGTCGTGCCGCAATGAGGTCATGACACTTCGGCCTCTTCGGCCTCTGCGGCATCTTCGCTCTCTTCGACCTCGTAGAAGCAGTAGTGGTCCTTGATCCGGGCCACGTCCGGCTTCGGGTCCGGGTAACCCCAGACCAGGTCCGGCGCGTCCGGCAGGGACCAGTAGGACGCCGTGCCCTTGAAGGGGCAGACGGTGTGCGTGTCGGAGGGGGTCAGCAGGTCGAGGCGTACGTCCTCGGCGGGGATGTAGTACCGCGCGGGACAGCCCGTCTCGCGCAGCACCAGGGGTCGTCCGGTCTCCGCGAGCACCAGGTCCCCGTGCACCACGCGCACGTGCCGCTCGCCCTGTTCGATGGTGATGGTGTGTCCTTCGGTCATGTCTGGACAGCACTGCCGGGCGCACGGTTCTTCCCGCGTACGGTAGGGGCCATGAACATCTGCGTCTTCCTCTCCGCCGCCGACCTCGACGAGCGTTACACGCGCCCCGCGCGCGAGTTCGCGGAACTGCTCGGCAAGGCCGGTCACACGCTGGTCTGGGGCGGCTCCGACGCCGGACTGATGAAGGTCGTCGCCGACGGGGTGCAGGAGGCGGGCGGCAGGCTGCTGGGCGTCTCCGTGGAGTTCCTCGCCAACAAGGCGCGACCCGGCGCCGACGAGATGGTGATCGCCGCCGACCTCGCCGAACGCAAGAAGCTGCTGCTGGACAAGGCCGACGCCGTGGTCATCATGGTGGGCGGCACCGGCACGCTGGACGAGGCCACCGAGATCCTGGAGCTGAAGAAGCACGGCCGCACCGACAAGCCGGTCGTCCTGCTGAACACCGCGGGCTTCTACGACGGTCTGGAGCAGCAGTTCCGGCGCATGGAGGAGGAGGGCTTCCTGCCGCGTCCGCTGTCCGAGCTGATGTTCTTCGCCAAGGAGCCGGTGGGCGCGCTGGCCCACCTCGAGGAGACCCTGTCCGGCCGCTGATGCGAGCATGGCGGGCATGGCTACTCATGTGATCACCGGTGCCGGCTCCGGCATCGGCGCCGCCGTCGCCCGTCGGCTCCACGCGCGCGGGGACGAACTCATCCTCCACGCGCGCGACGCGGGCCGCGCGAAGGAGCTGGCGGCCGAGTTCCCCGGCGCCCGCACCCTGGTGGGCGACCTGGCCGACCCGGAGAAACTCTCCTGGGCGTTCTCCCACCAGACGCTCCCGGACCGCGTGGACTCCTTGCTGCACATCGCCGGGGTCGTGGACCTGGGCGAGGTCGGCGACCTGACCCCCAAGTCCTGGCGCCACCAGCTGAACGTCAACCTGATCGCCCCGGCCGAGCTGACCCGGCACTTCCTGCCGCAGCTGCGGGCCGCCCGCGGCCACGTGATCTTCGTCAACTCCGGCGCCGGCCTCAACGCCCACGCCGGCTGGTCCGCGTACGCCGCCTCGAAGCACGGCCTGAAGGCACTGGCGGACTCCCTGCGCGAGGAGGAACACGCGGGCGGTGTCCGTGTCACCTCGGTCTACCCCGGCCGCACGGCCAGCCCCATGCAGGCGAAGGTCCACCAGCAGGAGGGCAAGGACTACGACGCCGCGCGGTGGATCGACCCCGAGTCGGTCGCCACGACGATCCTCATGGCCCTGGACCTGCCCAGGGACGCCGAGGTCAACGACCTGACCGTCCGACCGGGACGATGAGCTCCGAGAGCACGGACGCCGCCACGATCCGGCAGTGGCTGGCCGAGGCCTGGTCCCGGACCGCGGCGGCCGTGCTGCTGGGCGGCCCGGATCTGCGCGCTCCGCTCGCCGAACGCCCGGTCGTGGGCGAGATCTTCGACCCGGCCGCCCTGGCCCGGCTGCGTGACCTCACCACCACCGGCGAGTTCACCGGCGACATCTGCCGCTGCCCGGGCAGCCCCACGGTGGCCCTGCTCGACACGGACGCCGAGTTCATCGCCGCGGGCAGCCTCCACGGCGACCGCGACATGTCCTGGGAACGCGCCCGCTTCCACAACAACCTCACGGTGGCCGACCCGGAGGCCCTGTACACCTTCCTGAACACCCACCGCTCACACGGATCCTGACCACCGCCCGTGGGCTGGGTACGGCATACCCTGCCGGAGTGAGTGAGAACAGCGAGTTCAGGTTCCCGGGGGCCACCGGTGTCGGGTCCATGCCCGGCGGCGACGCCCGGGAGGCCGCCAAGACAGTGACCGGCAGTTTCGAGGACTTCCCGTTCCTGCCGGAGCTGCCCGCCCGAGGGCCCGGCGCCGACATGATCGGCCGTACCGCCGGGATGCTGGTCGAGCTCTACGCGCGCGTGGAGCCCAGCGGCTGGCGGATCGGGGACCGGCCCGGCCGGGACACCAGGCGGGCGCGGTCCTGGCTGGGACAGGACCTGGACGCCCTGGAGGAGTTCACGCAAGGGTACGAAGGCGATCTCAAGGTCCAGGTGGTCGGCCCGTGGACCCTCGCCGCCGCCCTGGAGCTGAAGAACGGCGAGGCCGCCCTCTCCGACCCCGGCGCCTGCCGCGACCTCGCCGCCTCCCTCACCGAGGGCCTGCGGCTGCACCTCGCCGAGGTCCGGCGCCGTATCCCCGGCGCCCGGCTCGTCCTCCAGCTCGACGAGCCCTCCCTCACCGCCGTACTGCGCGGACAGGTCCGTACCGCCAGCGGCTACCGCACGCACCGCGCCGCCGACCGGCAGGTCGTGGAGGCCACCTTGCGGGATGTGATCGCGGTCCATGACGGCGGGCCCGTGGCCGTGCACTCCTGCGCGCCCGACGTGCCGTTCGCCCTGCTGCGGCGGAGCGGCGCCGACGCCGTCTCCTTCGACTTCTCGCTCCTCACCGAGCGTGACGACGACGCCATCGGCGAGGCCGTCGAGGGCGGCACGCGGCTGTTCGCCGGTGTCGTGCCGGGCACGGACGGCCCATTGTCAGACCCTGCCGGTAGCGTCATGGGTGTCAGGACGCTGTGGCGCAGGCTGGGGCTGCAACCAGGGCTGCTCGCCCAGGCCGTCACGGTGACCCCGGCGTGCGGTCTGGCGGGCGCTTCCCCCGCCTACGCACGCCAGGCGCTCGCCCACTGCGTCCGGGCGGCGAGATCCCTCGCGGACAACCCAGAGTAACGGGAGGACAATACGGTGGCCGGCGACAAGCAGCAGGCGGAGACGGCAGTGCCCGCCGAGGCACGGGAGAAGCACGCGCGGCTCGCTGAGCAGATCGAGGAGCACCGCTTCCGGTACTACGTGAAGGACGCGCCCGTCATCAGCGACGCGGACTTCGACAGGCTCCTGAAGACGCTGGAGGCGCTGGAGGAGCGGTACCCGGAGCTGCGCACCCCGGACTCGCCGACCCAGAAGGTCGCGGGGTCGTACGAGACGGAGTTCACGGCCGTCGAGCACCGCCAGCGGATGCTCTCGCTCGACAACACCTTCAACGACGAGGAGCTGGCCGCCTGGGCCGACCGCATCGCGCGCGAACTCGGCGACCAGGAGTACCACTTCCTGTGCGAGCTGAAGGTCGACGGCCTCGCGGTCAACCTCACCTACGAACACGGCCGTCTCACGCGCGCGGCCACCCGCGGCGACGGCCGCACCGGCGAGGACATTACGCCCAACGTCCGCACGATCGCCGAGATCCCGGACCGGCTGCACGGTGACGACGTCCCGGACCTCGTGGAGATCCGCGGCGAGGTCTACTTCCCGATGGAGAAGTTCCTGGAGCTGAACGAACGCCTGGTCGCCGCCGGTGACAAGCCATTCGCCAACCCCCGCAACGCCGCCGCGGGTTCGCTGCGCCAGAAGGACCCGCGCGTCACGGCCACCCGGCCGCTGCACATGGTCGTCCACGGCATCGGCGCACTGGAGGGCTTCACGGGCATGACCCGGCTGTCCCAGGCGTACGACCTGCTCAAGACCTGGGGCCTGCCCACCTCCTCGCACAACCGGGTGGTCGACGACCTCGACGGCGTAAGGGAGTTCATCGCCCGCTACGACGGCGAGATGCGCCACTCCGTGGAGCACGAGATCGACGGGGCCGTCATCAAGCTGGACGAGATCCGGCTCCAGGGCCGCCTCGGCTCCACCGCGCGGGCGCCCCGCTGGGCGATCGCCTACAAGTACGCGCCGGAAGAGGTCAACACCAAGCTCATCGACATCAAGGTGGGTGTCGGCCGCACCGGCCGCGTCACGCCGTACGCCCAGGTGGAGCCGGTCACGGTCGCGGGCAGCGAGGTCGAGTTCGCCACCCTGCACAACCAGGAGGTCGTCAAGGCCAAGGGCGTGCTCATCGGGGACACGGTCGTCATCCGCAAGGCCGGTGACGTCATCCCGGAGATCCTCGGCCCGGTGGTCGACCTGCGCGACGGCACCGAGCAGGAGTTCGTGATGCCGGTCGAGTGCCCCGAGTGCGGCACGCCGCTCCGGCCCATGAAGGAGGGCGACATCGACCTCCGCTGCCCCAACGCCCGTGCGTGCCCGGCCCAGTTGCGCGAGCGGGTCTCCTACCTCGCGGGCCGCGAATGCCTGGACATCGAGGGCTTCGGCGCGGTGGCCGCCGCCGCGCTCACCCGCCCGCTGGAGCCGGCCGAGCCGCCGCTGGTGGACGAGGGCGACCTGTTCGACCTCACGGTGGAGAAGCTGCTGCCCATCAAGGCCTATGTCCTCGACCCCGACAGCGGCCTGCCCAAGCGGGACCCGAAGACGGGCGAGGAGAAGGTCGTCACGGTCTTCGCCAACCAGAAGGGCGAGCCGAAGAAGAACACGCTCGCCCTGCTGGAGAACATCGAGGCGGCCAAGCAGCGCCCGCTCGCGAGATTCCTCAACGGACTGTCCATCCGGCACGTCGGACCGGTGGCCGCGCAGGCCCTCGCCCGCGAGTTCCGCTCCCTCGACCGCATCGAACAAGCCACCGAGGAGGAGCTGGCGGCCACCGACGGCGTCGGCCCGATCATCGCCGCCGCGCTGGGGGAATGGTTCGCCGAGGAGTGGCACCGCGAGATCGTCCGCAAGTGGAAGGCCGCCGGTGTCCCGCTGGAGGACGCCTCGACCGGCGAGGACGAGGGGCCGCGCCCGCTGGAGGGGCTCACCGTCGTCGTCACCGGCACGCTGGAGAAGTTCACCCGGGACGGCGCCAAGGAGGCGCTGCAGAGCCGGGGCGCGAAGGTGACCGGATCGGTTTCGAAAAAGACTTCGTTCGTCGTTGTGGGTGACAACCCGGGATCGAAGTACGACAAGGCCATGCAATTGAAGGTCCCGGTCCTGAACGAGGACGGTTTCGCTGTCCTCTTGGAGCAGGGCCCCGACGCTGCGGTCGAAGTCGCGCTTCCGACCGAGGAGTAGCGGTTGAAGGCCACCCGATCGGCGCATATCAGATGCATACGGGTGGCCCGGGCGCATTCGGGCAACCGTCGACGACCGGTGCCCGTGGAAGCCTTCAGCGGCCTACTGTTGAGACGTGCGCCTGCCGTGCCCAGCTGCGGTCGGGGCATCCCCGTGCGCTCCAAGGGCGCGGGGAACGTTTCTTCGACGCGGAGCCGCTGATGGGTGTCGTACATCGGGCCGCGTGGCGTGGGCACCGCCGGGTGTGAGAGGGACGGGAATGAAACCGACCGAGAGTGTCACCCCGGATTCACGGCTGCGCCTGCGCGCTCGCGCGTGCGCCTGGCGCGGGACCCGGTGGGCGGTGAGGGACATCGGGCGCCCGGGAGGCCGGGCCCGCCCGGTCCGGCCCGGCGCCGTCCCCGACGCCCACCCGCCGATACCCCTCGCCGCCATCGAGCCCGCCCCCGGCCTGCCGGGCGCCGACACCGACCGGCACCCGTCCTGGCCCGCACTGCCCGCGGCCCTCGTGGCCGCCGCCGGCCTCGTCCTGGCCGCCGGCTTCTACCGCGCCTTCACCGGCCACCACGCCCTCTTCCCGGGCGGCACCGTCGGCTGGTCGCTGGCCCTGCTCACCGGCGTCATCGTCGGCCACCTCGTCATGCTGGGCCGCGCCCGCTGGTGGGGCGGCACCGGCTCCGGCGCCGCCCTCACCCTCGCCGTCCTGCTGCTGTACGGCTGGGTGGCCGCCGGCATGGTCAGCCTCACCGTCGTCGTCCTGGTCGGCATCGCCCGGCGCCACCGCTGGCGGCAAGGCGTCCTGCACGGCGCGGTGGACATCATCGGCATCGGCGTGGGCGCCCTGCTGCTCCGCGCGTTCGGCCGCGTCCCGAGCGTCGAGACGCCCTGGCGGCCCCACAACTGGAGCGTCGCCACCGCCCCCGAGGTCGTCCTCGTCGCCGTCGCCTATCTCGCGGTCAGCCGTGGCCTGTTGTGGTACCTGCAGGCACCGCGCGGCGGCAGGATGCCCGCCGTGGACCGCGCCGCCCTGGTCAGGCAGGGCCTGGTCGCCGTCGCGCTGCTCGGCATCGCGCCCCTGCTGTGTGTCGTCGCCGACGCCGAGCCCATCCTGCTGCCGCTGTTCGCCATCCCGCTCGTCGCCCTCGACTCGGCCCTGTGGATGGCCCGCGCGCGTGCCGAGGAGCAGCTGCGCGACCCGCTGACCGGGCTGCCCAACCGGCAATGGCTGCTGGAGCGGATCTGGACCGCCCTCGACGACGCCGAGCGCATCGGCGCCCGCTCCGCCCTCATGCTGATCGACCTCGACCGCTTCCGGTCGGTGAACGACACCCTCGGTCATCTCGCCGGTGACCGGCTGCTGCTCCAGATAGCCGAGCGGCTGCGGCTCGCGCTGCCGCGCGGAGCGGAGGCCGCGCGGCTCGGCGGGGACGAGTTCGCGGTCTTACTGCCCGTCGCCGACTCCACCACGTCGGCCACCCGCGTCGCCCGCGCCCTCGTCGCCGACCTCAGCTCCCCGCTCGACCTCGACGGGCTCACCCTGGTCCTGGAGGCCAGCGCGGGCGTCGCCGTCTTCCCCGACCACGCCGTGGACGCCGAAGGGCTGCTGCGGCGGGCGGACGTGGCGATGTACCAGGCGAAGCGGGACCGTACGGGCGTCGAGGTCTACGAGTCCAAGCGGGACTCCAACACCCCCGACCGGCTCGGCCTGCTGGGCGATCTGCGCCGCGCGCTGGACGCGCACGAGGTGCAGCTGCACTACCAGCCCAAGGTCCGCTTCGACGGCCAGGTCGCCGGCCTGGAGGCGCTGGTGCGCTGGGTGCATCCCGAGCGCGGGAAGGTGCCGCCGGACGAGTTCATAGCGATCGCCGAGTCCTCCGGGCTGATGCCCCACCTCACCGAGTACGTGCTGGAGACCGCGCTCGCCCAGGTCGCCCGCTGGCGTGCGCAGGGGCTGCGGGTGCCGGTGGCGGTCAACGTCTCGCCGCGCGACGTGCACACGCCCGGGTTCGCCGGATCGGTCGCCGCGCGGCTGGCCCGGCACGGGGTCCCGGCCGGGGCGCTCCAGCTGGAGATCACCGAACACGTCCTGCTGGAGGACCCGCAGCGGGCCGCCGACACCCTCGCCGGGCTCACCGGGCACGGGGTGAAGATGTCGCTGGACGACTTCGGCACCGGGTACTCGTCCCTGGTCCATCTACGGCGGCTGCCGGTGAGCGAGCTGAAGATCGACCGCTCCTTCGTGGCCCGGCTGGCCGTCGACACCGAGGACTCGGAGATCGTGCGCTGCACCGTCGACCTGGCGCACTCGCTGGGCCTCCTCGTCGTCGCCGAGGGCGTGGAGGACGACGAGACGTGGGAGCGGCTGCGGGACATGGGCTGTGACGCGGTGCAGGGGTGGCTGGTGGCCGCGGCGATGCCGCCCGAGGAGACGACGGCGTGGCTGCTGGCGCGGGGGTCGCGGGGCTGGCAACGGCCGCGTGCCGCGCTGCCTGCCGCCGAGTAGCCCTCCCCTCCGCAGGTCGCTCAGCCCCCCCGCGAAGTGGCCGATCAGCAGCGCCAGCCGTCGTTCGTGTCCCTCCTGCGGCAACCGCCCGCTGCGCGTCAGCGTCGCCAGGCCGTGCAGCGCCGCCCAGAAGGTCTCCGTGAGCAGGCCGGGGTCGTCGTCCCCGGTCGCGGTCGGCGTCACCACGAGACGGAGCTGCTCGAACGCCTCCCGCAGAGCCGCCGGAGCCTCGGGCGTCGCGAACGGCAGGTCCACCGGGCGGGTGAACATCGCGTCGTAGAGGGCGGGCCGGCGCCGTGCGAAGGACGTGTACGTCCGCGCCACCGCCGCCAGCGCCTCCCGCGTGCCCCGTACCCCGGTCCGCGCCTGCCGTAGCCCGGCCGCCAGATCGGCGCACCCCTGCACCGCGACCGCCGCAATGATCGCGTCCTTGCCCTTGAAGTGGCTGTAGAGGACGGGCTGGCTGTACTCGATCTCGGCGGCCAGCCGGCGCGTGGTCACGGCGTCCCAGCCCTCGGCCTCCGCGAGTTCCCGCGCGGCCGTCACGATCAGCCGCTCGCGCTCCGCTCGTTCGCGCTCCCGGCGCGTCTGGATCGTCACGAGTCTCGATTCTAGCATCGCTAGTATTTCTTTCCATGCTCTGCTAGCTTCGCTCCCGTACCTAGCATCGCTAGCAAATGAAGCGTTCGAGAAGAGTCCAAGGAGTGCCGGCATGACTGTCACCGCGTACACGCTCGCCGTCCTGCTCGACCTGTTCTGCGTGTTCCTCGGCTACCGGTTCCTGTTCCGGCCCGGTCCCGCCGCGGCCGGCTACGGGGTTCCGGCCGACCCGCGCGGCGACGCCCGCGCCTATCTGTCGGTCAAGGGGCTCAGAGACGGCACCTTCGGGCTGCTGGGCCTGGCCCTGCTCGCCTTCACCGGCGCCCGGGCGGAGGCGTGGTTCATGGTCGCCGTGGCGCTCGTGCCCCTCGGCGACACCCTGATAGTCCTGCGCAACGGCGGCACGAAAGCCGTCGCCTTCGGGATCCACTTCGCCACCGCGATCGTTGTAATGATCAGTGCCGGACTGCTCTTCGCGGTCTGACGACACCGCACATCTGACGACACCGCACAGGGGGAGATCCACCATGTCGCTGTTCGTGCCGAAGTTCGACGACACCGTCCTGGTCCGGGACGCGGAGGCCGAGGTCGTCGGTCAGGCGCCCACCACCCTCAAGCTGCTCGCCGACAGCAGTGCCAGCGGCGGCGCGCTGTCCACCGTGCGGGTCACGCTCGCGGAAGGGGCCGACGGCGCCCGGCCGCACGTGCACCACCGCTCCGCCGAGATGTTCTTCCTGCTCGACGGCGAGGCGGAGCTGCTCTCCGGTGACGACGTCGTCACCGCCCGGCGCGGAGACCTGGTGATCGTGCCGCCGGACCGGCCGCACGCCTTCGCCGCCGCCCCCGGCAGCCCGGCCGACCTGCTCATCGTCATCGCCCCGGGCGTCGAGCGCTTCGACTACTTCCGCCACCTCCAGCGCATCCGTCTGGGCGAGGTCACCCAGGAGAGCCTGCTGGAGGTGCAGGAGCTGTACGACAACCACTTCCTGAAGAGCGCCGTCTGGGACGCTCGCCGGTGACGCAGGCAAACCGTTTCACGGGCACCCTGCCCCGCCCCATAGGATTGGGGAACCACACACACTCACCCCAGAGGATCGCTGCATGCCTGGCATCACGCGCGAGGAGGTCGCCCACCTCGCCCGGCTGGCGCGTCTGGAGCTGAAGCCCGAAGAACTCGACCACTTCGCGGGACAGCTGGACGACATCATCGGCGCGGTCGCCCGCGTCAGCGAGGTCGCCGACCAAGACGTACCGCCGACCTCCCACCCGCTGCCGCTGACGAACGTCATGCGTGCGGACGAGGTCCGTCCCTCGCTCACCCCCGAGCAGGCGCTCTCCGGCGCCCCGGCCCAGGAGCAGCAGCGTTTCAAGGTGCCGCAGATCCTGGGGGAGGACTAACCGTCATGACGGACAGCAACATCATCAAGCTCACCGCGGCCGAGATCGCCGGGAAGATCGCCTCCGGCGAACTGACGGCCGTCGAGGTCGCCGAGGCGCACCTCGCCCGGATCGACGCGGTCGACGAGAAGGTGCACGCCTTCCTGTACGTCGACCGTGAGGGAGCACTCGCCCAGGCGCGCGCCGTGGACGAGAAGCGGGCCCGCGGCGAGAAGCTCGGCCCGCTGGCCGGCGTCCCGATCGCGCTCAAGGACATCTTCACCACCGAGGGCGTGCCCACGACCGTCGGCTCGAAGATCCTCGAAGGCTGGATCCCGCCGTACGACGCGACGGTCACCAAGCGGCTGAAGGACGCCGACGTCGTCATCCTCGGCAAGACCAACATGGACGAGTTCGCCATGGGGTCGTCGACGGAGAACAGCGCCTACGGCCCGACCGGCAACCCCTGGGACCTCACCAAGATCCCCGGCGGCTCCGGCGGCGGTTCGAGCGCCTCCCTCGCCGCCTTCCAGGCCCCGCTCGCCATCGGCACCGACACCGGCGGCTCCATCCGCCAGCCGGCCGCCGTCACCGGCACGGTCGGCGTGAAGCCGACGTACGGCGCGGTGTCCCGCTTCGGCATGGTCGCCTTCTCGTCCTCCCTGGACCAGGGCGGCCCCTGCGCCCGTACGGTCCTGGACGCCGCCCTGCTGCACGAGGTGATCGCCGGGCACGACCCGCTCGACTCCACCTCCGTCGACGTCCCGGTCCCGCCGGTCGTCGAGGCCGCCCGCAACGGCAGCGTCGAGGGCATGCGCGTCGGCGTGGTCAAGCAGTTCCGCGGCGAGGGCTACCAGGCCGGTGTCATCCAGCGCTTCGACGAGTCCGTCGCGCTGCTGAAGGAGCTGGGCGCCGAGATCGTCGAGCTGGACTGCCCGTCCTTCGACCTCGCGCTGTCGGCGTACTACCTGATCGCCCCCTCCGAGTGCTCCTCCAACCTCGCCCGCTTCGACGGCCTGCGCTACGGCCTGCGTACGGGCGACGACGGCGGCCACTCGGCCGAGGAGGTCACCTCCCTCACCCGTGAGGCGGGCTTCGGCCCGGAGGTCAAGCGCCGCGTCATGCTCGGCACGTACGCCCTGTCGAGCGGCTACTACGACGCCTACTACGGCTCCGCCCAGAAGGTCCGCACGCTCATCACGCGGGACTTCGAGAAGGCCTTCGAGCAGGTCGACGTCATCGTCTCGCCGACGACCCCGACCACCGCCTTCCCGATCGGCGAGCGTGCCGACGACCCGATGGCGATGTACCTCGCGGACCTGTGCACCATCCCGACCAACCTGGCGGGCAACGCGGCCATGTCCCTGCCCTGCGGTCTCGCCCCGGAGGACAACCTCCCGGTGGGTCTGCAGATCATCGCCCCGGCGCTCAAGGACGACCGGCTGTACAAGGTGGGCGCGGCCGTCGAGGCCGCCTTCGTGGAAAAGTGGGGACACCCGCTGCTGGAGGAGGCTCCGTCGCTGTGAGCAAGCTGTCCAAGGCCAAGGACTTCAAGAAGTCCAAGTCCGGTACGTATCTGTCGATGGCCACCACCGCGTTCGGCGCGATCGGTGTCACCAAGCAGATCAAGAAGGCCCGTGCCGAGCACGACACGCTGCGCCTCATCGACGCCACTGTGTCCGCCGTCGCGATCGTCACCGGCCTCGCCATCCTCTACCGCGAGCTGAAGCGGCTGGGCGACGACGACGTCCTGCTGGGCTGAGAGGGAAGTTTTCACCGTGACCACCACGACCGACCTGGTGTCGTACGAGGACGCGCTGGCGTCGTACGACCCCGTCATGGGCCTCGAGGTCCATGTCGAACTCGGCACCAGGACCAAGATGTTCTGCGGCTGTTCGACCGAGCTGGGCGCCGAGCCCAACTCGCAGACCTGCCCGACCTGCCTCGGCCTGCCCGGCGCCCTCCCGGTCGTCAACGCGACCGGCGTCGAGTCCGCGATCAAGATCGGCCTCGCGCTGAACTGCGAGATCGCCGAGTGGTGCCGCTTCGCCCGGAAGAACTACTTCTATCCGGACATGCCGAAGAACTTCCAGACCTCCCAGTACGACGAGCCGATCGCCTTCAACGGCTACCTCGACGTACAGCTGGAGGACGGCGAGACCTTCCGCGTGGAGATCGAGCGCGCCCACATGGAGGAGGACACCGGCAAGTCGACGCACGTCGGCGGCGCCACCGGCCGTATCCACGGCGCGTCCCACTCCCTGCTGGACTACAACCGCGCCGGCATCCCGCTCATCGAGATCGTCACCAAGCCCATCGTCGGCGCCGGCGAGCGTGCCCCCGAGGTGGCGAAGGCGTACGTCCGTGAGCTGCGCGAGGTCATCCGGGCCCTCGGTGTGTCCGAGGCCCGCATGGAGATGGGCCAGATGCGCTGCGACGTGAACCTGTCGCTGCGCCCGCACGGCCGGGAGAAGTTCGGCACCCGGTCCGAGACCAAGAACGTGAACTCGCTGCGGTCCGTGGAGCGCGCGGCCCGCTACGAGATCATGCGCCACGCCGCCGTGCTCGGCGGTGGCGGCACGATCATCCAGGAAACCCGCCACTTCCACGAGGACACCGGGTCCACCACCTCGGGCCGCGTGAAGGAGGAGGCCGAGGACTACCGGTACTTCCCGGAGCCCGACCTCGTCCCCGTGGCGCCCGCGCGCGAGTGGGTCGAGGAGATCCGCACCGCGCTGCCGGAGATGCCGCTGGCCCGCCGCACCCGGCTGCTCGCCGAATGGGGCATCTCGGCCACCGATATGCAGGCGATCCTCAACGCCGGTGCGCTGGACCCGATCGTCGCCACGATCGACGCCGGTGCCGACGCGGCCTCCGCCCGCAAGTGGTGGATGGGCGAACTGGCGCGCAGCGCCAACGAGTCCGGCACGTCCCTGGACGAGCTGGCCATCACGCCGCAGCAGGTGGCCCGGGTCACCGAGCTGGTCACGAAGGGCGACCTGAACGACAAGCTGGCCCGTCAGGTCATCGAGGGCGTCCTCGCGGGCGAAGGCACGCCGGACGAGGTCGTCGACAAGCGCGGTCTGAAGGTCGTCTCCGACGAGGGCGCGCTGACCACCGCCGTCGAGGAGGCCATCGCCGGCAACCCCGGCATCGCGGACAAGATCCGCGGTGGCAAGGTGGCCGCGGCCGGTGCCCTGGTCGGCGCCGTCATGAAGGCCACCCGGGGGCAGGCCGACGCGGCCCGCGTCAAGGAGCTGATCCTTCAGCAGCTGGGCGTCAGCGAGGGCTGAGCCGCCGTCAGCAGCAGACACGGGGGGACGCGCCGAGCCCGGCGCGTCCCCCCGTGTCGTAGGCCCCTCACCCGCAGGCACTACGCTCGCCCGCCATGAGTGGACGCACCGATACCGACACCCGGCCCGCGATAACCGACGACGCCGACGACGCGGAGGAAGCCGCGGAGGAAGTCCTGGACGAAGACGCCGAGGAGCAGGTCGAGGGTGCGCGCCGGGCACGCTGGGCCGCCGCCGGTACCGGCGTGCTGCTGACCCTCGCCGGGCTCGCCGCCGCCCTGCTCCGGCTGGCCGCTTCCGCCCCCGCCCGCGTCCCCGCCGCCTACGCCCTCGGTGCCGCCGTGTGCGCCCTCGCCGCGCTGCTCGGTGCCAGGGGCCGTACCCGCAGGGCCCTGTGGCTGCTGATCGCCGGGACGATGGTCATGGCGCTGGGGGACCAGTTCGACTGAAGTGCCCAGGGGCGCGACAGAGTTCGCCGAAGTGTCCTGTGACCTCACTCGCACTCTTGTGAAGAAGCCCACGATCATGGCAAACGATCACTTTTGCCTGCAAGAGTGTCCTGCGATTGCTCATCCTTTCTTTGCGGGCAGTTCAGTCCATGGACGATTGTTCCCGGCCAAAGATCCATAAATCGTTCCCTGGGAGCACGTCCGTGGCAGAACTCGCCCGTTGGTGTGTCCGGCACCGGCTGATCGCCGTGCTGCTGTGGCTTCTCGCCTTCGGCGGGGTGAGCGCGGCCGCCGCCGTGGCCGGTACGTCGTACTCGAACGACTACGAGGTGCCGGGCACCGAGTCCGGCCGGGCCACGCAGCTGCTCCAGGAGGGTTTTCCGGGCCTGGGCGGGGACAGCGACACCGTCGTCTGGCACACCACCGGCGGCAGCGTCCGCGCCGCCGACGTCGAGCAGGACATGACCCGCACCCTCGACCGGATCGCCGCACTGCCCGGTGTCGCCTCGGTGTCCGGACCGTACGGCGGCCAGGGCACGCACCGGATCAGCGCGGACGGCCGTACGGCCTACGCCACCGTCACCTTCACCCGGCCCTCCGAGGAGATCGGCAAGGCCGAGGCACAGGCCGTGGTGCGCACCGCCAAGGCCGCCGAGGGCGACGGGCTCCAAGTGGAGCTGGGCGGCGACGCGATCGCGCTCACCGCGTCCCCGCGCGAACACACCGCCGAGCTGGTCGGCGTGCTCGTCGCGGCCGTCGTGCTGTTCCTCGCCTTCGGCTCGCTCGCCGCCTCGGCCCTGCCCATCGCCACCGCGCTGGTCGGCGTCGGCACCGCCTACGCCGGCATCGGGCTGCTCGGACACGCCATGACGGTCGCCGACTTCGCGCCCATGCTCGGCATGCTGATCGGGCTCGGCGTCGGCATCGACTACGCGCTGTTCATAGTGACCAGACACCGGCGCGGACTGAAACGCGGCCTGAGTGTCACCGAGGCCGCGGTGAGTGCCGTGGCCACCACCGGACGCGCCGTCGTCTTCGCGGGTGCGACGGTGTGCATCGCCCTGCTCGGGATGCTGATACTGCGGCTGGGCTTCCTCAACGGGGTCGCCGTGGCGGCCTCGTTGACGGTCGTGCTCACCGTCGCGGCCTCGGTCACCCTGCTGCCCGCCCTGCTGTCGTACCTCGGCCCGCGCGCCCTCAGCCGCCGCGAGCGGCGCCGGCTCGCCGCGCACGGGCCGCGCCCGGAGCTGCCCACGGGCCTCGCCGCCCGCTGGTCGGCGCTGGTCGAACGCCACCCCAAGCTGCTCGGCGCGCTCGCGCTCGCCGTCGTCGCCGTGCTCGCCCTGCCGACCCTCTCGCTGCACCTCGGCACCTCCGACCAGGGCAACGACCCGCGCACCTCCACCACCCGCAAGGCCTACGACCTGCTCGCCGCGGGCTTCGGCCCCGGGGTGAACGGGCCGCTCACCCTGGTGACACGGGTGGAAGGAGCCGCCGACAAGCTCGCCCTGGACAACCTCGGCACGACGCTGCGCGACACCCAGGGCGTCGCCTCCGTCACCCCGGTCGCGTACGACACCGGCGGCGACACCGCCTACCTCACGGTCGTCCCCGACTCCGCGCCCCAGTCGCAGGACACCAGTGCCCTCGTGGACCGGCTGCGCACCGAGGTCCTGCCGCGCGCACAGACCGGCACCTCCCTCGACGTCCAGGTCGGCGGAGTGACGGCCGGCTACGACGACTTCGCGGATGTGATCGTCGGCAAACTGCCGCTGTTCGTCGGCTCGGTCGTCGGACTCGGCTGCCTCCTGCTGCTGGTCGCCTTCCGTTCGCTCGGCATCCCGGCGAAGGCCGCCGCCATGAACATCGCCGCCGTGGCCGCCGCGTTCGGCGTCGTCGTCGCCGTCTTCCAGTGGGGCTGGGGCAGCGAACTGCTCGGCCTCGGGCGGGCCGGGCCCATCGAGCCCTTCCTGCCCGTGATCATGGTCTCGGTGCTCTTCGGCCTCTCCATGGACTACCAGGTCTTCCTGGTCAGCCGGATGTACGAGGAGTGGCTGGAGACCGGCGACAACCGGCGAGCCGTCCGCGTGGGCCTCGCCGAGACCAGCCGGGTCATCAACTCCGCCGCGGTCATCATGATCTCGGTCTTCCTCGCCTTCGTGCTCAGCGGCGACCGGGTCATCGCCATGTTCGGCATAGCGCTGGCCTCGGCCGTAGCCCTCGACGCCTTCGTGCTGCGCACCCTGCTCGTGCCAGCGCTGATGCATCTGCTCGGCCCCGCCAACTGGTGGCTGCCCGCCTGGCTGGAACGCCGCCTGCCCCGCATCAGCATCGAGCCGCCCGAGTGCCGTACCGCCCATGAGAGGCTCGGCACGGTCCCGGTGGCGCACTTGCGAGAGGAACAGCACGATGTACGCGATATCCCTGGGTGACGACGGGGCCGAACTGCGGCCGCTGGAGGTGTGGCACGCCGAGGAGGTGCTCGCCACCGTCGACCGGGGACGCGAGTTCATCGGCCGGCACGTCGGGCTGCCGGACGTGGTGTCCGACCTGGACGGCGCCCGCGCGTGGCTGAAGTCCTACGCCGACCGGCGCGCCGTCGACGGCGGGAGTCTGCACGGCATCTGGCTGGACGGAAAGCTGGTCGGCGGGCTGCTGTTCCGCGTGTGGGACACCCCGAGCGGGGTGTGCGAGGCCGGCTGCTGGCTGGAGCCGGCGGCGGCCGGGCGCGGACTGGTCACGCGCGGCATGCGGATACTGCTGGACTGGGCCTTCGAGGAGCGCGGCATGCACCGCGTGGAGTGGCAGGTCTCCTCGGCCAACGAGCCCAGCATCAACGTGGCCCGGCGGCTCGGCATGACGCGCGAGGGCGTGCTCCGCGAGAACTACCCGCACCGGGGCGTGCGCACCAGCACCGAGATCTGGGCGGTGCTCGCCCCCGAGTGGCGTACGGCACGCGCGCGTAGCGGGCAGAACGATCATTAATAGACCTCTCAGACAGCCTCCGTACGGTGCCAGGCATGGCAACGAAGACAGAGGCCGGCGCAGAGGCGCGAAACGACGACGAGACAGCGGTGGAGACCGTCACCGCCGAGGAGGAGGCCGCGCAGGCGGAGGCCGGTGACCAGAGCCCGGAGCTCGAGGAGAACCCGGAACCCGACGAGGAGGCCGCCGAGCCGGAGGCCAAGGTGCCTTCCGGGGTCGGCCAGGGCGCCGGTGCCGTCGTCTCCGCCGTGCTGGGCCTGGTCTCGCTCAGCGGCGGCTGGATCGGCACCATCGCCGGCGCCCGCGAACAGCTCGTCGGGCAGCTGCGCACCTCCTCCACCGCGAGCGTCGCCACGCAGATCAAGGAGGTCTACGGCGACGCCTGGCACAGCACCGCCCTGTGGGCTGGCCTGTTCGCGCTGGCCGCGCTGCTCACCGGCGTGGTCGTGCTCGCCCGGCCCGCTTTCGGCGTTCCCGGCCGCCCGCAGGCCCCGTGGATCAAGTCGGTCGCCTGGGCGGGTGTCTCGCTCGGTGTCATCGGCCTGGTCCTGGCCGTCCTGAAGTACTCCGACGCGCTGCTGGGCCTGCCCTCGGCGAGCTGAGAAACCGCAGGTCCCAGGGGCCTTAGGGAATCCGTGAGCACCTTACGGACTCCCTGAGGCCCCTTACGCGCGCGCGTGCGGCCCGCGGGCGGCGCGAAGATGCGGAACTCTCCCGATGCGGCACACCCCCCTCGCGGACGAAGGTGGAGGCATCGCAGAACGCGAGGCTTTTCACCGACTCCCTTCGAAGGAAACGCCGTGATCGAGATCGAGTACCACAGGATGCGTGCCGCCCAGCTGATCCGCGAGGCCGAGCAGGAGCGGCTGGCCCGCTCTCTCACCCGGGCCCGCCGCGCCGCCCGCCGCGCGGAGCCTGCCGACCACGACCGCACGGGTGCCGAGTCCCATACCGACCGGCCCGGCCGGCGCCGGCTTCCGCGCACCGCGTGAACACCGGGCCGGCTGGCCCCCTCCCGGCCGTAAGTACGACCATCTCACCGGTCCTGTGGAAAACGAGTGCCCCGCCGCCCGGGCCCCGTGCGATGCTCGGGCCCGTGGAGACCAAGTCCGTCAGTCCCGTGTTCGTCGGCCGTAGCGACGAACTGGACACGTTGAACGACGCGCTCGCCCGCGCCCGCGCGGGCGAGCCGCAGGCACTGCTGCTCGGCGGCGAGGCCGGGGTCGGCAAGACCCGCCTCGTCGAGGAGTTCGCCGCGGCCGCCGCCCGGCACGCGGTCGTCGCCGTCGGCGGCTGCGTCGAGATCGGCGCCGACGGGCTGCCGTTCGCCCCCTTCTCCACCGCCCTGCGCGCCCTGCGCGATGCCCTGCCCGAGCAGTTCGCCACCGCCGCGAGCGGGCAGGAGGAGGAGCTGGCCCGGCTCCTGCCCGACCTGGGCGAGGCTGGCGCCGGCCGCCACGACGAGCAGGGCATGGCCCGCCTGTTCGAGCTGACGGCCCGGCTGCTGGAGCGGGTCGCGGGCGAGCGGCCGGTCGTGTTCGTCCTGGAGGACCTGCACTGGGCCGACGCCTCCACCCGGCACCTCCTGGCCTACCTCTTCCGAACCCTGCGCGCCGGCCGGCTCCTCGTCCTCGCCAGCTACCGCTCCGACGACATCCACCGCCGCCACCCCCTGCGCCCCCTGCTCGCCGAACTCGACCGGCTGCGCACCGTCCGCCGTATCGAACTCGCCCGCTTCACGCGCGAGGAGGTCGGCCGCCAGATCGCCGGCATCCTCGCCGCCGAACCCGACCCCGCCCGGGTGGACGAGATCTTCCGACGCTCCGACGGCAACGCCTTCTTCGTCGAGGAACTGGCCGTCACCGACTGCGACCGGCAGTGCTCCGGCCTCACCGACTCCCTGCGCGACCTGCTCCTGGTCCGGGTCGAGACGCTGCCGGAGAGCGCCCAGCGGGTCGCCCGGATCGTCGCCGAGGGCGGCTCCACCGTGGAGTACCGGCTGATCGCCGCCGTCGCCCGGCTCACCGAGGACGACCTCATCGAAGCGCTGCGGGCCGCCGTCGGCATCAACATCCTCGCCGTCACCCCGGCCGGCGACGGCTACCGCTTCCGGCACTCCCTGGTCCGCGAGGCCGTCGCCGACGACCTGCTGCCCGGCGAACGCTCCCGGCTCAACCGCCGCTACGCCGAAGCCCTGGAGGCCGACCCCACGCTCGTGCCGGCCGACGCGCGCGTGATGCGCCTGGCCAGTTACTGGTACCACGCGCACGACGCCGCCAAGGCCCTGCCCGCCGTCCTGGACGCCTCCGTGGTGGCCCGCCGCCGGCATGCCTACACCGAGCAACTGGGGCTGCTGGAGCGGGCGATGGAGCTGTGGGACAACGTCCCCGCAGAGGTCCGCTCCGCCCTGCGCCCGGTCGACTACACCGAGGTCTACCCTCCGTGCGGCTGCGACCCGGCCACCCCCCTGCGCTATCTCGACCTGATGGCCGAGGCCGCCGTAGCGGGCCGCTTCGGCGGCGAACGCGAACGCGCGCTGAAGATCACCAAGCGGGCGCTGCGCCTCCTGGAGGACGAGCCGGACTCCCTGCGCGCCGCCTGGTTCTGGATCCAGCGCTCCCGCCTGGTCCAGTCCCAGGCCCGCGGCGACGGCTGGCGGGAACTGGCCACCGCCCAGGACCTGGTGCGCGGCCTGCCGCCCTCGGAGGTGCACGCCGAGGTCCTGGCCCTGGTCGCCAACTGGTCCATGCTGCACCGGCCCGGACCCGAGGCCTGCGCCGCCGCCGAGCGGGCCGTCGAGTACGCGCGCATGGTGGGCGCCCGCGACATCGAACTGCACGCGCGCCTCACCCTCGGCTGTCTCAAGGTGGACTCCGGCGACTGCGAGGCCGGTCTGGCGGAGCTGCGGCAGGTGCTGCACGACACCCTGGCCGAGGGGGTGCACCAGGTCGCGGGCCGCGCCTATGTGAACCTGCCGTCCGAACTGCAGGGCGTCGGCCGTGACCGGGAGGCCGCCCCCCTGCTGCGCGAGGGCATCGCCTTCGCCCGCGCCCATGGCCTGCCGGACTCCGAGGCCTGGATGCGGGGCAATCTGTCCGACGCGCTCTACGCACTCGGCCAGTGGCCGGAGGCGGCCGAGTCCGCCACCCACGCGACCCGGGTCGGCCACAGCGCCAAACCCCGCGGCGCGGGCGCCCTGCGCCTGGCGCACCTCGCCCTGGCCCACGGCGACCTCGCCGAGGCGGACCGGCACCTCGCGGCCGCCCGCGCCCATTACGGCACCCACGACCCCATGCCCCAGCAGTCCCTGCCGCTGGCCCGCATCGCCCTCGGTGTCGCGGCGGGACAGGACCGGATCGCCGACGCGCGCGCCGAACTGCGCCAGGCCCTGGACGCCGGGTTCCCGCCCGGCACCCACCGCTACGGCTGGCCACTGCTGCTGGCCGCCGCCACCGCCGAGGCCGACGCCCGTACCCTGCCCGCGGCCCAGCCCGGCCGCGAAGAGATCCTCGACCGCCTCCACGAGGCCGTCCGCGAACTCACCACCGGCGCCCCGCTCTGGCAGGCCTACGACCAGTGGACCCGGGCCGAACTGCTGCGCGCGCGAGGCACGGACCTGGTCGACACCTGGTCGCCGCTGGTCGCCGCCTTCGAGTGCCTGGACCGTCCCTACGACCTCGCCCGGATCCGCCACCGCCTCGCCGGAGCCCTTCTCATGGACGGCGGCGACGACGAACGCGACCGTGCGGTGGAACTGCTCCGGCTCTCCGCGGCGGTCGCAGCCCACCTCGGCGCACGGCCCCTCGCCGACGCCGTCACCCGGCTCGCCCAGCGCGCCCGCCTCACCCTCACTCGCGCCCCACGACAGGCCCCGACGCCCGCCGACCCGGCCGCCGCCCTCGGCCTGACCAGCCGGGAGCGGGACGTGCTGCGCCTGGTCACGGCCGGCCGCACCAACCGCCAGATAGCCGAGGTGCTGTTCATCTCCCCGAAGACGGCGAGCGTCCACGTCTCCAACATCCTGAGCAAGCTCGGCGTCGCGGGCAGGGGAGAGGCGGCGGCCGTGGCCCACCGGCTGGGACTGTTTCCGGCCGAGACCGCCACTGCGCCTACGGCGGGCTGACTCGTACGCTGGAGGAAACCGGCAAGGGAGAGGCCGTGTTCAACGCTTTCGAGGAACTGTTCACGCCCGGCCGCAAACACACCCACGACGAGCAGAAACGGCTGGAGCTGACCCGGGAGGACGTCGGGGACACCGACCCCGGCCGCGGGCCGATAGACCTCGCCTCGGGAAAGGTCGTCGTACGCCTGCCCACGCCGCCGCCCGACGGAGCGCACGCCACGGAGGACGACTAGCGGACACCATGGACGACGACCAGGGAAGGACGCCGGCCGCGCCTCTCACCTCACTTGCGCCTCCAGCACCCGGTCGTCCCCCTGCTTCGGCCTGCCCCGGCCGTCCGTGTTGCTCGTCACCAGCCAGACCTTGTCGCCGGCCGCCGCGACCACCGTGCGCAGGCGGCCGTAGGTGCCGGTGAGGAAGGCCTGCGGGGCGGCCGCCGCCTGCGTGCCCTTCAGCGGGATGCGCCACAGACGCTGTCCCTTCAGGCCCGCCATCCAGATCACGCCGCCCACGCAGGCGATGCCGCTGGGGGAGGCGTCGTCGGTGTGCCACTGGGCCAGCGGGTTCTGGAAGGCGGCGTCGGAGGACCTGCCCTCGGCGACCGGCCAGCCGTAGTCGCCGCCGGGCTTGATCGCGTTCAGCTCGTCCCAGGTGTCCTGCCCGAACTCCGATGCGTACAGCCGCTGTTGGCCGTCCCAGGCCAGGCCCTGGACGTTGCGGTGGCCGTACGAGTACACCGGCGAGCCCGGGAAGGGGTTGCCCGGTGCCGGTTCGCCGTCCGGGGTCAGGCGCAGGATCTTGCCGCCCAGGGACTTCCTGTCCTGGGCCGCCCCCCGTTCGCCGCTCTCGCCGGTGCCCGCGTACAGCATGCCGTCGGGGCCGAACGCGATACGGCCGCCGTTGTGCACGGAGCCCTTGGGGATGCCCTTGAACACCGTGTCCGGAGCGCCCAGTTGCTCACCGGGCGGTTTCCGCTCGTCGTAGAGCAGGCGGGCGATGCGGTTGTCGGAGGCGGTCGTGAAGTAGGCGTAGATCATGTGGTCCGAGGCGAAGCCGGGGGAGAGGGCGATGCCGAGCAGGCCGCCCTCGCCGGCCGGGGAGACTCCGGAGACCTGGCCCAACTCGGTCTTCGCGCCGGTCTTTTCGTCCACCCGGATGATCGTCCCGTCGTCACGGGAGGACACCAGCAGACCGCCGCCGGGCAGCGGGGCCAGTCCCCACGGGGTCTTCAGCCCCTCGGTCACGGTGCGCAGCACCTTCACCGAGCCCTTGGCGGGCGCGGCGGACCCGGTGGCCCGCGCGGAGCCGCCCGGCGCCGTACCGCCCGGCGTCGCGGGGCCGTCGCCCGGCGATCCCGCGCTGCCCGCGGAGCAGCCCGCCGCCAGCAGGAGGGCGGCCGCGGCCAGCACGGCCGGTACAGCTCGACGTCGCACGATGACGATCCCTTCGAGACAGCGGTTCACCGCGGGGCCGACGGCCCGCCGCCGCCTCCCCTCTCCCGCACCGCCCATCCCACCCGGACGCCCGATCCCGCGCAACCCGGGCCGGACAGATGCCAGTTCAGTCCCACGACCCCTGCGCCGCAGGCAGCCGGGACACCTCCGCCGCGTCCTGTCCGGTCAGGCGCAGACCGGCCGCCGCCGCGTTCTCCGCGGCCCAGCGCTCCCGCTTCGTGCCCGGGAGGGCGATCACATGGTGCCCCTGGGCCAGCACCCAGGCCAGCGCCACCTGGGCCGGGGTGACGGCCTCGCCGTGCCGGCGGGCGACGCGGCGCAGGCCCGCGACGATCGGCTGGTTGGCCGCCATCATCTCGGCGGTGAACCGGGGGTGCCGGGCGCGCAGGTCGTCCGGTTCGAAGCCCTCGCCCGGGGTCAGCGTGCCGGTCAGGAAGCCGTTGCCCAGCGGCATCGCCGCGAGGAAACCCACACCCCGCGCCTCGCACCACGGCAGCAGCCCCTCGAGTGCCTCCGGCGACCACACCGACAACTCCGCCTGCACCGCGGCCACCGGGAACACCTGCTGCACCCGCCGCAACTGGCGCAGGGTTCCGTCGTACAGCCCGCCGCCCGAGCGCCGCCCGCCGCGCGCCCCGACCGCGCACAGGCCCAGCGCCCGTACCTTGCCGGCCCGCACCAGCTCCGCCATCGCGCCCCACGTCTCCTCGATCGGGATCTCCGGGTCGGCGCGGTGCAGCTGGTAGAGGTCGATCACATCCGTCTGGAGGCGGCGCAGGGAGGCGTCGCAGGCGCGTCTGACGTATCCCGGGCGGCCGTTGGCCACGATGTGCTGCTCACCCACCAGCAGCCCCGCCTTCGTGGACACGAACGCGTCCCCGCGCCGCTCCTTCAGCACCCGGCCGAGCAGCAGCTCATTGGTGAACGGGCCGTACATGTCCGCCGTGTCCAGGAGGTTCGAGCCCAGGTCCAGCGCTCGGTGCACCGTTCTGAGCGACTCCTCACCCCGCTGCCGCGACCCGCTGTACGCCCAGCTCATCGGCATGCATCCGAGTCCGACGGCCCCCACCGCGAGCGCCCCCGCGCCGATCGTCCTGCGCTCCACCTGCTCGTGAACCTCCCTCTCCTGGCTCCCAACCTAACCTCTGCGATCTCACCCCCCTGACATAGCCTCCTTGGTATGAGTGCTGACGTGTGGCTTTCCATCCCGCCGGAGGAGATCGAGGGGCTTCCCGAGGGGCCCCGGTACCTGTTCTGGGACGGGGGCGAGGAGTTCCCCGGCGACCCGGGTGGCTGTGCCTTCTACGTCGTGCCCTACATGAAGCCGCCCACGGCGGTCCTGCGCCCGCTGCCCGGCATGGCAGCCGTCCAGGTCGTACAGACGCTGTCGGCCGGGACCGACCAGCTCGATCCGGGTCTGCGCCACCTGCCCGCCGGCGTGCGGCTGTGCAACGCGCGCGGGGTGCACGAGGCCAGCACCGCCGAGCTGGCGCTGACCCTCGTCCTCGCCTCGCTGCGCGGCGTCCCCGACTTCGTGCGGGCCCAGGACCGCGGGCAGTGGCGTGGCGGATTCCGGCCCGCTCTGGCCGACAAGACCGTCCTCATCGTCGGCTACGGCTCGATAGGCGCCGCCATCGAGGACCGGCTCGCACCGTTCGAACTTGCGCGGGTGGCGCGCGTCGCGCGCTCCGAGCGCACCACGGCGCGCGGTCCCGTGCATCCGCTCACCTCTTTGCCCTCTTTGCTTCCACACGCCGATGTCGTGATCCTCTCCACTCCCTTGACGGCACAGACGAAGGGGCTGGCCAGCGCGGACTTCCTCGCCGGGATGAAGGACGGCGCGCTGCTCGTCAACGTCGCACGCGGCCCCGTCGTGGACACCGACGCGCTCCTCGCGGAGCTGAAGACCGGCCGGATCACCGCGGCCCTCGACGTCACCGACCCCGAGCCGCTGCCGCCCGGACACCCCTTGTGGCAGGCGCCGGGCGTGCTCATCAGCCCGCACGTCGGCGGGCCCACCTCGGCTTTCCTGCCCCGCGCCAAGCGGCTGCTCGTCGACCAGCTGACCCGGTTCGTGAACCGGGAGCCGCTGCGGAACGTGATCCTCACCACGGGGGCGTAATCCGGTTCCGGTACCCTCCGCAGCCTTACGGACGCGGGGGGTACACGCATATCCGCTGGTCGTCACGGAGCGTAGAGAAGCTATGTCCCTGAGTGACGATCCTGGTGTATCGTCCCGACAGGGGCTGCGCCGCTGACTGTTTCGGCGCCGGGGATGGACATTTCAGATTTGTGAGGGGGGCGACGGGCGATGCACGGCCTATGGACGAACGATCCGACGCGGCGGAGCCGCCGACGGCGACCCTGGCGCACGGCCACGCGCAGGCGCGGCCACCACACCGGCCATCACAGTCACCACCCGCGCAGGCCGGGCGGCCGCAGGAGGCATGCGCACCCAACGCACCGGGACCGGCGGGACGCGGGAACTGCGCGGACCGGGAGGCCCCGGTGACTGCGCCGCCCGCTGTGACGACCGCGCTCGACGGCGCGGTGCGCGCACCGCATCCGCAGGAGGTACCGCCGCCCCGCCGGCCGGCCGCCGGCGAGCGCGCGCGCGTGACGGAACAGCTCGTCCTCGCCCTGGTCTGCGCGACCTACGCCGTCGGGGCCGCGTTCGACTGGGGTACCCGCACAGTGGCTCTGGTCATGGGCGACTTCGGACTGAGCGCGGCGGCGGGCACCGCCGCCGTCTCCTGCTTCCTCTACGCCCGCAGCCCGCGCGTCCGCTTCCGGTCGGCCTGGCTGCTGTTCGCCCTGTCGTCGACGATGGCGTCCCTGGGCAACGCGGTCTGGGGGTGGTACGAGGTGGTCCTCGGCCGGCCCGTGCCCACGCCCAGCTACGCCGACATGTTCTTCCTGTGCTTCGCCCCGCCCGCCATCGTGGGCCTGCTGGTGCTGGCCAAACGGCCGGTGACCAGGGCCGGCTGGATCTGTCTGGGGCTGGACGCCTGGCTGATCGGCGGCTCACTGCTGACGCTGTCGTGGAGCCTCGCGCTCGCCCAGGCGGCCCGCTTCGACGGACCGAGCGTGGCGCACACCGCGCTGTCGCTGGCGTACCCGCTGCTCGACATCGCGCTCGTCAGCATGGTGCTCGCGCTGCACTTCCGCCGCACCCCGGGCAGCCGTACGGCGGTGAACACCGCGATCGGCGCGCTCGCGCTGACCGTCATGTGCGACGCGCTGTTCACCTCCCCGCTGCTGCACAGCAGTTACCGCTCCGGACAGCTGCTGGACGCCGGCTGGTTCGCCGGTTCGCTGCTGCTCGCCTACGCCCCCTGGGCCGCACCCCGGCACGGAGGAGCACCGAAGGCGCACGTACCGGACGGGCACACGCGCGTGGTCCACGAGCACGTGCCCGGACAGCGCGGCACGGGCCACCACCCGGCGCCCGCGTCCGCTCCGGGCGGCGACCACGGCCGCTACCCGGCCGGTCGCCCGCTCACCGGCTCCCTCGCCGCGCTCACCCCGTACCTCGCCGCCGCCGTGTGCACCCTGGGCATCCTGTACAACGTCCTCAACGGCCGCCGGCCCGACCACGTCGTGCTGATCACGGCGGGCGCGGTCGTGCTCGCGCTCGTGATCCGGCAGGGCATCATGCTGCTGGACAACATCACCCTCACCCAGGAACTGGCGCAGAAGGAGAACCACTTCCGCTCCCTGGTGCAGGGCTCCAGCGACGTCATCATGATCGCGGCACCCAACGGCATGCTCCGGTACGTCTCCCCGGCCGCCGCAGGGGTCTACGGCCGCCCCGCCGAGGATCTGGTGGGCACCGAGCTGGCCGCGCTCATCCATCCGGAGGACCTGGGCTGCGTGGTGCACGAGGTGCGGCGCTTCCTCGTCGCCAGCCCGCTGGAGGAGCCGACCACCCGTATCGAGTGCCGCTTCCGCTCCGGCGAGGGCGGCTGGCTCAACGTCGAGTCGACCGTCAACCGCCACCACGGCGGGCTGATCTTCAACAGCCGGGACGTGACCGAAAGAGTGCGTCTGCAAGCGCAGTTGCAGCACAACGCCGAACACGACCCGCTGACCGACCTGCCCAACCGCGCGCTGTTCACCCGGCGCGTCCAGCAGGCCCTGTCCGGCCGGCGCGCCACCGACCGGGGCGCCGCCCTGCGGGGTACGGCCGTGCTCTTCATCGACCTGGACGGCTTCAAGGCCGTCAACGACACGATCGGGCACCAGGCCGGGGACGCGCTGCTCGTCCAGGCGGCCCGCAGGCTCCAGGACGCGGTCCGGCAGGGGGACACCGCCTCCAGGCTCGGCGGCGACGAGTTCGCGGCCCTGATCGTCGGGGACGGCACCCGCGACCGTGCCGCCCGGGAGCGCAACATCGTGGAGCTCGCCGACCGTCTCAGGATGACCCTCTCCCAGCCCTACGCCATCGACGGCAACGATGTCCGGGTCAACGCGTCCATCGGCGTCGCCTTCGCCGAACAGGGGCTTGGCGCGGGCGAGTTGCTGCGCAACGCCGACCTCGCGATGTACCGCGCGAAATCGGCCGGGAAGGGCCGGGTCGAGCTGTACAAGCCGCAGATGCAGCAAGATGTCGTACGCAAGGCGGAGCTGGCCACGCGGCTGCGTGCCGCGCTGCACGACGGCGAGTTCGCGCTGCTGCACCAGCCGGTGGTGTGCCTGGACAGCGGCCGCATCACCGCGGTCTCCGCACAGGCGCGCTGGCGCTCCTCGCAGGGGGTGCTGTTCACCCCGGCCGAGTTCCTGCGGGTGACCGATGACGGCGACAAGACCGCCGAGCTGGACCGCTGGATCCTGCAGGAGGCCGTCGGGCAGGCGGCCGAGCGGGCCGCGACCGGGCTCGTCATGCCGGTGACCGTCCGGATGAGCGGCCGCAGGCTGCTGGACCGCTCCATGCCGCTCGGCTCGGTGGAGGCGCTGCTGACCCGGCACGGGCTGCCGCCCGGCGCGCTGGTCGTGGAGCTGTCCGACACCGACCCGCGTATCTCCCTGGAGGAGCTGGAGCGGCGGCTGACCGCGCTCAGCCGGCTCGGGGTGCGGATCGCGCTGGACGGCTTCGGCAGCGGCTACGCGGCCATCACGGCCCTCAGAAGGCTCCCGGTCGACATCCTGAAACTCGACCGCAGCCTGGTCGAGGGCGTCGTGGAGTCCGCGCGGCTGCACAAGATCACCAGCGGTCTGCTGCGGATCGCGGGCGATCTCGGGCTGCAGTCCGTGGCCGAGGGCGTGGACCTTCCGGAGCAGGTCGTCGCGCTGCGCGCGATGGGCTGCACACACGGGCAGGGCATGGCGTTCGCGGGGCCCGTGGACGAGTACCGGCTGCGCCGGGCGCTCGGATCCGGCCACTACCCGGTGCCGCACCCGCCGGCCGAACCGGCGTTCGCGGGCGGGGTGCGCGAGCCACAAGGGCGCGTCGGGGTCGACGGCCCGGCCGCGCGCAGGCCCGAGGGGCTGAGCACGGTGGTGGCCCCGGCGCCGACGGGTGCGCCCCGGAGATGAACGAGCCAAGGTGGGTCACGGGGGTGTAGACAGGGGGTGTTCCCGCTGTCCACGGAGGCGGCAGTGCCCTTCGCTCACATTCTGAGACTCCCGTCCCACCCACTTGACACGTGGTGCGCGTCAGAGGGAGGGTCAGTGCCATGCGCACCCGAATTCTCGTACTTGGACAGCGCGTCGGCTGAGCTGGGACCCACCGGAGGACGATCCGGAATCCCCAGCGACCTCACCGGCGCGCTCCCCTCGCTTGCCTTACGGCACGAGGGGTTTTTTGTTGCACGAGCACCGATCGTGCAGCGCTTGAACTCCGTACAAACCTCGCAAAAACCCTCAGCATCGAGAAGAGAATGCCGATGACCGAGCAGGCCACCGGGGCCCATCCGCAGCCGCGGCCCCGATCCGGAGGACAGCAGTCCGCCCCCGTCGAGCACGTCACGGGTGCGAAGTCCCTCATCCGCTCCCTCGAGGAGGTCGGCGCGGACACGGTATTCGGCATTCCCGGCGGTGCGATCCTTCCGGCCTACGACCCGTTGATGGACTCGACGCGGGTCCGGCACGTGCTGGTCCGTCACGAACAGGGTGCCGGTCACGCGGCCACCGGCTACGCGCAGGCCACCGGCAAGGTCGGCGTCTGCATGGCGACCTCCGGTCCCGGCGCCACCAACCTGGTGACCCCGATCGCCGACGCGCACATGGACTCGGTGCCGCTCGTGGCGATCACCGGGCAGGTCGCGTCCAAGGCGATCGGTACGGACGCCTTCCAGGAGGCGGACATCGTCGGCATCACGATGCCGATCACCAAGCACAACTTCCTCGTCACCAAGGCCGAGGACATCCCGCGGGTCATCGCGCAGGCGTTCCACATCGCCTCCACCGGCCGCCCGGGCCCCGTCCTGGTCGACATCTCCAAGGACGCCCTCCAGGCGAAGACGACCTTCTCCTGGCCGCCCACCATGGACCTGCCCGGCTACCGCCCGGTGACCAAGCCGCACGCCAAGCAGATCCGCGAGGCGGCCAAGCTGATCACCGCCGCCCGGAAGCCCGTCCTCTACGTCGGCGGCGGCGTCCTCAAGGCGCACGCCACCGCCGAGCTGAAGGTCCTCGCCGAACTCACCGGAGCGCCCGTCACCACCACCCTGATGGCGCTCGGCGCGTTCCCCGACAGCCACCCGCTGCACGTGGGAATGCCGGGCATGCACGGTGCGGTCACCGCTGTCACCGCGCTGCAGAAGGCCGACCTGATCGTCGCCCTCGGAGCCCGCTTCGACGACCGCGTCACCGGCAAGCTGGACAGCTTCGCCCCGTACGCCAAGATCGTCCACGCCGACATCGACCCGGCCGAGATCGGCAAGAACCGCGAGGCCGACGTGCCGATCGTCGGCGACGCCCGCGAGGTCATCGCCGACCTGGTCCAGGCCGTGCAGAAGGAGCACAGCGAGGGTCACAAGGGCGACTACACCGCCTGGTGGAGCGATCTGAACCGCTGGCGCGAGACCTACCCGCTCGGCTACGACGAGCCCGGAGACGGCTCCCTGTCCCCGCAGGCCGTCATCGAGCGCATCGGGCAGCTCGCCCCCGAGGGCACGATCTTCGCCGCGGGCGTCGGCCAGCACCAGATGTGGGCCGCGCACTTCATCCAGTACGACAAGCCCGCCACCTGGCTCAACTCCGGCGGCGCCGGGACGATGGGCTACTCGGTCCCGGCCGCGATGGGCGCCAAGGCCGGACAGCCCGGTGAGACGGTCTGGGCGATCGACGGCGACGGCTGCTTCCAGATGACCAATCAGGAACTGACCACCTGTGCGCTGAACAACATCCCGATCAAGGTCGCCATCATCAACAACGGCGCCCTCGGCATGGTCCGCCAGTGGCAGACCCTCTTCTACAACCAGCGCTACTCCAACACCGTGCTGCACAGCGGCCCCGAGGACATCAACCCCGAGGCCAGGGGCACGCGCGTGCCGGACTTCGTGAAGCTGTCCGAGGCGATGGGCTGCGTGGGTCTGCGCTGCGAGCGCCCGGAGGACCTGGACAAGGTCATCGCGGAGGCGAACTCCATCAACGACCGCCCGGTCGTCGTCGACTTCATCGTCCACGAGGACGCGATGGTCTGGCCGATGGTCGCCGCCGGCACTTCCAACGACGAGATCATGGCCGCCCGGGACGTCCGCCCCGACTTCGGCGACAACGAAGACGACTGAGCGAGAGAGACGTAAAAGATCATGTCCAAGCACACGCTCTCCGTCCTGGTGGAGAACACGCCGGGCATCCTGGCCCGGATCGCCGCCCTGTTCTCGCGCCGCGGCTTCAACATCGACTCCCTCGCGGTCGGCGTCACCGAGCACCCCGACATCTCCCGCATCACCATCGTGGTGGGCGTCGAGGACCTCCCGCTGGAGCAGGTGACCAAGCAGCTCAACAAGCTCGTCAACGTGCTGAAGATCGTCGAGCTGGAACCCGGTCAGGCCGTTCAGCGCGAACTCGTTCTGGTGAAGGTGCGCGCCGACAACGAGACCCGCTCCCAGATCGTGGAGATCGTCCAGCTGTTCCGCGCCAAGACCGTCGACGTCTCCCCGGACGCCGTCACCATCGAGGCCACCGGATCCGGCGAGAAGCTGTCCGCGATGCTCAAGATGCTGGAGCCGTTCGGCATCAAGGAGCTGGTCCAGTCCGGCACGATCGCGATCGGCCGTGGCGCCCGTTCGATCACGGACCGTTCGCTGCGCGCTCTGGACCGATCCGCGTAAAGCTGGAGTACGGCTGAAAACGGGCGGCCGGTCACGGGCCGGCCGCCCGTATCCCGAGACCCCGAAACTTCCCTTCCGCTCACCGGCATACGGTGGGACGCACCATCTGCACACCAAGGAGAGAACCCAAAGTGGCCGAGCTGTTCTACGACGCTGACGCCGACCTGTCCATCATCCAGGGCCGCAAGGTCGCGGTCATCGGCTACGGCAGCCAGGGCCACGCCCATGCGCTGTCGCTGCGCGACTCCGGTGTCGACGTGCGTGTCGGTCTGCACAAGGGCTCCAAGTCCCAGGCGAAGGCCGAGGAGCAGGGCCTGCGCGTGGTGACCCCGGCCGAGGCCGCCGCCGAGGCCGACGTCATCATGATCCTCGTCCCGGACCCGATCCAGGCCCAGGTCTACGAGGAGTCCATCAAGGACAACCTCAAGGACGGCGACGCCCTGTTCTTCGGCCACGGCCTGAACATCCGCTACGGCTTCATCAAGCCCCCGGCCGGCGTGGACGTCTGCATGGTCGCCCCGAAGGGCCCGGGCCACCTGGTCCGCCGTCAGTACGAGGAGGGCCGCGGCGTTCCCTGCATCGCCGCCGTCGAGCAGGACGCCACCGGCAACGCCTTCGCGCTCGCCCTGTCGTACGCCAAGGGCATCGGCGGCACCCGCGCCGGCGTCATCAAGACGACCTTCACCGAGGAGACCGAGACCGACCTCTTCGGCGAGCAGGCCGTCCTGTGCGGCGGTACGGCCGCGCTGGTCAAGGCGGGCTTCGAGACCCTGACCGAGGCCGGCTACCAGCCGGAGATCGCCTACTTCGAGTGCCTGCACGAGCTGAAGCTGATCGTGGACCTCATGTACGAGGGCGGCCTGGAGAAGATGCGCTGGTCCATCTCCGAGACCGCCGAGTGGGGCGACTACGTCACCGGCCCGCGGATCATCACGGACGCCACCAAGGCCGAGATGAAGAAGGTCCTCGCCGAGATCCAGGACGGCACGTTCGCCAAGAACTGGATGGACGAGTACCACGGCGGTCTGAAGAAGTACAACGAGTACAAGCAGCAGGACTCCGAGCACCTGCTGGAGACCACCGGCAAGCAGCTGCGCAAGCTGATGAGCTGGGTGGACGAGGAGGCGTAAGCCTCACGTCAGGGGGCCGGGGCAGACTGCTCCGGCCCCCTGCGTCCATCTGTTGTCCACCCCGTCCAGCACCGGACGGGTGATCTCTCCGCAGAGGCGCAAGACGACCCACGCCGCGCCACTACACTGCTGCACAACACGCGTCAGGCCCACAGCGTCGTGCGTCTTCCGCGGCTAGCCCCCCTCCTGAGCCTGCGGCCGTCGGGACGGCCGTCCGCATGCATTGGACTAGTGAGGACCTCACGTGAGCTCGAAACCTGTCGTACTCATCGCTGAAGAGCTGTCGCCCGCGACCGTGGACGCACTCGGCCCGGACTTCGAGATCCGGCACACCAACGGAGCGGACCGAGCCGAACTGCTCCCCGCCATCGCCGATGTCGACGCGATCCTGATCCGCTCCGCCACCAAGGTCGACGCCGAGGCCATCGCCGCGGCGAAGAAGCTCAAGGTCGTCGCCCGCGCCGGCGTCGGTCTCGACAACGTCGACGTCTCCGCCGCCACCAAGGCCGGCGTGATGGTCGTCAACGCCCCGACCTCCAACATCGTGACCGCCGCCGAGCTGGCCTGTGGTCTGCTCCTCGCCACCGCCCGCAACATCCCGCAGGCCAACGGCGCGCTGAAGAACGGCGAGTGGAAGCGCAGCAAGTACACCGGCGTCGAGCTCGCGGAGAAGACCCTCGGTGTCGTCGGCCTCGGCCGCATCGGTGCCCTCGTCGCGCAGCGCATGTCCGCCTTCGGCATGAAGGTCGTCGCCTACGACCCCTACGTGCAGCCCGCCCGGGCCGCGCAGATGGGCGTCAAGGTGCTGTCCCTGGACGAGCTGCTGGAGGTCTCCGACTTCATCACCGTCCACCTGCCCAAGACCCCCGAGACCCTCGGTCTGATCGGCGACGAGGCGCTGCGCAAGGTCAAGCCGAGCGTGCGCGTCGTCAACGCCGCGCGCGGCGGCATCGTCGACGAGGAGGCGCTGTACGCGGCGCTGAAGGAGGGCCGCGTCGCCGGCGCCGGCCTCGACGTGTACGCCCAGGAGCCGTGCACCGACTCGCCGCTGTTCGAGCTGGACCAGGTCGTGTGCACCCCGCACCTCGGTGCCTCGACGGACGAGGCGCAGGAGAAGGCGGGCATCGCGGTCGCCAAGTCCGTGCGCCTGGCGCTCGCCGGCGAGCTGGTCCCGGACGCGGTGAACGTCCAGGGCGGGGTCATCGCCGAGGACGTCAAGCCCGGCCTGCCGCTCGCCGAGCGCCTCGGCCGCATCTTCACCGCGCTCGCCGGCGAGGTCGCGCACCGCCTCGACGTCGAGGTCTACGGCGAGATCACCCAGCACGACGTGAAGGTGCTGGAGCTGTCCGCGCTCAAGGGCGTCTTCGAGGATGTCGTCGCCGAGACGGTGTCGTACGTCAACGCCCCGCTGTTCGCGCAGGAGCGCGGCGTCGAGGTCCGGCTGACCACCAGCTCCGAGGCGAACGAGCACCGCAACGTCGTCACCGTGCGCGGCACCCTCGCGGACGGCGAGGAGGTCTCGGTCTCCGGCACGCTGGCCGGCCCCAAGCACCTCCAGAAGATCGTCGCGGTCGGCGAGTACGACGTCGACCTCGCGCTCGCCGACCACATGGTCGTCCTGCGCTACGAGGACCGTCCCGGTGTCGTCGGCACCGTCGGCCGCATCCTCGGCGAGGCGGGCATCAACATCGCCGGCATGCAGGTCGCGCGGGCGGCGGTCGGCGGCGAGGCGCTGGCGGTGCTCACCGTGGACGACACGGTGGCCGCCGGTGTGCTGGCCGAGGTCGCGGCGGAGATCGGGGCCACGTCGGCCCGCTCGGTGAACCTGGTCTGAGGCAATCCTCGAACGCCGGACGGGCTGAGATCCCTCTCAGCCCGTCCGGCGTTTTCTCGTGCCCTACTTCTCGTGCCCTACTTCTCGTTGCTGACGTCGATCCTCCGCAGCGTCACCGCCGCCCCCACCGATGCCAGCGCCACCACCACCGCTCCGGCGATCGCCGCGCCCTGGAAGCCGTCGGTGAACGCCTGGCGGGCGGTGGCGAGGAGGGACGCACCGGCCCCGCCGGGGAGATGTGCGGCCGTGGCGAGGGCGTCGCCCACGGATTCGCGGGCCCCGGCCGGGGCGGAGGCCGGCATCTCGTGGCGGTAGATCGCCGTACCGATGGAGCCGAGGAGGGCCATGCCGAGCGCGCCGCCGAACTCGGTGCCGGTCTCCAGCAGTGAGGAGGCCGTGCCCGTCCGCTCCAGCGGGGCGCTGCGCATGGCCAGGTCGAACAGCTGGGACGTGATCGCGACCATCCCGCAGGCGAGGACGCCGGCCCCGGCGAGCGCCAGCCACAGCGAGTCGGTGCCGAGGAAGGCCAGCATCGAGAAACCGGCCGTCATGGCCGCGAAGCCGCCGGCGACGACGTAACCCCGGTTGACGCCCCGCTGGACGAGCAGTGCGGTGAGCGGACCGGCCAGCCCGATGAACACCGAGGGCAGCAGGCTCCACAGGGCCGCTGACAGCGGGCTCTTGCCGAGGACCGACTGCAGGTACTGCGTGGTGAAGATGGCCGAGCCCAGCATGGCGAAGGCGGCGACGAGGTTCAGGACCAGCGCCGGGGTGAAGCCGCGGCCCTTCAGCAGGGCCGGCGGGATCAGCGGCGAGGCGCTCGTGCGCTGCCGGTGGACGAACAGGGCCGCGAAGACCAGGCCGGTGGTGACGGAGACGACGTACAGCGGGTGCCAGCCCTCGGAGGGGATCTCCTTGAGACCGTAGATCACGGGGAGCACGGCGGCCATCGACAGCGGGACGCTCACCCAGTCGAAACGGCCCGGGTCCGGGTTCTTGGACTCCGGCAGCAGCACCGGGCCGAGGAGCAGCAGGAGCAGCATCGCGGGCAGGTTGACCAGGAAGACCGAGCCCCACCAGAAGTGCTCGACCAGGATGCCGCTCATCACCGAGCCGAGCGCGATACCGCCGGTCATCACTCCGGACCACAGGCCGATCGCCTTCGCCCGCTGGCCGGGGTCGGTGAACATCGTGCGCAGCAGCGCCATGGTGGACGGCATCAGGGTCGCGCCGCCGATGCCGAGGACCGCGCGGGCCGCGATCAGGGTCTCGGCGCTGTTGGCGTAGGCCGCGAGGAGCGAGGCGGTGCCGAAGGCGGCGGCGCCCATGAGGAGCAGCTTGCGGCGGCCGACGCGGTCGCCGAGGGAGCCCATCGTCATCAGCAGGCCGGCCAGGACGAAGCCGTAGACATCGAAGATCCACAGCTGCTGGGTGCCGCTCGGGTGCAGGTCCGCGCTGATCGCGGGCGTCGCGAAGTACAGGACGGAGACGTCCATCGAGACCAGCAGCAGCGGCAGCATCAGCACGCCCAGAGCGGTCCACTCACGGCGTCCGGCGCGGGCGCCCCGGGCGCCGGCGGTGGGGGTGGTGCTCGTCAGGTTCGTCATGCCCAGAAATGTACGCGCGTATTAAACGCTTGTCTAGAACGCATGTATAAATCATGCGTCTAGGACGTCTGTATGGATCGCGGAGTAGGGTGATCCGCATGGGACACCGTGAGGATCTGCTCGAAGGCGCCAAGCGCTGCCTGCTGGAGAAGGGGTTCGCGCGCACCACCGCACGCGACATCGTCAAGGCCTCGGGGACCAACCTGGCCTCCATCGGCTACCACTACGGCTCGAAGGACGCGCTTCTCGCGCAGGCCTACATCGCGCTCGTGGAGAACATGTCCGGCATCTTCGGCGGGGGTGACGGCGCCGTGGTGGACGGCGCGCCCGGCTCGCTGGAGCGCTTCCGGTGGGTGTGGTCGAACATCGTCGGCACCATGCGGGAGCCGGACTCGATGTGGCGGCTCAGCATGGAGGTCATGACCATCGACATGCCCGAGGTGCGCGAGCACCTCTCCCAGGCGCAGATCGAGGGCGGGCGCGGACTCGTGGCCGTACTCCAGGGCGTGCCCGAGGAGGAGGTCTCCGACGAGACGGCCGACACCCTCGGCCGCTTCTACATGACCCTGATGACCGGGCTCATCGCGCAGTGGACGTTCGACGCGAAGACCGCCCCGGACGGGGACGTGCTCACCGAGGGTCTCCGGCAGATCATCGAAGCGACCCGGACGGACTGACGGGTCCGCGAAGTGCCTCACGGTGGCCGGGTGGCGGCAGGTGAACGGCTGGCCGGGGCCCGGCTCGTCCAGTGCGCCCGCACGCGCGGCGCACGCGGCGCGTGCTCGGTCACGCCGGTCAACTCCCGCCTCTCCGGGTGGACTTGGTCCACGGTCGCCGCCGGACCGTACCGGACGACCGGATCCCGCACATCGGGCGGAGGTCCACGAGCCCGCCCCGCGGAAGCCCTCACCGCTCGCACCGGCGCATGACCCGCCGAGCCGGCTACAGCCGCGCCCGCTTCAACGCCATGTGCAGCAGCAGCCGGTCCTCCCCGTTGTCCAGGTCCAGGCCCGTCAGCTGCTCCACCCGGGACAGCCGGTAGTACAGGGTCTGCCGGTGGATGCCCAGTTCCGCCGCCGTGCGGCCCGCCTGGCCGGCGCGGTCCAGATAGACCTCGGCGGTGCGGGCCAGCTCCCGGTGGGCGGGGGAGAGGAGGGGGCCGGCGACGGGGTCGTGCGCGGCGTGCGGCGGCAGCGCGGTCAGCAGCCGGTACGGCCCGATGCGCGCCCACTCGGCGACCGGCCCGAACCGCGGCTCGGCCAGCGCCGCACGCGCCGCGGCCACGGCCTCCTGCCACAGGTCCGCCAGGTCGCCCAGACCGACACGGGGATCGCCGACCCCGGCGGCGCAGCCGACGCCGGTGGCGGCCCGGGCCGCCGCGGTGAATCCGGCGGCGGCCGCCGCGGCCACCTGGGCCCCGGCCCCGCGCGCCGCGCCCCCCGGCGCCCCGCGCGCCGCCTCGGCCTCCTTCAGCAGCCGCCCGGCCGCCGCCAGCGCGGAACTGCTCCCCTCCGTGGTCCGCAGCCGCACCAGCAACGCGAGACTCTGCCCCGACTCCCCCCACGGAAGCGTGCACAGGGCCGCGGCATGGGGGATCGTACGGGCGGCCGGGGCGTCGTCCGGGTCGGCCGACGGCCACGGGGCGACGCACACCAGGGTGAGCGGGCCGTCCGCGCGGGCGCCGAGGGCGGTGCGCAGCTCGGCCACCGCCATGTCCCGCTGCCAGCCGCGCTCCGCGCTGAGCACCGCCCGCAGCTCCCGGCTCAGTCCGGCCCCGGCCTCCGCCTCGCCCGCGAGCAGCGCCCCGATCCGGCCCGCCACCCCCATCGCGGCGGTCAGCTGCGCGTCGGTCGGCCCGGGATCGCTGTCCAGCAGCCAGACGTAGCCGAGGACGACACCCCGATGGCGGGCCGGCAGACAGATCCGCCCGCGGTACACACCGGCCTCCGGGGTCGGCGGGATCCGCACCGGACCGGTCGCACGGGTGATGCCGAAGCCCTCGAACCAGGACCGGACCGTCGCCGTGGAGCGCCGGGTCAGGATCGAGCGGGTGCGCACCGGGTCCAGCGCGGACGGATCCAGCTCGTCGTCACTGTCGTACGCGCCGAAGGCGATCAGCTCGAAGTCGCGGTTCTCCAGGGTCGCGGGGACGCCCAGCAGCTCCGAGATCTCGTCGACCAGCTCCTGGTAGTCACCCCTGCGGTTAAAAGATCCAGTATCCGCCGCCACTCGGGCATTCTCCCTCATTTCCCGGCCGCCTTCATACAACTGTCTGAGATCCAGTGCACGGATGCGTGACAGCTGTCGATGGCTCAGGATCGGAGAGATCCTTAGGTTTCACGGTGGTTCTCCGTGCCGTACCCGAATCGTCGGGTTGCGGCCTTTTCGGTGCTTGTCTGTGGAGGTGCCCCGTGCTGGGTCCCGTGATTCTCGCCGCGTCGCGCAGCGACCGGATGCGACGCCTGATCTCGGCGGCCCCGGTGACCAAGCAGGTCGTCGACCGCTTCATCCCCGGCGAGGCCGTGGACGACATCGTCCCGATCATCAAGGACCTGACGGACAAGGGCCTTGAGCTGACGATGGACGTCGTCGGCGAGGACATCACCACCCCCGAGCAGGCCGCCGCCGCCCGGGACGCCTATCTGCTGCTGATCGACCGGCTGCGCGAGCTGGAGCTGGGCGAGAAGGTCGAGATGTCGGTCAAGCTGTCCATGTTCGGCCAGGCGCTTCCCGGCGGCCACGAGCTGGCGCTCGCCAACGTCCGCCCGGTCGTCGAGGCCGCCGCCGCCATCGGTACGACCGTGACGCTGGACGCCGAGGACCACACCACCCTCGACTCGATGTTCGCCATCCACGAGGAGCTGCGGAAGGACTTCCCGCAGACCGGCTGCGTCATCCAGGCCTACCTCTTCCGCACCGAGGCCGACGCCCGCCGCCTCGCCGCGGCCGGCAGCCGCGTCCGCCTGGTCAAGGGGGCCTACAAGGAGCCCGCCGAGGTCGCGTACCAGCAGAAGCACGAGATCGACAAGGCCTACGTGCGCATCCTGAAGACGCTGATGGAGGGCGGGGGCTACCCGATGATCGGGTCCCACGACCCGCGCCTGATAGCCATCGCCCAGGAGCTGGCCCACCAGGCCGGGCGCAAACTGGACGAGTACGAGTTCCAGATGCTCTACGGCATCCGCGGTGAGGAGCACCTGCGACTGGCCGCCGAGGGCCACCGCATGCGCGTCTACACCGCCTACGGCACCGACTGGTACGGCTACTTCATGCGCCGTCTCGCGGAGAAGCCGGCGAACCTGCGCTTCTTCCTCCGCTCGATGGTCAGCAAGGGCTAACCCGAACACCCGCTCACGTACAAGGAGTCAAGGATCTCATGGACGCTGTGACCCAGGTCCCCACCCCCGTCAACGAGCCGGTGCACGGCTACGCCCCCGGCTCGCCCGAGCGTGCCCGGCTGGAGGTCAAGCTCAAGGAGCTGGCCGAGAACCCGATCGAGCTGCCGATGACCATCGGCGGCGAGAAGCGGATGGGCGGCGGCGAAGCCTTCCAGGTCGTCCAGCCGCACAACCACAAGGCCGTCATCGGCACGGGCCGCAACGCCACCCAGCAGGACGCCCAGGACGCCGTCGACGCGGCCCTGGCCGCCGCGCCGGCCTGGCGCGCGATGTCCTTCGACGACCGCGCCGCGATCATCCTGCGCGCCGCCGAGCTGCTCGCCGGTCCCTGGCGCGAGACGATCGCCGCCTCCACCATGCTCGGCCAGTCCAAGACCGCCCAGCAGGCCGAGATCGACAGCCCCTGCGAGCTGGTCGACTTCTGGCGCTTCAACGTCCACTACGCGCGCCAGATCCTCGCCGAGCAGCCCCCGGCGAACTCCCCGGGCGTGTGGAACCGCCTGGACCACCGCCCGCTCGAGGGCTTCGTCTACGCGATCACGCCGTTCAACTTCTCGGCCATCGCGGCGAACCTGCCCACCGCGCCCGCGCTGATGGGCAACGTGGTGGTCTGGAAGCCGTCCCCGACCCAGACGCACGCCGCCGTGCTGCTCATGCAGCTGCTGGAGGAGGCGGGCCTGCCCAAGGGCGTCATCAACCTCGTGACCGGTGACGGCATCGAGGTCTCCAAGGTCGCCCTTGAGCACCGCGACCTGGCCGGCATCCACTTCACCGGTTCGACCAAGACCTTCCAGTACCTGTGGAAGACGGTCGGCACCAACATCGAGAAGTACCGCTCCTACCCGCGTCTGGTCGGCGAGACCGGTGGCAAGGACTTCCTGGTCGCCCACCCGAGCGCCGACCGCGCGGTCCTGAAGACGGCCCTCACCCGGGGCGCCTTCGAGTACCAGGGCCAGAAGTGCAGCGCCACCTCCCGCGCGTACATCCCGGCCTCCATCTGGAACTCGGGCTTCAAGGAGGAGTTCGCGGCCGAGGTCGACTACCTGACCATGGGTGACGTCACCGACCTGTCGAACTTCATCGGTGCCGTGATCGACGACCGTTCCTTCGCCAAGAACAAGGCCGCGATCGACCGCGCCAAGCAGGACCCGACCTGCACGATCGTCGCGGGCGGCTCCTACGACGACTCGGTCGGCTACTTCGTCCGCCCGACCGTCATCGAGTCCACCGACCCGGAGAACGAGATCTTCCGGACGGAGTACTTCGGCCCGGTCCTCGGCGTCTACGTCTACGAGGACGACAAGTACGACGAGATGCTGGAGCAGATGGAGTCGGTCTCCGACTACGCCCTGACCGGCTCGGTCATCTCCAACGACCGCGCGGCGGCCGCCTACACGATGGAGAAGCTCCGCTTCGCCGCGGGCAACTTCTACATCAACGACAAGTCGACCGGCGCCGTCGTCGGCCAGCAGCCCTTCGGCGGCGGCCGCGCCTCCGGCACCAACGACAAGGCCGGCGCCCCGCAGAACCTGCTGCGTTGGACCCTGACCCGCGCCATCAAGGAGACGCTGGTCGCGCCGACCGACTACGCCTACCCGCACATGGGCTGATCAGCCCCGCGAACCCGGGCCGGGAGGACTGCCTCAGGAGCAGTCCTCCCGGCCCGTTTCCATTTCCCGCCGTTCAGGGAGCGGGGCAGGCGATAGTGGAGCCATGACCACCCGAGTGCGCCTCGTCCACACCGCCGACGCCGACCCCGCCGAACTCGGCGCAGCCCGTGCCCTGTTGGACGCCGCGTTCGACGGCGGCTTCTCCGCCGAGGACTGGGATCACGGGCTCGGCGGCCTGCACGTCCTCGTGCACGACGACGCCGGGCTGGCCGCGCACGGCTCGGTCGTGCAGCGCCGGGTGCGGCATCGGGGGCGGTGGCTGCGCACCGGATACGTCGAGGCCGTCGCCGTACGTCCCGACGCGCGGCGCGGCGGGCTCGGCGGGCGGGTGATGGCGGAGCTGGAGCGGGTGATCGAGCGGGCCTACGACCTCGGTGCGCTCTCGGCGAGCCCGGCGGGGGCCCCGCTGTACACCGCCCGGGGCTGGCAGCGCTGGAACGGGCAGGTACACGCCCTCTCGCCGGGCGGCATCGTGCGGCTGCCGCAGGAGGAGGGCGCCATGTACGTCCGGCCCGCGCTCGCCGGGGCGCTCGACCCCGCCCGGGAGCTCGTCCTCGACTGGCGCGACGGGGACGTCGCCTGACGGGTCCCGGACGGCGCCCGTATGGGCTCCCTCGAACGCACGAAAGCCCAGCTCAGAGAGGTGTGGTCGGGGTCGCCGTCTCAGATAGTAGGAAGTCCGAGTAATTGTGCAGACAGATGCGGGGCGCTCGCTTAGCTTTGTAGGAGCCGAACGCATCGCTCGATCGAGCGAATGGCGGTCGTGAGCCGGGCCCGTGCAGGTAACCCCTGTGGCCCGCCGCTCCCCGCCCACCGGCGTCTCGAAATCCCTTTGTGTGCTTCGCGTTTGCCGAAGGAGTCGATTTCCATGGCCGAGACGACCGTCCGCCGCCGCGTCCGCCACGCGTCCCGCACGAGCGAGACCGACCGCAAGAACGCTGCCGCCGCCCTCCAGCGCGCCCTCGACCGCCGCGACAACGGCGGCGAGACCGGCCACTGACGGCGCCGACGCGGTGTCCGCATGGCGGACATCGCGTGTCATCACCTGGGACGAGGAGTAGGGTGCCCGCATGTCTCGCAGCATCAATCTCGCAGTGATCCCCGGTGACGGAATCGGCCAGGAGGTCGTGTCCGAGGGTCTGAAGGTCCTCTCCGCCGTGCTTCCGCAGGATGTGAAGCTGGAGACGAAGGAGTACGACTTCGGGGCCCAGCGCTACCACGCCACCGGTGAGACCCTCACCGACGCCGACCTCGACGCGCTGAAGAAGCACGACGCCATCCTGCTCGGCGCCATCGGCGACCCGTCGGTGCCGTCCGGCGTCCTGGAGCGCGGCTTCCTGCTCAAGCTCCGCTTCGCCTTCGACCACCACGTCAACCTGCGCCCGAGCAAGCTGCTCCCCGGCGTGGCGACCCCGCTCGCCGGTCAGCCGGAGATCGACTTCGTCGTCGTCCGCGAGGGCACCGAGGGGCTGTACACCGGCAACGGCGGCACCATCCGCAAGGGCACCGCGCACGAGGTCGCCACCGAGGTCTCCGTCAACACCGCCTACGGAGTCGAGCGCGTCGTCCGCGACGCCTTCGCCCGCGCCCAGGCCCGCCCGCGCAAGAAGCTCACTCTGGTCCACAAGAACAACGTGCTGACCTTCGCCGGCCACCTGTGGACGAACGTCTTCAACCAGGTGGCCAAGGAGTTCCCCGAGGTCACCACCGACTACATCCACGTCGACGCGGCCACGATCTACCTGGTCACCGACCCGGCCCGATTCGACGTGATCGTCACCGACAACCTCTTCGGCGACATCATCACCGACCTCGCCGCGGCCGTCTCCGGCGGCATCGGCGTGGCCGCCTCCGGCAACATCAACCCCAGCCGCGAGTTCCCGTCCATGTTCGAGCCGGTCCACGGCTCGGCCCCGGACATCGCCGGCCAGGGCAAGGCCGACCCGACCGCCACGGTCCTGTCCGTCGCCCTGCTGCTGCGCCACCTCGGCCACGACGCCGAGGCCGACCGCATCGACGCGGCCGTCACCGCGGACCTGACCGAGCGCTCCTCCCTGGGCGCCCGCAGCACCGCGCAGATCGGCGACGCGCTCGCCGCGCGAGTAGCCGGCTGACCCGGCCGCTCCACCACGAGAAGCCGCCGGGTCGCAAGGCCACCCGGCGGCTTCCGCATGTCCCCGCCGGGTGCCACCATCAACCCTTGGGTCGCCTTCACCCCGGTTCCGTCTGCCGCAGCCTCCGCGCGATAATCGAACGCGGAGCCGCGATATGAGGGAATGCTCGGACGTCCTAGCACTGGCTGGTCGCAGTCGGCGGGCGTGAACGCGGCCCCGTCACTACAACCGGTGAAGGACAACCACTCATGACGACGCCCACGATCGAGCTCAAGCCCTCCGCCAGCCCCCTCGCCGCCGCCGAGCGTGAGGCGATCCTGGTCAATCCGGGATTCGGCCGCCACTTCACCGACCACATGGTGACGATCAAGTGGACGGAGGGCCGCGGCTGGCACGACGGCCAGCTCGTTCCGTACGCGCCGATCCCGCTCGACCCGGCGACCAACGTCCTGCACTACGCCCAGGAGATCTTCGAGGGCCTGAAGGCCTACCGCCAGCCCGACGGCACGGTCGCCACCTTCCGCCCGGACCAGAACGCCAAGCGCTTCCAGCGCTCCGCCAAGCGGCTCGCCATGCCCGAGCTGCCGGTCGAGACGTTCATCGAGGCCTGTGACCTCCTGGTCCAGCAGGACAAGGACTGGGTGCCCGCGCACGGTGGCGAGGAGTCCCTCTACCTGCGCCCGTTCATGATCGCCACTGAGGTCGGGCTGGGCGTCAAGCCCGCCAACGAGTACCTGTTCATCGTCATCGCGTCCCCGGCCGGCGCGTACTTCCCGGGCGGCGTGAGGCCGGTGTCGATCTGGGTCTCCGAGGACCGCGTCCGCGCCGTCCCCGGTGGCATGGGCGACGCCAAGACCGGCGGCAACTACGCCGCCTCCCTGCTCGCCCAGGCCGAGGCCGCCGCCAAGGGCTGCGACCAGGTCTGCTACCTCGACGCGGTCGAGCACCAGTGGGTCGAGGAGCTCGGGGGCATGAACCTGTACTTCGTGTACGGCGACAGGATCGTCACGCCGGCCCTGACCGGCTCCATCCTGGAGGGCGTCACCCGTGACTCCCTGCTGGCCGTCGCCCGCGACCTCGGCTACACGTCCGAGGAGGGCCGCGTCTCGATCGAGCAGTGGCAGCGCGACTCCGCGAACGGCACCCTCACCGAGGTCTTCGCCTGCGGCACCGCGGCCGTGATCACCCCGGTCGGCACGGTCAAGCGGGACGGTGTCGAGTGGCAGCAGTCCGGCGGAGAGCCCGGCGAGGTCACCCTCCGCCTGCGCCAGGCCCTCCTCGACCTCCAGCGCGGGACGCTGGAGGACAAGCACGGCTGGATGCACGAGATCGGCTAACGGTCGGCGGACAGACTCAGGGCCGCCTCGGACTCGTCGTCGAGTTCCGCGGCGGCCCCCTTGCGTTCCGCACCGGACGTCAGCAGCAGGTACACCAGCCCCCCGACCGCACCCGACAGCAGGAAGCTGCAGTCCACGCCGCCGGTCAGATGCAGCAGCGGGCCCTGGTACGACGGCAGGGACACCGCCAGCAGACCCACCAGCGCGCCGGACGCCCAGGAGGCGGTCGCCCGCACGTTCCAGCCCGCCCGGTACCAGTAGATCCCGCCCCGTGAACGGCGGTTGAAGACCTGAAGGGCGTCGGCGTCGTACACACCGCGGCAGCGGACGAAGCCGATGAGGGTGATGACGGCCCACGGAGTGCCGATCGCGGTGAGCAGCAGCACGAAGGACGTCATCGCGGACTGCGCGTTCCAGGCGTAGTGGCCGACGAAGACACAGGCGGTGGCGACGATGGCCACCGTGTAGGTGGCCCGCGCCCGTGAGGCCTTGGGCAGGATCGCGTCCAGGTCGAGGCCCATGGAGTACAGCATCAGACCCGCGTTGCCGACCGAGCCCGCGGAGGCGGACAGCAGCAGCGGGATCAGGTACCAGCCGGGGGAGGCCCCCACCAGCGGGCCCGCGTACTCGGTGGCCGCGTGGGCCGCGTACGCCGTGAAGGTGCCGAACAGCTGCGGCACCAGCAGGCCGAGGACCAGGCCCAGCCAGGTGGAGTGCAGCACCCGGCGGCTGGAGTGCCGGGACGGCGACATGTAGCGGGTGTAGTCGCCGAGGAGCGTGATGAAGGCGATGGGGCCGGACAGGCCCGCCGCCACGGCCGCCAGGAACCAGGTCGGCCAGAAGGAGCCCAGCAGATAGCCGCCCGCGCCCGGCAGCGCGGAGGTGGTGAAGTGCGGCGCGTAGGCGAGGACACCGAGTGCCAGCAGGGCCGTCATGCCGATCGCCAGGACCCGGGACATGGCGAGCAGCACCCGGTAGCCGTAGACCGCACCCGCGACCGTGGCCGCCGCGAGGACCGCGTAGACGACGGCGTACGACACGCCGTCCGCGGGCAGCCCGAACAGCCGGCCGAGCACGCCGATCATCACGTCACCGCCGATCCACACGGTCAGTGCCGTGTAGCCGAGGGCGAGGAGCAGGCCGACGACCGAGCCGACCAGCCGGCCCCGGACGCCGAACTGGGCGCCGGAGGAGGTGGACAGGTTGGTCGCGGTGCGCAGGGAGACCAGCGCGAGCGGCGCCGTGAACAGGGTGCCGATCACCGTGCCCGCCACGATCGCGCTCACCGACGACCACCAGCCGAGCCCGAAGGACGGCGGTAGCCAGCCGAAGATGATCACTCCGAGGCAGAGGTTGGAGCCGAGCAGGATCGATACGAGGTCGCGCGGACCGCTGGTCCGCTCCTCTTCCGGGATCGTGTCGACTCCGCGCTGTTCTATCGGCATGGCTGGTCTCCTTCGACGGCCACCGTGAAATTTAGAGCGACGTTCAATGTGGGTGACCCGATTCCGGATGTCAATGTTTCCCATCCGTGAATTTAAGGTTTAGAGTGGCGTTCTAATGTTAGGAAGGCAAGGAGGTGTCGGGACGTGAGACTGACCCCTACGGAGCGTGACCGCCTGCTGCTGTTCGGCGCCGCCGAGCTGGCTCGGGCCCGGCGGGCGCGTGGGCTCCGGCTGAACGTGCCCGAGGCGACGGCGTTGATCGCGGACACGGTCTGCGAGGCGGCCCGGGACGGCAGGCGGCTGGCCGAGGCCATCGAGGCGGCCCGCTCGGTGCTCGGCCCCGACGACGTCCTGCCGGGTGTCGCGGACGTCGTCACCGAGGTGATGGTCGAGGCCGTCTTCGACGACGGCTCGCGTCTCGCGGTGGTCTCCGAGCCGATCGGCGGCGGGCTGGGCAGCCGGGCGCCGGGCGCGCTGCTGCCCGGACCCGAGCACGCCGACCCCGAGCCGGTGGTCCGGCTCACGGTCACCAACACCGCGACCGTGCCGGTCTCGGTCACCTCCCACTTCCACTTCTTCGAGGCCAACCCGCGGCTGGACTTCGTGCGCGAGCGGGCCTACGGCATGCGGCTCGCCGTGCCCGCCGGTTCCTCGGTCCGGTTCGGGCCGGGCGAGAGCGAGCAGGTCGGGCTCGTGCCGATCGGCGGCGAGCGGGTCGCGATCGGCTTCGCCGGGCTGGTCGACGGGCCGCTGGACGCGCCCGGTGCCAGGCGGGAGGCCCTGCGCCGGGCCGCGGCCTGCGGATATCTCGGCGCCACGGACGCCACGCCGGAAGGAGGCGAGGAGCGATGAGCCGCTCGAAAGGACGCGAGGTGAGCCGGTCGGTCCACGTCGACCCGCACGCCTACGCCGCCACCCACGGTCCCCGCGCCGGTGACCGCATCCGCCTCGGCGACTCCGGGCTGACCGTCCGGGTCGAGTCCGACTCCCAGCGCTACGGCGACGAGTTCCTGGCCGGCTTCGGCAAGACCGCCCGCGACGGACTGCACCTGAAGGCCGCCGCCGTCCGCGAGACCTGTGACGTCGTCATCAGCAACGTCGTGGTCATCGACGCGGCGCAGGGCATCCGGAAGGTGTCCATCGGCATCCGCGAGGGGCGGATCTGCGCCGTCGGCCGGGCCGGCAACCCGGACACCCTCGACGGCGTCGACGTCGTCGTCGGCACCGGTACCTCGATCGTGTCCGGCGAGGGGCTGATCGCCACCGCGGGTGCCGTCGACACCCATGTGCACCTGCTGTCGCCGCGCATCATGGAGGCCTCGCTGGCGAGCGGGGTCACGACCATCATCGGGCAGGAGTTCGGCCCGGTGTGGGGTGTGGGTGTCAACTCGCCGTGGGCGCTCAAGCACGCCTTCAACGCCTTCGACGCCTGGCCGGTCAACATCGGCTTCCTGGGCCGGGGTTCGTCGTCCTCGGACGCGCCGCTGATCGAGGCGCTGGCCGAGGGGGGCGCCTCGGGTTTCAAGGTGCACGAGGACATGGGCGCGCACACCCGGGCGCTGGACACGGCCCTGCGGGTCGCCGAGGAGCACGACGTCCAGGTCGCCCTGCACAGCGACGGGCTGAACGAGTGCCTGTCGGTCGAGGACACCCTCAAGGTGCTGGAGGGCCGGACCATCCACGCCTTCCACATCGAGGGCTGCGGCGGCGGGCACGTGCCAAACGTGCTGAAGATGGCCGGCGTCCCGAACGTCATCGGTTCCTCGACCAACCCGACCCTGCCCTTCGGCCGGGACGCGGTCGCCGAGCACTACGGCATGATCGTCTCCGTCCACGACCTCAAGCCCGACCTGCCCGGCGACGCGGCCATGGCCCGCGACCGGATCCGGGCGGGCACGATGGGCGCCGAGGACGTGCTGCACGACCTGGGCGCGATCGGCATCACCTCCTCCGACGCCCAGGGCATGGGCCGGGCCGGCGAGACCGTGCGCCGCACCTTCGCCATGGCCGGCAAGATGAAGGCCGAGCTCGGCCCGCTGGAGGGCGACGGCGAGGACGACGACAACGCCCGCGTCCTGCGCTACATGGCCAAGCTGACCATCAACCCGGCCATCGCGCACGGCCTCTCCCACGAGGTCGGCTCCATCGAGACCGGCAAACTCGCCGACATCGTGCTCTGGCGCCCCGAGTACTTCGGCGCCAAGCCGCAGCTCGTCCTCAAGTCCGGCTTCCCGGCCTACGGCGTCGTCGGCGACCCCAACGCCGCCACCGATACCTGCGAACCCCTCGTCCTGGGGCCCCAGTTCGGCTCGTACGGCGCCACGCCCGCCGACATCTCCGTCGCGTTCGTCGCCCAGGCGGCCGTGGACCAGGGGAGTGACGCGATGCCCACGCGCCGGCGCCGGGTCGCCGTGCGCGGCACCCGGGGCATCGGCCCCGCCGACCTCCGGCTGAACGCCCGTACCGGAGCGGTCGACGTCGACCAGCGCACCGGCCTGGTCACCCTCGACGGCGACCCGCTGCGCTCCGAACCCGCCGACTCCGTCTCCCTCAACCGCCTGTACTTCCTGTAAGGATCACCCATGTCTGCTGCCGCCGACGGCTTCCGCATGCCCGCCGAGTGGACCCCGCACGAGCGCACCTGGATGGCGTGGCCGGGCCCCAACCCCACCTTCGACGACCCCGAGGACCTGGCCGCCTCGCGCGCCGCCTGGGCCTCGGTCGCCCGCGCCGTGCGCCGCTTCGAGCCCGTGACCGTGGTCTGCGGCCCCGGCCAGTCCGCCGAGGCGCAGGCGCTGCTCGGCCCGGACGTCGACACGGTCGAGCGTGAGCTCGACGACGCCTGGATGCGGGACATCGGCCCCACCTTCCTCACCAACGGCAAGGGCGAACTGGCCGCCGTGGACTGGACGTTCAACGGCTGGGGTGCCCAGGACTGGGCCCGCTGGGAGCACGACTCGAAGATCGCCGCGTACGTCTGCGACCTCGCGGGTGCGAAGACGTACGCCTCGAAGCTGGTCAACGAGGGCGGCGCCATCCACGTGGACGGCGAGGGCACCGTGCTGCTCACCGAGACCGTGCAGCTCGGCCCCGAGCGCAACCCGCAGTGGACCAGGGCGGAGGTCGAGGCCGAGATCCACGCCCACCTCGGCACCGAAAAGGCGATCTGGCTGCCGCGCGGCCTGACCGGCGACTACCCGCCCTACGGCTTCGGCACCCTCGGCCACGTCGACATCGTCGCCGCCTTCGCCCGGCCCGGCGTGGTCGTCGCCCACCACCAGCCGGACCCGGCCCACCCCGACTTCGAGGTCACCAAGGAGGTCATCGGTCTCCTGAAGTCGGCGACCGACGCGCGCGGCCGCGCCCTGGAGGTCGTGGAGGTGCCCGCGCCGACCGTGCTGGAGGCCGACGGCCACTGGGCCGACTACTCCTACATCAACCACTACCTCTGCAACGGCGGCGTCGTGCTGTGCGGCTTCGACGACCCGCGCGACGAGATCGCCGCCGGGATCTTCCGCCGCCTGTTCCCCGAGCGGACGGTCACCCTGGTGGACGCGCGTACGATCTTTGCGGGTGGGGGCGGCATCCACTGCATCACCCAGCAGCAGCCGAAGGTCTGAGCATGTAGGAGAGTCACAGATGGCCGGTGCGGCACGGACGCGGAAGAACGCGCCGCCGCGCGAGGAGGTCCTCGCCGTCGCCATGGACATGATCGCCGAGCGCGGTCTGGAGAAGCTCACCATGGCGGCGCTCGGCCGCGAGGTCGGGATGAGCAGCGGACATCTGCTCTACTACTTCCGCTCCAAGGACGAGCTGCTGCTCCAGGCCCTGGAGTGGAGCGAGGGCCGCCTCGGCACCGAGCGCGGCCGCCTGCTCACCCGGCCCGGAACCGCACGCGAGCGCCTGTCCGCCTATGTCGACCTGTACGTCCCCGACGGGCACCGCGATCCGCACTGGACCCTGTGGCTGGAGGTCTGGAACCGCTCGCAGAACGCCGACGACGACGCGCGTGTCCGGCAGGCGGCCATCGAGGGCGCCTGGCATCGCGACCTGGTCGCGCTGATCGCCGAGGGCATCTCGCGGGGGGAGTTCCGACGGGTGGACGCGGACCGGTTCGCCGCACGGTTGCGTGCGCTGCTCGACGGGTTCTCCATCCACGTGGCGATCGGACTGAGAGGCACCGATCGGGAGCAAGTACTCGCGCACGTACGGGAGTTCATCGCGGACACCCTGCTGACTCCGTAGCGTTCGTCAGGTAAAGGAATCGTTCACTCCGTCGCCGGGCAGGTAACGGCGCATGGGACGACAACACTGGAAGAAGATCTGGGTCGGCTCGGCGGGCAACATGGTCGAGTGGTTCGACTGGTTCGTGTACGCGAGCTTCGCCACCTACTTCGCGGGCGCGTTCTTCCCGAGCGGCAATCCCACCGCCCAGCTCATGAACACCGCGGGCATCTTCGCCGTCGGCTTCTTCATGCGTCCCGTGGGCGGCTGGCTGCTGGGCCGGGTCGGTGACCGCAAAGGCCGTAAGGCGGCACTGACACTGACCGTCACGCTCATGTCGGCCTCGGCCGTGCTGATCGCCGTGGCCCCGACCTACGCCGTCGCCGGCTACGGCGGCGCGTTCGTCCTGCTCGTCGCCCGCCTGCTGCAGGGACTGTCGGTCGGCGGCGAGTACGCGGCCAGCGCCACCTATCTGACGGAGGCCTCGGCCCCGGAGAACCGCGGCTTCGCCTCCAGCTTCCAGTACGTCTCCATGACCGCGGGCCAGATCGTCGGCCTCGGGCTGCAGATCATCCTCCAGCGCACCATGTCCGACAGCGCGCTGCACAGTTACGGCTGGCGCATCCCGTTCGTCGTCGGCGCGCTCGGCGCGGCGGTCATCTTCTATCTGCGCCGCAACATGCTGGAGACCGAGGTGTACGAGGAGGACGACTCGCACGCCGGGGAGCGCGGCACGCTGCGCGCCCTGTGGCAGCACAAGCGGGAGGCGTTCCTGGTCATCGCCCTGACCATGGGCGGCACGGTGGCCTACTACACGTACACCACGTATCTGACCAAGTACCTGTCCAACTCGGCCGGGCTGTCCAAGCAGACGGCCACGCTCGTCTCCTTCACCGCGCTGATCGTCTTCGCCGCCCTCCAGCCGCTCGCGGGCCGCCTCTCCGACCGGATCGGCCGCCGCCCGCTGCTGATCACGTTCGCCGTCGGCTCCACCTTCCTCACCGTGCCGATCATGACCCTGCTGCGACACGCCGACGGCTACTGGTCGGCCCTCGGCCTCGCCCTGCTCGCGCTGATCGTCGTCACCGGCTACACCTCGATCAACGCCTGCGTGAAGGCCGAGCTGTTCCCGACCGGCATTCGCGCCCTCGGCGTGGCCCTGCCGTACGCCATCGCCAATGCCCTGTTCGGCGGTACGGCGGAATACGTCGCGCTGTGGTTCAAGAACGCCGGCATCGAGTCCGGCTTCTCCTGGTACGTGGCCGGCTGCGCCGCCGTATCCCTGGTGGTGTACGCCACCATGCGCGAGACGAAGGATCTGGACCTGGCCCGGGTGAAGGCCGCCGCCGGGTCCGGGGAGTCCAATCTGACGACCGCATCCTGAGACGGACGGTGAGCCGGGGGCGGGGCTGTGCCAGACTTCCCCCGTGCTCTCGTTCGCCATGATTATGGGCAGCAGGCGCGCCGGTCCGCAGTGACCACCTCGTACGACCAGGTGCGGGTGGCCACCGTCGTCCTCGACCCGCGCGCAGACCTCTCGCACCCGCGAGGGGTTTTTTCGTTTTCCGGCCCACCTACAGCCGGGAGCGGAGCGCGCGGGAGTATTGCAGGGACGGTGGAGCCGGTCATTCCGGTAAGACCGAAGATCCACAACAGGAGCCTTGAGACCATGACCGAGACGGCAACCAGCGAGCTCGACGACTCGTTCCACGTCTTCGACACCACCCTGCGCGACGGCGCGCAGCGCGAGGGCATCAACCTCACCGTCGCGGACAAGCTCGCCATCGCACGGCACCTGGACGACTTCGGCGTGGGCTTCATCGAGGGCGGCTGGCCCGGCGCGAACCCCCGGGACACCGAGTTCTTCGCGCGGGCCCGGGCCGAGATCGACTTCCAGCACGCCCAGCTCGTCGCCTTCGGCGCCACCCGCCGCGCCGGCGCCAAGGCCGCCGAGGACCCCCAGGTCAACGCCCTGCTGGAATCCGGCGCCCCGGTGATCACGCTGGTCGCCAAATCGCACGACCGGCATGTGGAACTGGCGCTGCGCACCACCCTGGACGAGAACCTGGAGATGGTCCGCGACACCGTCTCGTACCTGAAGGACCAGGGCCGCCGGGTGTTCGTCGACTGCGAGCACTTCTTCGACGGCTACCGCGCCAACCCCGAGTACGCCAAGGCCGTGGTCCGCGCCGCCGCCGAGGCCGGCGCCGACGTCGTCGTCCTGTGCGACACGAACGGCGGCATGCTGCCCGCCCAGGTCCACGCGGTCGTCGCCACGGTCCTCGCCGACACCGGCGCCCGGCTCGGCATCCACGCCCAGGACGACACCGGCTGCGCGGTCGCCAACACCCTCGCCGCCGTCGACGCGGGCGCCACCCAGGTGCAGTGCACGGCGAACGGCTACGGCGAGCGCGTCGGCAACGCCAACCTCTTCCCGGTCGTCGCGGCCCTGGAGCTGAAGTACGGCAAGAAGGTGCTGCCCGAGGGCAAGCTCCGCGAGACGACCCGGATCTCGCACGCCATCGCCGAGGTCGTCAACCTCACCCCCTCCACCCACCAGCCCTACGTCGGTGTCTCCGCCTTCGCCCACAAGGCCGGCCTGCACGCCTCCGCGATCAAGGTCGACCCGGACCTGTACCAGCACATCGCCCCCGAGCTGGTCGGCAACACCATGCGGATGCTGGTCTCCGACATGGCGGGCCGCGCCTCCATCGAGCTGAAGGGCAAGGAGCTCGGCATCGACCTCGGCGGCGACCGCGAACTGGTCGGCCGGGTGGTCGAGCGCGTCAAGGAGCGCGAGCTCGAGGGCTACACCTACGAGGCCGCCGACGCCTCCTTCGAACTCCTGCTGCGCGCCGAGGTCGAGGGTCGCCCGCTGAAGTACTTCGACGTCGAGTCCTGGCGGGCCATCGTCGAGGACCGCCCCGACGGTACCCACGCCAACGAGGCCACGGTCAAGCTGTGGGCCAAGAGCGAGCGGATCGTCGCCACGGCGGAGGGCAACGGCCCGGTCAACGCCCTCGACCGCGCCCTGCGCGTGGCCCTGGAGAAGATCTACCCGCAGCTCGCCGCGCTGGAGCTGGTCGACTACAAGGTCCGCATCCTGGAGGGCAAGCACGGCACCCAGTCCACGACCCGGGTGCTGATCGCCACCTCCGACGGCAGCGGCGAGTGGTCCACGGTCGGCGTGGCGGAGAACGTCATCGCCGCCTCCTGGCAGGCGCTGGAGGACGCGTACACGTACGGCCTGCTGCGGGCGGGCGTGGTGCCGGCCGCGTAGGCACAGTGGAGGCATGACCTCACACGAGAGCGGCCCGCTCGCCGGGGCCCGTGTCGCCACCCGGCTGCCCGCCGGCGACCTCGACCGGGCCCGGCGCTTCTACGCCGGCACGCTCGGCCTGGAACCCGTGGACGAACGCCCCGGCGGGCTGCTGTACCGCTGCCAGGGCGTGGACTTCGTCGTGTTCCAGTCGGCGGGAACCTCGCCCGGCACCTTCACCCAGATGGCCTTCGAGGTGCCCGACCTGGAGGCGGCCGTGGCCGAGCTGAAACGCCGGGGCGTGGTCTTCGAGGACGTCGACCTGCCCGGCCTGCGCACCCGGGACGGCATCGCCGACATCGAGGGCAACTACCCGAGCAAGGGCGCACGCGGCGAGCGCGGGGCGTGGTTCCGCGACAGCGAGGGCAATCTGCTCGGCATCGGCCAGCCGATCCACTGAGACGCTGCCCGGCCGGGACCTGTCCGCCCCTTCCCGCCGGGCACGCCCGAGTACGCCCCGTACGGGAACGACCCTCCGCCGTGCGATGCACGGCACCGGACGCCGCGGGCCGGTCCGACGGCAAGGGTGAGACCGGCCCTCTAGGGCGCCCGCCAGATGTTGTCGAAGGCCGCGTTCTCGATCCGCCGCCGCTCGCGGACCGCGTTCAGCTCGGCCACCGCGTCGCCGACCGCCACCAGGACGGTGACGACGGCCTCGTCGTCGGGTGCCTCCGCCGGCCGCTCGTCCTCGATGCCCACGGCGGCCGCGAGGCCGGCGAGGACCGGTTCGCGGGACCACCAACGGTCGGCCGCGTGCTGCCGGGCCGGGGTGTCGGCCGGGGTCCCGTCACCGCCGCGCCCAGGCAGCCAGTGCCGGCGCCTGCCGGCGAGCTGCCCGGCGGACTCCAGCCCGTCACGGTAGGCGGCGGCCAGTCCGCGCCCCCGGCGCCACAGCCAGTCCTCGACCGGCTCGTACGGCTCCTGCCGCACGAGCGCCGCCCCGGCCTCGTCCAGCATCCGGTCGCCCGTGGTCAGCGCGGGACCGGGCACGACACGATCACCGTCCAGGGTGAGCGCCCGCGCGCCGAGCAGGTCGACCAGTTCGGCGCCGGCGAGGGCCAGTGACAGGTCGCCCTGCTCGACGGGGTACTCGCCGGGCACGTCCAGGCTGACGAGGAACAGATCCTGCGGTGTGGTCATACCGTCATCGTCCCCCACCCACCGGCCGCCCGCTCGGTCATGACCCGTCTACCGCAGGGTCCATTTCTGGTTGGCGGCCCCGGTGCACGACCAGATCTGCGCCCGTGCCCCGTTCGCCGAGGAGTTGTCCGTGACGTCGAGGCACTTGTCCGCCGCGGTATTGACGACGTCACCGGTCGAGGCGTTGTACGACCACCGTTGCGCGCCGCTGCCGTTGCAGCCGTACAACTGCGCCTTCGCCCCGTCCGCCGTCGATCCCGACGTCACGTCGAGGCACTTGCCGAGCGCCTGCACCGACCCGTCGGCCGCCACCGTCCACCGCTGGGCGGCGCTGCCGTTGCAGTCGTAGAGCTGCACGGCCGTTCCGTCGGCCGTCGAACCGCCCGCCACGTCAAGGCACTTGCCGGCCAGACCGGTGAAGGAGCCGGACCGGCTGCCGCCGCCGGACTGGGTGCCGGACCAGGTGAAGGTCGCCGAGGTCTTGCCGGGCAGTGAGTAAGTGGCGTGCTGGGAACCCCAGTCGATGGTCACCGTCTGTGCCGAGGAGGAGCCGTTGTACGCGATCAGCGCCTTGCTGCCGTCCGGGTTGCGCCAGGCCACGTTCGGCACCGTGGTGGACGCCGTCGAGGCGATCCGCTGGGCGCCCGGCCGGACGAACTTGGTCAGCTGGCCCATGTCGTAGTACTCGACCGTGTAGTCCACCGTCCCGCTCTGCCCGTCGCCGTCGTGCACGGTGACCAGCCCGGTGCAGGTGCCGCAACCGCCGTTGTGCGGGCCCATGTTCTGGTCCACGGCCAGCGACCACTTGGTCACCGACTTCGCCCAGTTGCGCGTGTAGTCGATGATGTTCGACATGTCCTCGTGCTGCTGGTCGGCGATCCAGGTGCCGCCGGAGTGCTCGGTGGCGAAGGCGTCCAGCGCGGGGTACTGGTCGTGCACGGTGCTCTGCTCGGTGACGTCACCGCCGTAGCCGTGCCAGGCGATCCCGCCGAAGTTGGGGTGGGTGCGGATCGCGGCGTCGTCCACGGACTGGGCGGCGTAGGAGTCGTAGGTGTCCCAGTTCCAGTCGTGGGCCAGGACCTTCGTCGACAGCCCCGCCGACTGCAGCTGCGGCAGCAGGTCGTTCTTGAGGAAGTAGTCGAGCCCGCTCGCGTTCCAGCTCATCGACGGATAGCCGGAACAGCAGGTCGGCTCGTTCTGCGCGGTCACGTACGAGACGGGGACGCCCTGGTCCTCGTAGGCCTGGAGGTACTTCACGAAGTAGGAGGCGTACGCGCCGTAGTCCTCCGCCTTCAGCCAGCCGCCATCGAGCGAGCCGCTGTCCTTCATCCAGGCCGGGGCCGTCCACGGCGAGGCCATCACCGTGAGGGACGGGTTCAGCTGGAGCGCCTGCTTGGTGAGCGGTACGACGTCGGCCTGGTCGTGCGCGATCGAGAACTTCGACAACGACGGATCCGTCTGTCCGGCCGGCACGTCGTCGTAGGTGTACCCGTAGCGGGCGAGGTCCGAGGCGCCCATCGGGTTGCGCAGGAACGACAGCCCGATGCCGTCCGTCGGCGAGAACAGCTTGCGCATGGTCGCGTCCCGGGTCGCCTGGGACAGCGCCCCGCTGCTGTTCATCAGCCAGGCGGCGGTGTCGGTGAAGGACGCGCCGCCGCCGGTGAAGGTCTGGTAGCGGGTGTTCTCGTCCACGGTGATGTTCTCGCCGCTGCCGCCCGTCCCGGACTGGAACGCGAACGGCGCCTGCGCCTCGAGGCCCCGTACGACATGCCGGCCGCCCGAGTCGTCGGTGGTGGTGAGCCAGGCCGTGACCTGCTCACCGGCCGCGTGCGCGGGGGGTACGGCTGTGGTGACGCCGGCGGCGGAGAGCAGTCCGGCCAGCAGCAGCCGGACCACGCGGGGGGTTCTCCGGGTTCTCCTCATGGTGCGTCGCCCTTCTGGAGAGTTAACTCATGGTGTGAGCTAAGTCATGAGTGAACCATGAGGGGCCGGGGAGGTCTATACCAAGTGTGGCCCCGCTTGCCGGTCCGGGCGTATGCCCGGTTTCCTGGTGATTCAGGTAGCTTCGAACCATGAAGGCCGTCCCGCGGATCCGCAGCCTGCCCGCCCTGCTGCTGGCCGTCCTCGCCCTGGTCCTGGCGACCCCGTTCGTGCCCCGGGCGAGCGCGGACACGAGCATCTCCACGATCGCCCGATCGCTGCGCACGAGCCCGGTCTACGTCGACCCGGCGGCCGCGTCCCAGCTGCCGAAGGCGGACGCCGACGCGCTCGCGAAACAGATCAAGGACGCGAACAGACCGCTGTTCATCGCGGTGCTCCCGGCCGGCTATCCGACGGCCGGGCTGTTCGCGAACCTGCGCGCGGCCACCGGCGTCACCGGTCTGTACGGCATCCGCCTGGGCGACCGCTTCGACGCCCGCGCCGACTCCTCCGTCATGTCGGCCACGGCCCGGCAGAACCTGGTGACGAGCGTCCAGGGCGAACCGGCCAAGGCCCAGCTCACCGACTTCACCGACCGCGCCCTGCCCACGATCGGCGGCCACGCCCCCAAGAGCTGGGGCGGCTCGTCCTCCTCCGGCGGCGGCGTGTCCCGTACGGCGGTCATCGTCACGGGCGCGGTGCTGGTGGCCGCCGGCGCGGGCGCGTACGGGCTGGTCCGGCGCAACCGGCGGCAGCGGGAGGAGGAGCAGCGGGCCGCCCTCGACCGGCTGCGGGTGGTCGTCGACGAGGACATCACCGCCTTCGGCGAGGAGTTGGACCGCCTCGACTTCCACCCGGCGCAGCCCGGTGCCGACGACGCGATGCGCGCCGACTACGAACGCGCCCTGGACGCCTACGAGACCGCCAAGCAGCGCATGGCCGAGGCGCGGCGGCCGGAGGACGTCCGCACGGTGACCGAGGCCCTGGAGGACGGGCGCTTCTGCCTCGCCCAGCTCGCCGCCCGCCGCCAGGGCAGCCCGCTGCCCGAGCGCCGGCCGCCCTGCTTCTTCGACCCGCGCCACGGCCCCTCGGTCGCCGACGCCACCTGGACCCCGCCCGGCGGCGCCCCGCGCCAGGTCCCGGTCTGCGCGGCCGACGCCACCCGGCTGGCCGACGGCCGCGACCCGGTGATCCGCGAGGTCGACACGGAGTACGGCCGCCGCCCCTACTGGGACGCGGGCCCGGCCTACGGGCCCTGGGCGGGCGGCTACTTCGGCGGCGGCATCCTGCCCGGCCTGCTCGTCGGCACGCTCCTCGGCGGCGTGATGGCCACCCCGTCGTACGCGGCCGACTACGGCAGCGGGTACGGCGACTTCGGCTCCGGCCACGACGGCGGCTTCCAGGGCGGCGACGTCTCCGGCACGGACTTCGACCCCGGGGACTTCGGGGGCGGGTTCGGGGACGGCGGGGGGTTCGACGG
>NZ_LGDV01000203.1 GCF_001280015.1 Streptomyces sp. MMG1121
CAGTCCGGGCGTTGTCTCGATGCGCCGAGTGGTGCCACCGCCAATGGCACGCGGTTGCAGATCTGGGACTGCAACGGTGCCGACGCCCAGAAGTTCGCGCTGAACTGAGAACTGAGAACTGAGAAGCCGATACGACCGTGTCCGGTTCTTCGGGCACGGTCGCAACGCTGCGAAGGCGCGGCCGGCCTGCCCCATGAGCGTGCATGCGCCAAGCCGGTCGCCTGTGACGTCACGGAACCAGAGATCTCCGGACGGCTCGACTCCACGGCGCCTGGCACTGGCGGTCAGAGCAGTGGATAGTCGCCCGCACCGTAGCATTCCGTCGGCAGGGGGTCCGGGCAGCCGTCGGGGTCGAGGAGATGGGCGACGACTTCCGCCGCGGTGTGATGCCAGAACCGGTGACGGCGGAGCATCGCGTGGTCGCCGTGGCGGATGACGGCCATCGCCGCCCGCGCCGCCGTGCCCCGCGCCCGGCGCACGTACGCGGCCGAGTCGCCGGGGGAGGTGACCCGGTCCCGTTCGCCGTGCAGGGCCACGATGTGACGGCCCGTCACCTGGTCCACCGGTTCGCCCGGCGGCCACCAGGGGGCGAGGCCGAGCACCCCGTACACCTGCGGGTGGCCGGCGGCGCGCAGCGCGGCCCTTGCCCCCATGGAGTGGCCGACGAGCACCGTCGGTACAGGACCTGCCAGCGCGGCGAGCCGGCGCAGTGCCTCGTGGGTGTCCGCCACCGGGTCGGCCCGGGTGTCGTTCCAGCCGCATACGCGGTAGCGCACCTGGGCGAGCAGCACATCGCCGTGTGGCCGCGCGGTCGCGATCGCCCGGTGGAAGGGGACCATGCGCAGTGCGGCGAGGTGCCAGGGGTGCGAGGGGCGGAAACTGGCCTCACTTCCTCCGTGCAGCAGCAGTACGGCGGCCCGTGGGCGTGCCGGGAGCAGTCGTGGCACGAGGGCGCCCCCGGGCGCGGCGAGGAACTGGGGTGCGTCCTGGTGCACGCTGGGCACTCCTTCTCGGTCTGCGGACACTGGCTCGCCCCCGTGGCACCGCTGCCAAGCCGGACTGGCCACTTCTCATCGCCGGGCAGCACACAGCCTGAGCCCTCTTCCAAGTTTCGTCACGGCTGATGGATGAGGCGGCTGGTTCAGGGAACTCGGTGGCCAGGGAACACTGCCAACCGCAGGAGGCACGCCATGATCGCCCTCGGCATCATTCTGCTGATCATCGGTTTCCTCACAGGTATATCGATCCTGTGGACCATCGGCATCATCCTGACCTTGATCGGAATCGTCCTGTGGGTCATGGGGTCCGTTGGTCACGCAGTCGGTGGCCGACGCCACTACTGGTGAGCGTAGCGGCCCTTCCGAGCCGTGGACTGCGGCAGCCAAGGACTGCTGCGGCGTGGCCCGGCTGAGCGGCGGGTGAGAGGTGGGCCGTGCTCGCGGAGGAGCACGGCCCGCTGTGTCTGCCGAGTCGTCGCCCGGTGGCGCGCGTCAGGCTGCCCGGTGAGCGGATCCGGTCGCGGGGTCGCTCGTGGTCCTGCCGTGCCTCCGGCGCGGACGCGTGTTCCTGTGGCGGTGGTGCGCTGTTCCGCCGGCCATCAGGGCGACTCCCAGGCAGAAGATGAGCGCCAGGGCGAGGCCGGAGCAGAAGAGACCGAGCGGGGTGAGCGTGGCGATGTCGTGACCGAGTACGGACACGGTGTGGGCCGGGCCGCCGGACAGGTTGTCGTTGATCGCGAGGGCTGTGAAGGCGCCCGTCGCCACGATGAGGAGCAGTCCGAGGAACAGCATGCGATTCATCTCCTCAGGGAGTCGTGCCTCTCTCGCAGAGGCGAGTACCTGAAACACGGCGCCTTACACGGCGGTACGGCAGGGTGGAGCTGGGTCGGTCGCAGGTCCTGGACCAGCTGCGGTGCGGCGCTGGTCGTACGGTTCGGCCGGTGCGCGCGCCGAACGGGGCGCTAGGCAACCCGGTATCTCACCACGTCGCACGTCCGCAGCGTCATTCCGTGCCCGGGTCCCTGCTCCGGTTGGACCGTCCCTCCGGTGGGGTTGAGCGCGCCGTCGAAGAACAGCGACTCGATGCGCACGTGGTCGTGGAACCATTCGATGTGGCGGAGGTTCGGGATCGCGGCGGCCGCGGCGGCATGGGCGTTCGGGGCGCAGTGGGCGGAGACCTCCAGCCCGTGGGCCTGGGCGAGGGCGGCGACCCGGAGGAAGTCGGTGATGCCGCCGCAGCGGGTCGCGTCGGTCTGGAGGCAGTCCACGGCGCCCGCCACGATCATGCGCGCGAAGTAGGGGAGGTCATAACCGTATTCACCGGCGGTGACCTCGCAGGGCAGGGCGTCGCGAAGCAGGCGCAGGCCGGCCAGGTCGTCCGAGGAGACGGGCTCTTCGAACCAGCTGACGCCGTAATCGGCGAGGCCGTCGCCGATGCGCAGCGCCTGCTTGCGGGTGTAGGCGCCGTTGGCGTCGACGTACAACTCGGCCTCGGGGCCGATGGCCCGGCGCGCCGCGCGGACGCGGGAGAGGTCCCACGGGCTGTCGCGGCCCCGGTCCCCGCCGATCCTGATCTTGACGCGGGGGATGTGCTGCCCGTGCACCCAACCGCTGAGCTGCTCGGCGAGACGCCCCTCGGGATAGGTCGTGAACCCGCCGCTGCCGTACACCGCCACGCGTGTACGGGCCGCGCCCAGCAGGCGGACGAGGGGGAGTCCCAGGAGGCGCGCCTTGAGATCCCACAGGGCGATGTCCATCGCCGAGATCGCGCACGCGGTGATCCCGGGGCGGCCTGCGTTCCGCACCGATCTGCACATCGCGTCGTGCAGGGCCGGTATGTCCAGGGCGTCATGACCCTCGACCAGGGGAGCGAGGTGCTCGCCGAGCATCAACCCGACGGCCGCCGGGCCGTACGTCCAGCCCGTGCCGGTGACGTCCCCGGCCGCGACCTCGGCGATCACCATGGTCGTCGTGTCCCAGGCGAGCGTGCCGTCGGCCTCGGGGCCGTCGGTCGGCACCGTGTACACGGACACCGCGGGTCGGAGGAGTTTCATCGGGTACCTGCCTGGGGCCGGACCAGTCTCAGTGGCCGCCGCCCGGGTGCTGCGGCAGCACCTTCGCGTGCTGGAAGTCGAGGAAGTAGCGGGGCGAGGGGAGTATCGGTCCCCTTTCGAAGCACCTGTACTCGGGCATGCGTGTAACCTCCGTCACAGAAAGGGAAACCGGCTCCCTTTCGAGTAACCGGCGTGCGGAGGCGGAAACCGGCAGATTCCGGGAGATCCGGCCGGCGGCGGGCCAGTGCGGTGCGGCAGCCCTCTCGAACAGTCGCTGGTCCTGGGCGATCAGGCGTGCGCCCGGCCCGCGACGGCCGGGGCCCGGAACGGTGCGGGCGGCTTCCGGTGTCATGGGGGACCGGATGCCCGCCTGCGGCTCCGCCGCGCGCCCGAGCCGACCCGTCACGGCGGCTCAGCGCACACGTCGAGCGCGGGTACGGCTGCCGCACCGGTTACGGGTCCTTCGCCGGGCCGGATCGCGATCTCACGGAAAGTCACTGCCCGTAACCTTCCGTCCGCCCGTTTCCGTCCGCCGGAGTACTCCAGAGCCGGGCACCTGTGCGCCGCCGCCCAACGGCAGGTTTAGTGTCCCGGCACGCGGGCAGGGGACAACCAGAGTGTTTCGGACAGGAGGCACATCCGTGGGAGCGACGTCTTCGTCGCCCGGATGCGGCCGTCCGAAACGCGGTCGCAGGTCCACGGTGATCGTTCATCCGTCTCGCACGAGAGTGGTGACGCACCATGCGAACCCCTACGAGCGCGCAGTACCGTGCGCATGACGACGCCCCGGACACCGAGCAGGCGTTCCGCCGGCTCGCCGTGCTGCCCCCGGGGCGCCAGCGCGAAGCACTCCGCGAGGAGCTGGTCGAGGCCTGGCTGCCGATGGCCGAGCGCATCGCGGGCCGGTACCGCAGCCGCGGCGAGAGCTACGAGGATCTGCGCCAGGTCGCGGCCCTCGGACTGGTCAAAGCGATCGACCGCTACGACCCGGCGCGCGGCCACGCATTCGAGAGTTACGCCGTTCCCACGGTCACGGGAGAGATCAAGCGGCACTTCCGCGACCACATGTGGACCGTCCATGTGCCGCGCAGGGTCCAGGAGTTGCGCAACCGGGTACGAACGGCCTGTCAGGAGCTGTCCCCGGGCGTCTCGGACAGCTGGCCCAGTGTCCGCGAGATCGCCGGGCTGGCCGAGCTGAGCGAAGAGGACGTCCGGACCGGGCTCGAGGCGCTCGACAGCTTCAACGCGTTGTCGCTCGATGCGGAGGTCTTCGGCAGCGACGACGGCTACTCTCTCGGCGACGCGCTGGGCGCGTGCGACCCGGCCCTCGACACCGTCGTGGACCGCGAGGCCGTCAAGCCCCGTCTGGAGGCCCTGCCCGAGCGCGAACGCACGATCCTGTACATGAGGTTCTTCAAGGACATGACCCAAAGCCGTATCGCCGAGCAACTGGGCATCTCGCAGATGCACGTCTCGCGCCTGATCAACCGGTGCTGCGACCAACTGCGCGAAGAGGTCCTGCAGGATGTCGCATGATCGCGGCTCTCACCTCACGCCGGCTCGTCGAGGCGGTGTCGGGCACGTCGGGGACGGAGCGGGCGAAGTGCCGCGTCGCGTCGAAGTCCGTGCGCAGGTCGAGCGGATCCAGCGGGGTGCAGGCCGGGCGGTGGTCGGGAACGTCCTTGTGGTGGAAGGATTTCCCTCGTATCCGTCGGGACGGCGCTCACCAACGGCCGGTCGCATCCACCGGGTGCCCACCGGAGCGGATCCCATGCCGGTCGGAGGTCCGCATCCGTGCCGTCGGAGGAACTGCGGGCCTGACCGTGCACAGGAAACTACGACCAGGGCGAACCACCGTGCGGTGACCGTCCGCTACACCGTCAGCACGGTGAGGCCGTGCAGACGCTGGTACGGCCGGGCAGCGCCACCAGGCCGACGGCGGACGGCGGGAGTACGCCGGTGCCGACGCGGAGCAGGACCAGCACGCACATGACGGAGCGTCATCTCACGCCCTCCCGCGGTCCTGCGCCTCGCGGGCGCGGGTACTCGCGGGCCTCGGGGCGAGGCACCGCGGGAACGGGTGGGACGCCGGACCGGTGATCGAGGGATCGCTGTGGGTGACTGGGTGGTGGTGGCGACCGCAAGGCCCTGGACGGGGCCCGACGTCTCGGGCTGCCGGTCTCGCCCGAGCGGCTGGGCGGCCTCGTCACGGGCCGCGACGTGACCCCGCCTGGTGGACCCTGGTCCACGCCGCGCTCGGGAAGCCGCTCGCCGCCGAGGTGCTCGCCGCGGCCGGTGCCGGATGACAGCTCGTACGAACCGTGCGCGCGCGGCCATGTGCTTGAGGCCCCTTCCGCCAGCACGACGACCGACGGTTCGCCGCGCTGGCACAGCTCCTTCGGAAAGAGCAGGATGGATGAGCTGGAGCAGTACGTGACGGGCGTACGGCGCATCGGATTCCGGAGGGTTGATGACCACGGACGGGGGCCCGGCCGGGGCCGACGGCGAGCGCGTGCGCGAGCTGGAGGAAGAGGTCGGCCAGCTCAGGCAGGCCGTCAGCTCGCACGCGGTCGTGGATCAGGCCATCGGGATGATGGTCGCGCTGGGCCGGGTCACCCCGGATCAGGGGTGGGTCGTGCTGAAGGACGTCTCCCAGCGCACGAACATCAAACTGCGCCATGTCGCGGAGTCGATCCTCGTCTGGGGGCGGCGCGGTGAGATCTCTCCGGACATCCGGGTCGCGCTGGAAGAAGCCCTCGACCGGCACGGTCCCGCGCAGATTCCCGGTGCACCCTCGACGGACTGACGGAGCGGCGTCTGGTCGCCTCGCGCAGGACGTGGTGTTCGCGGACGAGCTGCCGGATCGCCTCCTCGTGCACAGTGAGGGGCTGGCGCAGGTCCGCCTCCTTCCGTACCGGGCGCATCGGTGATGTCCAGGAACACATGTGTGGCCGGCGGCCACTTGGCAGTGATCCGCCGCTTGAGCCGCACACACACCAGCTCGATCTCCTCGCTGTCGAGCCCGGGCACCAGATCGACGCGCGCGGCGACCAGCACCGAGTCCATGCCCAGCCGCATGGTCAGCAGTGCCGCGACCTTGTCGATCTCGGCCTGGGACGCGAGGAAGTCCTCGATGCGATCGCGTAGTTCCGCATCGACCGCCTCGCCGATCAGCCGGTCCCGCGCCTCGCGGGCCAGCCGGTAGGCGACGCCCACCAGGAGGGCCCCGATCCCCATGGACGCGCCGGCCTCCCAGACCACCTGCCCGGTCACCAGGTGCAGCGCGATACCGAACGCCGCGAGAAGCACACCGATCACGGCCGTCGAGTCCTCCGCGATCACCGTGCGCAGAGCCGGGTCGGTCGTGCCCTCCCGATGCCAACGAGCCTGGTGCAGGGCGCGTATCAGGGAGGCACCGTCGGCCAGCAGCGCGACCCCCAGCACGGCCAGCCCCAGCAGACAGCCCTTCAGCGGCTCCTGCTGGTTCGTACGCAGGGCCTGAACACCCTGGTACACCGAGAAGCAGCCACCCATGACGAAGATGCCCACCGCGGCCAACAGCGCCCAGAAGTAGCGTTCCTTGCCGTACCCGAACGGATGCCGCTCGTCGGCGGGCCGCTCGCTGCGGTGCACGGCGATGAGCAGGAACACTTCGTTCAGACTGTCCGCGACCGAGTGCGCCGCCTCCGAGAGCAGAGCGGGGGATCCCGCGAGGAGCCCGGCGACCGCTTTGGCCACGGCTATCACGACGTTCGCGCCGAGCGCGACGAAGACGGTGACCCGGGTTCGCAGGTCCCGGGCCGTGGACTCCCGATCGCGCTGCCCGTCGGTGTGCGTCACGAACGCAGCCCTCCAGTCTGCCGAGCCGTCACTGACAGCCGCGTCGCTCGACGGACGCGACGTTGGTCGAACGGGGACTCCGGCTCGCCCGCGCGCCGGCGTCCGCCGCTCACCGGCGACTGCCCCGGTGAGCGCCATGCATGCCGGGAGCGGGACCCACGTGCGCGGGATCGGTGCCCATGCGCCCGCGCATTTTCCGATGCCCGGCGTGAAGGGGCCGGGGGAGGCGGGCGGGAATCGTACCGGGTGTTTCCGTCGAATTCATGCGGCACATGTCTGTCCGGGCCGCGGCCGGGTACTCGCGGGATCCAGGAAGTGTGACGGCATTAAGGAGATAAGGGAATTCCAGCACGTATCAACGGCAGAGCGGGACGCGGTCGAGGAGGCTCTTATGTCGACCACCGCAACACTGATCGCCATCATCGTCCCGATAGCGATCATAGTGGCCCTCGCCGCGATGGGCCTGTGGATCACGGTGAGGCGCCGGCGGCTGCGGGAGCGGTTCGGGCCGGAGTACAGCCGGGCCGTGAGTTCGGGGGACAGCCGGCTGTCCAGCGAAAGTGAGCTGCGCTCACGCGAGAAGAGGCATGCCGACCTGGACCTCAAGGAGCTGCCCCCGGAGGACCGCGAACGATACACCGAGCAGTGGAAGGGCCTGGAACAGGACTTCGTCGACAAACCCGATACGAGCGTCGACGAAGCGGACCGTCTGATCACGCGGGTCATGGCGGACCGAGGTTATCCACTGGAAGGCTACGAGCAGCGGGTCAAAGACCTCTCTGTCGAGCACTCCGGCACCCTGGACCAATACCGAGCCGCGCACGAGGTCGCGCTCCTCACCAGGAGCGGCGGCGCGACAACGGAGCAACTGCGGGGTGCGATGGTGCGTTACCGCGCTCTTTTCCGGGACTTGCTGAACAAACCCGTCAGTGAATGACGCGGGCCCGGAACAACAAGACACGACTCGGATCGAGACCGCAGGGAAGGAAGTGAGTCGACATGGAATCCGGCGACGACATGAAGATCGGGTCCGGCACCGAACTGACGACTGAAGATCTGGCCCGAACCGACCCGGAACGCACGGCCGGTGAGCCACCGGCCACGTACCCGGGCGAGGCGACCCCCGTCTCCGAGGGCGAAGCGGCGCCACCCGAGGAGCCGCCTCCCACGGCGGAGGACGACCGGTCAGAGGAGCAGGAACAGTCGCTGATCGATCCGGAGGACGCACGGTCCTACCGCGAGCGCTGGGAAGAGATCCAAGCCGCGTTCGTCGACGACCCCAAGGACACGGTTCGTTCGGCGGATGCCCTGGTGGCGGAAGTGATCAAGTCCCTGGCCGAGACCTTCGCCGCCCACAAGCGAGACATCGAGGACCAGTGGAGCCGTGGTGAGGAGGTCGAGACCGAAGGGCTCCGGGTCGCGGTCCGGCACTACCGGACGTTCTTCAACCAGTTGCTCCAGGCCTGAGGCGTCGACGTACCGGATGTGGGGGGAACAGGCAGGTACCCGACGACGTGCGCTGACCGTGTTGGCTGGCCGGCTCCGCTCGTCGGGCACCTCGCCCGTGCCGATGCCCGGTAGGCACGTCGGGCCGGACCGGCTGATCCAGGCAGGACTGGACGCGCTGATCGCCGGGTCGAGAGCGACGCCCTCGCCGTGCTGGCCGGCCTCCTGCGGAGCGAAGAGCCCGAAGCTCCGGCACCCTTCGACCAGGTGCCGTCCCGCGGCCTGAGCCTCACTCCCCTTAATCCCCTCACCCCCGAGCAGGCCGACACCCTCGCCGCCCACCTGACGCCCTCGGGCGTACGCCCACTCCACCGGAGCCGGTCACAGAGGGCCGGGGTCGAGTCGTGGGTGAGCAGGGCCATGAGCAACTCGTGGGCTGGAGCGGCGAGTTCGTCGACGCCGTCGGCGAAGTCCCCGCCCTGGACGCCGACTCCTGCGCCACCTCGCGCTTCGCCGACATGCACTTCACGTTCTGGGAGACCCGGACCGGCACTCCCGTCTCCATGGCGGGCTCGACGCCGACGGCCGGCTGCATGGTCCGGGTGGACCCCGTCTGCGCCCCGGCTCGCCTCCGGGGCCGTGACTACGTGCGCGCTGTGACGGTCGAGGTGAGCAGGGCCGCGCTGGCCGCAGGCACGACGGACGTCGACTGTTCGCCGACCCCACCGACCCCACCGACCCCACCGGCAAAGCCCTCTACCAGCGCATCGGATACGTCCCGGTCACCAACTGGGCCGCGTACGACTCCTCATGTGCCGTGCCGGAACCCGGCCAGGAACTCCAGGCGATGCATGTCCCGGGTTCACACGGCTACCCCTGAGTACGCCGTACGCACTCGGTGACGACATCCCGCAGGCTGCCCGTGCGCTCCATGAGCAGCCGCTGTTCGCACGCGCCGTTACCCCTGCTCAGCAACTGCGCCATCGCCCCTTCGACGCAGGCCGCGTCGCCGCTCTCGACCAACGCGTCCCCGACGTGTTCCAGCAACGAGCGCACCACATCCGCGGCGGGACGGGGCCGCATGGTCGCGGGATCGAGCAGGTCCTCGGCCAGGCCCGACCGGGCGGCCTGCCACGCGGCCAGTCTCAGCACGCTCACACTGTGGTCGAGCGGTGGCCGGCCCGCCCGCCAGTCGCGTGCCGCCGTCTGAACCAGGGCACGGGCCAGCGCCGCGACGAGGACGGTGGTGTCCGCGCGCAGGCACACATCCGCCACCCGGATCTCCACCGTCGGGTAGCGCGCGGACAGGCGCGCGTCGAAGTACGCCATCGCCTCGTCGAGGATGACCCCGGTGGCCAGCATCTCCGCGACCCGCCGGTGATAGCCCTCGGCGGACCCGAACAGCTCCGTCGGCCCCGCCGACGGCCAGCGGCCCCACACCCGGCTGCGGTAGGCGGCGTAGCCGGTGTCCCGGCCCTGGGAGAACGGCGAGTTGGCACTGAGCGCGCACAGCACGGCGAGCCAGGGACGCAGCCGGTCGACCACGGCCACGCCCTCCTCGTCGGAGTCCACCGACACGTGCACGTGGCAGCCGCACACCAGCTCGTCCCGGGCGGTGATCCCGTAGCGCTCGGCCATCCACCGATAGCGGTCGTTCAGGCTGATCGACGGGCTGACCGGCAGCGGCGACATGGCCAGCGCGGCGACCGCGCACCCGATGCCGCCGGCGTGCCGCGCCGCCTCCTTGCGACAGAGCATGATCTCGGCACCGAGGGCCGCCATCTCCGACTGCGGGTGCGTGGCGCATTCCAGCATCTGCCCGAACAGTTCCTTCTCGAACACGTCCTGTCCGGGATCGTCCTGGGCCGCACGGGCGAGGACGGCGGCCGACATGGCCCTCGGCTCCCCGCTGTCCGGATCGACCAGAAGGAGTTCCTCCTCCACTCCTACCGTGCGCACATGATGCCGCCTTCCCGTCCGGCACGAGCCTGCCGAGGCACCGCACTGCGACAGCGCCGCCCACCGGCGTGGTGGGCTCGGTCCCGGCAGACCTGGTGTCTGCGAGTGCGGTGTCCGGTGCGATCAGGAGATCGTCGGGCGGCCGCTCGGACGCCTGCCCGGTCGACGCGGTGCACGGCGAGCCGGTCGGTTCGGGGCCCGCCGACGGTGATGACCACACCGATGGCCCCGCTTTTCCTGCTGCAGAGATCTTCGCGATCGGACAACGCGGCCTCTCCGGTGCGGACGGCATGAGCATCGTGCGCAGTGCGCATCGTCCTGACCTCCCAGAACTGGCATTCCGCCCGCCGCGGACCGCCGCGGCCGGCGCTCCGTGCGGTGAGGGGCACCCACTACCTTGAATACCCACAGAACGCCCCCACCGTGCGCCCCTGTCCCGATAGTCTCGGCCGCCGCTCGCCTTCGCAGCGGGTGAGATCACTCTCCGGTGGTACACCGATCACGTCCAGGCGTCGACCGGCTCCTCGCCCGCCTGGACGACAGCGGACTCGCGGATCCTGCCCGCTACACGCCTGGACCCCGGTAGCCATGACAACGTGAGTGAGGTGTCCAATTCCGACTACGCGGTCACGGTTGAGTTCTACGATCTGTTGCAGGCTGAGACCCAACGTCGCCAAGCCGAGCGGTGCTTTGCCGAAGCGGCCCGGCGCGCCCGGCGCGCCATCCTCGACGTCGGCGCGGGCACGGGGATCGTCACCGAACTCCTGCTCGCCGTCTCCGCCGCGCCCGTCCATGCGATCGAGCCCGCGGGAGCGATGCGCTCGGCCCTGCTGACCCGCGTGTCCCGCCTGGGTGCCGACCAGCGTGCCCGCCTCACCCTCCACCCCGAACCCGTCGAGGCGGCCGGCCTTGAAAACACGGCGGATCTGGCCATCGCCTGCAACGTCATCGGCTGCCTCGACCCCCCCACCCGCCATGCCGTCTGGCAGGCCATCGGCCGCGCACTCCTGCCCGGGGGGTTGCTCCTCTTCGACCCGCCGCCTCCCCGGCTGCCGGCCCGGCGCGAAACGGCGGGCCGACTCGGACCGGTCCGGGTCGGCCCCGACCTCTACATCGCCGACATCACCCTGGAACCCGAACCCGACCGCGGATTCGTACGCACCGTCTTCACCTACAGCGTCGAACGGGACGGGCGCGTCCTGCGCCGGGAGCGGGAGTCGTTCGCCATGTGGCCGGCCAGCCCCTCCCGCATCGGCGCGGAACTCGTGGCCGCAGGACTACAGGTCGTGCAGGCCCCCAGCTCCGAGCTGATGGCCGCGCGCCGCACCGCGTACTGAGGGAGCGGCCGGGCCCGCGGTCCGACAACCCTGACCCGGAGGCTGTTGTGCCGTCCTCGGGCGGGGTACCCGGCAGGCGTCCGCTGAAGACGAGCGGCGAGCGTGCTCTCGTAAGAGCCTCGGATGTCAGATCGGGGCCTGGTGGATCACGTCCGCCGGCCGGGTCCGCCGACGGGGAGGTGACGAGGTGGAGCGACGGCTGCGTGTCATCGAGTCGCTCGCTGCTGCTGCCGCGGGCGTCGACACCCAGCAGGCTCCGCAGGCCCTGTGCCGGGCCTGCGTGGGTCTGCTGCCGGTCACCGGTGCCTCGGTGTCGATCTCCGGCGGTCCCACGGTACGGGCCACCTGGTGCGCCAGCGACCGCGTGGCGGCGCAGCTTGCGGAGGCGCAGTACACCCTCGGTGACGGGCCCTGTCAGACCGCGCTCGACGTGGCGGCCCCGGTGCTGGCCGGGGACCTCGCCGCCGAGCCGGACAGCAGGCGGTGGCCGGTCTTCGCCCACCAGGCCCTCGCGCTGGGGGCCCGGGCGGTGTTCTCGCTGCCGTTGGGGGTCGGCGGAGCGGCCATCGGCACCCTCGATCTGTACCGCGACCGGCCCGGTGGGCTGTCGGCGGACGAGCTGAGCACCGCCCTGTGGGCGCGGGACGCGGTGACGTTCGCCGTCATGGACCTGCCGCCTCGGCACGGCGCGACCGAATGGGTGCCGGAAGACGACGTGGCGTCCTGGCTGGACGCTTCGGAGACCGGGCACAGCGAGGTCTACCAGGCGATGGGCATAGTGATGATGCGGCTGCGTGCCGACCCCGAGGAGGCTCTGGACCGGATGCGGGCACGCGCCTTCGTCCAGGGCCGTACGGTCACCGAGGTGGCCCGCGACGTGGTCGCCCGCAGGCTCACCTTCCGGCCCGAGTGAGGGTCGGCGGAACCCTCGTTCCCAGCGCCGAGCCCTCTTCAGTAACCACCCAGCAGGGCGCGTACCCTGCGCAGGGTGTCCGGGCCGGCGGAGCTGTGCCAGCGGGAGGCGTCGGCGGGGCGGCGCCCCCACAGCAGCAGGACCCGCACGGCCGCGTCGCTCTCGATCGTGGCGGGGCCCTCGGGGGCGGCGAGCCGGATGGAGCCGCCGTCGGCGTCGGCGGTCACCACGACGTCGTCCATGCCCGGCGTGCGCAGACGGCCCTCGACCCGTCCCTCGGACCCCAGATTCAGGCCGGTGCGGCCCCGCTCCAGCAGGGGGCGGCCGACGGACACCACGCTGTGCTCCGTCATCCAGGGCTCGTTGAGTGCCTCCACCGCCGTACGGTCGTCGCCGGTCAGGTCCCAGCGATGCAGGATCAGCTCCTCGCGCATGTGTTCCGCGAAGAAGGGGACCTTCACGGACCGCCCGGTCCACATCACCTCGGTGTCCGGGGTCAGCTGCTGCGCGGCGGCCGCGGCGACCTCGCTGAGCTTTTCGCAGTTGTTCAGGAAAGCCGTCCACAGGTCGGAGTCCGAGATCCGCCGATAGGGATCTTCACGGTCGAAGCTCCTGGTCTCCACCGGCGTACCCTCCAGGAACGCCTGCAGGACGCGGGCCAGTTCCTCGGCATTGCCTGTCTGGTGGACCAGGACGTCCCGGACCGTCCACGCCTCGCACCATGTGCCGTCGTCGGGCCGCCGTCCCTGTACGGCGTGAACGAAAGGCGCCAGCTCCGGCAGGGTTTCCTCGACCCGGGATGGAATCATGCGCCATGGCTAGCCCGGTCGGTCGCCGGTCAAACCAGCCCGTCCACGACGGCGACTCCGGTCGGCCGAACCCGCTCCGGCCGATGGACCGTCTATGCCCATCGCATGCCGATGACGGTGAGTTGTTCGATCCGCTCGGGGCTCAGCGTGGCGGCTCTGCTCCGCTGGTTGCTGATCCATGCCCCGAGTCGGAGTTCCCGTTCCTCCTGGTCCTCGCCCTGCCCGTGGCCGATGACGATGCGCTCGACGTGTTTCCTCGGCACGTGAAGATGCCCTTCGCGTTCGTAGAACTGCCGGGCGGCGGCGTAGTTCGTCGTCCACCTGTCGGAGTGCGCACGGCGTGCGGGCGGCTTGTCGTCCTCGTCGGCGGGCTCGATGGCGAGGATGTGTTCGCACATCCACTGCTGCACCCCGGTGAGCCTGTCCCAGCCGAGCCGGACCGACTTCACCCACCGCCCCAGGTCCTCGCCCTGGTGCACGACCACGTTCGGCTCGGTGGGCAGCGTGCCGCCGGACTCCAGGTGGAGCCGGACCAGGTGGAAGGCGCGCTGCCACTCCACGGGCCAGGCCGGGCACCACGACGGGTCGACGTCGTCCAACTGCTCGCGTCGCTCCTCCGAGAGCGCCCCGGCCGGTGACTTCGCCGGGGGCCCCTCGGTGCGGCGCTGCTCGGTCTGCGGTGCCCTGCGGGCGGCGGCCCGCTGGTTCTTCAGCCAGATGCCGATCCGGTAACCCTGGTAGGTGGCGTCCAGCGGTGCCAGGAGGTGTCCGTTCGTGGCAGCCCACCCGCGTGCCGCCGCGAGCCCTTCTTCCCACGCGACGTCGTGGTGCGACCAGACCATGCCGAGCTTCTCGAGCTGTTCGACGCGCTCGGTGCCCAGGGTGCCGCGGGAGTGGAACCGGCGGGCGTCGGCGATCCACTGCCCCAGCGGAAAGCGCGCGAGCGAGGCCGGCCACGCCCGTCCCTCGGTCTCGACCTCCTGGCCCCTGCTGTCGGGCACGCGGTAGGTGAACGGGACCTTCAGGTCGCCGTGCTCGCGCGCGTAGATGACGGCGGCTTCCACACCGCGGCGCCAGTGTTCGTGTTCGGGGTTGAGGACGCGCAGGTTGATGAACGCCGACAGCTGCGCCGGGTCGCGGGGGGTGCTGAACTTCAGCAGGGCCCGCGCCGGCACCGACAGCTTGATGCCGGTGCCGGCGTCCTCGGCCGCTTCGTCGGCCGGGCCTGCTGAGCGGGTTCGCACGCCTTGGGAGCGGCTTCGGGCCTGTGGCTCGGCCAATGCCTCCACGATGCGGGCGTCGTGTGCCCGCAGTGCCTCGAGGAGTCTGGCGAGTCCGTCGTAGGCGCGGGAGGTGAGCATGTTGTCCGCGGTCTCCCCGGGCCCGAGCAGGACCGGTACGACCAGGGAGGCGATCTTGCCCTCTCCCGGCTGGATGCGCAGGGCACGGCCGACGGCCTGGACGAGGTCGGGCATGGAACCGCGCACGTCGGCGAAGTAGACGCTGTCGCAGTTCTTGGTGTCGACGCCCTCGCCGAGGACCTTCACCGACCCCAGGAAGGCCTTGTCGACCCGGCTGTCGTCGTAGGCGGTCCCACGGGCGAACGTGGTGAGGACACGCCGACGGTGCTGAGGTGTGTGGTCGCCGCACAGCCACTCCGCCCAGACCCGCTCCGGATACCGCCCCGGATCGGCGGCGTGCAGCTTTCGGGCGACCTCCGCAAGACCGGCCGCGAACGCCTCCGCCTCCTTCACCACATGGTGGAAGACGAGGGTCCGTTCGAAGCCTTCCTCGGCGCAGGCCTTCAGCAGCGCGGTCTGCAGGGCGGCCAGTCGGGCCCCGCGTACGGCGTCCGAACGCCCTTCCACGCCGAGGAGCCGGGCGGCCTGGAGCTGTGTGTCGGTGATGTCCACGCACACCACCTGATAGGGCGCACAGATGCCCCGGTCGATCGCCTCCGACAGCGTCAGCGTGGAGCAGCGCGCCCCGAACGGGCTGTCGGGGGCGTCGTCCATGGAGGCCACCAGTTCTCCCGGCACCCCCTGCCCCGTGGCCTCGGCTGCGTCGTCGGGCTGCCACAGCCGGGGTGTGGCGGTCATGTACAGCCTGCGCAGGGACGGGATCCGGGTGTTGTCGTGCACGACGGCCCACGGCTTGCCGATCCGCCCCGAGGTGCGGTGTGCCTCGTCCACCACGATCAGGTCCCACCCCGGAAGCCCGGTGGCGTGCGCGCGCTCCAGTGTCCCGAGCCCCAGCGAGGCGTACGTCGCGAACACCGTCACCTTGTCGAACGGCCGCACCCAGGCGACCAGCTCACCCACATCCGTCGTGTTCGGGAAGGACGCCTGGTCGCCGCGCAGGGAGGACACCCCGATCACCGGCCCTCGGCGCCCGCCCTCACGCCAGGCGGCCTCGGTCTGCGCGAGCAGGTCCAGCGAGGGGACGAGGACGAGCACCCGCCCGGCGCGCAGCTCCTCCGCGCTGCGCACCGCGACCAGGGTCTTGCCGGACCCGGTCGCCATGACCACCTGGGTCCGCAGGCCCCGTTCCGGCACCGTCGTCCCGGCCGGCAGCTCCAGTGCGCGCAGCACCGCGTCCACCGCCTCACGCTGATGCGGACGAAGCTCCCGTACTGCCATATCCCATGGGCCTTCTGCTAGAGGCGGCTTTCGGCGCTGCCGGACGCCCGGACACGGAAGCCTAATCCACGGCGTTGCTGCACCATCGGCAACGGCGGATCATCAGGAGTTGGCCTTGAGGAATTCGATCAGGGCGGTGTTGACCTCGTCGGGGCGCTCCTGCTGCGTCCAGTGTCCGCAGCCGGTGAGTTTGATGGGGTCGCGCCAGAGGCTGGGCATGAGGTGGGGGAGTTTTCCGATGAGGTCGGGTGTGCCGGGGAAGGCCGGGACGAGGTCGCGGTCGCCGTAGACGTACAGGGCGGGCCGGGTGATGGTGGCGTTGTCCCAGGCGGCGGTGAGTTCCCAGTTGCGGTCGAGGTTGCGGTACCAGTTGAGGGCTCCGGTGAAGCCGTGGGAGAAGCTTTCGGTGAGGGCGTCGAGGTCGTCCTCGGTGAGCCATGCGGGCAGCACGTCGGGGTCGGGCAGGGTGGCGAGCCAGCCCTGGCCGGGGTCGACCAGCGGCTGCATGACCTCGCCGGTGGGTGCGGCGTCGCCGGAGGCGGCGTAGAAGAACTTGCGCAGCGTGGTGCGCACGTCCCGGCCGAACTCGGCGTCGGCGACACCGGGGCGGTTGAAGTAGTTCCAGTAGAAGCGGCCGTCGAACAGCTTGTCCATGGCGGCCAGCGGCGGCTGCGTTCCCCGGAAGGGCGGTGGCACGCTCAGGCCGGCGACTCCGAGGACCATGTCGGGGCGCAGCAGTGCGGTGTGCCAGGCGACCGGGGCGCCCCAGTCGTGTCCGACGACGAAGGCCTTCTCCTCGCCCAGGGCGTGGATCAGGGCGACGACGTCGCCGACCAGGTGGAGGAGGGTGTAGGCGTCGACGTCGTCCGGGTGGTCGCTGCGTCCGTAGCCGCGCTGGTCGGGAGCGACCACGCGGAACCCGGCGTCGGCCAGGGGGCCGAACTGGTGATGCCAGGAGTGCCATGACTCGGGGAAGCCGTGGAGGAGTACCACCAGGGGGCCGCTGCCTTGCTCGGCGATGTGCAGCTGGATGCCGTTCACGTCGATCATGCGATGCTCAACCATGGCACGAGCGTACGCGTCATGATCTTCGGATCGCGGCGTCGGCCCCGGGCCTGCCGCGAGCCTGCCCCGTTCGCCTCCAGCAGGCCGGGATCCCGGCCGGGGCAGGCAGCACCTGCGTCCGGCCGGGATCCCGAACGGGACAAGGCCCTGAAGGCGCCACAGGGAGGTGTCACACGTGCCGCCGGTGGCCCCTCTCCTGGTGCGGGAAGGTCTGGTCGGCTCCGGGCAGGGTCGGCTTGGGCAGCGTCGCCACCTCTTCCTTCGCCTTTTCCAGCTGCTCCGCGGTGTCGTGGGGGAGCTGGGGCGGGCGGGGGCGGGCGTCGCGGAAGCGGAAGGCGCTCGTGAGGTCGCCGAAGGTGTTGCGGCGCCAACGGCTGATGTTCGGCTCCTCCACACCGGTGAACCGCTCCAGGAACTGCAGGGCGGAGGTGTGGTCGAAGGCCTCGGAAGCGACCCAGCCGCCCACCGTCCAGGGCGAGATGACGATGGCCGGGACGCGGAAGCCGCCGCCGATCGGCAGGCCCTGGATGTACTCGTCCGCCGTCCCCGGCGGTGCGGTCGGCGGGGCCACGTGGTCGAACAGGCCGTCGTTCTCGTCGTAGTTGAGGATGAAGGCCGTCTTGCGCCACACCTTCGGGTTCGACGCGATCGCCTCGATCTTGGAGGCCACGAAGTCGGCGCCGGCCGCCGGGAGGTAGTCGGGGTGTTCCGACTGGTAGCTCGTCGGCATGATCCACGACACGGCCGGAAGGCGGTCGTTGCGGGCGTCGTCCTCGAAGGTGCCCTCGGGCTGCGGGCGTACTCCTCGTTCGTACAGGTCGGAGCCGGGCTGCGCGTTCCTGAAGGCGGCGAACTGCTCCAGCATGTTGCAGCCGTAGTCGTCGTCCTGCTGGTACACCTTCCAGCTGACGCCGGCTGCCTGGAGCCGTTCGGCGTACGTCGTCCAGCGGTACGGCGTCGGCGCGACGTTGCTGATGATCGGACCGCCGTGGGTGCCGCTCGGGTCGATCGAGCCGGTCATCCACATCAGACGGTTGGGCCAGGTGGGGCCGAACACCGAGCAGAAGTAGTTGTCGCAGATGGTGAAGGTCTCGGCGAGCGCGAACTGGAACGGGATGTCCTCGCGCGTGTAGTAGCCCATCACGTACGGGCCGTTGACGCCGTCGGCCTTGCGGTGGGCGGGCAGCCACTGGTCCATCTTGCCGCCGTTCCAGGCCTGGTGCTGCACGGACCAGGCGTGGCTGGTGGACGGGATGGCCTGGGCGCTCGACGTGTGGGTGTCGAGGTGGAAGGGGAGCAGATAGCCCTTCGGGTTCACGGTGTCGGGCTGGTAGAAGACGGACCGGCCGGTGCCGAGCTTCTGCGCGTGCGGGTCGTGGAAGCCGCGGACACCCGACAGGGTGCCGAAGTAGTGGTCGAACGACCGGTTCTCCTGCATCAGCATGACGACGTGCTCGATGTCGCGCAGCGAACCGTTCCTCGGCGGTCCGGCGGCGACGGCCTTCTGGACGCTCGGCGGGAGGAGGGAGAGGGCCGCGGCCCCGCCCAGCGCGCCCGCCGCCGACCCAAGGAGTCTACGGCGTGTCAACTCGGCCATGAATGCCCCTTCTAGAGCAAGAGCAGCTTTCCGCGGTGACGGCCGGCCCGGCGAAAGGCGAGCCCGTCCATTACTCTCTGCCCAGGGCAGCGGGACGCATCAGGGGCGGATGGCGAACATGCGGCCAACGCGCGGGAAGGGGTTGGCCAACCTGTGACCCCCCACACCCGTGCGTTGCCCTGCGGTCGTCGTCCGTTGGGAAAACGATGGCCGCTCCATGTATCAAGCCGCGGCTGTGCTCCGCCCGCGTCGGCTCAGACGCCGGGGTCGAGTTCCGGCGCCAGCAGTTCGGCGATCGTCTGGCGGCGGCGGATCAGCCTGGTCCGGTCGTCGTCCACGAGGACCTCCGGGATGAGCGGACGGGAATTGTAGTTCGAGGACATGCTGGCGCCGTACGCCCCGGCGTCGTGGAACACCACCAGGTCGCCGATCCGGGTGCGGGGCAGCGGCACGGGCTCCACGTCGCCGCCCTCGACCTGGGTGAAGACGTCTCCCGACTCGCACAGAGGGCCGGCCAGGACGGTGTCGCGGGCGTCCTCGTCGCGGAAGACGCCGTCGGCGCCGAGGACGGAGACGCGGTGGTTGCTGCCGTACATCGCGGGCCGCATCAGATCGTTGAACCCGGCGTCGACGAGGACGAAGTAGTTGCTGCCGACGGGCTTCTGCGCGCGGACCTCGGCGGCCAGGACACCGGAGCCCGCCACGAGGAAGCGCCCGGGCTCGATCTCCAGGCGGACCGGGTGGCCCAGCTCGGCGACGAGTTCCCGGCGGGCGGCGTCCCACAGCTCGAAGTAGCGGTCCGTGTCGATCTCCGGGTCGCCCGGCGCGTACGGCACGGACAGGCCGCCGCCCGCCGAGATGGCCCGGACGTCCCGGCCGGCCATCCTGACCTGCTTGACCATGGTCTCGCAGACGGACTCCAGGTGGCTGTAGTCGACCCCGGAACCGATGTGCATGTGCAGGCCGACGAGGTCGAGTCCGTGTCGGTCGACCAGCGCGAGGCTCTCCGCCAGGTGCTCGTGCCAGATGCCGTGCTTGCTGTGTTCGCCACCGGTGTTGGTCTTGCGGCTGTGCCCGTGGCCGAAGCCCGGGTTGATCCGGATCCACACCGGGTGGCCGGGGGAGGCCGCGCCGATCTGGTCGAGCATCTGCGGGGAGCCGGCGTTGACCGGGATGCCCAGCTCGACGACCCTGCGCAGCGTGGAGCGGTTGAGCAGGTCGGCGGTGAAGACGATCGGCTCGTCGGCCCCCTGGACCTGGTAGCCGGCCGCGAGCGCCCGCTCGATCTCGCCCTCCGACACGGCGTCGACGAGCACGCCCTCCTCGCGCATCAGACGCAGGATGTGCAGGTTCGAACAGGCCTTCTGGGCGAAACGGATGACGTCGAAACGGCGCAGCCGGTCGATCTGCGCCCGGATCGTGTCGGCGTCGTACGCCCACAGCGGGGTGCCGTACTCCTCGGCGGCGCGGGCGAGTCGCGACCCGTCGAGGGACCCGGGCAGCCGGGGAAGGGCGGGCGGCTCCTGCGCGGTGGACGAGGCGGCGCGGGTGGAGGCGGATACGGAGGGCATGGTCAGTCCTTCTCGCCGATCATCAGGGCAATGCCGAGATCCTCTTCCAAACGGCGCAGGATCCGCTCGGCCGTCCGAACCACGGACGGATGGTCCGCGCCGCGCAGCATGAAGCGGGCCACGATCTGCCCTGAGCGGACCCGCCGGCCCGGTCCGGTGCCGTAGTCGTCGAAGCCGACGACCTCCAGGACCCCGGGCTCGTCGGCGACCCAGTCCAGCGAGGCACCGGCGGACAGGGTGCCGCCGTCGCGGGCCATGACCTTGCGGCCGCCGACGCAGCCGTCGAGCGCGCCGGGCAGTGCCACCTCGGCACCCGGTTCCAGGACGTCCAGCAGCGCGGAGAAGATGTCCGTGCCGGTGGCGTGCCGGTAGATGGTGGGCAGCGCGCCGCCCATCACCCGCGGATTGACCTCGACCAGGACCGGCCCGCGGTCGGTGACCATGATCTCCAGATGGAACACGCCCAGGTCCAGGCCGATCGCCCGGCACACGTCGATCGCATATGCGACACAGGCGGTGGACTGTTCCTCGGTGAGGTACGCGGGGATGTACGAGCCGAGTTCCACGACCTCGTCCTCGGCCCAGCGGAACCGTCCGGACACCGCGAAGGGGAAGAACTCTCCGTCCTTGGCGCCCAGTTCCACCGAGACCAGCGTGCCGTGCAGGTATTCCTCGACGAGGATGCCGCGGGTGAACTGCTCGTGCCACTGCGGGGGCACCGCGTCCAGACCGGTCAGCACGCCCCGGCAGCCGGCGGTGGCCTCGGTCGCGTCGGTGGCCACGTACGAGAGGAGGCTGTCGGCGCCCGACGGTGGCTTGAGGATCACCGGGTAGCCGATCTCCTCGGCCGCGGCCAGTGCCTCCTGTTCGGTCTCCGCCAGGGCGTACCGGGCCGAGGCGAGCCCGGCCCGGTCCAGGGCGGCCCGGCACCGGTCCTTGCGGCGGGCGGTCAGGACGGCGTCGGTCGCGGTGCCCCGCAGGCCGAGCTTCCGGCAGGCGAGGGCCACGGACTCCGCGCTCAGCTCCAGTTGGCCGGTGACGACGTCGATGGGCTCGACGGCGTGGCAGGCGGCCAGCGCCTCGGTGACGGTCTCGGGGTCGGTGGTCACCAGACCGTCGACCAGGTGGTCCACGGATCCGACGATCCGCAGGTTCTTCTCGGTGGGCGGATAGAAGGGATCGGCGGACTGCAGGTAGGTGACCCGGTGGCCGGCCTCCTTGGCCAGCCGGATCGCTTCGAGCGCGGCCGGGTTGGAGTCGACGAACGCGATGTGCATGGGTTTTGCCTAGCGGTTGGTTGTGGGCGATGGGGGAGGGACGCTCAGACGGTGACGGGGAGGAGATCCGCCAGCTGTGGGACGGTGCCCGGCGCGGCGGCCGCGTACCGGGCCTCGATCACCGCGGCGAGGCCGGGCATCACAGGCGCCGCCTGGGCGGCGAAGGCGCGCAGACCGGCGACGGCGAGCCCCGGGTCGTCGGCCGCCCGGGCGGCGAGCAGCGCGAGCAGGTTGGCGCTGGTCTCCGCGGCCAGGCGCAGCGAGAAGGTCTCCAAGGTGTACGCCCGCCGCATCCGGTCCCGGTAACGCTCCAGCAGCGCCTCGGTCTCCGGCCGGGCCGACACCTGCCGTCCGGCGTGCGGGGCCAGCGCCGTCGCGAGCGTGTGCAGCGGCTCGTGCAACCGGGTGCGCACGCTCCGCAGGAACTCGTCCTCGGAGAAGTTGGACGGCTGGTGCTCCGGATTGCCGAGCGCGAGGTGGAACCGCACGGTGTCCGGACCGTACTTGCCCACCAGGTCGCGGGCCCAGATCAGATGGCGCCGGCTGGTGGAGAACTTCGATCCGTCCAGGTGGTAGAACTCGTTGGTCACGATCGCGGTCGGCTCGACCAGTCCGCCGTGGGCGAGGATCAGCCCGAGATGGGCGAACGAGAAGTAGAACGTGTTGTCGTAGCCGAGGAACTGCACCAGCTCGAAACCAGAATCCCGGGTCCACACGCCCGTGGGCGTCTGCGGGCTGCGGCTGAGCCGCGCGGACTCCGCCATGTGCACCAGACCCGGCAGCATCTCGGCCCATACGTTGATCACCTGCCCGTCGAAGCCGTCGATCCCGACCGGGATGCCCCAGTCGGCCGGGTAGGTGACGGGGAAGTCCGGCAGTGGCCGGGACAGCATCTCCTCGACGAAGCGCAGCACGTGCGGGCGCATCGTCGCACGGCGCCTTCGGTAGAACTCCGTGAACTGCTCGCGGTACTCCTCCAGCGGAAGGACGAGGATCTCCACCTCGCGCGGCTCGGTGACGGAGCGTTCCGCGCCGGTGGACGCGGCGAACAGCAGTGAGCCGACGTCGTTGGGGTGCCCGCAGTTCTCGCAGATCGCGCCGCAGGTGCCGGCCAGGCACTCGGGGCAGTACCCGGTGGCGAACGCCTCCAGGAGACAGCGGCCGGTCTGCGCGCAGTACGGGAACGTCCACGTGCGGGTCACCAGCCTGCCCGCGCGGTACAGCCCGGCGAAGAACTCCCGTACCTCGTCTCGGTACCCGTCGTCGGGGCTGGTGAAGGCGTCGATGTCGATGCCGGCGAGCTCCAGCGTCCCGGCGATGTCGCGGTTGCACCGCGCGGCGAGCTCGACCGGGTCGAGGCCCAGGCGCTGCGCGGTGGTGACCACGTACGTCTGGTGGTCATCGCCCCCGGACGCGTACAGCACCGTATGTCCCAGCATCCGCTGCGCGCGGCTGAACACGTCCGCGCCCAGATACGGGCCGGACAGGTGGCCGACGTGCAGATCGCCGTTGGTGGTCGGGGGAGTGGCGGTGACCAGGAAGTGGCGCGGGGTCTGTGTCATCGGTTGCCTCCCTGGGCCTCGGAGCGTGCGGGCTGTTCGCCGAACGGGCCGAGGGACCACACCGAGACCAGCTCCAGTTCCTCGGTGTCCGAGGCGTTCTCGAAGTGGTGCGTCTGGTGGGAGCCGACCACGAGGGCGTCACCTGCCGCGATGTCCGTACGCTCCCCGTCGACCTCGACGAGGCCGCTGCCGCGCACCACGTAGAAGTGCTCGTGGTCCCAGTGGGAGTGCGGGGTGGTGACCGTGCCGGGCGCGACGGTGCACACGCCCATGCCGGTGTCCGAGGGCCCGCTGGACCGCCAGGGCAGGATGCGCCGGAACGCGCAGCCGTACTCCTCCTGGGTCACGGCGTCCTGCCGCCGCTGGATCTGGATGCCGCTCACGCGTGGACTCCTTCGAGGACGGGGGTGACAGGGAACTGGGGCCGTTGACCGGCGGCCGGAGCGTCCAGGGACGCGTCGAGGATCTCCCCGGCGCGGTGGGCGAGCAGCGACAGCAGCGTGCTGGTCAGGCCGTGGGTGTGCTCGGCGGCGCCGTGCAGGAAGATCCGCGGCGCGAAGGGCTCGGCGGTGCGCACCGAGTAGTCGCGGTCGACGAGCAGTTCGCCGTCCTCGTCGCGCACCAGATACGGCTCGACGTCCGTCAGCAGGCCGCGCGCCTCGCGGAAGTCGTAGCCGGTGGCCAGCACCACCGCGTCGTAGCGCTCGGTGCGGGTCTCGCCGGTCAGCAGGTCGCGCACGGTGGCCGCGGCCTGGTCGCCCTCGGCGTGGGCACCGGCCAGCTCGGTGAACCGGCACAACCGCAGCCGCTCGCCGCCGTGCACCTGCTGGTCGTAGAGCAGCTCGGCGACGGCGACGATGTCCTCCTCGTCGACGGCCGCGTAGTTGGTGGCCTTGAGGTCGGCGAGGATGTCGCGGCGGCGCGTGGTGTCGGCGCCGTGGAACAGGTCGACCGACGCCGGGTCGAAGATGGCGTTCGCCAGGGCGCTGCTGTTGGCCGGCATCAGCGCGAAACCGCGGTGCGCCAGGGTCACTTCCGCGGCCGGGAACTCGCCCGCGAGGTACCGGAAGATCTCCGCGGCACTCTGCCCGGCGCCCACCACCAGGAATCGGTAGGGCAGTTCACGGCCGCGCTCGTGGAAGGAGCGGACGCGGCCGAGGAAGGAACTGCTGTGGAAGACGGTGCCGTCCCGCAGGGTGCTCGCCTCGACGCCGGGCGGGACGATCGGGGTGCCGCCGGGCGCCAGCGACACATGGTCGGCGGAGACGGTGTGCCGGGCGCCGTCCGGGCCGCGGTAGTCCACCTCCAGCCGTGTGACCCGCCCGTCGGATCCGCTCACCGGACGGATCCGCTCGGCGCTGCTCCCGTACGTGACGTACGAGGCGAGCTGCTCGGCGGCCCAGCGGAAGTAGTCCACGTACTCCCGCCGGGTCGGATTGAGCGTGCCGAGGTTGAGGAACGGCTCCAGCCTTCCCTTGGACACCAGGTAGTTGACGAAGCTGTACGGGCTGGTCGGGTCCCGGGGCGTGACCAGGTCCTTGAGGAAGGCGACCTGCATCCGGGCACCGGGCAGCAGCATGCCGGGGTGCCAGGAGAAGGCGTCCTTGGACTCCAGGAAGTGCAGGGACGTCCCGGCCGCCCCGGCCGAGGCGTGCAGCGCGCTCATGGACAGATGCGAGGGGCCGAAGCCGATGCCGAGGAGCCGGTGGTGCGGGGCTTTCCCGGGACAGGCAGGGGTCATGGGTATCTCTCCCTGGGTCAGCCGGCCTGGACGGCGGGGCCCGGCCGGCCACCGCCGACCGGTCGGTAGTGGGCGTAGAACTTCTTGGTCGGCTCCAGGACTTCCCAGGTGCCGGTGAACCCGGCGGGGACGACGATGGTGTCCCCGGGCAAAAACGTACGGGCGTTGCCCTCGTCGTCGGCGATGATCACCCGGCCGTGGAGCATGTGGTAGAACTCGTCCTCCTCGTACACCGCCCGGAACTTGCCCGGGGTGCTCTCCCAGACGCCCGAGGTGAAGGCACCGTCGGGGCTGGTGAAGTGCAGGGTGTTGGTGATGGCCAGCTCGCCGGAGATCCAGCGGTCCGGGCCCTTTTGGACGTCGCGCACGCGCTCCGGCTCGGACTCGCCGAAGACGACGATGTCCTTGATCGTTCTGCTGGTCATGCCGATCCCTTCGATATCTGGGTGTGCAGGAGGTCCGCGAGGAGCCGGGCGGCGGCCCCGCGGACCACCGAGTAGTGCGTCTCGGGCAGCGGCCGCACCACCGCGCCGCACGGGACGAGGCCCGTCGGGTGCAGGTGCAGCGGCGTCAGTCCCCGGAAGGTGTCCGGGCGTTCCCGCTCGGCCGGTACGACCAGCAGCGGACGGCCCGGCGGCAGCGGCCGCGGCCGGTGGCCGAGCAGCAGCCGGTACAGGGCGCGGTACTGGCCGTACAGCTCACGCAGGTCCTCCGGTGACTCGTCCGGCAGATGCGTCGCGGCCAGGTGGGCGAACGGGTCCGGGTGCCCGGCGGGTACGGAGATCTCCACCGCGGCGTCGCCTCGCTGTCCGAGGTGGTCGGTGAAGAAGCCGACGGCGGCGGCGGACTCGTCGAAGTCCATGCCCTCGGCGGCGGCCACGAAGCTGTCCACCAGGGTCAGCGACAGCGGCTGGACGAGGTCCGTGCGGCGGGCTGTCTCCGCCGCGAGGACACCGCCCATCGACCAGCCCACCAGATGGACACCACGGCCCAGCGAGGCGAGCGCGGTCGCGTACTCGGCCGCCAACTCTGCCAGACTGTCCGGGAGTTCACCGCAACTCGGGGACTGCAGGCCGTACACCGCGTACGCGGCGGGCAGTGCGTCGATCACGTCGCGGTAGCCGAGCAGGTGCCCGCCCACCGGGTGGACCAGCACCACGACCGGCCCGTCCCCCGGCCTGATCGGCACCAGCAGCCCGTCGACGCGCTGGTCGAGCAGCGCGCACTGTCCGGCGATCGTGCTCGCCTCGAAGAGGCTGGACAACGGCAGCCGTACCCCGAACTCCTCCGCGATCCGGCGCACCAGCCGCACGGCCAGGACCGAACTGCCGCCGCTGGCGAAGAAGTCGTCGTCGACCGAGCGGACGGCCGTACCGCACACCTCCTGCCACAGCCGGGCCAGCGCGGCCTCCCGCTCGGTGCGCGGCGCACGACCGGACATCCCGACCTGTCTGCCGGCCCCCTCCTCATGGACCGCGTCCTGCCCGGCGAGGGCGAGCAGCGCCCGCGTGTCCCGCTTGCCGTTGGCGGTCAACGGCAGCGCCGCGACGCTGTGGAAGGCACTGGGCACCGCGTACGAGGGCAGGGCCGCGCCGAGCTGTGCGCGCAGCGCCGCCGGGTCGAGGACCGCGGCACCGTCCGCCGTCCCCGTGTCGGGGGACCCGGGTACGACGAAGGCGGTCAGGCGGGCGGCGGCACCGGTACCGGTGACGACACAGGCCGCCGCCCGCACCCCGGTCCCCGCCGCCAGCTGCTGCTCGACCTCCAGCAGGTCCACCCGGTAGCCGCGCACCTTGACCTGGCTGTCCACCCGGCCGAGGAACTCCAGCGTTCCGTCGGGCCGGTAGCGGGCGTGATCGCCGGTCCGGTAGAGGCGCTCGCCGGTGCGGGGGTGGTACGGGAAGCGAGCCTCGGTGAGCTCGGGCTGCCCGTAGTACGCCGTGGCGAGGCCGTCGCCGGCGATGAACAGCTCGCCGGGCACCCAGTGCGGCACGTCCGCGAAGTCCGCGTCGAGGACGTGGTAGCGCTGGTTGGCGAGCGGCAGCCCGTACGGGACGGACTTCCAGGACGGGTCGATCCGGTCCACGACGTGGTAGTTGGACCAGATCGACGCCTCGGTCGCCCCACCCAGGGCGATCACCTCGGCCTTGGGGGCGGCCCGCTGGACGCGCTCGGGCAGGCCCAGCGGGATCCAGTCGCCGCTGAGCAGGACCAGCCGCAGCCCACCGAGCACGTCGGCGGCCCGCTCCCCGAGATGGTCGAGCAGCATCTCCAGCAGCGCCGGAACGGTGTTCCAGACCGTGGCGCGGCTCCGCCGGACCCAGTCCGCCCACAGATCGGGGTCGGGGCGGGAGCCACAGGGCGGGACCACGACGGTGCCCCCTGCGTGCAGAGCGCCGAACAGGTCGAACGCCGACAGGTCGAAGTGCAGCTCCGAGAGGGACAGCAGCCGGTCGTCCGGTCCGACGCCGAAGCGCTCGACCATGTCCTGGACGGTGTTGAGCAGCCCGCTGTGCGGGATCGCGACGCCCTTGGGCGCGCCGGTCGAACCCGAGGTGAAGATGACGTACGCGAGGTGGTCCGGGGCGGGCACCGGCAGCGGTACCGGCTCTCCCGACGGGCCGGGCGCGTCGATGGCGAGCGTGGTGACGGGCCCCGGCAGCTCGGCCAGGAGCCGTGCGCCCTCGGCGTCGGCCAGCACCCGGCCGATGCCGTGCCGGCTCAGCAGCGCCTCGACGCGGGCCGGCGGCCAGTCCACGCCGAGCGGCACATAGGTCCCTCCGGCGGCGATCACCGACAGCGCGGCGAGGTACTGGCCGGGGCTCTTGCGTGCCAGGACGCCGACCAGCTCGCCCGGCGCCGTCCCGCACGCGGTCAGCGCCCCCGCCGTCCGTGCCACCCGGTCCGCCGCCTCGCGGTAGGTGAACTCCCCGTCCGCGCCGTGCAACGCGATCCGGTCGGGGGTACGGGACGCGCCCTCGCGCAACCCGTCCAGGACTCCGCCGCCGGGAAACCGGCGCGCGGTGCTGTTGGCCGACCTGCGGGCCGCCAACAGGGTGTCGGGCAGCGCCAGTACGTGCGGGGCCGACCAGGGCGCATCGTCCTCGGCCAGCCGGTGCAACAGGTCGGCGTGGGCCGCCGCCAGTTCCTCGACCAGACCCTCCGGGAAGGCCTCGGCGACGTGATCGAAGGTGCACACCAGCTCCCCGTCCTCCTGCGAGACCTGATGGTCGAGGAGGACCTGCGGGGTGTGCATGGACTTGAAGACCAGGTCCCAGCCCGCGGCCCCGAGATGCGGGGGCAGCGGCTCGGCCGTCGAGTCGTCGAGACCCGAGGCGAACACGAAGGGGCTGCCCACCGGGGTACCCGGACGGTGCCGGCGGGCGCGGCGGGACACCTCGACCCCGGACAGCCAGGTGTGCGCGAGGTCTGCCATCAGCCGCTGCTGGAGCGCGCCGGCCCGCTCGGCGAAGGAGCCGCCCGCGCCGTCGCACTCCAGCAGCAGCGTGCTGCCGAAGTTCCCGACGCAGGTGCCCAGGGCGGGATCGGGCCCCTGCGGGTCCATCGCCAGCATGCCGCGGGTGGCGACGAGAACGGTGAGCAGGAACGACCCCCGGCCCGACCAGCGGCGCAACACCTCGGCGTAGGAGGCGCACAGCACGGTGTTCGCCGACAGACCCGCGGCGCGGGCCCGCGCCCGCAGCCGCTCCCAGACCGGTGCGGGCAGCCGGTGCCGGACACGGGAGAACCGGGCCTCGGCGGGCAGGGACAGCGACGGCAGCGCCGGCGGCCCGGGCAGCAGGGGCGCCCGCCGCTGCCAGTGCGCGACCGCGTTGCGGTACGCCTGGCTGCTCCGGTGCCGGTCCAGGGCGTCGACGTACCGAGCGAAGTACCCGGACGGCACGGGCGCGTCCGCGAACGGCCGGCCCTCGTAGGCGTCCGCCAGATCGCGGCAGACCAGCCCGATCGAGCGGGCGTCCAGGACGAACAGCCGCAGGCACAGCAGGACGAACGTGGTGCCCCGGGCCGAGTAGACCGCACAGCCCAGCTGGGGCCCGTCGGCCAGCGCGGGCAGCAACGCGGCCGCCGTCTCCCGCTCCCGGTGGAACGCCTCCCGGGCCTGTCCGGCGTCCAGGTGCCGCCAGTCCGCCCGGGCCGGGCCCCAGGCGTCGTCGAGCGGGACGATCCGCTGCCGGCCGTCCCCGTCGACCGCGCAGCGCAGCATCTCGTGCCGGGCGAGGACCGCGCGCAGCGCCGCATGCCAGCGCCGGGCGTCGAAGTCGGGGACCTCGAAACCGTGCGCGATGTAGGCGGGGGTGGCCAGCTGCGGGAAGTCCGCCTCACCGACCTGATAGGCGCTCTGGAGGTCGGTCAGCGGGAACGGGCGCCCGGCCGCACCCGCCCCGGCCCCGTCGTCCCGCGCGTGAACGCGGGGGCCTACGAGGCCGGGGTGGGCGGCGATCGCCGTCAGGACGGGCTCCTCGGCGGCCGCGAGACGGCCGAGCAGCTCCGCTGACGTCTCCGGCGGGGCGTCGACGGACAGCCGGCCACGGCGGGAGCGCACCATGACGCCGTGTTCGGCCAGTTCGCCGAGGAGCGCGAGAGTGCCCTGCTCCTGCGTACCCCACCGTGTGTACTCCACCGTGCCGTCCCCTTTCCTGCCTGTGCCCGTCGTCACCCCTGCGCTCCCGCCGTGGCGGTGGCCGCTCCTGCTGTGTGCGGCCACCGCCGCGTGCCGCTATAGCGGTGTGTCCTCGGCCTCGTCCGCGGCGAGCCGGTGGACGGTGCCGTCCGGTGTGAAGAGCCGGCTCAGCTCGAAGTCGAAGCCCTCCGCCTGGGCCAGCGCCACGAGCCGCATCGCCGCCAGCGAACTGCCGCCGAGCGCCAGGAACGGCGTGTGGACGTCGACCTGCTCGACCTCCAGCACCTGCGCCCAGATCCGGGCCAGCGCGATCTCGTCCTCGGTGCTCGGCACCGCGGCGACCTCGGCGGCCGCGGCGGTACCGCGCGCCGGGAACAGGGCCCGCGACGCCGCGTCCGCGGGCAGCGGCTCGGTCGCCGGCCCGGGCCGGTTGGCCGCGATGTGCTCCGCGAGCTTGCCCACCGACTCCGTACCGCCGTCGGCGATGGACTCCAGCACACCGCGGAAGGCCCCCAGGACGCGGTCGACCGACTCCGCGTCGAAGAACGCCAGGTCGTACTTGACCTGGAAGAACAACTGCTCCTCGGGCATCGCCTCGATCGCGAACGGGTAGTTGGTCCAGCCGACGTAGCGCTCCTGGCGCACCTGCACACCGCCCCGCCCCGACCAGCCGGTGCCCCGGGGGAAGTTCTCGAAGATCAGCAGCGACTCGAAGAGCGGCTGGCCGCTCGGCAGGTCGGTGCGCTGCTGGATCAGGGGCAGCGGGTAGTGGTCGTGCGAGCGCGCCGCGACCTGGGTGCGCTGGATCTTCTGCAACCAGTGCCCGACCGGCTGCTCCGGCTCCAAGGACACCCGCATCGGCAGGCTGTTGATGAAGATGCCGACGATGTCCTCGACACCGGCCAGGGCCACCGGGCGGTGGGTGATGGTGATGCCGAAGCAGACGTCGTCCTGACCGCTGCAGCCGCCCACGACCACGGCCCAGGCGCCCTGCACCAGGGAGTTGAGGGTCAGCTGGTTGGCGCGGCCGTAGGCCAGCAGACGCTCGGTCAGCTCCTCGCCGAGATCGAGACGCGCCTCGGCGTGCATCTCCTGCGAGCTGGCGGACAGGCCGAGCTGCGCGGAGCGGCCGATGACGGTCGGACGGCGGAAGCCCGCCAGCCGCTCCAGCCAGTAGTCGCGGGCCCCTTCGATGTCCTCCTGCTCCAGGAAGGCCACGTAGTCACCGAAGGAGCGCGTCGGCCGCAGTTCGGGCAGCCGTCCCTCGAGCCCGGAGTGGTAGATCTCCAGCGAGTCGCGCAGCAGGACGAACAGCGACCACGCGTCGAGGATCAGATGGTGGTAGCTCATCACCAGCTTGTACGTGGTGGCGCCGAGCCGGACCATGGTCAGCCGGAACAACGGAGCCCGCTCGTACGCGAATCCCCGGCGCCGGTCCTCGTCGAGATACCGCTCCAGCAGCTCGCTCTGCTCCGCCGCGCCACGGTCGGACCAGTCGAGCACCGTCCAGCCCAGCTCGGCCGACTTCTGCACCGCCTGAAGCGGTTCGGACAGGCCCTTGGTGGCGATCCAGACCCGCAGGATCTCGTGCCGGTCGACGACCTGCTGCCAGGCCTGGTGGTAGGCGTCGAGGTCCACCTCGCCGTCGATCGCGTACAGGAACTGCTCGAAGTACACACCCGAGTCCGGGTCGAGCAGCGAGTGGAAGAGCATGCCCTTCTGCATCTCGGTGAGCGGGTACACCGTCTCGATGCCGTCCGGCTCGGCCGCGCACGCGCGCACCGCGGCCAGATCCTCCTCCGCGAGGGTGAAGCCCTCCGGGTCGAAGGAGCCGGTCACGGTGGGCCGGGTGCGGAGCTGCTCCTCGATGAAGGCGGCGGTCTCGGCGATGGTGGGGGTCGCGAAGACCTGGGTCGCGCTCAGGCCCACGCCTTCGCGGTTCGCCCTGGCGCTGATCAGGAAACCCTGGATGGAGTCGCCGCCCAGCGCGAAGAAGTTGTCGTGGATGCCTACGGCCGGCAGCTCCAGGACCTCGGACCACAGGGCGCACAGATAGCTCTCCAGCTCGCTGCGCGCGGCCGTGTACTCCTCGGCCAACTCCAGGTGGGCGCCCCGCAGTTCGTGCAGGGAGCGGCGGTCCACCTTGCCGTTGTGGGTCAGCGGGATCGCGTCGATGACCGTGAACGCGGCCGGGACCATGTAGTACGGCAGCCGGTCGGCCAGGTGGGCACGGATCGCGGCGGCGGTCGGCGGCTCCTGCGCACAGGTCAGGTGGGCGACCAGACGCTGGTGTCCGCCCGGGCCGCGCAGACCGGAGGCCACGGCGCCGGTGACACCGGGGATCTCCAGGAGCCGGGCCTCGACCTCGCCGAACTCCACCCGGTAGCCGGCGATCTTGACCTGGTCGTCCATCCTGCCCAGCAGCTCCAGACAGCCGTCCTCGCTCTGCCGGGCCAGGTCGCCGGTCCGGAACACCCGGCCCTGCGCGGTCTCGGCGAACTTCGCGGCGGTCAGCTCGGGCAGCCGGTCGTAGCCCTCGGCGATGCCGACGCCCGCCAGGCACAGCTCGCCGGTCTCGCCCGGCGCGACCGGGGCGAGGTCGCCGTCGAGGACCCGGGGGGTCAGCTCGGCCGGGTGGCCGACCGGGACGAAACCGTCGTACTCGACGCCGGGCAGGCACTCCCAGTACGTGCTGTAGAGCGCCTCGGTCAGCCCGTAGACGTTGAACAGCCGGGCCCGCAGGCCGGTGGCGAAATACTTCTCCGGCAGGGCGCCGGGCATCACGTCACTGCTGCAGAAGACGTACTTCAGCGAGGTGTTGGCGGCGAACGCGGCGTTCTCCAGGATCCCGGACAGCAGCGCCGGCACCACCATCAGGGTCGTCACGGATCCGCTGTTGATCAGCTCGACCAGGCGGTCGGGATCCTTGTGCTGCCCGGGCGGGACGATGACCACGGCGCCGCCGCAGAGCACGGGCCAGAAGACCTCGCGGACCAGGTTGGTGATGCTGAGCGTGGTACGCAGCAGCTGGCGGTCGCCGGGCTGCAGCGGGAACGTGCGCTGGAGCCATTGCTGGCCGCTGAGCAGCGCACGGTGGGTGAGCATCACACCCTTGGGCGTACCGGTGGAGCCGGAGGTGTAGAAGATGAACGCCAAGGCGTCCGGGGCGAGTTCGACCGGTGCGGCGAGGGGCTCGACATCGGCGTCGAGCAGGTTCTCGACGGCGAGCAGACGCACGCCCTCGGGTGCGGGCTCGTCGAGCAGGGCACGCTCGGTGAGGACGACGTCGGCACCCGAGTACTCCAGGATGGTGGAGCGGCGCTCGGCCGGGTCCTCCGGGTCGACCGGCACGCAGACGCCGCCGGCGCGCAGCACGCCGAAGAGGGCGGGGAGCAGCGCCAGGGAACGCGACATGTGCAGACCGACACGGCTGCCGGGACGGACGCCCTGGGCGACTAGAGCCGCGGCGATCCGGTCCGCCTGGGTCTCCACCCGTGCGTAGGTGGCCGATGAGTCCCCGTAGAGGGCAGCGGTGCGAGTGGGGGCCGACGTGGCCTGCGCCGTGAGCAGGTCATGCAGGAACGACATGCGGGGACACCACTTTCCGTATGGTCCGTGCGGAACGGATGACGAGATGGGAAGAAGAGTTGGCGGCCGGGCCGATGTGCCGCGGGCAGGTCAGTCCTGTGTCACGCGGGACGTGTCCGCCCGGTCGGCGGGCGTGCCGGCGGATGCCTCGGCGGAAGCCTCCGCGGCTGCGTCGGCGCTCGCGCCGGTCTGTGTGGGGGCGGCCGGAGGCCGCAGCGCGGGCAGCAGGACCGCCGCGATCAGGGGCAGGGCACCGGCGACCAGGAACACCCAGGCGGTACCGGCACTCGAGGCGAGCGCACCGCCGATCAGCGAGCCGAACGGGATGACACCCCAGGTCAGCCACCGGTAGGCGGCGTTGACCCGGCCGAACAGGGCGAGCGGGATGGTCGCCTGACGGTAGGAGACCACCGCCACGTTCCAGACCATGGACACCAGCCCGTAGGCGAAGAGCCCGAAGGCGGCGACCGGCACGCCGGGCACGGCCAGGGCAAGGAAGCAGACGCCGAGCAGCGGCGCCCCGATCCGCATGACCGGCCCGTCGCCGACCTTCTTCAGGACACGGCCCGCCACCGGACCGGCGAGGACGCTGCCGACCGCCAGACAGGTGAGCAGCAGCCCGTACCCGGTCTCGGACAGCCCCAGCCGTCCGGGCGCCACGGCCCACAGCGGCAGCATGGTCAGACACATCGAGTACGACAGGTTGTTGACGGCGGCGGCTGTCGCGAGCCGGGCCAGATCCGGACGGCCGCGGAAGTAACGCAGACCCTCGCCGAGTTCGCCGGCCAACGAGCCGAGGGACGGACGCGGCTTGCCCTCAAGGGCGGCCGGGGGCGCCGCCCTCACCGGCTGCTCGTGGGCCGCCGCCTCCAGGACGGTGGAGGGCAGCCGCCCCAGTGCCCAGACGGTGACCACGTACAGGGCCACCACGACGGCGAGTCCGCCGCCCGAGCCCAGCGCCGCCACGTAGCCGCCGAGTGCGGGGCCGATCAGCTGTGCCAGGAACATCTGGGTGGACTGCAAGGAGGCGTTCGCCCGCGGGAGTTGACCCACCGGAACCAGCCGGGGCAGCTGGGACTGGGCGGCGACGTCGACGAAGATGCCCACGCAGCCGATGAGGAACGCGGTCACCACCAGCGCCCAGAGCGGCAGCCGGTCGGTCGCGGCCAGGGCGCACATCACGGCCACCAGCGGCAGCCGGACCGCCGAGGCCCAGCGCATCACGGTACGGGGCGGGTACCGGTCCGCGACCACCCCTGCGGGGAGGGTGGCGATGAGCCAGGGCAACCGGACCGCAAGGCCCACCACGCTCACCGCGAGCGCGGAGCGGCTGATCCCGAGGGCCAGCAGCGGGACCGCGATCTTGTAGATGCCGTCCGCGAGGTCCGAGGAGACCACGGCGGACTGAAAGAGGCGGAACGGCGAGCCGAGTCGCCCGTTCTCCGGGGTGTCCCGTCCCCTCCGGAGCACGCTCAACATCGGTCCACCAGCAGCACGGAGCTCATCAGGGCCCCGTGGTGCGCGTTAAGCACCGGACCGCCGCCGGGGACGCCGTGCCGGATCAGCACACCCGAGGGGACGCCGCCGAACATGAACGGGCCGAGGACGAAGGGCACTTCCGCGTGCTCCACCGCACCGCTCTCCTGGTCGTAGAAGTCCAGCGCGAGCCGGTCGGGCGGCACATGGCGCTGAAGGATGTGACGTCCCTGCCGCCGCGCACGCTCCAGCGCGCTCCGCCACTCCTCGTCCGGGACGTCGGGGCCGAGGACCACGCCACCGCCGCCGTATCCGCCGACGGGCTTGAGGACCAGCTCCGCGCGGTGGGCCAGGGCGTGCCTCAGCAACTCCTCGCCCTCTGGGCCGGGCGCGGGGAAGAGGGCCGTCCAGGGCAGATGACGTTCGATCAGCAGTCGGTCGGCCTCCGGGAGCGAGTCCTTGTCCGCCCAGAGCCAGGCCATCGTCGTCTTGTCGCTGAGCAGCCAGGTCGCCTCGGAGGTGTGCATCCGCACCTGCCCGGCGCGTACGGCACGGACCAGGGCGTCGAGGCCCTTGCCCGGCGGCTGGTCGAAGCTGAGGAAGAGCCGGAACACCGCGTCGACCCGTTGCCCGTCGAGCAGCAGGACACCGTGCTCGTCGGTCTCCAGCTGGTCCATCGGACAGGCGACCGTGTCCATCCCGTGCCGCCGGCCGCTCTCGCACATCGGATCCAGCCAGGCGAGAAAGGCGTCGGGATCCTCCAGGCCGGGTGCCGCGCCGTTGCGGAACACGGGAATGGCGACCCGAGAGCCTTCGGAAAGCTCCAACGAGGTACGGATTTCGGCGAAACGGGAATCCACCGCGGAAGGCGGTGCGTCGATACGGTCCCCACCCGGTAGCGAGCGATAGAGGTCACGGAATCGCGAGGCGAGCAGATCCGCCTGGAGTGTGCCACCGAGAGCCCCGTCGATATTGAATTCAACAAACCACGGGACGCCGGATCGATAGACGATGTCGGGGCGCGCCGCGACAAGCAGGTGCTCACCGAGAAGCTCGGCGCGGGACAGCAGCGGAGTGTCGGCCTCCTCCACCCCCAAGACGTCCTGCAACTCGCCGACGGTAGCGGCCCTACGGCGGCAGGAATCGAGGATCAGCCGCATCAGACGTGCGGAGAGACGCCCCAGCTCGTCGTAGTGGGCCCGGTCGACGAAAGCCGGCCGCAGAGGGCGCCACGTTCCCTTCGAGCCGCTGATTCCGTCGTGGACGCCGCGTGCCCCGGTGATCGACCGGGCTGTGGCGCCTTCCCTGAAGGACGGGGGGAGTTCGCCCCAGACGTCGAGCGAATGACGGAGTAGACCGAGACTCTTTTCCATGCCCCCACATGTTCCTGATCGCAATACCGCGCATGGGAGGGTTCGCGTCCCCCCGGCCGCTCGAACGAAAGAATAACGCCATATCCACAACCCGGATCCGCGGCCTCGGAAACATGTCCTGCACGGGCGAAGGGCGGGGCGAAGGAAACCCTCGAAATTCAGGCCGGCTCACGAACATTTGCCGATCGGCCACGCTCGATCGAGAAATATCACTGCGTGGACAGCCGGGTTGGGGCCGCAGGTTGTCCTGAAAATGCCGTTTCCCAGTGTGCCGGTGCGCTGAGCGGGCGGGGTGGATGGCCGGTCCGCCGCCACGGTGGGTGGCTGGTCATCGTCGTCTGAAGTGCGCCTACAGGGACTGTGGGTTTGACGGCTGGGACATCCGGTCCGGTCATCGGTGACCGACACTCACCTGCCCGAAGTGCCTTGGTGGCGGGGGCTGAGGGGCGGGGAACCGAGGTCGGACCGGCGCCGATCGCCACGGGTGGACTGATCGTCCGCCCACCGGTGAGGGAGTTGGACGCCGACGTGGCCGAACATCCGACGTTCGAGGGCGTGCGGCCGGTGCCGCCCGCCGTGCCGGCTGGGAAATCGCCGGCCGGTTGCCGCGCAGGGCGCCGGCGCGGTCCGTGCGGCCTTCCGAGGAGTGGTGGAGGAGGCGGTACCTGGCGCCCCCGGCTTCCAGTAGATCGATGAGCCGGGTGTAGGTGTCGTCTTCATCGTGCACCCCTTGTCTCGCGGTTACGTGCGCTCCGGTGTCGCTGCCACCATCCCCTGCCTCCGGGTTCGTACATTTCTGGTATGAATCATGTGACGGCCGCCGTCGTTCAGGCGGGCTCCCGGCTCTTCGACACTCCCGGCATGCTGGCCAAGGCCTTGGAACTGGTGGCTGACGCGGCGCGGCAGGGAGGCGAGGTGGTCGTGCTGCCCGAGGCGTTCCTGGGCGGGTATCCCAAGGGGCTGGACTTCGGGGTCACGGTGGGCCGCCGGTCGGCTCCCGGGCGGGAGGAGTTCCGCCGTTACTGGGAGTCGGCCATCGATGTGCCCGGGCCGGAGACCGAGGCGCTCGCCGCTCTGACCCGGGACCTGGGATGTCATCTCGTGGTGGGAGCCGTCGAGCGCAGCGCCCGGACGCTGCACTGTGCGGCACTGTTCTTCGGGCCCGGGGGCTTCGTGGCCAAGCACCGCAAGCTGATGCCGACCGGTGCCGAGAGGCTGCTGTGGGGGCTGGGAGACGGTTCCACACTCCCCGTTGTCGACACCGGCCGTACGCGGCTGGGTTCGGCCATCTGCTGGGAGAACTACATGCCGCTGTTCCGCACCGCCATGTACGCCAAGGGCGTGGACGTCTGGTGCGCTCCGACCGTGGACGACCGCGACAGCTGGCAGGCGTCGATGCGACACGTGGCCATGGAGGGCCGGTGTTTCGTCCTGAGCGCCTGCCAGTATCTGCTGCGCGGTGATCTGCCGACCGATGTGCACCCGGTGCAGGGTGAGGAGCCGCACACGGTCCTCATCGCAGGCGGCAGCGTCATCGTCTCGCCGCTGGGCGAGGTGCTGGCCGGCCCGTTGCGGGGCGAAGAGGGGACGCTGGTGGCCGAGTTGGACCTCGGTGAGCTGGCCAGAGCGCGTTTCGATCTCGATGTGACGGGCCATTACGCCCGGCCGGACGTGTTCACGCTGCATGTCGACGAGCGCTCCAAGGAGGGGGTGGTGCAGTGCGACCACGGCGATCAGCCCGCCTGCCCGCCCGCGGCGCAGTGACGCAGTCTGGCCCGGAGGCGGTCGATACGGTCGTCCTCCAGCTGCACCTTGCCCAGAATGGCGGCATGACGTTGACGATCCGCGGCGAGTGAGGCCAGGTCGGGCTCGGTGAATTCGTGGACGCCCGGTGCCGAGGGAGTGGCTTCCACCCGTACCCGGGGATCCGACGCGGCCAGCTCTTCGGCTCTGGCGAGCTGTTCCGGACGGGTCACGATGAGCTGGGCGACGGCCCGGCGGGGGGAGTCGCAGTTCGGTCGCGCCGGCTCTGCGCGGTCCGCGTGGGCGGCGAAGGCCTGTTCCGCCCAGTCGAGGCCGGTGGCGCGTTCGACGAGGGCGACCAGTCCGAAACCGGAGAGCCGGAATCCCATCTCCAGGAAGTACGGCCCTTCCGCGCCGTCGATCAGATCGATGTGGAAGGGGCCCTCGAGATAGCCGGTGGCCTCCGCACACCACTGCGCCACCTCTTTGAGCATCGACGGCGCGTGCTGCGCGGCAACGGCGATGTGGCCGGTCTCCCTGAAGCCTTGCAGGTCACCGTCCTCCTCGGTCAGGACGACCTTCTCGCAGAAGGAGAGGACATGTGCTGTGCCTTCCCAGGCAAGACACTGCAGCGAGTACTCCGTGCCCACCACACATTCCTCCACCAGGAGCCCGGCGAACGCGGCCCCTCCGTAGTTGGCGGCAGTGGCGATCTCGTTCAGTGCCCGCCGGCGTTCGCTCTCGTCCCGTACGAGATGGACACTCAGTCCGCCGCCACCGTCGACGGGCTTCACGACCTGCGGGAACGTCATCTCCCGCAAGGTCACCGCCGTCCCCTCCCACCTTTCCCACCTTTGTTCCCGTTCCTGTTCCCGTGCCCCGTCGCCGTCACGGAGCCGGGCTGCGGTGCCGTCCATCCTCATGTGCGCATACCGTGGCTGACGTATTCCGGGCGCGTGCCGGCTCAGTGCCGTGCGCTGCCCGGCCTTGTCATGCGCCCGGAAGGCAGGCCCGACGTGCGGCCACGGCGCCACTCGCTCCCGCGCCGCCAGGCGGAAGGCGCTGTCGGCGTACCGCTCGAATCCGGCGAGCACGAGCGCCGGAACCACTCGGGCGGCGTGCAGCGCTGCAGCCACCTGTCGTGGATCCTCGGGGGTCGGCACCGCGAGTTCGACGTCGAAGGACTTCCGGCGCAGCTTGCGGCGCCAGCCCAGGTAGGCGGGCGCCTCCACCAGTACCGTCGGCATGCCGCGCCGCCGCGCACAGGCAAGGTAGGGATCCAGGCCATCGCGGGCGGCGCCGACCTGGACGAACGCGTCGTGGATCGCGGTCATGGCGCTCACCGTCCCGAAATGGTCTCCGTGATCTCCGGACCCTCGGGTGTGTGCCGGGTACGGATGGATCCCTTGTGCGGGTCGCCCCGCAGGATGCTCTGTACGAGGGCAGGGCGCATCTCGCCGGCGTACAGGATCTGCAGCTGATGCAGGCGCAGGCCACTGAGCTCTTCCAGCTTCGCGACGAGGGCACTGCGGTGACCTTGCGGCTCATCGGCTGACGCGCACAGCAGCTCGTGGATGGCCGGTTCCTGTCCCACTAGGTCCTCGGCGCGACACGCGAGGTAGCGGCGCAGGTTCCTGCCGCCGGCCGTGAACGGGGAGTGGACCATGCAGATCAGCTGCTCCTCGTCCAGCCCGTAGGCGTCGCGGGCGAACGCGTTGACCCGGTCCCGCAGAACCTCGTGCGCGGCTGCGTCGGCGTACCGCTTCGCCATCACGTCAATCAAGGTCTGCGGAAATTCCTTGCGCCGCATCAGAGCCAGGGCGAAGCCCGTGTATTCCTCCAGCCCCTCGTGATATCCGCGGCCGTACACGTACTGGCATTTCAGGCCCCGGAGATGCGCCATGAGCGCCGGATTGGCGCAGTCGGACTCGGTGAAGCTGAACGCCAGGTCGTCGAATACGAAGCCCAGGTGGCGGGTGAGGAGGTCCCAGTGGCTCCCCGCGTCGTAGCCGGTCTCTCCGTAGATGGAGAAGAACCGCAGGGTCGGCGGCACGCAGGACCGGACCGTGTGCTCGGCCTCGGATGCCGCGGCGTCGCTGCCGTGGATGTCACGGAAATAGGCCCGAGCCACATCGTCCAAGGCGCCCAGCACCTGCGGAAACCCCGATCCCCGCGGTGCGCGGTCCGGGTGCGGCACCTGGCGTGCGAGCCGGTTGATCCAGGCCGTGTACGCGCGCTGCTCCTGGGCGGAGTCACCGGTGATGATGACGTCGGCTCCCGTGCCGTGGGCGGCCGCGACGCCGAAGGCGTTGGCCATGCTCAGGTTGCAGGCGTTGCAGAACGTGGGACGGGCGTCCGCGCAGGTGCGATGCCCCGTCATCAGGATGTCGAGGCGATTGCGTGCCGCCACGAGGGGGGACGGCGGAGCGTCGACCCGAAACGGCGACACCGTGGTGCCGTCGACGATCAGCAGTTCGCAGGCCGGGTCCGTGAGCATGCCCAGTGCCCGGTACGCACGGTCGATGTTCTCCATCACCGCGCGCGGCATGCCCGCATGCCTGTTGGTGGCGGACCGGAGTGTGAAGGGCTGTCCGTGCCGGTCGGCGAGGTGGAGTTGCATCGCCCGTACGAAGGAGAGGGTGTAGCTGCTGTCCTTGCCTCCGCCGTATGCGACCAGCACGCATGCGGGGTCTCTCGCTCCGGGTTCGGTCAAGGTGGTCCACAGGCGCCCGGCTGACCGGGCAACGGCATCCCGGTCAGCCGGGGCGAGAAAAGAAAAGAGGCCGGACAGTGCCTCCCGGCGCAGGGCGGAAAGGGAAGATTCCACGGTGTGCTCCCTCCGTGGCAAGCCGCTGACGTGCGACCTGACGGCCAACGTTCAGAAGTCTCACCAGCGGCCCAGGGCCACGCATGTCCAGCGGCAGGTTTAGTTCCGGAATTGCCGCAGCTGATGAGGCCTGGATGTTGAATGGACAAATTAAATTAGGCCGATCGGGTGAATGGTCTGCCGTCATCATGCGGAGGGAGGCGATCGGGGACGCTCGGGACACACTCTTGCCGGGCGGAACCTCACCGTTCGGCGGCTCGTGGCAGTCGAAGGCGGCGCGGTGATCGATCGCAGTCGTGTGCGGGCCGCCCGCTGGGCAGGTGTCCGCAGTGCGAGGACGGTGGCGCTGCGGAGCTGGATCCAGAAAGCTGAAGTGGTCGGGTCGGGCGGTTACGACAGCTTCGCCGACTTCCTTCGCGGCACGTCCCGGCCTCGACCGCTGGGCTCACGCCATCGAGAAGCCATGGTCAGCGCAAGACACGAGAAAACATGGTCAGAGCAGGACAGTTGGGCAGGCAGGCTCTCGGCTCGCCTGGCCGGGGTCACCTCTCGTCGGAGGGACGGCGGGGATCACACCGTTTTGACCTGGCCGCCGTCGATCGTGAACTCGGCTCCGGTGATGTTGCCGGCGAGGGGGGAGGCGAGGAAGAGCGCCAGATCGGCGACCTCGCGGGGTTCGGTGACTCGTCCGGTGGAGATGCCCATGCTCTGTGGCACGACTACGTCCATGGCTTCCTGCGCGGAGGTACCGGCCTGGGCCGCCGTCGCGTCGGCGAAGCCGCCCGGAGCGGTCCAGAAGGGAGTGCGGACCGGTCCCGGTGCGATCGAGTTGACCCGGACGCCCCGCGGTGCGAACTCCTCGGACAGCGACTTGGCCAGGCTGGTCAGTCCGGCCTTGGCCGCGGAGTAGTCCACGACCGTGGGGAACGGCAGGCGTGCGTTGATGGAGCTGATGTTGATGATGGAGCCCTGGTCCGCGTCCAGCAGGTGGGGCAGGGCCGCGCGGCTTGTCCGGACCGCGCTGAACAGGGTCAGGTTGAAGATCCTTTGCCACTCGGCGTCGTCGATGTCCAGGAAGCTCGGACGGGGCGTCGCGGTGCCCACGTTGTTGACCAGGATGTCGACCCTGCCGTACTGATCCCGTGCGAGCCGGACGAGCGTGTCCGGGCCGTCCGCGGTGGACAGGTCGACCGGGACCGCGGTGACGCCGTAGCCGTCCTGGAGCGCTTCGAGTTCGGGAGTGACACTCCGGCTGCCGGCGACGACATGTGCGCCTTCACGGGCGAACGCGTCAACGATGGCCAGGCCGATGCCCTTGCTCGCCCCGGTGATGACGACGACCCTGCCCTTGAGCTGGAGGTCCATGGCACTCCTCTGCTGAGTTGACCACCGCATAGGTCGATCACCCCACAGGTCGACAGTACGCGGAACCGGCGCCACCAGCTCAGGTGAGCGGCCACCCTCGATCGCGCGGCGACACCTCACCCGCCAACGGCACAGGCGGACGTCTGCCGGGGGCGGGGAAGCCGACCGTGCGGGTTCCGCAAGCGATCGGGTGATCGCCGCAACCGTCGCGTCGGGTGGTGCTCTCGGACGATGTCACCCGATGCCATTCGATGTCACTCGACTTCAGCCGCACGCATCGCCGCACGCATCTGTCCGATAGCGCTGTCCAGAACCGCCCGAAGATGAGTGGACCGGCCGGTCGACAGCATGATCGACACCCCGCCCTGTTCGCCCGCGAGCAGCGCCGCGGCACTCTGCTCGGTGTCGAACGACGCCGGCAGATGCCCGGCCGACCGCAGTGCCCGCATGCCCGCGGCCAGGTACTCCTGCCACTGGCGCATCAGCTCCGTCACGATCGCCCGCGCGCCCGGCGTCGAGCGGCCGACCTGCAGGATCAGTGAGCCCAGTGGGCAGTGGTCGCCCTGCTGCTCGTAGCGCCGCAGCACCGCGTCCCGCCACTGGTCCCAGGCATCCCACGAATCCAGGCACCCCAGGTGCGGCATCTGATCATCCAGGACCTGGTCCGCCTCGAACTGCGCGACCGCGAGCAAGAGTTGGTCCTTGCCCTCCGGGAAGTAGTGGAACAGCTGGCTCTTGCTGGTGCCGGAGCGCGCTCGCACGTCATCGAGCGTCGCCAACGCCACCCCCTGCTCCCGCAGCACCTCGGCCGCGCCCTTGACGATGCGGGCTCTCGTGGCCTGCCCCTTCGCCGTCAGCGCACCGCTCATCGCACCCTCCCGGATTGGACTTCTGAGTCCATTATGCGCGTCGTCGGCGGGCTCGGATGGCAGCGAGCACAGCGTCGACCGGATCCGCGACCGACCGACCGCCGCGACCGTCGATTCGGTCCAGGCCCAGTCTGGAGACGGCGTCCGGCATGAGCGTCTGGTAGCGCCTGGAGCGGGCCAGGAACACGTCCATCAGGTGGCGCTCCTGTGCCGTCGCTTCTTTGTAACGGCCGGCTGGTGCACCCGGGCGCGCAGGGCAGCGTCGTCCACCGTGAGCCACACGACGGCTGGGTGCGGGACCGCCGGCTTCGTGACGCTCGCAGGCAAGAGTGCCGATCCTTCCAGGACGAGGCCCCCCGTCCGTGCCGCTCGACGGGTATGTCGTGATCAGTTCCTCCACGCGGGGCCACAGGCGTTGTTCGTAGTGGTCGGGAACGGACGCGATCAGCTCGTCGACCGTGAGCGTTCCGCAGTGCTCGGCGACATGAACCGGCACCTCGCGTTCGGGTGTGCGCCAGGGCCGTCCTGGATGCCGCGCCGGCCCGCCTGTCGACAGGCAATCGGATCCGAACCTGTCCGCCACCGCTCGGCCCTGGCCGTCGTCCGTGTCGCTGCGGGCCGCACGGGGCCTCTGACCAGGAGAAACATGGCACGCCGTGCAGCCTTTTCCGGCACCTCGCTGGCGCGCTCGGAGGTTTCGTACCCGCAGGCAGGGAGACTCGACTGTGCCCTCCAGGGGCGCGTAGCCCGTATCGCGCGGGGTGTTCCCTGTTCCGTGGGCGTCCTGCCGGTAGGCTCCGCGCCGTGCCCGGCCGTGCGACCCCCCTCGTACCGCGTGTTCAAAGCCCTTGGAAGCGGACCAGGGATGAGCTACACCTTGCTCACAGTGATCCTTCCAGTAGGGAGAGGGCAGCTGCGCTCGGGCTCCCCGGGTCCGCCGAGTAGACGTACAGGTGCTGGCCCGGTGCCGCGCTGACGGCGAAGCCCTGGTAGTGCAGGTGCAGGTCGCCGACCCGCGGATGGCGCAGGTGCTTGGTCTCGCCGGTGCGCGGCCGTACCTCGTGCCGGGCCCACAGGTCGCCGAAGGCGGGGCTGCGGACGGTGAGTTCGCCGACCACCGCGGTCACTCGTGGGTCGTCGGGGAACGGCGTGGCGGCGGCGCGCAGATTGCTGACCGCGCCGCGGGCGGCCTGGTCCCAGTCGGCGTAGAACTCCCGCGCCGCCGGATCGAGGAACACCATGCGGACGATGTTGTCCAGCCGTGCGAATCCGGCGTACAGCGCGATGGCGAGTGCGTTGGCGGCCAGGACGTCCAGTGCCGGGCCGAGGACGCAGGCCGGTCCGGCGACGACATGGTCGAGCAGCGTGCGCAGTTCGGGCCGTACGGACGCCGACGCGACCCGCGCCTGCGCGCTGGGTGCCGGTTGGGCGAGCCGGAACAGGTGTGTGGCGGCGTGCTCGTCGAGTTGCAGGGCGCGTGCGATGGCGTCCAGGACCTGCTCGGACGGATGCCGCTCGCGTCCCTGTTCCAACCGGGTGTAGTAGTCGGCGCTCACGCCGGCCAGCAGTGCGACCTCCTCGCGGCGCAGGCCGGCGACGCGCCGCGGCTCGTCCTCGGGCAGCCCGGCCTGGGCCGGTGAGATCAGGTCGCGGCGGGCGCGCAGGTATTCGCCCAGTTCGGTGTTCACGGTCTCCAACCTAAGCAACCTGGTCTCCCACCCGGGCAACCCGCTGTCCGGGCTGGTCTGCGGTCTGGGCGAGCTTGGTGTCCAGCCAGCGCAGCACCGGGGTGAGTGCGGCGTCCGAGTTCAGCTCGTAGATCAGACCGTGGCCGTTGCCGTGGACGCCGTGTTCGGGAAGGTGGAGTCGCTCGGCTGCGGCACCCGCCGTACGGAGGAACTCCACGATCGCCGGTCCCGCCGCGGCGAAGGCCGACGCACCACCGGTGACCACCGCAACCGGCAGCCCGGTGAGGGCCGGGATGCGGAGCCCGGCCGGATCGGCCTCGCGGACCTCGCCGGCGGAGGCCAGCGGCGGGTCGTAGCGGATCGGCGCGGCGGTCAGCCCCCAGTCGAGGGTGCCGATGCCGGGGGTCGTCGCGAAGGCCGGGCCCAGCGGCTCGACCGTGACGATCGCGGTGACCAGGTCGGGGCGGCGGTCGGCGAGGAGCCAGCCGTCCGGACCGGACGCCGAGTGGGTGACGACGATCGACGGGCCGATGCGGTCCAGCAGACGGGCCAGCCGGTCGGCATCCAACTCCTGGGAGGCGGCCAGATCCGCGGGCAGCGGACCGAACGGGGCGATGAAGGCGTCCAGTGCGGCGTCGTCCGCCGGGTCGAACGGCCACTGCGTGTGCTCCTCCACCCCGTCCACCCGGCCGTGCGTGCTCCGGGGGCCGTCCGCGAGCGGGAAGAAGACGCGTCGGCCGTCCTCGTACGGGAAGGGGTGGCCCGGTGGGGCGCCGACGACCTCGGCGTGGGCCGGGGAGCGGCCGTGCCCCGGGCGGTCGGGCACCAGCACCGCATACCCGGCCTCGACCAGACGCTGTGCCCATCCGGGCCGCCCGTCCGGGGTGTCCAGCCACTCGGTGCCCTGCAGCAGGCCGCCGTGCACGAGGACGACGGGGTACGGCCGCGAGACCCGCTCGGGTGCCTCCCACTCGACGTACATCGGGGCGCGCTGGTACGTCTCGCCGCCCTGCACGATCCGCTCGCCGGTGATCCAGAAGTGTCCGCGACGCGAGGTGCGCGGCGCCGTGTCGGTCCAGAAGTCGTTCATGCCCTCCATGCTGGCCGAGCGCACCACGGCCGCGCCTGGGTGCAGTGCACCCCCTCAGCCGGCAGGTCTTTCTCCGCACCCTCCCTCCTGACATCTGCAGGGGGCCGGGCGCGACGCACTCGCTGCGGGACAAGGGGCACCGGGGTGCTGCTCATCCGAGACCAGGGTCCGCGCGTACGACCTGCCCGCGACGGAGGGCGCGCGAAGGCGGACCACCAGGGCGCCTGGCGGGCGGCTGACCGTATGGTGGCCAACGCCGATCCCGCGGACAGCACATCAGCGGTGCACGCGGCCTACTGCGCTGGGGATCAGTCAGGCGGCGTCACCTGCAACAACAACTCCCGACACCAGCGCGGCCGAGAGCAGACGCGGTGACATCGAGGGGCGCTCGGCGTGCCACTGCCGTGAGCCGTCGTGTGCGCAGCCCGGTGGTTGGTCGAGTGCCGGTGGTTCTTCGACTGCTCAGCGATCGTGCCGAACTGACATGGGGTCAGCCCGGTGAGCGGGGCTGCCCAGGACGGCCCGGACGCCGTGATCGCACCAGCCGCAGCGAGATCGTATCGATGATCGACGCTGTGGAACGATGACCGTCATGGCAGGTCAGGTCTGGGTGTCACTCATATCGCTGGGGGGCGTTGTCCTCGGCGGCGTGTTGTCCTACCTCGTTCAGCACAGGACTCAGCAATCAGCGGAACGTGCTGAACAGCAACGGCAGCGGATTGCGTTGTCCGAGACCCGACGCGGTGAGCGGCTGGCGCTGTTGGAGCGGTTCATCGAGGTATCGGCGGAGGCGGAACGATGCGCCTACACCCGGCCGTCCGAGTGGGAGGACACCGATGCCTGGTACCTCACGACCCGGGACGTCATGTACAGGTTGTGGGTCGCCGATCGACTCCTACGCATCCAATTCCCCCTGCTCGTGCATGACGCCGCGCACGCGCACTTCCTGGACCTCAACAGGACCGTGTGGCACGGCTTGTCCGATGGTGAGAGCGTGCGGGACTACCTGGAGGGCAACCGGTCGGTGTTTCTCGACGCGGCCCGCGAGGTCATGGGGTAGCGCATCGCTGACTCCCAAAGATCATTTGCGAGAACAACCTCGTGGACGCGTACTGAGAGCGGCCCGCGATGGCTGTGTGACGCGAGCCGCCCGAGGTGTGGGTGGTGGACGCTGTGCCGGCCCCCCAATATGGTCCAGGTCGCCGTCGACCTCGACGAGGCAGGCGACCCCGTGCCGAGTGCCGTTGCCGTCGTCGCCGGTCCAGGTGGTGATCCCCATGAGGTGTCGGACAGGGCGCAGGCGCCGGCCGGTCCCCTCCTTGCGGATCGCGTCGCAGGAGAAGCCCAACCGCACCCTTGCCCGTCCTCGTCCAGCCGTCGCGGACACCGGGCAGTCCGAGACCTGAGTGGAGTCAGGTCGGTATCCGCCGTCGCCAGCCGGATGGGCGGCAACTACCTGCCGGAGGCACGCAACGCAACCCCTGCCTTGCGCCGGCCCCGGACGAAGCCGTCGTGGCCGGTCGAGCCTCAGCCCCCCCGGATGGCTTCCCCGATGAGCACTGTGGGAGATGTCGATCTAGCCTCCGAGGTGAGCGCTAAGTGGATCTTTTGATGGGGCGCTCTACTTGGCCCGAGGAGGAAAAATGCGCAAGATATCCAAGGTCGCTGCGGCGGCCGCCATTATCACCGGCTTCAGCGTCATGGGCGTAGGCACTGCCACCGCCCAGGCCGCGGAGGTCATGCATGGCGGCGGGTGTAGGTCCCACAACCTGAACGTCGACGTTCTCGGCGAGGTGGGCATCCTCAACGGACTGGCCGGAAACGTGCTGAACGGTGAGGGAAACCCAGGTGGGCAGATCACCGACTTCGGCGAATGCGATCACGGCTGGTAGCTCCATCAGGTAGCTCACCGCACGGGGTCCAGGCGCCCGAGTCACAAGTCCTGCGCCCGCCCGGCTTTCAGTAGCCACTTCCGTCTGTCTCGAAGTGGATGTCAAAGGCCCCGGATCCTTGACCCGTCCGGGGCCTTTGCGATGCCGCCCCGACAGGAACCGAGCCTACGGCGGCACCCGCTTGGGGGCCGGCTGCCCCAGAGTGTTCGACTGGTCTGCCCGGTAGCCCCGGGGCACCGCCCGCTACGGCCGCATGGCTGCCGCTCGACCCTCAGCAAGTGTCGGGCCGCCCGCACGCGGACTGCTCGGTGCGCGGCCCTCCTGCTGGCGTAGCAGCCTGCGCAGTACGCCGGTGAGCTGGGCGAGCACACCGTCCTCTGTCACTCGCATTGATGATCTCGCGTCGATCGTGTTCCGGCGTGCGCCCGCTGTTCAGCACATACCGGCGCCGGCTCACAGGCGCCACAGTCGACGCATTCGTCCGGGAGGGTGCACAGGGACCGTCGGCCCTCGTACAGCTGCGGTCCACGGGGCGTTCTGCGACGCAGGCCCAAGCAGCCGGCAAGGCGGTGGCGCCGGGGCAGGACAGCGGTGCGGAACCCGGTTCCCGGCGCGCGGCGGGCTTCGACGGGTCCGACCCCCAGACCACGGCGGCCTTCCGCGCCGCCACGAGGTTAGACCTGCCCGACTAGTGAAGGCCCCTGCGGCTTGCCGGGCCGCGTTCCGCGTACGGCGTCCTGGGCACCGCCCCCGAATCCCGGACCAGCTCGTATGCGGGGTTCACAGGTCGGTCAGCAGGACGGCCGCCCCGTCGAAGCGCCCCGCCTTGAGATCGCTGAGCGCCTGCTGCGCCTGGGAGAGCGGGTAGGGATGTGTGGTGGCCCGGACGTCGTACCGGGCCGCGAGTTCCAGGAAGTCGTGTCCGTCGTCCCGGGTGTTCGAGGTGACGCTGCGCACCTCTCTCTCGTAGAACAGTTCGCTCTCGTAGCGCAGCACCGGGATGTCGCTGAGGTGGATCCCCGCGACGGCCAGGACTCCGCCCCGGTCCAGTGCCCGCAGCGCCACCGGTACGAGTTCACCGGCCGGCGCGAAGAGGATGGCCCCGTCCAGCGGCTCGGGCGGAAGGTCGTAGGCTCCGCGGGCCGACGCACAGCCGAGGTCGAGCGCGAGCCGTCTCGAGGCCTCGTCGCGGGTCAGGACGTGCACGGTGGCACCCTGCGCCAGGGCCACCTGGGCGCACAGGTGCGCGCTGCCGCCGAACCCGTACAGCCCGAGACGTCCACCCGGCGGCAGTGACGTCCGCAGCAGCGCCCGGTAGCCGATGATGCCCGCGCACAGCAGCGGCGCCAGTGCGATGTCGTCCATGTCTGCCGGCAGCCTGTAGGCGAAGGCGGCCGGTACGGTTGTGTACTCTGCGTAGCCGCCGTCGGCGTCCCAGCCCGTGTACTCCGAGGCGGGGCACAGGTTCTCGTCCCCGCGCAGGCAGTATCGGCAGGTGCCGTCCGTACGGCGCAGCCACGCCACTCCGACGCGGTCGCCGACGGTCCACCCGCTCACGCCGGCACCGGTGTCGGTGACCGTGCCGACCACCTCGTGCCCGGGTGTCACCCCCGTTCGGTGCACCGGCAGGTCGCCCTCGGTGACGTGCAGATCGGTACGGCACACACCGCATGCCAGCACCCGCACCAGCAGTTCCCCGGCTCCCGGTACCGGGACGGGCCGCTCCACGAGCCGCAGCGGCTGTTGCTCGACGGGTCCCGGCCGGGACACCACCCATGCGCGCATCGCCTGTGCCCCCGTCCTGTCCCGTACTGCCCCTCTTCCTGTTCCTGTCCCCCTTCAGTGTGGCCGAGCGCACCGGCCGCCGCTCGGTACCGCATGTGGCGCATGCCGGGTCCGTGGTGCGGGCGCTGCTTCTTCGCCGGTGGGAGGTGTCCGTGTCCCCACGCAGGATGCTGCTGGGCAGACGCAGGGGAGGGGGAAAGGGGCCGTGCCGTCTTTCGGTATGGTCCGGCACGGCCCGTGGTGTGGAGGGTCAGCGGTCCTGGGCGAGGGCGTGCAGCTCGCCGAGCAGGCTGCCCTTGGTCGCGATGAGGTCCTCGTACCGGCCCTGCTCGCGGATCCGGCCCCGGTCGAGAACGACGACCCGGTCAGCCATTCTCACGTTGTCGAGCCGGTGTGTGACCACGATCGTGATACGGCCCGGCGCCATCGCCCGCAGCTCGCGGAAGATCGCGTGCTCGCCGCGGGCGTCCATCTCACTGGTCGGTTCGTCCAGCACGAGAACGGCCGGCTCCCGGTACATCGCCCGCCCGCACGCGAGGCGCTGCCACTGGCCCCCGGACAACTCCTGCCCGCCCCAGACGGATCGGGCGAGCAGGGTGTCGAGTTGTCGGGGGAGTGCCCGCAGTGCCTCGCCCATGCCGACCCGTTCCGCGACCGTCCAGATCCGGTCGTCGTCGTGCTCACTCGGCTGGCCGAGGGTGATGTTCTCCCGGGCCGACAAGGGCCAGTGGCCGTTCTTCTGCGGGACGAGACCGACGTGCCGCCACACCGATTCGGCGTCCGCGCCGGATAGATCGGTGTCGTCCCACAGAACGGCTCCTTCAGTGGCCGTGGTCAGCCCGGTGAGCAACCTGATCAGCGTGGACTTGCCGGCCCCGTTCTCGCCGACCAGAGCGACGACCTCGCCGCGCTCGAAGGTGAGCGTCACCGGATGCAGCGCAGGGATGTCCTTGGACCCGTAGGTGAATCCGGCGCCCTCCAGGCGGATCCGCCGGGGTGCTGTGACCTGCAGGGTGCCCCGGGCCGTGGTCATGGACCGGACCTCGTCGATGAACTCGTAGTAGTCGCTGAGATAGAGCCCGTGATGGAACATCACCGCTCCGTACCGGACGATCGAGTTGAGCGCGCGCCCAGCGGTCTGCGAGGCGACGACGGCCGTGCCCGCGACCGCCGCCGACATCGCGCCCGCCAGCACCAGCACGGCCAGCGCGACCCACATGCCGAGTGTGAACACCCCGGCCAGGGACGCGGCGAGCAGGGTCACCAGCAAATACGGGCGCGCGCCCGCCAGTTCCCGGCCCTCGACCCGGTCGCACATCGTCCGGTACCAGAAGTGCAGATACGGCCTCATCGTGTTGGCCCGCAGCTCGTCGGCGAGATCCGCGGTCGTCAACCACCAGCGCATCATGCCCCGTACATTGCGTGCGGAGATCGTCCGGTCGTGGACGCGGTAGTCGATGCGAGCGGCGATCACCCCGCCCAGGCCCCGCGGGATCACGGACAGCAGGAGCACGCCCAGGAGCAGCGGATGCAGGGAGGTGAGGACTGTCGCCGCGGAGATCAGCTGGACGAGGCCGTTGGTGAGTGTCTTGGCGTCGTCGACGAGGTCGACGGCGCGCAGCGCACCGATCTCCGCTGCCTGACTGCGGTCGGTGAAGCCCTCGGTGTCGTAGGCGGACAGTTCGGCGCGCATGTGCAGGTCGACCAGGGTGAGGTCGGCGACCGAGGCGATCTGCGGGTTCAGGCGCCTGGTCGCCCAGTCCGCGAGGATCCACATGCCCGCCCCCACGGCCATCGCCACGACCGCGACGGCCAGCGCCGGCCACGCCTGCTCCAGCCCCCGGCGCGGGTCGGATGCGGTCAGCTTCGGCAGGGCTGTGGCGACGGCGCTGAGCATCACCGCCGTTCCCAGGCCGGACAGCAGCTGGCAGACGAGGATCGTGACCGCCATACGCCGGTCGACGGACCAGGCGAGCCGGGCCGTCTGCGCCAGCGCCACGGGGATGCGACGGGCCATGTCCCACAGCGTCGCGTCGTCCATGGCACGCCGGTGCTTGCGCCCGTTGTAGTCGAGTTCGGGAGGCGCGGACGGCTGCGGTGTGCCGGTCCGGGCCGCCGGGACGGACACCGTCTCGCCGGCCTCACACCAGGCCTCCGCCACAGGTGCCTTCTCGTGATCACGGGGTGACGTCATGCGAACACCCCCGCCATGAGCCGGTCCAGGGTGCGGCGCCCTAGCGCGGTGACGACCGGATCGTCGTGCGCGGGGCCCCGGACCAGACAGCTCACCGCGTCCACAGCGGCCAGCCCCTTCAGCGCGTGCCGCTCGGCAAACATCAGATCGCGGCCGTAGCCCTGGAACCACGCAGCTTCCAGGTCGGGTCGATCCGCCCAGATCCCGCAGCTCATCGGCACGAAGTCCTGTACCGCTGCCGCGAACCGTGACCGCTCGAAGCCGATCCACCCGGCCTGCCCGAGGCGCGGGGACCACAGGAGATGGCGCGGCCCTGCGGCGCCGTGGATGAAGGCGAGCGGCAGGGGCGGCAGTTCGCGCAGTTGCCCGGCGAGGCCGCGCACCAGCTCGCGCTCCGCCGACGTCAGCAGATCGCCGGCCTGCCGCAACTGCCTGTCGGCGCTGTCGGCCGCGGCCAGCAGCGCCCGTTCCGCCGCAAGACGATGCGGGCCGGACAGGTCACCGGCGGTGTGCAGCCGGGCCAGCAGAGCGCCGCCCTGTCGGTGTGCCCGGCGCTCCCCGGTCACCGGCAGGGTCAGCTGCTCGAGCGGAGCGCCGGGTACGGCGGTCAGCAGCAGGGCCAGGTGTTCGGCGCTCGAGGCACACAGCTGCGGCACGTGGCCGGCGCCGAGCGCGGGAACCGCGTGGCGCAGGGCGAAGGTCTCCCGCTCGTACCTCGGAGGGTTCGGCGAGACCTTCAGATAGAAGCGCACGTCATCGGGGCGGCGAAGGGCCCAGACACGGGAGTTCTCGCGGACGGGTGCGGCGTCGTGTGCAACGGACACCTCTGCACCGAGTTCCCTGGCGGCCCAGGCGAGCAGGGCCGGCGCGGGCATGGTCGAGTGGGTCATGCACCCCACCTCGTAGACGGTCGTGACGCGGATGCGAACAGCGCGCGGCGGGCGTCGGCCGGGCGCCGGAGTGCGGTCGGGAACGTGGCCCGAGCCGGAGGGTTTTCGAACGCAGGCTGAAGAGCGACGGGTACGAGCATGGGATTCACGAGTCCTCCTCGGTAGGGGAAGCGGTTGGAGTACTGCGGACAACGGCCCTGATCACAGGACCGATACGGGTCGCGTCGAGCGAACGGTCGAGCGAAAGTTCGATGCGTGACGTGAACGGCAAGTGCTGTCGGCCTGAGCACGTGGCACGTGCCCGTTCGATTCACTCGTCGAGGGGACTGCGGCGTTGCCGTAACCCGAGCGGGGGATTGCGCGATGGCGTCGACGGCACCGGCCTCCTTCGGTCAGGCGTGGACATGGAGTGCGGACGGAACCCTGCTGCACGCCACTGACAACCAGTGGGTCCGGTGACGGGGATCCGGACAATCCGATCGGGCGCCGCAGCCACGTGCCGACCCGGGTCGCCAGGCCTCTGGCCTGGGCCGGAGGCGGGAGAAAGGATTCTCGAACTACGCGTCGAAGCCCAGCGGTTGAGCAGTCGCCGAGATGGCTTGAACTGTGCGCACTCGGCAGTGGCCGGGCCGTGTACCCGGGTGTCGGCACCGGCCATGAGCTGGTCGGGGGTTAACGTCGGCATGGGCATGGGCACCGACAGCTGATCCCAGTGGTCGTCCGACGTGATCGAGTGCCTATCAGGGCCCGCCCGGGCGGCATGTCACACCCGGGCGAACTGCCCCGTCCCCTCTGGTGAAGACGGATTCCCGAGCCGGAGGCGATCCCCATGGCCCGTATCTCGCGAGCTGGACCCCCAGCTCAAGCTGCCCGCCGTGATGGCCGGTTCGCACCTCGTCGACTGCTCTGGTGCACCGACTCGGCTACGGGGAGGCACACAACGAGGGCATGCCGAGTGCGAAGCTGCACGTCGTACCGTGCCGGCCCGAGCACCGTGAGGAGTTCACCGCACCGGAGCTGGACGTCCTGGAGCACGCCGAGGCGATGACCGGGACCCAGCCGTCCGTCAGCGACGAACCGGCGGCCCGGCTGATCGAGGAACTCGGCGCGCCCGCCTACGTCGAACTCACCGCCATGGTCGTCGTGGAGAACCTGCGCTCCCGGATGAACAGCGCCTTCGGGCTCACCGGCCAGGGCTCCTCGGACCGCTGCGCGGTACCGTCGCGTGCGTGACCGCACTCGAACTCTATGAACGACACCGGCCCGAGCTGTTCGGCATCGCCTACCGGATGCTGGGCAGCTCCGCCGACGCCGAGGACATCCTCCAGGACGCCTGGCTCAGATGGAGCACCGTCGACGTCGAGGCGATCACCCACCCCCGCGCGTTTCTCTGCCGGATCGTCACCAACCTGTCGCTCAACCGCGCGCAGTCGGCCGTCGTCCGGCGGGAGTCGTACGTGGGTCCGTGGCTGCCGGAGCCCCTGGTGACCACGCCCGATGCCAGCGGCGGGATCGAGCAGGCGGAGGCGATCTCGCTGGCGATGCTCGTGGTGCTGGAGACCCTGTCGCCGCTGGAGCGGGCGGTGTTCATCCTCAAGGAGGTGTTCGGCTTCGGCTATGCCGAGATCGCCGGAATGCTGGAGCGCACCGAGGCCTCGGTGCGCCAGGTAGGCAGCCGGGCCCGCAGTCATGTGCAGGCCCGCCGGCCTCGGTACGACGCGCCCGCCGAGGTGCGGCGCAAGGTCACCGACGAATTCCTGGCCGCCTGCATCGGCGGGGACATCAACCGGATGATGGCCATGCTGGCCCCGGACGTGACCGCCTGGAGCGACGGCGGCGGGAAGGTCCGCGCCGCCCTGCGCCCGATCTTCGGCCCCGAGAAGGTCGCCCGTTGGATCCTCGGAGTCCTCTCCACCTCGATCCCGGACTACGGCGTGTACGAGGCGCTGGTCAACGGGCGCCCGGGCCTGGTCGTCACCTCCGGCGCCCATCCGGACTCGGTGGGCTGCTGCGACATCGCGGAGGACGGCACCATCAGCGCCATCAGGCTGATCCGCAACCCTGACAAGCTCACCCACGTCCGGCTCGCCGGCTGACTTTCAGGGTCGCGTCGCCAGTCCGCGGGGGGACGCCGAGCCGCCGCGGTTACCTGCACATTCACGCCTGGCACCGACGACCAGGGCTGACCGACGTACTGAGCTGAACGGTGCGCCGCGGGGCCCTGTAGGCCGTCCCCCTGACGCTCAAGGGCCGCATCACCGCGATCGGACACCGCCTCGGCCGCCAGCCCGGAGCGGACAGATCTCCTCACCACTCGGATAACATGATCCAACCCATGGCGAGCGCCCTCGTCGCTCGTCCTTCACCGGAAGGCCTTGCTATCCGGAACGAAGAGTGACCTTTAGTTAATTGACAACTGACAAATCGGCCAAGTAATTGATACCTACAATATCGCGGACGTTCTCGCGAATAAATTGCCTAACCAAGTCCGCCGTGTGGCGTCAACCACGCGCGATGTTGTGGGTCGCGGCGGGTGTGGTGGCCTTCGGGTTCATCATCGCGCTGGAGATCGCCGCGCGTAGTCATGGCATTCAGGGGCCACTCACCAATCAGGCGCGGGAGGTGATATTCCCGCCCAAATCTGGCTTCCTCCTGTACGCCAGTCTGGCGTTGACAATGGTGGTGCTCACTCGGCGGCAACGGTTGATCGCCGCTGGCGCCGCGATCGGCATCGACGTCGTCTTCGCGTTGGTGCGGTGGGCGCTCGGCGTCAGAGTGGCCGACGGCCACCCTTTCGGCAACGGCGCGTTGTGGGTGATCTTGGGCTGTGCGGTCATCGCCCTCACACGCCGCGCAGGGCGGGAACGCGTCCTGCTGCTGAAGGGTGTCGGGCTGGGGCTGCTGCTGGTGGCCGGCCGCAAGGCGGGCGACATATGGCTGCTCATCACGTCGAAGACCCGCCCCGCGGTGTTCGACCAGTACGCGGCGACCGCCGATCACGCGCTGGGCAACCCGTCGTGGCTGGTGGGCCGGATGGTCCGGGCCAGTGGTCCGATCGGTGCTCATGTTCTCGACTACGTCTACATCCAGCTCGCGGTGGCCGCGGTCGTCGTCGCGCTGTACCAGCTGCGCGACGTGGCGGTCCAGGGCCGATTCCCGCGCCACTATCTGGTGCGCACGTTTCTGGTCATCGGTCTCCTCGGGCCGGCCATCTACATGATCTTCCCGGTGGTCGGACCGGTCTTCGCCTACGGCGCCGACGGCGGGCACTGGGCGGTGGCCAACCTGTGGCCGGACACGCCGCCGCCGATCAGTGCCCCGCGCCAGATGCCGTTCGACGAGATCACGCCGCGCAACTGCATGCCCAGTCTGCACACGGCGTGGGCAACGGCGATTTTCATTCATTCCCGTAAAGGTCCACGCATTCTGCGATTCGCAGGCGCGTTCTGGCTGATCGCCACGCTCGGCGCGACGCTGGGCTTCGGTTACCACTACGGCGTCGACCTCATCGCGGGCGCGGTGTTCGCGCTCACGGTCGAGGCGGCTCTGCGCTCGCTCGCCCGTGGCTGGGATCGGTCAGGGACCCGGCTGGTCGCCCATGGAACAACGGTCTTCGCCGCACTCCTGGTGTCCTATCGCTATCTGCCGATGGAGATGGCCGAACATCCATGGGTGTTCGGACCACTTCTCCTTCTGTCGCTGGCCTCAGTGGTCCACGGCTACGTACGGACAACCAGACTGTGGGAAGCGGAGGCCACGCCAGTACGGCAACCGGAACCGCAACCCCAACCCGTGTGAGTCACGTAGTTCCGGGAGCCCCCCCGGGCTCCCGAAACGCGTGAAGAATCGGTGGTCTCCCGCCCCACACGCGTGAGCTTGCCGGGACTGCGCACGTGACAGGAGCCGGTGACGCAGCCGCTGTCGACCCGGACCGCCAGCATGCTCGACCGGGATGCACGGTGAGCGTGGGGCGGTGACGGCCCCGAGCGAGGCCGACGGCCGACGTTCCGAGGCCGCGCAGTAGGTGGCCGGCTGATCCGGTCCCGGGCCGAGACGGGAGGGCACCAGGGGGCCTGTTGGTGGCCCGGTCGTCAGCTGCGCCAAGAGGTTGTGCCGAGGAAACCACCGGACGCGCGCGAGGACGAGGTCGTACGACGCCGGATCGGCCGTTTCTGTGGCCGGAACACCAAGGGTGTCCCGGCCACGTCCTCAGAGCCTCAGAGCATCAGCGGGTCGGTCAGCAGCTGGCGGCAGAGCTGATACGGACCTTGTCGACCACCCAGGAGTTGAACGTGGTGGTGCTGCTCGGCGGGGTGCAGTAGGTCTTGCCGTTGGTGAAGTGCGTGTAGACGATGTCGTCGTGACGGGTGTTCACCATGGAGCTTGCGCCCTTGCTGGCACCCAGGTTCTGCCAGGAGCTGGTGACGTCCTTGAAGGAACCGGTCTTGGTGGAGCCCTTGTAGAAGCAGACGTACGGGTAGGGACACGCGGCGGTGGCGGCCTTCGGGGCGGCCGATGCCATCGGTGCGAAGGCGAGGCCGGAGCTGAAGGCCACAGCGGCCAGCGAGAAGGCCAGGCGCTTGCGTGTGTTCATCGGATCGGTTTCCTTCCCAGTGTCGGGCCGGGGTCCCCCCGTTGGGTCCCCCCGTAGCGGCCCGCCGTGCGCGGCCCGGTGGTGAGCCGGTGCCGCTGTGCTGCTGGCCTGAGAAGTTACGGGCGGCACGGGGGCGGGGGCGTCCAGCACCGGGTTGAACTCCAGCCAAGACGACGGCGGTAGCGGTGTACTTCCTGCAACCTGCGCCGTACCGCGACGGGTTGACGTTTCGGGGCGGCGCGGGGCGGGGCGTCGGCGGGAGGGGTGGCGGGCGCCACGCGTGTTCGGCGCCCGTGCGGTAGGAGGCCTCCTGCCACGTCGCCACGGCGGTGATGCACGTGCTGCTGCGGCGGCAAGAGCCGCTTCCGCGACGGCGCGGAGACGGTGCCGATGGACGGGTCCGCAGTCCTGGACCGGCTGTGGCCCGGCCTGGCCGCGCTCGAGGACGAGGTCGTACGCTGGTGGGGCGTCTTCCGTGCCTCGCTGACCCGGCCGATCCGCTGGGAGCCGGTCGCCCAGCAGGTGTTGCGGCGCTTCACCCGCGGCTGCCTCCAAGCACCCCACGTACCAGGCCCCGGAAGAACTCGGACGTGCCGTACGTACCGTCTTCGCGTGCGACTGCCTTGCGGCGAACACCGTGCTCCACCACGGCAAGGACGGAGTGCTCTGCGGCCCGGACGAGGAGCACGCCGAGACCTCGGGATGACCCTCACCAGGGGGCGCCCCGGGGAGAGAGGAATACCTCGGACGACTCCTCGCCCCGTGACGCAGGCCCCTCACGAGGGCCCGTCCGCTCTCCCCACTCCGGTGATCCCGATGCGCTTCACGGTGTCTTCCTCCAAGGTGCGTAACGATGGTGGCGTGTGTCGGTCCGGGGCAGTCGCGTTGATGTGATGCCGGGTCCGGTGCGGTCGGCCATGGAGACGGCCCGGGCGGGGTCGTCGAGGGTGCTGCGGGACAGGCGGCGGCTGTCGTAGGCGACGACGGTGAAGACGTCGGCGTGGCGCGGGACCAGGGCGGCGGTGCGGTCGGCGTCGCCGTTCGCCGCGGCCGGGGCTTCAGGCTCCGTGTGGCACGTACGAGAACCGCGTCAACGCCCTCCCCGGTTCGCCGAGGTCGTGAACTACCGGCGAGTTGCTTACCCGCTCGCGTCCGGGCTGGGACTGCCGGGCCGAGTGCGAGGTCACCGTGTGTCAGTGACGGTGCGTGCCGGGGGCTGTGAGGGTGTGGGAGAGGAGGTAGTCGACGGTGTCGGCCGGACGTCGGTGGCGTCGCCAGGCGGCGCGTTGGCGGACTGCTCCGGTGCCATGGAGGTGGAGCCGAGACAGCAGGGAGTCGACCTGGCTGGTGTCACCGTGCCAGGCGAGAGCGGGACGGATCCAGGCCAGTAGCCGGTGCATCCGGCGCGAGGACGGGGTGAGCTGGCGGGAGACAGGGTCGAGGATCGTCCCGGTGAGCCCCTCGCGAGCACTGCGCCATGACGCCGCGCGCAGCAGGTGAGGCTCGGGCCGTGGGGCGGGCCGGCCCGCGCGGACGTCGGCGAGCGCGGTGGCGGCGGCCGCGCGCACCAGAGCGGCGATCAGCACGGTGTCATCGACGGTCAGGCCCGCGTCCGCGAGGCGCACCTCCAGAGTGGGCAGGTGGTGGGAGGGCCGGATGTCCCAGTAGATCCCACCGGCATCGAGTACGACGCCGGTGCCGATCAGCGTGGCGACCGCATCGTCGTAGTGTGCGGCCGACTCGAAGTACGGCGGGGGACCGGCGGCCGGCCAGCGAGCCCAGCACACCGTGCGCCAACTGGCGTGGCCGGTGTCCCGCCCGCCCCACAGCGGCGAGTTCGCCGTCGCCGCGATCAGCACCGCGATCCAGGCCCGCAAATGATTGCTGACCTGGACGGCCTCCTCACGGCTGGCCATGCCGACATGGACGTGGCAGGCACAGCACACCTGCTCCTCGTCCAGTGCTCCGAAGGCACGCGCACTGCGCTCGTACCGCTCACCCGGCGTGAACGGCGGTGCACCCGTGGGTGAGAGCACCGGCGTACCGCTGGAGACCAGCCCGGCTCGGTGGGCGGCGGCCGCACGCGACAGTTGAAGCCGGTTGGCATACAGCTGTTCGGCGAGCGCGCCGAGATTCCGGTGGGGTTCGGTGCGCGTTTCCACCTGGTAGCGCGTCAGCTCCGGAGTGACCAGGTTGTCGAGCTTGGCCCGGGCGGTCACGATGACCGGCGCGGCCGCCGGCACCAGCAAGCGTGTGTGCGGATCGACGAGGAGGAACTCCTCCTCCACCCCCACCGTCAGACGCGGCCCGGTCGCCATCGCCACCGGCGCGCAGGTGGCTCTCGGCCCGGGCGTGTTCCCGCTGCGGGACATTCGGCTCTCCACAGACAGGATCCTTCACCGGCAGACCACCGGTCTCCCTCCACCGGAGAAAAAGCGCCGCGAACCGACCGGCAGATGGCCGAAGAGCGTGATGCGTGGACGGATTCGGCACCGCCCACTCCGGTGCGCGCACCTGTGGGTCGGCACTGCGCCCGGTCTTCACGGGGGGAGTCGGCTTGCTCCCGTTTGCGGGGCGGGGATGTCGGGTCGCTCTGCCGACGACGTCCTGGTGGACGACGGGCTCAAGGCAGGATGTGATCGACCTGGCGGATCCGTCGGCAAGGATTGAGCCGCCGGTGGTGGCGGAGGCGGTGACCCGGAGCGAGCAGGTCGCCCATGGTGGACGGGTCCGCGACCGGCCGTCCGGTGGACGGTCCATCGGACTGAGGGTGGCGGTCGGCCCCTGAAATTGCGGCAGGCCTCGCCGTCGCGGCTCTAGAGTTCGGCCATGGGGAGCAGGCGCAGGATCCGTCGCATCGTGGTGGGCGGCACGGTGTACGGATGGTGTTTCGGGCACCGGCACGATCGTGTGCGGGGCTACCCCGGCTGCAGCAGCACGGTGACGCTGTGGTGTCCGGGCAGCCGGGCCTGTCTACGTCTGGCGTTCCGTCCGGCATCCGACCGGGCCATCGCCGACGGCTACTTCGACGAGGGCGCGGTGGTGCGCCTGCCGGACCGCGAGTATCTGAATCTCCACGAACCCGGCAGTGTAAGGGCGTTGCTGGACGAGGCCCTGGCTCGTGGGCTCTTTCCCGCGACGGGGTCCGCGGAGGTGGACGGCTGGCCCCTGTTCGACGCGGTGAGACCGCAGGATCCGTTGGACGGGCCGTAGCTGACGTGGGTCGACGGCCATCGACGACCGTGACTTGGTGAGCGCATCGGTCTCCGCCGGCAGTGGTCGTCCACCACTGGGCTGAGTGGTGCGGCGTCGACGCGCGTGGGCAGGCGTTCCTGCGGAGGCTCGAACCCGAGACCGGTGGCCACTGGCACTGACGCGTCATCGCCGCCCTCACGCAACTCCGCACCGCGCGCGACGCGGCCGTCGATCTGCACGGCCCTTGGGATCTCAACTCCGATGCATCGCCGACCAGTTGGTTCGACGGCCATCGACCGAACGCGACTCGTTGCCTGCGCGGAGAGATTGCGTCCGGCGTTACGGCAAACGCCGCAGGGCGTCTGGCCAACGCGTCGCGGAGGGCTGACGGCAGTGCGGTGGTGGTGTCATGGTCGAGTTTTCTGGAGCTGAACGGCGGCTTCGACGCCCAGGTGTTCGCCTCGCGAGCCGGTGTATCGAGGGTCCCATCCGGCGCCGGCCTCGTCTGCTCGCGCGGCTCACCGTCCGCCCGCACGATCTGCCGACCGGAGGCGACGACTCGACCAGGGTGATGGTCCTCGGACGTTCGCCTCGCTGATCCGCCGCGTGCGGCCCTGACTCCGAGGTCCTCCAGCTCGTCCACGCCCAGGCGGTCGAAGCGGTGCGGCCGACGCCGCACAGCCTTCGACCCGCACCTCAACTCCCGTGCGACAGCGAGCACTCGCAGCCCGGACGGGCTCAGCTCGACCAGCCGGGCCCGTCATGCCGGGCCACGAGGAATCCGGCACCGGGTCATACTCGGAGGCCATCCCCCGCCGGACTGGCTCACCGCTCATCACCTGCCGCCACCGACGATGCGACCTGAGCTGAGAGGGGTAGGGCCAACAGCGAGTTCCCACCCGTCCGGTCCGGGCTCAACCCGGACAGCGGCAGGTCCAGCTCTGCCGTTCGTGGCTTGCACGAATGTGCCGCCCGGCACCCACCTCGTCGAGTACCTCGATGCCGACCCTGCGGGCTACCGGCCGCCTCTGCGGCGCAGGCGCCTGCCCACGATCCCGTTGAGGATCTCGGTGTGGCGCCCCTTGAGGGCCGCGATCGGCACCTCGATGGTCACGTAGGTCTCGTGGCCGTCTCGGCGCCCTTCCACGCTGTCGGGATCGTTCCAGCGGAGCTCCGTACCGCCGGCCTCGAAGTGGTCGATGTCCGGGACCGTCTGGACGAGCACGCGGCTTCCTTCCGGAGTGGGAAGCTCGATCCACCAGTGCTCGGGAGCGCCGGCCGTACCGGTCATCTTGTAGTGGCACATGACCCAGCCGGCCGGGTCGTTGTGCTGGATCCGAAGGCCGTGCGCCGTCACGAAGTTCTCGACCGAGCGCTGCATGAACGGACGGATCGTCTCCTCGTCGTGCTGCTCGTCGAGACCGGCCGGGCCGGAACTCAGCCCCGCGCTCTGCATCTCGCCCCGCAGCTGGTCCAGCTCGCTCTTGACCGCGGGCTCCAACCGGTCGAGCTCCGCCACGGCGCTCTCGTCGATCCAGCCAGTGAGGTAGTCCCAGTACTGTCCCCGGTCGATACCGCCGGAATCCGCAGCGGCGCGCACGGCCCACTCCCAGCAGGCGGCCCCCTCGGCCGTCTTGGGAATTCTCCTCGCCTGCCCGGAGCCCTCGTCATAGGTCGGCTCCCGGCCCACCGGGTTCGCGATCTCGGCGATCGCCTCAGCGGAGACCCCGTTGTCCTCCTCACGGCCGCGCTTGCGCTCCCTCGCCCGCTGAACGGCGGGGGCCGGGCTGCCGCCCTCCGCGCCATGGACGGCATGGCCGGCCTTGACGGCCCGTGCGACGACGGGGCTACTGAGAGCGCGCCTCGCGTTGGCCTCGGCTTCGCGTTCGAAGCGGTCGCCGGGGTCGGAGACGGACAGGCCGTTGCCGTTGTCGGTGCCGGAGACGGGGCCCTTGCGCTGCTGGATGACGTGGGTGAGTTCGTGAGCGAGGGTGTGCCTGTCGGCACCCCCGTCACCGATGACGACGTGTTCGCCGGAGGTGTAGGCACGAGCGCCGATCTCGGCCGCGGAACGGCGAGCCTCGGCACCGGTGTGCACGCGCACGGCGGAGAAGTCGGCACCGAGACGGGCTTCCATGTCGGTGCGGGTGGACGCGTCGAGCGGCCGGCCACTGCCTCGCAGTACGCCATGTACGGCCGAACGCTGCACCGTCGGTGCGGCCTCGGCCGTCGACTGCTCCTGCTCGTTCTCGTGGCCGCAACCGGGACCGTGCTGGTGGCGTTCCTGCGCCCCCGGGTGCCCGGCCCGGCGCAGCAACTGCACGACGGCATGGTTGCCGATGGAGGGTTGCAGGCCGATGGGACCGGCCGTTCTGTCCCCGCCCAAGGGGCGCCGCAGAGCTGTCTGCTGCGATGTGGACGGTTCCCGGTCGGTTGCTCGGCTGCTGCGCGCCTGCACGTTGGCCCTCTCCTGTCGGGGGTTGAGTGTCCTGCATACCAGGGCTGCGGTCGAGAGACGAGCGGCGAATGGGCACTGCTGCTGCCCATTCGGGCAGTAGCACAGGGGTCCGTGGGTCTGGGTGCGACCTGCCGCAGGCGAGGTGACGGCCTTCACCACCCGGTCCAGGCCGTCACCCACATCCACAACATCGCCTTCACCGCATGAACAGACGACCCCCGAGCGTCCTGGCGCCGGCCGTGGGCGAGCACGAGATATCCGGGGCTGACCGGCCGGAGGACGGCCGGTCGACCAGCCGCGGGTCGTGTCTCAGCCCATGTGTCCCCCTCCATGCCCGCCGTGCCCGGCGCCGTGGTCGAACTTCATGGCCTCGGCCGGCATGACGACGAAGGGCCGCATCATGCCCATGTCCTCGTGCTCCAGCAGATGGCAGTGGTACATGAACCGGCCGTACGCTCCGTCGAAGCGGCCCATGACCCGCAGCATCTGGTTCCCGGGCACGCGGAAGACGTCCTTGTTGCCGCGTTCGTTGGGGGCGAGCGGTATCGCTCGGCCGGCGTCGTACCGCAGCGGCGTACGGGTGCCACCGACGGCCGGGTCGAAGCCCGAGACGTCGTAGGCGTCCCGGCCGAGCAACTGGAAGTCGGCCAGATGGATGTGCATGGGGTGGACGATGGGCGCGAGGTTGAGGAAACTCCACTGCTCGTAGTCGCCCTCGGCGATGGTGAAGCCGAGGGCGTCGTTGAACGTCCTGGAGGTGCGCCGGTACGTCTTGGTCGTGCCGTCGGGACCGGTGACCTGCACGATGCCGTCGGCCGGGAGCGTGAGGCCGCCCGGGTCCTCGGCCTCGGTCATTTCCCAGATCTCCGGGTGGCCGCCGGCGCCCTTGGTGGCGGGCGGGGTGAGCAGGACCAGGCGGTGGCCGTGCGGGAGGTCGTGGGTGAGGCGGCGGAAGGAGCCGGAGAGCACCTCGGGCAGTTCGAAGGTGTCCTCCTCACCGCAGGTCTCGCGGATGCGGAACTCCAGCACCGCCGGGTAGCGCACGTCGCCCGCCGGGTCGGGCACGCCCGCCGGCTGGTTGGGACCCTTGTTCACCAGCCGCAGGGTCCGGCCGGCCATCGAGCGGAAGTCGACCAGCAGGTCGAAGCGCTCGGCGGGCGCGGCGGTCAGCGTGGGCAGGTCCCCTTCGAAGTCGACCGGCACGGGGCGTGGCAGCAGCCCGCCGTCGCTACCGATCTGGTGCACGATCCCCGGCACCGGGTCGCCGGCCTCGTCGATCAGGACCAGCTCGAAGATGCGCGCGTTGGAGGCGTTGACCAGCCGGAAGCGGTACCAGGCGGCGTCCACCTCGGCGTGGGGCCAGATGCGGCCGTTGACCGTGGTGTACGGGCCGGTGAAGGGGATGGAGACCGGCTTTCCGGTCTCCGGGTTGCTCTGCTGGACGATCACCGTCTTGTGCAGCAGCCGGCCATTGAGGCGGCCGTCCTCGTCGGTGTCGAGGTTGCGGTCGGCGAGGAGCAGCGGGATCTCCCGTTCCCCGGACGGAAGGTGAAGGGCATCCTCCTCGCCGTCACGGACGAGATAGGTGCCGTACAGGCCCGTCATCACGTTCCAGCGCGTGATGTTCATGGCGTGGTCGTGGTACCACCACTGCACCGCCTGATGGTCGTTGGGGTACTCCGACAGCTGGGCGTCGCCGTACCCGACGGCGTTGTCCGCCCAGCCGTCGTTGCCGCCGCCGGTCTGGGCGCCGTGCAGATGGGTCACGGTCCAGGCAGGCAGGGCGGCGACGTCCTTGTCCGGCTCGACGCCCTCTCGGCCCGGCTCCGTCGAGGCAGGCGGGGTGCCGGGCGCGCGGGCGGGCACCCCGACGGCGGTGACCGGGAACTCGCTGTCCTTCGGTATGCGGTTGGTCCAGGCGATGCGGACGCGCTGTCCGCGCCGCACCTCGATGGTCGGGCCCGGGACATGGCCGTCGTACCCCCACATCAGGGTCGGCGGCAGCTGCGGATGGAGGCGCACCCAGGCCGGGCGCAGAGCGATCTCGGTCTCGCGCAGGACATCGTCCGTGGCGGGACGCAGGACCGGAGGAATGGTCAACGGCGCCGCGTACGGCGTCAGTTCATCCGGCGTGCGCTGCTGAGCGATCTCCCCGGTGAGCCTCTCCAGCCCGTTCATGGTCTCGGTCAAGGTCGAACACCCCCGTGTTCTTGACGCGTGTTGTTCCCCTTACCAAGCAAGACTCCCGAGGACGCACAGAAGTTCCCTGAATGTCGGCAACGGCCTGGCGGGTCTGCTCCCGCCGTGTGCAGGCCTGCGCGTCACCGTCACGCCCGGCCAGGTCTCCCAGAGTGGCCTGCGCTCGCGGACTCTCGTGCCGGCCTGACTCCCCACACAGCCTACGGCCAGGGAATACGCGGCCGACCGCAACTGGTCGGTATGCTCGGTCGGATCAGATACCAGGGTGACGGCGGAGCACTTCGAGGAACGGCGCGGCCCGGTACCGCGCTCGGAACCAACCGGCTGGTGATGGTCGACCGTGACCACGGCCGTCGGCCGCAGCCCGATGCCGACGGTCTCGTCGAGGTCGTGCTCCACGGAGAGCCTTGAAGGGGCCACCATCAGGCTCGGCCGGGCTCCCGCAGTCCCGGCGGACCGGCGGCGTTCCGTGGGTCGTGCTGACCGTCAACGCCGACCGCCCGCTGTTCTGGTTCTTCGCCCGCCCCGGTCTGACCTCCCTCGTCGACCTGGTTGGCCTACGGCTCGCGGTACACGCCTCCCGCACGGCGCCCGGGCGCTTCGCCCGCATCGTGCCGCGCAAGGCCGCCGGTCTTGACTCGGACCGCGGCATCCACTGCATTGCCCGGAGGCCCGGAGGCCCGGAGGCCCGGAGGCCCGGAGGCCCGGAGGCCCGGAGGCCCGGAGGCCCGGAGGCCCGGAGGCCCGGAAGCCCGGCGACCAGGGCATGGACCTGCGCCGACTCCGCGACAGCACCATCGACGCCGCCGCCGTCGGCAGCACCGTGGCGCCGCAGGCGGTAGCCGCCGAGACCGTGATCGCCGAGGTCGCCCCCGAATTCGCCGTCCTCGCCGCCGACCCCGCAGTCGACTCCTCCCGCACCGCAGCCCGGGCGCCGGAGGCGGATGCCCGACCGCATCCGGCACGAGACCAAGATTCCGCAGGGGTACCTGGCCAGGGCCGGTCCGATCCCGTACCCGATCGTGTGCGCCACCCGGTTCGTGGAGCTGGGCGGCAGTCTCTGTGACACCCGCGCTGCCTGGCGCCGGCTCCGGGTTCGGGGTGTGTTCGGCGGGGTCTGTTCGGGTGTGGTGTGCGGGCGGGGTGGGGGCCGTTTCGGCCCCTGGAAGGGGGTCTGGGGGGTGACGCCACCCATAGGAGGCAGATCACATCCTATCCAGCATAGGAGAACCACAACGCCCCGAACAGCATGTAAAACCGTCATACAGGCCCATATCGGGCATTTCTCCGATGTGGGGTAGTACGTCACATCATTGCG
>NZ_LGDV01000204.1 GCF_001280015.1 Streptomyces sp. MMG1121
CGCCGGCGCAGCCCCCGGCCGCCCTTGCCGGTCCCGGCCCCGCCGCCCCCGGTGCCTGGCCCACGGCCGCTTCCGCGGGCGGCGGCCGGCGCCCCGGTGGCTGGCCCACGGCCGCGGCCCCGGCGGGCGGACAGCAGGGCCAGGCCCCAGGCCAGGGCCCGGGCCGCGGGCCCGCTCAGCCGCAGCCCCCGACAGGCCCGGCCCCCACGCCGTCCGCAGCACCCGCAGCACCCGCGGCCACGCCCCCGGCGGCGCCGGCCCCGGTGGCCTCCACCGGCGGCCTCGACCCCCGGGTGCTCTGGCCGAACATCCTGGAAGCCGTCAAGAACCGCCGCCGTTTCACCTGGATCCTGCTCAGCCAGAACGCCCAGGTGGTCGGCTTCGACGGCACGACCCTCCAGCTCGGCTTCGTCAACGCCGGTGCGCGGGACAACTTCTCTGGCAGCGGCAGCGAGGACGTACTGCGACAGGCGCTGGCCGAGCAGTTCAGCGTGCAGTGGAAGATCGAGGCGGTCATCGACCCGTCCGGCGGCTCCGCGCCCCCCGCGCCGGGCGGCTTCGGCGGCGCTCCCGCCGGCGGCGGTGGCTACGGCGCCCCGGCCGCACCCCGCCCCGCGGCTCCCCAGCCGGCCCCGCGGACGACCGCGCCCGCACCGGCAGCCCCGGCCGCGCCGACCCCGCAGCCCACGTCCGCCCCCGAGCCGCCGCCCGTCTCTCCCGAGGACGACATCCCCGAGGACGACGACCCCGATCTGGACGAGTCGGCGCTCTCCGGCCACGAACTGATCGTGCGGGAGCTGGGCGCGACAGTGGTGGAGGAAGTCTCGAACGAGTAGAGGGCCCTGAACCCCTCGGCTCCGGGCTTCTCCGACCCCGGGCCAGTCCGGGCCACCGGTTCTGTTCTGGACCACCGGTCTGTTCCGGGCCACCGGTCTCCCGGTTCCTGCCTGTTCCGGCTTCCGGCGTCCTCGCCCCGCCTCTTCCGGCCCTCTGCCTCGTCCGGATTCCGGGTCTCCGGGGCTCCGGGTTTCGCGGCTTCCGGGTCTCCGGTCCGGGCTTTCGGGTTTCCCGATCTCGGGGGCTCCGGGTTTCGCGGCTTCCGGGTCTCCGGTCCGGGCCTCCCGGTTTCCCAGTCTCCGGGTCTCCCGGCCTCCGAGACTCCCGGTTTCCGGTACGGGCCTCCCTGCCTCCAGGTCCCCTGCCATCCCGGTCTCTTCGCCCCGCCTCTTCCAGCTCCCGCCTCTCCGGCCCGGCCGCGCGCTCCGGCTTCTGGTCTCCAGGGCTGTGGCTTGTGCGGCTCCGGCCTCCAGGGCTGCGGCTTGTGCGGCTCCGGCCTCCACGGCTGCCGTCTCTCCGGCCCCGGCCTCCAGGGCTCCCGTCTCTCCGGCTCCGGCCTCCAGGGCTGCGGCTTGTGCGGCTCCGGCCTCCACGGCTGCCGTCTCTCCGGCCCCGGCCTCCAGGGCTCCCGTCTCTCCGGCCCCGGCCTCCAGGGCTGCGGCTTGTGCGGCTCCGGCCTCCACGGCTGCCGTCTCTCCGGCCCCGGCCCCCACGGCTGCCGCCTCTCCGCCCCTGCCACTTCAGGCGCCCGCTCCTGCCGTCCCCCACCCCCTTGGAGGAAACTCCAGCAAACCCGCCCCCGAACCTTCGGCAACCTTGCCAGTAGGCTGACCCCCGTGAAGGTCCTCGTCATCGGTAGCGGCGCCCGCGAACACGCCCTGTGCCGCTCCCTGTCCCTCGACCCCGACGTCACCGCGCTGCACTGCGCCCCCGGCAACGCCGGCATCGCGGAGGTTGCCGAGTTGCACCCCGTCGACGCGCTGGACGGAGCGGCGGTGGCCGAGCTGGCCGCGGGCCTCGGCGCCGAGCTGGTCGTCGTCGGCCCGGAGGCCCCGCTGGTCGCCGGTGTGGCCGATGCCGTACGCGCGGCGGGCATCCCGGTGTTCGGCCCGTCCGGCGAGGCCGCGCAGCTGGAGGGGTCCAAGGCCTTCGCGAAGGACATCATGGCGGCGGCCGGGGTGCCGACCGCCCGTTCCTACGTCTGCACGACGGCCGAAGAGGTCGCCGAGGCCCTCGACGCCTTCGGTGCCCCCTACGTCGTCAAGGACGACGGCCTCGCCGCCGGCAAGGGCGTCGTCGTCACCGAAGACCTCGACGAGGCCAAGGCGCACGCCGCCGGCTGCGACCGGGTCGTCATCGAGGAGTTCCTCGACGGCCCCGAGGTGTCCCTCTTCGCCATCACCGACGGCGAGAGCGTCGTACCGCTCCAGCCCGCCCAGGACTTCAAGCGCGCCCTGGACGGCGACGAGGGTCCGAACACCGGCGGCATGGGCGCGTACTCGCCGCTGCCGTGGGCCGATCCGAAGCTGGTCGAGGAGGTGCTGGAGACGGTCCTGCGGCCGACCGTGAACGAACTGCGCCGTCGCGGCACGCCGTTCTCCGGTCTGCTCTACGCCGGTCTGGCGATCACGGGCCGCGGGGTCCGGGTCATCGAGTTCAACGCCCGTTTCGGCGACCCCGAGACCCAGGTCGTGCTGGCCCGGCTGAAGACCCCGCTGGCCGGTGTCCTGCTCGCCGCCGCGAACGGCACGCTCGCCGATCTGGCGCCGCTGCGCTGGAGCGAGGACGCCGCCGTCACCGTCGTGGTCGCCTCCCACAACTACCCGGGCGCGCCCCGCACCGGCGACCCGATCACCGGCCTGGCCGAGGTGGCCGCCGAGGACGCGCCGCACGCCTACGTGCTGCACGCCGGGACGAAGCAGGACGGCGGCGCCGTCGTCAGCGCGGGCGGGCGCGTCCTGTCCGTCACGGCCACCGGGACGGACCTGACCGAGGCGCGCGAGCGGGCGTACCGGGCGGTGGACCGGATCCGGCTGGACGGCTCCCAGCACCGCACCGACATCGCTGCGAAGGCCGCACGGGAGGCCCAGGCAGCCCAGGCGGCCCGCGCCTGACCTGCGCCGCCTCCGGCCCGGTCGTCGGTCCCGTCGACGGCCCCGCTGCCACCCAGGCCCCGGATCCGAGATCCGGGGCCTGATCTTTGCTGTCTGTCACCCACCTCTGACCAAAGCCATTCCATCGAGTGAGCAATCGCCCATACGGCTGACGGGGGCCGGGGCCCCAACTAGGGTGCCGCGCAAGCGTTCCGGCACTTGGCCCACCGGCATTGCGATGTCAGTGGCGGGTGCCACAGTGGGGGAGTGAGCACCACCAGGCAAGCACGGCAACGGCAGCGAGGGGGTGAGGGCGGCACGTGAGCGGAATCGGTGTGGAGGCGTGCGTACAGGCCGCGCGATCCCGGGCCCTCGCCGTCCTGCGGGTCCGGGGCCGGGCGCTGGCCGCGGCCCTGCTGCCCGCGGGCGCCGCGGTGATCCTGCTGACCGGCGGCTCCACCGGCCACCTCGTCGGCCCGGGCTGGGACGCCGCCCGCTGGGCCGTGGGCGTGCTCGCCGTGCTGGTGCTGCTGGCCGCCGCCGGCATCGCCCTGGTCGTGGCCCGGGCCCGCCCCGCCACGACCCCCACGGTCCCGATCCCGGAGGAGTCCGCCCCGGACCTGTACCGGATGGTGCGCGACCTCGCCGAGCGGCTGGACGTGCCGGCCCCGTCGGCCGTGGCGCTCACCCCGGACTGCGACAGCTGGCTGGAGGACCGTACGCACGCGGCCCACGGCCCGCCCGCCCGCTCGGCGCCCGACGAGATAGCGGGCCCGAACGCCCACCGTCGTACGCCGGTCGCGCCGGTCCTGGTGATCGGCTCCCCGTTCCTGTGGTGGATGCGGGTGGGCGAACTGCGCGCGGTCCTCGCCCCGGTCGTCGCCGGTACGGGTCCTTCGGCCCACCCCGACATAGCTGCTGCCCGCCGTTTCGTGCGCGGGCTGGACGCGGCGCTCGCGGTCGCCTCGGCGCCCGGCCGCCGCCCGCCGGTCCGCGCGGTGTGCGCGGGGCTCGGCTGGGCGGCAGGGCTGATGCTGCGCGGCTGCCGGGAGCACGCGACGCAGATGGAGAGAGGGGTCGCCGCGGCAGCGGCCGAGCGCGCCCAGGCGGTCGACTACGGCCTCAGGATCGTCGCCCAGGAGCAGGTGGGCCTCGCCTACGCAGGCTGGGACCGGCTGCTGACCCGGGTCGCGCTGCCCGCCTGGCGCATGGGCCGCTGGCCCTCCCGGCTGGACGCGGGCGTGGTCGCGGCGCTCACCGAGCTGTCCCGGCGCGACCGGCTGGCCGAGGGTTTCGCCTCCCGGCTCGGCGAGCGTCCCGCCTGCGATCTGCTGGAGGAGCCCGGCGCGGTGGACGAGGCCACCTCGCTGCTCGCCGCCCGCCTCTTCCACGGCGGCCCCGCCGAGCCCGGCCCCGACTGGGCCCCGGTGGACTGGCAGGCGTATCCGGAGGAGGTCGTGGACCGCACCTGGCGCGCCGAGGCGGCCCGGCTGCACCGCGTGCTGGACTCCCTGGGCGTCCTGCCCACCCTCGATCCCACGGCCCCCGATCCCGGCGGTCCCACCCTGGCCCGGGTCCTGGACCATCTCACCGAGCCCGCCACCGCCCTGCCGCACCAGGCCCCCTTCACCGCCGAAGACCCCCGGGCCAGATCTCGCGAAGACGCCGAAGACCCTTACGGGGACGAGGACGGCGATCGCGGCACCGAGCGCAGCGCCGCCCTCGCCGCCGGCCTGAGCGCCGAGCTGGCCCGCGAGGAGGCCTGCGTGCCGAGGGGTGCGACGGCGGCGGGCCACGGTCCCGACAGCGCCCTGTGGGACGACGACGCGCTGCCCCTCGTCCCGCTGCAGCCCCCGCGCACCGGCCGCGATCTGCTCGCCGACCACGTGACGGCGATGGTGTGCTGTGCGGCCGTCGACACCGCCGGCGCGGTCCCGGCCCTGGACTGGCTGGACGGCCCCTCCCTGCTGCTGGACGGCGAGCGGGCCGCCGATCTCGCGCCCAAGGTGCTCAGCCTGATCGAGGAGGGGGACCCGGGCCCGCTGCGCGACTGGCTGACCGCGACCGGAATACGCCCAGAGAAGCCCGTACGACTGGTGTAAACGGGAGTCCTGTCTTCCACTTCAGGTCAATTCGCAACGACTAGTGACCGAGCCCGTGCGTTATGTGATGTGCTGGTGAGCGACCACGCACCTGGCAAAGGCGCGCGACATACGACAGTACGACCGAGCACAGTGCGCACGACGAGCACAGCGAGCACCACCGAGACAGGACACGGGGGCCTGAGGGAGGGGAGCGATCATGGCCTCGGACCACATCCGCCGCTGGGAGTCCGGAGCACTCGCGCACGCCGTCACGGACCCCTTCGGCCAGGGCCCGGTGCCCTGGCTGCGCGGCAGTGAGACCTATTTCGACGACACCGGGCACGTCGTGCCCTGGTACGTCGACGGATGCGTCGACTCCACCCAGCACACCACCACGGCCGCGCGCGTCCCCGCGCCGCGCAGCTCCACCGGCGGGCCCCGCTCGGCCGACGACGTGCACCGCCAGATCAAGGGCTTCACCTCCACCGGCGCGGTCGCGCCCGGCGAGGCGATCGACTTCCGCATCACGGTCGACCCGCCCCAGGAGTTCAGCGTCGACATCTACCGCATCGGCCACTACGGCGGTGACGGCGCCTCCAAGATCACCACCAGCCCGCGGCTGTCCGGCATCGTCCAGCCCGGGCCGCTGACCGCCGACCGCACGGTCTCCTGCCACCACTGGTGGCTCTCCTGGCGCCTTCAGGTGCCTCCCCACTGGAACATCGGCGCCTATGTGGCCGTCCTCACCACCGCCGACGGCTACCGCTCCCACGTGCCGTTCACCGTTCGCGACGACCACCCCGCCGACCTGCTCCTGCTGCTGCCGGACATCACCTGGCAGGCGTACAACCTCTACCCGGAGGACGGCCGCACCGGCGCCAGCCTCTACCACGCCTGGGACGAGAAGGGCCGGCTGCTCGGCGAGGCCGACGCGGCGACCACGGTCTCCTTCGACCGCCCGTACGCGGGCGCGGGCCTGCCCCTGCACGTCGGCCACGCCTACGACTTCATCCGCTGGGCCGAGCGCTACGGCTACGACCTCGCCTACGCCGACGCCCGCGACCTGCACGCCGGCCGTATCGACCCCACCCGCTACCGGGGCCTGGTCTTCCCGGGCCACGACGAGTACTGGTCGGTGCCGATGCGCCGGGCCGTCGAGGACGCCCGCGACCGGGGCACCTCGCTGGTCTTCCTGTCCGCCAACACCATGTACTGGCAGGTCGATCTGGGCGCCTCCCCGTCCGGCGACCCGGACCGGCTGCTGACCTGCCGCAAACGCAAGGGCCCCGGAAAGCCGGTGCTGTGGCGGGAGGTCGACCGGCCCGAGCAGCAACTGGTCGGCATCCAGTACGCGGGCCGGGTGCCCGAGCCGCACCCGCTGATCGTCCGCAACGCCGGCCACTGGCTGTGGGAGGCCACCGGCGCGCACGAGGGCGACGAGATCGACGGCCTGGTCGCCGGCGAGGCCGACCGCTACTTCCCGCGCACTCCGCTGCCCGAGCACGAAGAGCGCATCCTGCTCGCCCACTCCCCCTACACCGACAACGACGGCGTCCTGCGCCACCAGGAGACCTCCCTCTACCGCGCCCCCTCCGGCGCCTGGGTCTTCGCCTCCGGCACCTTCGCCTGGTCCCCGGCCCTGGACCGCCCCGGCCATATGGACCCCCGTGTCCAGCGGGCCACCGCGAACCTGCTGGACCGCATCTGCAAGCGCGACTGAATCCGCGCACTCGACCGACGACCCCCCCGGCCGCACTGGACCAGCCCATACGGGAGAATCGAGGCACTTGGACAGAACCACGGGGAGGAACCGTGTCCGGATTCGTAGAAAAGCCCGAGCCCATCCAGGTTCCGGGCCTGGTGCACCTCCACACCGGCAAGGTGCGCGAGCTGTACCAGAACGAGGCGGGCGACCTCGTGATGGTCGCCAGCGACCGCATGTCCGCGTACGACTGGGTGCTGCCCACGGAGATCCCCGACAAGGGCCGGGTCCTCACCCAGCTCTCCCTGTGGTGGTTCGACCAGCTGCGCGACCTGGCCCCGAACCACGTCATCAGCGCCGAGCTGCCCGAGGGCGCCCCGGCCGACTGGGCGGGCCGCACGCTGGTCTGCAAGCAGCTGAGGATGGTCCCGGTCGAGTGCGTGGCCCGCGGCTACCTCACCGGCTCGGGCCTGCTCGAGTACAACGAGTCCCGTACGGTGTGCGGCCTCGCCCTGCCCGAAGGCCTCGTCGACGGCTCGGAACTGCCCGCCCCGATCTTCACCCCGGCCACCAAGGCCGAGGTCGGCGAGCACGACGAGAACGTCTCCTACGAGGAGGTCGCCCGCCAGGTCGGTGCCGAGACCGCCGCCCAGCTGCGGCAGGCCACCCTCGCCGTGTACGGCCGGGCCCGGGACATCGCCAGGGACCGGGGGATCGTCCTCGCCGACACCAAGTTCGAGTTCGGCTTCGACGGCGACACGCTCGTCCTCGCCGACGAGGTCCTCACCCCGGACTCCTCCCGCTTCTGGCCGGCCGGATCCTGGCAGCCGGGCCGCGCGCAGCCCTCGTACGACAAGCAGTTCGTGCGCAACTGGCTGACCTCGGCGGAGTCGGGCTGGGACCGGAAGAGCGAGCAGCCCCCGCCGCCGCTGCCGGACGAGGTCGTCCAGAAGACCCGGCAGAAGTACGTGGAGGCGTACGAGCGCCTCACCGGCCTCGGCTGGGCGTAACGCGAAAGGCCCCCGGAGAACCGGGGGCCTTTTCATGGAGCGGACGACGAGGCTCGAACTCGCGACCTCAACCTTGGCAAGGTTGCGCTCTACCAACTGAGCTACGTCCGCACTGCGCCGTGGCGCGAGAGCAACTATACCCAACCTCGCTCCCGTGCGAGACGCACCGCCGCATGACGGTTCTCCGCACCGAGTTTCGTGACGGCCGAGGAGAGGTAGTTCCGCACGGTTCCCGGGGACAGCGCGGCCCGCTCGGCGATCTCCGTGACCGGCGCGCCGTCGGCCGCCAGCTCCAGCACCTCGGCCTCCCGCGGGGTCAGCGGCGAGTCCCCGGCGGAGATCGCGTCGGCGGCCAACTCCGGGTCGACGTAACGGTTCCCGGCGTGCACGGTCCGGATGATCTCGGCGAGCCGCCGGGCGCTGACGGTCTTCGGGACGAACCCGCGCACACCGGCCGCGAGCGCTCGTTTCAGATGGCCGGGGCGCCCGTGCCCGGTGACGATCAGCACCTGGCAGCCGGGCAGTTCGGTGCGCAGGGATGTGGCGACCTTCACACCGTCGGCGCCCGGCATCTGAAGATCGAGGACGGCCACGTCGGGTGTGTGGGCACGGGCCATGGCCAGCGCCTCGGGTCCGGTCGCGGCCTCGGCGACGACCAGCAGATCGTCCTCCAGCGACAGCAGCGCGGCCAGGGCGCCCCGGATCAGATGCTCGTCGTCGGCGAGCAACAGCCGTACCGGACTGCTCACAACGTGACTCCGCTCACTTCTTTCGTCTCCTGTGTCAGCGGCACTTCGGCCGTCAGCCGGAACCGGTCCGCGCCGACGCGCCCGGCCTGAAGCGTCCCGCCCACGACGGCCAGCCGCTCCCGCAGCCCGGCGAGGCCGGACCCCCCACCCCCGTCGGGGGTTCCGGCCACTCCGTCGTTCTCCACCGTCAGCACCACGCGCCCCTCCAGCACCTGAAGGCGCAAGGAACAGTGGCCCGGATCGCCGTGCCGCAGCACGTTGGTGGTGGCCTCGCGGACCACCCAGCCGAGCACGGACTGCACCTCGGCGGGCAGCCCCGCGGTCTGGGCGCCGACCTCGCAGTCGATCCCCGCGGCCGTCAACACGCCCTGCGCGCCGGCCAGTTCGACCCCGAGGTCGGCCTCGCGGTAGCCGCGTACGACGGCCCGCACCTCGCGCTGGGACTCCTGCGCGATGCGCTGCACCTCGACCATCTGCCCCACCGCCTCCGGCCGTCCGCGCCGGGCCAGTTGGACGGCCAGCTCGCTCTTGAGGGAGATGACGGAGAGGTTGCGCCCGAGGACGTCGTGCAGATCGCGCCCGAACCGCAGCCGCTCCTCGGCGACGGCGAGCCGGGCCCGGGTCTCGCGGGCCTCGTCCAGCTCGTACACGGAGTCGAGCAGCCAGACGGAGAAGAGGCAGGTGACGGCGAGGAATCCGGCGCACAGGAACACCAAGAACGCTCCGACCAGTGCGACGGGCCAGGGTACGCCCAGGGGCAGCGGGGCCAGGCCCGCGCCGGCGGCGAAGCCGGTGATGATCGCGAGCATGCGCCGTCGGCTGCGTACCCCGAGCGTCAGCATGCCCCCGCCCCAGGACATCAGACCGCCCGCGACTGTGCCCACGGAGGCCCCGGTGCCCCTGCCGACGGCGCCGTACCGGTGCACCGCGAGGACGGCCACCGTCAGGAGGACCGTGAAGGCGGCGAGCACCCACAGGGCCCGCACCGGCCGGGCACGCCGGCCTCGCGTCCAGTCCAGGGCCAGGGAGGAGGTCGCCGTGGTCACCACCGCGTGCACGGCGACGGCGGTGACCAGCCAGCCAGCGAGCCAGGACGGCACGTGCCCGACCGCGGGCAGTCCCACCCCGACGATCTCCACGACGGCGAAGAAGTAGAACGACCAGCGGGTGTACGTCTCCACCTGCTCCGGTCGGCTCTTGGCCCGCCACCAGCCGCGCGGCCCGCTCATCCCCGCATCCCCCGCATCCCCCGTCATCCCCGTCACAGTCGGTACGTCACCGCCGCGGTTCCCAGCGGAACCACCGCCGTCCAGCAAACACCGCCAGGATCGCCCAGGCCAGCGCGGTCCCCAGGGCGCCGAGGGCCTCGTACCCGCTCAACTGGCCGGTCCATCCCCCGCGGACCAGCCGGATCGCCGGAGTCAGCGGCAGCAGTCCGCAGACGGAGGCGAGCCGCTCGGGCATGACCTCGGGCGGGAAGGTGATCCCGGAGCCGATCATCGTCACGAACATGATCGGCAGTGCGGTGACCTGCCCGCTCTCCACGGTCCGGGTCCAGGCCGCGGTGAGTGCGGCGAGCCCGGCGCTGGTCACGAGCCCGGCGACCAGCCCCGGCAGCAGCAGATAGGGCGCCTTGGGCGCGCCCGTGTGCAGCAGCGCGGCGCAGGCGACGGACAGCACCACCGCCTGGGCGAGTCCGATGCCAACCGCGGGCAGCGCGGTGCCGGTGAGGATCTCGGCGTCGGAGAGTTCGCCGGTGCGCAGCCGCTTGAGGACGAGTTCCTCGCGGCGGGCGACGTAGGCGTTGACCAGCGAGCTGTAGACGGCGAAGAGGAAGGAGAAGCCGATCGCGGCCACCAGCAGGGTCGTGCCGATGCTCAGCCCGTGCTTCTTCAGATCGATCTGGTCGAGCGCCGGGCGCATGCTGAACGGCAGCAGCAGCGGCACGGCAAGCGCGGTGAACACGACTCCCCGGTTACGGCAGAGCAGGGCCAGCTCGGCCCGCCCCAGCGCCCGCAACCGGCGCCAGGCCGGCGCCCAGGCGCCCCCGGACCCGCTCAGGCGAACCGCCCTCGTCTCCCCGTGAGATGTCCCGGCCCCGCTCATGCCGCCGTCTCCCGTGCCTGTTCGCGCGCGATCCCGAGGAACGCCTCCTCCAGCGAGGCGGAACGCACATCCAGGGCGCGCAGTTCGACCCCGGCCCGCTCGGCCCAGGTCAGCACGCCGGTCGCGGTCCGCTGCGGCTGCGTCGTGCGCAGCAGTACGCCGCTGCCCTCGCTCTCGTGCCCGCAGACGCCGAGTTCGGCCAGCGGCGGCAGATCGCCGAGGAAGTAGCCGTCGGGCAGTTCGAAGGACATCCGGGACGGCCGGCCGGCGGTGACCTGGGCCGGGGTGCCGCAGAGCGCGATCCGGCCCTCGTGCAGGATCGCGAGCCGGTCGGCGAGGCCCTCGGCCTCCTCCAGATAGTGCGTGGTGAGCAGCACGGTGGTGCCCGCGTCGCGTAGCGCGCGCACCAACTCCCAGGTGTCCTGGCGGCCTTCCGCGTCGAGCCCGGTCGTCGGCTCGTCGAGGAAGAGCACCTCGGGGTCGCCGAGCAGGGCGAGCGCCAGGTCGAGCCGGCGCCGCTCACCGCCGGACAGCTGCTTGACCCGCACCGCGTGCTTGCCGGCGAGCCCCACCAGCTCCAGCACGTCCGCCTCCGGCCGCGCCCCGCTCGTGCACCCGGCCCACATGCGGGCGGTCTCGGCGACGGTCAGTTCGGCAGGGAATCCGCCCTCCTGGAGCATCACACCGGTGCGCGGCCGTACGGCGGCCCGCTCGCGGTAGGGGTCGTGGCCCAGGATCCGGATGCGGCCCGCGGCCGGTGCGGCGAGCCCCTCCAGCAGTTCGACCGTGGAGGTCTTGCCCGCGCCGTTGGTCCCCAGCAGGGCGAAGATCTCCCCGCGCGTCACGGAGAAGGAGATTCCGCGTACGGCCTCGAACCCGCCCCCGTAGACACGCTTGAGATCGGTGACCTCAATGACGTGTTCGTGTTCGTCGTAGTCCATGGCACCAGAGTCCCGGCGGCCGGAGCGGTTCGGCAGTGCGCGGTGTCATCACCCGGCATGACAAATGTCAGAGAGTCAGGGATACGAAAAGACCCCGGTCCAGAAGGACCGGGGTCTTATTCCCGAGCGGACGACGAGGCTCGAACTCGCGACCTCAACCTTGGCAAGGTTGCGCTCTACCAACTGAGCTACGTCCGCACTGCCTCCGACCGGCTCCCACCGATCGGTGCGAGCACCAGCCTACCTGATCCACAAGAGTGGTCGTGACCGGTGCCAGAGCGGGTGACAGGAATCGCACACTGCGCCTTCCCCCTGGAAGGAGGATGTTCTACTACTGAACTACACCCGCATGGTCCTCGGGGTTTCGGCCTTTCGGCCTCGCCCCTCGGCGTGTCCCAGACATTAGCTGATCGAGTGGGGGGTTGCGCAAGTCGGTCCCCCTGCGCGGCCCGTACAGCCAAGTGCACGGCCCTCAGGGTCCGCTGACGGACCCTGAGGGCTGCCCCTTCGCGGGCTCACTGCGCGGCGCTGAAGGCCTCGTAGACCTTCTTGGGGATGCGTCCGCGGGCCGGAACGTCCATCTTGTTGGCCTGGGCCCAGGCGCGGACGGCCGCCGGGTCGGGGGCGACCTCCGTCTGCTTGTACGCCTTGCCGGACCGCGACCGCTTGCGGCCGGCCTCGACGTAGGGCGCGAGCGCCTTGCGCAGTTTCTTGGCGTTGGATGTGTTCAGGTCGATCTCGTACGACTTGCCGTCGAGTCCGAAGGCGATCGTTTCCGCCGCTTCCGAGCCGTCGATGTCGTCAAAGAGAGTGACCACGACCTTTTGCGCCACGAATATCGGTCCCTTCGTGCGGCACGTCGATACAGCTCAACGCCGATGACATGCCGAGTATCGGCTATTGCCAATTCATTTGTACAGTGCCCGGCAATGCAAAGTGAAGCCCGACTAAATCCGTCTGCGTGTCCCAGTGCAATAGACGGACGGGGCGGACTGTGGAACTTTCCCAGAACTTTTCGCGACGGCACGGCTTCGACACCCGATCGTGATGCGCCTCACGTACTTTCCTCCAACTCTACTCGCGTAGAAATTTTGTACGGGTAGTCTGAAGGAACCTGCTCAGCACCACACACCGGGAGTGCCAGTGGCACGCGTCGTAGTCGACGTCATGCTCAAGCCGGAGATCCTCGACCCCCAGGGCCAGGCGGTCCAGCGTGCGCTGCCGCGCCTGGGTTTCGACGGGATCTCGGATGTACGTCAGGGAAAGCGTTTCGAACTGGAAGTTGACGGGCCTGTCGACGAGGCCGCGCTCGCCCGCATCCACGATCTTGCGGAATCCTTCCTCGCCAACACCGTGATCGAGGACTTCACCGTCAAGGTGGAAGAGGGCGCGGAAGTCGCGGAGGCGGCCAAGTGACCGCTCGTATTGGCGTCGTCACTTTCCCCGGGAGCCTGGACGACCGGGACACCCGGCGCGCGATCCGCCTCGCGGGCGCCGAACCGGTCGCCCTGTGGCACAAGGACAAGGACCTCCACCAGGTCGACGCCGTGGTGCTGCCCGGCGGTTTCTCCTACGGCGACTATCTGCGGGCGGGTGCCATCTCCCGCTTCTCGCCGGTGATGGGGACGATCATCGAGCAGGCGAAGTCCGGCCTGCCGGTCCTCGGTATCTGCAACGGCTTCCAGGTGCTCACCGAGGCCCATCTCCTCCCGGGCGCGATGCTCGGCAACGACCACCTCCACTTCATCTGCCGCGACCAGAAGCTGCGGGTGGAGAACGCGGAGACGGCCTGGACCGGTGATTACCGCGCCGGCCAGGAGATCCACATCCCGCTGAAGAACATGGACGGCCGGTACGTCGCCGACGACTACACGCTCGACAAGCTGGAGGCGGAGGGGCGGGTCGTCTTCCGTTACGTCGACTTCAACCCCAACGGCTCGCTGCGGGACATCGCCGGCATCACCAACGAGGCGGGCAACGTGGTCGGCCTCATGCCGCACCCCGAGCACGCCGTCGAGCCGCTGATCGGCACGGGCCGCACCGACGGCCTCCCCTTCTTCACCTCGATCCTCAAGAAGCTGGTCAACGCATGAGCCGGACGCCTCTGGACACGGTCGAGCACGCGGCCGCGACCCCCGACGTCGAGCTGCCCTGGGCCGAACTCGGCCTGAAGAAGGACGAGTACGAGCGTGTGGTGGAGATCCTCGGCCGCCGCCCGACCGGCGCCGAACTCGCCATGTACTCGGTCATGTGGTCCGAGCACTGCTCGTACAAGTCCTCCAAGGTCCATCTGCGCCAGTTCGGCGAGAAGGCGCCCGAGAGCGACGCCCTGCTCGTCGGCATCGGCGAGAACGCGGGCGTCGTGGACGTCGGCCAGGGCTACGCGGTCACCTTCAAGGTCGAGTCGCACAACCACCCGTCGTACGTGGAGCCCTATCAGGGTGCGGCGACCGGTGTCGGCGGCATCGTCCGCGACATCATCGCGATGGGCGCGCGCCCGGTCGCGGTGGTCGACCCGCTGCGCTTCGGCGCGGCCGACCACCCCGACACCAAGCGCGTCCTGCCGGGCGTCGTCGCGGGCATCGGCGGCTACGGCAACTGCCTGGGCCTGCCCAACATCGGCGGCGAAGTCGTCTTCGACTCCTGCTACCAGGGAAACCCGCTGGTCAACGCCGGTGCCATCGGCGTGATGCGGCACGAGGACATCCACCTCGCCAAGGCCTCCGGCGCGGGCAACAAGGTCATCCTCTACGGCGCCCGGACCGGCGGCGACGGCATCGGCGGCGCCTCGATCCTGGCGAGCGAGACCTTCGACGACGCCAAGCCGTCGAAGCGCCCCGCGGTCCAGGTCGGTGACCCCTTCCAGGAGAAGCTCCTCATCGAGTGCACCCTGGAGGCCTTCCGGGAGAAGCTGGTCGTCGGCATCCAGGACCTCGGCGCGGCGGGTCTGTCCTGCGCGACCAGCGAGCTGGCGTCGAACGGCTCCGGCGGTATGCGCGTCACCCTGGACGACGTACCGCTGCGCGACTCGACCCTGTCTCCTGAGGAGATCCTCATGAGCGAGTCGCAGGAGCGCATGTGCGCGGTCGTGGAGCCGGCGAAGGTCGACCGCTTCCTGGAGATCTGCGAGAAGTGGGACGTCATCGCCACGGTCATCGGCGAGGTGACGGACGGCGACCGGCTTGAGATCTTCTGGCACGGCGGCAAGATCGTGGACGTCGACCCCCGCACGGTCGCGCACGACGGCCCGGTCTACGAGCGCCCGTACGCCCGCCCGGACTGGCAGGACGCCCTCCAGTCGGACGACGCGAACAAGCTGCCCCGGCCGTCTTCGAGCGAGGAGCTCCGAGCCCAGGTCCTGAAGCTGGTCGGCTCCCCGAACCAGGCGTCCAAGAAGTGGATCACCCAGCAGTACGACCACTTCGTGCAGGGCAACACTGTGCTGGCCCAGCCGGAGGACTCCGGCATGATCCGCGTGGACGAGGAGACCGGCCTCGGGGTCGCGATCGCGACCGACGGCAACGGCCGTTACGCCAAGCTCGACCCGTACACGGGCGCGCAGCTGGCGCTGGCCGAGGCCTACCGGAACGTGGCGACGACGGGCGCGAAGCCGCTGGCCGTCTCGGACTGCCTGAACTTCGGCTCGCCCGAGGACCCGGCGGTGATGTGGCAGTTCGCGGAGGCCGTGCGCGGGCTGGCGGACGCCTGCCAGCAGCTCGGCACGCCCGTGACCGGCGGCAACGTGTCCTTGTACAACCAGACGGGCGAGGCGGCCATCCACCCCACCCCGGTGGTCGCGGTCCTCGGCGTGATCGACGACGTCGCCCGCCGCACCCCGGTCGCCTTCCAGGAGGAGGGCCAGCTGATCTACCTCCTCGGCGACACCCGCGAGGAGTTCGGCGGCTCGGCCTGGTCCCAGGTGGTCCACGACCACCTCGGCGGCCTGCCTCCGAAGGTCGACCTGGAACGTGAGCGCCTGCTGGCCGAGATCCTGATCTCCGCCTCCCGCGACGGCATGATCGACTCCGCGCACGACCTGTCCGACGGCGGTCTGGTCCAGGCCGTGGTCGAGTCCGCCCTGCTGGGCGGCAAGGGCGCGCGTCTGGTCGTCCCCGACGGCCTGGACGCCTTCACCTTCCTCCTCTCCGAGTCGGCCGGCCGCGCGATCGTCGCCGTGCCGCGCTCGGAGGAGGTCCGCTTCAACGACATGTGCGGCGCGCGGGGCCTGCCGGTGGCCCGCATCGGTGTCGTGGACGGTGAAGCGGTCGAGATCCAGGGCGAGTTCGCGCTGACCCTGGAGGAACTGCGCACGGCACACGAGGAGACGATCCCCGCGCTGCTGGCGTAGTCCCTCGAACGACGGTGCAGGCCCCGCCCGGTGATCGGCTTCCGGGCGGGGCCCGCTGCCGGGCCGGGTCGGTTCGGCGGACGTGGTTCTTGAGGATCTGCGTGTCGGGTTCGATGCCGACCGGGGCGACGTCCACGCCCTCCCGGCGACCGGCAACGCCCCCTCGTACGGCATCTGCACAACCCTCGGTTTCCGGCTCGCCGGCGACCGGGACGTGGACTTCGCCGGCCGGGTCGTCCACGGCGACCACTGGGTCTTTCCCACCCCATAGGCTCACCCCATGTCTCCGGCCAAGAAGCGTGCCCGCAGCTACGACCCCGCCAAGACCCGCGCCGCCGTCCTCGCCCAGCTCGGCAACGCGAGGGAGGCCGTCGGGGGCCTCAGCGCCGAGCAACTCGCCCTGCCCACGCGGCTCGGCGCCTGGACCGTACGCGATCTGGTCGCGCACATCGGCATGGCCGTCACCGCCGTCCCCCGCTCCCTCGACCGGCCGGCCCCGCCCCGGCAGAGCGTGACCGTCGAGCAGTGGCCCTTCGCCACCGCCGCCAACGCCTCCGCGATCGACGAGTTCACCCGGGGCCTCACCGACCGGCACCCCGACCTCGACGCCTACCTCGCCGACGTCGACGCGTCCCTGCGCACACTGCTCGACGCACACCCCGGCAGCCGGCTGCTGGAGACCAACGCGGGCGCGCTGCCCCTGGACGACTACCTCGTCACCCGGGCCGTCGAACTCGTCGTCCACACCGACGACCTCAACGCCGCCGTCCCCGGCCTGGACGTGCCGTACGACCGCCGGGCCCTGGCCGCCGCCACCCGGCTGCTCGCCGACGCCCTCGCCGTGAAGGCGCCCGGCGGCTCCACCGAGGTGCGGGTGCCGCCGTACGCCGTCGTGCAGTGCGTGGAAGGCCCCCGGCACACCCGCGGCACCCCGCCGAACGTCGTGGAGACCGACCCCCTGACCTGGATCCGGCTCGCCACCGGCCGCGTCGGCTGGAAGGACGCCCTGGCGGAGGCCAAGGTGAGCGCCAGCGGGGAGCGGGCGGACATCGGGGCACTGCTGCCGCTGATGTCGTAGCGGAACCGGCAGGACCGGTCCGGCGTCGAATCGCTATGAACCGGTACAAGCAACGCATGATCCTCGCACCCGCGGCCGCCGTGCTCGTCGCGGTCTCGGTGGCGTGCGGCACCGGGAAGGCGGACAGTGGTCCGGTGAATTCCCCACAGCCGGTGGCGGGCAGTCCCCAGCAGCCGGTGACCGGCATCGACTGGCGGGTCGACGGCCTCACCGTCGGCGGTACGACCCGGCACGCGCCCGCCGTCGCCCGGCTGCGCATCGACGCGGACGGCAAGGCAGCCGGCAACCTCGGCTGCAACCAGTTCAGCGCCCGGGCCACCGTGCACGGCGACCGGGTCACCTTCGGTGACCTGCGCACGACCCGGATGGCCTGCGCGCCGGAGCGCATGGACTTCGAGCGCGCCCTCGCCCGCGCACTGACCACCGGCACGCTCGTCGCCAGGACCGACCACGGCACGCTGACGCTCACCGACGGCGACGGCGACCGCGTGCACCTCAGCCGGCAGAGCCCCGGTTGACGTCCCGCACGGTGTGCGACACCTCACTCGCGCAGCGGGCAAACCCACCCGTGGGCGACGCCCCGCGACCCTGCGCCGACCGCCCCGGAACCCGCGCTACCGCGCTGACCAGGGCAAACGAAGAAACCGACAAGGTGATCCGTACGGCCTGATCCGTTACGGTCGCGTATCCCCAATTCGGACCAGTGGTCGACCTCGCCTACACTCGGTGGCGTGCCACGTGGTGACGGTCGACTCAATCACGATCTGCTTCCCGGCGAGAAGGGCCCCCAGGACGCTTGCGGCGTCTTCGGCGTCTGGGCTCCGGGCGAAGAGGTCGCAAAGCTCACGTACTTCGGGCTCTACGCCCTCCAGCACCGGGGTCAGGAATCCGCGGGAATCGCGGTCAGCAACGGCTCCCAGATCCTCGTCTTCAAGGACATGGGCCTGGTCTCCCAGGTCTTCGACGAAACCTCGCTCGGTTCGCTCCAGGGTCATATCGCGGTCGGACACGCCCGCTACTCGACCACCGGCGCCTCCGTGTGGGAGAACGCCCAGCCGACGTTCCGTGCCACCGCGCACGGCTCCATCGCGCTCGGCCACAACGGCAACCTGGTCAACACGGCGCAGCTCGCCGAGATGGTCGCCGCCCTCCCGAACGACAACAACAGCCGCTCCACCCGGGTCGCGGCCACCAACGACACCGACCTGCTGACGGCCCTGCTGGCCGCCCAGGTCGACGAGGACGGCAAGCCGCTGACCATCGAGGAGGCCGCCCACGCGGTGCTCCCGAAGGTGCGGGGCGCCTTCTCCCTCGTCTTCATGGACGAGCACACCCTCTACGCCGCCCGCGACCCGCAGGGCATCCGTCCGCTGGTCCTCGGCCGCCTCGAGCGCGGCTGGGTGGTCGCCTCCGAGTCCGCCGCCCTCGACATCTGCGGCGCGAGCTTCGTGCGCGAGATCGAGCCGGGCGAGTTCATCGCGGTCGACGAGAACGGCCTGCGCAGCTCGCGATTCGCAGACGCGAAGCCCAAGGGCTGTGTCTTCGAGTACGTGTACCTGGCCCGCCCGGACACCGACATCGCCGGCCGGAACGTGTACCTCTCCCGCGTGGAGATGGGCCGCCGGCTCGCCAAGGAGGCGCCGGTCGAGGCCGACCTGGTGATAGCGACGCCCGAGTCCGGCACCCCGGCCGCCATCGGCTACGCGGAGGCCTCCGGCATCCCCTTCGGCGCGGGTCTCGTCAAGAACGCCTATGTCGGCCGCACCTTCATCCAGCCCTCGCAGACCATCCGCCAGCTGGGCATCCGCCTGAAGCTGAACCCGCTGAAGGAAGTCATCAAGGGCCAGCGCCTGGTCGTCGTGGACGACTCGATCGTGCGCGGCAACACCCAGCGGGCCCTGGTCCGCATGCTCCGCGAGGCGGGCGCGGCGGAGGTCCACATCCGGATCTCCTCTCCCCCCGTGAAGTGGCCCTGCTTCTTCGGCATCGACTTCGCCACGCGCGCGGAGCTGATCGCCAACGGGATGACCATCGAGGAGATCGGCACCAGCCTCGGCGCCGACTCCCTGGCGTACATCTCCATCGACGGCATGATCGAGGCGACCACCATCGCCAAGCCGAACCTGTGCCGCGCCTGCTTCGACGGCGAGTATCCGATGGAGCTGCCGGACCCGGAGCTGCTCGGCAAGCAGCTGCTGGAGACCGAGCTGGCGGCCGGCCCCGCCGCCACGGCCGCGGCCGACGCGATCCGTCGCCCGTAAGCCCCGTCATTCAACCCGAAAGATCCCAGGCAATGTCTGAGAGCCAGTCCGGTGCCTCCTACGCGGCTGCCGGTGTCGACATCGAGGCGGGCGACCGCGCCGTAGAACTCATGAAGGAGTGGGTGAAGAAGACCCAGCGGCCCGAGGTCCTCGGCGGCCTCGGCGGGTTCGCCGGGCTCTTCGACGCCTCCGCCCTCAAGCGCTACGAGCGTCCGCTCCTCGCCTCCGCCACGGACGGCGTCGGCACCAAGGTCGACATCGCGCGCCGCATGGGCGTCTACGACACCATCGGCCACGACCTGGTCGCCATGGTCATGGACGACATCGTCGTGTGCGGTGCCGAGCCGCTGTTCATGACGGACTACATCTGTGTCGGCAAGGTCCACCCCGAGCGCGTCGCGGCCATCGTGAAGGGCATCGCGGAGGGCTGTGTGCTCGCGGGGTGCGCCCTGGTGGGCGGCGAGACGGCCGAGCACCCGGGGCTGCTGGGCGCGGACGACTTCGATGTCGCCGGTGCCGGCACGGGCGTCGTGGAGGCCGACCGGCTGCTGGGCGCGGATCGCATCCGTAAGGGAGACGCGGTGATCGCCATGGCGGCCTCCGGGCTTCACTCGAACGGGTACTCCCTGGTCCGGCACGTCCTGCTGGACCGCGCCGGCCTGGCCCTGGAGGCGGAGGTCGCCGACCTCGGCCGCACCCTCGGCGAGGAACTGCTGGAGCCCACGAAGATCTACTCGCTGGACTGCCTGGCCCTGACCCGCACCACGGACGTGCACGCGTTCTCGCACATCACCGGTGGCGGCCTGGCGGCCAATCTGGCCCGTGTGATCCCGGACGAGCTGCACGCCACCGTCGACCGCTCCACCTGGACCCCGAGCGCGATCTTCGACCTCGTCGGCAGGACCGGCGGCGTCGAGCGCCTGGAGCTGGAGAAGACCCTCAACATGGGCGTCGGCATGATGGCGATCGTCCCCGAGGAGTCCACCGACGTGGCCCTCGCGACGCTGGCCGACCGTGGCGTCGACGCCTGGGTGGCGGGCGAGATCACGGACCGCGGCGACAAGGAGACCGGCGCGGAGCTGGTCGGAGACTACGCCCGCTGAACCTGCGGGTAGCACAGAACCCGGTCGGTGGCAGTGCCACCGACCGGGCGGGTGCTGAGTACTAGGTCAAGCGCCGCGACGGTGCTGTGAGGGACCTTCGTCCTCGTCCTCGGCGTCGTCCTCATAGAGGTCGGCGTATCGAGAGTAAAGATCGTCGTCGTCGTTCTCATCGTCCTCGAACGGCTCGCCGTTCGGCGGCTGGCTCGAAGTCGATGCGCCCAGTTCACTGGCCAGACGTGACAGGTCAGTCCCACCGCTGTTGTACTTCAGCTGGCGGGCGACCTTTGTCTGCTTGGCCTTGGCCCGGCCGCGCCCCATGGCTCGACCCCCTCGGTGACGGGGCTCGACGGCCCCAGAGTCTGACACGCGTTCATGATCCGGAACGGACCCTCCGTGGAGAGGCCGGTCCGTAGGGCTTCCACGGTACCTGAGCCCGCGCCCATACGGTACGTCGCCCGCACCACGCGCGTGTGCACAGGACCTGCGAGGCGCCCTGTCCTCGCTGGTCAGTGGCGATTTTAACCACTTCTCGGGGAACGACCCGCCGGTGGAAGTGAGAGTTCTCTCTAAGTTCCCGCCGACGGGTACCGCTCACGTGTGCGACCGGCTCACTGCGCCGCGCGGCTCGCACGGGCCTCGGCCATCCGCTGCTCGGCGATCCGGTCGGCCGCGGCGGCCGGCGGAATGCCGTCTTCCTTCGCACGTGCGAATATGGCCAGCGTGGTGTCGAAGATCCCCGCCGCCTTCGCCCTGCACCGGTCGAAGTCGAACCCGTGCAGCTCGTCGGCGACCTGGATGACCCCGCCGGCGTTCACCACGTAGTCCGGCGCGTAGAGGATCCCGCGGTCGGCGAGGTCCTTCTCCACACCCGGGTGCGCGAGCTGGTTGTTGGCCGCGCCGCACACCACCTTGGCGGTGAGCACCGGCACGCTGTCGTCGTTGAGGGCACCGCCGAGCGCGCAGGGGGCGTAGATGTCGAGCCCCGCCACCCGGATCAGCTCCTCGGTGTCGGCGACCGCCGTCACGCCCTCGGGGTACTGCGCGAGGATCCGCTGGACGGTGTCCGCGCGCACGTCCGTGACGACGACTTCGGCGCCCTCGTCCCGAAGGTGCTTCACCAGGTGGTGGCCGACCTTGCCGACGCCCGCGACGCCGACCCTGCGGCCGCGCAGCGAGGGGTCGCCCCACAGGTGCTGGGCGGAGGCGCGCATGCCCTGGTAGACACCGAAGGCGGTGAGCACGGAGGAGTCGCCGGCGCCGCCGTTCTCGGGGGAGCGGCCGGTGGTCCAGCGGCACTCGCGGGCGACGACGTCCATGTCGGCGACGTAGGTGCCGACGTCGCACGCGGTGACGTAGCGCCCGCCGAGCGAGGCGACCATGCGGCCGTAGGCGAGCAGCAGTTCCTCGGTCTTGTCACGCTCCGGGTCGCCGATGATCACGGCCTTGCCACCGCCGTGGTCGAGGCCGGCCATGGCGTTCTTGTACGACATCCCGCGCGCGAGGTTGAGCGCGTCGGCGACGGCCTCGGCCTCGGTCGCGTACGGGTAGAAGCGCGTGCCGCCGAGGGCCGGGCCCAGGGCGGTGGAGTGGATGGCGATCACGGCCTTGAGGCCGCTGGCGCGGTCCTGGCAGAGCACGACCTGCTCATGGCCGCCCTGGTCCGAGTGGAACAGGGTGTGCAGGACATCAGCAGACGCGCCGGTTACGTCGGTCACTGTGGTGACTCCTGTGTACTAGCGGCGAGTGGGGCACAGCCCCCGTGCAGGTGGCGGTGGCTGTGGCATGAGCGTAGAGCCTCCGTCCGACCACCATCTGCGCAGTGTTCAGGATCACTCTCGCGGGCCGCTCGTGCACGCATGTCCGTGGGACGATTTGCAGTGGTTTTGCAGCGGTTTTCGAGCCGGGCCCGTTGGGGAGGGAGCAGGCGTGCCGAAGGTGTCCTCCGTGGTCGTCCCCTATGCCGCGTACCTGCGCGTGTACGAGCCGCTGGGTGCCTTCCCCGAGCCGGAGCGCAGCCACTGGACGCGCTACGCCCGGCGCCCCGAGCGCCCCTCCTACCAGGACGAACTGCGCCGCTCCCTCGCCGACTTGCTGCCCACCCCGCCGGTCGCGGTGCCGGTGCACGAGAGCAGCGACGCCTTCGTGGCGGAGGTCGGCGGGGTGGTCTGCGTGTGTCCCTGGCGGACCCGGCTGCGCGGCTGGCAGGCGCTCGGCGAGCTGGCGGACGAGCTGCCCGCGCCCGTGCTGGACGCGGCGCTGCCGCCGCTGGTGCGCCACCAGGCGGCCCAGGACTACGAGCGCTGGCTCGCCCGTAATCCCGACGCCCGCCCCTGGATCCGCACGGCGACCTGGCAGGTGCCGCTGAACTGGTTCGTGCTGGTCTCCGACGAGGAGCGGCGCTACGAGAAGGGGACCGCCGAGGTGCCCCCGCTGCTGCGCTACCGCACGCCCATGGTGCAGGCCAGGCGCCGGGTGGCGCGGGGGCTGCGCACGCTGAGGGACACCGTCGAGGAGGGTCCGCTGATCGACGGCCTCGTGGATGTCGGCCGCTGGCTGGAGGAGTTCCACCCGCGCTCGCTGGTGGAACTGGACTACGGCGGCCTGGTGCACGTGCTGCCGGCCGGCGAGCTGGAGGGCGACCACTCGGCGGCCGACGTGGCCGTCGGCATCGAGGCGCTGCGGCGGGGCGACGGCGCGGCGGCCGGAGAGGCGTACGGCCGGCTGGTGGAACGCTGGCGGTCGGTACGGGACCGGCGCTCCGCGAACTGAGTGACGTACGTCACGGCTGATGCGGCGTCGGACGGCGTACGGTCAACCGCACTTCGCCTGCTGACGGGACGTTGGTCCCGATCCGGGCGTATGTGTCAAGGATGGGTGAAGCGTGACGGACCGCACGTACAGGGCCCTTGCGTCCCTTGCCCCTCCTCATGCCAAAATAGGACAAGGAGTCCGGGGAGGGCTCTGTTCGCCCAACTGTGCTCCCTGGTGGGCGGAATCTCAGCATTGCACGCTTTGGGGGGTCTGGTGACTCCTGATCGCCCTGTGACTGATCGTCACAGTGGCGTGACTGTCCGCTATGGCATGGTCCATCGGCTTCCGTCGCTGATGAACACCTGGGAGGGCAATTCCATCGGTTTGGCCGACGCGGCTGGACAGATGGTGTAGTTGTAGTGCCGAGGACAAGCCGTTCGTCCTATAACCGACTCGACTCGCGTCCGCCATTTCGGGCAACGCGGGTCAAGGTGCAGAATTTAGAGGAAAGAACCGAGAAGGTTCGGTTCTCCCGAGGAGGCCGCTCATGACCGCTCGCACCCCTGATGCCGAGCCGCTGCTGACCCCGGCTGAGGTCGCCACCATGTTCCGCGTCGACCCCAAGACGGTCACGCGGTGGGCGAAGGCCGGCAAGCTCACTTCGATCCGCACGCTCGGCGGGCACCGCCGTTACCGCGAGGCTGAGGTCCGCGCTCTGCTCGCGGGCATCCCGCAGCAGCGCAGCGAGGCCTGAACAACTGAATAACCGGGCGAAACGGCAGGTCCCCCAACCTGCCGAGGCGCCCGAACCCTAGCTCCGAGCGACGCGGGACCTGCCCCAACAGGGCCCACGCCCAAGCCGAAGAGAACGTTGTAGGCAGCGACACAGGGTGCGTCGTAGATCGCGCTGGACTCCGCCGGGTCCAGCGCGATCTTTTTTGTGCGCTGGTCGGGGGCGTGGAGGTGGCCCTGTGAGCGGCCTTGTCGGAGTCTGGGGAGGGCTGTCGGAACCGCTGTGCGCGACCTCTGGGACGGGTGCAATTGCACATATTAAATTGACCAGTTGTAGGCCGGGGGTAAGTTCCGCACTTTCAAAAACTCATGCGGTGACTCCCGTCACATGGCCGGGCAGTTGTTGCCGACGGCATGCGTGCGCTAGGGGAAAGTCATGTTCCAGAGTCCCACGCGTGGCGGCCTGTTGGGACCGGCGTTGGTCACGCGCTACGAGGACTTTCGTCCTCGACGTCCTCGAGGTCCCCGACGCCCTCGACGTCCTCCTCGCCCGCCTCCCGGGCTCGTGGGCCGGCGGTCATCGCCAGCCGCAGGAGGTGGTGGCAGACGGGGCAGTGGCGGGTCAGATGCCGGTAGGACGAGGCGGCCGACAGATGCGCCCTCAGCAGCGCCCGCGTCTCATGCCTGGCCGATGCCGCCATACGCCACCTCCAGGGGCCACACGGAGGGAAGCGGGCCCTGTCTTCTGGGTACAGACGGAATGTGACGCCGTCAAGGGAACGGGACACCCACGGCGGGCTCCATCGGCCTGGGAGAGGGCCTGGCGGCACTGGCGGCGACGGGGGGCGGGCGCTCCACCGGAAGCGGCGGCCCTCCCTGCGGGCACGAGAAAGGGCCCGCGTCCGTTGCCGGATGCGGGCCCTTCTTCGAAGCGGTCCTGACGGGATTTGAACCCGCGGCCTCCACCTTGACAGGGTGGCGAGCACTCCAAACTGCTCCACAGGACCAGGTTTCGCGGCGCTTGGTTTGTTTCCTTGCGCTGCGAGATGAGACTGTACAGGAGGTGGGGCCGCCTGGTCGAACTCACCCCCTGTGCCCGAGCCGTTACGGTACGGCGGCGTCGATCGCCTTCACGATCCGCTTGTCGGAGACCGGGTACGCCGTGCCCAGCGCGTGGGCGAAGTAGCTGACCCGGAGCTCCTCGATCATCCAGCGGATGTCCAGGACCGAGGAGGGCACCGGGCGGCCCTGGGGGAGCTGTTCCACGAGCCAGGCGTACTCGTCCTGCATCTCGTGGACCTTCTCCATACGGCTGGTGTCCCGCTGGGCGCCCGTCGGCATCTGCTGCAGCCGCCGGTCCGCGGCCACCAGATAGCGCATGAGGTCGGGCAGGCGGCGTATGCCGGCCCAGGTCACGAAGCCCGGCTTCACGAGGGCGTCCAGCTGCTTGCGGACGTCCGTGAGGTTTGCCAGGAGGGTGGGGCTCTGTACGGCCTTCAGGCGGCGCTCACAGGCCTGCCAGGCGGCCAGGACCTGCTGGACCTGGCCGACCGTGCGGACCGTCGTGTCCACGATCTCCGCGCGGACCTTGTCGTACAGCTTCCGGTACGACTCCTCGTCCCACACCGGCCCGCCGAAGTCCGCGATCAGCTTGTCCGCCGCGGCCATCGCGCAGTCGTCGAAGAGGGCCTGGATGGAGCCGTGCGGGTTCGCCGACAGGGCGAGCTTCTGGGCGTTGGTCAGCTTCTCGGACGCGAACTTCGCCGGGTTCACCGGGATGTTGCGCAGGATCAGGCGCCGCGTGCCCTTCCACATGGCCTCCGCCTGCTCGGCCTCCGTGTCGAAGAGCCGTACCGAGACGGTGTCGCCGTCGTCCACGAGTGCCGGGTACGCCTTCACCGGCTGACCGGCCCGGCGGGTCTCGAAGACCCGGGTGAGCGTGCCGATCGTCCAGTCGGTCAGGCCGCCCCGCTCCAGCGACTCCCCGCCCTGGCGTTCGGCGGTCGCTGCCGCCGCCTGGGAGAGGGCCTTCCGCGCCTTCGGCCGCAGACGCAGCTTCAGCGCCTCCAGGTCCTTGTCCTCGTCGAGCTTCCGCCGCCGTTCGTCGACGATCCGGAAAGTGATCGTCAGATGGTCCGGGATCTTCGCCCAGTCGAAGTCGTCCGCGTCGAACGGCACTCCGACCATGAGCTTCAGTTCGCGCGCCATCGTCACCGTCAGCGGCTCCTGCAACGGCACCGCCCGCTCCAGGAACGCCTTCGCGTAGTTCGGCGCGGGCACGTAATGACGGCGGATCGGCTTGGGCAGGGAGCGGATCAGCTCCGTCACGACCTCCTCGCGCAGGCCCGGGATCTGCCAGTCGAAGCCCTCGTCCGTGACCTGGTTGAGCACCTGGAGCGGGATGTGGACGGTCACACCGTCCGCGTCCGCGCCCGGCTCGAACTGGTAGGTGACCCTGAACTTGAGGTTGCCCTGCTGCCAGGAGTCCGGATAGTCGGCCTTCGTCACCGCCTCCGCCGACTCCCGGATGAGCATCTCGCGCTCGAAGTCCAGGAACTCGGGCTGCTCGTGCCGCTTGTGCTTCCACCAGGAGTCGAAGTGGGCGCCCGACACCACGTGTTCGGGGACGCGCTGATCGTAGAAGTCGAAGAGCGTGTCGTCGTCGACCACGATGTCCCGGCGCCGGGCGCGGTGCTCCAGCTCCTCGACCTCGCTGAGGAGTTTGCGGTTGTCCGCGAAGAACTTGTGGTGCGTGCGCCAGTCGCCCTCCACGAGCGCGTTGCGGATGAACAGCTCGCGCGAGACCTCCGGCTCGATCCGGCCGTAGTTCACCTTCCGCTGGGCGACGATCGGTACGCCGTACAGCGTGACCTTCTCGTACGCCATCACGGCCGCCTGGTCCTTCTCCCAGTGCGGTTCGCTGTACGTCCGCTTCAGCAGGTGCCCGGCGAGCGGCTCGACCCACTCCGGCTCGATCTTGGCGTTGACCCGGGCCCACAGCCGCGAGGTCTCCACCAGCTCGGCCGACATCACGAACTTGGGCTGCTTGCGGAACAGCGAGGAGCCCGGGAAGATCGCGAACTTGGCGCTGCGGGCGCCCAGGTACTCGTTCTTGTTGCCCTCCTTCACGTCCTTCATCCCGATGTGGGAGAGGAGGCCGGCGAGAAGGGAGACATGGATGCGGTCGCCGGGGGCGTCTTCCTCGGCGAGGTGGATGCCCATCTGCTTGGCGACCGTGCGCAGCTGGGTGTAGATGTCCTGCCATTCGCGGATCCGCAGGAAGTTCAGGTACTCCTGCTTGCACATCCGCCTGAACGAGCTGGAGCCGCGTTCCTTCTGCTGCTCGCGGACGTACCGCCACAGGTTCAGATAGGCGAGGAAGTCGCTGGTCTCGTCCTTGAAGCGGGCATGCTGCTGGTCGGCCTGGGCCTGCTTCTCGGCCGGGCGCTCACGCGGGTCCTGGATGGACAGCGCGGCGGCGATGACCATGACCTCGCGGACACAGCCGTTCTTGTCCGCCTCCAGGACCATGCGGGCCAGCCGCGGGTCGACGGGCAGCTGGGCCAGCTTGCGGCCGGTGTCGGTCAGCCGCTTGCGGGGGTCTTTCTGCTCCGGGTCCAGCGCGCCCAGCTCCTGGAGCAGCTGCACGCCGTCGCGGATGTTGCGGTGGTCCGGCGGGTCGATGAAGGGGAACTTCTCGATCTCGCCGAGGCCGGCCGCGGTCATCTGGAGGATGACGCTCGCCAGGTTCGTACGGAGGATCTCGGCGTCCGTGAACTCCGGGCGGGCGAGGAAGTCGTCCTCGCTGTACAGCCGGATGCAGATGCCGTCGGACGTACGGCCGCAGCGGCCCTTGCGCTGGTTGGCGCTGGCCTGCGAGACCGGCTCGATGGGCAGTCGCTGGACCTTGGTGCGATGGCTGTAGCGGCTGATCCGGGCGAAGCCGGGGTCGATGACGTACTTGATGCCGGGGACGGTGAGGGACGTCTCGGCGACGTTGGTCGCCAGAACGATCCTGCGTCCGGTGTGCGGCTGGAAGACCCGGTGCTGCTCGGCGTGCGAGAGCCGCGCGTACAGCGGCAGTACCTCCGTGAACCGGTATTTCTTCTTCTCCAGCGCGTCGGCGGTGTCCCGGATCTCCCGTTCACCCGAGAGGAAGACGAGGACGTCTCCCTTGCCCTCGGCCATCAGCTCCTCGACGGCGTCCGTGATCGCGGTGATCTGGTCCCGGTCGGCGTCCTCGGAGTCCTCCTCCAGGAGTGGCCGGTAGCGCACCTCGACCGGGTACGTCCGTCCGCTGACCTCGATGATCGGCGCGTCCCCGAAATGCCGCGAGAAGCGCTCGGGGTCGATGGTGGCGGAGGTGATGACGACCTTGAGATCCGGCCGCTTCGGCAGCAGCTGGGCGAGATAGCCCAGCAGGAAGTCGATGTTGAGGGACCGCTCGTGGGCCTCGTCGATGATGATCGTGTCGTAGGCGCGCAGCTCGCGGTCGGTCTGGATCTCGGCGAGCAGGATGCCGTCGGTCATCAGCTTGACGAAGGTGGCGTCCGGGTTCACCTGGTCGGTGAAGCGGACCTTCCAGCCGACGGCCTCGCCGAGCGGCGTGCTCAGCTCGTCCGCCACCCGCTCGGCGACCGTGCGTGCGGCGATACGGCGGGGCTGGGTGTGCCCGATCATGCCGCGCACGCCCCGGCCCAGCTCCATACAGATCTTCGGGATCTGGGTCGTCTTACCGGAACCGGTCTCACCGGCGACGATGACGACCTGGTGATCGCGGATGGCGGCCGCGATGTCGTCCTTCTTCTGGCTGACGGGCAGCTGCTCGGGATACGTGACGGCGGGCACACGGGCACGCCGTTCACCGATCCGTGCCTCGGCCTTGGCGACCTCCGCCTCGATCTCGGCGAGGACGGCGGCGCGGGCCTCCGGCTTACGGATCTTGCGCGCGCCCTCGAGCCGCCGGCCGAGCCGATGCGCGTCGCGCAGCGACAGCTCGGTCAGACGGGGGGCGAGGGTGCCGAGGGCGGGGGCGGGATGCGTAGACATACGCGGTCCAGGATCTCACCCCGTCCGAAAAACAGGCGAACGATTTGTCGGCGCCCCACGACGGGAAGCCGAATACAGCACTGACTGCTGCACTGACTGCTGCACTAGGGAGTGCGCTGGGCCGGTGGCACGGCGGCCGGTGGTGTCGAGGCCGGCGCACCGCCCTGCTGCGCCAGCACGATCGACTTCGCCGTGTTGGAGATGGCCTTGATCCCCAGGTAGGCGGTGGTCATGCTGCTCACCGCGGTGAACGCGGCGGTCAGGATGCCGATGATCACCGACTTGTCCCCGTCCAGCCGCCACACGCCGACGATCGCGACCACGACGATCGCAAGATTGCTCGCGATGACCGCGAACAGCCCGTACCGCGCCCGGACCTTCTCCAGCTGGGTGTACGCCGTGATCGGAGCCTGGTCCTGGCTCATCTCCCCGCTCCCCCGTTCAGCAGCTGTGCGATCCGCGCGTCCACCTGCGTCCGGTCGTATCCGCGTCGGACGATGTCGAAGACGGGCGGCGTCCCGTGCGGCGTACCCGTGCTCAGCCGGGCCAGATAGTCGTCCACCTGGGCGCGATCGTAGCCGCGCCGGGCGATCTCGAAACCTCGGAAGTCGTCTGCCACGAATGCCCCCACATGCGGCCGCGATACGACGAAGGCCCCGTTCGTCGAACGGGGCCTTCGTGGCTGTGGCTGGGGCCGGGGTCGAACCGGCGACCTTCCGCTTTTCAGGCGGACGCTCGTACCAACTGAGCTACCCAGCCACGGTGTTTCACGTGAAACACCAGCGGTCCTGACGGGATTTGAACCCGCGGCCTCCACCTTGACAGGGTGGCGAGCACTCCAAACTGCTCCACAGGACCAAGCTTGTGCATGCAACAGTGTCGCACACGATCTTGCGTGCCCCCAACGGGATTCGAACCCGTGCTACCGCCTTGAAAGGGCGGCGTCCTAGGCCGCTAGACGATGAGGGCTATCGGCCCGCCTGGGCGCTTCTCAGCGCGTCGGGGACGTGAGAAGCATATGGGATGGCGAGCGCTATCGCCAAAACGGTTTACGGCGAGGGGGAGGAGGAGGTCGGCGAGCCGGCGGAGGAGGGGGCGGCACCGGGCTTGACCGGGACGGCCAGATGGCGGCTGACCTCGGCCGTCGTCTCGCCCAGGCCGCCCAGTTTGATCGCGTCCCAGGCCTGGAGGCGGCGGCTGTCCCGGTCGAAGTAGAGGATCGAGGCCTCGATGGGGGCCGGGTACTTCCCCTCCACCGCGCGCAGCCCGCTCCCGCCCGTGGAGCCCTCCATGCGCAGCCGGGTGCCGTAGGGCAGCATCTCGTCCCCCTCGTGGTGCAGATGGCCGCAGAGCACCAGCGGCACCTCGCCGTCCGTCTCGCGCGCCGCCGACGGCTCGTGGGCGACGGCGACGTCGACCGGGGTGTGCCGGGCCTTCTGGTCGCGCAGGGCGCTGGCCAGCCGGTCGCCGGCCAGTTGCTCGGCCGCGTTGCCGCCCGGCACCGCCGAGCGGTCGGGGGTGAACTGCGGGTCGCCCATGCCCGCGAAGCGCAGGCCGGCGACCGTCTGCGCGCGGCCGTCGTCCAGGACGTGCACGTTCCTCATCCGCTCCAGATAGTGCTGGGTGGCCGACGAGTCGTGGTTGCCGCGCACCCAGACGTACGGCACGCCCAGGTCCCTGATCGGGTCCAGGAAGCCGTTCTCGGCCGCTGTGCCGTGATCCATCGTGTCGCCCGAGTCGACGATCACGTTCACTTTGTACTGCTCCACCAGCGAGGCGACGATCTTCCAGCTCGCCGGGTTGAGGTGGATGTCCGACACGTGCAGGACCCGGATGGTGGAGGGGTCCGGCTGGTAGGCCGGGAGCGTGGAGGTGACGTCGTAGAGCTTCGTCACGTTCGTCACCAGGCGGGCCAGCTCCTTCTGGTAGACGTCGAACTCGGTGACGATGCTGCGCGCGTTGCCGACCACGGACGGCGCCGAGGACAGCAGTCCCGAGTACTTGGGCTCCAGCACCGACTTCGGGTTCCAGGTGGCGTACGCCGACGCGCCCGAGGCGGCGAGCAGCGCCAGGGCCAGTCCGCCGGCCGCCAGGGCCCGGCGCGGGCGGCGGTAGACGGCGAGACCGAGGACACCGGCGCCGGCGACCACGGCGACGCAGGAGCGCACGGCCAGGTCCAGCGTGCCGTGCTCGACGTCCGCGGCGACCTCGTCCTGCAGGCCGGAGAGCCGCTCGGGGTGGGCGACCAGGGCCTGGGCACGGAGCGGGTCGAGCTGGTCGACGTTGACGTCGAGCCGGACCGGGGCCACATGGCTGTCCAGGGTGAGCGCGCCCAGCGGAGAGATGTTGATCCTCGTGCCGCCGGTGAGGGAGGGGCGCAGCGCCATCGTCGTGTTCATCGGGCCGACCGGGGTTCGGACGTTCCCGACGATCAGCAGGCCCAGCCAGGCGCCGACGAGGACGACGGCCATGAGGCCGAGGGCGCTCGGCCAGCCGCGGCCGGGCCGGGCGGCGGCCGGATCCGGGGCGGGGAGCGTACGGGTGCTCCGGCGGGCGGGGCGTACGCGGTTCGTCAGCGTGCGGAGGGCTGCGACGGGAACGCGGACCATTGGTCCCGTATGCCCATGTCCGGGGGTGGATATGCGGCATCGCCCCGCCATGGGCCCACCGCCCCGGACCCCTGGCTGCTCCCCGTCAGCCCCAGCCCAGTTCGTGGAGCCGGGCGTCCTCGATGCCGAAGTGGTGCGCCACCTCGTGGACGACCGTCACGGCCACTTCGTGGACCACGTCCTCGGCCGTCTCGCAGTAGCGCAGGGTCGGACCCATGTAGACCGTGATGCGGTCCGGGAGGACCCCGGCGTACCACTCCCCGCGCTCCGTGAGCGGGGTCCCCTCGTACAGGCCCAGCAGCTCCGGATCGGCGGCGGGCGGCTCGTCGTCCACGAAGACGGCCACGTTGTCCATGACCCGCGTCAGCTCCGGCGGGATCCGGTCCAGGGCCTCGCTCACCAGCTCTTCGAATCTGTCACGTGTCATCTCCAGCACATGACCATTGTCGGGGAGGACTCGGTGGACCGGGGGGCGTCGAAGTGGGCGCGGCGCGTGTCCTCTTGCGGGCGGCGGGAGTTGGGAAGGTTGACTTCTTTCCTTGCCCTCGGAGGTGGCCGCCGTGCGCCCCTTGTACGTACCCGTCCGGCTCGCCGTCACCATGCTGGCCGTCGCGGCGGCGGCCGGCTGTGTGAACGTGGGTGACGACGCCGGCCGGGCCCGGCCCTCGCACTCGGCCGGGCAGCACGGCGGCGAGGCGCCCGACGGCGGCCCGGTGGACGGCGTCGGCGGCCGGGAGCGCGGGGCCGCGGCGGGCGACGGCAAGCACGGGAACGGCGGCAAGGCGAAGCCCGGGGAGTCGCCGAGCGCGTCGGCCAGCCCGTCCGGCTCGGCCAGCGCGTCCGCGACGCCCGCGCAGCCCGGCAGGCCCGGGAAGACCGTCAAGCCAGGGGACCCGGCGCCGACCAAGGCCCCGCCGGCCCCGCCGGTCACCTCCGCGCCGCCCGTGCCCCCGCCCTCCACCCCGCCTCCGGCGACGTCCGAGCCCCCGTCGGCCGAGCCGTCCTCCTCGGCGCACGAGGAGACGGGACCGCAGCTGGTCCAGCGTGAGCCGGCCCCGGCGGCAGGCGTACCGGCGTGAGTGGCCGGATCAATGGCTGACCTGCGGCGATGAGGACCGGTTTGCCTTCAGGGGTGGTGGGTGCGTATGGTGGTAGATCGTTTGATCCCATTTGCCCGGCGCCACTGCAGAGCGCGCCGTGTGGCGCGTACTCTCCTTTGCCGTGGCGGACCGCATTGAGGCGGTCGTGAGCGAATCACGGAGTTGACGGGCGCGTGCCGAAGAGACTCCGGAAGGTTTCGCATTCGCATGTCCGTGTCCAGTACTGACCAGTTCGTCGTGTCCGAGAACGAGCTCAACGAGCTTGAGAACGAACTCACCGACGAGACGACCGAGGTCACCGAGGCCCCCGAGGCCACTGACACCACCCCCCAGACCACCTTTGCCGACCTCGGCCTGCCCGAGGGAATCGTGCGCAAGCTCGCACAGAACGGCGTCACCACCCCCTTCCCGATCCAGGCCGCGACCATCCCGGACGCCCTGGCCCGCAAGGACATCCTCGGCCGTGGCCGCACCGGCTCCGGCAAGACCCTCTCCTTCGGTCTGCCGACCCTGGCCACGCTGGCCGGCGGCCGCACCCAGAAGCACAAGCCCCGCGCGGTCATCCTCACCCCCACCCGCGAGCTGGCCATGCAGGTCGCCGACGCCCTCCAGCCGTACGGCGACGTCCTCGGCCTGAAGATGAAGGTCGTCTGCGGCGGTACGTCGATGGGCAACCAGATCTACGCCCTGGAGCGCGGCGTCGACGTCCTCGTCGCCACCCCGGGCCGTCTGCGCGACATCATCAACCGCGGCGCCTGCTCCCTGGAGGACGTGCAGATCGCCGTCCTCGACGAGGCCGACCAGATGTCCGACCTGGGCTTCCTGCCCGAGGTCACCGAGCTGCTCGACCAGGTCCCCTCGGGCGGCCAGCGCATGCTCTTCTCCGCCACGATGGAGAACGAGATCCAGACCCTGGTCGACCGCTACCTGAACAACCCCGTCTCGCACGAGGTGGACGCGGCCCAGGGCGCGGTGACGACCATGTCGCACCACATCCTCATCGTGAAGCCCAAGGACAAGGCGCCGGTCACCGCCGCGATCGCCTCCCGCAAGGGCCGCACGATCATCTTCGTGCGCACCCAGCTGGGCGCCGACCGCGTCGCCGAGCAGCTGCGCGACGCCGGTGTGAAGTCCGACGCGCTGCACGGCGGCATGACCCAGGGCGCGCGCACCCGCACGCTGGCCGACTTCAAGGACGGTTACGTCAACGTCCTCGTCGCGACCGACGTCGCCGCGCGCGGTATCCACGTCGACGGCATCGACCTGGTCCTGAACGTGGACCCGGCCGGCGACCACAAGGACTACCTGCACCGCGCCGGCCGTACCGCCCGCGCGGGCCGTACCGGCACGGTCGTCTCGCTCTCGCTGCCGCACCAGCGCCGCCAGATCTTCCGCCTGATGGAGGACGCCGGCGTCGACGCCGCGCGCCACATCATCCAGGGCGCCGGCGCCTTCGACCCGGAGGTCGCCGAGATCACCGGCGCCCGCTCGATGACCGAGGTCCAGGCCGAGTCCGCGGGCAACGCCGCGCAGCAGGCCGAGCGCGAGGTCGCCCAGCTCACCAAGCAGCTGGAGCGTGCCCAGCGTCGCGCCACCGAGCTGCGCGAGGAGTCCGACCGTCTGGTCGCCCGGGTCGCCCGCGAGCGCGGCGAGGACCCGGAGGCCGCGGTGGCCGAGGCCCAGGCGACGGCGGCGGAGGAGCTGGCGGTGGCCGAGGCCGCCGCCGAGCAGCCTGCCGCGCGCGAGGAGCGTCCGGCGGCTTCGGCGCCGTACGAGCGCCGCGAGCGCCGTGACGACCGTGGTGGCGACCGTGGTGGGCGTGGTTTCGAGCGTCGTGACGAGCGTCGCCCGTTCGACCGTGACCGTGGTGGCGACCGTGGTGGCCGTTCCTTCGAGCGTCGTGACGACCGTGGTGGCGACCGTGGTGGGCGTGGTTTCGAGCGTCGTGACGAGCGGCGTGACGAGCGTCGTCCGTTCGACCGTGACCGTGGTGGCGACCGCGGTGGCGACCGTGGCGGCCGTTCCTTCGAGCGCCGTGACGACCGTGGCGGCTTCCGCCGCGACGAGCGCGGTGGGCACCGGGGCAGCGACCGTCCGTTCAACCGCGACCGCCGCGACGACCGCCCGGGCTTCCGCTCCGGTGGCCACGACCGCCCCTACGGCCGTCGTGACGACCACCGCGGCGCCAGCGGCTCCTTCGGCCGCCGCGATGACAAGCCGCGCTGGAAGCGCAACGGCTGACGCCGCGTGAGCACTGCCGCGTGAGCACCGGCGAGTGATCTGAGAAGGGCCCGTACGACATGGTCGTACGGGCCCTTTTTCGCCATCGAGGCCGTCCGGTGGCGCATGTCATGCCTGTGCGGAGGGAATTGCTGGGGGCATGACAGATGACGAGAGAGCGAGCGGAGCACACGGCGCACACGGCCTGTCGGACGAGGAACGGCTGGCCCAGCTCGGCTACACCCAGGTCCTCGCCCGCCGGATGTCGGCGTTCTCGAACTACGCCGTCTCCTTCACGATCATCTCGGTGCTGTCCGGCTGTCTGACCCTGTACCTCTTCGGCATGACCACCGGCGGCCCGGCGGTGATCGTCTGGGGCTGGGTGGCCGTCGGCCTGATGACGCTGTTCGTGGGTCTGTCGATGGCCGAGATCTGCTCGGCCTACCCGACGTCGGCGGGTCTGTACTTCTGGGCGCACCGCCTCGCACCGCCCCGCTCGGCAGCGGCCTGGGCGTGGTTCACCGGCTGGTTCAACGTGCTGGGCCAGGTCGCGGTGACCGCCGGCATCGACTTCGGCGCGGCCTCCTTCCTGGGCGCGTACCTGAACCTCCAGTTCGACTTCGAGGTGACGCCCGGCCGCACGGTCCTCCTCTTCGCCGCGATCCTCGTCCTGCACGGCCTGCTGAACACCTTCGGCGTGCGGATCGTCGCGTTCCTGAACAGCGTGAGCGTGTGGTGGCACGTGCTCGGCGTCGCCGTGATCGTCGGCGCGCTCGCCTTCGTCCCCGACCACCACCAGTCGGCGTCCTTCGTGTTCACGAAGTTCGTCAACGAGACGGGCTGGGGCAGCGGCCTGTACGTGGTCCTCCTCGGCCTCCTGATGGCCCAGTACACCTTCACGGGCTACGACGCCTCCGCCCATATGACGGAGGAGACCCACGACGCGTCCACGGCCGGTCCGAAGGGCATCGTCCGCTCGATCTGGACCTCCTGGATCGCGGGTTTCGTCCTCCTCCTGGGCTTCACCTTCGCGATCCAGTCCTACGACAAGGAGCTGGCGTCCCCGACGGGCGCGCCCCCGGCCCAGATCCTCCTGGACGCGCTGGGAGCGACCACGGGCAAGCTGTTGCTGCTGGTGGTGATCGGCGCCCAGCTCTTCTGCGGGATGGCCTCGGTGACCGCCAACAGCCGCATGATCTACGCCTTCTCGCGTGACGGCGCGCTGCCCTTCTCGCACATCTGGCACACGGTCAGCCCGCGCACCCGCACCCCCGTGGCGGCGGTCTGGCTGGCCGCGCTGGCCGCGCTCGCCCTCGGCCTGCCGTATCTGATCAACTCGACGGCGTACGCGGCGGTGACGTCGATCGCGGTGATCGGGCTGTACATCGCGTACGTCATCCCGACCTTCCTCCGGGTCCGCAAGGGCACCGCCTTCGAACGCGGACCGTGGCACCTGGGCCGCTGGTCGGGCCCGATCGGTGTGGTGTCCGTGCTGTGGGTGCTGGCGATCACGATCCTCTTCATGCTCCCGCAGGTCTCCCCGGTCACCTGGAAGACGTTCAACTACGCCCCCGTCGCCGTCCTGGTCGTCCTGGGCTCCGCGGCGACCTGGTGGCTGGCATCGGCCCGCCACTGGTTCCTCGACGGGGACCGCGCCTCGGCTCCCGAGCTGGTCGAAAAGTGACAGACCGTCCCGGCGACGCGGCCGTGTCCCCGATACCCGATCGGAGACACGGCCACGTCCGGCTATGCTCGGACAGGCAACATCGCCCGGGCCCTTAGCTCAATTGGCAGAGCAGTGGACTTTTAATCCATTGGTTGTGGGTTCGAGTCCCACAGGGCCTACGGGTTGCAGGAGGGGGACATGGCCTCTGACCTGCTACGCAGCGCTCGGGTCGGCTTCGGTCGGCTCGGGCGCTGAGTCGTTTTCGGGCCCGTGCGTGAGCGATGCGTGAGCGGATGTACCTGTGGCCTGCGGATCGGCTGCCGCCGGGGCGGACGATTCGGCAGCTGCCGGACGCGACCGGGGGATCAGCTTCGCTGCCTTCTCGGCGATTTCACGGTCCAGCTCGGGGAGCAGACTCGTGTACGTGTCCGACGTCAGCGTGATGGTGGAGTGCCGGAGCGTCTCCTTCACCGTGTGGATGTCGCCGCCCCCTCCGTGCGTGAGCGTCGCGACCACGTGGCGCAGGTCCCGCAGGGTGATGGGCGGTAGGTCGGTCGTGGCGAGGATGCGGCGGAAGGTCTCCGAGACCGTCTCGGGGTGGAGCCAGGAGCCGTCCTCCTTCGTGAAGACCTTGCCCGTGTCCTTCCAGGCGCCGCCCCAGTCCGCACGCTCCTTGTCCTGGCGGGTCTTGTGGTCGCGCAGGACGGCGATGTTCATGCTGTCGAGCGCGTTCGTGTTCGCGCTGCCGTCCGTCTTCGGCTCGGACTCGTAGAGGTCCCAGCCGTCGACCACGATCTCCTTGGCCGGAGTGATGAGGCCAGCGCCGAGGTCGATCTCGTGCCAGTCCTGGCCGACCGCCTCGCCGCGACGGAGGCCGCGGGAGCCCATGAGGTGGTAGATCGCGTAGAGCCGGTCGCCTTCGGCGGCGTCGAGGAAGACGCCGAACTGCCGGGGGGTCCACACCATGACCGGGCCGGGGATCTCGCCCGTCTCGCGCCAGCGCCGGACCCGCTCCTCGGTCCAGAGGAGGGGCTTGGGGCGCTTGCCGGACTCCAACTCGACGTGGGAGACCGGGTTGAGGATGATCAGCTGCTGGGCGATGGCGGAGTTCAACGCCGTACGCAGGGTGCGGTGGATCGCCTGCCGGGTGGCCGGACCGGTGATCTTCCGGAACGGCTTCATCTCCGCCAGCTTGGCCCGTTCGGCCGCGAGCAGCTTCCGCTCGGCTCCTACGGGGCGGTGGGCCTTGCTGGGCTTGCAGCGGGCGATCTGCTCGCGGCGAGCTTCGTGCTCGGCCGCGATCACTTCGCTCTCGTCGGCGATCGCGTCGAACATCTCCACCAGGCGACCGCCGTGGCCGACAGCTCCACCGGTTCCAGGGCTTTGGCCTGCGCGATCTGACCAGGCAGGGTTCGGGCCAGTGCGTCGTAGCGGGCAGCCCGGAAGTTCCGACGGGACGTCTTCACCGCGGCAGCTACGCCGGCCGGTGACACATCACTGTCCTTGGGCACAGTGGGGTGCCGTAGAGCAGGAGATCTTCGAGCGGTGCGAGCGTGCGGCCGCGGCTGGTGTGGCGCCGGCCAGGGGAGAGGTGAAGACCACCGCCGCAGCGGCCAGAAGTTCACGGCGTCGCACGGGGTCGTCGCCCTCCTCCGGAGCGAGATCGCGGACAACCCTAGTGGAGGCGGACCGGCGGTGAGCCGATACCGGCGGTTGCCCGGGTGGTGGTGCGGCGCCGAGGAGTTCAGACAGTGGGATGTCCAGGACATCGCAGAGGTGGCGCAGGGTCCCCAGGCTGTTGACCGGGATCACGTCCCGCTCGACCTGGGACATCCAGCTCTCCGACTTGTCGAGCATCACGGCCACTGGGCAAGCCCCCGAGGTCCCGTATCCCCACCGAGTGAGCAAGCCACAGTACTGGCGCAAGACTCCCGGCTGTAGGGGCATCACGCCGACGCCGGCCTTCCCTGGTAGGACGACGTGTGCGGGCCTCATTGCCGGTCGCGCGTCGAGCGCCGCCTCCCACTGCTCGGTCAGGCCGCGCATGACACCTTCTCGGCACCCAGGTTCTCCATCATCGTCCGCTTGGTACGGCGCAATCACATGGGCGAATTTGGCGAGCTTCGATTGCTCCATAGGCGGAGACTGCTGCTGCATATGCCCTTGGGGATGGCGGTCAGGCATTACGGTTGATTCTGCCCGAACGGTGCCGTTTGAATGTCAACAGTTTGAGTTCCGTGCAGGCGAATAGTGATCGTCACCCGTCATGACGTCTGTCAAAGCGAAGGATATGATCATGGAATCGAACAGTCTTCACCCTCGATTCGGTCTTGAGGTTACCGGATTCGACGTGCGCACTCTCGATGTCCAAGCCATTAAGGAAATCCGCACCACATTGGCTGGGTGCGGCGTCCTGGTGTTCCGTGACCAAGTACTGGACGATGACGCGCTGGAACGGGTGAGCAGACAACTCGGCGACGGGCGACTGGAGGAGCCTGCGCGCACGTGGTCGCATGCACCGTCCACCCGCTTCGTCAGTTACCTCACCGGGTTTCAGGACGCGTCGGGGAAGCCGATCGGTGTCGCCGACAACCACACCGACTACTGGCACTCAGACCAGGAATTCCGCTGCGATCCGGCCACTCTGGCCTCGCTGTACTGCCTGGTCCCGCCGACGCGCGGCGGGGCGACGAGCTTTGCCACGACGGCCGTGGACCAGCTCTCGCTCCCGGCCGAACTCGTCGAACGCATCCGCCCCTTGTGGTCGACCCGGCGACCGGCGCCCACACACGACAACGTGGAACACGTCGAGGTCTCGCATCCGGTACTTCTCACCTCTCCCCAAGGGAACGGCGAGTTCGTCTATGCCAGCGAGAACACCGAGCGGTTCCTCGGCGTATCCGATGAAGAAGGCAGCGCATTGAAGGATCAGCTGCTCCGGCACTGCCTGAGCGACCAGAACATTTACAGCCATGAATGGCGCATGGGTGACTTCGTCGTCTACGACAACGCGCAGGTTCTCCACCGGCGGGAGCTTTTCGAGGGGGTGCGCTGGCTCAAGGGGACGAAGATCTTCGCCCCTTCGGAGTATTTCGCGGTGCCGGAGGGTGAAGTCGTGGGAGTGGCATCTCCGGCATAGCGAGGCGTGTGAGGCACGGCGGCGGACGGCCGCGGTGACGGAGAACTGAGGAGCCTGACAGCGCATGAAGATTGCCGAAAAGAAAACCTCGACCGACGGCAGCATCAAGTATCTGTGGAGTGTTCCCAGTTCCGGGAGCACGGTGGAAAGCATCTACTACAAGCTCGGCGACGAGCCGCACACCTGTATCTCCACGGAGGCCGGCTGCAACGTCGGATGCGTGTTCTGCGAGACCGGTAAGCAGCGCAATCTCGGCGATCTCACCAGCCAGGAGATCTACGACCAGGTGGCGCTGACCGCCGCCGACCTGCCCGACGGGATCCCGGGCGGCAGGTTCACCAAGGTCGTCGTGGCCGGAATGGGCGAGCCGCTGCTCAACTTCGACAACCTGCGGGACGCGGCCACGCGGCTGCTCGCGGACGGGCTCACCGAGCAGGTGACGGTGACGACCTCCGGCATCGTCCCCCAGATGCGCCGACTGCCCAGCATGCCGATCAGCCTGCTGAGCGTCTCCCTGCACGCGACGACCAACGAGGTACGAACCCGGCTGATCCCCACGAACAGAACGTATCCGCTGGAAGACGTGCTGGCCGCCGCCCGGGAGTACCGGCTGAGCTCCGGGGTTCCGGTGATCGTGAACTACCTGCTCTTCGACGGTGTCAACGACTCCGACGCCGATCTGGACAGGCTGGTGAAGCTGCTGGACCGCGACGTGTTCTCGGTCAAGCTCAAGTCGTGGAACGAGGTGCCGGACGCGGGTCTGATTCCGTCGCCGCCGGCCCGGTACGAGCACTTCCGTGATGGCTTGGACGCCGCCGGATTCGATGTGAGCATCTGCGTGAGCGCGGGCGTGGACGTGGGCGGCGGCTGCGGCCAGCTGCGCAGTGTTCACCGTGAACTCAAGCGGGCACGCCGGACGTTCGTCGGCACGCCGTCGGTCGCCGGCGCCGGGAGCGACGCATGACGGCCGCGCGTGCCGCGACGGTCGCGAGGGAACTGGCAGAGCTCGCCGACGGCAGTGACGAGGCGGCGAAGCGGCTGCGGCGGCTGGCGGCCGGTGCGTACCAGCCCTATGGCAAGGGCGCTTCGCTGAAGGTCCCGGAGGGGAGCCTCATCCGAGCAGGGCGTGCCGGCGGACTGCCCTTCGATTCGCTCACCACCGACCTGATGCTGGGCTGCCTGCCGGCAACGCAGGTCTGCTACGGCAGCTGCTTCGCTGCCAAGGGAGCTTTCGAGTCCGGCTACGACTTCGGCACCCGGGTCCCCAATGTGCTGGACGAGGAGGTGCTCCGCACCGACCTGGCGGCGATCCCGGCCACCCAGGGCTACCTCCGTAACGGCTGGAACAGCGATGCCTCGTGGGACTGGCCGAAGGCCGTACGGCTGACCGAACTCATTCGGGAATCGGGCCATCACACGGTATTTATCACCAAAGTGTTCCGGGCATTGCCCGACGAGGTCGCCGTCCGCCTGGCCGAGCTCCGCGCGGAGTTGCGCGTCTCTGTCAGCGCCTTCGACAGCAAACCGCAACTGCAGATGAGAATGACAGCAGTTGAGCAATATCGCGACGCGGGTGGAGTGGCGGTACCGACGATCATGACGGCCGCGTTCCGCGACAAGTCGCTGGTCCGAAGGCAGGACCGCATCGTGGCCTACTTCGGCCGCCGGGATTTCCCGACGGGGGAGAACAGCCTGCGCTTCGTTCCGGGCTCTCCGGTACTCGACGCGATCGACCACCGTGCGTGCCGTCCTACGGCGGACACCAAGGACCTGTGGAGCGGTCGGCTCTATGACCTCCGGGTGCCGACCCTGACCTGCGTACCGCCCGGGTACGAAGGACTGCAGAGCCCCTATCTGTCGCGGAACGACTCTGAGTTCCTCGCCTCGCTCTGGCACGAATCCGTGCCCCTGCATGCAGAAGTGCTGTCCGCAGCGGAGCGGCCCAAGCCGCGGCAGTGCGGTGTCGCCCTCGACTGGGCCCGCACGATCGCACCCGGATCGACGGATGGTGACCGCGGCATCGAAGTGAGCGGAGCCGCGGTGTCGGCGGGCGGCGCGCCATGACTTCCGGGATGCGTACGGGTACCTCGGCTTCGGCGGCATCGGCTGATCCTGTGAAGTCCGGATCTGAGTCCGGGCCCGGGGCCGTAGTGTCTTTGGCGGCCCTTCGCGTGAACGCCATGAACGGCAGGTTCGGTGCGGAGGTCACGGGGGCGGACCTCTCCGCCCTTGACGATGCCACCTTTGCCGCTCTCGCCGAGATGCTGCGCGACAGGCACGTGCTGTGTGTCAGAGGGCAAGAACATCTTTCGCCCGCGGAATTCCTCGGTTTCGCACGACGCTTCGGAACGGTCGCTCCCTACCCGTTCGGCGAACCGATGGCGGGCCTCCCGGAAATCCTGCGCATCATCAAGGAGCCGACCAGCAAGGGGAACTTCGGCGGCGTCTGGCACACCGACTCCCCGTATCACGAGATTCCGCCGTCGCACACGGTGCTCATGGGGATCGACATCCCCGAGAGCGGCGGCGACACCATGGTGGCCGATATGAGCGCCGCATACGAGGCACTCACACAGGAGATGAAGAACCGGATCCACGATCTGGACGGGGTATTCACGGCGACCAAGGTGCACGGCAGTGCCGCACCCGAACTACACCTGGGAGATGTGGCACGGATTGCAGACACGGTACGAGCCGATCAGGAATACCGGCACCCCCTCGTCCGTGCTCACCCGGAAACCGGACTGCCCACGCTCTACGTCAGTGCCTGCCACATGTCGGGGCTGGCCGGCCTCCCGCACGTCCAGGCGCAGGCACTGATCGACTCCCTGGCGGGTCATATCGTGAAAGATGAATTCACCGCCCGGATCCGTTGGGCTCGAGGAACCGTGGTGGTCCTGGACAACCGCTGTGTCCAGCACAAGGCGCTCAACGATTACCCGGGGCAGCGCCGCGAAATCCACCGGATCCAGATCACCGACGGTTCCCGCCCGAGGCGTTGGGTGCGGGGCACATCATGAGAACGGACCAGTCCATGCAGACGTTCACCGACTTCCAGACCACGGTGCCGTACCGCAGTGAGGAACGATTTGTCGAGGACGTGGCCTCGGCGCTGAGCCGCACCAAAGTGGTCAGGATTTCCGGAGTTCCCGATGAATTGGACCACGGTAACCTCTACCACGGACTGGCCTCCCGTCTAGGTGACTTCCACTTCAAGAACGAGGACGCGGAAACAGCTTCTCTGGAATCCGATGGCTGGCTGGACATCCGATACGACCCCGCCGCCATCGACCAGTCCCTGTACCGCTACGGCAACACTCGGATGCCCCTGCACATCGACGGAGCGTATACCGACGTCGATTTCGACATCTTCTTCTTCTACTGTGTGCAGCAGGCACAGTTCGGCGGCGCGACAGTAGTCGCCGACGGGGTCGACGTATACAACTATCTTGCGGCCTTCGACCCCGAGCTGTTCCATCAGCTCCTGGAGACGGAGGTGCTTTTCGAGAAGGGCGAGAAGCGACGTATCTCCACGATTCTCTTCTACGAGGATGGAGTCCCTTCCTTCAACTGGAGCAGCACTCGCGTCTCCGCGGAGAATCCGCCCGAAGTTGTAGAAATGGCACGTCGCTTCGCGGACTTCTGCGAGCAGAAGATTGTCGACGGTGGGCTGGCGGAACCCGTTCTGCTGAAGCGAGGAGAAGCCGTGTTCATGCACAATCGCCATGTCCTCCACGGCCGTAACTCGTTCTTCGGCGAGCGCTGTCTGCTGAAGGGCGTCCTGCGGTTCGCCCCCGATTCCGTCGCGTCGGGCAGTGCCGACCGGATTCCCGCCGAGTCGGCGCGATGACCGTGGAAGCGCGCGAACACGGGTCGGGCAGCGGCTCGTTCCGGAGCCCTCGCACCCCCCAGGAGCACACCCTGTGCTCCCTGTTCGCCGAGGCACTGGAGCGGGACCGGGTCGGTATCGAGGATGATTTCTTCGAACTCGGTGGGGACTCATGCGTGGCGCTGGAGCTCACTGCCGCTATCCGCGCCACACTCGGCGCGGACGTCTCGATCAGCATGTTCTATGACTACCCCACCGTCGCCGCGCTGGCAGGCCGATGCGAGGTGCTGGCTGACGCCGGCGCCGCCCTCGATGTCGTACTGCCGCTTCGGCGCCTCGGGTCGAGACCGGCCCTGTTCTGTGTCCATCCCGCTTCTGGTCTGAGCTGGGGCTATGCCGGTCTGCTCCGCCACTTGCGGGACCGGCCGGTCTACGGCCTGCAATCGAGGGCCCTGAGTGCAGGTGCGCTGCCCGGATCGGTCGAGGCGATGGCGGCCGACTACGTTCAGCAGATCAGGAAGGTGCAGTTGCACGGCCCGTACCACGTCCTGGGCTGGTCGTTCGGCGGGCGGGTCGCGTTCGAAGCAGCGGTGCAGCTTCAGCAGGCCGGAGAGAGCGTACCGCTCCTCGCCCTGCTCGACAGCGCACCGCCGCCGGACCTGCGGGAGGTCCCCGCAGACGGCGAATCCGATGGATTCGTCCTGGAAAACGCCATCAGACGGTATTTCCTGGTGATGCTCGGCGAACTCGACGACGATGCCGAATCTCCCGGCGACACTGACCAACCGTCGGAGGTGGAAGAGCTGGACCTCGATGCCCTCAGGGGCGAACTGGCTGCTGCGGGGAGTCCCTACGGGCTTCTGGGACAGAACACCTTCCATCGCATGTTTGAGGCACATCGGCGACATTACACGCTGTCCCGCCGGTACATCCCAGCCGAACGGTTCAACGGGCCCATGGCCTATTTTTCCGCAACGCAGGGCGAAGCGAAGGGCCGCTGCGCGAAGAACTGGCAACCGTTCGTGACGGGTCCGGTCACTGAATATCCCGTGGAGTGCTCTCACCTGGAGATGACTCGGCCGGCCCCGCTTGCGCACATTGCCTGCGTGCTCACGACATTGCTCTCGGCACACTGACACCGAAGCGCATGGGCGAGGGGGGGCCGGCTGGTCCTGTTCGGTATGACGTTCGCCGTGTGGTGTGACCGGGGAAAGCGGAGGCTGTTGACCGTGACGATGTTCGGAGCCAAAGGCGGGGAAAGCCAGGGTGGAGTGGGCCCAGGCTATCCGCGGGTGGTGACCGCTCTGCTGCGAAACCGGCCGTACCGGATGTACTGGATGGGTCAGGTGATGTCGCAACTGGGTTCCGACATCTCCGTCGTAGCCCTTGCCTTCGCGGTATTCGCTGCTGGTGGGGGCCCCGCCGACCTCGGTCTGGTGCTCGCGGCGCGCATGATTCCGCAGCCGCTGCTGGCGGTGGTCGGAGGGGCGATGGCCTACCGGACCTCCACGGAGCGCGTCATGGTGGGCGCGCATCTCACTTCCGGACTGTCGCAATCGGCGGCGGCCGTTCTCCTTCTCAGCGGGACCGCCCAGGTATGGCACCTGATTCTGCTGGCGCTCGTGACCGGAGCTGCCAATGGCTTCTTCGTCCCGGCGCAGCAGAGCGTCGTCCCGCAGATCGTCGGTCCCGAACTGCTACAACAGGCCAATGCCATGCTCAGGTTTCCGCAGAACGCCTCGAAGATGGCGGGCCGCGCGGTGGGCGGTATCGTGGTCGCTTTTGCCGGGCCCGGCTGGGCCATCGCCTGCGACGCGTTGAGTTTCTTCTGCGCGGCGCTGCTGCTCTCCCGTGTGGGTGTTCCCCTACTGCGGAAAGAAAGCACCGGACATACCAAGGCCGTCAAAGATGTGGCCGAAGGCTGGCGGGTCTTCCGGAGCCAACGATGGATGTGGGTGATGGTCCTGCAGAACGCCATCGCACTGATGCTGTGGTTGGCCGGCGTCCAGGTGATGGGACCGGTCTACGCGACCGAGGAACTGGGCGGCCCGCAGCCCTGGGGCCTGGCGGTCACAGCACTCGCAGTGGGGCTGGCCGTCGGATCGGCGGTGGCCATGGCATGGCGCCCCCGCTGCGCCGGTCCGCTCATCTGCGGATGCATGGCGACGATGGCGCTTCCGATGGCAGTGATGGCCACGCACGGACGCCTTGCGGTCCTGTCCCTGGCCATGCTGATCGCGGGCGCCGGGGTGGACACGGCCATGGTGACCTGGACCGGCCTGATGCAAGAACGCATCCCCGTGGAACAGCTCAGCCGCGTCCTGTCCTTCTCGAACGTGGGCCCCTTGGCGCTGGTACCACTCGGATACGTCCTTGCCGGCCCGGCCGTACAAGTGGTGGGGCTGAACGCCGCACTGGCCCTCAGCGCAACCGGGATCCTCGCCGTGGCCGTCATCCCACTCGTGCTGGGCGACATCCGCACGCTGTCCCGCCCGCAAATCGAGCCTCGAACCAGGGAAGCGGCAGTAGCGTGACCGCCGTTGCCAGGGACGGCGAGTCCGGCCTGTAGCCACGGACGGTTCGGCAAGGTTGGCGGTGGGTGGGGCTGCGTGACGGTCGACGGTCATAGGTGTAGCTCTTCCGCGGGGACGGGCTGAGCTGGGAAGTTGTGGGTGGACAGAGGGCGCTGGCCATCCTGTGCCCTCTGCCGTAGGTACGCGACGAGTCGAAGGAACGCACCGTCGCCGAGCGGGTCGCGCGTCGACCGTGCTGCCGGTCCGAAATCCGCGCGGAACCGCAGGTCAGCCGCCCGCCATGCGTGAGCGATGCGTGAGCGGACGGCGTGGCAGAGACCGTCCATCGCTGGACCTGGTGTCAGGGAAAACCTCCCTGACCAGGCAAAACCGGACCGTGGTGGAGCAAGCAGGAGCGTCGATCAGGAAACCGCCGGGACTTTTCATCCATTGGTTGTGGGTTCGAGTCCCACAGGGCCTACGGACGGTGGTTGGGGGACATTCCCTCTGACCTGCTCCGTTTTCGGGCCCGGGGCACCCTGTGGCCGCGGTGACCCGGGCTGTCCTCCACCGGCAATCGCGGGCGTCCGCTCACGGTTCCGGTACGAGCCGTTCGACCGCGGCCGTCACCAGCTCGTCCCGTTCCGCCTCCGTAAGGACGTCCGGCAGGGTGAGCTGTTCGACGATCAGCCAATTCAGGGCGAGGTAGAGCAGTTTGACGGCCGTGGCGTCGCCGGGCAGGCCGGAGGACTCGTGGTAGGCGAGGTTGGCGGCGAGGTCGGTGCGGACCCGCTCGGTGAGCACCGCGCGCAGTCCGGGGCGGCGAGTGGCCTCCAGACGGAGTTCCAGCAGCGCGAGGTAGCCGGTGCGGAAGGAGGCGATCCGGCCGACGAGTTCGCGCATCAGCTCCGCGTACGTCTCCCGGTCGCGGCCGGCCGTGCGCTGGCGGGCGATCGTGGCCTCGTCGGGCTGGAGCCGTTCGTAGACGCGGGCGCCGGCCTGGGTGAGCAGGTCGTCGCGGCCGGTGAAGTAGTTGGAGGCCGTGCCGGTGGGTACGGCGGCCTCGGCATCCACCGCCCGGAACGTCAGCCCGCGTGCCCCTTCCCGGGCCAGCACCTCGATCGCGGCGTCGACGAGCACGGCCCGCCGCTGGTCGTTGCGTCTCACCATGGACTCCGGCTCCCGTGTGGGGGTACTTCCTGGCAAACCACTTCGGGGAGAGTACTGCGTATGGAGTTGTGCGGGATGGGGGGCGGGGTCACGCCGGACTGCGACCGTGGCTCCGGCTGCTGCCCCGCCATCGCCCTCGCCCCCTTGGCCGTACCACCATGTGCCGGTCGTCGCACGTCTGTGGTGCCGTGCTCGGAACCGGAGCCCTCGTAGGTGAGCCCCGCCGCGGTGGGCCGGGCCGTTCGCCGAGCCGGTGTTCAACCGGCGGGACCGGCCTCCGCGCGTCCGTAGGCCCGCAGGAACGCCGCGACCCCGGCCCTGACCACCCGGTCCGTCTCGGCCGCCGGCAGCGGCAGGACGCCGTAGTGGGTGGACTGCACGATCGTGAGCGAGGTCAGGGCCGTGAAGTGGGCGGCGGTCATGGCCGGGTCGCTGTGCGGGTCGAGCAGGCCGGCGTCTGTGAGGTGGGTCATCGCCTCGGCCACGGCCCGGCCGACGGGCGCCGGGCCCGCCTCGTGCCAGGCCGTGAGGACCTCCGGTGGTACGTGGTCGGCCTCGGCGTGGATGTGCCGTACGAGGGCGAAGTGGTTGGGGTAGTCGGCGAGCAGGCCGACGAACGCGCGGGCCAGGGCGACCAGGTCGCGTTCCAGGTCGTCGGGGCGCGGAGGGCGCTCCGGGTCCAACACCGCGCGCAGTCGGGCCAGTTGGGCGTCACGCACCTCGCTGGACGACCAGGTCACCACCGTCTGGAAGAGCTGCGCCTTGCCGCCGGGGAAGTGGTTGTAGAGCGTGCGCGTGGAGACGCCGGCCTCGGCGGCGAGCGCGTCGACCGAGGCGCGCGCGTAGCCCTCGCGGCCGAAGACCGTGCAGGCCGCGCTCGCGATGGCGATCTGCTTCTCCAGCTTGCGCGGTGAGACCTCGCGCCGTGCCTGGTCCCGCCGGGACTCGTTCGTCTCGCTCACCGGCCACCTCCTTCTGTCGGGCCACTCTACTCGAACTACAACGGCCGTTGTAATTTTTACAACGACCGTTGTACCTTGCTGAGCAGTCGGCCGCAACGAGTGGCCGGCCACCACGAACAGGGGGACGCCCATGTCCACGCACGACACCGCAACACCGCTGCGCCTCGCCGTCGTCGTCGGCAGCGTCCGGGAAGGGCGGCAGGGCCGTGCCGTCGCCGACTGGTTCCTCGGCGAGGCCGCCGCCGACCCCGGCCTCGACCTCGACGTCATCGACCTCGCCGAGGCGGACCTGCCGCTCGTGCTGCCCGGCTACGGCGGCACGCCCAGCCCCGAGACCGCGGCCGTGCTGGGCGACATCTCGCCCCGGCTCGCCGCCGCAGACGCGTTCGTCGTCGTCACGCCCGAGTACAATCACAGCTTCCCGGCGTCCCTGAAGAACTTCATCGACTGGCACTACACGCAGTGGCAGGCCAAGCCGGTCGGCTTCGTGTCGTACGGCGGTCTCGGCGGCGGGCTGCGCGCGGTCGAGCAGCTCCGCCTGGTCTTCGCCGAGCTGCACGCGACGACGGTGCGCGACTCGGTCAGCCTGCACGGGCCCTGGTCCGGCCTCGCCGAGGACGGCACCCCGCGCGATGCCGACGTCTGCGCCGGCGCCGCCAAGGGCATGCTCGGTCAACTGGCCTGGTGGGGACGGGTGTTGCGGACCGCGCGCGCCGAGCGTCCCTACGCGGGCTGAGGGCGGGGACGGCGATGAACGGCCCCCGGCCCGTCGAGGCCACCCCCACCACCCCCACCTTGTCCGCCACGCCCGCGCCGTCGGCGGTGCTGCCGGACCCGGCCACTGCCACCGTCACGGCCACCGCGACCGTCCTGCGGCGCACCCTGACCGTCACCGTCATCGGCTCGGTGATGGCCGTGCTCGACATGACGATCGTCAACGTCGCGATGCGCTCGCTGTCGGAGTCCTTCCGCGCCCCGCTGGCGACCATCCAGTGGACCGCCACCGCCTACACGCTCGCGCTCGCCGCCGTCATCCCGGTCGCCGCCTGGGCGATGGGCCGGATCGGCGCCCGCCGTACCTATGCGACCGCGCTCGTCCTGTTCACGCTCGGCTCCCTGCTCGCCGCCTGCGCCTGGGACGCGGGCAGCCTCATCGCCTTCCGCGCGGTTCAGGGGCTGGGCGGCGGGCTGCTCCAGCCCGTCGGGATGACGCTGGTGATGCGGGTCGCCGACCGCGACCGGCTCGGCCGCGCGATGGCCGTGGGCGGCCTGCCCCTCCTGGTCGGGCCGGTCGCCGGCCCGGTGCTGGGCGGCTGGCTGGTCGACACCGCCTCCTGGCACTGGATCTTCCTGGTGAACCTGCCGGTGGGCCTGCTCGCCCTGGCACTCGCGGTACGGCTGCTGCCCCGCGACGAGCCCGAGGCGCGGGGGCGCGGCACCGCCCGACGGCAACGCCTGGACGTCCCCGGCCTGCTGATGCTCTCTCCCGGCCTCGCCCTGCTGCTCTACGGCCTGGCCCGGGGCGGCGAGCGAAGCGACTTCACGGCACCCGGCGCCCTCCTGCCCACCCTCGCCGGTGCGGTCCTGACGGCCGCCTTCGTCCGCCGGGCGCTGACGGTCAGGGAACCGCTGCTGGACCTACGGCTCCTGCGCGACCGTACCTTCGCCGCCGGCATCGCCACGATCGCCCTGTTCACCTGCGGTTACTTCGGCTCGATGCTGCTCGGCCCGCTGTACTGGCAGCAGGAGCGGGGCCTGAGCGCGACGGCGGCCGGTCTGCTGGGCGCCCCGAGCGGGCTCGTCGTCGGTACGGCGATGCAGTGCGCGGCGCGCTGGATCGACAAGGCGTCACCGCGCCGGCTGATCCCGGCCGGTATCGCCCTGGCCGCTCTCGGCATGGTGTCGCTGGCCTGGCAGGCGGGCGTGCCCGGGGTCGCGCCCTGGCGGATGGTGACCTCGGCCATGCTGCTGGGGGCCGGTGTCGGCATGGTGCTGATGCCGACGATGACGACCGCGACCCGGCAGCTGCCCGCCGACCGGATGGCCTCGGCGAGCACCGCGCTCAGCATCAACTCCCAGCTCGGGGCCTCGGTGGGCACGGCGGTGCTCTCGGTGGTCCTGGGCGCGGCGGGCCAGCACCCGGCCGGCTTCCGCCTCACCTACGCGGTGGCGGCGGTCCTTCTGGCCCTCTCCGCCCTGCCGGCCCTCCGGCTGCCCGGCCGCCGTCGGCCATGAGGTCAGCCCGCGCTGCGCTCCGCGAGGTCCGTCAACTCGGCCAGCGGCAGCGTGTGCTGGGTCTGGAGGACCTTCGCGCGCAGGTAGCGGACGTTGTGGGCGGTGGTGAAGACGCCGGTCGGCACCCGGTCCCGTACGACGACGCCCAGTGCGCGCAACTGCTCGGCCTTGTCGGGGTTGTTGGACAGCAGGTCCAGCTCCCCGATGCCGAGGGCGGCGAGCATCTGCGCGGCGGCCGTGTAGTCGCGGGCGTCCTCCGGCAGACCGAGCGCGGCGTTCGCCTCGTACGTGTCGAGGCCCTGGTCCTGGAGGGCGTACGCGTCGAGCTTGTTGTAGAGGCCGATGCCGCGGCCCTCCTGGCGGAGGTAGAGCAGCACGCCGCCCCGGTCGGCGATGCGCTCGACCGCCTCCCGCAGCTGGGGACCGCAGTCGCAGCGGTCCGAGCCGAAGACGTCACCGGTGAGGCACTCGGAGTGCAGCCGCACCAGCGGGACGGGGCCGGGGTCGCCGAGGACGACGGCGACATGCTCCTGGCCGTCGGCCAGGCCGTGGAAGGTGACGAGGTCGGCGTCGACGCTGTAGCCGTCGTGGAAACGCAGCGGTACCCGGACGCGGGCGCGCGGCGTGGCGGCGGGGGTGTCGGGCATGCGGGTCCCTCCGGGGCTGTTGCTTCAGTTTTGAAGCAGTGAGACGGACAGACCCTACCTCATGCTTAAAAGTTCAAGCAATTGTTTTCAGAGTGACTCAGGAGCACGCCGGAGGCGGCGACGACGAGGGCGACGAGGGCGACGAGGACGAACAGGACGCACGGCGTCGCCAGGGGACGTCCCCCGGCCCGGCCTCGGTGTCCTCGTCCTGAAGCCCGCGCGCGACCCCGGTGAAGATCTCCTCCAGCTGCCCCACCTGCGCGGGCGTCAGCCGGTCGAAGAGGGTGCTGCGCACGGTCGCGACATGCCCGGGCGCCGTACGCTCCAGTACGGCCATCCCCTCGTCCGTCAGCACGGCGAGGCTGCTGCGCTTGTCCCAGCGGCACTCCTCCCGGCGCACCAGCCCGTCCCGCTCAAGCCGGGTCACCGCGTACGTCAGCCTGCTGCGCGTGATCTTCACCGTCTGGGCGAGATCGGTCATGCGCAGCCGTCGGTCGGGCGCCTCGGAGAGGTTGGCCAGCACCGAGTAGAAAAGGTGGGGCATGCCGGCGTCCTGCTGGAGCTGCCGGTCCATCGCGTCCTCCAGGAGGTGGGTCGCGGCCATGTACGCGCGCCAGGCGCGCTGCTCCTCGGGACTGAGCCAGCGGGTCGTCATGCCGCCAGTGTAGGTTTGTTTCAAACTTGAACCAAGAGTGCCACCTCACAGGGAGAGCGCGCCGATGTCGTACCCGTACGTGCTGCTGTCCGCCGCCGTCTCCCTCGACGGCTACCTGGACGACACCGGTCCCGAGCGCCTGCTGCTGTCCGGCCCGGCCGACTTCGACCGGGTCGATGAGGTGCGGGCCGGCTCCGACGCCATCCTCGTCGGCGCCGGCACGATCCGCGCCGACAACCCGCGGCTGCTGGTCAACTCGGCCGAGCGCCGCGCGGCCCGCATCGCGGCGGGCAGGCCCGAGTACCCGCTGAAGGTGACCGTCACCGCCTCCGGCGACCTCGACCCGGCCGCGAAGTTGTGGCACACCGGCGGCGAGAAGCTCGTCTGCACGACCGACGAGGGCGCCGAGCGCGCCACCCGCCTGCTCGGCGACACCGCCGACGTCGTACCGCTCGGCCCCGACCTCGACTGGCGCGCGCTCCTCGCCCATCTGCACGATGTGCGCGGCGTACGGCGCCTGATGGTGGAGGGCGGCGGAACCGTCCACACCCAGCTCCTCCAGCAGGGCCTCGCCGACGAACTCCAGCTGGTCCTCGCCCCGCTCTTCGTCGGCGACCCGGCGGCACCACGCCTGTTCGGCCCGGGGGCGTACCAGGGCGGCCGGCTCCGGCTCACCGAGACCCGCCGTATCGAGGACGTCGTCCTCATGCGCTACGAGCCCACGGCCCCCGGCATCGGCCCCGCCCCCACCGCCGCCGACCGGCACTGGCTGCGCACCGCCTGCGAGCTCGCCGCGCTGTGCCCGCCCTCCGGGACGGCGTTCAGCGTCGGCGCGGTGGTGGTCGCGGCCGACGGCACGGAGCTGGCGCGCGGCCACTCACGCGAGGGGGGCGACCCGGTGGTCCATGCGGAGGAGGCGGCCCTCGCCAAGCTCGACCCGGCCGACCCCCGGCTGGCCGCCGCCACGGTCTACAGCAGCCTGGAGCCCTGCGCTCGGCGCGCTTCCCGGCCGGCGCCCTGTGCCGAGCTGATCCTTCGGGCGGGGGTGCGGAGAGTGGTGACGGCTTGGCGTGAGCCGGACACGTTCGTGGAGGCGGCCGACGGGACCGGGGTTCTGCTGAAGGGGGGCGTCGAGGTGGTCGTACTTCCGGAGTACGAGGAGCGGGCCAAGGCGCCCAACCGGCATCTGGTGGATTGAGTGCGCCTGCGCCCTTCGGGGCGCAAAGCACTCAGGGCCGGAATCCGTTGGATTCCGGCCCTGAGCCTTCAGTAGCGGGGACAGGATTTGAACCTGCGACCTCTGGGTTATGAGCCCAGCGAGCTACCGAGCTGCTCCACCCCGCGTCGTTGTGACTCCAGAGTACCCCATGTTCAGGGCCGCACGCACACCCGCTTCCTCGCGGGCCCCGGCGGGTGCTGCGCGGCCTGCCCGCCCCGAGAGGATTCACCGCCGTCCCGTTCTTCACCGCCGCCCCCGGCGGGGCCGTGATCGGCTTCACCGACGGTGATCGGACGACCGCCGTCCGCATAACATCTGAGACACCATCAAAAACACCGAGACTCCTGAGCGCCGGCCAACTCGCCCGGTTTGGCATTGTTCTGGCAGGTAAGTCCTGGCCGAAAAACGTTAATGATCAAGCCGAACGGCTTGGAAAGTGACTCGCAAGTCTATTAACGTTCGATAACGCAGCGCGGTCGTCCCAGCCGTCACAAGAGACGGCTCCGTGCGCACGCGCCGAATCCCGCAAGGGAACCGGGGAACCACCACCTTGGGGTGAATCACGCGGACGCCGGCAGTGAACTCAGTGAGTCCACACCCGGTATACGCGCGTAGGAGACCTTCCTGCTCCGAACCCGTCAGCTAACCCGGTAGGCGACGGAAGGAAAGGAGTACGCCCGCGTGGCGTCCAACCCGCCTGCCCCAGAAGCCCCGTTCATACCGGCGCCCACCGAGTCCGAGACCTTCGGCTACGACTCCTACCGCGCCGAGGAGGGCCCCTGGGAGGAGTGGAACCCCACCGAGGACTCCGTCCCCCAGGTCCGCGGCCGGCACCGCGTCGCCAAGCAGCGCGGCGGCTTCGCCCGCAGCTCCACCGTCCTCGGCGTCGGCGTCATGGCCGCGGTCGGCGCGGGCGGCATGGCCAGCGCCCACACCGGCAAGCCGCCGGTCTCCATCTCCCTGCCGGACTCCGTGAGCCACCTCTTCGAGGGCGGCTCCGCCGAGGCTCCGAAGTCCACCGCCACCGGGCTCTCCCAGGCCGGCGTGGTTTCCGAGAGCGGCAAGAGCGACGCCGGTGAGGCGCTGCGCAACCGGATCATGGCCCAGGCCGAGCAGCAGCAGAGCAAGGCCGACAGCAAGGCCACCGCCGCCGCGCTCGCCGCCAGCGAGAAGCAGACCGCCGACGCGGCCGCCAAGGCGGAGAAGGACGCCGCCGCCAAGGCCGCGGCCGCCAGGGACAAGGCGGAGGCCGACGCCAAGAAGGCGGAGGAGGCCAAGCGCCTGGCCGCGCTGGCCAAGCAGTACACGCTGCCCGTCGTGTCGTACACGATCACCGGCACCTTCGGTCAGCCCGGTGCGATGTGGTCCTCCGGCTACCACACCGGCCTCGACTTCGCCGCCCCCACCGGCACCCTCATCAAGGCCGTCCACGGCGGCACGATCACCGAGGCGGGCTGGGCCGGCGCCTACGGCTACCGCACCATCCTGACCCTGGACGACGGCACCGAGCTGTGGTTCTGCCACCAGTCCTCGATCAACGTCTCGGTCGGCCAGAAGGTCTCCACCGGCGACGTCATCGGCCGCATCGGCGCCACCGGCAACGTCACCGGCCCGCACCTGCACCTGGAGGTCCACCCCGGCGGCCAGGCCACCGGCATCGACCCGGCGCCGTGGCTGCGCGACAAGGGCCTCAACCCCTGATTCCGCCATTCGCGGGAATCCGGCGCCGACGGCGGAATGAGATCATCCGCCGTCGGCGTTGATGTCGACCATGACGTCTCTGCGCACACTCGGCTCTTCCGACCTCGAGGTCTTCCCCCTCTCCCTCGGCGGCAACGTCTTCGGCTGGACCGCCGACGAGGACACCTCCTTCGCCGTCCTCGACGCCTACGCGGCCGCAGGCGGCAACTTCATCGACACCGCCGACTCCTACACGGCCTGGATCGAGGGCAACCAGGGCGGCGAGTCCGAGACGATCATCGGCAAGTGGGTCAAGGCCCGCGGCAACCGCGACAGCGTCGTCATCGCCACCAAGGTCAGCCAGCACCCGCAGTTCCAGGGCCTGTCCGCCGCCAACATCAAGGCCGCCGCCGACGCCTCCCTGCGCCGCCTGGACACCGACCACATCGACCTGTACTACACCCACTTCGACAAGCCCGAGGTGCCGGTCGAGGAGATCATCGGCGCCCTCGACGAGCTGGTGAAGGCGGGCAAGGTCCGGCACATCGCCGCCTCCAACATCACCCCCGAGCGCCTCAAGGCCTCGCTCGACTTCTCCGAGCGCGAGGGCCTGGCCCGCTACGTCGCCCTCCAGCCCCACTACAACCTCGTCTCCCGGGACACCTACGAGGGCCCGCTGCAGGAGCTGGCGGCCAAGGAGGGCCTGTCCGCGGTCCCGTACTTCTCCCTCGCCGCGGGCTTCCTGACCGGCAAGTACCGCCCCGGTACGAAGGTCGACAGCGCCCGCGCCGGCCGGGCCCAGGAGTACGCGGACTCCGAGCGCGGCCAGAAGGTCCTCGCGGCCCTGGACGAGATCGCCGCCGCTCATGAGGCCCCGCTCGCCACCGTCGCCCTCGCCTGGCTCGCGGCCCAGCCGACGATCACCGCCCCGATCGCCTCGGCCCGCACGGTCGAACAGCTCCCGGACCTGCTGGGGGTGGCGGACCTGAAGCTGACGGACGAGGAGATCGCGAAGCTCACGGCGGCGTCGGCATAACCCACCGGACGGTCACGGCCGGTACGGGTGGTAAGCGGGGTAGGGCGCTGCCGGATACCCGTATCCGTACGGCGCCGGCCCCGTGTACACCGGCCGGGCCGGCAACGCCGCATGCGCCGCGTACTCCAGCGCGGGCCGTGCGACGTCCTTGCGCTTCCACAGCTCGTCCAGCAGCTCCCGCTCCCGTACGGCGAAGTCGGCCCCGGCCTTCCCGCGCCGCCCCCGCAGACGCAGCAACGCGAGCGCCGTGGCGTACGCCTCGTAGTGCGCCACCTCCCGCGCCGCCGCCTTGCCGCAGTGGTGGCGGGCGTAGTCCCGGGCCACGCGCCGCGCCCGCATCGACCCCAGCGCGAACGGCTCGGCTGGTCCCAGCCACCCGGCCAGTACATACGCCGGCAGCTCCTCGCGCACGGTCCGCAGCTCGCGCTGCCGCGTCCAGACGGCCAGCCAGGTCAGCAGCCCGAACACGGGCACCATGAAGCCGCCGTAGACGGCGAAGAAGCCGAACTCGCCGAAGGTGGAGGAGCCGTTCCAGAAGGCGTGCATGCTCATCGCGAGCAGCAGACCGCAGAGCGGCAGCAGCACCCGCCGCGCGCGGTGCCGCTCGGCGGAGAGCGCGGCGATGCCGAAGCCGAGGCCGGTCATGGTGGTGAACAGGGGGTGCGCGAACGGCGACATCACGATGCGCACGAAGAAGGTGGCGGCGGTGACGGAGGCGATGCCGCGGTCGCCGGTGAGCTGGTCGGCCCCGAAGGCCGTACCGAGGTAGAGGATGTTCTCGGTGAACGCGAACCCGGTGGCGGTGATCCCGGCTATCACCATTCCGTCCACGATCCCGGTGAAGTGACGCCGGCGGAAGAGGAAGACCAGCAGTACGGCCGCGGCCTTGGCGGACTCCTCGACGATCGGCGCTATCACGGTGGCGCCGAGGGTGTCGGCACTGGCCGGATCGGCGGTGGCGGTGGCTATCCACTTGGTCGCGAAGCTGTTGGCGACGATGGCGATGAGCGCCGCCGCGCAGGCTCCCCAGGCGAACGCGAAGATCAGGTTCCGCCAGGGTCCCGGCGCGACCCGGTCCAGCCATCGGAAGGCGGCTATGAGCCATGGCACGGGCAGGACGGCCAGCCCGAGCCCGACGAGGAACCCCTCGGTACCGGTCTGTTTGCGCACCAGCGCGAGGATCACCAGCCCGGACAGGGCCAGCAGCGTGATCAGCGCTCCGTACCGCACCGACCTGCGCTGCCACCAGTGCGGATGGCGGAGCACAGCACCGCCGGGGCTGGGCGGATACGTCGGATACGCAGGACTGGTGGCCACGGCATCGACCCTAACGGTGGCGGGACGAGGGGCTGGAGCGGATTACCGGACCTGACGACCGGGCCGGCTACGCGCTCCGGTGCGATACGCGCCGGAACAGCAGATCGTTCACCACATGTCCCTTGTCCAGTCCCTGCCCCTCGAAACGGGTCAGCGGCCGGAACTCCGGGCGCGCCGCGAAACCGCCGTCCGCCTGCGTGTTCGCGAAGTCGGGATGCGCGGTGAGCACCTCGAGCATCTGCTCGGCGTACGGCTCCCAGTCGGTCGCGCAGTGCACGAGCGCGCCGGGCCGCAGCCGGGTGGCGGCGAGCGTCAGGAACTCGGGCTGGATGAGCCGGCGCTTGTGGTGCCGCTTCTTGGGCCAGGGGTCCGGGAAGTACACGCGCAGCCCGTCGAGCGCGTCGGGCGCGAGCATCTCCCTGAGCAGGATGATCGCGTCGCCGTTGCCCACCCGGACGTTGGACAGACCGTGGTGGTCGGCGAGGCCCAGCAGATTGCCCTGCCCCGGGGTGTGCACGTCGACGGCGAGGATGTTGGTCTCCGGGTCGGCGGCCGCCATCTGCGCGGTGGCCTCGCCCATGCCGAAGCCGATCTCCAGCACGACGGGCCTGTCGTTCCCGAACAGCTCGCCGAGGTCGATGATCCGCTGTCCGTCGATGTCCAGCCCCCACACGGGCCACAGCCGCTGCAACGCGTCGGCCTGCCCGGACGTGACCCGGCTGCGCCGCGGCTGGAAGCTCCGGATCCGCCGCTCGAAGTGCGACCCGGCGGGATCGGCCTTGGGCCCGTCCGGAAAGCGCGGCTCTCCCTTGGCCCGGGTGTGCCGGACGGGCACACCGGGTGCGTGGGGGGCGGGGGCGGGGGCGTCGGGGGTGTTGAGGGAGTCAGACACAGTGAGTCCGATTTTACGGCGACCTGGAGCAACACCCGCTCAGCCG
>NZ_LGDV01000205.1 GCF_001280015.1 Streptomyces sp. MMG1121
CGGGCCACAAGCGCACCCACCTCGGCGGACAGGGCGGGCTCGAGGCGCTCGTGCACCGACAGGGAGTCGTCACCGAGGGCCCGCGCGGCGGCCAGGACGAGGCCGCGCTCCGGGCCCTTCGGTACACCGGCGGCCGCCCGCTCGTACAGCTCGGCGCCCTCCTCCAGGACCAGTCCGATGTCGATGCCGGCCGGGATCTTGACCGAGGCGGCGTGTCGCCAGGTCGCCAGCGGGTCCGACCAGGCCTCCACACGGAAGGTCCAGCGGCCCGTCGCCTCCGGCGTGATCTCCGCGCCCCACACGTCGCTGCCGGGGGACAGCTCACGCATCGGCGTCCACGGGCCTCGGCGGCCCTTCGGATCGCGCAGGACCACATTGGCGCCCACGGCGTCGTGCCCTTCGCGGAACACGGTGGCCGTGACCTGGAAGGTCTCCCCGGCCACCGCCTTCGCCGGGCGCTTGCCGCACTCCACGGCCGGCCGGACGTCACGTACCGGTACACGGCCGATGGCCGGGGTCCTGCGCATGTATCTCACCTCCGCCGTGCGCGAAGCCGGGCACCTGGCCCGGCTTCGCGATCCGAGACGGGCCGGCTCGCGCCGGTCCCGTGGGGAACGCCTTGTACGGTGCCAGGTCAGGGGCTTGACGCCGTGGAACGCCGCTCCGGTGGCGGCCCTCTTCTCGCCGACCGGCGCCGTTTCGGCCGCCCGTTCTGCTCGCGCAGGTAGGTGACCAGGTTGGTGCGCAGATAGCGTTCGGCCGCGTCCGCCGCTTCGCGGGCGCAGCGCTTGCCCATCAGCACGCACAGCGTGTAACCCGAGTCCTCGAAGGCCGTGCGGACCGTGCGGTCGTGGGGCGAGGCGAGCATCACTCGTTCCCACGCCCGGTAACGCCGCAACTGCCGGGCCACCTCGGCCTTGGCGGGCAGCAGCATCGCCGTCTTCACCTTCCACGCTCTCGACTGGGCGCGTTCCCGACGGTCGGGTGGTGTCCGGGCGCGGGAGGGCACGGCACCGTTACGGCGATCGAGGCTTTCACTTATGGTGCACGCACGACGACGCAGCGTCTTGTTGGACCTTCAACCATGAGTGGTGTCGGGTGCTCGTGTTGCACGAATGGCGTAGTGGCCGCATCGTAAAGGTGACTCAGAAGCAATCAGCGCTCACGCTGGGTGTCCGGGGTCCCTCCCGGACAGGCGAGGGGAGCAAGAGCTTCGCCGGTGAGGAGCAAGCGACGATGAAGACCGCAGTGCCCTGCTACTACCGCATCGACGTGGAAGTCAGCCCCGAACGGGTGGGACAGGTCAGCCGCATCCTGGCCGCCCATCTGCGCTACTGGGACCTCGACAACCTCGCGGACCCCGTCTGCCGTGGCGCCGAACTGCTGCTGCGGGCGATCCACCAGCACGCCTCCGACAAGCGCACGACGATCGAGCTGTGGTGGAACGGACAGCACCTCATCACGGCCTTCGGCGACGACGACCCCGAACTGCGCCCCGACCAGGACCTGCGGTCCTGTCTGGCGGACATCGCCGCCATGAGCGACGGCTGGGGCTGCTGCGCCTCGGACAGCGGGACCAAGATCATCTGGTTCTCGCAGCGCGCCCGCGCGGGCCAGCGGGTCCCGCTGGTGCCCACTCCGCCCGTGCCCACCCTGATGGAGGACCTCCAGGTGCCGCGCGAGCTTCCGGTCGCGATGCTGGCCGCCCAGGCGGGTGCCCCGGACGACACCCTGGAGGACAGCCGGTGACGTCCCGCACCTCCCGGAACGGGCTGCCCGTGTGGAGCGGGCAGCCCTACCCGTTGGGCGCCACCTTCGACGGACAGAGCACCAACTTCGCGCTGTTCAGCGAGGTCGCCGAGCGTGTCGACCTGATCCTGCTGGACGACGCGGGCACCGAGACCGGCGTCCGGCTGCACGAGGTCGACGGATTCGTCTGGCACGCCCGGCTGCCCGGCATCGCGCCCGGCCAGCGCTACGGCTACCGGGTGCACGGCCCCTGGCAGCCCTCCCTCGGCCACCGCTGCAATCCGGCGAAGCTGCTGCTCGACCCCTACGCCATGGCCGTGGACGGCCAGATCGACAACCACGCCTCGCTGTACGAGCGCGCCCCCGACGGCCCGGCGCCCGCCGACAGCGCCGGGCACTCCATGCTGGGCGTGGTCACCGACCCGTACTTCGACTGGGGCGACGACCGCCCGCCCCGGACCCCGTACTCGGACTCGGTCATCTACGAGGCCCATGTGCGCGGCCTGACCCGCACCCACCCCGACGTCCCCGAGCGCCTGCGCGGCACCTACGCGGGGCTCGCGCACCCCGCGGTCATCGAGCACCTGACCTCGCTCGGCGTGACAGCGGTGGAGCTGATGCCGGTCCACCAGTTCGTGCAGGACGGCGTCCTGCAGGACCGCGGCCTGTCGAACTACTGGGGCTACAACACCATCGGCTTCTTCGCCCCGCACCACGCCTACGCCGCCTTCGGCAGCCGGGGGCAGCAGGTCAACGAGTTCAAGGCCATGGTGAAGGCGCTGCACGCGGCCGGCCTCGAGGTGATCCTCGACGTCGTCTACAACCACACCGCCGAGGGCAACGAACGGGGCCCCACCCTGTCCTTCCGGGGCATCGACAACGCCTCCTACTACCGGCTGGTCGACGGCGACTGGGCCCACTACTACGACACCACCGGCACCGGCAACAGCCTGCTGATGCGGCACCCGCACGTGCTCCAGCTGATCATGGACTCACTGCGGTACTGGGTCACCGAGATGCACGTCGACGGCTTCCGCTTCGACCTCGCGGCCACCCTGGCCCGGCAGTTCCACGAGGTGGACCGGCTCTCGGCGTTCTTCGACCTGATCCAGCAGGACCCGGTGATCAGCCGCGTCAAGCTGATCGCCGAACCGTGGGACGTGGGCGAGGGCGGCTACCAGGTGGGCAACTTCCCGCCGCTGTGGTCGGAGTGGAACGGCAAGTACCGGGACGCCGTGAGGGACTTCTGGCGGGCCGAGCGCGGTTCGCTCGGCGAGTTCGCCTCCCGGCTGACCGGCTCCTCCGACCTGTACCAGCACAGCCGGCGCCGGCCGCGCGCGAGCGTCAACTTCGTCACCGCGCACGACGGGTTCACCCTGCGCGACCTCGTGTCGTACAACGACAAGCACAACGTGGCCAACGGCGAGGACAACCGGGACGGCGAGAGTCACAACCGGTCCTGGAACTGCGGGGTGGAGGGTGCCACCGACGACCCGGCCGTCCTCGAACTGCGCGCCCGCCAGCAGCGCAATCTGCTGGCCACGCTGCTGCTCTCGCAGGGCATCCCCATGCTCAGCCACGGCGACGAACTCGGCCGCACCCAGCGCGGCAACAACAACGCCTACTGCCAGGACAACGAGATCTCCTGGGTGCACTGGGAACCGGCCGACGAGCAGCGGTCGTTGACGGCGTTCACCCGGCGCCTCATCGCCCTGCGTGCCGCCCATCCGGTGCTGCGCCGGAGCCGTTTCTTCCGGGGCGAGACCGTGACCAACGCCGACCAGCCGCTGCCCGATCTGATGTGGCTCAGGCCCGACGCGCGCGAGATGACCGACCGGGACTGGCAGCGCGGCGACGCGCACTCGGTGACCGTGTTCCTCAACGGCGACGCCATCGCCGAACGCGACTCCTACGGGCGCCGGATGACCGACGACTCCTTCCTGCTGCTCATCAACGGCTACTGGGAACCCGTCGGCTTCCGCCTGCCCGACCACACCTTCGCCGAACGCTGGACGACCCTCATCGACACCGCCGACCCGGAGGGCGTCCCCGACGAGCGGGAGCGCAAGGCGGGGACGCGGATGCGGGTGGAGGCGCGGAGTCTGGTCGTGCTGACGAGGCCGTCGCGAGTGGCCGGTTAACGCTCCCGGCGGGACGTCACGGTGAACTGCGCCCCGTCCGGATCCCGCAGAATCGCCTCGTCCTCCGCCTCGCTCAGCACACTGCCGCCGTGCTTCTCGGCCGTTCGCGCGCAGCCGGTGACGTCCGCGACGAAGAAGTGGATCTGCCAGTGCGGCCGTACGGACGGATCCGGAGCCGCCTCCGCCGCGCCGGAGTCGATCCGGGCCACGATGTCGCCCTGACTGCGCAGCACCACCTCGCCGCCCTCGTACTCCACCTCGCAGCAGCCCGGCAGCCCGGACGCCCAGTCGAGGACCTCGCCGTAGAACATCGCGGCATCGAAGGCGTTGCGGGTGTGCAGCCGGATGAAGGTGGGGGCCGCCCGCCGCCACGCCTCCCAGTTGCCCACCAGTTCGCCCTGCCAGATCCCGAACGTGGCCCCGTCCCGGTCGGCGAGCAGCGCGGCCCGGCCCGGGGCGAAGGACAGCGGTCCGACGGCCGCCGTGCCGCCGCGCTCGCGGACCCGGGACACGGCCACGTCGGCGTCCGGCACGGCGAAGTACGGCGTCCAGGCCACCGCCATCTGCCACATCGCGGCGACGGCGGCGATACCCGCCACCGGCACCCCGTCCGCCAGCGCGATACGGAAGTGCTCGCCGAGTTTGGCGCCGCGCCAGCGCCAGCCCAGGACCGCCGTGTAGAAGTCCTGGGTGGTCTCGAGGTCGCGGCTGGTCAGGCTCACCCAGCACGGGGCGCCGAAGACGGAGTGCGTGGACACGACGTCGCGCTTGCGCGGTCCACCGTCGACGGGGGTCTTGTGGTTCATGGCAGTCGCGTCCTGCTCTCGGGGCCGGTCGGCCGCCGGTCTGGCACCAGTGTCCACTGCGCGGGCCGGTTTCCGCTCCTCGGCCTTGCTTCGACTCCCCCTTTGGCTCCTGCCTTGACTCCCCCTTTGCGGCAATACCTCTGTAACAGAGGTAATCTTCGAATGTGGAGCACGAGACCTTCCCGGAGGACCTGGCCGACACGCTGGTACGGATCCAGCGGCTGATCCGGCGCCGCTTGCGCGGCGAGCTCGTCATGCCCCGGCTGCGCGGTGCCGAGGTGGAGCTGCTGCGGCTGGTCGAGTCCCGGCCCGGCATCCGCATCTCGGACGCGGCCAAGGCGCTGCACCTGGCGGGCAACTCCGTGTCGACCCTGGTCAACCAGCTGGTCGGGGGCGGATATCTGCTCCGCGAGACCGATCCGGCCGACCGGCGGGCCGCGCGTCTGCTGCTGACCGGAGCCGCCGAGAAAAGGCTCGCCGACTGGCAGCGCCGCCGGGCCGAGCTGGTGTCCCGGCAGGTCTCCCGGCTCGACGAGACCGACCGGGAGGCCCTCCGCGCGGCCCTTCCGGCGCTGCGCAAGCTGGCCGTCACCCTGCACGAGGAGGCCGAGGAATCATGACGCAGGCCGAGGATCACGACGGAGGTCCGGGCACCATGACGAGCGAGAGCGGCACCGCAGACCTGTCCGGTACGACCGCCGAAGGGGTGACCGAGGCCGTCACCTGCACCGGTCTCTCCTACGCGTTCGGCGACACCAAGGCCGTCGACGCGCTCGACCTGGCCGTCCACGAGGGCGAGGTGTTCGGACTGCTCGGCCCCAACGGCGCGGGCAAGACCACCGCCATCCGCTGCGTCACCACCCTGCTGCCCGTCCCCGCCGGCCTGGTCCGGGTCTTCGGCCACGACTCCGCGAAGGAACGCATGGCGGTCCGCCGGCTCCTCGGCTACGTCCCGCAGCAGCTGTCCGCCGACAGCGGGCTCACCGGGCGGGAGAACGTCGCCCTGTTCGCCCGTGTCTTCGACGTGCCCCGCCGCGAGCGGGCCGCCCGCGTCGCCCAGGCCCTCACCGCCGTCGGCCTCGCCGACGCCGCCGACCGGCTCGCCGGCACCTACTCCGGCGGTATGGTCCGCCGGCTCGAACTCGCGCAGGCCCTCGTCAGCGCCCCCCGGCTGCTGATCCTCGACGAGCCGACCATCGGCCTGGACCCGATCGCCCGCACCGGCGTGTGGGAGCACATCAACGCCGTCCGCGCCGCCACCGGCATGACCGTCCTGGTCACCACCCACTACATGGACGAGGCCGATCAGTACTGCGACCGGGTCGGCCTGATGCACCGCGGCCGTATCCGCGCCCTCGGCACCCCGGCCGAGCTGCGCCGGGGCCTCGCCGAACGCCGGGGCACCGACACCCTGCCCACGCTGGAGGACGTCTTCCGCGACGTCGCCGGCAGTGGCCTCGACGACACGTCCGGAGGAGGTTTCCGCGATGTCCGCAGCACCCGCCGAACCGCGCACCGAGTCGGCTGACCGCACGGATCTTCTGCTGACCCCGCCCGTGCCCCGCGCGGGCTGGCGGCTGCTGCCCGCCCGGGTCGTCGCCATGTGCGCGGTCGAACTGCAGAAACTGCGCCACGACCGCACCGAGCTGTACACACGCGCCGTCCAGCCCGCCCTGTGGCTGCTGATCTTCGGCCAGACCTTCACCCGGATCCGGGCGATACCCACCGGCGGCATCCCGTACATCGACTTCATGGCGCCCGGCATCATCGCCCAGTCGGCGATGTTCATCGCGATCTTCTACGGCATCCAGATCATCTGGGAGCGGGACGCGGGCATCCTGAACAAGCTCCTCGTCACCCCGACCCCGCGCTCGGCGCTGATCACCGGCAAGGCGTTCGCCGCCGGAGTGAAGTCGCTGGTGCAGGCCGTCGTCGTCATCGTCATCGCCGCCCTGCTCGGCGTCGCCCTGACCTGGAACCCGCTGAAACTGCTCGGCGTCGCCGTCGCCGTGGTCCTCGCCTCCGTGTTCTTCTCCTGCCTGTCGATGACCATCGCCGGCATCGTCCTCAGCCGCGACCGGCTGATGGGCTTCGGGCAGGCGATCACCATGCCGCTGTTCTTCGCCTCCAACGCCCTCTACCCCGTCAAGGTGATGCCGGGCTGGCTCCAGGCCGTCAGCAAGGCCAACCCGCTGAGCTATCAAGTCGACGCGCTGCGCGGCCTGCTGCTCGGCACGCCGTCGCATCTCGGCGCCGACTTCGCGGTGCTGGCGGTGGCCGCCGCGCTCGGGATCGCCGCCGCCTCCTCGTTGCTCGGCCGGCTGGCCCGCTGATCTTGGCCGCGGACGTGATGTGCGGCACGCGCGCGTACCCCGCCGAAAGGGGTGCCGAACGGATTCTTCCTGGGCAGCGCTTGATCACCGATCAAAGCGGGCGAACCCGCTGGCCACAGCGCATTCTGCTCATTTGACAGTGTGCTCAGCACACAGATAGACAGCAGCTCTCGAAGGTCGAGAGGGGCACTGTGTACGAGCCGAACGTGGTCGGGGACTGGCACGAGTACGACGAGCATGCCGGTCTGCGGGTCCGCGTCCACCGCCTGGAGGCGTCCGAGCCGCCGCGCGGACGCGACGACGCCGCCGTGGGGCTGACGTACTTCAGTGTCCGGGTGACCGTGGAGAACCGCGGTGCGCGGCACTACGGCATCCATCTGGAGGACGGCCAGATCGACGTCCGCGTCGGCCCGGACGGCGAGGCCGCGTTCATGGACTGGCGCAACTCCCAGTTCATCGAGGGCTTCGACGTCTACCCGCTGCGCCGCGCCACCGCCGTGCTCTACGCCGCCGCACCCGAGGCCGCCCTGACGCACGTGGACGTCCAGGTGCAGCTGCGGGTGGAGGAGGAGTGGGCCGACCGCCGGCTGTGGACCGGCGGTACCGGCGTCCAGGAGGCGACCGCCGCGGCCGCCCCGGCCGGCACCGCCCCGTGCAGCCTGGCCCACCAGGTCAGCGCCTTCCTGCGGGACCAGACGGAGCCGGGCGCGGCCTGACGCGGCCCGGTAGAACCCCTCGTGCCCGGGGCGGGGGCGGTCAGTGCGGGATTCCGTCGATGATCTCCCGGGCGCCCTGCCGGAGCAGCGCCACCGCGACCGAGGTGCCGAGGGTCGCCGGATCGAGCCGGCCCGCCCACTCGTGGGCGTTCAGCCGGGTCTTTCCGTCCGGTGTGAACACACAGGCCCGCAGGGAGAGTTCCCCGCCGCGGTCCACGCGCGCGTAGCCGGCGATCGGGCTGTTGCAGTGGCCCTGCAGCACGTGCAGGAACATCCGCTCGGCCGTCGCCTCCCGGTGGGTGGCGGCGTCGCCGAGCCCGCTGACCGCGTCGATCAGCTCGGTGTCGTCCTCGCGGCACTGCAGGGCGAGGATGCCCGCACCGATCGGCGGCATCATCGTCTCCGCCGACAGCACCTCGGTGATCACGTCGGTCCTGCCGATCCGCTCCAGCCCGGACACCGCCAGCAGCAGCGCGTCCGCCTCCCCGGCGGCGAGCTTCTCCAGCCGGCGGTTGGCGTTGCCACGGAACGGGACGCACTCCAGATGCGGATGCGTGGCGGCCAGTTGGGCGATCCGGCGCACCGCGGAGGTGCCGATCCGGGTGCCGGCCGGCAGCTCGTCCAGGGTGAGACCACCCGGATGGACCAGCGCGTCCCGGATGTCGTCCCGCTTCAGGAACGCCGCGAACACCGTGCCGGCGGGCAGCGGCCGGTCGGCGGGCACGTCCTTGACGCAGTGCACCGCGAGATCGGCTTCCCCGGCCAGCAGCGCCGCGTCGACCTCCTTGGTGAACGCCCCCTTGCCCTCGACCTGGGACAGATCGCCGAGCCACTTGTCACCGGTGGTCTTCACCGGGACGACCTCGGTGCGCACGCCCGGGTGCAGCACGGCCAGCTCGGCGCGGACCCGCTCGACCTGGGCGAGGGCCATGGGCGAGTCACGGGAGACGATTCGGATCAGTTCGGGAACCGGCATGGGCACACGATAGACCTTCGCCGCTCATGCCAGGTCTTCGGGCAGGTCCGCCGTGGACTCCTGCGGCGTCAGGTCCGGGCGCAGCCGCAGCCAGGACGGCTGGCGCAGCAGGCCGTTGCGGGTCCGTGTGCTGTAGCCGACCTCGCCCACGAGCCGGGGCAGCACCCAGTGGGCGCGGGTGATCCGCGGCACCGGGTCGAAGGGGCACCGGCTGCTTGCGGCGGCCTGGAGCAGCCGGGCCAGCTCGGTCCGCTCCGCCTCGCTCCAGCCGGTACCCACCCCGCCGACGTACCGCAGCCGGTCACCCGCGCGTTGGCCGACCAGCAGGGCTCCGGGCAGCCCGGACAGCCGTCCCCTGCCGGGCAGCCAGCCGCCGACGATCACGTCCTCGGCCCGCATGTTCCGGATCTTGATCCAGGAGCGGGAGCGCACCCCGGGCTCGTACACCGAGTCCAGCCGCTTGCACACCAGGCCTTCCAGGCCGTGCTCCCTGGTCGCCGCGAGCGCCTCGGCGCCGTGCCCGGTGACGGCACCCGGCGTCGACCAGTACGGTCCGGCCAGGCCCAGCTCCGCCAGCCGGGCCCGCCGCTGTGCGTACGGCCGCCGGAGCAGGGATTCCCCCAGGTAGGGCACGTCGAAGAGGACCAGGTGGACCGGCACTTCGGCGGCCCGGCGCGCGGCCCGCGCGGGGGAGTGGGCGAGTCCCATCCGGCTCTGCAGCAGCTGGAAATCGGCCCGGCCCCGCGCGTCCAGGGCCAGCACCTCGCCGTCCAGCACGGCGGGCGTGCCGCGCAGGGCGCCGCCGAGCGGCCGGAGTTCGGGATAGGCCGCGGTGATGTCCTCGCCCGAGCGGGCGCGCAGGCGCACGCTGCCGTCGCCGGGCAGATAGACCATCGCCCGCTGGCCGTCCTGCTTGGTCTCGTACGCCCATCGCGTGTCCTGCGCGGCGGGCGGCAGCCTGCCGGCCGTGGCGAGCATCGGTGCGATGAGCGGCAGGGGTACGGCGGTCACGGCTGAAGTCCTCGACCGCTTCCGCCGACCGCACGCGCCTTCGCCCGTCGGTTCCCCTGAACGGGTCCGTACCGGGATCAGGTGTGCTGGAGACAGGCGAGCACGGCCGGCACCCGGCGGTGCCCGCTGTCGCTCGGCGGCAGGCCCAGCTTCAGGAAGACGTTGCCGATGTGCTTGCTGACGGCGCGTTCGGTGATGACGAGGGTCCGGCCGATCGTGGTGGTGTCATGGCCCTCGGACATCAGGTGCAGCACCTCACGCTCGCGCGGGGTGAGCGCGTCCGGGGAAGAGTGCGCGCGGCGGGTCATCAGTTCCGTCACCGCATCGGGGGCGAGCGCCGTGCCGCCCCGGGCGACCCGTTGCGGCACGTCGAGGAATTCATCCACACAGCCCACCCGGTCCTTGAGCAGATAGCCCACCGCCCTTGAGCAGATAGCCCACCGCGCGCGCCGCCGCTCAGCAACTCGGCCGCGTACGCCTCCTCGACGTACTGCGAGAGCACCAGGACCGGCAGCCCGGGCAGCCGCTCGCGTGCCTCCAGCGCGGCGCGCAGCCCCTCGTCACGAAAGCGCGGTGGCATCCGGACGTCCAGGAGGGCGATGTCCGGCCGCTGGGCCAGCAGCGCCGGAACGACTTCCGGTCCACTGCCCACGACGCCGGCCACCTCGTGCCCGGCCGACGTCAGCAACAACACCAGGCCCTCCCGGAGCAGAGCGTTGTCCTCGGCGATCAGCACACGCACAACGGTTCCCGCGACAGATCGGCCGGGCCCCGACCGCCCGGCGGCCACCGGACCAGGTGTCTCATGCTGTCACTCCCGAACGTCCCTCGTTCTGCGGCCCCGTACGCCTGCCGTCCCGCCCGGCCGAGGCCACGGCCCGCCCGGACCTGATGGTCCGGCCGAGGCCACCGCTGCGGCGCCCTTCCCGGCCGGGCCCGCCGCCCGCGCGGAGCGGCACGGACCACTGCGCCGGCGGGCCGGCTGGTACCCCCGCTGTGGCCGAGGTCGCGGCGGCTGCCGGGGCCGAGTGCCCCGGCCCGCTTCTCGCGCCGCGTGGCGCAGGCCTCGTGCCGGCTGTCGCGCTCCGCCCCCCGGCGCGGCTGTCCGGCTCAGGCACCGCCCCCCCGTCGTCCCGCCGAGGCCACCGCTGCAGCCGATGGCCGGGGCCGCCCCGGCCGACCAGTCCGGCCCGTTGCCCGTTGCCCGCGCGGAGCGGCACCGGCTCCTGCGCAGGTCGTCGGGCTCGGGCACCGTCCCGTTCGTTCGCCTCAGGCCACCGTTCCGGCCGAAGGCTCGGCGGTCGTCGGTGCGCAGGCGGGGGCCGGGGCGGGCGGGCGGTGGCGGGGGAGGAAGGAGGCGAGGACGAAGGCGAGGACGGCCGCGCCCGCGCCGATCGCCATGACGACCTTGAACCCGTTCTGGGACGGCAGCGCCTGCCCGCCGAGGCTGATCGTCATCTGTGCCAGGATCACGCCCGTGACCGCGCTGGCCACGGAGGTGCCGATGGACCGCATCAGCGTGTTGAGGCTGTTCGCGGCGGCCGTCTCCGAGGGCGGAACCGCGCCCATGATCAGCGCCGGCATGGCGCCGTACGCGAAGCCGACGCCCGCGCCGATGACGCAGGACACCAGGATCAGGTGCCACACCTCGGACATCAGGACGATGTTGAGGCCGTACCCCGCCGCGACGATCACCGCGCCGATCATGAGCGTGACCTTCGGCCCCCTGGCCTTGGTGATGGCGGCGGAGACCGGGGCGAAGCCCATCATGACCAGACCCTGCGGAGCCATCACCAGACCCACGGTCATCATCGACCTGCCCAGGCCGTACCCCGTCTGGGTCGGCAGTTGGAGCAACTGCGGGAGCACCAGCGACATCGCGAACATCGAGAAGCCGAACGCGATGGAGGCGAGGTTGGTGAACAGCACCTGGCGGCGGACCGTGGTGCGCAGGTCCACCAGCGGCGTCCGTGTGCGCAGTTCGAAGAAGCCCCAGGCCACGAGAGCGACGACGGCGAGCGCGAACAGGCCGAGCGTGGTGCCGCTGGCCCAGCCCCAGTCGCCGCCCTTGGAGATGGCGAGCAGCAGCGAGACGAGCCCGACGGCCACACCGAGCGCCCCGACGAGGTCGAAGCGGCCGCCGGTACGCACGCCGGACTCCGGCACCAGGGACAGGACGAGCCCGAACGCGACGACCCCGAGGGCCCCCGAGGTCCAGAACAGCACGTGCCAGTCGTAGTGGTCGGCGATGAACGCGGCGGCGGGCAGTCCGAGCGCGCCGCCCACACCGAGCGAGGCGCTCATCAGCGCGGTCGAGCCGGCCAGCTTCTCCGGCGGCAGTTCGTCGCGCATGATGCTGATGCCCAGCGGCACCACGGCGGCGGCCAGCCCCTGCAGCGCGCGGCCGACGATCATGGGGATCAGCGCGTCGCTGAGCGCGCAGACCACCGAACCGGCCACCAGCAGCACCAGACTGACCAGCAGCAGACGCCGCTTGCCGAACATGTCGCCGAGCCGGCCCGTCACGGGCGTGGCGACAGCGGCTGCCAGCAGCGTGGCCGTGACCGCCCAGGCGGCGTCGGACGCCGAGGCGTGCAGATAGACGGGCAGCTCCGGGACGATCGGGATCACCAGGGTCTGCATCAGCGACACGGTGATACCGGCCAGGGCCAGCACCGCGACCACGGCACCCGGGCGCGACGGAACGGATCCGCCGGCCCCGGCGGGCCGAACGGGGGCATCGGACATGAGACGAGGACCTTCCGGAGAGAAAGAGAAGCAAGGAGAGAACAGAACGTTTAAGTCAACTGCTTGACTTACTTTATCGAGCCGAAAAGGCGCCGTACGCGGGGCCTGTTCCTGGTGGGGCGGGCGCGCACCGTAGGGTTGGCCGGCTGGACCTCGCCGCCCCGGTCGAGGGCCTGGGGCGGTGCGCGGGACTGACCGCCCCGGGGCGGTGCACAGTCCCGGAGCGGTGGTGAGCATGGCGGGCAGGACGGCGCGGGCCGAGCAGGTGAGCGCGACGCGGGAGGCGATCCTGACCGCGGCGGAGCGGCTGTTCGCCGAGCACGGCGTGTACGCCGTCTCCAACCGTCAGGTCAGCGAGGCCGCCGGCCAGGGCAACAACGCCGCGGTCGGCTACCACTTCGGCACCAAGGCCGACCTGGTCCGCGCGGTGGCCCGGCGGCACGGCGAGCACATCGAGACGCTCCGCGAGCGGGCGCTGGTGGCGGCCGGCGACTCCACGGACGTACGCGACTGGGTCGACTGCCTGGTGCGCCCGGTCACCGAGCACCTGGCCGGGCTCGGCAGCCCCACCTGGTACGCCCGGTTCTGCGCCCAGGTGATGACCGACCCCGCGCTGCACGAGATCATGGTCGAGGAGTCCATGACCTCCCCGGCGCTGCGGCAGGCGATCGAGGCCCTGAACCGCGTCCTGCCCGAGCTGCCGTCCGAGGTCCGCGCCGAACGTGGCCAGATGGTCCGGCAGTTGATCCTGCACACCTGCGCCGAGCGGGAGCGGGCACTCGCCGAGGGCACCCCGACCCCGCGCGCCACCTGGGCGGAGGCGGCCGGCGGACTCGCCGACGCGATCGTCGGCCTGTGGCTGGCACCGGTGAGCCGCGACGCCCGCTGAGCCTCGCGCATCCGCGGCTCACGCATCGAACGTCACCACGACCTTCTCCGCGGCCCCCGGCGTGAGCGCCAGCCCGAAGGCGCGGTCGGCCTCGGCGAACGGGACGCGATGGCTGATCAGCCGGGCGAACCGCTCATGGTGCTCGATCAGCTGGGGTGTGACCTCGAAGATCTCGGTCGGGTACCCCTGGGAGGCGATCAGCGTCAGCTCGCTGCGCAGCATGCCGCCGAGGTCGACCTCGGAGCCCTTCTTCTGTGCGGCGACCATGACCAGCCGGGCGCCCCACTCGGCGGCGCCGACCATGGTGTCGAAGACGGCGGCGGCCCCGGCGGCGTAGACGCTCCGCCGCGAGGGCTACGACGGCACGCTCACCCTCGTCGGCGACGAACCCCGTCCGCCCTACGACCGCCCGCCGCCGTCCAAGCAGGTGCTGTCCGCCCAGTGGGAGCCGGAGCGGGTACGGCTGCGCCCGCCCGCCGACCTCGACGCGCTCCACCTGGACCTCAGACTCGGCGTCCCCGCACGGGAGTTGGACACGAACGGCCGCACGGTGCGGCTGGCCGACGGTTCGGTGCTGCCGTACGACGGACTCGTCGTGGCCACCGGCGTACGGCCCCGCCGGCTGCCGGGCAGCGGCGCGCGGGTGCTGCGCACCCTGGACCGCCCGGCTGTCAGGGCTGTGCTTGTCGCTTCGTCCGGCCTGCGGCGTCAGTGGGCGGGTTGATCCGTGAGCCCGGCCACCGGGCTTGCGCCCGCTGCCTTGCCCGGCCCGCGAGCCCGGCCACCGGGCCTGTGCCCGTCGCCTTCCCCGGTCCGTCGGCCTGACCGCCAGGGCCTGCGCTCGCTGCCTCGCCCAGCCCCTGACGTCCATGGGAGGGTCGACCCGCCGGTCCGGCCGTCAGGCCCGCTCTCGCCGCCCCGCTCGACCCGCGACCCCAGTCGTCAGGTCCGCGTCGTAGCGATGCTCACCGCGTTCGCCGCCACCACCGCACCGATGCCCGCCCACTCCGCGCCGCCCGGGCCCTGGTCGAGGATGGCCCAGCCGACCAGGGCCGCAAGGACCGGGTTGACGCTCATGAACAGGCCGAAGGTCTGCGTGGGGACGTGGCGCAGGGTCAGCAGGTCGGCCAGGTAGGGCACGGCGGACGACAGGACTCCGGCCGCCACCGCGCACAGGACCGCCCCGGCCGTCGGCGGATGGCGCAGGGCGACGGCGACGCCGGCCGGCAAGAAGGCCAGTGCGGACACCGTCGCGGCCGCCGCGGAGCCCTGCGCGCCGGGTATGCGGCGGCCGACGACGCGGTTGAGCAGGATGTACGAGGCCCAGCAGCACGCGGCGACCAGGGCCAGGGCCATGCCGGTGTAGTCCGCGGAGGGGCGCGGGCGCATCAGGACGACCACCCCGGCCGCGGCCAGCACCGCGCACCCGGCGTCCAGCCGGCGCCGCGAGGCGGCCAGGGCGATGGCGAGCGGCCCGAGGAACTCCAGGGTCACGGCGAGTCCCAGGCCGATCCGGTCGACGGCTGTGTACAGGCTGAGGTTCATCGTGCCGAACACCGCGGCCAGGAGCAGCACCGGCCACCACTGCCGCCAGGTGAAGCCGCGCAGTCGGGGCCGGCCGACGGCCAGCAGGGCGAGCGCGGCGACGTACTGGCGCACCGCGACCACGCCGAGCGGGCCGAGGACGGGGAAGGCGAGCGCCCCGACGGCGGCGCCGGTCTGGTTGGAGAGCCCGCTGCCGAACATCGTGGCCACGCCGGCCAGCCGCCGGGCCTGTGTCGGGGACGGGGTGATGACCATGGGCGCGGCCACGGCCGGGCGTTGGGGAGCGCGTCGCATACCGGGATCGTGCGCCGCCCTGACGCTTGCGCAAAATGCATGCGCTGGTCCATCTATACGCTGAGCGTATGCACGATATCGATCTGCGCCAGCTGCGCTGTCTCGTGGCCATCGTCGACGAGGGCACGTTCACGGACGCGGCGATCACGCTCGGCGTCTCCCAGGCCGCGGTCTCCCGCACCCTCGCCTCCCTGGAGCGCGCACTGGGCGTACGGCTGCTGCGCCGCACCTCCCGCGAGGTGACCCCGACCGCGACCGGGCTGCGCGTGGTGGCGCAGGCCCGCCGGGTGCTCGCGGACGTCTTTGACCTGGTCCGGGAGGCGACCTCGGGGCACACCCGGCTGCGCGTCGGCTACGCCTGGTCGGCGGTGGGCCGGCACACGGTCGCCTTCCAGCGGCGCTGGACCGCGGCACACGGGGACATCGACCTGCATCTGGTGCGCGTCAACTCGCCCTTCGCCGGGCTGGCCGAGGGTGCCTGCGATCTCGCCGTCGTCCGCAGGCCGCTGGACGACCGGCGGTTCGACACCGCGATCGTCGGTCTGGAGCGCCGGCTGTGCGCGCTCGCCGCCGACGACCCGCTCGCCAGGCGCCGTTCGGTGCGGCTCGCCGAGCTGACCGACCGCACCCTGCTGGTGGACCGCCGTACCGGCACCGCCACCCCCGGCCTGTGGCCGCCCGACGCCCGCCCGGCCGTCGAGGAGACGTACGACGTCGACGACTGGCTCACCGAGATCGCCGCCGGGCGCGGGATCGGCGTCACCGCGGAGTCGACCGCGAACCAGTACCCGCGGCCCGGCATCGTCTACCGGCCGGTCCGCGACGCCGAACCCGTCGCCGTACGGCTCGCCTGGTGGCGCGACGACCCGCATCCGGCCCGCCAGGCGGTCGTCGAACTGCTCACCGAGCTGTACCGCACACCCTGAGCCATCCGGGAAGGATGATGCAGACAAAATTGTTGACAATCTTGTTTGGCTAGATTTACGTTCGACAGGCACTCACTCAGGGAGGGCAACGATGCCGAAGGAAGCCCGTCCGAGCACTGGAGAGCAGGCCAAGCGGCATGCGTTCGCGCAGCTGCGGCAGGCGATCCTGCACGGCGAGATGGCACCGGCTCAGCGGCTGGTGGAGAACGAACTCGCCGAGCAGTTCGGTGTGACGCGGGCCAGCATCCGCGCGGCGCTGATCGATCTGGAGGCACAGGGACTGGTCGAGCGGATCCGCAACCGCGGCTCGCGGGTGCGGGTGGTGACCGTCGAGGAGGCGGTCGCGATCACGGAGTGCCGCATGGCCTTGGAAGGGCTGTGCGCCGCCAAGGCCGCCGTCGCCGCGAGCGACGAGCAGCTGACCCGACTGGCGGACCTCGGCGCGGCGATGAAGAAGGCCGTCGCCGACGGCGAGCCGGTGACGTACTCCGACCTCAACCACCAGTTGCACGACCGCATCCGGGAGATCTCCGGCCAGCAGACCGCGGTCGAGCTGCTGGAGCGCCTGAACGCCCAACTGGTCCGCCATCGCTTCAAGTTGGCACTCCGGCCGGGGCGTCCGCAGCAATCCCTGAACGAGCACCTGGCGATGATCGAGGCGATCAGGGCCAGGGATCCGCAGGCGGCCGAAGCGGCCGTCCGCGCCCACCTCGCCAGCGTGATCGACGCGCTCGGCGACTGACACCGCGCGCCTCGGGGTGCGTTGTGTGCCGGCGTCGCGTCGCGTGTCCGAGCGCTGGGGCGGGTGGGCGTTCACCCGTCCAGCAAGGAGATGCCACTCATGACGCAGCCCAACGCGCCCGCCCCGCCCCGGTCGACCCTCGTCGTCACCGCCCATGCCGGGGACTTCGTGTGGCGGGCGGGCGGAGCGATCGCCCTGGCCGCCTCCCGGGGCGAGCAGGTCACCATCGCCTGTCTGACCTTCGGCGAGCGCGGTGAGTCCGCCAAGGCGTGGCGCGCGGGGAAGACCCTCCAGGAGATCAAGGCGCTGCGCCGTCAGGAGGCGGAGCGGGCGGCGGCCGTACTCGGCGCCGACATCCGTTTCTTCGACGCCGGCGACTATCCCCTCGTCGCCACCGCCGAGCTGACCGACCGGCTCGTCGCCCTCTGCCGCGAGACACAGCCCGACGTGGTGCTCACCCACCCGGCGCAGGACCCGTACAACGGCGACCATCCCGCGGCCCACCGCATGGCGCTGGAGGCGCGCGTCCTCGCCCAGGCCATCGGCTATCCCGGCCCCGGCGAGATCATCGGCGCCCCGCCCGTCTTCTGCTTCGAGCCGCACCAGCCGGAGATGAGCGGCTTCAGGCCCGAAGTCCTGCTCGACATCACCGAGGTGTGGCAGACCAAGCGCAAGGCGATGGAGTGCCTCGGCGCCCAGCAGCATCTGTGGGACTACTACACCGACCTCGCCGTCCGCCGTGGCGTCCAGCTGAGGCGCAACGCCGGCCCCAACCTCGGCCTGCCGCACACGACCGTGGCCGAGGCCTATATGCGCCCCTTTCCGCAGGTCACGAAGGAGCTGGCATGAGCGGCGTGATCGTCACCGACCCACCCAAGGCGGAGCTGCGGTACGTCGAGGCGCTGGCCGGCTTCGGCGTGGCCACCGTCAGCGAGGCAATGGGCCGCACCGGTCTGCTCGGTCCGGGGATCCGGCCCGTCCAGCAGGGCGTGCGCGTCGCGGGTACGGCCGTCACCGTGCTCGGCCGGCCCGGCGACAACCTCATGATCCACGCGGCCGTCGAGCAGTGCGGCCCGGGCGACCTGCTGGTCGTCACCACCACCTCGCCGTCCAGCGACGGCATGTTCGGCGAACTGTTCGCCACCGCCCTGCAGCGGCGCGGGGTGCGCGGGCTCGTCAGCAACGCCGGCGTCCGCGACACCCGGGAACTGCGTGACATGGACTTCCCGGCCTGGTCGCGTGCCGTCTCCGCACAGGGCACGGTCAAGGCCACCGGCGGTTCGGTCAACGTGCCGGTCGCCATCGACGGCCAGGTGATCAACCCGGGCGACGTGATCCTCGCGGACGACGACGGTGTCGTGGTCGTACCGCGCGAGCGGGCCCGCGCTACCGTCGAGGCCTCCACGGCCCGGGAGGAGAAGGAGGCCGCCTCCCGCGCCGCCTTCCTCGAGGGCCAGTTGGGCCTGGACCGGTACGGACTGCGCGAGACGCTCGCCCGGCTCGGGGTGACGTACCGGACGTACGAGGAGTACACGCGGTGACCGGGCCCGGGGAGGTGCGCTGCATGCTGATGCGCGGCGGCACCTCCAAGGGCGCGTACTTCCTGGCCGAGGACCTGCCCGCCGATCCCGCCGCCCGGGACGACCTGCTGCTGCGGATCATGGGCAGCCCCGACCCGCGCCAGATCGACGGCCTCGGCGGCGCCCACCCGCTCACCAGCAAGGTGGCCGTGGTCTCCGCCTCGGCCGACCCGGACGCCGACGTCGACTACCTGTTCCTCCAAGTCCTCCTCGACAGACCAGAGGTGAGTGATCGTCAGAACTGCGGGAACATCCTCGCCGGAGTCGGCCCGTTCGCCGTCGAGCGGGGACTCGTGGCTCCCGCCGACGGCGAGACCTCCGTACGCATCCGCATGCTCAACACCGGGAAAACGGCCATCGCCGCCTTCCCCACGCCGGGAGGCCGTGTCGAGCACACCGGCGATGCCGAGATCTCGGGCGTGCCCGGTACGGCGGCAGCCGTGGAGATCGGGTTCCCGGCCGGCGGTGCCCCGTTGCTGCCGACCGGCAGGGTCCGCGACACGGTCGCCGGTACGAGGGTGACCTGCGTCGACAACGGGATGCCGACCGTGCTGATCCCGGCGACCGCGCTGGGCGTCACCGGGTACGAGGCGCCCGAGGACCTGGAGGGGGACCCGGCGCTCGCCGGCCGCCTGCGCGAAATCCGCCTGGCGGCAGGCCGGCTGATGGGGCTGGCGGAGGCCGAGAGCGCCACCGTCCCCAAGCTCACCCTGCTCGCCGCGCCCCGGGACGGCGGCGTGGTCACCACCCGCACCTTCCTCCCCGTCCGCTGTCACCCCTCCATCGGCGTCCTGGGCGCGGCGAGCGTGGCCGCCGGGCTCCGGCTGCCCGGGGGCGTGGGGGAGGGGATCGCCGTACTCCCCGAGCGCGGCGACCGTATCCGTATCGAACATCCCACCGGATTCCTGGACATCGACGCGGACATCGATCCGGCCGTCCCGGCGGCGCGCCGCACCGCCGTGGTCCGCACCGCCCGCAAGATCTTCGACGGCACCGTCTTCCCCCGCGCCGCGACGCCCGCACCCGTACGACCCCTTGGAGACGCCCATGGCTCCGCCCCTCGGTGACATCGCCCATGTCGGCCACGCCCAGCTCTTCACCCCGGACCTGGACGCCAGTGTCGCCTTCTTCACCGACTACCTCGGGCTCACCGTCAACGGCCGGCACGGCGACACCGTCTACCTGCGCACCTTCGACGACTACGAGCACCACAGCCTCGTCCTCACCGCCCGTGACACCCCCGGCCTCGGCCGGCTCGCGCTGCGCACCTCCAGCGAGGAGGCGCTGCGGCGCCGGGTCCGGGCGGTCCGGGCGGCGGGCGGCACCGGCCGCTGGACGGAGGACGAACCCGGCCTCGGCCGGCTGTACGTCACCACCGACCCCGACGGCCACGAACACGCCCTGTACTGGGAGAGCGAGCACCACCAGGCCCCCGAGGAGCTGAAACCGGCGCTGAAGAACCAGCCGCAGGCGAAGCCCGACCGGGGTGTGGGCGTACGCCGCCTGGACCACGTCAACTTCCTCGCGGCCGACGTGCTCGCGAACGCCGAGTTCCAGCAGCAGGTGCTCGGTGCCCGCCCCACCGAGCAGATCAGGCTCGACAGCGGCCGGGTCGCGGCCCGTTGGCTGACCTTCACGAACAAGTCGTACGACGTGGTGTACACGGAGGACTGGACCGGCTCGACCGGCCGCCTGCACCACATCGCCTTCGCGACGGACACCCGCGAGGACATCCTGCGCGCCGCCGATCTCGCCATCGACACCGGGGTGTTCATCGAGACGGGCCCGCACAAGCACGCCATCCAGCAGACGTTCTTCCTCTACGTCTACGAACCGGGCGGCAACCGCGTCGAGTTGTGCAACCCGCTCACCCGCCTCGTCCTCGCCCCGGACTGGCCGCTGATCACCTGGACCGAGGCCGAGCGGGCCAAGGGGCAGGCGTGGGGCCTGAAGACCATCGAGTCCTTTCACACCCACGGCACACCGCCGGCCGGCTGAGACGCACGGCGGGAGCCATCCCAGGGCCTCCTGGTCGATGAGATTGTTGACAAAAATGTTGACTGTCTTGGGGTGGCTCCCACTGTCTGGCGCACTACGCACGAGAGGCAACGACGATGTCCCCCTCACCCTCCCCCTCCGCTCGCGGCCGCAGACTGGCGCTGCTCGTCGTCGGTCTGTGCTGGCTGGCCGTCCTCTTCGACGGCCTCGACATGTTCGTCTACGGCTCGGTGCTGCCCCACATGCTGGAGACCAGGGCACTCGGGATCACCCCGGGCCAGGCCGGCGACCTCGGCAGCTACGCCACCTTCGGCATGCTGCTCGGCGCGCTCACGGCGGGCACGGTCGCCGACCGCGTCGGCCGCAAGAAGCTGATGACCGCCTGCATCACGCTCTTCTCGCTGGCCTCCGCGATCTGCGCGCTGTCCGGCTCGGTCGCGGTCTTCGGCCTCGGCCGCACCCTGGCCGGCGTCGGCCTCGGCGGTCTGCTGCCCACCGCGATCAGCATGGTCTGCGACTACGCCCGGGGCGGCCGCGTCGCGCTGACGATCGGCGCCCTGATGACGGCCCACCACGCCGGCGGCATCCTCTCCGCCTACGTCGCCAAGTGGCTCGTCGAGCCGTACGGCTGGCGCTCCGCCTTCTGGGTCTGCGTCCTGCCGCTGCTCTTCGTCCCGGTGCTCGCCAAGGTCATGCCCGAGTCGCTGAGCTTCCTGGTCGCGGGCGGCCGCACCGCCGAGGCCCACGCACTCGCCGCCCGCTACGAGGTCGAAGTCCCCGCCGAGTCCGCCCCGAAGGCCCCGGCCGACCGATGGGGCGCCCTGCTCGCCCTGTTCCGCGGCGGCGAATGGCTCCAGACCCTGCTGTACTGGCTGGCCTCCTTCGGCGGACTCCTCCTCGTCTACGGCGTCGCCACCTGGCTGCCCACCCTGATGCGCGGCGAGGGCTACCACCTCGGCTCCGCCCTGACCTTCGTCGTGCTGTTCAACCTCGGCGGCATCGTCGGCATGCTGATCGCGGGCCGTGCCTCCGACACCTTCGGCGCTCCGCGCGTCTCCGCGCTCTGGTTCGCGCTCACCGCGGCCGGTGTCTTCCTGCTCAGCGCGCACCTGCCGCTCGGTGTGACCTTCCTGGTCGTCTTCCTCACCGGCGTGTTCCTCAACAGCGCCCAGACGATGGTCTACGCGACCGTCTCGATCCGCTCCACCCCGGACAGCCGCGCCACCGCCGTCGGCTGGACCTCGGGGATGGGCCGCTTCGGCGCGGTCTTCGGCCCCTGGCTCGGCGGTCGGCTCCTCGACGCGGGCCACGGCGACTGGGGCTTCACCGCCTTCGCCCTCGCCGGCGTCTCCTTCATGGTGTTCATCGGCATCGCCGCCCTGCGCTCGCCCCGGCGTCCCGAGCGCACCGGCAGCGGACCGAAGCTCGTCACGGCCTGCTGACCCGTCCCTTCGCACGCGGTGCCGCACCCCGGGTCGAGGGTGCGACACCGTCTGCGCACCGGCAGGCTCAGCCCGCCTCGTTCGGCTCCACGTCCCGGCCCGTGCACGCCAGTTCCCCGCCGACCTCGGCACACGCTTCCACGCCCCGGGGCGAGGACACCGAGAGCATGGGGCTGCTGTCACCGGCCGGGTCGTCCGCCGGATAGCCGGCCGACAGCACGTCCTGGCCCGCCCGCACCGACACCTCGCGGGCCTTGGCCGAGTGCAGCCGCACCTGGGACCAGACGGTGCCGCAGGCCGCCGAGTAGCGGAGCCGGACCGTGTAGGCGGGGTCGGTGACCGTGCTCGTGGTCCGCGCGTCCCGGGCGCACAACGACGCGTCGGGCAGCTCGCCCTGGCACGAGCGGCCGTGACAGCGCGGTGCCGCCGGCACGGGGCGCGCGGCGGGCGTCGAACCCGGTCGCGCGGCCAGGGTGACGGCGGCGGCCACCGCCGTCACCGCGCCGCACATGGCGAGTGCGGACAGGGGCAGCCAGGCCGGAAGGCGGGACGGCAGCCGGGGCGGAAACCATGCGGGGAAGGGCCGGCGAAACCGGCCCGGCCGCCGCCCGCGGCCGGTCCCCCCGGGCGGACCCGCGTCGAGCGGCGTCGCGTCGGGCAGGGCCGCGTCGGCCGCGTCCCACTGGGCCAGTACGGCGTCGGGATCCGTGCCGGCGAGCCGGCAGAGCGCCTCCACGGCGGGCCGGGGCGGTGGCGTGCCGCCGGACAGATAGCGGTGCCACGCGGACTTGCTGTACGGGGTGCGCGCGGCGAGCGCCGCCAGGCTCAGTCCCGTACGGTCCTTCAGTTCGCGCAGTCCCGCCACCAGCGGTTCGTCCGGCGTGGTCGATGCTTGAGGGTGCCGCATCGTGCGTCCTCGACTCCCTTTCCACTATGGGCTGTTTCGCCCCTGTTGTCGGGATGGATTCCCAGGAGCGCGGCGAACGCAACACGCGGTGGGGTATGAGGAGGGTGAGGCAGAGCGGCATACCGAAGGCCCGTTCGGGGGTCGTCGAACGGGCCTTCGGTGGCTAGGCGGTGCGGTGGTGAGGCGTCGTCAGCACCAGGGCAGGGCGCGGTGGGTGCGGACGTAGTGCGCCGAGACGTAGCCCCTGTGGTGCGTGAGCCGGTACCAGGTGCGGTTCCCGGCGACCCACGAGCCGCGGGTCTTGCAGGTCAGGTGCAGGAGTCGGTTGGTGTGCCGGTGGCCGACCACCCGGTAGCCGGTGCCCGGACCGGAGCGGATGTTGAGGCGGGCGTGACGGGTGGTGACGCGACCGGTGACGTGGGAGGCGAGGCGGTACGACGCCGCCGGCGCGCCCCAGCTGTAGGCCGCCGTCCGCGGGGCGAAGCGGTACGCCGTGCCCGGTGCGCCGAGGCGGTGGAACCGGTGGATGCGGTACGCGTGGCGCAGGTGGTGCAGACGGTACGCGTCGTACCTGTGGTGGTGGATGCGGTACGGGGCGGAGTGGGTGTGGTGCTGGGCGATGGCGCCGGGCGCCGGGTACGCGGTGGCGGCGTTCGCGGTGGCGGCCCCGGCCGCCGTGGGCAGGAACGCGAGCACCGCGACCGTGGCCAGCAGACCGCTCTTGAGAGTCCGTAGGATCATGGCAACCTCCGGCTGTCGTTCTCGTGACCACGAGCAGTGATCACGACAGCAAGCGTTTCCGTGACGGACCGTGAGGATGCCGTTCCGGCGTCCCCGGGGACACCCGGGACGTCCCGCGGGACGGGTGCGGGCCTCGTGGGTCGGCCCAGCGGGGTGACGGGGCGGCGGCGTCCCGCCGTCCCGTTCGTCTTCGGACGGCGCGTCCCGAGGAGGGTCGTGACGGCGTGTCACCCACACTGGGGAACGGGCGGGGCGAGGGGTTCCGGATCAGACGGTCTCGGCGAACGTGACGGTCCGCTCCTTCAGCAGCGGGAACACCGTGCCCCGGATCAGCTCCGCGAAGTGGTCCGTCTCCTTGTGCGCCTCGAAACCGGCGCGGTCGGTGTAGCGCTCGTACACCATGAATTCCCCGGGCCGGTCGGCCACTTCGTGTGCCTCGTAGGCGAGGTTCGCGGGCTCGGACGGGACCCGTTCGCGCATCTCGCGGAGCGCGTGGCGCACGGTGTCCGCGTCGGCGGGTGCGCACTGGTACTGGGCGACGACGGCGAAGGCCATGGGTTCCTCCGGGGTTCGAAACGGCTGTGGTGCTGCCGATTGCAGCACGGGTGCGGTGAGGGGCGGCCTGTACGACACGCGACCGACGGCTGCCGGGCCGGACCGGGCCGGGCGTGGATGTGGATGTGGCCGTCGTCCGTGGTCCGTGGGCGGCGGAAGTTACTTGACTTACGCAACGACCTGGTAAACTGCCGGGTATGCCCACGGAATCGCTGTCCGACCGGCCCGTCGCCTCACCGGAGGTCGTCGAGATCGAGCGTGCCCTGACACGCGTCACCTACCTCAGCACCCGGTCCCGGCAGCACGAGCGGCTGATGGCGCTGGCGGGCGTGCCGCTCGACCGGGCCGCGGTGGCGCTGCTGCGGCAGATCGCCGACTCCGAACCGCTGCGGCCGGGGGAGCTGGCCCAGCGCCTGGGCGTGGAGGCCTCCCATGTGACGCGGACCGTGCAGCAGCTGCAGAAGGCCGGCTACGTCAGCCGTGTCCCGGACCCCGACGACCGGCGCGCCCAGCGGATCCGGCTCACCGGCGCGGGGCGGGAGGCCGTGGGCCGGATCAGGGAGGCCGGCGCCCGGGGGATGGAGCTGGCCCTCGCCGAGTGGCGGCCCGAGGAGTTGCGGCAGCTGGCCGCCCTCTTCCATCGCATGGTCGACGACTTCCTCGCGTACGCGATCGAGGAGGACTCCGGACGGGACGCGGGCGAGGCCCCGCCGGCGAAGGGCTGACGGCCGCTGCCCGGCATGAGCGGCGGGAACGGCGCACCCTCGCCTCTACCGTCAAGTAATATCCGGCGGCAGGCCGGCGGAGGAGAATCGGCACCGTCGGTGCCGTGGGCGCCGCAAGCGGCCCGAAACAGAGGAGGGGCGGTCGTGACGCAACGTATCGAGGTCGGGGGCACGGTGGAGGACTTCGCCCTGCCCGACGAGACCGGCACCACCCGCCGGCTCACGGAACTGCTGGCCGACGGGCCCGTGGTGCTCTTCTTCTACCCGGCCGCCATGACCCCCGGCTGCACCGCCGAGGCCTGCCACTTCCGCGACCTCGCCGCGGAGTTCGCGGCCGCCGGCGCACGCCCCGTCGGCATCAGCGGCGACAGCGTGGACAAGCAGCAGGAGTTCGCCGGTACGCACACCCTCGGCATGCCGCTGCTCTCCGACGCCGACGGCGCGGTGCGCGAGCGGTTCGGCGTCAAGCGGGGCTTCTCCCTCGCGCCCACCAAGCGCGTCACCTTTGTCATCGCCCAGGACCGCACGGTGCTGGAGATCGTCCGCAGCGAGCTGCGCATGAACACCCACGCGGACCGCGCCCTCGCCGCCCTCCGTACCCCTCGGGGCTGACCGGCTCCGCCCGGCCACCGGGGCCGGCCGGCTCCCGTCCCGCGCTTGATGCCCCGGAACAATCGCATCATCCTGGGGCATATGAAGCATGGTGCCGCCGTGGCCGTCATCGATGCCCTGGGCAGGGTGACCGGCTGGAGCGAGGGAGCGCGGCTGGTCACGGGCCTCACGGCCGAGGACGTCGTGGGCCGGCCCGCGGCGGATCTGCTCGCCGACGAGGTACCCCGGGACGCCTTGACGGCCCGGGCCGGGACCGTCGCCCTGCGGCACCACGACGGACACCGGGTCGTGCTGGCCCTGTCCGCCTGCCCGCTCCTCGGCCCCGACGGCGCGCCCACCGCATACGTGGTGAGTGCCGACCCGCCCGCGCCACCCGACGCCGCACTGACCGGCCAGGCCTTCCAGACGGCCTCCATGCCGATGGCGGTCCTCGACCTGCAGCAGCGTTATCTGCGGGTCAACGACGCCGCCTCCCAGCTGATCGGCGTACCCGAGGAGGACCTGGTCGGCCGGTTCTACCCGGAGACCGTGGAGGACTCCGAGTACAGCCGGGTCTACCAGCGCCATCTGCGCCAGGTCATCGAGACCGGCCGGCCCGTTCGCTACGAGAGCTTCACCCGCGCTCCCGCGCAGCATCGGGACAACGCCTGGAACATCGAGATGTGGCCGCTGCGCGACGACTCCGGTGCGCCGAGCGCGGTCGCCATCGCCGCCTTCGACAGCGGCGAGCAGTACTGGGCCCGGCGCCGGCTCGCCCTCCTCAACGAGGCGGCGACCCGCATCGGCACCACCCTGGACGTGGTGCGCACCGCCGGGGAACTGATCGAACTCCTCGTCCCGCGGTACGCCGACTTCGCCAGTGTGGACCTGCTCGACTGGGTGCTCGGCGCGGACGAACCGCCGATGCTCCCCGACGGGGGCGTCGTCCTGCACCGCGTCGCCCACGGCTCCACCCGCGAGAGCGACCCCGGAGCCGCCGTCCCCATCGGCGGGACCCACGTCTACCCGCCGTCCTCCCTGCCCGCCCGTGCCCTGCGCGATGGCCGCGCGGTGCTCAGCCAGGCCGGCGAGCCGGAGTTCGTCCGGTGGCTGGCGGAGCGCAACGCGCGCTCCCCCGAGAGCCGCCCTCTCCGGCAGGGCGCCCACTCCATGATCGCGGTGCCGCTGCGCGCCCGCGGCACCACGCTCGGCGTCGTCGTCTGCGTCCGCACGGACCACCCCGACGACTACGGTCCCGGCGACGCGGTCTTCGCCGAGGAACTCGGCAGCCGTGCCGCCGTCTGCATCGACAACGCCCGCCGCTTCGCCCGCGAACGCAGCACCGCCCTCGCCCTCCAGCACAGCCTGCTCCCCCGCGGCCTGCCCGGGCAGGCCGCGGTCGACGTGGCCCACCGGTATCTGCCGTGCGGCTCCCTGGCCGGCATCGGCGGCGACTGGTTCGACGTCATCCCGCTCTCCGGCGGCCGGGTCGCCCTGGTCGTCGGCGACGTGGTCGGCCACGGCATCCAGTCCTCGGCCAGCATGGGCCGGCTGCGCACGGCCGTACGCACCCTCGCCGACGTCGACCTGCCGCCGGACGAACTCCTCACCCACCTCGACGACCTGGTCGTCCACCTGTCCGCCGAGGACAGCGCCGAGGACCGCGGCGAGGAGGTCGCCGAGCTCGGCGCCACCTGCCTGTACGCCGTGTACGATCCCGTCTCCCGTCGGCTCAGCCTGGCCGCCGCCGGCCACCCGGCCCCGGCCGTCGTCCGGCCCGGCGGCACCGCCGAGACCGTCCCCATGGCCGCCGGGCCGCCGCTCGGCGTGGGCGGGCTGCCGTTCGAGGCGACGGAACTGGAGCTGCCCGAGGGGTCCGTCGTCGCGCTCTACACCGACGGTCTGCTGGAGGACCGCGACGGGGATCTCGACGGCGCCACCGAGGCGTTGCGCCGGGTCCTCGCCGCACCCGCCGACTCCCTCGACGCCCTGTGCGACAGCGTCCTGAAAGCCGTCCTGCCCGACCAGCCCGGCGACGACGTCGCGCTGCTCCTCGTCCGCACCCGCGCCCTCGGCGCCGACCGGGTCGCCACCTGGGACGTCCCGCCCGACCCCGCCCAGGTCGCGGTCCTGAGGCAGGCGGCCGACGACCGGCTGACCGCCTGGGGGCTGGAGGAGGCCGCCTTCGTCACCGAACTCGTCGTCAGCGAACTCGTCACCAACGCCATCCGCTACGGCGAACCCCCCATCCAGCTCCGCCTGATCCGCGACCGCGCCCTCATCTGCGAGGTCTCCGACGCCAGTTCCACCTCTCCGCATCTGCGCCGGGCCAAGGCCTACGACGAGGGCGGCCGGGGACTGCTCCTGGTGGCCCAGCTCACCCAGCGGTGGGGCAGCCGGCAGACAGGACTGGGCAAGACCATCTGGGCCGAACAGGCGCTGCCCGGAGCGGATGGGCCCAAGCCGTAGTCCCCGGAAGAACCGGCCGTTCGGGGATGCCGGGCAGACGCCTCGCCGGGGGGAGCGGGCCGCCCGTGTTCGATCCGCACCGCCTGCGCCTGCTGCGCGAACTCGAACGCCACGGCACCCTCGCGGCCGTCGGCGTCCCGCCGTCCTCGCCTGCCGGGACGCGCTGCGCCGCGCGGTCGCCCTCCGCTCCGGCCCGGCCCGCGCCGGACCGCCCTCAGTCCGTGCCGTCCGCCGTCACCTGGGCCAGGGTGCGTCCGGTGCGCACCGAGCGGGCCCGGCGGGGGTCCGGGGTGCCGTGGCCGTCCGACCGTGCCGGGCCCTTGCGCACCAGCAGCCACGCCTCCTCCCCGTCCTCGGCGCCGCGGAAGCGGGTCAGCGCGTACTCACCGTGCAGCTTGGTGCCGTGCAGCCGGAACGTGGCGTGCCCGTGCGCCAGGGACCGCGCGAACCCCACCGGGCGGCCCCCGCGGTCGTGGCTCAGCGGCTCGTAGGTCCCGTGGTCCCACACGATGACCGTGCCGCCGCCGTACTCGCCGCCCGGGATCACCCCTTCGAAGTCCTCGTACTCCAGCGGGTGGTCCCCGGTCGGCACGGCCAGCCGCTTGTCCCCGGGATCGGCGGACGGGCCCTTCGGGACCGCCCAGGACTTCAGGACGTCACCGACCTGGAGCCGGAAGTCGAAGTGCAGCCGCCGCGCGTCGTGGATCTGCACCACGAACCGGGGCGCGCCGGACCCGTGCGGGGTCGGCTCCGGCCGCCCGGCCGGCTCGTGAGTCCGCTCGAAGTCGCGCTTGCCGCGGTACGTCCGCAGCCGGTCCGCTGCCTCAGCCGCCACCTCCCGCTCCTTCCACCGGGTCCCTTCGAGTGTCCGCCTCACGCGCCCGGAACGCCCGTGGGCCGTTCGGCCCCGATGCCGTCCAGCTCGGCCACCGCGTCCCGGGGAAGCTCCAGGGACGCGGCGGCGATGTTCTCCCGCAGATGGTCCGGGGACGACGTGCCGGGGATCAGCGCGATGTTCGGCGACCGCCGCAGCAGCCAGGCCAGCGCCACCTGCTGCGGCGACGCCCCCAGCCGCGCGGCGACCTTCGCCAGCGTCTTGGACTGCAACGGGGTGAAGCCGCCGAGCGGGAAGTACGGCACGAAGGCGATGCGCTCCGCCGCCGTACGCGCCAGCAGCGCGTCGTCCTGCCGGTTGGCCAGGTTGTACAGGTTCTGCACGGTGACCACGGGCGCGATCGCGCGCGCCTCGTCCAGCTGCGCGGCGGACGCGGCACTCAGCCCCAGGTGCCGGATCAGCCCCCGCTCCCGCAACTCGGCCAGGGCGCCGAACGGTGCCGCGACGGAGTCCTCGTTCGGGGTGTCCATGTCGCCGAGACGCAGATTGACGACGTCCAGGCTCTCCACACCGAGGTGGCGCAGGTTGTCGTAGACCTGCGCCTTCAGGTCCTCGGGGTGGCGCGAGACGATCCAGCTGCCGTCGGCCCCGCGGCGGGCGCCGACCTTGGTGACGATGTGCAGATCCTCGGGGTAGGGGTGCAGGGCCTCGCGGATGATCTCGTTGACGACGACGGGGCCGTAGAAGTCGGCGGTGTCGATGTGCGTGATGCCCGCCTCCACCGCCGCGCGCAGCACCGCCACGGCCCGGGCCCGGTCCCTCGGCGGGCCGAAGACGTGCGGCCCCGCCAGCTGCATGGCGCCGTAGCCGACGCGGGTCAGGGTCAGGCCGTCGGCCGGGGTGACGGTGCCGCCGAGCTGTGCTGTCATGTCGTACCTCGCAAGATGTCCGGGCGCCCGGCCGGTCCGGCGCCTCGCTCTCCACCCTGCGCCGGTGCCCCCCCCGCCGTGGCAGTACCCCCGCGATCCTGGGAGTGACAGGGACAGTCACCGCCGCCCGCCCGGCCGTACGGTGGGTGCCATGGACGGATCGAACGCGCTCGGTGAGTTCCTGCGCGCCCGCCGGGCGCTGGTGCGGCCCGAGGACGTGGGGCTGCCCGGCGGCGGCCTGCGCCGGGTGCCGGGGCTGCGCCGGGAGGAGGTCGCCATGCTGGCCGGCATCAGCTCCGACTACTACCTGCGGCTGGAGCAGGGCCGGGACCGCAACCCGTCCGTGCAGGTCCTCGAGGCCGTCGCCCGCGTGCTGCGGCTGGACGCCGACGCCACGGCCCACCTCGTCGGTCTCGCCCAGGACCGGCCCGCCTTCGGGGTACGGCCCGGACGCCGGTCGCAGCGGGTCCCGCCGAGCCTGCTGCAGCTCATCGCCGGCTGGCCGCGCAACCCCGCCTATGTGCAGAACCGCTACACCGACTGCCTGGCCGCCAACGCCCTCGCCACCGCGCTCAGCCCGAACTACCGGCCCGGCGTCACCCTCCTGCGGGCCGTCTTCCTCGACCCCGCCGAGCGCGAACTGCGCCGGGACTGGGAGGAGCTGACCGAGGAGGGCGTGGCCGTGCTCCGGTCCGAGGCAGGCGCGGACGCGGACGACCCACGGCTGCGCGACCTGGTCGGCGAACTGTCCCTGCGCAGCGAACGCTGCCGCACGCTGTGGGCCCGGCACGAGGTACGCCCCCGACGCGGCCGCACCAGCCATCTCACCCATCCCCAGGTCGGCGAACTCGACCTGCACTCGAACAAATTGTCCGTGGACGGCACCGACGGACTCACCCTGGTCGTCTTCCACGCGGAGCCCGGCAGCCGCAGCGCCGAACTCCTGGACATCCTCGGGAGCCTGAGCGCGCCCGCGGGCGGCATCACCCCGGAGCGCGTCGAGGACCAGTAGCCGACCGCCGGCCCGAGGGGCCGCAGCCGGCGGAACCCCGTCAGTTCCAGGGGGTCACCGTGAGCCGGATCCGCGCGTCCTGTCCGACGATGGGGGCGGCGGTGGCGGGCAGCTCGATGTCGTTGACCCAGATGCCGGCCGCGGGGTTCTCGTCGTCGAGGGCGCCGCCGTCGGGACGGTACGCGCTGATCGGGCCGGTGATGGCGGAGTTCCAGGTGGCCGAGACGGCGGGCCCGGCGGCGCTGGGGTCGGCGCGGACGTCGATGACGAGGATGTCGTCGAAGTCCGCGGTCTGCTCCAGGTGGTCCTTGAAGCTCAGCAGGCCGTCGCACCGGTGCAGCGACAGGATCCGCAGATGCAGCGCGTACCGCATGGTGTCGGCGCCCGCCGCGAGAAGGGCGCTGTTCAGGAAGGTGGTCACCAGGGGCACGGACGCCGTGCCGGCTGCCGCGCCGTCCGGCAACTGGATCGGGCACCACTGGGCCGTCGTCTGCTCGTGCGTGACGATCTGGAGCCCGCGCACCGACAGCAGGACCTCGGCCTGCCAGGTCGTGTCGGGCCGCTGCGGCAGCAGGGCGTCGACGAGTGTGGTCTCCACCTTGCGGTCCCCGAACAGGAAGCGACGCAGATTCTGGTAGCCCTCCTCGGAGTTGACGAGTCCGTAGGTGCCACTGTGACTGCGGTGCACATAGGCCCGGTACGCGCCGGGGACGTAGGCGTTGTCGATCTGCACCAGTCCGTCGCTGCGGGGTCCGACCGTGGCGGCGGACAGGCCGTGCGCCACGTCGTAGTCCGTCGGGTCGGTGCCGATCAGGCAGAAGACGCGGCCGAGGGGGAAGTCGGACGGCCCGCCCGGTGACATGCTCCGCGCGTCCCAACCCGCGGGCGGACCACCCGGGTCGACGTCGGACTTCGGCGTCAGGTACTCGTACATCCGCTGAGGCCCGAAGATGTCCGCGCCGTTGATGCCGGTGATGTCGCGCAGTCTCTCCAGCACGCCGAAACCGACGTCGAAGGCGATGCCGCCGTGCGGGGTGCCGTAGGTGAAGAACTTGTCGACGTAGTCGGCCGGATCGCAGCCCTGATCCGGGAGGATCTTCTGCATGAGGCAGCGGCACACCAGGCCCCCCATGGAGTGGGCGACCAGGTGGACGCGCGGTGCCTGGGACTTCGCCCTGATGGTCTCGATCAGTGTCAACAGGTCCTGCGCGGCCGTCTCCAGCCGGAACTCGTGAGGACTGGCACCCCAGGTCGTCGCGGACGTGTCGTAGAAACGGTGGATCCAGATGCTGTCCTGCGGAATCGTGTCGTGGGTGGCGAGGTAGGCCTCCTGGCCGCCGTCGACCAGGATCTTGTAGCCCTCGTCCAGGTGCAGGCGCAGCAAGGGACTTTCGAACTGGAAGAAGCACGGCTGGTCGTCCGGTCCGATCCGGATGTGCGTGGAACCCAGGTTGAACCCGTAGAAGGGGTCCGTCACCGCGGTGTCGATGCCCGCGGTGTTTCCGGCGTATCCCCGGACGTAGACGATCGGGAGCTTCGGGGCCGGTGTCATACGGGCCTCCAGGAACGTCCGGCACCAGGATCCGGACCTCATGCCCGGTTCGCCGCCGAGGCTACGGATGTGCCGTCAGCCCGGCGTCACCCTCGCGTCACCCGCGCAGCGGGACGGTGACCCCGTGGCGGGAGAGCAGGTGAGCGAACCGGGCGGACGGCTCGACCCCCAGCTCGTTCAGCAGCAGCCGCCGGAACGAGCGGTAGTGCCGGACCGCCTCCATGAGATTGCCCTCCGCTAGATGCGCGGATACGGCGGCCCGGTGCGCACTCTCCCGCAGCGGATCCGTGCGCACGCTCTCCCACGCCGCCTCCAGGGCGAGTGCCGGCCGTCCCGCGCGTACGAGCGCCTCGGCCAGCGCGTCGAGGGCGTGCAGCCGCAACTGCCGCAGGCGTTCACGCTCCAGCAGCACCCACTCCTCGTCCCAGCCCGGCAGCAGGTCGTCTCCGCCCAGCAGGCCGTGCGGGAGTGGTGCGGTGGGCGCAGGAACGCTGCCCTGCAGGACGCCGAGTGCCGTCTCGGTGAAGGAATGCACGTCGACGCCCAGGCCCGTGGCGGCCACCAGGGAGTCCCCGCTGCACCGGATCAGGGGCTGGTCACCGCGCGGAAGCTTCCACAGGGTGGTGCGCAGGCTGCCCCGGGCGTGATCTTCGGTGACCTCGGGCCACAACGTCCCGGCGAGCACCGTACGGGACACACGGCGCCGTAGCGCGACGAACGCCAGCAGGCGCTGGCCGTTGCGGCACAGTTCGACCGGCTCGGCGCCGCACTCCAGCCGGAACTGGCCGAGCAGCCGCAACTGGGGAGAGGAAACCACCTTGACCGCCTCGCTCACCGGGGCGAGCGTCTCGCCGGCTCCGGGGAAGCCTCGTGCCCTCAGTTTCAGCAGGTGCGGGCGGGCTGTGCAACTTCTGAGATCAACGGGACCGGTTTTGGGGCGAGTTCAGCGGCGAACGGATCCGCGGCCCTGGGGCGGTGCGGCACGTCCGCGCCTGCGGTTGCCGCAGCGGCCTCCAGTGGCGAGAATCCGCCGCCGGAGCGAGCATGGAAGACGGTGAGCGGCGTCGCCCCACGTCAACGACCCTCACACTCCCGGATGAGGCGTACGTCATGTCATTCCACATCGCCCGTCCTGTCGCCCCGGGGCCTTGGCAGGAGTTGCGACACCATCCCGGCGACGGTCACTTCGGTGGTGACGGCGACGATCACGGTGGCGGCGCCGGCGGTCCCCATCCGTTCGGTCCGCATGACGGTCCTCCGGATCACGGCGGTCCTCCGGATCACGGCGGTCCCCCGGATCCCGGTTCGCAGGACGGGGACGTCGCGGAGGGCCCGTTCCGGGTGGTGCGGCCCGCGGACATGCTCGTCGTGGACATCACCCTGGTCAATCTGCGTTTCGACGGCCGTCGCCTGGTGCGGCGCGATCCGGCCGCGCCGACGCTCGTGGTCGTGGCACTGCCGCCGCAGCACGTGCTGGAGCAGAGCTTCGAGCAGATACCCGGCATCGCTCCCGTATTCGCGGCCACCGCCGGCACGTCCAGTCTGGCCTTCTCGGTCCCGGCCACCCTGGACGGCCTGGAACTGTCGCTGACCTCGCTGCTCGACTGGTCGAGCCTCGTGGCGATGACCGTTCCGGTCGGTCTGCCGGGTCCGGACACGCCCGATTCGACGGTGTTCCAGGGCATCCCCAGAAGCGTCATCGAGTTTCCCACCCGGCTGCTGATCACCTACGCCGAGCCGGTCGGCTGGGCGGCCCGGACCGATCCCCAACAGGCCGACGGGCGCACCGCGTTGTGGCACGCCCGGCTGCTCGGCACGCAGAACGGGGACGTGCTGCTGAGGGCCTTCGCCCGCGCGACGGTCGGGGAGCGGGGGCCGCTGCCCGACGGCAGCCCGCTCGCCGATCAGGACCTGCAGGACATCGTCACCCTCACCAGCGGGGCCGAACTCACCGTCCCGGCCGGTGGTGCCCCCGTCGACGTGCCGAGCGCGCCGTTGCACTCGGATCAGTTCATCGTCACCCCGCTGGGCGCCTCGGCCCATCTGCACGGCGACTGGGACATACCACCGGAGACCGACGGGTCCCCGAACGAGCCGGCCGGGCGGCCTCTTCCGAAGCTGCAGATGTACGACCACATCAGCGGGCTCGGGCGTGACCAGTACGTACGCGTCGTCACGCGCGGCCATTTGAGCACCGGTCACCAGGCCTCGCTCTTCAAGGAGTCCAAGCGCGTCTTCGCGGCGCACCCGAACGACGGGATCATCGCCTATCTGCAACACGAGGAGCGCATCATCGTCAAGCAGCCGGAGGTCCAGTACGCGCCGACCAGCGGATTCACGTTCGCGGGGCGCGAAATGCCCTTCCGCACGTTGCGCATTACCGACCGCGTCACCCCGCCGATCCAGCCGGTCCAGCCGGTCCAGTCGGATTCCGGAATCTTCTGGGTGAAGCTTCTGGCCTCCGGCACGGATCACCCGTTCACCCTGATCGGCACGGACTCGGAGAACCGGACCGTCAGCTTCACCATGCCCCTGGTCTTCGTGCCCGACGGAGGGACCGATCCCGGTGAGGCGTTGAGCACGGTCTACAACGAGAAGGATCCGGCAGGGACCAACGTCCCCAACCGCCGGACGCGTTTGATGTACGGCCAGACGATGGCCATGGCGCAGCCTCCGGCCGACGCGCCCGGCAGCACCGCGCACGCGGTCGAGAGCCTGACGTTCGGACTCGGCACCCTCGGTCCGTCACCGCGGCCCGCGGTCGGGCTGCCCCATGTGTCCGCCGCCGAGGTACGAGTCCACGCGGTGGAACAGTTCCTCCCGAACGTCGGTCCCCTCCCGGTCAGCTTCGACCAGACCTATCTCGAGCAGAGCATGGACGCTCACCCCGCGGGCGCCTATTTGCGCCTCGCGACCCCGCTCCCCCTGAAACTCGGGGAGGAGAAGGCCGGCGGCCTCGCCAGCCCCCAGGCCGCTCTCAGCGTGATCACCAGTCAGGCGGGAGCCGTCCCGGACGTCTTCGGCACGCAGCAGATCGCGGACCTCTTCGGCGGGGCCAAGATCCTCGGTCTCATCGACCTGACCCAGATCCTGGGCGCCATCGGCACGGACGACCTGGACCACCTTCGCAACCTCGGCGACGACCAGATCCAGGCCGTCCTGGACGACGCGAACGGCCGGCTGGCGGTGCCGGTGCTGCGCGTCCGCGACATGGCGGACGGGCAGGGCAAGGAACTGCGCTATGTGTGGAAGACCGAGCTGAAGCTGCCGGATCCGACGAAAGTCCTCCAAGTATCCAGCAGTTCGGCCTCCCCGCCCATGCTGACCCTGGACGCCCGGACCATTCGGTCGAAGGACGCTGTCGACAACACCACCGTGGACGGCAGACTGACCGACTTCGAGCTGGACTTCGGTGACATCCGGGTCGACATCGCCGACCTGAGGTTCAGAACCGGCCCGGGCAAGAAGCCCGACGTGACGGCCTCCGGCCTGGCGGTGTCGTTCCAGAACGATCTGCAGTTCATCAACACCCTCCGCAGTGCCCTGCCTTCGGACGTCTTCGGCGCCGGCGCCTATGTCGACGTCCAGCCGTCGGGGATCGTCGCGGGCTACAAACTCGCGATTCCGTCCATCCCCCTGGGCGTCTTCAACCTGTCGAACCTCAGCCTGGGCGCCGAGCTGACCATCCCGTTCGACGGCACGTCCCCCAGCTTCCGGTTCTCGGTCTCCGAGCGGCAGCACCCCTTCAACCTCAGCGTCTCCCTGTTCGGCGGGGGCGGCTACTTCTCCATGCGGGTCTTCATCCAACCCGGTGACGTGGGGAAGAGCGGCGAGGGGAGCATAGAGATCGAGGGCGCCATAGAGTTCGGCGGCTGCGCCGCGCTCGACGTCGGTGTCGCGGCCGGCGGAGTGACCGTCATGGCGGGCGTCAGCTTCATGCTCGACGGAAAGAACGCCAGGCTGACCGGATACCTACGGTTCAACGGCTTCCTGTCCGTGCTGGGCATCGTCACGGTGTCCATCGACTTCTCCGTGGAACTGAGCTACGAGCGGCACGGCCACCAGACGGTGATCCGCGGCAGTGGTCATCTCACCGTCAGCGTACGGATCGCCTTCTTCAGCAAGTCCGTTTCGATCCCCTTCGAGCGGACCTTCTCCGGCTCGTCCGCCGACCCGTCCTTCGCCCTCTGCATGCCGAGGGATTCGCACTGGCGCGTCTACTGCGCGGCGTTCGCCCAGTGATCCCGGTGGGAGACGACCATGTCCCTCGAACAGCACATCAACTGGACCGTTCTGCCGGCCGGGCTCTCGGACGACGGGACCCAGGCCAAGGTGTCGCTCTTCGTCGCACCCCGACTGCTCCCCGACACCGCACCCCTACCGGCCCCCGACGATCCGTCGGCCACGCTGTCGCAGTTCGGCGACTTCATCAACTGGCCGGTGGCGGTCGGCAAGGCCCACTTCGAGTTCGCGACGGCCGACAGTGCCACGGGGCCGTCCACGGTGTTCACCGGTCTCCTCGTACCACAGGGACCCGCCCCCGATCCGACCCTGTGGACGAGCGTCTTCCACGGGGACACCCCGCTGGAGCCCTACGTCTTCAGCACTCCCGTCTCTGACGAGCACTCGCACGCGGCACTCCGTACGTACAGCGTCAGGGAGGTCCGTGACTTCACCCGGAAGGCCTACGCCCGCGCCGCCCAGACGTGGCCCGAGGAACCGCCATCGACGTGGAACGCGCTGGGGGCGCCCGTCCCCGCCGCACCGATCGACGAGGGCCAGGGCCACGACGTCGACGGCCCCGTCCCACCGCGGCCTCCCGACCTGTCGGCGCTCTCCGATCTGGACACGTTCCACTCGATCACGACGAGAAGGCCGAGTGCCGGGTCCGGCCTCGAGACCGTGAGCGAGAGCGCGGAAGCGGACACGAACGCGCCACAGACAGGGCCGCTGAGCCCTCCCCGGCCTCCCGACTTCCACGCCATCCTCACCTCGCTCGGCGACCACCCCACGTTGCTCCGGCGTCTCGGGCTCGTCCTGGACTTCCTCCTGCCGGCCCACCAGCTCCCCGCCTCCTCGGGCGAACGGCTGCTGACCGTCGTGGCCCACTGGTCGTCCGTACTCGGATCGGCCTCGAAGGACGTGCCCGCCCGTACCCGCTACGTCTTCCTCGCGGACCGGCACGTCTTCGTCCCCGCCGCCAAGGAGGCCACGCCCGCCGAGCCGCTGGCGCCGCCGTCCCAGGGCCTGGTCGGGGTGGGGGCGGGGGAGGACTACTTCCTCGAGCAGACCGACCTCGACGCCGCCGCGCTGGGGATGCTGACGGCCTCCCAGCAGTCCACCGGCCTGTCCCCGGTACGGGCGCACGGGATATCGCTGATCGAAAACGGCCGCAAGAGCAAGCTCGCCAGTGAGTTCGACCAGGCCAAACAGTTCGACGACACCTTCGCCGAAGCCGTCAAACAGCCCTCTCCGGTGGGCCCCGTACTGGCCGCCGACGACGTGGTCCGCGGCCACCGGATGGACATCTGGGACGAGGGCCGCAGACAGTGGTTCTCGCTGCACCAGCGCGATGTGGAGTACCGCCTGCCGAACGCCGGAGCGCCGCTGCTCACCGTCTCGGACGAAGGCTTCTTCCAGGCCCACCTGGCCTCACCGCCCGACGGTTCCGCGCCCCTCGTACCCGAGCACCTGGCCACCTGGGACGGATGGTCGTTGTCCGCGCACCGCCCGGGTCTGGTGCTGGACAGCGCGCCGGACGAGCCCGGACAGCCCCCCAGGCCGCCTGTCGAGCCCAAGAACGAGGCCGGGCCGGGAGTACCGCTGGAGATCACGGTCAGCGTGCGGCCCGGTTCACTGCCCCGGCTGCGCTTCGGGAGCAGGTACCGGGTGCGGCTGCGCACCGTCGACCTGGCGGGCAACGGCCTCGACCTCACGCAGGCCACCGCCTTCACGAACCCGACGGGCCAGGCACCGGCGGACCCGAAGGACCTGACGCTGCCCGCCGGCGGCGGATTGCTGACCTTCCAGAGGTTCGAGGCCGTCCCGGCGCCGGCCGTCGCACCCAGGCTGCCGTTCGGAGAAGGCGCCTCGGCCTACCGGATGGTGATCCGGAGCAGCCCGGGCCCCGCACCGCCCCCGGCCGCCGCTCCCGGCGCCACGGGCAGCACGCAACCGGTCCTGCTCTCCAGAGTCCAGCCCCAGCAGACCAACGACGACATCCGTATCGTCCAGCGGGCTCTCATCGCGGGCGGCCACCACCTTCCGGGCGGCGACGACGGTTTCTTCGGCCCGGACACCAGGGCCGCCTACGCCGAGGAGCAGCGAGACCAGGGTTTCTCGGGCAGCGACGCGGACGGCGTCCCCGGCTGCCAGTCCCTCACCGAACTGGGGCGCAAGAACGGCTTCACCGTCGACTGCGGCACCGGCCCCGCGGGCCCCGCGGCGGCGGGCGGCACGGCGGCGCAGGAGTACGCCGCCGACTTCAACAAGTCGCCGCTGGTCACCGAGGCAGGCCACGCCCCCTACCAGGGGACCGACGAACGCCACCTGGTGGCGCCGAAGGGGTCGTTGCAGTGCGTGGAGCGTCATGGACTGCTGGACGAGGCCATCGGATCGACCGACCAGAACGTCCAGAACGCGGTCTGGGGCCTGGCCGTACGGGAGAGCGGCTCGCTGAGCGATGTGACCGGGCCGGATGTGCGGCTCGTGCCGATCACTTCGCCGTCCGCGGATCCCGCCCACCCGCCGACGACCGCGCTGCACACCGGCGAGCGGATCGAACTCCCCTATCTTCCCGATCCGCTGTCCACCGGCGCCGTCCTCCTCGACCTGCCCGGCATGCCCGCGGGCCAGCCCTTGTTCGTCCCCTGGGACGGCAGCGCGTGGCACCAACCCCAGTCCTTCCGGCTGGTGCTGGCCGAGGGCAGCGGGCCACCCCGCTTCGACGACGCGTCCAGGGTGCTGACGGTGTCGCTGCCACAAGGCGTCGTGGCGACGGTCCGGGTGTGCTCCGGGATCAAACTGGACGGGGACGTCATGGGCCTGGCCACCTGGTGCCAGGACGCGGTGCAGGACCCGGTGCACGGCGCGCCGGAGCCGCAGGCACCGGAGCAAGTGCTCGCACTGGCCGCGGCCGGCCGGCACTGGATGTTCACCCCCTGGCAGGAACTGACCCTCGTGCACGCCGTACAACAGCCGCTCAGGACACCCGTGTTGAACCTGCGGACTCCGCCACCCCCGCGTCCCGACCACGCGACGGCGCAGCAACTCGCCGGCACCATCGCGCTCGACGAGGGCACCACGGACCGGATCGACCTGGTCGCGCAGTGGACGGAGGTGACGGACGCCGGCCCCGCGGGCCGCAACGCCCAGCCGATGACGGCCCCCGTGTTCGGGCTGCTCACGGCGCGGGCGAACCGGACCGGAGCCCCCGGCGCCGCACCCGTGGTCCTCCAGGACGGCCTGCTGACCTTCGACACCGGGGCCGCCGCGACCGGCACCACCCCGCCCGACATCAAGCAGCACGAGTTCGGCGACACCAAACACCGCACGGTGCGCTACAGCCCCCTGGCAGGCAGCAGCTTCGGCGACTACTTCCCCGCGCAGTTCGCCGACCCCGGCAGGAACGACCTGTCCGTGCAGGGGGCGGCGCAGGAACTCTCGGTGCTCAGCAGCGCACCGCCCACGGCACCACGGCTGCTGTACTGCATGCCCACCCTGTCCCTGGAGCGGGCCGACGGGCCCTCCGGTGCCCTCGTCCAGCGGCGGCACGGTGGCGGTGTCCGGGTGTACCTGGACCGTCCGTGGTACTCCTCCGGAGACGGTGAACTGCTCGGCGTGGTCCTCGGCCGGCAGCCCGGGGGCGACCCGACTTCCGTGCAGGACGCCTGGGTCACCCTGATGGGACGAGACCCCGTGCACCGTTCCGCACCCGTGGTCGCGCCGACCGCCGACGTCTTCACCCATGCCGAGCAGCCCAGGAACGTCTCTCTCACGACCCCCTCCGGCCCGCTCCCCGTCACGGTCGTGGGCTTCACCCCGCAGTTCGACGCGGACGGGCAGGGCGGCCGCTGGTTCTGCGACCTGGAACTGGACACCGGGGACGCCTGTCTGCCCTTCGTCCGGCTCGCCCTGGTCCGCTACCAGCCGGACTCGATCCCCGGGGCCGAGATCTCCTCGGTCGTACTCGCCGACCTGGTACGCGTCCTGCCCGACCGTGAACTGACCGTCACGCTCGGCCAGTCGATCTCGGTCAGCCTCACCGGCCCCTCCTGGGACCCCACCGGCTCGGCGCCGCCCCTTGTCACCGCCACGCTGCAGCGCCGGCACGACGTCGTCACCGACGACGACCTCGGCTGGGTGACGCTCGAGGACACCGTCACCCAGCTGACCTCGATCGACGCGGAGTCCTCCCACAGGCCCTTCTACACCGGCCAGGTCCCGGTCCCACCCGTGCCGCCGGGGATGCCGCTGCGCCTGCTCGTCATGGAGACCGAGGGCATCCGGGCGGACGGATCCACGCCGCCCGCGCCGTCCACTCCGACCACGCCCCCGGGCCCGGTGCTCTACTGCGACACCGTCGACCTCCCGCCGAGACATGGCGGCGACGACCACGACGATCACGACGACCATGGCGGGTTCGGGCATCACTGACCTTCCGTCCCGTAGTCCCACGAGCCTGATCCGGAGGCCACACCATGTTCGACAGCGTCCGCAATTACTGGATCGGATTCAACGATCCGCTCGAAGGCCGCGTGCACTTCATGTACCTGGACCAGAAGGGCTGGGTGAGCACCGGCATCGGCAACAAGATCGACGAGACGGCACACCCCGACTCGGCGCCGACCGACGCGGAGCGGCAGAGCTCGCTGGCCGAGGCGCGGGACTTCCACTGGCTGGTCAACGACGACGACTCGGATGCGACGGCCGACCAGATCGCCGCCGACTGGGACGCCGTCAAGGGGCACCTGGAACTGGCGGCGCAGGGGCACAACGCGTTCAGGCCGCTGACCTCGCTGCACGTGGGCGACGACGAGATCGATCGCGGGGTGTTCAGCAAACTCGACCAGATGGAGTCGGTGCTCCTGTCCCACTCCGAGTTCGGCGACTTCGCCGACTGGCCGGCCAATGCGCAACTGGCGGCCCTGAGCATGTCCTGGGCGCTGGGACCGACGCTCAACGATTTCCCCGTGTTCCGGGCGGCTGTCGCCAACCACGACTGGAACGGCGCCGCCGATCAGTGTCATTTCACCCCGGACGAGGGAACCATCCAGATCCGGAACAAACTGGACCGGGAGCACTTCCTGCTGGCCCAGCTCGTCGCAGACCAGGGGCAGCCCTCGGAGCAGATCGCGATGCGGCTGTCCGACGTCTTCGAGGTCCAGGGCGCGCTGCTGGCCCTGGGGTTCAACCCGGGCCGCCAGGACGGTGCGGACGGCCCCAGTACGCAGGCCGGGGTACGGGCGTTCCAGACGGCCAACGGAATCGACCCGGCGAACGGGCAGTTCGACGACCCCGCCACGGTGAGCGCTTTGAGCTCCCGGCTCGCCGGCGCGGGTTTCAACGTGATTCCAGCGTGATCCGTTCGCGGCTTCATGCGAGAGCGAGGAAGGATTCACCGTGTCTTTCGACATCGATCTCTCCAATCCGTTCCCGTCAGGATTCACCGGTGGCCTCGGCGGCCCCAACACAGGTGACCATGTGCCGCCGAACTGGTACATCCAGTTCGGGATGGATCTGGGTGCGGGCGGGGGCACCCAGGTCTTCGCCGCCTTCGACGCACACGTCACCCGCTACACGCCGGACAACTCCGCCGCGGACACCGCGCACGTCTATGGGGCCCAGCTGTTCATGCGTGCCCCCAACGACATGATGGGCGGCTTCTACACACATCTCACCGATGTGTCGCCCGACATGGCGGTCGGGTCCTCCATCAGCAGGGGCGACCTGCTGGGCACCGTGCTCCGGTTCGACCCGACGGCCCCGCATCTCCACCTCGCGCTGGTCGAGATCATCGGCGGGGCACCGAACGGCACCTACCAGGGCGTCGATCTGTACCAGCTCTTCCAGGACACGGCCAACACGGACGATGTCACCACCGTGACGTTCATGCAGGACGGCACCCCGCCGGTCGTCAACTGACATCCACCCGATCGGAGTTCGCGGTCCCGGGCTCCGCAGTGACACGATCGGTCCGGAGCCGGTACCGACGAGCATCGGAGCGCGTATGACGACGCACAGGTCCCCCGTGGAGCAGCCGGAACGGGTCGAGGGCGTGGAGGTGAAGCCGGTCGCGGGGCACATCGGCGCCGAGATCACCGGCGTCGACCTCGCCGAACCGCTCGACGACGCCGTGGTGGCGCTGATCCGGCGAACCGTGCTGCGCTGGAAGGTGGTGTTCTTCCGCGGGCAGGAACTGGACCACGCCGGGCATGTCGCCTTCGCCCGCCGCTTCGGCGAGCCGGTGGCGCTCGGGCGTCGTGGACCGCATTCGCCGCCGGAGTTCCCCGAGATCGAGACGACGGCCGACCGGCTGGAACTGGCCGGACGGTACGGCATGGACCGCGACGAGTGGCTGCACCGGCGCCGGCACACCCTGCTGCGCGGCTGGCACTGCGACTACGGCACCCGGATCGACCCGCCGGCCGCGACCATCCTGCGCGCCGAGACCGTACCGCCCTACGGCGGCGACACCACCTGGGCCAATCTGGCCGCCGCCTACGCCGGTCTGTCGGCGCCGGTCCGTGCCTTCGTGGACGGGCTGCGCGCGGAACACCGGCTCGGCGTCGGCTACCAACCCCGGCCGGGCGACGACGCGTACGCCCGCCACCTCCTGGACCACCAGGTCGCCTCCGTCCATCCGCTGGTGCGGGTGCACCCGGAGACGGGGGAGCGGGTGCTGTTCGTCAACGGGTACTACCTGGAGCAGATCACCGACGTCTCCCGCCCGGAGAGCGCGGCCCTGCTGGAGATGCTGGTGGAGCAGGCGGTGCGTCCCGAGTACACGGTCCGCTTCCGCTGGGAGCCCGGCAGCGTCGCCTTCTGGGACAACCGGGCCACCATCCACCTCGCGCCCAGCGACCACGCGCACGTGGGCTCCGCCCGGATCATGCATCGGGTGATGCTCCAGGGCGATGTGCCGGTAGGGGTGGACGGCAGGCCGTCGCAGCCGGTCGTCGGTACGGCTCGGGGCCGGTGGTGACTCAGCCGGCGGGCCGCCAGCCGAGCGCCGGTCCCAGCTTCGTCGCCATGTCGGTGAGGATCTGGACGTAGTCCTCGTGCTCGAAGGTGAACGGCAGCGCGAACGCCACCTCGTCGACCTCGCGGAACGCGGCGTGCGCGCCCAGCCGTTCGGCGATCTCCTCCGAGGTGCCCACCAGGTCCGGTGCGAACAGCAGCCGACCCGGGCCCTGCGGGGTGGCCGTGCGCGGCAGCCGCCGTGCCGCGTAGGCCTCGTACCTGGCGCGCTGCTCCGGGCGCGCGGAGTCGGTGGGGATCACCACCAGACCCTGTGAGACCCGGGCGGCCTCGCCGTCGGGGTGCCGGTCGCGGAACGCCCTGATGAGGGACTGCTGGATGGTGGCGAAGTCCCATGGCCCGTCCGGCTGTTCCGCCCTGACCACGCTGCTGGTCAGGAAGTTCATCCCGTTCTCACCGGCCCAGCGCGCCGAACCGAGGCTGGCGCCGCCGTACCACAGCCGTCGGCCGAGGCCGGGGGAGTGCGGCTGGACCACGTCCGAGAACACCTCGAAGCCCTCGGTCCCGGTGAAGTCGCTGGCGGGCTTGCCGCGCACCAGGTCCACCAGCCGCCGCACCCGCTCGTAGGAGAAGTCCTCGGTGTCCGCCGTGTCCGGGTAGAGAGCGCCCTTGACCTGGTCGAAGTGGCCGGGCGGGCCGACGCTCACGCCCGGGTTCAGCCGGCCGCCGGACAGCACGTCCACCGTCGCCAGGTCTTCGGCGAGGCGCAGCGGGTTCTCCCAGCCGAGCGGGATCACCGCGGTGCCCAGCTCGATGCGGCGGGTGCGCTGGGAGGCGGCGGCCAGGACGGCGACCGGGGACGAGATGCCGTACTGCAGATGACGGTGGCGCAGCCAGGCGCTGTCGAAGCCGAGCCGCTCGCCCAACTCGATGATCTCCAGCGTGGACTCGTGCCCCCGGGCCGGATCGGCCGGGTCGAACAGGCCGATGGTGAGGAAACCCAGCTTGCGCAGCGGACGGGAAGGGGACGGCACGGGCTCCTCCAGCAGTCGTACGTCGGTTCCTTCTCCGATTCTGGCAGGCGGGTGTGACAACCGTGTGATCACTTCAGCACGATGACGATCTCGTCCTCGACCGGCGGATCGAGCTCCTGTGCCCGGTTGCCGGTCGCGGCGAAGCAGCGCAGCCGGATCTCCTCGGGGGCGACGTCCAGCCGCAGGAAGTTCTTGAAGAACGGCGGGCTGTAGGTGGCGGAGCTCGGTGAGAACAGCTGGGTGTAGAGCTTGCGCACCGGCAGCCGGAAGCGGGAGGCACGGTCCGGGCGGCCGCCGGTGCCGAGCAGGCTCGCGACCAGCCGGGTGCGCCGGGTCACCCGGGCCTCCGGACCGGGCGCGCGGCCCGGCTCGATGCCGAGCCGTTCGGCGACGACGGCCGTCGCCTCGGACTCGCTGAGGGTGAAGAAGCGCGGCAGTCGCAGCCGGCGGCCGTACAGACGGCTGTAGAAGGCCAGCGAGTCGCCGCGCAGCGGATAGCAGCGGAAGTCCCGCTCGGTGACGCCCGCGACCGACACCCGCGGGATGGTGTGCGTGGCGTGCATGAACGCACCGCCGCCGCCCGATACCACGTACTGGACGGTGCGGCCGTCCACGTCGACCGGGTAGCGCTGGTAGTTGTGGATGTCACCGCCGATCGCGGCCACGTAGTGGTGTTCCGCGTCCCGTACGATCTCGTCCACCGTCCCGCCGCCCTCGATCTCGCACGGGTGGTGCTCGCCGTCGACGTACAGCGGTGACCCGGTGATCAGGATCTTCGGCTTCGGCCCCCGGGACACCGCGCGCAGCCAGGCGCCCTGTTCGGCGTCGATCGTGCCGAGCAGACCGGTGTCGATGCCGACGATCCGCACCGGACCGGCGTCGATCGCCCAGTACGGCCCGGGCTGCGCGGCCTGTTGAGCGGGCGCCGGGCGCAACTTGCGTGCTGTGGCGAGCCGTTGCTGGTCGATCGGGCCGGGCCGGTGCCACAGCAGGGCACGCCACCAGGCGCGGGTGAGCGGGCGGGGCCGGGGCTCGGGGCCGAGGGGCGGGGTGTCGGCGCAGAAGACGCGCATGAACGCGCCGAGGTCCTCGTACCAGTCATGGTTGCCGGGTATCGCGAAGATCGGCGCCGGATAGTCCTGGTACGGACGGAAGAACTTGCCGTCGTAGTCGGCGGCGCTGCCGACCGGGTAGATCACGTCGCTCGCGATCACCGTGAAGTCGGTGTCCTGACTCATCTTCAGAAAGCCTGGCACGACCGCGTACTGGGGGTCGTCGCCCTCGCCGGTGTCCCCGACCACCATGAAGGAGAACGTGTCGGGGACCTCGCGTCGCATCACCTTGTCGACGGGTGCCCCGGCTGCCTCCCGGCGCGCCACCCAGCGGCCCCGGGTGCGGCCGGTCGGGTCGCCGAACCAGGACGCCAGCACGCCGTTGCGGGCGGCCCACAGGGTCCGCGGGTCGAGCCACGACAGCTTCTCGACGCGGTCCGGCATCAGCTGCTTGTAGGCACCGGGATCGGCCGAGCCCCAGCCGGCGCCCTGTGCGGTATCGCGTGAGGATTCAGACACGCCGTGCACCGTAACAACGGGCCGGTCAGGGGCGGTTGGCGGGGGTGGATCTCCAGCGGCACCGGCCCGTGCCGATGCCCCCGGCGAGGGCGCCGGCCGCTTCCGGACCGGCGCCGGCCAGCCGGTCCTGGACGCCGGCGGCCGCAGCCGCACGGGTACGCTGTGGTCTTCCTTCAGGAGGGGGCCGACCATGGAACTCGCCTTCGCCGGCCGGGTCGTGGAGTGGCGGGGGCCCGCCCCGTACTACTTCGTCCCCGTACCGGACGCGGAGTGCGCCGACATCCGCGAGGTGGCCGCACTGGCCAGCTACGGCTGGGGCGTGATCCCCGTCGAGGCCAGGGTCGGCACCACCGCCTTCACCACGTCCCTCTTCCCCCGGGACGGCGGCTAGCTGCTGCCGCTGAAGAGCGCGGTGCGCCGTCCGGAGGGGCTCTCGGAGGGGGACGAGGTTTCGGTCGCGATGACGGTACGCCTGTGACGGCCGTACGGCTGCCCGTCGTCGGTCCGCGATCAGCACGCACCGCAACACCCGGCCGCCGTACGGTGCCGGCGGCCGCGGGGCGGGCGGTCAGGTCAGGTTCAGGCCGCCGTCCAGCAGGATGACCTCGCCGGTGAGGTAGCTGCTGGCGAGCACCGACGCGACCAGGTCGGCCACGTCGGCGGGCTGGGCCGGGCGGCCCATGGGTGCGCGCTCCCGCCACAGTTCATGTGCCTGCGTCCAGTCCTTCGTCATCGGGGTGTCCACCAGCCCGGGGGCCACCGCGTTGACCCGCACGTCGGGCGCGAGCGCGCCCGCGAGCAGCCGGGTGACGTGGTTCAGCGCGGCCTTGCTCGCCGCGTACGGCACCGACGAGCCCTTGGGGCGTACCCCGGCGTGGCTGGTGATGTTCACGATGCTCCCGCCCCCGGGAGACGTACGCAGGGCGGGAAGCGCCGCGGTGCACAGCACCCAGGGCGCGATCAGGTTGACCTCCAGCAGGCGCCGCCAGTCCGCCGGGGTCGCGGCGGCCAGGTCGGCGTGCGGGATCGGCCAGCTGATGCCGGCGTTGTTCACCAGCACGTCCAGCCGCCCGTACCGGCCGAGCGCCGCCTCGACCAGACCGCGGGCCTCCTCCTCCACCTCCAGGTCGGCCCGCACGTACGCACCGTCGAGCTCCGCCGCCAGCGCCTGACCGGCACGCGCGCTGCTCCGCGAGTGCACGACGACCCGCATGCCGTCCGCCGCCAGCCGCCGCGCGACGGCTTCCCCGATCCCCGACGTGGACCCGGTGACCAGGGCTACGGGCCGATCGCTCTGTTCGCTGCTCATGATCGAGAATCCTGCCACGGGCCGACCGCGCCCTGTCCCGGACCCCGCCGGCCCTTCAGGGCGTCCCGCCACCGCCGGCCTGCGCACGGACCTCCTCCGGGTCTCGGCCCGCATCCCCGCGCCGCGCTCCCGCGGCGGGCCGGGCAGCCGATCCGCGATGCGGTGCAGATCGTCGACGGTAGCGCCCTGGATGTCGTGCCCGCTGCCGGGCCGCATGGTCGAATGCGGCCCGCCTCCCGAGCGGGCCGTGCACGGGTGCCGGGCGATCTGGTACTGCACCGCCGGAGAGATCGCGCTCCGCACGACGGCGGCCCGGCGGCGCACGGGCGAGGATCGTCCCACCTGCCGGGAAGTGGTCGGTCCGGGCGACGGCAGGGCCCCGCGGCGCGCCCGGACCGGTCGGCGAAGGTGCGCGCCGCCGGTGGACCACCCCAACCGCGCGCCCACACCGATGCGTTGGGCTCGCGAAGCCTTCGGGCAAGTCGGCGGAGCCGGCTGGAGTCCCGGCCGCCTCGAAGCGGCCTCCGGCCACGGCCGGAAGCCCCTCGACCGTCCTGTCAGCTCAGCGGATCCAGCGTGAGGTACGCCTGCTGCGGATCGCCGTCGTTCACCAGCGACTCCTGGTTGCCGACGTCGTCGAAGGCGAACGCGTAGGCCTTTCCGTCGGCCATCTGCCCATGCACCGCGCGCGCGTACTGGTTGGTCACCGGGTCCTGGTAGAAATCCGCGGGTGTGGTGTCCGGCTGGGTCGAACTGGTCAGCAGCGTCGAGCGGTTGAAACCGGCGCACAGGGTGCGGGAGATGGGCCCGCGGACCTGGTCGTTGGGTGCGTCGAGCAGCTTGTGGCAGCCGAAGACGCTGTCGGCGTCCGGCTTCTGGAAGCTGGTGACGACCGCGCCCGAGCCGTCGGTGAAGTTCATGACGCCGCCCGAGACCCGCCCGTAGTACTTGGTGTCCGGCCGGTCGGCGAACGGCGTCACGGTCAGCGTGTCGCTGGAGTACTTCTGCCAGACCCGGTTGACGTAGTCGTCCATCACGTTCGCCGGCAGAGCTCCGGTCTCCACCCCGTACAGCGGCGACAGGGCGCGCAGCACGGTCCCGTCGGAGCGGGTCTGGATCAGCCCGGCCCAGCCGCCCTGCTGTGCGCGCAGGGCGTCGAAGACGCCCGTGTATCCACCGGACTTCAGGTGCCCGGTGGTGCTCACGCTGCCGTCGGCCCGCTGCACCCCGACCGCGTAGGGCGCCGAGAACATGTCCACCTGGGTGCTGTTGAGCCACAGGCCGGAGTCGTTCAGCGTGTACTCGGACCAGTTGAAGAGGATGTCGCGGTTCGGGTCGGACGGATTCTGCACGGCAGGCTGCACCAGGCCGCCGGTGGTGAGCCGGAAGTCCAGCTTCTGGCCGTAGGAGAAGTAGATCCGGCCGGAGAACTTCGGTATCCGGATCGTCGTGGACTGCCCGGCGGCCGGGCCGGGGATCGACGCGTCCGGTGCGGGCGTCGGGGGGTTGCCACCGGCCGGCCAGACGTGGAAGGTGCCGTTCGCGTCGGCCCAGCCCTGCTGCCCGGAGGACAGCTGGGTGCCGAGGTCGTAGAGGTAGACCGGTTCGGAACGGCCCGAGTTGTTGGTGATCTTCAACGGGACGGTGTCGGGTACGGCGGCGTCGGCGCGGTCCGGGGCGCCGAGTGCGAGCACCCCGCCGACCAGGGCCGCGGCGGCCGCCAAGGGCAGCGCGGGGCGCGTGAGTGTGTGCGGCACTCTCCTACCTCCGTGTGGGGTCGGGGTCGTCGTACGGATCGTGGTCCGTACCTTTCTGAGAGCGCTCTCAGACTCGTGCCACAGCGCGTGCATGTCAATGAGGTGAACAGGGTGACGCACGGCGCCCGCCGTGCGGCGGGCGCCGTGCACCGGTGTCGGCTGGTGTCAGAAGGTGCGCTCGAGCAGGCCGAACAGGGCGGCCCAGTGCCGCTCGGACGCCTCCTCGTCGTACGCCGGCGTGTCCGCCTGTGTGTAGCCGTGCTGCGCGCCCGCGTAGACCTCGCAGGTGTGCCGGACCCCGGCATCGGTCAGGGCCTTCTCGAAGCGCTCGATCTGCTCGGGCGGCAGCGAGTGGTCGTTGTCGGCGTGTCCGAGGTACAGCTCCGCCTTGATGCGCGGGGCACCCAGGTGCGGGCTGGTCGGATCGTCGGTGGCGAGCCCGCCGCCGTGGAACCCGGCCGCGGCCGCCACCCGGTCCGGATGCGCGGCCGCCGTCCACAGGGCGAGCCGGGCGCCCATGCAGTAGCCGGTGATCCCGACCGGCCCGTCGGCGACCAGCGGGCTGTCGGCCATCCACTGCAGATAGGAATCGGAGTCCCGCCCGATCATCTCCGGGTTCAGCGCGAACACGATCGGGCCGAGCTTCTGCCAGATGGTCGGGTCCTTGCCCGGGTCCTTGAACTCGGGCAGTTCGACGACCGGGGCACGGCCGAGGCGGTAGGTCACGTTGGGCACCAGCACCGTGTAGCCGGCGGCGGCCAGCCGGTCGGCCATCTTCTTCAGGTGCGGACGCAGGCCGTAGGCGTCCTGGTAGAACAGCACACCCGGACGGGGGCGCCCGTCCGCGGGGTGGACGAGGTAGGCGTCGGCGACGCCGTCCTCGGTCCGGATGTCGACGTCGCTTCCCTGGACATCGGTCATGGTGAACAGGCCTCCCTGGGGAATGGGCGCCGGACGGCGGTAGCCCCCCGGCGCCGGCTACGGCCCATGCTGTCACGCAAGATCGCCGAAGCCGCACCCGGTGTGCCGCACGGCCGCCGCGGTCACTCGAAGCGGTCGGTGTCCCCGGCGCCGCGCCGGACGATCTCCGCCTCGCCGCCGGAGAAGTCCACGACCGTCGTCGGCTCGGTGCCGCATTCGCCGGAGTCCACCACCGCGTCCACCACATGGTCGAGCCGGTCCTTGATCTCCCAGCCCTGCGTCAGCGGTTCCTCCTCGTCCGGCAGCAGCAGCGTGCTGGACAGCAGCGGCTCGCCCAGCTCCGCGAGCAGTGCCTGGGTGACCACATGGTCGGGGATGCGCACGCCCACGGTCTTCTTCTTCGGGTGCAGCAGCTTGCGGGGCACCTCGCGGGTGGCCGGGAGGATGAAGGTGTAGCTGCCGGGCGTGGACGCCTTCACGGCCCGGAAGACGTCGTTGTCCACCCGTACGAACTGGCCGAGCTGCGCGAAGTCCCGGCACATCAGTGTGAAGTGATGCCGGTCGTCCAGATGGCGGATGGAGCGGATCCGCTCCATCCCGTCCCGGCTGCCCAGCCGGCAGCCCAGCGCGTAACAGGAATCGGTCGGATATGCGATGAGTGCGTCCGAGCGCACCGCGTCGGCGATCTGAGCGATGCTGCGCGACTGCGGGTTCTCGGGGTGCACGTCGAAGTACTTCGCCACCCGTCGAGCTTATGCCGCCCCGCGCGTCACACGCGCATCCGATGCGGTACGTCGCCGAGCACGGCGTCACCGCTGTCGTGAGCCGCGTCCGACCCCACCGCCCCGAAAGTCCCCTCCCGTCTCCTGCGTACTCCCCGGATTCCGGGGCATCCGATCAGTGAGCCGTCCTGGGCCACCCCCCCCGGCCTCGGGCGCTCGTGTCCGCCGACGGTCCACCCCCCCCCGGGCCGTCGGCGGAGCCATGTCCGTGTGCGGGGGACGCAAGCGGGCCCCTTCGGGTAACCTGCCCGGTGCGTATGCCCAGGTCAACGCGGAGAAGACGAGGGGGCGGAGGCACGTGGCGGGCCGACCGGACGAGGGTGCGGCGCCTGTGCGGCCGTACGACGGCGACAGCGCCTGGGCGCAGCAGTTGCTGGACCATCTGCGGCCCGCCGGACGTGATCTCGACCGACTCGTCGCCTGGCTCGCCCGCAGCACACGGGCGACGGTGTGCCTCCAGGACGGGCACGGCCGTCTGCTCGCCGGTGAGCGGCTGCCGCTCGACGCCGCCGTGGTAGCCGACGTCGTCGCCGGCCGGGTCGCCGCCGCGGCTCTCCAGGACGGCGTACGGCAGGTGCGCCTGGTCGGGATCCGGCACGCGGGACCCGGCCCGGCGGCCGGAGCCGTGCTGGCCGTGGCCCGCTCCGCCCCCTTCGACCGGCAGACCGCCGAGATCCTCAGCCACACCGCCGGCGTCCTGGAACTGCTGCTCAGGGAACGGGAGTTGCTGGCCTCCGGGCGACGGCTGCGGCGGGCGACCTCCGATCTGCGGCTGGCGATCCTGCAACTGCTGATGGTGGAGGACACCGTCTCCGCCCGGCGGGTCGCCGCCGGGCTGTGGCCGGGGCTGCTGGAGCAGGACACCGCCCGCGTGTACGTCGTCGAGACCTCCGCCACCGAACGCGACCGGCTCGCCGACACCTGCGTGGACGCCACCACCGGCCGGGCGCTCGTCGTGCGCTGCCCCGCGGTGGACGGGCACGTCATCGTCGTCGGCCCGTCGGCCGAGGTGGAGGAGCGGCTGCGGTCGATCATCGCCGGCCGGCCCGGCACCTTCCTCGGCGGCAGCCCGCGCCAGCGCCTCGCGCTGACCGCCACCGCCTACGGACAGGCCGTCACCGCCCTCGCCGTAGCCCACTTCCGGCCCGAGCGGTCCGCGGTCTACGCCGCCCGCACCCGCCCCGCCCAGCTCATGGACCCGGCCGGACTGCACGCCTGGGCCTCTCGTGTGCTGCGTCCGCTGGACCGGCTGCCGCATCACGTGCGCGCCGAACTGCTCGCCACCACCGGGCTGGGCCTGGAGTTCACCGCCGTGAGCGCGGCCAAGGTGCTCGGCGTCAGCCGGAACACGGTCCGCGCCCGGATGGACCGGGTCGCCGCGCTGCTCGGTGCCGATCTGTCCCGGCTGGCCGTCCGCGCCGTCGCCCACGTCGCGCTCAACACCGAGGCGGCGCACGGCCCGTACGATCCCGGTGGCCCCGCGGCCCGCGCTGCGGACCGGGACGGGCTCACCCACCTGCTCGGCACGCACGCCCTGCGCTCCTGGGGCGAGGGGCTCCTCGGCCGCCTCGACGAGGAGGGCCGGGACCTGCGCGGCACCCTGCGCGCCTGGATCGCCGCCGACGCGCACGCCGAACGCGCGGCGCGGGCGCTCGGCGTCCACGCCCAGACCGTACGCGAACACGTCCGGGCGGCCGAACCCGTCCTGGAACGCCGGCTGACGGCCGGCGGCACCGATCTGTACGAGACCGTCCTCGCCCATCTGGCCGTCGGCGAGCTGTCCGTACCCGACCTCGGTACGACGAACCGGGAGGAACCGGACTCACCTGTGCACGGGTGAGTGCCGGGCGGCCCGTGCCGGGCATTCATGCGCTACCCCGGACCCGGTATCGCACGTAAGTTCAGTGTTCCGCGGGGCACGACCGGGACGGGGGTCCGGTCGCGGCCCCGCGCTCCGCGCCCGGGAGCCTGACCGGTCGGTGTGACCGGCAGGTTGTAGACGTGCGCGGGAGAGATGATCGTCGTGACCGCCTTGCCCACCAGCGTGCTGGGCTCCTGCCCCTTGTGGCCGATGTCGGTGTTGAGGAGCGCGACGAGCGTCGTGCGCGTCGACGGCAGGTAGACGGTCAGGGACTCGTAGCCCGGCAGGGAGCCGTTGTGGCCGATCCAGCCCTGTACGTCGAAGATGCCCAGCCCGTATCCGGCGCCCTTGACCGTGGCGGTCTGCGGGGTGATCAGCCGCTGCCTCTGGGCGGCGGCACCGACCAGCGGCTTCCCGTCCGGGAACCGGCCCGTGGCGACGGTGCGCGCCCAGATGTGCAGATCGCCGAGGTTCGAGATCATCGCGCCGGCCGCCCAGCCCCAGGACGGGTTCCAGTCGGCCGTGTCGGCGACCTTGCCGTCGGCCGTCTGCTGGGTGTAGCCCTGCGCGTGCGGGGTGGGGAACTCGTTGCCCGTGGGGAAGAGCGTGTCCTTCATTCCGGCCGGATCGAGGACGTGCTGCTTGACGTAGTCCCCGAGGTGCTGCCCGCTCTCCTTCTCGACCACCAGACCGAGCAGGACGAGATTGGTGTTGCAGTAGGAGAACTCCCGCCCCGGCTGGAACAGCACCGGGTGCTTGAAGGAGTAGGCGAGCAACTGCCGGGGCGTGAAGCGCCGCGACGGGTTCGAGGTCAGCGCCTTGAAGAAGCCCGGGTCCTCCGAGTAGTTGAACAAGCCACTGCGCATCCCGGCCAGCTGACGCAGCGTGATCCTGTTCCCGTTGGGCACGCCGGCGACGTACTTGCCGATCGGGTCGTCCAGGGCGACCTTCTTCCGGTCCACCAGCTGCAACAGCCCGGTCACGGTGAACGTCTTGGTCTCACTGCCGATACGCATGTACAGATCCGGCGCCATCTTCCGGCCCGTGCTCTTGTCGGCGACACCGAACGAGCGGACGTAGCCGGGCTGCCCCGGCGTCCAGATGCCGACGGTCGCGCCGGGCACGTTCGCCTCGCGCAGCACCTTCCGTACGGCGGCGTCGAGTCGGCGCGCCACGGCGGGGGTGAGGGCGCGGACGGCGGGCCCCGAGGGGGACGGGCTCGGCGAGTCGGCGACGAGGGCGGCGGGCACGGCGGCCGGTGCCGCCCGGACGGGCCCGGCGGCGAGCGGTGTCATCAGCGTCCCCACCGCGACGGCGACCGTGACCCCTTCGAGCAGGCGTGCGGACGATGGCGACATGGGCTGACTCCAAGCACGTGAGAGCCGAACGTGCGATGAGCGGGACGTCGGAGCCCGGACCTCCCCAGCGTAGGAGCGCACCCCCCGCCCCGCCCGTCGGGCCGAGGGGGCGGCGGAACGTGCGTCCGACCGGTCACCGTCCGCACAGTGGCGCGAGGACGGCCAGGGTGCCGTTGGCCTCCCGCAGGGCCTCCTCGAGGGCGTCGGGCGCGTGGAGCGTACCGGTGCCGTCGGGTGGGACCAGCCATTCCAGGAAGCGCGCGGCCCGGTACGGCGGCGGTACGGCGACCCAGGCCCCCTTGGCCGCGTAGCGCAGTCCGGCGCCGACCCAGCCCCCGGACGGGTCCGGCGGCACGAAGAACCCGACCCGGCCCGCCGCCGTGTCGACCAGCGTCGGCCCGGGCCCCCGCACCCCCGGTCGCCACAGCAGGTCCAGGGTGAGCAGGCCGAGCCGGTCGGGGACGCTCAGCACGTCCCAGAAGCGGCCCGCCTCCAGCAGTGCGATGCCCTCGCCGTGATCCCACTCTCCTGTGCACGAGCGGGGGTCTGCCGCCGCGGCCAGCCACTCCACGCCCTGCGTCCACATCGTCTTCGTCATGCGCTGCTCCCGATGTCCTCGCTCGCCGACCCTCGGCGCAGGGAACGGCCATGACCGGGCCTTTCGTGCGCCTGCACACCAACCCGGCATATGCATGCTCGTAGATATTCCTACGCGGCGGAAGGGGTGGCGTGGCCTGGCGTTTGAGTCGGTGCGTTCGAACTCCGGCTGCCGGTTCGGCAGTTGAGGGAGGCGGATGCGTC
>NZ_LGDV01000206.1 GCF_001280015.1 Streptomyces sp. MMG1121
GGTGTAGCGGTAGATGTTGCCGGCGGAGTTGACGCCCCAGACGGTGCCGTCCGCGGCGGCTCCGATGTCCGTCAGTGCCCCCGGGATCTGCACCCAGGGGCTGGCGTCGTTGTTGGTGTAGCGGTAGATGTTCCCGGCCTCGTTGACGCCCCACACGTTGGTCCTCGACCCGGCCGAGATCCGAACGAGCGCACCGCTGATCTGCTTCCAGTCGGCCATTCCACGGGCTCCTTGTCGTCGGCGATGTTGCATGCAGACGCTCCCGCGAGGGAACGATTCAGCATGCAAGCGCGCTTGCGGCACGATCCTTCTCTTGTCCGTAAAGCCTCGTTTATCGGAAGGGTCGCGTATTTCGAGCTGGGACGGTGCGGCCGGCGGTTGATCCAGGGGCGACCTGATCAGAGGTCCCACTTGCGGGTTATTCGCAATCACCAGGTTGACGCCGACGGGCGCGCGAGAGCGTCGGGAGGCCGACCCGGGGCGGTGGACGTGCCGGAGGAGGCGGAAGGGCCTGCTCGGCTCACCTGTTCCTGCCCCGTGTGGACGGGTGGCCTTCTACGATCCTGTGCATGGATCCCGAGCTGCTGGAACGGATCAGCGCGCGGCGCGCAGAACTGGACGAACTCGAGGAACATCCGGCCAAGCAGTTGGCGGAAGTACGGGCGGAGCGGGACGAACTCGCCGTGCTGAACGGGTCCTTGAGCGGGTGAGCGAGCAGCTCGCCGACGAGCGCGCCTCGGCCGCGCCAGCGCCCGGACAGGTGGGTGGACGGACGGTGATGCTGATCCCGCACCGCGCACCGGACGTGGAGGGGACCATGCTCCCGCTGGACTACCAGCGCATCCTCGCCGCGGTGCGGCAGGCCGCTGGACCGGTCATGGCCCGGCAGGTCGGCGAGATGCTGGGCGTGGACAGCAGCGTGCGGGCCAAGCTGGAACCGCTGCGCGCGAAGCTGGTCAGGCTGGTCGACCGCGGCTGGCTGCGCAAACTGCCCGACGGCCGGTTCACCACCCGCCTGTGAACTGCTCCACCACCGCCTGGGGCAGTGCGGCGAGGGCGTAACCACAGTGCCCCCGACGGCTGTTGGAATTGTGTGACGAATACCAAAGAGCACGCCGAGGACACCTGCCCGCTTGCCTACCAGTGCCGACTGCCGCTGTCCACGCACACCGTCAACACCTCGCCGATCTGCTACGGCGCCACCTGAGAGCGATCCGGTCCCGGTGGCGGATCCTGCCGCCCGGGGCGGATCAAACGGGGCGGAAGTGGAGAGCAACCACTTGGCATGGCCGCCGTCACGCGGACAAGCCGACAGCAGTTGCGGTGTGGCCGGTACACCCGGCACCCAGCTGACGGGCTGATCAGCAGACCAGGGGGGTGAGGACCCATTTCTGGTTGGTCGCCCCGTTGCAGACCCCGATGCCGAGCCGGGCTCCGGCGGCGGTGTTGAAGCCCGGGTCGTCAAGGCACTTGCCGGAGTTGACGTTCTTCAGCGATCCGTCGGTCTGCGGGATCCACTGCTCGCTCTGGGTGCCCGCGACACCGACGTAGATCTCGGCCTTGGTGCCGTTCGTGGTGCCGGCCCACACCGCGTTCAGACACTTGCCGAGCGCGCGGACGGTCCCGTCCACGCCGAGGCTCCACCACTGCGCGCTCGTGCCGTTGCAGTCGTAGCCCTGCACCGGGGTGGCCACGGTGCAGCTGCCATGGGCCACGTCCACGCACTTGCCGCCGTAACCGACCAGGCGTCCCTGCTGCCCGGCTACGCCCACGACCACAGCGTTGATCGTCTTGGTCGCCCAGGACTGCGGGTGGGTGCACGTGGCCGTGGAAGTTCCGTTCCCCGTCACGGTGCGCGGCCGACCGCCGGGACGCCAGGGCCAAAACCGGAATCGAGGTCCGGGGCGCCCGAACGCACCTGGTGGCTCTTTACGGGCGGATGGGAATCCTTATCAGCCAATTGACCCGCCCCCAAGGCGGTCGATTGCGGCGAGCGCCTCGCCGCACACATGGGTGTGACCGAGCGGACGCGACAGCGCGCACCCCGTGATGGGTCACTCCGGTTTCGCGGCGCAACGCTCGGAAAGCAGGACCCGCAGGTGCGTTGCCGTCTGTACGGGGTCGGTGAAAGGCGTCGCCTCGCCCCACCGCGAGAGTCGCCGGTGGCGGGACGAGCAGCGAACTCGGACGGGCTCGTACGCGGCCGCGAACGCCGCCGACGACCTCGCGGGGCGGGGGCGTCCGGGAGGCGTCGTATAGGACCACGGCTCCCGTCGGGCCAGACGCCTGTCGGCCATTCGGGGTCCGGATCACAGACGAGGGGAAGGCTTCAAGGCCCTTGTTCCGGCCGCCGTGTGGTGATTAGGCTCCGGCTCACTTTCGCATGTCCCACACATTTTCCACACACAGTGACCAGAACGTCTGGTTCAACAGCCGTGCCGGCATGCCCACTCCGGCGATCCCGCGAGGGTCCGCCGGACACCGAGGGAGGGGTGGAGGACATAGGCGGGTCTCGACCACCGCGGCGCTCCGGCGTGGCGCCGACCACCCCTGACGCCGCGCCTCCAGCGGCGAACGCCCGGGTCCGCACGGCTTCCAGACGCGATCTGGACGTGCTCTGGGGGGTCAACTTCGTCGACGGACTCGGCAGTCAGGCTTCCGGTCTCGTGTTCCCGCTCCTGCTCCTCGACCTCGGCCACAGCCGCGGTACCGCAGGCGTGTTCGCCAGCGCCGCCGCCCTCGCCGGGGTAGTGCTGGGCCCGCTCGTAGCCCTGCCGGCAGACCGAGGACGCCGACGTTCCCTCATGACCGGCGCGTCGGTGTCGGCGTCCCTGGCGATGACCGGGCTGGCCGTCTGCTGCCTCGGGCACCCGCCCCTGTGGGTGCTGCTCGGCCTCGCCCTCGCCGAGCGCCTGTGCGCGACGGCGTACGAGGCCGCGGCACGTGGTGCACTGTCCCGGCTGGTGCCCATCGGTGAGCTGCCACGGGCCGTGGCCGGAGTCCAGGCGGGTGATCAGGCCGCGCTGGTGCTCGGTCCAGCGCTCGGCGGGGTCATGTTCGGCGTGAGCCCTCTCCTGCCGTTCGCCGCGGACGCCGTCTCCTACGCGGCGGCTGCGTTCGGGGTGCGGGCGATACGCACCCCCCTGGACGCCCCACCCATCGACCCTCCCGCCAGCCCTCCGATCGACCCTCCCGCCGGCCCACCAGCCGACCGGCCCGGCGGACCGGACGTCCCCGGGGATATCGCGGACGCTCCCCCGAAGATGTCAGCGACGGCTCTCGACTCGCCCGACACCCCCTCGGACCCGCCCGTCGACACCATGTGCACCGGCACCGCCGGTCCCCGCACAGTCGGTTCCGGCCCGGACAATTCCCACACCGCCCCTTCTTCCCGCACCGCCGTCTCCCGCACGATCGGTTCCGGAGCGATGCGGGCCGGGCTCACCGCGGTGGTCCGCTCACCCGTGCTGCGGTTGGTCCTGCTGTGGTCGTCCGTGGCCGGAGGAGCGGTGGCCCTCTTGTCCTACAGCGCGCTGTTCGTCCTGGGCAGCGAGGCCGGCAGCGCCGCCGCCGGAGGGGTGCTGGCGGCCTCCGGCGCGGCGGGTCTGGCCGGTTCGCTGGTGGCGGCGCGGGTGGTGCGCCGGCTCGGTGCCCACCGGGCGCTGACCCTGTCCGCCTGGCTGCTTCTGCCCCCATGTGCCGCGCTGTACGTCGCCCACGGACCGTGGTCGTGGGGTGTGTGCTTCTGCGGCCTGTGCCTCGTGCTGCCGGTGGCCACCGCCGTCCTGGGGGCGACGGCGGTGCGCGCGGTCCCCCCGGAGCTGCAGTCCCGGTCCGGTGCCGTACTGGGATCGGCGGGCGCCCTGGCCGCTGCCGGTGCCCCGGCAGCGGCCGCCTTCTTGTTGACCTGGGGCGGGCCGGGAACTCCTGCGGCGGCCTGCACCGTCGTCCTGGCTCTCCTGGCCGTCCACACACAGAGCTCGGCGCGTACCGTGCTGCACCCCCTCGCGCCCGCTCACGGCGACAAGGACCCGGGCCCCACCGGTACCTCTGCGGGAAGTGGACGATGACCAACTCCTACCGCGTGTTCGTGACCACGCTGCCCGACGTGTGCCCGACGGACCCGAGCCGCATGGTGTTCACGGCGGACGCCGGGGGCCGCTGCGAGGTGTTCACCTGGGACGCCGCAGTCCGGCGGGCCCGACAGGTCACCGATAGCGCCGAGGGCACGGTCCACCGGGCGATCGACGCCGCGGGCTATGTGTGGTGGTTCGAGGAGGACGCGACCGAGTACGGCCACTGGTGGTTTCAGCACTTCGACGGCGGCCCCCGGCTGCCGGGGCTGCCCGGAGCGCGGGCCGGACGGCCGCGTGGGCTGGCGGTGACCGCAGACGGGACGGTCGCCGCAGCCGTGGAGCGTGCCGACCGCACCGTGGCCGTGGTCGGCCCGCGCGGCCGAGCGCCGCGAGAGGTGTGGAGCGCCCGGGGTTCGCTCCGGTTGGGCGGTATCACGCCGGACGGCGCCCTGATCGCCCTCGCGTCCTCCGCCGACGACGCTGCCGCCGTCAGGGTCGTGTCGCGTGCGGGCCGCACGGTTGTCACCCTGCCCGGATCCACCGCGTCCGGGCCCGGCGAAGGCGCCGCCCCAGGTCCGGCGGATCCGACGCCGGCCGGAACGAGACTGTGGTGTCAGGGCTTCTCGCCCCGCTCCCGCCGACGCGAGTTGCTCTTGGTGCGCGACCTCGGGGAGAGCTACGTCCTCGAGACATGGACACCGGAGGAGGGCCTGCGCACGCATCACTGGTGCACCTTCGACACAGAGGTCAGCGCCCGCTGGTACCCGGACGCGCGTGCGGTGCTGGTGCGTCAGGACCGGCGGAGCCGCTCTTTGCTGTACCGCGTGGATCTGGACGCGCGGCAGCGAGTCCTCGTGCCCACGCCCTCGGGCAGCGTCCTGGACGCCGCGCCCCGGGCCGCCGGAGCCGTCGACTACTTGTGGACCGACACCGCCCACCCTCCGGTTCTGCGCGCCACGGACGGCATCGCCCTGCCTCCGTGCCATTCCGCGACCGCGGTGCCCGGACGGCACACCGACCTGTGGACGCCCTCGCCCTCGGGTCGGGTGCACACCCTGCTGAGCCTGCCTGAGCGGCCGGGATCGAAGCCGCCACCCGCTGTCTTCCTGGTCCACGGCGGACCCGCCGATCACGACCGTGACGCCTACGACGCCACGGTGCACTCGCTGGTGGCCTCCGGCTACGCCGTCGCCCGCGTCAACTACCGCGGCTCCACCGGGTACGGTCCGCGCTGGCGTCGGGAGTTCCCGGCCGGGGTCGGCCACACACAGGTAGAGGACCTGGCCGCGGTCCGCGCCGACCTCGTCGCCCGGGGTCTCGTAGCCCGGGACGCGAGCGCCCTGTGGGGTGTGTCGTGGGGCGCCTATCTGGTCCTGCTGGCCATGGGCAGCCGCCCCGGTCTGTGGCAGGCCGGTATCGCGGTCAAGCCGGTCGCCGACTGGGTCGCCGCCCACCGGGCGACCACCCCGGCGCTTCGTGCCCTGGACGTCCGGCTGTTCGGCGGTACCCCGGATGAGGTACCGGAACGCTACGCCAGCAGTTCGCCCCTCACCTGGGCAGCCGCGGTCACCGCACCGCTGCTCGTCGTCGGCGCGGCCCACGACGCCAAGTGCCCGCCCGGGCAGATCCGCACCTACCTCGCCGCGCTGGCCGCAGCGGACGTACCGCACGAGGCCATGTGGCTGGCGACAGGACACGACGGATACGACGGCGCGACGCACGTCGCCGTGCTGCGTCGGTCCCTGTGCTTCCTGCGCGACCGGCTGCCCGCCGCGGCATCCGGTGCCCTCACACGTCCGCCCGCTCCGGCGGGAGGACCCCGGCCCCGCTGAGGCAACAGCGGGACCGGGTGGCACAGCACCATCCCACTCGCAGAAGGAGTAGCACCGTGCAGAAGGACATCATCCACAACGACCCGCTCGCGGGCGACGAGGAGAACCGTAAGCCGGGCATCGGCATCACCATCACCGTGCCGTTCCGCAACGCCGACGAGGGCGACGACGAGGAGTGACCAACGGCCCGGCCGGCCCGCAGAGCACGCGGGCCGGCCGGGCTCCCGGTCCCTCGTCCCGTCACCGGCCTCGCAGCGCCCCAAGGAGCCGACCGTGCGCGTTCTCCTGCTCAACATGCCCTGGTCGCCGATCGACCTGCCCTCCCTTGCCCTGGGCATCCTCAAACGCAGCGTCGACGAGCGCGTCGCGGGGGCGACGTGCGAAGTGCTGCACGCCAACCTGGACTTCACCGACTGGATCACCCGGCGCACTGAGTTCACCGCCGAGGACTACGAGTACTACGCACTCTCCTCCTACTTCCTCGGCTGCGGCGACTGGGTCTTCTCCAGCGCTCTGTACCACGATCCCGCTTGGAAGGATGCCGAGTTCACCCAGATGATGACCGGCAAGCTGCGTTCGAAGCGGATGCGCATGACCCGTCAGCTGCACGAGATCGTCCCGGAATTCGTCGAGGACATCGCACGGCGGGTGGTGGACCTGGCACCCGACGTCGTAGGGCTGACGTCCACCTTCCAGCAGAACACCGCCGCCCTCGCCGCCGCACGGCACATCAAGCAGCTCGCCCCGCACATCAGGACCGTCATGGGCGGTGCCAACTGCGACGCCGAGCAGGGGGCGGCCGTCCACCGCAACTTCCCCTTCGTCGACTTCGTGGTGCGCGGTGAGGGCGAGGACGCTTTTCCCCGGCTGCTCGAAGCTCTGCGGGACGGGACGCCGGTCACTGCTCTCGCGGACGTTCCGGGGCTGTGCCACCGCGCCGACGGGACCTCCTCGGTCGTGAACCCGATGCCGTCCGGTCCGCTACCGCCGTCGGCGATTCTGCCTCCCGACTACAGCGGGTACTTCGAACGCCTCGCCGGCTCCGTCGCGCGCAACTGGGTCGAGCCGAAACTGGTCGTCGAGGGCGCCCGCGGCTGCTGGTGGGGAGAAAAACACCACTGCACGTTCTGCGGGCTGAACGGCTCGTTCATGCAGTTTCGCAGCAAGAGTCCCGACACCTTCTACCAGGAAATCATGGACCTGGCGGAGCGTCACCGCGTTCTGGACATGTACGTGGTCGACAACATCCTCGACATGCGTTACCTGTCCACCGTGCTGCCACGCATCATCGACAGCGGATACGACCTGCGCATGCACATCGAGATCAAGGCGAACATGCGCCGCCCACAGCTGCAGACCCTCTCCGACGCCGGCCTCATCTACGTCCAGCCCGGCATCGAAAGCCTCAACAGCCGAGTGCTCGACCTCATGGACAAGGGCGTCAGCGGGTGCCAGAACGTGCGGATGCTCCGGGACGCCGCCGAGACGGGACTGTCCGTGTCCTGGAACTACCTGCACGGCTTCCCCGGTGAGTCCGCCGACGACTACGACCCCGTGATCCGTCAACTCCCGGCGCTGGAGCATCTCAATCCGCCGGTCGACCTGTCCGCCCGGATCGCCATCGAACGCTTCAGTCCGTACTTCAACCGGCCGGAACTCGGCTTCACGGGTCTGCGCCCCGAGGAGCACTACCTGTTCACCTACGACCTGCCCGAGGAGGAACTCCACGACCTGGCCTACGTCTTCCAGGCGCCCGAACGCGGCATCGGCGAGCCCACGGTGACCCGGCTGAACGACGCCATCGCTGCCTGGAAGAAGAACCACACCGACGCCAGGCTCACCCACACCGACCTCGGAGACCAGATCATGCTGGTCAGCCGGCGCCGCTCGTTCGACTGGCACACCCTGTGCCTGACCGACCCCTTCGCCATCACCCTGTTCCGTCTGCTGGACCAGCCGCACTCCCCCGCGGCGCTGCACCGCAAGGCGACAGCGGATCCGGCCTCGTCGCACCACACCCCGCAGGATGTGCAGGCCCTGCTGGACGAATGGACGACGCTGGGCGTGACCTTCACCGACGCCGGTCAGTACGTCCACATCGCGCCGAGCGCGGTCAACCAGGAGCTGCTGCGCCTGGACTACATGCGCCACGCGCACGCCCGACCCCTGCCCGACACCGCGGCCGAACCCGTCGCCGAGGGCCGGACCTCGCCGGCCCCCGCCCTGCCCTGACCTCGGGCCCGCGATCGCTCCGGACACCGACAAGGAACCGACCATGCCCCTGAGCACCCCTCGCCCGGCCGTCCAAGGCTGGCGCGATCATGACGCACAGGCCCGGACACTGCCCGGTATGTCCCTGGGCCGTATCCCGCTCACCTCGGATTCCAGCGACGCTTCGCGCCTGTGGAACCTGGGCGTGCGACGGGCCGAGCTCGACGTTCCGGTCGACCTCGCCGAGGCCGGACAGGCCGCCGACCGATCAGCGATCGACCGGCTCTGCCTGGTCCGCGACCTCACGGCGCGAGCTGTCCAGATCGACTGGGACCTCCGCCTGCCGCCGGACCGAGCCGACCATCTGTGGAAGGTGCTGTCCCACCTGCACCCGCCCCGCACGATCGCCGGCCTCGCCGACCCCGAGACCGCCCTCCATGCCTGGCGCACACGCCACTACCTGTGCAAACTCGTCTGGCGCCAGGGTCCGGGCTTTCTGCAGATCCGTGACCGGCGCTGGGGAGATCTGCGCCGGTTCACGGCCGACGATCCCCGCTACCCCGCGGCCGTCGCCCGACTCGACCGGGGCGTCCGCCCCGCGGACATTCCCCACGACATCCTCGAGGAGCTCACCGCCGAACACCTCGTCCTACGGACGGACGGCCTCGCCTGGTGGCTGCCCTACCGCGTTTCTCGCTGGCTGCAAGAGGCCATGGCCGTCTAGCGCTGTGACCGCACAGGTGCGCCGGGTCGGTGGTCAAGGGGGTTGGCGGTTGGCTGTGGCGAGGCTTCGTCGCGGCGACGGCCACCACCCGCCCGACCGAGCCGGGTCAGCCCCTCATCCGCTGGCCGCTGCGCCAACTCGTCACCCACCTGCGGAAGTCCAGGGCGGGTGATCTGCGTCAGCCGCGTAACGAAGCTGGACCGGACCGAGGAGGACCTCGACCTTCCGAACCGGGCCTTCGCCTTCCACGAGTTCGGCCCGCTCGGGATCCGGCCCACCGCAGGCGCGGGCTGGGCCCTGGCGCGAACATCCCGACCGGCTGCCAACCACATACCGTCACAGGAAGGCCGCCATGAACGCGCTGGCCACGCTGAAGTCCCATCAGGGCCGCCCGGCCGGACGGCGCGCCGACATCCGTCGCCGGGCGACTGGAAAACACCTTGCCCTCGGCACCCCCGCACCACGGTGAGCGAGAGCGGCCGGGCCGGACCGCTTGCGGTCGGCCAGGTCAGGCGGGCCGCCGGTGGCGAAGCGGCCCCGCCAAGTGCACACCGTGTCCACGCGCAGCCGCGTCTGCACGGCTACCCGGGCTTTGGGACACCCACGGGCCAGCACCATGCCGTACCCGTCTCCATGTCCGGCGACGTCATGGCAACGCCCTCGAGTTGCCGAGGAAAACCCTTGGGCTGCCGGACCTGCTTCAGACATGATCGACTCGTGGACACCTACCTGGAAACCGAGCGCCTGACCCTGCGCCGCTTCACCGCCGATGACGCGGACCTGCTGATCGAGCTGGACAGCGACCCGGCGGTGATGCGCTACCTGACCGGCGGCCATCCGACCGCGCCGGAGCTGGTCCGCGAGCGCTACCTGCCGAACATCCTCGCCGGCTACGAGAAGTGGGGCGGCAACCTCGGACTGTTCGCCGCGCACGAGAAGGACGGCGGCGCGTTCATCGGCTGGTTCATCCTGCGTCCCGAGCCGCAGGGCCCGCTGGACGAAGTCGAACTCGGCTACCGCCTGCGGCAGGCGGCCTGGGGCAAGGGATATGCCACCGAGGGCTCGCGGGCCTTGCTGGGCAAGGCGTTCACGGAGCTCGGTGTGCGCATGGTCTGGGCTGAGACGATGTCCGTGAACCACGGTTCGCGCAACGTCATGAAGAAGCTCGAAATGACGCTCGCGGACACCGTCCCCACGCCTCCCGACATGGAGATGATTGAGGGCTCCGAGCAGGGAGGCGTACGGTACGAGATCCTGAAGGAGCAGTGGGAGCAGCAGTAGCCACGGTACGAAACGAGCGTTCCGCATCCACGGCCCACCGCAACCGGTGGGTGGACGGCAGCGGTGGCGGCGACGTTGGCGTGGCGGCCGCGTAACCCGCACCGTTGAGATCTCTACAGGTCAATTCCGTACAAGGACGCCGCATTGGCCGACGAGAACTGTTGACGTTCCGCGTCTGAGGAGAAGTGGGTCAGGAAGGAATCGATCTCCTCTCTGGTTGGCCGTTGGAAGGGGTAGTCGGTCGAGAAAATCAATCGGTCGACGGAGGTGACGGACAGGGCATGCTGCAGGAGTGCCGGGTTGAGCATGCCGGAGGCGGTTATATAGAAATTGGACCGGATGTAGTCCGATACTGCTCGCTGCAAGCCGGCGATACGGGAAAGGCTGTCGGCTCGGTCCAGCCAGAACAGCAGCGTCTCCCCCCAGTGGCCGAGCACGACCTGTAGGTCGGGATGACGGTCGAATGTGCCTCGCAGGATCAGTCGCAGTGCTGCTGTTGCGGCGTCCATGTGCCACCCCCACCCGAAAGTGGCGAGGGCGAGGTCCGTCATGGGGTCGAATCCGCGATAGGAGGCGGCACGGACGGCAGTTGAGGGCAGTTGAGGGTGGATGAACACCGGCTGGCCGAGTTCCGACGCGGCGGTGAAGAAGTCGTCGTAGACGAGGTCGTCGAGGAGCAGATCTCCCGACCGGCCGTAGACCATGGCGCCTACGTGCCCCGTGTCCGCGGCTCTTACAAGCTCCCCCGCCACATCCTTTGGCGACGACATCGGCAGGGTGGACAACGATCGAAAACGGGCCGCGTTCCGGGCGACGGCCGCCGTAGCCACGTCGTTCGCGGCGCGGCTCAGCGCCAGGGCCTCCTTGGGGGGCAGCGGCTGGACTCCCGGCGGTGTCAGGGCGAGGATCGACACATCGATGCCCTGAGCATCCATGGCTGCGATACGGCCGACCGCCAGGTCCTCCAAACGTTCCTGGTTGTCGCCTATTTCGTTGAAGACAAGGCTTTCGTCGCGATGCGGCACAGCACGAAGGGCCGACGTGATGTCCGGCATGACCCAGTGTTCTTCGACAGCGATGAGAGGCATTGGCCTACCAGGGCACGATCTGTCCCGAGCGGTCCAGATACGCCAGACCGGGCGTGCCCAGCCTGGACAGCAGGACGTCCACCAACAGCGGGAAGCTCTCCTCGACGGTGAACGGTGCGTCCGGCCCCCCGAGCGCGGTACGAATCCAGCCTGGCGCCAGGAGGACGAAGGAGCGCTGCGTCCCGGCCTGCCGCGTCGCGAAGCTGCGCATGAACATGTTCAAGGCTGCTTTACTTCCCCGGTAGACCTCGCGGCCTGCGGTCGTGTTGTTCGTGATGCTGCCCAGCCCGGACGACATCGCTCCGATGAGTCCGGTGTCGGATACGAGGTCTTCGAGCGCTTCCATGACGCGCACGGGACTGAGAGCGTTGGTGATCATCACCTCGACGAAATCGGCTGTCGAAACCGCGCCGATCGGTGTGTGCTCATTGTTCGTGGTGCCTGCGTTGACGAAGAGCAGGTCGAGCTGGCGTTGCGCGAGACGCTCGTGCAGGGGCGCCAGGTGGTCGGGCTCGTTGACGTCGAGATGCTCGATGGTGACGCGCCCGTCGGCTCGGTCTGCAAGATCATGCAGGGGCGTCCGGGCAGCGGTGTCGCGGACCGTGCCGATGACGTTCCAACCCCTGTCGAAGAATTCGGCCGCCATCGCGTGACCGAGGCCGCGCGAGGCCCCGACGATGAGAGCGGTCGGCGTGTGCCGGCCTGTGACAATCGATCGCATCCAGCGTCATCTCCGTTCCTTACGTGGTGAGCTCACTGCGTGTGTTGGCCACCGAGACCCCGGGGGCGGTTTCGGTCGGCAATGCCGCTGTGGCTCCTCATCCGTGCGTTGCAAGTCTGTCCGCCGTGCTGCCGCCCGAGCGAACCGGAAGAGCCCGTTTGTAGGATTCCCCTCATGACAGGTGCATCAATGTCCGAGTCCGTCGCCGTGGAGCCCAATGATGTGCGGATCATTCGCGCACTGCAGATCGCTCCGCGGGCTTCTTTCGCCTCGATGGCGGTCGCGCTCGGCCTCACCGAAGGCGCTCTCAACCGCCGGTACCGGCGCCTGCGCGCCGACGGCGTCATCCGTGTCGCCGGCGTGGTCAACCCGGGGGCGCTGGGACAGAGCAGGTGGCTGGTGCGACTCCGCTGCCGCCCCGGTAGCGTCGCAGCGATCGCTGACGCACTCGCCAAGCGCGACGATGTCAACTGGGTCGCCCTGAGCGCAGCGGGCTGCGAAATCACCTGCGCGACCCAGTCGCGGACTCGGGAACAGCGCGAAGAACTGCTCGGTCGACGACTACCGCGTACTGCGGCGGTGCTCGACATCAATGCCTTCGCCATGCTCCGTCAGTTCATGGGAGGCCGCGGCCACTACTGGGCCGCCCTACAAGGCGCCCTGTCCCCGGAGCAGGAGGCCATGCTCGGGAGCGAAGGTTCGCCCTTCACTGAATCCCCGGTCGTCACTCGCGATCCCGTGCACCTCACCGATGAGGACGAGAAGATCCTCACCACTCTCGCCGCAGACGGTCGCGCCAGTCTCGTCGACCTCGCCGCAGCGGCGGACTCCACTCCAGGGCGCGTATCACGCCGCCTTCACACCCTGCTCCTGCGCCGCGTCGTTCACATCGATGTCGAGATCGCCGCAGCCGCTTTGGGCTATCACGCTCGGGCGAACCTCTGGCTGCGCGTGCATCCGTCAGCGGTGAAGACTGTCGGACGCACGCTTGCGCAGGAACCCGAGATCGCCTTCGCCGCAGCGGTGTCCGGGCCCTACAACATCCACGCCGTCGCACACTGCCGCGACCTCGACGAACTATTCGAGTTCACTTCGGATCGCATCGGGTCCTTGGCCGGCCTGCAGAGCATGGAGGTCTCACCCGTACTGCAGCACGTCAAGCAGGCTGGCACGCTGCTGTCCGGCGACCGCCTCGTCGGGACACCACGCACTCGAGCGTGACCTGAGGGAGACCGCCCCAGGAAGTGGCGGGTCCGGCGTGTCCCCAAGAACTCCCGCCCCGAGCATCCTCACCGGTCTCGTGGCTCATCGCGCCCCTCCCGTGCAGGCTGTCGAGATCGTAGTGGGCGCGGGGACTCGTGCCTGCTGTATCTGCACGGCCGCCCTGCCGCTGAACTGCGGGGACCCTTGCCAGGGTTTCGTCGCGCAACGTCGGCGGCGTGGGCGGCCCAGCCCCCGGCTGATGCCTCCTGCCACTGGACGGCGACCGGGGCCTGACCGGCTGGGGTCTGCCTCGCAAAGTGCTGCTCACGTGGTTGCGGACCTTGCCGTAGCCGTCCGGACGGCCCCGTTCCCTGATCTCCTGCCGCAGCCTCCAGGCATGTGCGGCCTTCCTGCCGGCGCTGGCGGGACTGTGACGCAGCCGCCTGCCGGGTCCTGGGCGGGCGCGGCCCGCACGGAGACGACGGTGCCCGGCGGTGTCGGCGGTGTCGGCGGCTTGGCCGACGCAGGTGATCACCGCAGGCGCAGTCCGGGGCTTCCGAGTGGGCAGAGCGGGCGGCGGCAGATCACAGCACCGGGGCCGAGGCAGTCTTCCTCGACCCCGACGGGCAGGTGGTTCGACAGCGGTGGACGGACGCCGGCCCTGGCAGTGGCGTTCGAGGACCTGCCGCCCGTATCCGCGTTCCCGGTGGCGCCTGGGCCGCGATGGGGGCCCGGGCCCGTACTGCTCCGCGACGGCCAGACGCCATGCATCCGCCGGATCGAATCCGACGCGCGCCCAGCGGAGACCATGCCGAATCTTCCTTGCACAGGTCACGGAGTCGTTATTAGTAGACTACGGTCGAATACAGATAAAATTATCCAAATCGGCGGCCTGGCCTCGATACCTGGGCTGCCACTCGACCTGTGCGACCTTGGGGAGCGGCACGGTGGCGAGGTCCCCTGAGGAACGCGGAGTCACACACAGTGCTGTCGCACGGGGCAGATTGCTGGCCGCCCTGCCTGCACTGCTGCTGTTCACCGGCCTTTTCATCGGTCTCGTCACACCCAGCACCGTCAGACCGGATGCCTTCCTCGCCACGGCCATGGTCTCTGCCGCCGCGCTGCTGCCCTTGTGGGGAACCGTCCTCATCGGAGTGGGCGCGTGCGCCGTCTTCGTCGGCTTGATGGTGGACTTCGATGCGCTGCGGGATGCGACCGCCTATTCCGAGCTGGCCAGCCTCGTGGCAATCGGGGCGTTCGCCGTCTTCCTCAACCGCCTGCTCGACCGGCGCGCCCATCAGCTGGTCCAGGTCCGCTCAGTGGCCGAGACCGCCCAGCTGGCGGTGCTGCATCCGGTACCGCGCCACCTCGGACACGTCGCGCTCGAGAGCCTGTACCTGGCCGCCGCGGCGGAAGCCCGGATCGGCGGCGACCTCTACGAGGCGATGCACACCCCGCAAGGCGTACGGCTGCTCATCGGCGACGTACGCGGCAAGGGCCTGCTCGCGATCCAGGCGGCCGCGACGCTCCTCAGCGCCTTTCGTGAGGCCGCCCACGACGCGCCCGACCTGCCCCACCTCGCACGCCGTCTGGAGACGAGCATCAACCGACACGCCTCCCACCACCCGGGGGTCCCGGGCTCGGAGATCGCTGAACGTTTCATCACCGCTCTCCTCGCCGAGATCCCGGACGACGAACCGGTCGTCCGGACCGTCACCTGCGGGCACCCGCCCCCGTTCCTGCTGCACCGAGGCGAGGTCCGGGAGCTGCAGCCCACTGCTCCCTCACCGCCGCTCAACCTGGGCATGCTGGTGGGCGAGGGGTACCACGTCGACGTCGCTCCCTTCCACCCCGGAGACCAGCTCCTGCTGTACACCGACGGCGTCACCGAAACCCGCGACCGCTCCGGCGCCTTCTATCCACTCGCCGAACGCATCCGCTCATGGAGTGGCGAGACCCCCCACCAGCTCCTCGACCACCTCCACCGCGACCTGCTCGGCTACAGCGCTGGTGAGCTCGACGACGACATCGCCGTTCTCATCGCCCGGCGGCGCCCCGAGCCGCTGAGCCTGAGATGAGGCTCTCCCCCGCGCAGGCTCGCGGAACTCGTTCGCCGCGCCTCCCGACCGGAGGAAGCCGGCCCGGTGCGCCACGAACCCCACCCCTCGGACTGTCACGCGTCCCTGCTCGCGCCCACTGACCAGGGCGAACGCATGGTGGAAGCGCTGCACAGACGCCTGGCCGTCCGGCGAGGCCGAGGTTCTCGCCTCGCGCCCGCGCCGCTTCATCACCAGAGGCCCGTTCGCATGACCACCCCCACGGTGCGGCGGTCCGCGCCGATCCTGAGCCGCCGGAGGCGTCCGAGAGCCTCGCGGTAGCGCCCGCCGACTTCCACCGGTCGTGGTCCCGCAGCAGCACCCACCAGGACGGAAGAACCTCGACGTCCGCAGGCCGCGGCCAGTACTGCCCTCACGGCCGTAAGAGGTGGCCAGTGGACTTTACGGGGCGGCGACGACGGGGAGTGGCCAGGGCGGGGTCGGCGGGGTCGTACAGGGGGCGGGCGTTCGGCGACCCTTCACTGCCGCGCTCGATCAGGCGACCGGCATCGGCACCTATGTGGCCATGGAGTCGTTCGAGGGCTCGTTGCACGGGCGGGAGGGGTCCTTCAACTTCGTACGCTCGGCGACGACGTCGGGCAGCGCCCGCACCGCGGAGTTCTTCACCATCGCGCCCTCGAGCGGCACCGGCGCGCTGGCTGGGATCCATGGATCCGGCGGGACGACCGTCGATGCTGACGGCACGCATCGCATCTGGTTCGACTGCCAACTCGGCTGATGGTGAGGATGCTGTGGAGGACGGGAAACAGGCTTCCGGGCTCCCGGAACCCTCCCTACTCTCCCGGATTCATGGCAACAGGACACGCGCAGCAGCCCCAGCCGACCGTCGGACATTCCCGCAGACGTTTCCTCACGACCGCCGGCGGCGCGGTCGGCGCGACCGCGTTACGCCCCGCCGCGCGGGCGGCCGCCGCCACCCGCTCCCGCCGGCGCGTCGCCGTCCTCGGCGGCGGGGTCTCCGGACTCAGCGCCGCCCACGAACTCGCCGAACGCGGCTACGCCGTCACCGTCTACGAGTACTACGACACCCTCGGCGGCAAGGCCCGCTCGATGGACGTCCCCGGCACGGCCACCGGAGGCCGCAAGCCCCTGCCCGGCGAGCACGGCTTCCGCTTCTTCCCCGGCTTCTACCGGAACCTGCCCGACACGATGCGGCGCATTCCCTTCCCCGGCAACACCGGCGGCGTCCACGGCAACCTCCGCAACGCCACCGAGGAGTTGTTCGCCCGCGGCTCGGACCGCCCCGACCTGCACTTCCCGCTGCGCCGGATCACGACCCCGCCGGCGCCCGGCGACATCACCACCTCCTGGATCCGCGACCAGATCCTGTCTGTCCTGGACGTGGGCACCCGCCTGCCCGCCCACGAGGTCGCCTACTTCGCCGACCGTCTCCTGGTCCACCTCACCAGTTGCGACGCACGGCGCGAAGACCAGTGGGAGAAGGTCCCCTGGTGGGACTTCATCCGTGCGGGAGAGATGAGCAGGGAGTACCAGACACTCCTCGGCATCGGACAGACCCGCAACCTCGTCGCCACCCGCGCCGAGGTCGCGTCGACCAGGACGGTCGGCCGCGTCATCATCGAAGCCCTGATCCTGTGGGGCCTGCTCGGCCGCGGGATGGACGGCGACGCCGACATCGACCGCGTCCTGAACGCTCCCACCAGCGAGGCCTGGATCGACCCCTGGGAGGCGCATCTCCGCTCCCTCGGCGTCGACTTCGTGACCGGCACGCAGGTGCTGGAGGTCGGGTACGAGGGCGGGCGGGTGACCGGCGTCCTCGTCGCGGCCCGCGACGGCGGCCACGAGCGCACGGTCACCGCCGACCACTACGTCTCCGCGATGCCCGTCGAACACGCCCGCGCCACCTGGGGCAGGGCCCTGCGCGCCGCCGACCCGCAGCTCGGCCGGTGCGACGCGCTGAAGACGGACTGGATGACCGGCGTGATGTTCTACCTGCGCACGCCCACACCCGTCGTGCACGGTCACATCAACTGCCTCGACTCACCCTGGTCGGTGACGGCCGTCGGCCAGGCGCAGTTCTGGGACCAACGGGACTTCTCGCACGACTACGGCGACGGGCGGGCCCACGACTGCCTCTCCGCGATCATCTCGGAGTGGGACAAGCCCGGCATCCTGTATGGCAAGACGGCCAGGGAGTGCACCAGGGACGAGATCGTCGCCGAGCTGTGGGCGCAGCTGAAGGACGGGCTGAACGACGTGGGCAAGACCACGCTCAGGGACGAGGACCGCCTCGGCTGGTTCATGGACCCGGCGGTGACGGGCCTCGGCGGCCCTGACCCGCACAACCGCGAACAGCTCCTCATCCACCCGACGGGCACGCTCTACCATCGCCCCTCGGCGCGGACGGCGGTCCCGAACTTCTTCCTCGCGGGCGACTACGTGCGCACCGACGTCGACCTCGCGACCATGGAAGGCGCCAACGAGTCCGCACGGCGGGCCGTCAACGCCCTCCTCGACGCGGACCGTTACGACGCCGAGCCGTGTCGTGTGTGGGAGCTGTACCGGCCGCCGGAGATGGAGCCCCTGAAACGGATCGACGAGGTGCGCTACAGGCTGGGTCTACCCAACACCTTCGACCTGGGATGAGCACCGCAGCAGTCGGACCGCTCCCGGGACATGCGCACGGTGGCCTGCCATGGGCCTGGATCGCCCCCGCCGAGGACCAGCTTGTCGATGTTCATGCGAATCCTGGGGGCGGCGGGCGCGCGGACGGTCCCCGATGGTGTCCAACTTGCCCTTCGGTTCCGGCTCTTGTTTGGACAGCGCACGAAGGTGCCGATTCCGTGTCCCGGTTTCCTGCTGCCTTTCGGCTGCCGGCGTTGGGTTCTTGGGCCGTCCTGCACCCCGCTCATACGCCCCATCTGCAAGACTTGCGTCGGTGCCCTGACACACGGCGCGGCCACTCGTTCGCGCGGCCCACGTACGACCGGCTGCCTCATTGCGTGAGACGCGAGTCAAATGATGGTGAGGCGGTCGAGGAACGGGTACCACGCGCCCGGACCGCCACACGGCTCGCCCGGACGGCCCCGGTCCGCATGACCGGGCGAGCACCGCAATCCGCCCCGGCCGGAGAGTCACCAGCGAATCCCGGCGCGGACAGTGCAAACGGCGCGGGCGATGTGCCCAAAGGGCACCCCGGCCATGCGTTCGAAGCCCCGGGCCAGGTTCATTGGCACCGGACACACACGGCCGGCCTGCCGCGGTGTCAGCGGCGGCCGACCGTCAGATCACGTCCTCGAACTGCGAGTTCACGGGGTTCCCACGTCATCGGTGGTCATGGCCAGCAGGACCAGAGCGTCGTGCTCGGCCGTGCCGGGCGGGGCCTGGTAGACCAGCATGCGCTGGCTGTCGCCGGCAGGGCTGAGCACCTCGTTGGCGAGGGTGACCGGGCCGATCACCGGGTGCCGGAACGCTGTCTCGCCGGCGCGCTTCACCCATACCTCGTGCCGGCCCCACAGAGCGGCGAATTCGCCGCTGGCCGCAGTCAGTTCGGCGACCAGCGCGGCGGTCCGCCCCGGGGCGGTCAGTTCGGCGGTGTGCAGGTGCGCGACGCTGTTGCGGGCCACCCGGTCCCAGTCGGCGAAAAGGGACCGTGCGGCCGCGTGCAGGAAGGTGTAGCGGATCGTGTTGCGCTGTCCGGGCGGCCAGTCGCTGAGCCCGGGCATCAGCGCAAGGCCCTCCGGGTTGGCGGCCAGTACGTCGTTGACCTCGTCGAGTACGTATGCCGGGCAGGGCCGGATCGACTCCAGCAGGAGCAGCAGGCCAGGGCCGGCCGGTCGCGGGTCGGCCGGCCGGTGGCGTGGTGTCCGCCCGGCGACCTGGTCGGCGAGGCCGAGCAGGTGGGCGTGTTCGTCGGCGGTGAGCCGAAGGGCCCGGGCCAATGCGCCCAGTACCGCGTCGCTGGGCGCGGTCTCCCGCCCCTGCTCGATCCTCGTGTAGTAGTCCACGCTCACGCCGGCCAGCGCGGCCAGCTCCTCGCGGCGGAGCCCGGGTGTGCGCCGGGCGCCTGGCCCGGTGGGCAGCCCGACGTCGGCCGGGCCGATCTGCCCGCGCCGGATACGAAGGAACTCGGCCAATGCGTTCATGGCTTGGAGTCTGCCACCGGTCGGTCCGTTCCTGGGGGGCCGTGGCACACCCAGGAACCGCGCGACCTTCCTGGAACAGGTCCGGCGGCGCAGCCTCGAATCATGACTGACGCGATGATCATCGGTGGCGGCTCCGGCATGGGCCTTGCCCTGGCCCGGACCCTGCTCGCCAAGGGCATGAATGTGACAATCGTCGGCCGGTCCGCGGACCGGCTCGCTACGGCCCGGGCGGAACTGGAACGACCCGGGCACGGGAAGATCAGCACGATCACGGCCGACATGGGGCGGGAGGAGGACGTGGACGAACTGTTCACCCAGGTGGGGCGAGTGGATCACGTGGCGGTGACCGCGGCGGACACGACCGGTGTGTACGGCCGGACGACCGACGTCACCGTCGCGGCAGCACGGGCCGTCGTGGAGACCAAGCTGCTCGGTGCCTGGCTCGTCGGCAAGCATGCGGCAGGGCGAGTCACCGGGTCGATCACGTACACCTCGGGCATCAACGCGTACCGGCCGAACGGGTCGAACACGATCATGGCCGCGGCCAACGGCGCGCTCGCGTCGCTGGCGTACGGGCTGGCGATCGAACTGGCGCCTGTGCGAGTGAACGTGGTTTCCCCCGGCTGGGTGGACACCCCCATCTGGGACCGGCTCGGCATGGACAAGAAGGCGGCCTTCGGCGAGCTGGCCGAGCGACTCCCGGCCCGCCGTGTCGGCACCCCCGACGACATCGCCCAGGCATTCCTGTCGGTGATGCACAACGGATTCATCACCGGAACCGTTCTGCACGTCGACGGGGGACACCGCCTCACCTGATCCGGCGCACGGGCACCCGGGCACCCGCCCACGACCACGTCGCGCCGGCCCCGCCCGGCGCCCGCGACGCGTATGGGCCCAGGAGGCTGTTGCGCGCTCGCTCACGACCGGCGTTCCCTTCCAACAGCCCGGCCCAGCCAAGGTCTTGGACCGGTTCGGGCATGCGGATGCCTGACTGGAGGGCAGGCGGCTCAGCGTCACCCCGGGCAGCCCGGCAGGGGCCCAGCCTCGTCCTGGGCAGCTCCGGGGGCGCCCCGCCCACCGCCCGCCTCATCGCCGCCGTCCCGCGCGAGCCGACCGAGGCCGCGCAGCTCGCCGGCGAAGTCGCCTCGCTGCTGGAGCCCGGGCCGTGGCGGGTCCTGTCCGACCAGAGGCACCTGGGAGACACCTCGGCGCGCCGCGCACAACGCTCTTCGACCGGGACTCCCGGTCGGGAGTCCCGGTCGGCCCGGGGACCACTACTCGGGTGACGCACCACGTCGTCGTGGCCGACAGCCGAGCACCGGGGCACGTCGGCCCACCGCGCCAGGCCCGGCATCCGGGTCGCCGACGTCCCGGCCCGCACCGGCCGGCGCCCGCTGATCCGGCCCAGGTCCACGCAGCGGCGAGCCCCTGGCCTTTCCGATTCTCCGGATCAGACGGAGTCGTATTCAAGCCAGGAAACGGATTGCCAAGGACCGGCTTTCCATAAGGGTTTCCTTGAGTCACTCTCAAAGAGCGGTTATAGGTGACACGTTGGATGTGATCACCATCTCCGAGCCCCCGGGAACCGAAGTTCTCCACAACCCGTCCGCGAGGCGGCAATACCCCTGCCGCGAGTGGCCAGTTGGCGCAACCCCGTCCCGAATGGTGAGATAGGCTCAGTTCTCGGCGCCCATCCTTCAAGAGCGTCCGATCACTCACACCTTCAGCGAACGAGGTCCACGTCAGAGGACCCGACCGTCGCACTCCGCCGGCCTTTCCCGCGCCGGTGGCCCACGCCTTCGAGCAGGAATTGATGTCCGTTCAACCAATTGCGGAACTCATACGTTTCGCCCGGCACAACTCGCCTTTCTACCGCGATCTCTACACCCGTCTCCCCGATCACGTGACACGTCTCACGGATCTCCCGGTGGTGCCCCAGGCCGATTTCTGGCGAGCCAACACCCCCCGCGACAACCGGCTGCTGACCGCCCCCCTCAACGAAGCGGTCGTATTCCGCAGCGGCGGAACCACGGGCTCACCCAAGTTCTCCTACTACACCCGCACCGAATGGCGCGAATTCACCGCGGCGTTCGGCTCCGGGCTCGTCCATGCCGGGCTCCGCCCCGGGCACCGGGTGGCGGACCTCTTCTACGCGGGCGACCTGTACGCGAGCTTCAGCTTCGTCCTCGACTCCTTGCACCGCTCTCCCGTGTCCAACGTCCGTCTGCCCATCGGCGGCGCGACGCCCTGGGAGTCCACCGTGGCGACCCTGGAGGAGTTCCGGGTCCAGGTCGTCGCCGGCACCCCGACCACACTGTGCTCGCTCGCCGAACGCCTGGCCGGCGCAGACCGGACCCTGCCGGACGTGGAGCTGCTCTTCTTCGGCGGAGAATGCCTCTTCGGAGACCAACTCCCCCTGCTCCGACAGGCGTTCCCGAACGCCGAACCACGTTCCCTGGGGTATGCGAGCGTCGACGCGGGGCTCCTCGGCGAGGCCGTGCCCGGCGGGGATCCGCGCGTGCACCGCGCGTTCGCCCCGCACACCGTGGTCGAGATTCTCTGTGACGACACCGACGAACCCGTTGCCGACAACGGCATGCCGGGGCGGCTGGTCGTCACCGACCTGCGCAGACGGCTCATGCCCGTGCTTCGCTATCCGGCGGGCGACCGCGCCGAGTGGGTGGACCGGGACGCGGGTGTCTTCCGCATCCTCGGGCGCGCCGAGGAAGGCGTACGGGTGGGCCCCGTCACCCTCTACACCGAGGACGTCCATGACGTCGTCACCGCCGCCGACACCCGAGGCGAGGTGACCGGCCTGCAGCTCGTGGTCCGGCGCCGGGACGGCCGGGACGGCCTGGTGCTGCGGCTCGCGGTCACCGATCCCGGGAAGGTGCCCGCCGCGCTGGAGGAGGCCGTCGTGGCGGCGCTCCTCGCCGAGCGTCCCTTCTACGCCGGCGCGATCGCCGCCGGGCACGTGAACCCGCTCGACGTCGCATGGGTACGGCACCAGGATCTCGCGGTCAACTCCCGCTCGGGCAAGCTCATCCGGGTCGTCGACGAACGGCCCCACTCATGAGCGCGGCGCCTGCGCACACACGGCGTCTGCCGCTGGTCGTGCGCAACCCGTCCTTCGGCAGGGTCTGGGGCGGCCAGCTACTCACCCAGGCGGCGAGCCGTATGTTCCAGGTCGGCGCGGTCTGGTGGCTCGTCGGGTCCGCCGGCGGCGACCACCGCGGGCTGGACTCGGGCCTGTTCCTCATGGTGAGCACCGTGCCCGCGGTGGCCCTCGCTCCGGTGGTCGCCCGCATCGTCGCACGGCACGCTCACCGCACGGTGCTGGCGAGCGCGGCAGCCGTCGCGGGCACGGTGGCGGTGACCGCGGGCGTCCTGGCCTGCACGGGAGCCCTGCCCATCGCCGCCGCCTACGCGGTCGGGCTGGTGCTGGCCGCCTGCCAAGCGGTCTTCGATCCCTGTCTGACCACCTCGGTGCCGGAACTCGTGGAGGACACCGACATCGAGTCGGCCACCGGCTTCGAACTGTCCACCCAGTCCGTCGCCGGACTCTGCGGCGGGCTCCTGGGCCCTCTCGTGGTCGACGCGGGCGCCCTGAGCGGCGTCACCGCCGCGTGCGGCGCCGCGTACCTGCTCGCTGCCCTGCTGATCGGCTCCACGCGCTTCGGGCACCGTGGCGCCGGAAACGGACCGGCCCCCGAGCCGCGCACGCTGCGCCGGGTACTGACCGGTCTGCCGTTCATCCGCCGTGTGCTGATCTGCTTCGCCGCAGCCAACGTCTTCACCACCGCCGTCTACGTCGTGATGCCGCTGTACACCCAGGAGGTGCTGCACGCGACCGGCTCGACCGTCGCCTCACTGGAGACAGCCCTCGGTGCGGGCACCTTGCTGGGGTCGTTCACGGGCGGACGCCTGCCCGGCCGTCCCGTCACGGTCGGCAGCCTGTGCCTCACCCTGATGGCCGCGGCCCTCGCTCTGCCGGGCCTGCTCGCCGGACACGCGGCGGCCCTCGCATCGATGGCCGTGGCCGGGTGGTGCGTCGGCGTGATCGGCGTACGGTTCGTCGCGCTGTTCCAGCGGCTGGTGCCCGCCGACGACAAACCGGCCTTCTTCGCGGTCATGCAGGCCGTGCTGGGCGCCACGTTCCCGGTGTCGTCCCTGGTCTTCGGCGCGCTGGGCGACCACCTGACGGCCGGCACGCTGTGCCTGGCCCAGGGCGCGGGACTCGTGCCGGTCGCGCTGGCGCTGTGGTGGCTCGGCAGTCGCGCGGACCCCGCCGGGCCGCACAGGCCGGACACAGCGGCGCCGGTCCCCGTGGGAGAAGCCTCGTGACGGCCCTCCTCTCCCCCGCGTCCGTCCAGGACATCGCAGAGCTACGGCAGTTGTACTTCGACGTGTACGGGCACGGCTACCCGGTGCCGCTCGGCAGCGACCCGGTGGTGATGCGCCGCCTGATCACCGACGGCACCGCACACTGGCTCACGGCCCGTGGCCCGGCGGGCGGCCTGGCCGGTTCCGCGGTCGTGCTGACCGAACCGGGCAGCCGCATCGGCAAACTGGTCGGCCTCGCGGTGCACCCCGCCCATCGCGGCGGCGGTCTGGCCTCCCGGCTGACCGAAGCGGTCTGCGACCAGGCCTTCGCCACGGGACTACTGGACTCGGTGTACGCCACCGTCCGTCTGGTCACCGAAGGTCCGCAACAGGTCGTCGTACGCAACGGATTCCGCCCGCTCGGCCTGCTGCCGAACGCCGTGGAGGTCGAGGGCTGCGAAACACTCGCGCTGTTCGCCCGTTACGCCGACGGTGTGCTGGAGCGCCGTGCGCCCGTGGCGAGCGTGCCCGGGCGACTGTCGGCTCTGCTGTCCGCCGCCTCCTGCGGCGTCGGCATCGACTACACCCGGACCCGGCCTGCTCCCTGCCGCGATACGGCGGCCACCGCCGACGCCGTACCGATCGAGCTGATCGCGGCCCCGGCCTTCGTGCGGCGCCGCTTCCTGGAAGTGTTCCCCACCGCGGATGACCGCTTCTTCCCGCTGCACACGCCCAACGCGGTCCTGGTGGCAGCCGACGGCCGCGTCGAGGCGTACGCCGACCTCGATGCCGTCGCGGGCAGTTGCGCGCTGGTCGCGGTCCATCCCCGCCCGGCAGCGGTGACGGGAACCCTGGAGGCGATGATCGCGTCCGTCGCGCGGGCCGGTGCCGACTACGTCGAGACGCTGCTGCCACTGGCCGACACCGAGGCGCTGGAGGTGTTCCTGGCCTCGGGGTTCGTGCCGAGCGCGGTCTATCCCGCGATGCGCCGCGTGAACGACCGGCTCCACGACTACGTCGTGCTCTCGCGCACCAGCCGTCAGATCGACTTCCGCACAACCGCCGTCAGCCCGCTGCTCCAGCCGTACCTCAGTGCCTACCTGAGTGCCTGGACCACCACCTACCTGCCCCTTCACGAGGTCTGCCGATGAAACCCCATCTCGCTCCCGTCGAGGTCCCCGACCCGGCGGCGCTCGCCCATGTGCAGCGTCTGTGCGACCTGGCGGAGCCGTACGCCTACGGCCCCGACACCGACGCGCTGTTCACCGCCGCCATGGCGCAGGCCAACGCCTGGCACGCCCGCCGGTCCCCCTTCTTCGCCGCCCTGCTCGAGGACCCGGCCGAAGCACCTGCCCCCACGGTCGGCGACGGCGTGCGCAGCCCGCTGGTGCCCGCCGCCTTCTTCAAGCGCCACGAGCTGCTCTCGATCCCGCGCGACGAGGTGTTCCTGCACCTGACCTCCTCGGGCACCACGGGCCAGAAGTCACAGATGTTCTTCGACGAGTGGACCATCCGCTCGGCGCAGCGCATGGTGGCCCGGATCTTCGACCACTACGGCTGGATCACCCCCGAACAGCCCGTGAACTACCTGCTGTACAGCTACGAGCCGGCTCCGGCGCTGAAGCTCGGCACGTCGTTCACGGACAACTACCTGTGCGACTTCGCCCCGGCCCGGCACACCACACACGCCCTGCGGCACACCGGCACCGGCCACGAGTTCGACGTGAACGGCTGCATCACGGCACTCCAGCGCTACGCCGAGGACGACGTCCCGGTCCGCATCCTGGGCTTCCCCGCCTTCCTGTACTTCACTCTGGAGCGAATGCGGGCGATGGGCCTGCCGCCCCTGAGGCTGCCCGAGGGATCGCTGGTGGTGCTCGGCGGCGGCTGGAAGGGACACGCCGACCGGCAGATCGGCAAGGACACCTTCTACGCCGAGGTCAGCGACCGCCTCGGGATTCCCGCCGAGCGGGTCCGCGACACGTTCGGCTCCGTCGAGCACTGCGTGCCGTACGTCGAGTGCGCCCATCACCGGCTGCACGTGCCGGTGTGGTCGCGAGCGGCCGTCCGTGACACCGGGACGCTGCGTCCGCTGCCGTACGGCGAGCGGGGCTTCCTGCACCTGGTCAGCCCCTACATCACCTCGGTCCCCGCGCAGAGCGTGGTGATGGGCGACCTCGCGTCGCTGCACCCCGGCGCGGAGTGTCCCTGTCCGCTGTCCACCGGCTGGTTCACCGTGCACGGCCGTGCCGGGGTGAGCCGCAACCGCAGCTGCGCGGTCGCCGCCGCCGAACTGATGAAGGGAATGTCGTGAGCACCTCCGTACTCCACCTCTGGCAGGGCGAGTTCGTCGACGACGCCGAGGCCGGCCGGCGGCTCGCCGCTCTGCCCGAGCTGGCCGGGCGGGTCCTGACGCGTCCCCTGCCCACCGACGTGGTACTCGGCGCCTGTGCCGCGGTCAGCCGCGACCTGGCCGACCCCGCCTCCGCCCTGTACGGCCGGCTGGCCGGTCAGTTGCCCGCGGACGAGGTCGCGCCCCTGCTGGCCGAGCTGGCGGCCGCACTCACCCGGGAGGCGCTGGAGCGCAAGCTGCGGCGGGAGCTGGGCGGTCCGCGCCCGGAGCGGCTGACCCGGCCGGACGCCCGCGAGACGGTGTACGAGGCGTGGGCGCCCGTCGGCCTGTTGGTGCACATCGCGCCGGGCAACGCCGCCGCCGTGGCCCCGCTGAGCGTCGTCGAGGGACTGCTCGCCGGCAACCTGAACGTGCTGAAGACCAGCAGCTCCGACTCGGCCCTCGCCCTCGACGTGCTCGACGCCCTCGGTGCGGCCGACCCGTCCGGGCTGGTCGCCGAGCGCATCGTCGCGCTGCGCTTCTCCTCCGCACGCCGTGAGTGGCTTCAGGCGCTGTGCGAGCCGGCGGACGCGATCGCGGTGTGGGGTGGTGAGGACGCGGTGCGTGCGGCGGGCGAACTGTCCCAGCCCGGTTGCCGGGTGGTCGAGTGGGGCCACCGGATCTCCTTCGCCTACCTGACCCGGGGAGCGGCGTCCGAGGACGGCGTGCTCGACGCGCTCGCCGAAGACGTCTGCCGGTTGGAGCAGCAGGCGTGTTCCAGCCCGCAGGTGGTGTATCTCGACACTGACGACACCGACGGCTCCGAGGCGCTCTTCGCCTTCGCCGGCCGGTTCGCCGAACGGCTGGCGAAGGTGTCCGACGCGCGTCGGGCCCCCGCACCGGACCCCGCCGAGCAGGCGGAGATCACCACGGTGCAGCAGCTCGCCCGGCTCGAACAACACCTCGGCCTCACCCGCGTGTTCGCCGCCGAGGACGGATCCTGGCGGGTCCTGGCCGACACACGTGCCGCGCTCGCCGCCTCCCCGCTGCACCGCAGCGTCTGGGTCAAGCCCCTCCCCCGGCACGCAATCACCGCGACGCTGCGGCCCATGCGCCGCTACCTGCAGACCGCGGCGATCGCCGGCGACCGTGCGGACGTGGCCGAGGTGTCCCGCGCCGTGTTCGCCGCGGGCGTCACCCGCGTCACCCCGGTGGGCTCCATGCTGGAGGGCTACGAGGGCGAACCCCACGACGGCGTCTACGCGTTGCAGCGCTACAGCCGCAGGGTGAGCGTGCGCGCCACGGACACGGACTTCCGTACGGTGCCCTGTCTGGACGACCTCGTGGCGCCACCCGCACTGCCCCCGGCGCCGGACGCGCCGCTGCTGGGCAAGGAAGGCGTGCAGCGCGCGCTCGCGACCCTGGATCCGCGTCACGCACAGCTGTACTTCCGCAGCGGAGGCTCCACGGGCGCACCCGCGCTGTCCGTGTTCACCTGCGACGACTATGACAACCAGATGCGCGCCGCAGCGGACGGACTGCTCGCCGCCGGCTTCGACCCGGCACGGGACCGGGCGGCCAACCTCTTCTACAGCGGTGGCATGTACGGAAGCTTCATCAGCTTTTTCTCCATCCTGGAACGCCTGAACGCCACGCAGTTCCCCATCGCCGCCGGCCCCGACCACGCCGTGGTCGCCGAGGCACTGGTCGCCCACCGGGCCGACGCCCTCTTCGGTATGCCGTCCTACCTGTGGCAGCTGCTGCACGCCGAGGCCGACCGGCTGCGTGCCTACGGCGGCATCCGCAAGGTGTTCTACGGCGGCGAGCACTTCACCGCCGAACAACGCAGGGTGCTCACCGACGACTTCGGGGTCGAGGTGATCCGTTCCGCGGCCTACGGCAGCACCGACCTCGGGCCTCTGGGCTACCAGTGCACGTCCTGCGACGGCTCGGTCCACCATGTGCTCACCGACCTGCACACGCTGGAAATCCTGGATCCCCGGGAGGACCGGCCGGTGGCTCCGGGCGAACCGGGCCGGCTGGTGTTCACCTCCCGGGCCCGGGCCGGCCAGCGCCTTGAGCGCTACGAGATCGGTGATCTGGGACGTGCGGTGGAGGGCACCTGCGCGTGCGGCAGCACCGTGCCGCGCCTGGAACTGCTCGGGCGTTACGGCGATGTGCTGCGCGTGGGCACGTACTTCGTCAACTACCGGCGGATCGTCAGGGCGTTGGAGGAGCGGCTCGCGTATCACGGCGAGGTGCAGCTGTCGGTGGCGTCCGGTGCCGACCGGGAGGAGCTGGCCGTCCGCCTAGACGAGCAGTACGCCCCCGACCCCGACGCCACACGGACCGCGCTCACCACCGAGGTCCCCGAGCTGGCCTCGGCAATGGAGGAAGGCCTGCTTTCCCTCACGGTGCAGAGCGTGGGGAGGGGGGCCTTCGAGCGCACCCCGACCAGCGGCAAGCTCCGCACGGTCATCGACCTGCGGCGAAACTCCGCCTGACGGCCGCTGCCCGCGCCGACGCCCTGTGGGCGGACGGTCGGGCGCGGATCAGTCACCTGGTCGGAACCGGAGCGCCGACCAGGTGTCGTCGATGGCGATCTGCCGCACGGGGCGCAGGCCCCGCGCCGAAAGCGCGGCGGCCAGGGTGTCGCGGTTCAGATCCGTGGCGAGCTTCCCGCCCTTCGGGTAGGCCACCCAGGCGAGGGCGTCTCGCTGCGCGGCGGCGACCGCCGCTTGCGCCCCCGCCGCCAGGAGGTCACCGGAAGTGGTCACGAAGGCGAGCACCGCATCGGCCGAAGCCGCGTCACCCAGGGCCTCGGGCTCCAATTGGACGTCGTCGGGTTTGCCCAGTACGGCAACGCTCTGACCGGGCTTGATCTGCAGCTTGCTGATGACGGACACCGCCTGATCCTGCCATCCGGGATGCGGCATCGCGACCCGCCTCGCATCGGGGCAGGTACCGGGCCTTTGCGTGGAGTCGCGAACGGTCTCCGCATGATGTTCACGCTGGTGTCGGCCGGCAAGGGCCGACTAGGTCGGTGAAGACCGGGTCGTGCTTCGGCCCGGCCCCCGCGGGCCCCAGAAGGCAGGATGGGTCGAGGCTGCACGGGCTCACTTCTTGGTCGCACTCGAAGAACGTGTGCGGCCGTTGTCACGTCGCTGCCCTGATCGAGCGGCATCGCGGACCGCGTCGTAAACCTCGTCGCCTACCAGGGCAGAGGGCCCGCCGCGTCGAAGTAGCCGCCGGTCGGGCCGTCCGGCCCCAGTTGAGCCATCCGAACGATGATCTCGGCGCCCTGCTCGACGGTCTGCACGCCCTCGTGCCGGTTCAGGTCCGTAGCGGTGTAGCCGGGCTCCACGGCGTTGATCCGCATCCGGGGGAACGCCTTGGCGAACTGCACGGTCAGCATGTTCACCGCGGTCTTGGAAGTCGGGTAGGCGACCCCGGGATAGCCCTTGCCGGCCTGGGCCAGCGAGGCCAGGCTGCTGCTGACATTGACCACGACCGGGGCGGCGGAGCGTTCCAGCAGTGGCAGGAAGGCGTGGGTCACCCGGACCAGGCCGAAGACGTTGGTCTCGAACACCTCCCGCATCACGTCGGCGGTCAGCTCCGCGGCGCCGATGATGTCGCCTCGCGGTGAACGCACCTCGATTCCGGCGTTGTTGACGAGGACGTCCAGGTCGCCGTCGGCCTCAATGGTGGCCACCGCGGCGGCGACCGACGCATCGTCGGTGACGTCGAGTTGTACGAACCGGGCGCCGAGCTCGGCCGCGGCCGCCGCGCCCCGCTCGATGTTGCGCGCCCCCAGGTAGACGGTGTGGCCCGCGGTGATCAGTTGGCGGGCTGTCTCGTGACCGAGGCCTTTGTTGGCCCCGGTGATCAAGGTTGTCGTCATAGGGCACAGCTTCCCTCGGGGATGATGCGATCGCCCAGTGGTTTACAACGCGGTCCGCGATGCGGCTCGACCAGGGCGCCGAGGCCCGTCGTGCGATCGCTTCGCTGGTCCCGGACCGCTCCGCCCATCGACCGACCCGCCGCGAGCGGAGCACCGAGCTGGTGCTGGCCCGACAGTCGGCCTGCTGATCACCTGCCGGCCTAACTGTCGGGCCGACACGTCCTGAACTCAATCGCGGACCGAGTCGTCAGCGGGCCGAGCCAGCCTCCAGCCGGCCAAACGGGACTCGTCGTGATGTGCGGGGCGGGCAGCCGGCGCGAAGTCCCGGTCGGCAAGCCCGACGATCACGCCATCGCCGGTCCCGCGGCGGGCTGACCACGAAGATCCACCTCGCGGCGGACGACCGCTGTCGGTGGCGCACTGAGGATCCTTCGTTGCGGGGACCCGACCGGCAACGGCTCCGGGGTCCTGTTGCGCTGTTTGCAAGTCTCCCGGACGGGGATCGCCGCTCGGATGCCGCGATTGCGTAGGTGCTCGCGGATCGCGCGGGAGGAGTGGGCCTCATCGGCAACAGCAGGGGGCTGAGGTGGTCGACCATGCGGTCGGCTGAGACGTGGAGATACAAGCAGCGGAGCGACCTGGCCCTTCGTCGCGTTCGTGCGCCAGTACGCCGTGACCAGTAGCGCTCTGTCTGCCAGGTGCAGGCTCCGCGACCTGCCCGGACCGGGTAGTGCCGCCACTCACTCGAATGGCGAGGCGCGCCATCGTGCACGACACGTGCTGGTGTCACGCCCGCGCCGTCAAGAGCACCACTGTGGGCCAGAACGATTCAGCGTACGGACCCGCTCTGCTGGGGGCGGGTCCTCGGTCTGCCGGCCGCTCGACAGGTCCCAGAAGCGGTCGCGCTGGAACATCGTGGGCGGCATTTCGCTATCGAGAATGGATGCCCCAGAGCGACTTGGTGGCCGCCCTTCCGCTGCTGCACCATGGCGTGGCGTGATGACCGGCGTGGACGTCCAAGCCAGGCGGCGCGGCGCGGCCGGCCGTATGCCGGTCCGTCATGGATGGCCGGAGCGTGCGTCCTGCTGGAGCCGGGGAGCGACTCCTTGCCTCACTGCAGGTACGGAGCGCGTACCGGGTGAGCTGAGTGGGTTGGGTCGGTGGAGAGGTCACATGCTGGACGAGGTCGAACGAGGGCTGCTGCAAGCGTTGCAGATCGATGGACGGGTCGCGTTCTCGCTGGTCGGTGCGGTGCTGGGGGTTTCGGATCAGACGGTCGCGCGCCGGTACGCGCGGCTGCGGGCCGAGATGGGTGTGCGCGTGCTCGGCGCGGTGTGGCCGGAGGCAGTGGGGCGGCAGTTGTGGCTGGTGCGGGTGCGGTGCGCGCCGGAGGCGGTGGCCGGGCTTGCGCGTGCGCTGGCGAAGCAGGCAGAGACGTCGTGGGTACAAATCGCCTCGGGTGGTGCGGAGATCGTGTGCATGGCACAGGCGGCGGACGCTCCGGCCGGTGAGGCGGGCGTGCTGTCCCGGCTCCCCCGCACCCCACGGGTCACCGATGTGAGTGCGCACTGCGTACTGCACACGTTCTTCGGCGGCAGCGAGAGTCCGCTGACGAGGAACGGACCGCTCACGGCCGAGCAGTGCGCGCAGCTTCGGCCCCCGCGGGCCGAGCGCCCTGCCGATCCGGAGGAACTGTCCCCGCAGGACAACCTGTTGCTCGACGCGCTCGCGCTGGACGGGCGGGCCGGGTTCCGATCGCTGGCCGCGGTGACCGGCTGGTCACAGACGACCGTGCGGCGGCGGCTGGCCGAACTGCGCGCGGGCGGGGTGGCGTACTTCGACGTCGATGTCGACCCGGCGTTGCTGGGATTGCGGACGTCGGCCGGGGTGTGGCTGAAGATCGCGCCGGGTGAGCTGGTAGCGGCGGGAGAGGCGCTGGCACAGCATCCGCAGGTGAGTTTCGCGGCTGCCACTACCGGTGTGTCCAACCTGTACGCGAGCGTGCAGTGTCCCTCCAGTGCGGCGCTGTACGCGTACCTGACCGGTCCGGTGGCGGCGTTGCCCGGGCTCATGTCGGTGGAGACAGCGCCGAGTACGCGGGTGGTCAAGCAGGCGTCCCCGATCGTCGGATAACCCCGCGAGAGAACTGTCTGTGTCGGATATCGCCGACCCGGACGGTGTTCCTGCCACCGGGGGCCGGAGCGAGGAGATGCTGCCGGAGCACGAAGAATCCTCGTTCCGAGAAGGAAGCCCCGATGCCCAACGCGTTCGACCCGATCACGGTCGGCCCGCTCGGCCTGCCCAACCGGGTCGCCATGGCCCCACTGACCCGCCGCCGCGCCTACGGCGACGGCCTGTCAGCCACCCCGCTCATGGCGGAGTACTACCGGCAGCGCGCGACCGCCGGGCTCATCATCGCTGAAGCCGCCCAGCCCAGCCGCGTCGGCCAGGGCTACACCGACACCCCCGGCCTGCACGACACGGCACAGGTCAGGTCCTGGCGCCCGGTCACCGCCGCCGTGCACGACGCGGGCGGCCGCATCTACGCCCAGCTCATGCACGCCGGCCGCAACAGCCACCCCGAACTCCTGGGCGGCGGGCTGCGCCCGCTCGCGCCGTCCGCGGTCGCAGCCGAAGGCGTCGTACGCGTCCACGGCGGCGAACCGGCCGTCCGCAGGCCCTATCCGGTGCCGGAAACCCTGACGGTGCAGGGGATCGCGGACACGATCGCCGACTTCGCCGACGCGGCCGCGCACGCGATCGACGCCGGGTTCGACGGTGTCGAACTGCACGGCGCCTACGGCTACCTCATCCAGCAGTTCCTCTCCGGAAACGCCAACCGCCGTACCGACCGCTACGGCGGCAGTGTCGCCGGGCGGATCCGGTTCCCGCTGGAACTCGTCGACGCCGTCGCCGCGCGTATCGGACCCGAGCGGGTCGCCCTGCGGATCTCCCCCGGCTGCACGGCGTTCGGCCTCGACGAGCCCGACCTGCACGAGCTCTATCCGGCGCTGGCCGACGGCCTTCCACCTGCCCTCGCGTATCTGCACGTCTTCGAGTTCCCCGGCCACCGTGACCTCACGGTGAGGCTCCGGGAGCGCTGGGCAGGGGTGTTCATGCTCAACCCGCACGAGACCCACCAGGACTGGCCCGCCGGGCCCCGACAGCTTCATCTGATCGACGACGGGCTGGCTGACCTCCTCTCGTTCGGGACGCTGTTCATCGCCAACCCCGACCTCGTGCATCGCCTCCGCACCGGCGCGCCGCTCGCCGAGGCCGACGAGAGCACGTTCTATCGCGGCGACCACCGCGGCTACACCGACTACCCCGCCCTGGCAGGGGTCCCGTCCTGACCGCGGTCCGCACCGCGCAGCGGTCGGAGTCTGGACACCGTCGCCATCGCCATGGCCGGCAGTGGCATCGACGCCGTCCTGTTGGCGCTTGAGCCGGGTGTGGAATGCGATCCCACCGATCACCGGGCCTACTGCCTGATGGTCAGTGGGCCTACACAGGTGAAAGGTGGCTTCGCCCATCTCGCGTGGGCCGGCGAAGTACTGCCCCGCGGGGGGCGGCTTTGTGGAGGGGGCCACGACCAGGTGCGGCGACAGCGCACTTCCGCGTCCAGCGGGATCCGACGGACCTGGTTGCGGCCGTTCTCGATGCCCAGCCGTCTGGCCTCGGCGGCCAGTGCGCCGAGGGTCCACTCCGGCGGCCCGGCCTGATCCGCTGCGGCCGGCTCTCCGCCGGCCCACACGGTCAGCCGACCTGACAGCGGACGTCCGACCCGGCCGAAGCGGTCAAGGCGGTGCAGCCATAGGCGCACTGTCCTGGGATTGCACCCCGACTCATCCGCGATGGCAAGCACTCGCTGTCCGGACCAGCTCAGTTCCACCATCCGTGCCCGTAACGCCACCGTTCAGCACCCCCGGGCAGCTGAACCACTCCGCCACCAGACCACCGCCCAGGACGGCACCGCAGCATCCTCACAGTCCTACGGCGTCGCAACAGCGCCGTACTGATCTGCGTCGCGGCGCGTCCGTACCGGAACCGCCGGGCCTGATCGCGTACGACCCGCGGCACCGGGGCATCGCGCGGCAGCAGTTCCCTGTACAGCGCAGTCGGGTTCACCGAGGCGAGGACGGCGCGGCGGGCCCGGATCGTCTCGCCGCCGCAGACGACACCGGTGGCCTTCCCGTCTGTGAGGAGCAGCCGCCACACTGGCTGCCCGGTGCGGACGTCCACCCCCAGTTCACCCAGGAGCGACCTCAGCGCCCGCCGCCGACTCCAGGCCGCACACGACAGGCTCGGTGCCCGCCGCCAGCAGATCACCCGCCTGCTCCGGCCAGCGGATGATCCCCGCAACCTCGCCCCCACGCCCGGCGAGCAGGCCCATGTTCCTCGCGGCCTCATGCTGGTGAGCGCTGGGGGACGAGAGGCTTCCGGCCATTCGCCGCGAGTTCCCGCTATTCGATCATCTCGGTGACGAGACGTCGATACGGTGACGCCATCGCAACGCCGTGCTCATGAACGCGGCGAGGTCAAGGAAGGGACGGCAGCCATGGCCAAGATCAAGGGGCAGGTCAAGTGGTTCAACGAGTCCAAGGGCTTCGGGTTCATCACCCCGGCCGACGGCAGTAAGGACGTCTTCGTGCACTTCTCCGCCGTCCAGGGGAACGGCTTCAAGACGCTTGCCGAGGGGCAGAACGTGGAGTTCGAAATCCAGGACGGCCAGAAGGGCCCGGCGGCCGTGAACGTCACCGCGATCTGACCGGACTGCCAGCGGGAGCACCGGCCCGCGCGCCCGCGACGCTTCGCTCCGCCCGTAGCCGCTCGTTCCAGTTACGGCAGGCGCGGGCGGAGCGCCCTTCCGCGCCGAGCCGGCACCCAGGCGCCGGTGCCGAGATCCTCTCGCAGCTCCGCGAGCGAAGCCAGCACCGCCTAGGTCGTCGCCACGACCACGACCCCACTCGGTCGCGTGAACACGACTGAGATGCTGCTCCCCTCACGGCTTCCAGAACTGGGAGTCCGCCGAGGCGCGAACGTCGTCGGATACCGGCCGACCGAGCCACTCACTACGGGACGGTCGTCCCGTCGCCTGTGGGGCCGTTTCGCTGGTAGCCCCAGTTGCGTGAGGGCGCAATCGCACGGAGGAGGGTCTCATCACGGCTCAGCACACGACGGGCTTGTCGCATTCGAACCACACCGAGTGCGCGGTGGGCTGGAAGTCCGGCGTGTTCCATGCGGTGCCGTGCCCGGGGTTTCCCGCAGCAGCGACAGCCAACTGCTGGTGGCAGTCGCTGGTTGCGTAGATGTGCGCCGTCTTGTCCGTTGCGTTGGTGCCGTTCGTCGCACCGTCCCTCACCAGGGGATTGCACTTGTCCGTCGGTGGGTTGCGCAGTCCGATAGACAGGCCGTGACCGGTCGTGTAGAGGAAGTCGCCGTGGGCAACTCCCGCGGCTGCGGCTGGCGATGCCCCCACCGCGACGGCCAGGAGGCTGGCGACGGGCAGGATGAACATGGTGCTGATCCGATAGGGCATGAGCCCTCCCCCGTTCTTGTCACATCTTCGGCGAGCCGTGCGCAACCAGTCGAACCGCGCTGATACATGAGCCAGGCTCCTGGCGGCACGCATGCTCAAATAATGCCTAAGGATCTGAGGTGCACAGTAGGGTCAGAATTCGCCAAATAGTGGTTAATCGAACTCCTGGCCTCACGTCGCCGCCGCGGGCGACGAGGCCGGCGCGGAAGTCCATGAAGGCGTCGTCGGAGCAGCTTCCGCCGATCAGATAGCCGGCGGCCCACGCGTCCCAGCGAAAGCTCGCCGCGTGAAGCTGATCGAAGCACTGCCGGATTCGGGGACCGTCTGTTTCGAGGTCGTCGCGAGCCGGTCGGCGAGGACCGCTGCGAGCGTCCGGTTCGGATCACTGGAGGCTGAGGCCACGTCGGTACGGACCGTTTGGACAATCGGCCCGAAGTCGCCGATGTTCACCGCCGCGCTTTCTCACCTGAGCCTGACGACCGAGCCGAGGGTCGGCCGCGACGCCGAGGCCAGCAGTCGCGAGGGCGGGCTTCCCTGAACTTTCCTGCTGGGCGCCTCGACCACCTCTGGGCGGGCCACAGCATCGGTCCGCCGACAAGGCCGTTCGGATACCGGGCTCCCCGCGACGCGGGCGGAGCCGGACAACGGTGCTGGCGCATGGGCGGCCCGGGCCTGGTCGCCAGAAGACGGGCCAGGTCGCCCTCCCCTCAGCGGGGACCTGCGTGGTGTCGGCCATGCGTGCGTTCTTGCGGTCACTGCTGAACGTCGGTGCGCGGGATCCACAGGCGCGGGGTGACGTAGTCGGGCCGTCTGCGCTCTTGGGCACGTACGCGCCGATCTCGTGAAGGCGCACGGGCAAGTCCGGAAGCGAGGTATACCGGAACGAGCACCAAGGCCCGGGAATGTTCCCGTGCGCGGCGGGAACATCCGGTCTGACCGGCAGCGTTGCACTGGCCGAGGGACCGGCGCCGCGCGGGCGGGCAACAGGGAGACCACAGGGTCGTCCGCCCCGACGCGATCCGGGCCCCCGGGTCCGCGGTACGCCCGTCGCGGACCCGGACCGAGGCCTTTTCCCACAGGAGGACTGTTTCATGACTGACCGGCCCTTGACGCTCATGGCGGTGCACGCCCACCCCGACGATGAGGCCACAGGAACGGGAGGTGTCCTCGCACGGTACGCGGCGGAGGGCATCCGCACGGTCCTCGTGACGTGTACTGACGGCGGTTGCGGCGACGGACCGGGGGGCGCCAAACCGGGCGATCCCGGGCACGATCCGGCGGCCATCGCCTCGATGCGGCGTCAAGAACTCGAGGCAAGCTGTGACGTCCTCAAGGTCAGTGATCTGGAGATGCTGGACTACGCCGACTCCGGGATGATGGGCTGGCCGACCAACGACGCCCCCGGATCCTTCTGGCAGACCCCCGTGGAGGAAGGCGCCGCCCGACTCGCGGAACTCATGCGGCACTACCGACCCGATGTGGTCGTCACCTACGACGAGAACGGCTTCTACGGCCACCCCGACCACATCCAGGCCAACCGCATCACGATGGCGGCGCTGGAGATGACCGAGCTGACACCGAAGGTGTACTGGACCACGATGCCCCGCTCGATGATGCGGCGATTCGGGGAGATCATGCGCGAATTCGGTGGGGACTGGCAGGAGCCGGATCCCGCCGAGGCCGCCGCGATGGCCGAGATCGGGCTCCCCGATGAGGAGATCACCACCTGGGTGGACACCACCGCGTTCGGCGGTCAGAAATTCGATGCGCTGGCCGCGCACGCCAGCCAGGGCGAGAACATCTTCTTCCTCAAGATGGGCCAGGAGAGGTTCACCGAGTTGATGGGCATGGAGACCTTCGTACGTGTTCAGGACACCACCGGCGCTCCCGTGCCCGAGAACGATCTCTTCGCCGGACTGCGCTGAGCATGCACCATCTTGAAGTACCTGGTCAGGGGTCTGGCATGGTGCTGTGCGAGGGTGCTCGTGCTGATCGTGGGCCGAAGTCTGCGACGTAGACCGTCCGTCAGCGGAGTCCGTCGAGGTTCGACAGGACGAGCAGGGCACGCATCAGGTGGGTGGCACGGGCGAGGTCAGTGCGAAGCTTGGTGCGAATCCGCCAACTCGGCAGATGCGCGAAGCCGTGCTCGACCGGGGCGCGTCCGCTGGCGAGCATCCGATTGGCTTCCTTCTGACCGGTGGTGAGCCTGGCCGCTCGGGATGGTCTTGAAGCCCGGTGACGACCAAGGGGGCTTTCTGGTCGACGACCACGGAGGCGTCCTGGTCGTCGTCCAGGCGATGAAGCCCAGATCGGTCAGGGCGGCGAGACCGGCGGCAACAGGCGCGCGAAGAGGTGGTCGCGTCGGGCGGCGGCGATGTCGTGAGTGCGGCCGGGCCGGTCAGCGGAGATCCAGATCATCCGGCCTCGCTCGTCGGTCAGGGCCAGGACGTGCAGGCCGTGACGGTGGTGTTCCCGGGAATGGTCCGGGCGGTTCGCGACGCCGGTGCGGCGCTGGGTGGGGATAGGAGTGCCGTCGGTCGAAACGACCTCGCTGCCCCGCTGGGCGGTCTTCTTCGGGGCGCGGCCCGGCCTCGCGGGTTTCGCAGTGAGCAGGCCGATGTTCTCGTCGCGCCGAATCCGCGCAGTGGTGGCGGAGATGCTGTTACCGTCGGGCATGTCGGACATATCAGCCAGGCGCACGCTGGTCGTGCCGCAGCACCGCGAGGACGATCAGCGTGATCTTCCCGGGCCCGCAGCGCACGCCGACGCGGGCGCATCGGCTTCAGGCGGCGGCGCGGCAGGTCGGCGACATGGGTCACGGTACGGGTGGACAGCGGCAGACGACACTGGTGGACGAGGGAGCCGGTGCCCCCTGACCGACTCTCTGGTGTTGGTCACACAAACTCAACGGCGTGCCACGGCAGTGCGGGCCAAGGGCAGAGGATGGGAGCCACAGACACAGGCCGGGGCCCTGGCTCGTTCCTGGGCGACTTCCCCGACCGGACTCTCCACGCCACCTTCGAGCGGCGCTCCGGCTCACCCGACCTGCTCGCCCGCCCGGCGGCGCCGAGCATAGGCAATGCAGAGAGCGGCGACCAGCGGCCCCCAGCCCAGGAGGGGGGCATAGCAGACATCCATGATCACGCCCGCTGTGCCGTGCGGGAAGTCAGGGTTGTCCAGCGGCCCTCCTGGCAGCAGCGTGACCGCCGCACACAGCCCTGTCACCATGATGGCGCCCGCTGCGGCAGGAATGACCACCACCAGCGGCGGGATGCGGCGGCCGCCCAACCGTGGAACCCAGCGTGGGACCCGCTCGCCCCAAGGCTTCACCAGACCAAGCGTCAGACAGGCGGCTGCCTGCGAGGCCACCGACAGGATCAGCACGTAGACCATGATTGAGGTCCCCGTGTACATCGAACCGAGTCGGCCGGTGAAACCGACACCCACCCCGAACCCGAGGGAGAGCCGCCACACACACGAGGGCACTGTACAAAGCACGGTCGCCCAGGCCGCCCGGACTGCCCAGCGAGGGGCGGCAATCCGGGTGTCCGACGGCGATAACCGACAGGGCGTCAGGGACATCAGGGACTCCGGTGAGGCGCGGCGGACCGATCGCTTCACGATGTCACCACCCAGCACTCGACGGCATCATCCGACAGGCCGCGCTCTCTCCCCCACGCGGGCGACCCGCGCCTCAGTCCCCAGGGTGATTCCAGAGCCGGGCGGACGTCCCGGGCGAGCTGCTGCGGCGATTCGGGCACCGCGTGGCGACTGGCGGCCACGGAGGTGTCCTTGCGCCGCAGGTTGTCCGGGCACACCGCGTACAGCGACGGATACCGTCCAGGATGACCGCGATGTGCCCGGGGACCGGGCCGCGGCGGTCGACGGGCCGAGGAGTGCTCCGGCGGCTGGAACAAGTCTCCACGATTGCCCGTCCTCCCAGACGGCAGAACACGAATGGCACCGTCATCGTAGGAGTGGTGATCAGGCGCATGGTGATCAGCCGAGATGCGCCTGGCGCGCACCAGGAGTGCGTGACAGCGTGCCGAGCACCTCTCCCCGCACCACAAGGCTGACCTCCAGCGCCGCCACCGACGGCGGTTGCCGCACATTCCACGGTGATGGCAGGCTGGCCACCGACATTCATGAGGAAGGCCGGCCTTAACGCAGATGAACAGCAGTGCCCTGAGCGCCTTGGACCGTGTGGCCGGTCACCAGCAGCGCTTCGTATCGTCCTTCGAGAAGTACTTCGCCGAGCTCGCCCGTGACCTCAGCGGTCCGAGGCTGGGCCGCTTCACGCCCCGGTGTCTCGAATTGCTGGCGGATTTGTCATTGCGCGGCGGGAAGCGGATCCGGATCGCTCTGCTCTACGAGGCGGCACGCCTCGTCACGGAGGAAGAGGTACCGGGGCTGCTGGAGGCCGCGCTGAGTCTCGAGTTGCTCCACAGCCACGCGCTCATCCTTGACGACATCATGGACGACTCGCCCATGCGTCGCGGTGGCCTCTCGACGTACTACGCGTGCCGCGAAGACCTCCCGGACAACCCGCAGGCCGCGATGGGACTGGCCATGATGGTCGGTGATCTCGCCGGTTTCCTGGCCCTGCGCATTCTGGTCCAGGCAGACCTGCCCGCCGACCGCAAGCAGGCCATGCTCGACGTCCAGCTCGGTGTGACGACGGACACCGTCATGGGCCAGATCCTCGACCTCGAACGCGACGTCACCTCCTCAGCTGATGAGGGGCTGCTGGAGACTGTGTGCGAGTACAAGACCACCCGCTACACCATCCTCGCCCCCCTGCGGCTGGGCCTGCTGGCCGCGGGTGAGGACGTGGCCGGGCATGAGGAGAGCCTGCGCCGCTACGCCACACTGGCCGGCATCAGCGGTCAGATGCGTGACGACTACCTCGACCTCTTCGGCGACCCGGAGGTCACCGGCAAGCCCATGGGTGCCGACCTGCGGGCCGGCCGCCTCACCTACCTGGTCCGTGACCTGCTTGCCGCCACGGACGCAGACGAGCACGACACCGTCAAGGCCGCTCTCGGAAACCCCGACTGCACACCGCAGACCATCGACCGTATCCGCGACATCGCCTACCGCCATGACGTGCACAACCGCCTCCGATCAGCCATCGACCGGTACGCCGAAGCCGCCTCCGCCGAAGCCGCGTCCTGGCGTCGGCACTGGCGAGAGGACGCCGTCGCCGTATTCGAGCAACTGCCCTCGTGGAACACCCGGAGGACCAGCTAGTCCCGCGCCTCCCTGCCCGATCGAACGGCCCGACGGTGCAGACGTTGACACGATGTATCCGCCCTTGACCGGTAGCCGTTGAAGACGCGCCGGAGCGAGCAAGGGGAGGACGGACCTCGCAAGTGCGAGGCCTGTGGTACGCCTACGCCGACGGGAGGTCCGGCGCGGCATCGACCTGGACCTGGAGCCGGACAGGCTGTCCGGGATCGTCATCGAGAACGGCGCCGGCAGGTCGACGCTGTTGACCATCCTGGCGGTACGGGGTACAGGCACGGCCCGGCTGTTGCCGAGGCTGCTGCGGAGCCGCACCCGCGGGCCGGTCTTCGTCACCCGCCGGTGCGCGGGCCCCGGCGAGGTGGTCTCCGCGCGGGACGTGTGCCCGGACACCGGTCTGGCCCGTCCATCCCGCGGGCAAGCCGGTACTGCTGGACCAGCGCACCGCCCTGTGCGGGCCCGACTCCGGCTGGGACCTGCACGAGCGGCGCCACTCCGGGCTGACGCATCTGGGCGAGCAGGGCGCGTCCGAGCTGCTGCTGATGGCCAAGTCCCGAACGAGAAGGCGGGGAATGTCCCCCGCTCCCTCAAGCCCCCCTGACGCGTGGCCGCCGTCGTATGGCTCCGGCCAGCACCGTGGTCACCAGCTGGTTGACGGTTGCCGTGGTCGGTGGGTCGGTGTCGCGGTCCGCGAACAGCAGATGTCCGCCTCCGACCAAGGAGAGGGTGAGTGAGTCGATGTCGGCGTCGGCCGAGATGCGGCCCATGGCGCGCTCGTCGGTCAGGTAAGCGGAGACCGCGGTCGTGACCTGGGCGAGGATCGCGATGCCGCCTCCGGGCCTGGCTTGCCGCAGCCGCGCGCGCAACTCGTCCCGGAAGGTGATGAGCGGGATGATCGCCACGGGAACCGGTCCGAACAGGGTGGTCAGCGCGCCAGTGAGGTTATCGGCCACGGTGCCGGTGCCGACGGTGTCGCGCAGCGCATGCGCTTGCGTCTCGAGCTGTGCGGCCCGGTCGAGCACCAGCTCGGTGAGGAAGGCGTCGAAGTCGGTGAAGTGCCGGTGCAGGACGCCTTTGGCGCAGGCCGCCTCATCGGTGACGGCCCGGCTGGTCAGCCCGTTCGGACCATCCCGCAACAGCACGCGTTCGGCGGCGCCGAACAGCTGCTGTCGTGCGTCGTGAAGGTGTACCCCGGTCGGCACTTCCAGATCCTCTCGTGCGCCAGGCTCCTGGCATCCATTGAGCATGTGGGCGCTCGCCCACTAAAGTGAACGCATGCCCACTCTACCGCGAGAGCAACCAGAGCCGGTTCAACCGCATCAGGCTCGACAGATGGCCGAGTCTTTCGGCACGGATGCGCAACGCTACGACCAGGCCCGACCGGGCTACCCCGATGGCCTGGTGGCGCGTATCGTCGCCGGGAGCCCGGGGCCCGACGTGCTCGACGTCGGCTGCGGCACGGGCATCGCGGCCCGTCAATTCCAGGCCGCCGGTTGCGTCGTGCTCGGTGTCGAGCCGGATGCGCGGATGGCCGAGTTCGCGCAGGCCCGAGGATTGCGGGTCGAGGTGGCGGCCTTCGAAGCCTGGGAGCCGGCGGGCCGGGTGTTCGACGCATTGATCGCCGCCCAGTCGTGGCACTGGCTGGATCCGGCCTCCGGTGCCGTGAAAGCGGCCCAGGCGCTGCGTCCGAACGGGCGCCTGGCGATCTTCGGGCACGTATTCGAGCCGCCTGCCGAGGTAGCCGAGTCGTTCGCGGCTTCCTACCGTCGGGTGGCGCCCGACTCACCGTTCAGCAACCAGCCGGCGCGACGTCCGCTGGCCATGTACCAAGCGGGATACGCGAAGATCGCCGACAAGATCCGCGAGACCGAGCAGTTCAACGACCCGGAACAGTGGCGATTCGACTGGGAGCAGTCCTACACGCGCGACCAGTGGCTGGACCTGCTCCCCACTACCGGCGGCCTCACCCGGCTTCGTCCCGATCAGCTGGCCGAGATACTGGACGCAGTCGGCCACGCCATCGACGCCCTGGGTGGCCGCTTCACGATGCACTACACCACTTTGGCGACCACCGCCGTACGCGCGGGTACCCCTTGATCCACTGCCACACGGTGCACGGGCCCCGCGCACGTCACTCGTCCGCGGAAACCCCCGGATCACGCAGCGGGCGCAGGCCCCCGGACAGCTCGGGGAGCGGGAAGGAGTACCGGCCGGAGCATGTTGATGTGATGCCGCGCGCACGGCGAGAGGCGGGTCACGTCCTCATCGCGGACGTCCAAGCCGTCCGCACGCAGCTGGTTCACCGCGGCGTCCATGTACCGAGTGTTGAACGGTACGAGAGCGTCGAGGACCAGGCCCAGGGCGCCGATCCGGTCCCCCATGCCGTTCCGGTAGCGCTGCAGAACTGCCCGGAGCGGCCGTGGAAGACCTTCCGTGCGAGGGAGGGCCGGCCCTCCTGGAGGTTGGCCCGTGGTCGAGGACCAGCCAGGCCAGGACGCGCGCCGGCCGGTCGGTGTCCAAGCCTGTGAGGCAGACTGCGACCCGGGCGCGGTCCTGGCGAAAGGCTGGGATCAGTGGCCGTCGACGACGCCGGAGGCCGTGATCTCGACCTTGCCCTTGGGAGTGCCGGACTGGGAGCCCAGGGCCTCGATCTGGTCGACGAGCTCCTGGCCCTCGACGACCTCACCGAAGACGACGTGCTTGCCGTCGAGCCAGGGGGTGAGGACGGTGGTGATGAAGAACTGCGAGCCGTTGGTGTTGCGGCCGGCGTTCGCCATCGACAGCAGGTACTTGCGGTCGTGCTTCAGCTGGAAGTTCTCGTCCTCGAACTTCTCGCCGTAGATGCTCTTGCCACCGGTGCCGTTGTGGTTGGTGAAGTCGCCACCCTGCAGCATGAACTGGGGGATGACGCGGTGGAAGCCCGAACCGGCGTAGCCGTAGCCGTTCTGGCCGGTGGCCAGCTCACGGAAGTTGCGCGCGGTCTTCGGAACCACGTCGTCGAAGAGATTGAAAACGATACGGCCGGCGGGGGCGCCGTTGATGCTGATGTCGAAGTAAACGTTGCTCATGGGTCTCATCCTGTCACCCCCGGTCCCGGCCACGCCGAACGGGTCACCGATCACACGGGCCGGGAACCACCGGAGCCATCGACTGCCGGTACCGGCCCGGGCATAGCTGAGCCGACGGCGTCGCCCGGCGGCCCTCGGGCCGTTCAGGCCTCCCGCCGCCGCCTCGGTTGACGCTACGACGGCACCCTCACCCGCGCCTGCCACCGTGCTGCTCGAGCGGACCTGGCGCGCCGGCGGGGGCAGCCGTGCGGTGACACTGAACGGCACGCTCGCGATCACCCGCGGGAACAGGCTGGTGCGGCCAACGACGCAGCGGTCGCAGTGCGCTGTTCTCTCTACCGTGCGTGATTGGTGCCGCACTGCACCCGGTGCGGCTCATGGCGGAAGACGCGGATATAGGAGCGCGAGTCCACTCACGCCCTCCCATCCGCCAGCCCGAGGCGCAGTCGCTGCCGCTCGGCCACCGCTCCCGCCCGCCGGGCCGGGCAAGCTTTGCTGCGCCCCAGGCGAGCGAGGCTGACAGGAGCCCGAACCAGGTGATGTCCGCGTGCACCGCGTAGTAGGCAGTGACGGCCGCCGCCAGGGCCATGTTGCCCGGCGTTGAAAATGCCGACGAGGGCGGCGGTCACGATGGCGACGAAGGGGGACGACGACCGCCCCGCCGGTGTCCCGGCGGGGCGGTCGTCGGCGAATGGTCGGTTTCGTCGGGAGGTGCCGCTGGTCTCAGTCCACTCCGGGCGGCACGCGCGTGGCCTGGTGGTAGTACATCCGCCAGCCTGCGGCTTGGTCCCTCTTGCGCCAGATCGAACTGTGCCTGGTCCTGCGTTCGCCGAGCGTGGTCTCGAAGGTCAGATGCACCAGACCCGGCGCGAGCAGCACTCCCGAGATCTCCGAGGGCTCATAGCGCGGGCCGTCCGCCGAACTGCCCGGATGGTCGGGCAGTTCGGCGAGCATGGCGTCATACGTCCATCGCCGCCCCGACCCGCCGACCTCCACGAACTCCGGGTCGAGAAGCTGTGCGGCGCGTTCTCGCGAGGCGCGGACACGCGGATCCATGAGCTGCAACTCACCCGCGATCGCCTGGTTCACATCGTCTGTTGCATCGTCCATGGAGGTATCCTTGCCGGGGCCGCGAGTCCCGCCGCAACTGTCTTCATCTGCCGTCCGGCGAAACCGTCCCCATCCTTGATCAAGCTTGGCCTTCCGTATTTCCCGTTCACCGGGGTTCGAGAACTCAGGTGCCGACCACCTGGCTCACGGGCGTGCGGGCGACGGTCTCGTCGACGAGGTTCTTGCCGGTGGCGAACGCGGCCAGTTCCTCGACGGAGAGGTTGTTGACCGCCTGGAGATAGCAGCGCGAGGTCGTGTGGATCAGGGTGAGGGCGTCCTCGGTGAACAGCGGGTCCGGGGCCGGTGATCTTCAGGTGGTGGGCGACGTAACAGGTCGTCTCCTTCGAGGTCATGCCCGGCATCGTGTAACGCAGGACTGTCTGCTGCGCCAGCGCCGCCAGGACGCCGCGTTTCATGGTGGGTCTGAGGATGGGCTGCCCGACCAGCAGACAGGCCGGCGGAGAGTCCTGGTCCGCGCCCTGGTTGTCGCAGAGCGGCACCATGGGTGAGAGCCGATTACCGCTGAAGCCCCTGCCTTCGGCAGGATGGGTGCCATGACCGAGATCCGCACCCCCCGCCTCCTCCTCCGTCGCTGGCATGACGACGACCTCGCGCCCCTGGCGAGCGTCAACGCGGACCCGCGGGTCATGCGCTGGATCGACGACGGCTCGGTGCTCGACCTCGACCGCACGGCGGAGGACATCGAGAGGTGGGAGGAGGAGTGGGACGAGGAGGGCTTCGGCCTCTTCGCCGTCGAGATGCTGGCCTCGGGCGAACTGGCCGGCTTCACGGGTCTGTCCGTGCCTGAGTTCCTGCCGGAGGTGCTGCCCGCCGTGGCGATCAGCTGGCGGTTCGGCTCGCAGTTCTGGGGCCAGGGATACGCGTCCGAAGCCGCCCAGGCCACCCTGGAGTTCGCGCTGCAGGACCGTGGCCTCGATCGCGTCATCAGCATCAACCGGGTGGGTAACCACGCCTCCGAGAACGTCATCCGCAAGCTTGGCATGGTGCTGGAGCGCGAGACGGCACACCCGGTGTACGGCTATCCGCTGCGCGTGCACACCATCGATCTCACCGAGTTCCAGGCGTGAGCCGCAGCCCGACGCTTCAGCGAACGCATCCCGCAGGCCCCTCATCCACCAGGCTGACGACCACACCCTTCGCGCTGTTCCGCTGCCTCTGTGACGGAGCACCGGCTCAGACGAAGGCTGCGTTCAGGTCTGCTGAACTGCGGAACGGCGCAGTTCGGCGAACTCGTCGGCGAGCATGCCCATCATGACGAGATCATGGTGCCTGCCTGCGAGGAAGACGTGATCGCGAAGACGCCCTTCCTCCGTGAATCCGAGCCGTCGGTGGAGTACCAACGACGCCTCGTTGTGGGCGAAGACCCGCGCTTGGCACCTGTGATAGCGCCGCTCGGCGAACATGAAGGTCAGCAGCAGCTCGACGGCTTCCGCCGCGTAGCCCTTGCGCCGGTGGTCAGAACCGATCGTCACTCCGTACTCGAACCAGCCGGCACGGGGATCCGCGAGATGTGACCCGACGGCACCGACTATCGCTCCCGTGTCGACGGCCTCGATCGCCAACTGGAAGCAGTCGCCATCAGACCTGGCGGCGGCTTGCTCCCTCGCCCAGACGCGGTAGCCCTCGGCGGAACGAGGCAGCTGCAGCAGGTCTCCCAGCCCTTCCTCGTCCTCCGCGAAGCGCATGAACGCCGTCCAGTCGTCTGGCTCGATACTGCGGAGGCGCACCCGTTTGCCGGTCCAGAACGATGTCATCCCTTATTTGATCACGCTGCCGCACGCAAGTTCCAGGCTCGCCACCCCTGAGGCAGCACGTGAACGGCGAGCTCACTAGATGTCGCACTTGTCCCGGGCGTAACCGCCTGGCGAATGAAGATTCTCGACGGCAAGCACGCCAGGCCGCTCGTCACGTCGAACGCGTTCTCCCGGCAGAACCCGCCTCTCTCGAACCTCTCGGCGGTGTACTGGCAGGCGTAGATGGTGTGCGGCGTCTGCACCACCAGCGCCCTCGTGGCCCGGTCGTAGACGACTCGTGAGCCTCAGCTGGTGTCCCGTTCCGTGAGCTTCCCGCGCCGACTGGCGAGGTGGTCGGCAAGCAGCTTCGGTCTGTGCCCGATCCCGGGGATCTCGTCGCAGTCGTGGACGAGGACGGGTGTGGTGCCGGCGAGCACGTAGAAGGTGTGGAGGTGGTCGACCGTGAGGTCCCGGGCTGTCTGCGGCGCTGCCAGTGTCCGCGGCCCGGCGGCTGCGTTCGTCCCGCCAGGGGGTGTACGTGGCGGGCTCCGACACGGTCATCCAGCCGCCGCCCGCCACGTACACCCGGTGGCCAGGTGTCGTGTGAGGACACGTCCGCCGTCGGCGGAGGTGAGCTCGACCATCTGGTCCACCGGATGCGAGAGGGTGGCGGGACCCGGTGCCGCACGAGTGGCCCTGGTCGCCGGGTCGGCCGCTCCACCTGGCCGTACGCGCCGGACCTGTCCCACGCCGTCGTGCCCTACGGACGGCTGCTGGCCCTGGATGAACGCCCGTCGCAGGGAGCGGCCCGGCCGGCGACGGTGCCCGAGATGATCGTCATCGACCTCGGACGAGGGTCCGTCTCCGCCGCCTTCCTCACCGACTGCGAAACCCTGGGAGTGAGCGTGCAGCCCGCCCCGCCCCGCTCCCCCACCGCCAAGGGATCAACAGAACACACCTTCGGCAGCATCAACGCCCTTTTCGCCCAGCACGTCGCCGGCCGCACCGGCCCCACACCCTGACCCGTGGCCAGGGTGTGGAAGGCGAGGCCCGTTTCACGGTGCCCCGGCCGCAGGATCCCCTCGGCGGATGGAGGCACCGCCTGCTGGCAGCGCCGGCCGCACGACGGCCAACGCCACCCGGTACTGCCCCAGACACAGCCCTGACCTCGAACGAGATGTGGGGGCGCCCTGCTCGGTGCGAGCGGCTGCACACCACTCACGCCGGGCAGCCGGGGCCACCTGAAACTGCTCCCGGTGCGCTGACGCCCGGTCACCAGCAGCGAGCAGCCCCCTCAACTACCCGCACTACGACCAGGCCCGCCTCAACCCCTACTGAGCCCCCAGCCCCCAAGGACAGCCAGTAAGCCCATTACCGCACGAGCCGGAGACGCAAATGCCTCCCGCGTCCGGCCCGAACCACTGATCACCGCGCACCGCCCAGACACCGCGCACGCCCGGGAGAACACACACCCTCCGTCGCTCGACCGACCCATCCACCCTGACCGACCGATCCGGGGCCATCTCCGACCACGACCCCGACGATTTAAAGGACAGGAACGCCGGGCATCAGCTCAAAGACCCACCCGGGAAACACCCTTGCCGCACCCACACGGCCCGTATCCCCACCCTCGCTGGAGCACTGGACGTCATACCGGCAAACTGCCACCCCGGCGCCGCCACGTCTTCGGAAAACGCGCAGGCGGGCCATGACACAGGTGCGAGCGGGCGCATCACTGGCCTGGCCTGCGGCGAGGACGAACGCCACAGAGCGGCTTGCGCGAAGAGTGCAGTTCGGTGTCACGCGACAAATAGATCGAGGCGAGACTCTTTGAGTGAAAAAACCGGAGCATGTCACCCTGGCTGGCGGTTCGCTGGTTGTTAAGACGGTCTGCAAAACATACGTTCAGCTTTAGTGCTCACAGCGGTGGTGTCCGTGCACGGAATTCGTTCACACCTGCCCCAGACCACAAAGCCGAGAGGATCAGTCATGCACCTGACCCGCTGCGCTCTCACTGCCGCAACGGTAGCGGTCTCTGCCTCAGCCATTGGCCTGCCCCTGTTCTTCACGGACTGGATGCCCCAAGGTTCCGGTGCCACACAGGTCCGCATGGTCAGCGCCTCCGGCATCTCTCCGCGCGAAGCCGAATTCCTCCAGCCACCCCTCACGAATCCGGATCCGGAGGAACAAGGGCCCCCCTGTTACAGCTACGGCGGCCCCTACTGCGGCTGGGTGAGACCTTACTGGGGTGGCTGTGACAGGGAGTGGGGCCTGAGCTACGGATTCAAAGATCCGGAGTGGATCTGCCGCCACGACCCCCGCCCGAGCCCCTCGCAAACACCCAGTCCCTCAGCCACGTCGGCCTCCCCCGAAAGCAGCAGTTCACCGGCCGCACTCAGCCACTTGGCCAGGCCCGACGACTCGGCCACCCTCAGCCCCACGGCCACATCCAGCCCCCTCGGATATAGCAGGCACGGCCAGAAGCAGCAGGTCCTCCTGACCAGTTCCGCCGAAAGACCTCCGGTGACCAGTGGCAGTGGCGGTGCGCACCCGCCGGTGGCGGTCGCACAACAGGTGGTGCCGAGGGATGAAGACCTGCTCGGTTCTCGCCCCGAACCCCACACCGGGGTCGGCCGGCCAGTGCCGGACCGTGATAGCCAGGCAGGCAACACAGCGAGTCTTCTACGAGCAAATCCAGCGACGGAGCACAACGTCTGCGCCTGTCCGACGGCTCCGTGGGCCACTGGACGGAGCTGCCCGGATATCGCGCCGTCCCGGCGCGGCCAGTCCGGCCCCCTCCCCGGAAGCCGGCTGTTCGTCAATTGGAAGGACTGGGGCGGCAGCACATCAGGCTCCCGATGCGACATGATGCCCAAGACCAAGGGTGCTGCCGGTTCGCCCTTCTGACCGGCCGTCACTCGGCAGAACGCCGTCGGCGAAGCCAGGCCATAGCCAGCATTCCCAGAACGATCAGCAAACCTCCGGCCGCGATCACGATGTACTTCGTGCTCAGAAGGTCGGCGCGCCAGCTGGCAGCCGTGCTTTCACGCCCTTTCTGGGGCGACGGGGAGGTGGACCCACTCCCGTCACCTGCTCTCCCACCATGCGGACGAGCGCCGTCCTCGCGGTCATCGTCGTCCTGGCCGTCCTTGCAGTGGGCGGCCGGGAAGGGAAACTCTCGCTTGTGGTTGTCGAAGGCCTTCACCTCGAAGAGCGGGTGCACCCTGAAGAAGCCACGAATCGCCAACTCATACTGGGACGTGGTCTGGGTGGGATAGTTCACGTCCAGATACGTCGTGACAGAAAAGGTGTTCCACGGTGCCGCCGGCGCCGAAGACTTTCCCGAGCCCACGAGGACGACAGCCTCCGGCCCACGCCGGCCATTGGTCAGAATCGCCCTCGTGCCCTTGTCGATGAGCACGACACGACGGCGGCTGTGGCAGTTACGCCAGGGATTGTGGTGACCGCGGCGCCCATCCCCTTCTTGGTGCCACAGGGAGTTGGACGCCTGCTGTGCAGACGCTTGCGCAGCGGCGTCGGCCGACGAGGGCACGAGGGCGATAACCGCACCCGCCAGCGGCGCTACCCAGGGGCGAATATTCATCCGATGACCTCCATGGGGGTTGACGCATGCGGCCACCTGCTGGGCGACACATACGATTCTCAGAAGAAGCTAAAAGGAATCAACTCTTCACATCGTGAACATCCTCGGGGAGCCGTACACCTTGTCACCCAACCGCAGCAGTCAGGCGCGGAAGAGCACGTCGCGGGCAGCTTCGGCCGGGTGACCGGCACGGCGGGCGGCCTGCCTGTGGGGCGGCCTCCTCGCTCGGGGGCAAGGCATGGAAAAATTCGCGGGCTCGGTGCGGCTGACCTACTTCCCCGGTCGGGTGGACAAGCCGGTGTACGTGCAACCGTGGGGCCGAATGGGCTTGCAGGCGTCGCACTCAGCCCGGTCAGCGAAACACTACGCGTGACCCGAGTCTGAGATTCGTCGGCAGTAAACAGCGACCTTGCCCAGGATTTCGTGAGCGGCCTTTGTCCAGACAGACGGCCTGGGCTGTTCGTCCCAGTTGGTGAGCCAGGCCCGGGTGTCACGTTCGACGCACCGCGGAACCGCACACCCCCCCCGCGTCAGTAACTCGTTCTCCGCCTGGGCAGTTGTGCCTGCCGCAAGGTATTCCAACAGCGTGAAGGCGGACGTTCTATGACGGTCACCACCACCCACTCCATCGGCAAGGGCCTGCTCGCGGCCGCGCTCACCACAGCCGTCGCCCTGTCGGCCGGGCCGTCGGCGGCCGCCGCAACCCATGACGGCTGGAAGGGAGCCGGCGGGCTCACGCTGAACAGCGCCGACAACGCGAAGGTCGACGCCTACCTCAACCGGGCCCGACAGGCCGAGAAGTCGATCAGCACGGACGTGCGCACCGCAGCCCTCGCCTCGGGCGCGGAGCTGGTCGGCTTCGACCACAGGCTGAAGTCCGCCGACTCGCTCAAGCGGAAAGTCGCCACCTCCCTCAAGGACAACCGCGGACAGAACGTGGACACCGTCCTGGCCCGGCTCACCGACGCCGTCCGCTACACCCTCCAGTGGACCGACACCACCTACACCACAGGCGTGACCGACGCCTCCGCCGTCCTCGCGGCCTGGGGCAACGACTCCACCAAGTGGTCCAACACCTGGAACCGCACCAGCGGCTACAAGGGTCTCAACACCGGCTGGCGCGCGCCACGTTCAGGCCAGCTGTTCGAGATCCAGTTCCACACCCCCGAAAGCAAGCACGCCCAGGAAGTCACCCACCTGCTCTACGAGGAACAGCGCCTGCCCTCCACCACCGAAGCCCGCAAAAGGCAACTCCAGGCCCAGCAGGACGCCGTCTTCAACGCCGTCCCCGTACCACCGGGAGCCGACCGCCTCGCCCCTCCCGCCAACCCGACCGCCCCCGTGCCGGTTCCTGCCACACCCTGACCGGTCGGGGATGTGGTCGGGTTCCCTTCCCGGGCCGTGTCCCAGCGGCGGGTCAGCTGCCGGAATGTGACGTCGGCGCCCTCGAGCACGACCACCGGGCGCGGCAGGTCGTCGGCGTCGCCGCCGCGGTCGGCGCGGTCGCCGCGCGGCGAAGGGGCGCAGGGGCGCAGGAGGGTCGTGATGCCACCGCCGCTGCCTGTGCACACCAGGACGTGCGCGGCGGCGTCCTTTCGACGACGACCACTTGGCCGTCCGACCCGAGGCCGATCAGCATGAGGGAGGCGGGCAACGCCTCCAGCTGGTCCTGAACGGCGGGCCGGTCAGGCGCCGCAGTTCTGGAAGCGCGGCTGCAACGGGGGTGTTCGTCATGTGCGGTGCTCCCGGGCGCTCCTTGGAGGCGCCCACCCCCGTCGGCCAGTGGGTCGCCGAAGAGCTACCCGTGAGCAGAACACGACCCCGGCCCCGCCGGACGCCAGCGCCGGTTCAACCTCCACGTGCACCACCCCGGCATGCCGTCCCTCCACCAGCTCCCGCAGAGTGCGCGGCGCTTGGTCGCGGCTGCTCAGCGACGAAGGGGAAGGTTCACATATCCGCTTCACCCACCGTGCAGATCCGCTTCTGGGCCGAATTCCGCTTGACGTTCGGGTGCCACCACCCCGCCAATGCCCCAGACCGGATGGGCCTGGGGCACGGGGGCGCTGGGCCGGAAGGCGACTCAGCCGGCGCGATGCGCCCGCCGCATGCGGCGAAGGCCGAAGCAGGCGCCGCACAAGGCGGCGACGGCAGAGGCTGAGGCCACGGTGACTACCGCCCCGGTGGTCGCCGCGGATGCGGTGGACGCGCGCGGGGGCGCGACCGTACCGCCGTAACCGCCGCCCTCGCCCGCTCGGTCGTAGTCGGACCCCGGGAGCTTGTCGCCGTACTTAGCGCGCACCAGACGTTGGTAGGCGGCCAGGGTCACGCCGTTCTTCCCCACGGCGCGCCGCGCATCGGGGTCCAGCGGCAGCACACGGCCGTCGCGCACCACGTACCAGGCGTCGATCTGCGGTTCGCGGAAGACGGTTCCGAGTCCGTGCGCCTTGCTGACGTAGTCGCTCTCGTCACCGCCGGTCGCAATGTTGACGGCCTTCCACCCCTTCGCCGTCCGTACGGTCCACACCGAGGCGACCTGACCGTCCGCGGAGACCGCTTTGCTCGCGACGAACTGCGGGTCGGCGACAGGGGCGCCCGTGCGTCCGGAGACGAATCCCGGGTCGAGGAAGTAGACGGTCACCGACGGTCCGACCAGGTGCGGCCGGGCCGCGCTCTGCGCGATCGCGCCGTCGCGGGCGAAGAAGCGCGAGAGGGTGAGGAGGGTGGCCGGGGCTGACGCCGCCTCACGCGCCCGGGCGGTGTCGGCGGCGGTGAAGGGCGCGGGGAAGTCGCCGGCTGCGGCGTGGGCGGGGGCGAGGGCACAGAGGGTAGTGATGGCGGCGAGCGCCGCGACCGTCGCGCTCTTGCGGACGGGCCTACGGCCGGCGTGCGCGTGCCGGTTCGATGTCCGGCGCTTCGGTGACGTGCCGCTCGATGGCGTCCGGGTCGGTGCGGTCTGGATCGGCGACGTGCGGATCGGGGTCATGGGGTCACGCTCCGATCCCGTAGAGCGAGTGGGTCCACGTGAACAAGTTGTTGCTCACGTAGTAGTCGTAATCCCCCCAGTTGTAGCGGTAGTTGGAGGGCCACGGGTCGCCCCAGTAAACCTGGTTGTCGGAGGTGTCGTAGCCGTACAGCACATGCATGTGCCCGCCCCCGGAGCTCCACTCGATGCGCGTCTCGACGGGACGGTTGGCGTCGATCTCCTTCTGCACGGTGCCGTAGCGCAGATATCCACGCACGTACGTACCGGGGTTGATGCCCATCCAGTCGAGGGCGTTCTGCACGTCGTCCAGCGCCGCCTGCCAGTTGCCGCAGGTGCTGCCCTGGGGCCGGTTGAAAGCGGCGTCGCAGAACTGGTTCTGGGTGTAGTTGCGCCCGAACCAGGACGCGATGGTGTCGCCGCTCGCCGCCCAGCACCAGTTGCTGCTCTCCTGCTCCTGCATGGTGATGTTGAGGCGCTTGGCGGCCGGAACGGCCAGGTGAGCGGCGGCCCGAGGATCGGCGTGCGGAGCAGAATGCGGAGCGGAATGCGGGGCGGCGTGAGCGGTGGCCGTCGGCATGAGGGCGGCCGTCAGGGCGGCGACGGCCGCAAGGGCCGCTGACGCCGGCCCTCTACGACCCCTGGTGGTAATGGACATGGCGTTCCTCCCAGTCAGGGTGGGGGTGGAGGAGCGCGTCCGGACGCTGCGACAGCAGCATCGATCTCTTGTCGGGTCCAGGTCAATAAAGTTATCCACAGGCCTGGCGGCGAAGTGAACTCCACCCGTACGGTTGTGAACGCCACAGCAGGTACCAGCGGGTGGCAGCGGACGTAACGCCCCGCACTGGGACGGGAAAGTGAACGTTCACAGGTGAACGAACAGAGGGGGGTGG
>NZ_LGDV01000207.1 GCF_001280015.1 Streptomyces sp. MMG1121
GCACACCGCATCCAAAGCAGCAGCGAACACCGGAAACACCCCGGCCAACTCCCGGCCCATCCCCAACCGCTGCGACCCCTGCCCCGAGAACAAGAAGGCGCTCAGCCCACCCCGCGCGACCGTTCCCCGGGCCACCGATGCGGACGGCTGTCCGGCGGACACCGCCGCCAGTGCGGCCCTCGCGCTCTCGGCTCCGTCGGAGGCCACCACCGCGCGGTACTCGAGCGCGGCCCGCGTCGTGGCCAAGGAGTAGGCCACATCGACCGGTCGAAGTCCTGGTTCGGCCTCCAGGAACGACCGCAACCGTTCCGCCTGCGCGCGCAGCCCCGCTTCGGTACGGCCGGACACCAGCCATGGCAGCACGGGGGTGCTTCCCTGGTCCGACTCCGACTCCGACTCCGACTCGCCCGCGGTCCCCGCCCTGACAGGTGATTCGCCCAGTACGACATGGCAGTTGGTGCCGCCCATGCCGAAGGAGCTGACTCCCGCTATCAGCGGGCGCAGGTCGTCCGGCCACGGACCCAAGTCGCTCTGTACGCGCAGATTGAGTGCGTCCAACGGGATGTCGGGGTTCGGGCGCTCGAAGTTGAGGCTGGGCGGCAGCTCGCGGTGCTCGATGGCGAGCGCGGTCTTGATGAGGCCGACGATGCCGGCACCCGCTTCGAGGTGCCCGACGTTCGTCTTGGCGGAGCCGACCGGCAGCGGCGAGCCGGGTTCCCGGGCGGCGCCGAGGACCGCGCCCAGGGCGGCGGCCTCGACGGGGTCGCCCACCTTGGTTCCGGTACCGTGCAGTTCCACGTACTGCACGTCCGAGGGGTGCACGGCGGCGTCGGCGCAGGCCCGGCGCAGGACGTCCTCCTGCCCGGCCGTCGTCGGGACCGTCATTGCCGTGCTCGGGCCGTCGTTGTTGAGCGCGCTGCCGCGTACGACGCAGTAGACCCGGTCGCCGTCGGCGAGGGCGGCGGCCAGAGGCTTGAGGATCACCATGCCGCCGCCCTCGCCGCGTACGTAGCCGTTGGCGCGTGCGTCGAAGGTGAAGCAACGGCCGTCCGGCGAGAGCGCGCCGAACTCCTCGGTGGTGACGGTGCTCTCCGCGACGAGGTTCAGGTTCACGCCGCCGACGAGCGCCAGCTCCGCCTCGCCGCGGCGCAGGCTCTGGCAGGCCAGGTGGACGGCGACCAGGGACGAGGACTGACCGGTGTCGACGACCATGCTGGGGCCGCGCAGGCCGAGTGCGTACGAGAGCCGGTTGGCGATGATGCTGCGGCTCAGCCCGGTCAGGGTGTGCTCCCCGGCCTCGGTGGCGCTCCGGTGGAAGAGCGTCACGTAGTCGTCCCAGATGGCGCCCATGAAGACGCCGACCCGGCCGCCGGCAGCCAGGTCCGTGGGCACGATGCCGGCGTCCTCGAGGGCCTCCCAGCCGAGTTCGAGGGTCAGCCGCTGCTGGGGGTCCATCGCGGTGGCTTCTCGAGGGGAGATGCGGAAGAAGCCCGCGTCGAACCGGTCGACGTGGTCGAGGAAGCCGCCCCTACGGGTACGGCCAGTGGGCGTCGCGGACGACCAGCGGCCCTCGGGGACCTCGGTGATCGCATCCGTGCCCGCGCGCAGCAGCCGCCAGAAGGACTCGGGGTCGGCGGCCTGCGGGAGTCGGCAGGAGAGCCCCACTACGGCGATGGCTTCCCCGGCCGGAAGACCTTTCTCGTCCCCGCGTTCACCGTTCACGCCTCACAACCCCCTTTGTCCCGCTGTCCTGCTGTCCCGTTGTCCCGTGGTTCGGGCCTGGTGGCGCAGAGCCGACGAGGCGCCGGTTCGTCTTATGTGGCCGATCGAAAATTAGTAAACAACGGGGAATGATCCAACCCCAGGCCCGCCCCCTAGCCACCCCTAGATGTTTTTCCCGAGGTTCCGGAGCGGCCGGTCTTTGCATCACGCTGGCCGTCGACCAGCATGGGAGGAATGTATGGGATCTTTTCGGTTCGGTGTCGCGATGCACTCGGTCGGCGGTCGCGAGGAATGGGCCAAGAAATGCCGACGGGCGGAGCGCTTTGGTTACGACGTGATCCTGGTCCCGGATCATCTCGGCTTTCCCGCACCGTTTTCCGCGATGGTGGCGGCGGCCGAGGCGACGGAGCGGCCGCGGGTCGGCTCTTTCGTCCTCAACACGTCGTTCTGGAATCCGACGCTGCTCGGCCGGGACGTCATCACGGCCGACCAGCTCACGGACGGCCGGCTCGAGCTCGGTCTCGGAGCGGGGCACCGCAAGGAGGAGTTCGAGGCGACGGGCATTGCGTGGCGGCCGCTCGCCGAGCGGATCGACCACCTCGAGCGGACGATGGAGACGCTGGCCACGATGCTGGCGGACGAGACGCAGGCGGCCTCGCTGGTGCAGCGGCCCCGCCCGCCGCTCTTCCTCGGGGGCAACAGCGACCGCATGCTCCAACTGGGGGCGGCGCACGCGGACATCATGGGGTTCACGGCGCTGGCGAAGGCGCCGGGGCCGCGCGGGTTCCGCATTCTGACCGCCGAGGCCATGGCGGAGCGGGTCGCCTACTTCCGTACGCAGGCCGGAAATCGCGCGGACGAGGTGGAGCTGAATATTCTGGTCCGGGATGTCGTCATCACCGACGACCGGAATGCGCAGGCCCGGCGCTGGCACGAGCAGACGCCGGATCTGACGCTCGACGAATTCCTTGAGGCGCCCGCCGTGCTGATCGGTACCGTGGACGAAATCGCCGATCAGGTAAGGGCCTGGCGGGACCGGTTCGGCTACACCTATCTCACGGTGCACGAGCCGTGGATGGAGACGTTCGCGCCTGTGGTCGAGGCTCTCGAGGGCGAATAGCGGACAGCACGGAAGAACCGGTGCCGACTACCCGAGTATGTCGACGGCACCGGTTCTTCGTCGTAGTGAACTCCGCCGGACCCCAGAGGCATTTCCCGGCTATCGGAGTGAGCCCTTACCAGCGCACCGGGAGCTCGTACACCCCCTGCATGTCGGCGGCCTCGCGCACCCGCAGCTCGCTCAGCGGCACGTCCAGGCGCAGGGTCGGGATCCGCTCCAGCAGGCTCCGGAACGTCACCTCCAGCTCCAGGCGGGCCAGGCCCTGCGCGATGCAGTTGTGCGGCCCGAAGCCGAAGGCGAAGTGCTGGCCCGGCGCGCGCGTCACGTCGAAGCGGTGCGGGTCCGGGTACACCTCGGGGTCGTGGTTGAGCAGGGCGAAGGGCAGGATGATCCCGCTGCCCGCGGGGATCACCTGCCCGTGCAGCTCGATGTCCTCGGTGACGACCCGCAGGCCCGCCATGTCGGCGATGGTGAGATAGCGCAGCAGTTCCTCGACCGCGGCGGGCACGCCGCTCGGGTCCTTCCTCAACACCTCCATCTGGTCGGGGTGTTCGAGCAAGGTCGCCGTACCCAGGGCGATCATCTGTGCGGTGGTGCCCTGCCCGGTCACCAGCAGCTGAATGGCCATCCGTACGAGGTCGCCACGGTCCAGCTCGCCCTTCTCGACCTCCTCGCCGGCCAGCCGGTCGAGCAGCCAGGTGCCCTCCGCTTCGCCTCGGGAGGCGACCAGCCGGTCCAGGTAGTCGACGAGATCGGCGAGCGGGCCCTCGGACTGCTTGGTGTCCGTGGCCTGCAGCAGCTGGGCGCTGCGCGCGAAGAAGAACGCCTGGTCCTCCTGCGGTACGCCCAGGAGTTCGAAGACGACGCGGGAGGACAGCTCGGAGGCGAAGCCCTGGATGAGGTCCACCGGCGGGGTGCTCGCGAGCAGGCGGTCGACGCACTCGTCGACGATCCGCTCCACGTCCGGCCGCATGGCCCGGGTCCGTTTGATGGTGAAGTCGGGGATGAGCATCCGCCGGTACATGCTGTGTTCCGCGCCGTCCATCGTGACCAGGGTGCGGAACCCACGGGCGTCGAGCAGCCGGGGCGTGATGATCGGGAATCCGTCGCTGCTGCGCTCGGACGAGAGCCGGGTGTCGGTCATCAGCTCGCGTGCGTCCGCATGCCGGGTGACGAGCCATGCCTGTTGGCCGTCGTACAGCGTGACCTTGGTCAACGGGCCCTGCTCGCGTAGCGGTTCGTATCCGGCGGGCGGCTGGTACGGGCAGGTGCGAGGCTGCGGAAAGGTGAAGGTTCCCGCCTCGTCGGATACCGGAGCGGTCTCGGTCATCGTGGTGTCCTGACGTCGGTGGAACGAACCCGCGTTCCACGGTGCTGTTTCGATGCGGTCGGCAGTTTCGGGGCGGCCCGGTGCTCCGGGCAGGGCGGGCTCACTCGCCGCCCGAGCGGAGGAAGCCGGCCAGCTGCACCGGGGTGGGCCGGGTGAAGACCTCGGCGAGTTGCAGGCGTACGCCGAGGCGCTCCTCGATGCGTTGCGTCAGCTGCGCGGCGAGCAGCGAATGGCCGCCGCTGGTGAAGAAGTTGGAGTCCGGCAGCAGATCGGTGCGGTCGAGGACCGTCTGCCACAGCTCGACCAGTGTCGCGACCAGCTCGTCGTCGGGCACCGCTGCCTCGCCCTCCTCCTGCCCCGCCCGCTCCTCGCGCTCGGCGATCCGGTCCCGTACCTGGCGGGCCAGCGCCAGATAGTCGACCTTGTGATTGCCGGTGGTCGGCAGGGCGTCCACGACGACGAACTCGCCGGGCACGGCGGGGGCGGGCAGCTTCGTACGGGCGTGCTCCCAGAGCCGGTTGACCAGTCCCGGCGCGTCCGTCGCCACGAGGAAGGCCACCAGCGACGCGTCGGCGCCGCCGTCGCCGACCACCACGGCGGCGGCCGCGCGCACCTCGGGGTGGTCGAGCAGTACGCTCTCCACCTCCCCCAACTCGATCCGGTTTCCCCGGAGTTTGACCTGCCGGTCGACCCGTCCGAGAACTTCCAGCGTCCCGTCCGCGCGCCAGGCGGCCAGGTCTCCGGTGCGGTAGTACCGGCCGTGTACGGGGTGTACACGGAACCGGTCCGCGGTCAGCTCCGGACGGTTGTGGTATCCGAGGGCCACTCCTCCTCCGGCGATGCACAGTTCGCCCCGTACTCCCACCGGGAGCTCGCGGCCGTCGGCGGCGGCGATGAACACCCGGGTGTCGCGGATCGGCCGGCCGACGTCCACCTGGCCCACGGTGTCCCGGCGCACGACGCCGGAGGTCGACCAGATCGTGGTCTCGGTGGGCCCGTAGACATTGCGCAGCTCACAGCCGGTGTCCGCCAGCCGGTGCGCCAGGACGGACGGCAGCGGCTCGCCCCCGCACAGGACGCGGCGCCCGGACAGGGCGGACCCGCAGTCCTCCACCACCAGGCGCCAGGTGGTGGGGGTGGCCTGGACGATGTCGACGTCGTACGCACCGAGCAGTCGGGCCAGCACACGCCCGTCGGACCTGGCGGCGTCGGGTGCGATCACCAGACGGCCGCCGGTCGCCAGCGGGAGGAACAGCTCCAGGGCGGAGATGTCGAAGCTGAAGGTCGTCAGCCACAGCGTGGACTCCCCCGCGCGGGCCTTGAGTTCGTCCGCGAAGTGGCCTACGAGATTGGCGAGGCTGCCATGGCTGACCAGGGTCCCCTTCGGGCGGCCGGTGGAACCCGAGGTGTAGATGAGATACGCGCTGTCGGCGGGGTCCGGAGGGACGCCGGGGTCCGTTCCGTCCACGGCATCCGGCGTCGGTGCACCGCCCAGTTCACCGATCCGCAGCACCGGAACCCCCTCCGGCGCGGGCACTTTCAACCCGTCCTGCGCGAGCACCGCCCGCGCGCCGGAGTCCGCCAGTTGGTAGGCGATCCGGTGCGCCGGGTGGTCCGGGTCCAAGGGGAGGTAGCCGGCACCGGCCAGCCATACCCCGAGTACGGCCGAGGCGAGCGCGGCGCCGCGCGGGACGAGGAGCGCGACCACGTCGCCGGGCACGGTGCCCCGCCCGCGCAGCGCGTTGGCCACGGTCCGCGCCTCGTCCCACAGCTGCCGATAGGTGACCGGGCCGTCCGCGCCGTCGACCGCCACCGCCTCCGGGGTGCGGTCCACGGTGGCCCGTACTGCTTCCAGGACGCTGTCCGGGACCGCGTCCGGTACGGGGTCGTGCTGCCGTTCGGGCGCGGTCCGGTTGGCGGTGGCAATCACCGCGCGGTCCCGCTCGCTCCACCCCGTGATCGCGCTCAGGGGGCGGTCGAGGTCGCTGCCCAGCGACAGCAGCAGCGCCTCGTAGCGCCCCAGCAGGGCGTCCACGTCGTCGCGGGTGAAGACATCGGTGCTGTACACGGCCCGCAGGCGCAGCTCCTCGGCCGTGGACATGACGAAGAACTCGAGGTCGAACTTGCTGAACGGCACCTCGACGACGAGCGGGCTCGCGCCGAGTCCGGCGATCTCGAAGTCCGGTAGGCCCAGTCCCGGCACGTAGTTGAAGACGTGGCGGAAGAGGCTGTTGCGCCAGGCCGCGCCGTCGCGCGCGACCTCGTTGTAGAGGCTGTCCACGGGTACGTCGGCGTGGGCGATGCCGTCGAAGAACACCGTCCCGGTCCGTTCGACCAGGTCGGCGAAGCCCTTGGTGAGGTCGACCGGCAGCCGCAGGGGCACCACGTTGACGTGGTAGCCGACGGCGTTCGGCGCCGTCCGACTGCGCACGTTGACCATGGTCCCGACAGCGAGGTCGGGTCCGCCCCCGTGCTGGGCGAGCAGCAGGTAGTAGGTGGCGAGGAGGACGACCGCTTCGGAGGTGTTCAGCCGCTTCCGCAGTTCCTGGACCACGGCCCTCGCCGCGTCGGACAGCGGCACGGTGATCTGGTCCCCGGCGAGCGTGGCGCCTGCGGCCTCCTGCTTGCCGTAGGCCAGCGCCAGCCCACCGGGGTCGAAGCCGCTCAGCTGGCGCTGCCAGTAGGCGAGGCTGTCCGCACGCGGGGGGCTTTCTGTCAACGCCGGTACGCTCTTGAGGAGTTCCGGGTCCGGCGCGCGGCCTTCGGCAAGTGCGGTGTACGCGGCGACCAGCTCGGCGAGCAAGGTGCCGGCCGAGATGGTGTCGAAGACGAGATGGTGGACGACCAGACACACCACGTCCGCGTCGTCGCCCGCCAGATGCCCGAGGCGCACCAGCGGCCGGCCGTCGAAGGCGAAGGGCGCGGCGACGAACTCGGTCAACTGCGGTGCGCCGTCCGCGCCTTGGGGAATCGACAGCACCTCGACCGACGACTCGGCGGCCGGCCGCACCTGCTTGGCCAGTCCCGCCCCAGCGGCATGGAACACCGTGCGCAGCACCTCGTGCCGCCGCACGAGAAGCGTCATCGCCTCCTGGAGCGCGGACCGGTCCAGCCGTCCGCGCACTTGGAAGGTGAAGGAGAGGTTGTTCACGGCGGCGCCCGGCACCAGCCGTTCCAGCAGCCACAGCGCCTCCTCCTTGCGTGTGACCGGTTCCGGCCGCGGCAGGTCGCCCGCGCCTCCCTGGCCGAGGCCTACCTGAGCCTGCATGACTGCTTCCTCTCCCACCCGAGCGGGTTCAGCTTGTCGAATGGCCGTTACGGGCCTGTCAACCGATCAGGGCCGTCACGGCCTTGGCGACCTCGGCGGTGCGCAGCAGGTCCGCGTGCTCGAGGTCGAACCTGATCTCCTCGGCCACCATCCCCGGCCGCTCCTCGGCGGCCACCAGGTTCAGCCCGTTGGTGGCCGTGCCGGAGCTGATCGCCGTCGCCGTGCGCCACCCGTCCCGCGCGTCGATTCCCGCCGCAGCCACCAGGTACGACATGAAGGCGGTGACAGTGGCGGTGAACTCCTCGCGGCGCACGGCGTCCAGGCCCGCGCGGTCGAAGGCGGTCTCGGCCGCTTCGCGGTACACGTCGAGCAGCCGCTCGCCCAGCAGCGTGAGGTCGGTGACCTCCTCGCTGATGCGCTGCCCGGCCTGCTGGGCCGCCGTGACCTCCTCGGGCCGCAGCACCACTCCGAGTCCGTCGATGACCTTGTGGAACTGCCAGTAGACGGTGATGGCGTTGGGCGACTCGGGGTCGAACAGGACGACCTTTGGGGCGACTTTCTGCTCGGCGGCGATGCGGTCGGCCAGTGCGGCGGCGTAGACGCTGCCCGCGCAGAAGCCGAGTACGGCGCGGACCGGCCGGCCCGCGGCCCGGACGTCCGTCAGCCACCACTCGAGGTAGTCGCCCGCGGTCATGCCCGCCTCGGTGCCGTTGCCGGGCGGCACGGTCTCCAAGAGGGCGTACGGCAGGTCGAGTTGGCCGGCGAGTTCGGAGAATCCGGCTTCCGGCCGACCGGTGAACGGGTAGTCGACGGCGAGTACGACGCCGTCGTCCACGCCTTCTTTGAGCGTGAGCCACGAGATGGTTGCCACGATGAGGCACTCCCAAGCGCGCATGGGGATGCGACGACAGCCGCGTCCGCGGGGTTCGGTGCGCCCGGCCCGCCGGACCGAGGACTGTGGTGGGTCTTCGGCCCGGCGGTCAGGGCGTTGGGTCCAGGGGCTGTTGGGATCAGTAGAGCGAGGACGGGCCGTCGCCCAGGCGGAAGCTGGCCTGCTGGAGGCGGCCGAAGACGTTGCCGAAGAGGCCGGGGATGATCGACTTGCTCTCGGGCGTCTCGAGCATGCCCGGCAGTGCGAAGATACCGGCGTGCTCAGAGGTGATGCCCTCGCGGAACGCCAGCCGTACGTGCATGGTGACCGACTCGACCTCCGGCAGCGGCACGGTGCCGTCGGGCTTGCTGAGGATCTCACCGTCGGGGCCGCTCAGCTGGCAGGCGATGTGCACGCCGCCCTCGGCGGGGAACTGCGGGTCCCAGCAGCTCTTGGGGTCCTGCTCCTGCCAGTCCGCGCGGCTGACCTTGTAGAAGAGCTTGAAGTCCTCGCGGCGCAGATCCTCGCGGTCCGAGAACCAGATGACGAGATTGAGTGCGGTGTCCGGGTAGGTGAAGCGGCCCCGGTTCGTGTAGAAGACGGAAAACTCGATGGTCTCCCCCGGCGTGATGACCGCCGGCACGCCAATGAAGTTCGCTTCGATTTCGTCGTTGACCCGGAAACCCTTGTAATGACGGTACGTCGGGGCTTCCGTGGCAGCCGGAGAAGACATGTTTTTCCCTTCGAGGTCTGGCGAGAGTTTCTTTTCCTGCGGATAAAGTACGGACACAACCGGAAAGGGATCACCCCTGATGGCTCCCCTATCCGCCCCTAGCCACGCCCGGCCGTGCCGGGCGGACGATCGCCGAGCTGACGCCCGGGGACACTCGGGGCCGATCGCGGACCCTCAGGCCGACGGCACGGGCGCACCGAACCAGCGGTGCAGCGCGGCCTCCAGGGCACGTCGGTCCCCGGCACCGTCCAGGTCACCGGCCCAGCACACGTAGCCGTCCGGTCGCACCAGTACCTGACGCGCCCCCAGGTCCTCGGCCGCCGTCGCAGACCGCGCATCCACATGGGGCGGGCACGCGTCGGCGGTACGAGCGGCCGATGCGGCCCCGGCCAGGTCGAGGAGGACGCCCCGCCCTGCGCGCAGCAGCGCGTGGAAGCGCAGCGGACCGTCGGCAGTCGTCAGGTCCAGGTCGGGCAGTCGGCGGCCGACGAGCGGATGCTCGTCGCCGGGCATGGGGTAGCGCAGGCCGAGCCCGGACACGACCCCGGCCAGGTGGCGGTTGGTCTCCGGCAGGCGGAGCAGTTCGACGAGGACGTCCCGCAGCGGCGCCAGCTCCGGTCCGCCGTCGAGCAGCGAGAACTGGGCACGGGCCTCGCGCAGCAGCGCGGCCGCGGCGGGGTGCCGCTCGGCGTGGTAGCTGTCGAGCAGGCCGGGGGCGGCCCGGCCCTGGACCTGCGCGGCCAGCTTCCAGCCCAGGTTGAAGGCGTCCTGGAGACCGAGGTTGAGGCCCTGGCCGCCCAGGGGCACGATGATGTGGGCCGCGTCCCCGGCCAGCAGCACCCGGTCGCTCCGGTAGCTGTCGACCTGGCGGCAGGCGTTGCTGAAGCGGGAGGCCCAGCGGATCTCCTTGAGTTCGACGTCCAGGCCGCAGGCCGCCCGGATGGCGTCGCGGATCTCGGTCTCGGTGACCGCCTCCGCGCGCCCGGCGCGCTGCGTCTGGGGCCCGGAGAAGCTGAGCCGGTGGACGCCGTCCTCCAAGGCCCGTAGCGAGAACAGCAGTTGGCCGCCTTCGACGGGGACCAGACCGGCCAGGCTGTTGCCCGGCAGCAGGCGCAGACTGCGCTGCCGGTCGGGGTCGAGTTCGCCGTGCCACTGCTCGGGGGTGCGCGCGAGGACCACGTCGGCGGCCACGAACAGCTGGGTGCCGTCCGTACCGGGGAAGTCCGCGCCGAGCGCCTTGCGTACGCCGCTGCGGCCGCCGTCGCACCCGACCAGGTAGCGGGCGCGGAGTTCCCGCTCGCCGTCGCGCGTGGCCACCGTCACGGTGACACCTTGCGCATCCTGCGCCAGTCCGGTCACTTCATGCCCACGGGACACCGCCACGCCCAGCTCCGCCAGGCGTCGCTCCAGGCGCTGCTCCACTCGGGTCTGCACCACTCCTATCTGGTAGGGGTAGCGGGTCTGCCAGGGGTGGCAGTCCAGCGGTACGGGCAGTGCCCCGAAGAAGCTGTGGGCCGGGGTGCCGAGCACGATCTGGTGCTCGAGCAGCGGTTCCAACAGGTCGCGGGCGTCCAGGATCTCGGCGGTGCGGGGGTGCAGGTTGAGCGCCCTGGACTGCTCGCTGCGCTCCGTCAGGGACTCCAGCACCACGGGGCGCAGGCCGGCCAGCGCGAGTTCGGCCGCCACCATCAACCCGGTGGCGCCGGCGCCCACCACGATCACATCGGTGTCCATACGATTCCTTGCGGTTGTGGGTCGCTACGCGAATCGGCGCCTCGGTACGAGCACGGGTGCACGGCCGGAATTTCATGCCGGCAATTCGCGGGGGCTTCGAGCCTTCTGCACGCTAGGGAACCGCGCGAGCCACCATCAACCCTTACCCCTCCCCTTATCGCCCCTATTTGTCGGCGCCGGACGCCAGCCTGCACTCCTTTTCCTTGCCGACGCACAGCGGTTGGGAAATATTGTGCTCGGCAGTATTGGCGAACATTCACACGGAACGCGTCGAGGAGCCAACGATGACCACAGCACAGACCACAGACGTCCTGGTGGTCGGCAGCGGCCCGACCGGGCTCACACTGGCCAACGAGCTCGCCCTCGCCGGGGTCCGGGTCATCGTGCTGGACAAGCTGGCCGACCCCAACGAGCACTCCAAGGCGCTGGGCCTGCAGCCGCGGACGGTCGAGGTGCTCGACATGCGCGGTCTGCTCGCCACCGTGCTGGAGCGGTCGTTGACCCAGGTGCCGGACGCGCACTTCGCGGGGCTGCCGGCCGTGATGAGCTATCAGGGCTGGGGCAGCCGCCACCCCTACGGCGTGATCATCCCGCAGAACCGGGTGGAGGGGGTGCTGGAGGAGGCACTGGCCGACCGGTACGGCGTGACCGTACAGCGCTCGCACGAACTGGTCGACATCGAGCAGGACTCGGCCGGGGTGACCGCCACGGTGACCACGCCGGGCGGGGACATCCGCATCCGCGCCCGCTACCTGGTCGGCTGCGACGGAGGGCGCAGCGCCGTCCGCAAGCGGCTGGGCGTCGCCTTCCCGGGCACCCGGACCGCGTTCGCCGGAGTGGTGGCCGACGTCACCCTCAAGAAGGGCGCCGAGGCGGTGTCCGCCCGCCCCAAGTCCATCCGTGATCTCCTCGGCTCCGACAAGTCCCAGCAGAACAGGATGACTTGGCCGCTGGTGCCGCTGCAGCACGGGCTGTACCGCGTGGTGTGGGGCATCTACGGACAGAGCGAGGCCGAGGCGAACGCCCCGGCGACGGAGGCCGAGGTCCGCCAGTCGGTGGCGATGCGCTACGGCGACGCGGTGGAGATCGACGAGGTCCGCTGGCTGTCCCGCTTCACCGACTCCGCCTATCAGGCCGAGCGGTACCGCCAGGGACGGGTCCTGCTGGCCGGGGACGCCGCCCATGTCCATCTGCCCGCGGCCGGCCAGGGCCTCAACCTGGGCGTGCAGGACGCGATGAACCTGGGATGGAAGCTCGCCGCCGAGGTCAACGGCTGGGCTCCTGAAGGCCTGCTGGACAGCTACCACGGCGAGCGGCACCCGATCGGCGCGAGCGTCGTGGAGAACACCCGCGCCCAGGCGGTGCTGACCAACCCCGCCGAGGAGTACGACGGGCTGCGGGCGATATTCGTCCGGCTGCTGAAGATCGATGACGTCAACCACCACCTGGCCGGCATGGTGTCCGGACTGGACATCCGCTACCCGATCGCCGGGAGCGAGCAGGACGAACTCGTCGGTGCCCGCATGCCGGACCTCGACCTCCGGGTCGACGGCGGCGAATCCACGGTCAGTGCGCTGCTCCGCTCCGGACGGGGCGTCCTGCTCACCACCGCGGCCGCCCCGCGCTTCGGCACGCTCGCCGGCCCGTGGTCGGACCGCGTCGACATCGTCACCGTGGACGCCCTGCCGGACTACGACGCCGACGCGGTACTCATCCGCCCCGACGGCTATGTCTGCTGGGCGGCGACCGGCGCGGAGGCCGCCGCCCGGCAGCGGCTCGAGGAGGCGCTGTGGACCTGGTACGGGACGGCCCGCCCGGCCGCCGCCGGGACGGGCCCCGCACCGGAAGCCGCCGTCTCCCGCTGACGACCCGCGTCCGCACCCCGCCGCCGTCGCACCCTTCGCCCGCACGGGCTCCGATGCGGCGGCGGGGTGGTCGCCGCCCTCCGGCGCGTGACCTGACGACAGCGTGGCCGCACTCGACTCGAGTGCGGCCACCTGCACTTCAGGACCCGTCACAGTCCGCGCCGACCCCTCAGGGCCACGATCGCCTCAGCTGATGGCGTCCACGTCGTGCCACCCCTTCGCCACCACGACCGGGGCGCGGAAGACCGCGGTGGGGTTCGCCGGGTCGAAGGTGCCGGTGTGGACATAGGCCAACAGCGTGCCGTCGGACCGCAGGCCCAGCAGGTCCGGTCGACCATCGCCGTTGATGTCCGTGACGGAGATGATGTCCATCGCGTCCCAGCCGTGACTGATCGTCACATAGCTTGCATCGCCGAGCGGTTCACCGTCCGCGTCGAAGCCCTCGGCCGGTGGCCGGTACAGGGCGAGTTCGCCGTTGTCGTGCAGGACCAGGAGGTCGACCGCGCCGGACCCGGTGATGTCGGCGGCACCGATCGGGATGTCGGTCGCGCCGATGGTGGCCAGCCGGGTGGGCGCGGCGAAGCTGTCGGTGCCGTCGACGTCGCCGCCGGAGGGAATGATGTCGATCTTGCTGGTGTCGATCTGCCTGCCGAGGATGTCGGTGATCCCGTCGCCGTCGATGTCGGCGAGCGCGATGGTGTCGTAGGCGACTTCGGGCAGCCGCCCGCCGACGTGGATGGGCTCGGTGAGGGTGTCCAGCCCCTGGAGTCCGTTCTCGTTGAGGCAGATGTACGCCTGCTCCTCCGCGGTGAGCGCGAAGATGTCGGCCTTGCCGTTTCCCGTGAAGTCCCCGGCTCCTACCCACACATAGTGGTCGGACCGAAAACCGGTCGCGATCGTCACCGGCTCACCGTAGGTGTCCAGCCCGTTGAGGGTGCCGCTGTTCGGATAGACCAGCAATTCGCTGGTCTCGGCATTACGGACCAGCAGGTCCAGCCTGCCGTCTCCGTTGAACGACCCGGAATGGCCGGTGTAAGTCAGCATCCGCTCTCCCGTATTCGCGTGGGCTCGAATTGCGATGAAAATTCACCCACACCGCGAGGCCGAGGGCCACCATGCCGGGTGAATCCGCCGCGGACCACCGCCGCAGACCACCTTCCACCTTATTGCGGCCACCTCCGCGATAAACCCCTAGCAGCCCCCTAGCACCCCTTATACCGTGTTCTACGTGGTGGGTTTGCGGAGGCGTTCGCAGCGGCAGAGGGCGGCTGCACGTCCGGGGAAGGCCAGGGGGTTGCCGGGTTTCCGTTCCGCGTGGGACTCATGTCCCCTGTGCACATGGGCCACCACCGGCTTCAGTGCGGGGCTGCCGTGCGTGTCGGGCGCGGAGAGGCCGACACGCAGGGGCGGTCCGTTCGCGCGGGGCAGGCTGTGATCACCGATGCCCGAGGCCTCCCAAACGCCGGCGTCCGTGTCCGACGGATCCGGCCCGGATGGGCTGTGAACTGCACGCGATCGCCGCCTTCGCCGGGCACCGGAGCCGATGAACATGGCCAGGACCGGACGCCGGCCGACCGCCGAGCACTCACAGGGTCCCCGGGAGCAGTCGCGCTGCCCGGTGACCGCGTCCGGCCGTCGGCCCCCGTCCGCCGGGCTCATCGCGCCCCGCGCGGCGACGCGTACCCGAGGCGGTCCGCTTCCTGCGGTTCACAGGCCCGCTGACCTCGACCGGAGCAGATGCGTAGGTGTTTTTACTGATGTACTTCGCCATCTCATGTGGCACATTTAGCGGCACAGTTGTCGGCATCACCCGACCCTAGGGGGACTGTATATGCGGTACGAGGTCCTGGGCAGACCCGCGCCGATAAGCGGGCAGAGCACCCTGTCCGCCGGCGCGAGGCGAGTGTCCCGACCGGTCGAAGCTCCCGGGTCGTTTCGCACGGAGTGTGCGTCAACAGGGTTCTGACCAATCCTCCCGCCACGGCGAGGACAACTCCCGCACGGGCCCCGTGTATTCCCATTAGCAACCACCCACCGACCGCTCGCACGGCCACGCCGTGAATCCGTCGGTGTCGCCGTGCGTTGCTGTCGTTCCCATGTGCGATAAACCGGCACGCCTAGAGGCCCGCGCCGGATAACGCACCCATGTGAACCGGGCGGCCCATTTCACGAAATGGCATTCACGGCAGCCGGTGCGGACATCGAACTCACGCCATGATCAACGGGATCGCGAGACTGAGGAGATCTGTGAGGCTAGTCGAACGGGGAAATGAGCTCACGCAACTGCGTGACTTGCTGGCCACCTGCCTCCGGGGCACGGGTGGTGTCGCCCTGGTCACCGGAGCGGTCGCCTCTGGAAAGACCAGTCTGATGGGCACGTTCGCCCAGCACGTCGCGGAGTCGGGTGCTCTGTTCCTCCACGCCAGCGCGTCCAAGGCCGAGCAGGGCCTGCCCCTCGGAGTCGTCGGGCAGCTGCTGCACACCGCCCCCCTGTCGGCCCGTCAGTCCCGGCGCAGCACCGAGCTCGTCGACGAGTACGCCGAGGCGGCGGAGCTGCCCGACGTCGCATACGAGACCATCCGGCAGGACCACGTCCGCGTGATCCACGACCTGTGCACCCTGCTGCTCGAACTGGCCACGCACGGCCCGGTCGTGATCGGGATCGACGACGTCGAGTACGCCGACCGGCTCTCCCTGCAGTTCCTGTCGTACCTGGCCCGCCGGCTGACCTCGGCGCCGGTACTCATCGTGCTCACCGAGCGCGCCGTGCTCGAGCCCGGCCACCCCTCCTTCCACACCGAGCTCCTGGGCCAGACGCACTGCCTGCGCATCCGCCTGGAGCCGCTGACCACGGAGGGGATAGCGGAGCTGCTCGCCGACCACCTCGACACCTGGGACGCCGGCCTGCCCTCCGTCTGCGCGGCGATCAGCGGCGGAAACCCTTTGCTCGTCCGCGCTTTGATCGATGATCACCAGGCTGCCAGTCGACGGGTGCCCGGCCAGCGCATGGTGCAGCCGCCCGTGGGCGAGGCCTTCCGCGAAGCGGTCCTGGTCTGTGTGCACCGCTGCGGTCCCGGGGTGCTGGACGGCGCTCGCGGTCTCGCGGTGCTGGACGAACCGGGCACCCCGGCGCTGCTGGGGCAGTTGCTCGGCATCGAGGCGCACCGGGCCGCCCAGATCATGGACGTCCTGAACGCCGCCGGTCTGCTGGAGCAGGGCGGGTTCCGCCATCCTGCGGCCCGCTCGGCGGTGCTGGACAACTTCGCCGGGGAGGAGCGCGCGGAGCTGCACCGGCGCGCGGCCGAGCTGCTGTACCCCGAGGGCGCGCCGGCGATGACCGTCGCGGCCCATCTGGTCGCCGCGGACCGGGTCGGCGCCCCCTGGGCGGTGCCGGTGCTCCAGGAGGCGGCCGACCAGGCGCTGACCGAGGACCGGGTCGACGAGGCGGTCGCGTTCCTGAAGCTGGCGCACCGGACCTGCGCCGACGCCCGTTCGCGCGCCATGATCATGGCGGCGCTCGCGGACGCCGAGTGGCGGATCAACCCCTCGGCCGTCGTCCGTCAACTCCCCCAGATGACTTCCGCCATACAGGACGGCCACCTCCAGGACACCGATGCCCTGGCCCCGATCAGCTACTTGCTCTGGGACGGCCGGATCGACGAGGCGACCCGGGCCCTGCGACTCCTCGACGAGTCGACCGCCGCCACGAAGCCGCAGACGGTGTCGGACCTGTACGCCTTCCGGCTGTCGATGGCCGCGTCCTACCCGGCACTGCTGACCAACGTGCCCGAACTCCCGCCGCTGTCCCACCGCAAGGAGCAGTCGCGCGAATCCCTCACGATGGACATGCGGCTGCGGGCCGTCACCGCCTTCACCGCGGTGCTGCGCCACGACTCGGCTGCCGAGGCCGTCACGGCGGCCGAACACGTCCTGCAGAGCTGCCACTTGGGGCACACCACGCTGGAGCCGATGTGCCTCGCGCTGCTGACCCTCGTCTACGCGGACCGCCTCGACAAGGCCACTCCGTGGTGCGATGCGCTGCTCAAGGAGGCGGACCACCGCCACTCCCCCACCTGGCAGGCGACGCTGACCGCGATCCGGGCCGACATCGCGCTGCGCCAGGGTGACCTGACCGCCGCCGAGGTGCACGCCCGCACCGCTCTCGACTCGATGTCCGAACGCAGTTGGGGCGTGGCCATCGGCGCGCCCCTGGCGACCCTGCTGCACGCCACCACCGCGATGGGGCAGTACGCCGAGGCCGAGGCACTGACCCGCTCGGTGCCACCCGCCGTGTTCCAGACCCGCTGGGGGCTGTCGTATCTGCACGCGCGCGGGCGCCACTACCTCGCCACCGAGCGGCCGCAGGCAGCGCTCAGCGACTTCGTCACCTGCGGCGAGCTGATGGTCGGCTGGGACATGGACCTGCCCGCGCTCGTGCCCTGGCGCTCCGAAGCCGCCCGCGTGCACCTGCAGTTGGGAGACGTGACGCAGGCCCGGCGGCTGGCGGAGGAACAGCTCGCCCGGCCGGGCACCCGCCGGTCGCGCACCCACGGTATCGCCCTGCGCACGCTGGCTTCGTGCAGTGAGCCCAAACAGCGGCCGCAGATCCTGCGCAAGGCAGCCGAGGAGCTCCAAGAATGCGGCGACCGCTTCGAGTTGGCCGGCGCGCTGGCCGACCTCAGCGACGCGCACCACGCCCTGGGCGAGTCCGACCGGGCGCGGATGATGGCGCGGCGCGCCTGGCACGTGGCCACCGACTGCAAAGCGGGGTCGCTGCTCCAACGGTGGTCGTTGAACCAGGCGGCGGCCCTGCCGGAGCCACCGGCCGCCACCGAGGGCCTGACCTCCTTGAGTGACGCCGAGCGGCGGGTGGCCGCACTCGCCGTCAAGGGACACACCAACCGGGAGATAGCCCGCAAGCTCTACATCACGGTCAGCACCGTGGAGCAGCATCTGACCAGGGCGTACCGGAAGCTGGACGTACGCAACCGCGCGGATCTGCCGGTCCGGCTCCAGCCGAGCAGCGTGGCCCCGGCCTGATAACCGTCGCACGGAGTCAGGAGGTGGCCGACGGCCGCTGGTAGGCGCGCAGGAAGACGCGGACACCACTGACGACGATCCGCTCGATATCGGCGTCCTCAACGGGGAGCACACCGAACAGCGAGCGGTTGTTCACGCTGCTGGTGACCAGCGCGCCGAAGTGTGCCGCGGCCTCCATCGGGTCGGGCACGTCGAGGTGGCCGCGTTCGGCCAGGGCGGCCAGCCGCTCGGCCAGTGCGAGCTGTTCGTTGCCCGGGGCGCCCCGGCGGTCGAGGAGCGCGGGGAAGTGCGCGGCCTCGGCGATCACCAGGCGGATCGCCGAGGCGCGGCCCTGAGAGCACGCCACAGTGGAGCCCAGTTCACGGCCGAAGGCGATCATGGCCGCCTCGATGTCGGTGACATCGTCACCGAGCGTGCGGTCCAGGATGTCCATGAACTGTTCCATCATCGCGGTCTCGGCGTCTTCGATGACCGCGAGGAACAGCCTTTCCTTGTCGCCGTAGTAGTCGTACACCGTCCGCTTGGAGACGCCGGCCTCGAGGGCCACGGCGTCCACGCTGGTCCGTGCGACCCCTTCGCGCAGGAAGAGTTCCAGCGCGGCTTCGATGATCGACGCCCGCTTCTCCGGAGACCCCTGGCGCAGCCGACTGTCGGCCTCGCGCCGCCGCGGGCCTGTTGTGGGCGGGCTCGTCACTGGATGGCTCCTCAGGTCTTGCGGCGGCGTCGAAAACGAGTGTACACCACTACACTACACCGTGTAGCATCATTTTCATGACTAGCCCGTCCGCCGGAGCTTCCCCGGTCACGGAAGCGCCCGCAGCCCCAGAACGGCTGGACCCCGCACTGATCCGACTCGGAGTGGTCCTCGTCATCGGCGCCATCGCGTCGATGCTGGACGCCACGATCGTGAGCGTCGCGATCGTCCGTCTCTCCCGTCAGTTCCATACGGACATCGCCACGATCCAATGGACGACCACCGGCTATCTCCTCGCCCTGTCGATGGTCATCCCCCTCACCGGCTGGGCAGTCGAGCGGTTCGGCGCCAGGAAGATGTGGATCTTCTCCCTGAGCGCGTTCCTGCTCGGGTCGATGCTCTGCGGCATGGCCTGGTCCGTGGGCAGCCTCATCGGTTTCCGCGTGCTCCAGGGCATCGGCGGCGGCATGATCGCCCCGGTGATGCAGACCATCCTGGTTCGCGCCGCCGGTCCCCAGCGGATCGGCCGGATCATGAGCATCGTGGCCGTGCCAGGACACCTCGCGCCCATCATCGGCCCGCTCGTCGGCGGCCTGATCATCGACAGCATCAGCTGGCGCTGGATCTTCTACGTCAACGTCCCGATCTGCCTGATCGCCCTGCTGCTGGCCTGGCGCACCGTCCCCAAGGACGCCATGGACAAGGGCGAACCGGCCCGCCTGGACGTCCTCGGCCTGACCCTGCTCTCCCCCGGTCTCGCGGCCGTCATCTACGGGCTGTCGCAGACCGGCACCTCCGACGGGTTCGCGGCGACCCCGGTCGTCATCTCCCTCACCTTGGGCGTGCTCCTGCTGCTCGCCTTCGGATGGCACGCGCTGCGCACCAAGATCACGCCGATCATCGACCTGCGGCTGTTCAAGAACCGGTCGTTCTCCATCGCCACCATGCTGATGTTCCTCGGCGGGATGTCGGTCTTCGGAGCGATGCTGCTGCTGCCGCTGTACTACCAACAGGTGCGGGGCGAGACCGCGTTCTCGGCCGGCATGCTGCTCGCCCCCCAGTCGGTCGGCACGATCATCGCCTTGCTGTACGTCGGCAAGCTCACCGACAAGATCGGCGCCCGGCCCATCGTGCTCACCGGCGTCGGGATCGGTGTGGTCGGCACCCTCGCGTACACCCAGGTCCAGGCCGACACCAGCGTGTGGCTGCTGAGCGCGTCGCTGCTGATCTGGGGCATCGGTATCGCGGCCTCGATGGTGCCGATCATGAGCGCCGCCTACCGGGGGCTTGCGCCCGCCTCCATCCCCCGGGCGACCAGCGCGATCTCGGTCATCCAGCGGCTCGGCGGCTCGTTCGGCACCGCCATCCTCGCGGTGATCCTGCAGCGCGAGATCATTACCCACACCGCGGACGGGGGGCGGACCGCGGAGAACCTGACCTCGGCGTTCGACGCCACGTTCTGGTGGATTCTCGGGTTCACGGCGCTGACCCTTGTGCCGGCGCTGCTGCTGCCGCGAGCCAGGAAGGCGGTTCCCGCTACGGCGAGTTGACGTCGTAGCAGGGCAGGTCGGAACGCCGAACGCCTCCCGGTGGGGATCCCGCCGGGAGGCGTTCGGCTCGCATGGCCGTCCGTGGCCGTTCACGCGATTCCCCGCGCCCCCTACGGGCGCGGCCCGCACCCACAGCTCATGGCCGGACCCTGCCGATGCGGCGGAGGAACTCGTCCAGCCGCTCGGGGTCCGGTTCTTGGGCGGCCCAGGCGTCCGGGTCGTCGGCCGTCGGCAGGACGCGCGGGAACATGGGCCCGCCCATCGGCTCCCCGGGCTCCAGGCCCGGGTCCCAAAGGATGGGCAGGACACCGTTCTTGGGCTCGAAGGTGACGTCGTCCCCGAGCCAGCGCGAGACGAAGGCGCGGCGGCCGCGGTCCGGTCCGGTGCCCGTCGCGCCGTGCAGCGCGGCCGGGTTGAAGATGACCGCGTCTCCGGGGACCAGGTCCCAGGCCAGCAGGTCGCCCTCGTCCCAGGTCAGTACGTCCTGGCGGGGCTGTACAGCGGGCCGGGCCGCGTCCTGCGGTCCCTGCTCGTCGGCCTCGTCGGCCTTCATCATCCGGTGCATCAGGCTGGAGGTGACCGGTACTTCGCGGTCCTCCCAGCGGTGGGAGCCGCGTACGACGGTCAGGGCCGCGGAATCCGGGCCGCACTCGTCCAGCGCGATCCACATGGCGCAGACCTGGTCACCGTTGATGGGGAACGAACTCGCGTCCTCGTGGAACGGCGTCGGCTTCGCGGTGGCCTGCGGCTTGGCGAAAATCTGGTCGTAGAAGGCGGTGGCGGTCCTGGAATTGAAGAGCCGCTGGGCGATCCGGGACGCGGGCGAGCGGTAGACGAAATCGCGGAACGCCTCGTGCGTCTTCCACATGAAGGCGTCACCGGTCGCCCTGCCGCCGGAGAAGTCAGCCGACGCCCGCGCCAGCGAGGACGGATGGGCGAGTACGAAGTCCACGGCCTCCGATATCCGGCCTACCCATGCGTCGGAGAACAGACCGGAGGCCTTGATCGCACCGTCGCGGTGATAGGCGTCCACCTCCGTGTCCGTCAGTTCCCGCAGAGGGGCTTCGGGAGATTGCAGAGTCATGTGCCACCTTGTCACGAGAGAAGTCGGGTCCCGGACCGGCGGGCAGCCGCACGCCGTACACCGAAGCGTGGCATGCCGGCAGGCCCGCTGCCGGTCGAGGCTGTCGCCGCCACGCTACGGACCCAATTTCTGGGGGCCAACCCCTACTTGAGCCCTTAGTACTCCAGCCGTGGTAGTGGATCTTCATCCCGTGGCCTCACGCCGGCGGCGGTGTCCGTCACGGACGCGGGCCTGGTGTCGGCGACGCCACGGGGACCGGCGCGGACGAGGGCCGGGTTGGCCGTTCGGGGACACGGGCACCCGCCGAGTGGGCGAGGGCCAGGTCGACCGCGACCCGGGCAGTTCTCGATCCGCCCGGCGGTGCCGGTGCACTCTCACCGGCACACGCCACGATCGCCCAGCAGTTCCCGCGGGCTGGACGGGCCGGCAATCCGCGGCCGAACACACCGATCCGACACCGGGGTTCGAAGCGGCCGAACCACCCGGCCACGCACTCCATCAACCCCTCAAAGTCCTCGTCCAAACAGGCAGGTCCTACGCAAGTACTAGGGGGCTGCTTAGGGGTGGAAAGCGTCGCCGTCCAAACCGTAGTGTTCCGTCCCGGCGCTAGAGATCACGACGTTGTCGTGCGGCGGCGTATTCACGCCACACCGTATTCTTTCGGGGCCGCGGCCCCGACGATCAATTATCTGTCGGAGGCGACGAATTGGCACCCGAGAAGCAGGTCCCGGACACAGACGTCATCGTGGTCGGAGCCGGACCCACCGGCCTGATGCTGGCCAATGAGCTGGTGCTGGCGGGAGTCCGGCCGACGGTGGTGGAAGCGCTGCTGGAGCCCACAGGACAGTCCCGAGCCCTCAACCTCCACCCGCGTACGGCCGAAATACTCGACTCGCGCGGGCTGTTGGAACCACTTCAGAAACACCCCATCCATCTCGGGTTTCTGACCCGCAGCTTCTTCGCCGGAATTCCGGTACCGCTCGACTGCGGACCATTCGGCTCGCCCTATCCGCAACAGGTGGGCGTCCTGCAGTCGCGGGTCGAGGCGATGCTGGAGAAGCACCTGGGTGACCACGGCGTCACCGTGGCCCGCGGCAGCGAGCTGGTCGGACTCGACCAGGACGCGGACGGTGTGACCGCTGTCGTCGAGACCAGCGAGGGGCAGACCCGGCTGCGTGCCCGCTACCTCGTGGCCTGCGACGGCTCGCGCAGCACGGTGCGCAAGCTGCTCGGGCTCGCGTTCCCCGGTACGGACGGCGGACCGCACTCGCGGGTGGCGGCGGATGTGATCCTCGCCAGGCCGCCCGAGGAGTGGTTCGAGGAGGTCCCCGAGGAGCACCGCCGTCACCTCAACCTCCTCCCCGATGTCGGGCTGACGGGCGTGATCACCCTCGGCAAGGGCGGTCGCGAGACCCAGTTCTCCCTGGTCGGGCTCGAGGACGACATCCACCGGCTGATGTTCTCCAACCCCGACCAGCCCATCGCCAGGGACGCCCCCATCACCGAACAGGAGGTCCGCGACGTCCTGCACGCGGTCGGAGGTCCCGCCGCCGAACTGAAGAAGCTCCTGTGGTCGTCCCGGTTCACCGACGCCTGCCGGCAGATCGACCGCTACCGGGTGGACCGGGTGCTGCTGGCCGGGGACGCCGCCCACATCGTCTTCCCGATCGGCGGCCAGGGCATGAACCTCGGCCTCCAGGACGCGCACAACCTCGGCTGGAAGCTGGCCGCCGAGGTACAGGGGCGGGCCCCGGCCGGCCTGCTGGACACGTACCACGACGAGCGGCACCCGGTGAGTGCCCGGATTCTGGGCTCGGCACGCGCCCAGGCCGCACTGCTGGACCGCGAACGGGACGTCTCGGCGCTGCGCGAAGTGCTCGGGACGCTCCTGGAACTGCCGGAGGCCAATCAACATCTGGCCGGGCTCACTTCGGGGCTCAGCATCCGCTACGAGATGGTGCCGGAGGGCGCGGCCGAAGCCGGAGCTGGGAACGGGTCCGGGCCTGGAAACGGGTCCGGCCATCCGCTGGTGGGGCTGCGCATGCCCGACCTCGCGCTGTCCGTCGACGGCGCGCCCGTACGTACGAGCCAACTGGCCCGCTCCGGCACGGGGTTGCTTCTGGAACTCGACGGGACGCGCCGCCTGCCCGCGCCCACCCCCGAGCGCATCGACCATGTGGTCGCCGCGGTCGACCCCACCGGCCCGGACCCGGACTTCCGGGCCGTACTCGTCAGGCCGGACGGCTATGTCTGCTGGGCGGCGCGGGACGGTGACGACGCGGACGGGCGGGGCCTGGCGGCCGCGCTGACCCGGTGGTTCGGCGCCCCTGCCGCGCCCGCTTCCGCCTGAGCGGGCAGGGTGATCGCACCGTCTTCTGATCACGCATCGGTACGGGCCGGTCGAGGCCGAGGAGGGCCGGCGGTCGTTCGCAGGAGCGCAGGACCGTGGTGCGGAGTCCGGCGGCGACGCCGGCGTGGCCGGCCGCGCGGAGCTGGTCGATGGCGAAGCAGCTGATGTCGTGGGTCTTCCCCGGGGCTCGGGGTGGGGTGACGGCCGCCGGGGCAGGTGTCGTTGCCGACCCGGCGGATGGTCATGCCACTGGGGCGGGACCCGTACGGCCAGGGCGCTCGCGATACGGGCGCCGAGCCGGGCCGGGACGTTCTGCGGCGCACCAGCCGCCCGCTCGTCGACCGCCGCGAAGCTCTTCGCCCCGCATATCACGGCGGAACAGGCAGTCAGCAGTACTGCCACGAAAGGGCGACGCTTCCCGCGCCGGCGCCGCGGATCGGCCAGCGTGTTCGGCCGCTCGACCAACAAACCCGTCGCGCGGTGCTGACGGGCAGGCGACTTGACCGGAAGAACGGTGGCAGACTGGCGCAACATCGAAGCTCCGTTGCGCGAAGGCGACTTGGGAAGGTCACCTCCGCGACGGAGCTTCGACGCGTGTGGCCGCGCATCCGGCTGCCATCGTCACACAGCTGTGACCTGGGCACTCGCAGGATTCCCCGGGATTTTGCAATCGCCCTGCCCGGTACCCGGCCCGCACACGACGCCCGCGCGACCTGCCGTTTCCCCCCTTCATCCGAAAAAATGGCTCACTTGACACGCCCCGGACAGCCACCAAGGATGAGTGGGGCGAATTCTGGGATGCGACCGAGAGGGGGGCGGGTGAACCTGGTGCACAGCTACCGCATTTTATCAACTTATGCGTCACTTTTGCTCTTGATTGACCCGTCGCGGCCATCTCGGCAATTCCGGGTTTCACAATTTCACAATGCATCCGACAGACCAACCGCCTTTCCGGTCAATCGACTGGATGCAGCCGAATTGCCCTATTTGCACTCACTGTAGCAGAAATTCCACAATCCTCATCTTGCGTGCAGACCAGAAGCCTCCCTCATGGGTGGTCTCGGATGGGAGAGTTGAATTGTTCGGCCCCGCCAAATGCGCCGTCATACGCCGCGCCGAGCTGAGGAGTCTGGTGGCCGCCCTGGACTCCCTGGGCCGGGGCCCCTCCCGCGTCATCGAGGTCGACGGCGACCGCGGGGCCGGCAAGACCCAACTGCTCGGCGAGTTGCGCCAGGAGGCCCGGCAGCGCGGCTTCGAGACGCCGCACGGGCGCAGCACCCCCGCTGAACAGCACACCCCCTTCCGGGCGTTCACCTCCGCCCTGCCGGGCCGGTTCGCCCCCCTCCCACCGCTGTGGAAACCGGCGGCCCCCACGGGCAGCCGCCCGTCACTCACGGCGTGCGGGACGGTCGTCCCGCACGGCTACCGGTCCCAAATCGCTCTGAAACAAGAAATGTCGGCGGACACCGAGGAGCTGCGCGGCTCGCTGGCCGAGCTCGCGCACGACGGGCTCGTCCTGACGCTGGACGACTTCCACTGGGCGGACGCGGAGTCGATCGAGCTGCTGGACCACCTCATCCGACGGCCGATTCCCGCCCCGCTCCTCATCGTCGTCTCCTGCCGCGGCCGGCAGGCCCCGCCCCGACTGCGTGGCGCCCTCACAAAGGGAACCAGGCTCGGCACGGTCGCCAGCATGAAACTGCCCTCGCTCGCGCTCCAGCGAGCCGCTTCGCTGCTCGCGGTACCTCCTCAGCACGACCGGATCAGCGCCGCCCCCGCCCCCCACTACATACTGGCCGAGGTCTCGGCGCTGCCCGGCGACGACCGCGCCGTCGTGGCCGCCCTCTCCGTCCTCGGCGACGGCTACGGCGCCCACGAACTCGCCCTGGTCGCCGGGATACCCGCGGAAGCGGCCGCCCGGTCCCTGAACCGGCTCGTCTCCGGCGGCCTCGCCCGGACCGCCGCCCCCGGCCACGGCTACCACCTGCACCGCCCCGACCTGGCCGCGCTGCTCTACGACCACACGGACCCCCAATGGCGCGCGGGCGCCCACCGGCGCGCCCTCGACGTGCTCGCCCGGCACAGCGCCTCCCCCGCCGCGCACGCCACCCATATCGACCTCGCCCAGGACGCCGCGGGCAACGAGGCAACCCGCAGGCTGATCCGCGCGGCCGAGCGGTCCATGTGGTCCGCCCCCGGCGCGGCGGCCGACTGGCTGCGCCCGGCGTACGAGTCCACCAAGGCCCGGGAGGGCCAGGGCCCCGCCACCGACCGGCTCAACCTGCTGTTCGCGCGCGCCCTGATCCTGTCGGGCCAACTCGTCGAGGGCCAGCGCCTGTTGCGCACCTATCTGCAGTCGGCGCCACGGTACAGGCGCCGCAGCCGAGCGGCCGCGGCGGCCTTTTGCGGCCTCGTCGAGGGGCTGCTCGGCCACCAGGAAGAGGCGAACGCCCTGCTGACGGCCGAGCTGGAGGAACTGGCCCACGACCCACCGCCCGAAACCGTCGGCATCTACGTCACCCAGTGCCTGATCGCGCTGCTCCACGGTCGCCCCTGGGACCGCACCGCGGGCGACGCCGCCGCCCGGATCGCCGCGCGCCACCAGGACCGGCTGGCCGAGATCGGGGCGCTCGTCCTGCGCGCGCTGTGCCGGGTGCTCGGCCCCGTTCCCGGGCCCGAGTCCGCGGAGCGCGCCGCTTCGACGTGCGCCGCCGCCATCGACGAGATGCCGGACGCACTCGTCGCGCAGCACCCCGAGTACCTTGCCCTGCTGGGCCGTTGCGAGTCGCTGCTCGGCCGGTTCGCCGACGCCCGGCGGCACTTCGAGCGCGGCATCGCGATCCTGCGCGCGGCGGGGCACACCCATCTGCTCCCGCTCTTCCTCACCGGCCTCGGCACCGTGTATGCGCACATCGGCCCCCTGGACGAGATGCGGCGGGCGGCACGGGAGGCGCGCCGGATCGCCGCGAAGACCGACGCCAAGCCGCTCTACGGGGCGGCCCTGGCCCTCGAGTCGTGGTACGCCGCCTGCACCGACCGTGACGGGTCGAAGACCGCGGTCAGGCTCGCCTGGGAGGCGATCGCGGCCCTCCCGCCCGGTACGAGCTCATGGAGCATGGCCCCCTGCTGGGCGCTGGCCAACGCCATGCGCCTGGTGGGGGACGCGCAGCAGTCCGCGTCTGCCGTAGTGGCGCTGGGCGGCGGCCAGTCGCTCCCCAAGCTGCCCGTGATCCTGCGCCCGATCTACCTGGAGATGCTCGCGGACGCGGACGCGGAGGCCGGCACCATCGAGCACACCTGGGACCCGCGCGCCCAGGTCCTGCCCCCCTCGCTCCCCAAGACGCTGCTGTCTCCGTACTCCTTCGCCGCGCGCGCCCACGCCCTGCGCGCGCAGGGCGAGTTGAGCGCGGCCGTCAAGGCGTACGACGAGGCGTCCGAGCTGATGTCCAGAGCGGGGATGATCGGCGCCCGCGCCAAGACCCTGCTCGCGCGGGCCGAATGTGCCGCCGAACTGGGCCGCCACAAAGAGGCGATCGACGTACTGATCACCTGCAAGATGCTCGCGCAGAAGTACGGCTCCCGGCGCATGTTCAAGACCGCCGTGGACCTGGAGCGCGACCTGCGCTCCCGCACCTCCGAGGACGCGGCCGCCGACCGGCGGTCCGCCCCCCTGGGCGAACTCACCGACCGCGAACGCGAGGTCGCGGACCTGGCCGGCAAAGGGCTGCGGACCAAGGACATAGCCAAAGCCCTCGAACTCAGTCCGCGGACCGTGGACGTCCACCTCAACCGGATCTATCGCAAGCTCGAGATACGTTCCCGAGCCGAACTGGCGCATCTGATCGCCACCGCGTCCTGACAGCTCTGTCTCTCGCACCCCGGCCTTCCCGGCTCCCCCAGCCTTCGAGGAACTCGTACGTCAACCACGCACGGGCATGAGTGTCTGACGCTCGCGCATCCCCTCGGCACAGCGGACAGCACGGTCCGGCCCCGACGGTCTCAGCTCGGAGCAGGCCGCGGTCAGGGCCTCTTTCCCCGCGTGCTTTCGGAACACGCCGCATCGGCGGGCGAACACGCCCCCCCTTCCAGCAGACACGATCTCCGTCAGCCGAGTTGCCGGGCGAACGCCTCGTACGCCCGGTCGTCGAAGAGGACGAACCGCACCTCCTCGACGATGGTCGGCGTGTTCCGCAACGTCTCCACCGCAATACGAGCCGCGTCGTCCATCGGCCACCGGTACACGCCGGTGGAGATCGCCGGGAACGCGACCGTCCGGGCACCCAGCTCGTCGGCCACGCGGAGCGACTCCCGGTAGCAGGAGGCAAGTAGCGCAGGATCGCTGCCCGAGGCCTGGTACACCGGGCCGACCGTGTGGATCACCCAGCGAGCGTCCAGTTCACCCGCCGTGGTGGCGACCGCGCGGCCCGTGGGCAGGCCCTTGCCGTACCGGGAGGCACGCAGGGCGCGGCACTCCGCCAGGATCGCGGGGCCGCCGCGGCGGTGGATCGCGCCGTCCACGCCGCCACCGCCGAGCAGCGAGGAGTTGGCCGCGTTGACGATCGCGTCGACGCTCTGCCGGGTGATGTCGCCCTGGACGAGGGTGAGGGTGGTCGGGATGGTCATGTCCGTCTCAGTCTCCGCCATACGGCCTTGGCCGCGTTGTGCCCCGACATGCCGTGCACACCGGGTCCCGGCGGGGTGGCCGAGGAGCAGATGAAGACGGCCGGATGGGGCGTGTGGTAGGGGAACAGGGACAGTTTGGGACGCAGCAACAGCTGGAGGCCGGAGGCCGCGCCGCAGGCGATGTCACCGCCGACGTAGTTGGCGTTGTGGGCGGCCATCTCGGCGGGGCCGGCGGTGGCACGGGCGAGCACGCGGTCGCGGAAACCGGGGGCGAAGCGCTCCAGCTGGCGTTCCAGGGCATCGGTGAGATCGCCGGACCAGCCGTTGGGCACATGGCCGTACGCCCAGAAGACCTGCTTGCCCTCGGGGGCGCGGGTGGGGTCGACGATGCTGGGCTGCACGGTGATCATGAACGGCCGGTCCGGGGCGCGGCCCTCGCGGGAGGCGGCGCGCAGGGCGCTGCCGATCTCGGCCTGGCTCGCGCCGAGCTGGACGGTGGTGGCGACCCGCGCTTCGGGCGCGGTCCAGGGCACCGGACCGTCCAGCGCGTAGTCGATCTTGAAGACGCTGGGGCCGTAGCGGTAGCGCGCGTAGTGGTCGCCGAAGCCGGCGATGCGGGCGAGCGCGGTGGGCGAGGTGTCGAAGACGTACGCGCGCGCGGGCGGCAGGTCGTCCAGCCGCTTGACCTCGTAGTCGGTGTGCACCGCGCCGCCGAGATCTTTCAGGTAGGCGGCGAGGGCGTCGGAGATCGCCTGGGAGCCACCGCGCGGCACCGGCCAGCCGCGGGCATGCGCGGCGAGCGCGAAGACCAGGCCGATGGCGCCGGTGGCCAGGCCGTCGAGCGGTGTCATCACATGCGCGACCAGACCCGCGAAGAGGGCCTTGGCCCGCTCGTCCTGGAAACGGCGCATCAGCCAGGTGGACGGGGGCAGCCCGGCCAGACCGAAGCGGGCCAGGGTGACGGGGTCGCGCGGGAGCGCGGTCAGGGGCAGGGACATGAAATCCCTGACGAGGGTGTCCCAGTGGGCGAGGAACGGCCGGACCAGCCTGCGGTACGCGCCCGCGTCGCGCGGCCCGAAGGAGGCGGCCGTCTCGGCCACGGACCGCGACAGCACGGCCGCGCTGCCGTCGGGGAAGGGATGCGCCATGGGCAGCTCGGAGTGCAGCCACTGAAGGCCGTAGCGCTCGAGCGGCAGGGCACGGAACGCCGGGGAGTTGACGCCGAGGGGGTGGGCGGCCGAGCACGGGTCGTGCCGGAAACCGGGGAGGGTCAGCTCCTCGGTCCGGGCACCTCCGCCGACGGTCGGCTTCGCCTCGAACAGGGCGACGGAGAAACCACGCCGGGCCAGCTCCACGGCAGCGGTCAGTCCGTTCGGCCCCGCACCCACCACGACAGCATCGAGCATCGACGGCACCTTCGGACCCCTTCGTCAGCCGATGGCCACTCGGGTTCAGGATATGCCGGGGGGCTGACAGTCCTTCGGGCTGGGGGCTGGAGGCTGGGGGTTAGAGGCTGGGGACCGACGGGCCGAGGGTTGGAGACCGGGGCCGGGAGGCCGGGGCCGTGAAGCCGGAGCCGGGAGGCCGGAGCCGGGAGGCCGTGAGGCGTGATCCAGAGGCCGGGCCCGGGAACCGGGAGCCGGAGGGTGGGGCCCGGGAGCCGGAGGCTGAGTGGCCAGGTCGCCGGGGAAGCCAAGTCGCCGGGAGGCCGGGGGAGCCGGCGGGAGCGGACAAGCCCATGGGAGCGGGCAGGCCGGCGGGCCGACGGGGGTGAGCCGAGGCGGGCCGGTGGGGCGCGGTCCTTGGGATACGGGATACCGCCCGAGCGGCTCGGGACACAGCCCCGGCGACGTCGAACCCGGCCCCAGCGCGGTGGGGCGCGGTCCAGGCCAGGTAGGTCCGGTACGGCACGCCCGTTGGTCACACGGCGCGTCCCCTGAGCTTCAGGCCGTGGTACGCAGCAGGTCGGCCACCCGGCGGGCGGTCACGGTGTCGCGGGCGGCGGTGAACGGCAGTGTGTTGCCGCCCGTCACGCGGAACGGCTCGCCGCTGCGGGTGAGGTGCGTGCCGCCCGCCTCCTCGACCAGGAGCAGGCCGGCCGCGTGATCCCAGGCGGCCTCCCAGGAGAACGCGACGGCGTCCAACTCGCCCCGGGCGATGGCGAGATACTCCAGGCCCGCCGATCCGCACGGGCGCGGTGCGACGCCGTCGGTCCACAGGGCACGCAGCGAGCGCTTCTCCTCGTCGGTGGTGTAGTCCGGGTGGGACGTGGCGACGACGAGGTCCCGGCCGGGTGCGGGCGGGCCCGCGAACAGGCGCTCGCCGTCGAGGTAGGCGCCTTGGCCACGGACCGCGGTGGCCATCTGGTCGCGAGCCGCGGCATAGGTCCAGGAGGCCAGGACGACGCCCCGGTGGGCGAGCGCGATCAGGGTGCAGAACCCGTCGTCACCGTGCACGAACTGGCGGGTGCCGTCGACCGGGTCGACGATCCAGACCGGTGCGTCGCCCTGCAGCGCCTGGTACGTCGCCGGGTCGGCGTGCACCGCCTCCTCACCGACCACGACCGAGCCGGGCAGCAGCGCGCCAAGCTCCTCGGTCAGCCGCAGCTCGGCGAGCCGGTCGGCGTCCGTCACCAGGTCGTGGGGTCCGCTCTTCTGGTCCACGTCGTCCTCGGTGAGGCAGCGGAAGCGGGGCAATATCTCGGCCGCGGCGGCCTTGCGCACCGCTTCCTCCACGTCGGCCGAGCAGTGACTGAGAAACTCCTCGATGGTTTCCATCTCTTCGATCATGCGTCCATGAGAACATGCCCCACTGACATTCCCCGCCCGCCCGGTGCACACCGGGTGGAATCGGGATGAAGAACAGGGGCCACGCACACCGCGACGTCACGGGCACACACCGCCGCCACTCCGATGCGCACGGTCAGCGGCCGACGGCGTAGCCCTGCATCCCGCGCGGGTTCGCCGCCGCCGACAGCAGGCCGCTCTCCGGATCCCGGGCCACCGCGCACAGGCGCCCCTCCGACCAGGCGGGGCCGACGGTGACGTCGTGGCCGCGGCGGCGCAGCTCCTCGATCACCCCGGCGTCCGTCCGGGACTCCACGGTCACACTGCCGGGGCGCCGGCCGCGCGGGTAGAAAGAGCTCGGGAAGCTGTCGTTGTGCCAGTTCGGGGCGTCGATGGCGCCTTGGAGGTCGAGGCCGCCGCGGACCGGGGCGCGCAGGGCTGCGGCTAGGAGGAAGTGCAGCTGCCACTGGTCCTGCTGGTCACCGCCCGGCGTGCCGAACGCCAGGACCGGCACACCGTCGCGCAGCGCGAGGGACGGGGTGAGGGTGGTGCGCGGGCGACGGCCCGGGGTGAGGGAGTTGGGCAGGCCCTCCTCCAGCCAGGCCATCTGCAGGCGCGTGCCGAGCGGAAAGCCCAGCTCGGGCACGACCGGGTTCGACTGGAGCCAGCCGCCGCTGGGCGTGGCCGCGATCATGTTGCCCCAGCGGTCGACGACGTCCAGGTGACAGGTGTCGCCACGGGTCGTGCCGTCACCGGCGACGTGCGGCTCGCCGGGTGAGTGCAGCCGGCCGGGTACGTACGGGGCGCCGGGGAACTCGGCGACGGCCGGCGCATCTCGGCACTCCGCGACGGTCGGCTCGCCCGCGCCCATCGGGTCGAAACCGCGCTCGCCGGTCTCCACGCGCGCGTACGCCTGCGCGGGCAGCCGCGGGGTGCGTCCGCCGGGGCTGCCCGGCCGCAGCTCGTGGGAGGCCTTGGTGCCGACCAGGCCGCGTCGGCCGGTGTTGTAGTCGCCCGACAGCAGCTCGGCGAGCGGCACGTCGGCCGCGTCCCCGTACCAGGCCTCGCGGTCGGCCATGGCGAGCTTGCAGTTCTCGATCAGCAGATGGACGTACTCGGCGGAGCCGTAGGGGGGCAACTCGGCCGGCAACAGGGCGAGTTGCTGGAGGAGGACCGGGCCCTGGCTCCAGGGGCCGGCCTTGCAGACGGTCCACCCGTTCCAGTCGTACGTCACCGGAGCCTCATAACGCGCCGACCACCCCGCGAGGTCCGCCTCGGTGAGCGTGCCGGTGTGCCGCTCGCCGCTGGTGTCCAGGGTGGGCCGCCGGGACTGGCGCAGCAGGGCCTCGGCGATGAAACCCGAGCGCCACACCGCGCGCGCGGCGTCGATCCGCGCCTCCCGGTCGCCGGCACCGGCGGTCTCGGCCAGCAGCCGCTTCCAGGTGGCGGCGAGGGCGGGGTTGCGGAAGTGCTCGCCGGGCCACGGCGCACGGCCGCCGGGCAGGTAGATCCGCGCCGACGACGTCCACTCGGTCTCGAACAGCTCCCGTACGGTCTCCACGGTCGCACCGAGCTTCTCCACGGGCGCGTGCCCGTGTTCGGCATATCCGATCGCGTACTTCAGGACGTCGTCGAGGCTCTTCGTGCCGTGGTCGCGCAGGAGCAGCAGCCAGGCGTCGAAGGCGCCGGGCACGGCGGCGGCGAGCGGCCCGGTGCCGGGTACGAGGTCCAGACCCAGCCCCCGGTAGTGGGCGACCGTGGCGCCGGCCGGGGCCACGCCCTGCCCGCAGAGCACGCGCGCGTCACCGCCCGCCGGGGCGAGCAGGATCGGCACCTCGCCGGCCGGTCCGTTCAGGTGCGGCTCCACCACGTGCAGCACGAACGCTCCGGCCACGGCGGCGTCGAAGGCGTTGCCGCCGCCCTCCAGGACCGCCATCGCCGACTGGGAGGCCAGCCAGTGGGTGGAGGACACCATTCCGAAGGATCCTTGGAGCGTGGGTCGGGTGGTGAACTGCATCTCTCACCTCGATGTTCGCGCGCGTCGACCGGTCCCGCCGGCGGTTCGGTGGATCGGCAGCAGGCTACCCACACACCCCGGGTGAACGTCGGGCACATGGATGACGAACATCCAGGCAGAAGTGCTCAACCCGGCCATGCCGCAACGGAGTTGACCCCGGAACCCGGAACCCGGCCGAGACGCACCCGTCTCTCGAGACGCCCCGCGGCGCCGACCTCGGCCGGTATGCCCCGAACGGGTGATCGTACGAGCGTGATCGCCGTCCGGGGAACAGGGCGGCAGGCCGGGCCGTTGATCTCGTACGGGAGAACGGAGGTCCAGGCGGTGCACGGTGAGTACAAGGTGCCCGGTGGCAAGCTCGTCGTCGTGGACGTGGAGGCCGAGGACGGCGTACTGCGGCACGTGCGCGTGGCGGGCGATTTCTTCCTGGAACCCGACGAGGCGCTGGCCGCCGTGAACAGCGCGCTGGAGGGCACCCCGGCGGACACCGACGCGGCGGGCCTCGCGGCGCGGATCGAGGCGGCACTCCCCGAGGGGACGGTGATGTACGGCCTGACCTCGGAGGGCGTCGGCATCGCGGTGCGCCGGGCGCTCGCGCTCGCCACGGACTGGACGGACTACGACTGGCAGCTGATCCACGAGAGCCCGCAGCCGCCCGCGCTGCACATGGCGCTGGACGAGGTGCTGACCACCGAGGTCGCGGCGGGCCGGCGCCCGCCGACGCTCAGGGTGTGGGAGTGGGGCGCCCCGGCGGTGATCATCGGCAGCTTCCAGTCGCTGCGCAACGAGGTGGACGCCGAGGGGGCCGCACGGCACGGCATCGAGGTGGTGCGGCGGATCTCTGGCGGCGGCGCGATGTTCGTGGAGCCGGGCAATACGATCACCTACTCGCTGTCGGTGCCCGAGTCCCTCGTCCAGGGTCTGTCCTTCCAGGACAGCTACGCCTATCTGGACGACTGGGTGCTCGGTGCCCTCGGCGACATGGGGATCCGGGCCTGGTACCAGCCGCTGAACGACATCGCGACCGAGCAGGGCAAGATCGCGGGCGCGGCACAGAAGCGGATCGTGGGACCGGACGGCGGCCCGGGAGCCGTCCTGCATCACGTGACCATGTCGTACGACATCGACGCCGACAAAATGCTGGAGGTGCTGCGCATCGGCCGGGAGAAGCTGTCCGACAAGGGGACGGCGAGCGCGAAGAAACGGGTCGATCCGCTCAGACGGCAGACCGGGCTGCCCCGTGAAGCTGTCATCGACCGGATGATCGAGTCCTTCCGCGCCCGGTACGGCCTGGTGCGAAGCAAGATCACGGACGAGGAGCTGGGGCGCGCCGAGGAGCTGGCGCGGAGCAAGTTCATGTCGCCGGAGTGGACGGCGCGGGTGCCCTAGCCCCGCGCGATCCGGAAGCGTCGGTTCAGCAACAGGTCAAGGGCTGCTCTCCCCCGGACCAAACGGTCGTATGGGTTCCGTGTACGTCGGCTCCTCCACCCCGACAAAGCCGGATTTGCCCCGTTGACCGCTGGCTAACGTGGTCGAGCCCAACGGCCACGCGAAACCACGGGGAAGAGGTGACGGGGGTGGAGGCGCCGATACGTTCGCGGCTGCACGACTTCATAGAACCGGATCCGCAGGGACGGGACCTTCCGCAGCTGGCTCCGGATGCGGGTCGTTCGGCGCTTCTGGACCTGGTGGAGGCGGCGCCGCCGCCACGACCGGCCGCGGACGACCGGCCGGGCCCCAAGCCCGGGGTGCCCGCGTACCACACGCCGGTGTTCGTACCCGCGCATCCGAGGTCCGTCGCCGGGACGGGCACGGACGGCCGCCCGGCGCGGGTTCCCTTCGTCGTCTTCGAGCTCTTCGATCATCCGGCGCACGGCACGGTGGCCTTCGCCTTCACCGAGCTGGAGAAGCTGGTGGACACGCTCGGCGATGCACAGCCGTGGGTGGCCGGCTCGCTCGGCCCGCTGGCCGAGGGAGTCCTCGAGCAGGGCGTCACCGTCCTGCTGGACCCGCGGGTCGCGCCCGAAGAATCCAACTGGCGGCCGCAGGACCTGGCCGCCTACGCGCGGGAGGTGCGCCGGTGACGGCCGACTTCAAGGTCATCTACGATGATCTGTCCACCTTGGCGAAGACCTTCCACGACGAGGCCGGCAACTACCGGAAGCTGCATCCCGACGTGGCGCCGCCCGTGGTGAGCGGAGGCGATGCGGGTCTCGACTCGGCGATCAAGGAAGTCTCCGATCTCATCATCTCTCTGCATGACCTTCTCGCGGACCGGATGGACGACCACGGGGACAAAGCCGTGTACGCGCGCAACTCCTTCCACCGGCACGACGTGGACGTCCACGGCGTGTTCGAAGACCTGATGCCGGATGAGGGCTGATGAGCGACAGCTGGGTCGGCGGTGACATCGGCGGACTGCACACGATGGCCGACACGTACAAGAACGCCAAGGACAAACTGGACGGCATCGTCAAGCCGCTCAGCAGCGCCGTGGACAAGCTGGCGGATGACGCGAGCTGGAAGGGCGACGCGGCCGAGTCCTTTCGCGGCAAGTGGAGCGAGGACGCGGTGGCCGCCGCCGGCTTCGCCGAGCTGGTGGACGGGGCGGGCGGGATCCTGGACACGCTGGCCAACGCGCTGTCCACGTGCGAGACGGCGCTGCACAACGCGCAGCACATCGCGGCAGGCAAAGGCGTGGCGACGGACGCCAAGGGTGCACCGCTGCCGATCATGACGGCGAACCCTCCCAGCGCGGACGACCAGAAGGCCGCCTCCGCGATGAACGAATACACCAAGGCGCGAACCGAGATCCTGCACACGGCGCAGCACGCGCGGCTGACGGCGGCGAAGCAGTTGCAGGACCTGTACGCACAGGCGACGGCGAAGGAGCCGGTGTCCACGTCGGACAAACTCACCCTCGCCGACGCCCTGCGCACGCTGTACGCCTATGACGCCGAGGACGCCCGCGCGGGCGGCATCGAGGCACGCAAGCACATCGACGCGGCCAAGGCCGAGGAGCAGGCCGCCAAGAAGCAACTCCGCGCCGAGCGCAAGGTGTTCCAGCAGCAGGGCCGCAAGATGCCCGACGATCTCCCCGCCAAGAGCGCCTACCGCGACGCGGTCACCAAGGTCGACGCGCTGGAGGAGGACATCGCCCGCGCCGACAACGGCAGCACCAGTCTGCCGTACGACCGCGCCTTGAACGTCAAGCTGGCCGATGCCGCGGACGCGCTGCGCCTGGGCAAGGGCCTCGAGGCACTGCCGGACGTCCTGCGGGAACTTCCCGTCCTGGACATCGCCGCGGCCGGCACATGTGGACTGCTGGAGGCTTCCGGCGACCATGACAAGGGATGGTCCTGGCAGCGCTCCGTCGCCACCGACGAGGGCGCGAACGTCGGCGGTCTGGTCGCGGGCGCGGTGGTGGCGAGTGCTCTCCTGCCGGCCGAGGCACCGGCCGCGGCGGTTGCCGCGGTGGGCGTGGGGGCAGCCGTCATCGCGACCGGCATCATCGACCACTCCCTGCACGAGCACTGGAGCGAGGACATTCACGACCACGGTGTGATCGGCGGGGTGGCCGTAGGCACCGGCCACGTCCTGCAGAACACCGGAAAAGACGTCGGACGGCTCGGGAAGGACATCTGGCATGGCGTCAAGAGCATCTTCTGAGAGGGGTGCCGCACGAGGTCACGCCGAGATCCCGTCCCTGCCCCGGCTGGGCACCACCTGGTACGGGCGTGGCACGCGCTACTGGCTGCGCCGCGCCAGGCTCGCCTTCGGCCTGCTCGTCGCGGCGGCCTTCCTGGTCTTCTTCGCGTTGAGTCTCTACGGCGGGTTCACCAGCCAGTGGTCGCCGACCGCGCGTACGGCGTCGAACTGGGTACAGGCCGCCGGGTCGTGCGTGGCCGTGGTCTGGGGATGGCTGAAGCAGCGCCGGGATCATCGCGCGGGCCTGCTCGATCCGCCCAGTCCTGCGGACAGTCTCGCGGCCATGAGCGCTCACAAGACACGTGCCCCGGGTCTGTCGGTGACCGGACGCGGTCTGGTGCTGGTCCTCGCTCCCGTCATGCCGATCGTGGCCGCGTGGTGCGTCGGCTGGTTCGTCGCGTATGCCACTGTGCGCGAGTACCCCAGCGAAGTCGGCGCCCGCCGCTGGCTGGAGGTGCATAACGGGCAGAGCAGTACGTCGTGAACGTGCTGCCGTGACCGGTCGGGTACGCAGCGCGTTGGCACTTCCGCCCCACAGACACTCGTGTGACACTGACGTCCCCGTCCACCATGCGGACCCCTTCCGCACCCCCTCCCCCACGAGAAGTGCGCCGTGCGTTCTCTTCCTCTGCCGCTCGCCCTCACCGCTCGGCTGTCGCCGGTCGCGGTCCTCGCCTGCGCCGGCTGGGCACTGACATCCGGGCCCGCCGCGCCGGCCGCCGCCGGCGGTCACCAGGCGGCCCAGAACACGCCCACTCGGTCCTCCTCCTCGGACTCCTCCGAACCGTCGTCCGCCGCCTCGGCGAAGACGTACAGCACCGCGCCCGCGCCCTGTACGAGCATGCCCACGGCCACGATCACGGCTCTGGTGCCCGCCGCGAAGACGGCGGGAAAGGAGATCCCGTCGACGGACACCAAGCTGCGTCGCACTTGCTCCTGGAACGCCCTGAAGGGGTACGACTACCGCTGGCTCGATGTGTCGTTCGAGGTCAGCGCGTCGAACCAGGAGGCGGAGCAGGAGTACCAGCAGCGGGTCACCGCGAAGAGCGGCGGCGGGGCGGTGCCCGGGCTCGGGGACAGCGCCTACTCCGTCGTCAACCTCACCACCGAGGACAAGCAGCAGACCCGCGAGGGCGTGGTGATGGTCCGGGTCTCCAACGCCCTGGTGATCGTCACCTACAACGGCAGCGACTTCGAGACGAAGAAGGCCCCCGGTACGGACGAGATCAACCAGGGGGCCATCAAGGCGGCACGGGCCGCGGTCGGCGCGCTCGGGGGCGGGCAGTCCGGGTGAGCACCGGGAAGGCACGGTCCTGTTGACCGCCCGCCCCCTGCTTCTCGCCTATACGGCCCGCCGGCCCGTCAGGAGCGTCAGGCCCAGGTACAGCACCATCGACGTGCCGAGGCCCACCGCCCAGCCGTAGTCCGCGAGGGACGACAGCGCCGGGATGGGGCGGCCGTCGATCAGGGGCTTGAAGCTGGCGCCGCCCATCGCGAGGACGCCACCGGCGAGGAAGGCGACGACCGCCCGCCAGTTCCAGCCGCCCGCGTACCAGTAGCGGCCGCCCGCGCGGTACAGGTCGGCGAGGTCCAGGCGGGTGCGGCGCAGGAACCAGTAGTCGGCGACGAGGATGCCCGCGACCGTGCCGAGCAGACCGCCGACCAGGCCGAGCCAGGTGAAGATGTAGCCCTGCGGGTCGGAATACAGCTTCCAGGGGAAGATCAGGACCGCGAGGATCGCCGTGATGAGCGCGCCGGTGCGGAAACTTATCCTCCTGGGCGCCACGTTGGAGAAGTCGAAGGCCGGGGAGACCAGGTTGGCCGCGATGTTCACCGAGAGCGTGGCCACCAGGACCGTGACCAGTGCGTAGAGCAGGCCGACGGCGTTGTCCGTCTTCGCCGCCAGCTGGACCGGGTCCCACACGGGTTTGCCGTACACCGCCTGCGAGCCGGACGTCACCAGGACGGACAGGAAGGCGAACAGGGTCATCGTCGTGGGCAGGCCGAGTGCCTGGCCCCAGGTCTGGGCCTTCTGGCTCCTGCCGTAGCGCGTGAAGTCGGGGATGTTCAGGGACAGTGTGGACCAGAAGCCGATCATGCCCATCAGGGACGGCCAGAACAGTTTCCAGAAGTCGCCGCCCCAGCCGAGCTTCGACGGCTGGTCGAAGAGCGGGCCGAGGCCACCGGCCTTGCTGCTCATCCACCCCAGCATCACCAGCGCGCCGACGATCACGAACGGCGCCGCCCAGTTCTCGAAACGGCGGATCGTCTCCATGCCCCGGTAGATGATCGCCACCTGGAGGAGCCAGAACACCGCGAAGGACAGCCACATGGTCCAGGCGTAGCCGCCGATGTGCGCGACGCCCGACCAGCTGTCGCCGATCAGCTTGCCGGCGAGGAAGTAGATCGCCTCGCCGCCGATCCAGGTCTGGATGCCGAACCAGCCGCACGCCACCAACGCCCGTACGACGGCGGGCAGGTTGGCGCCGCGCACCCCGAAGGAGGCGCGGGCGAAGACCGGGAAGGGAATGCCGTACTTGGGGCCCGCGTGCCCGGTGAGCAGCATCGGGACGAGGACGATCAGGTTGGCCAGGGCGATGGTGAACACCGCCTGTTTCCAGTCCATCCCGACGGCGATCAGTCCGGAGGCGAGGGTCCAGGACGCGGTGTTGTGGGCCATGCCGACCCACAGGGCCGAGAAGTTGTACGTCGTCCAGGTGCGCCGTGCCGTGGGAACCGGGAGCAGGTCCTCGTTGGCGTACGGTCCGCTGGGCGGCGGGGCGTCGGGGGCGATCTCCACCCGGCCGTCGGGGAGGGTGACTTGGGTGGACGACGGTATGGCCGTGGGAGCGGTGTCGGTCATGGGCAGGCCAATCAGAGGAGAGGGGTCGGAAGAGGCCGTGCGGGCACCGGCCCCTCCCCGGGGCGAGCGGGGAGGGGAGACCAACAGGGGGGCGGGGGTCAGGAGTTGACTGCGGGGATCACCCGGGAGCCGTAGGCGTCGATGGTGGCTTCCTGGGCGTCGTGCATGTCGTACACCGCGAACTGGTCGACGCCCAGCTCGCGCAGTGCCTTCAGTTTCTCGATGTGCTTCTCGGCGGGGCCGATGACGCAGAAGCGGTCCACGATCTCGTCGGGCACGAACGCGGTGTCGGGGTTGTCGGCACGCCCGTGGTGGGCGTAGTCGTAGCCCTCCCGTGCCTTGATGTAGTCGGTGAGCGCGTCGGGGACCTGCGTGGAGTGCTCGCCGTACTTGGCGACGAGGTCGGCGACGTGGTTGCCGACCATGCCGCCGAACCAGCGGCACTGCTCGCGGGCGTGGGCGAGCGCCTCGGGCGAGTCGTCCTCGGTGACGTACGCCGGGGCGGCGACGCAGATCGTCACCTCGGACGGGTCACGGCCCACGGCCACCGCCGCGTCCTTGACCGCCTTGACCATGTACTGGGTCAGGTACGGGTCGGAGAGCTGGAGGATGAAGCCGTCGGCCTCCTCACCGGTCATCTGCAGCGCCTTGGGGCCGTACGCGGCCATCCACACCGGGAGTTGGGCGCCGGGCTTGATCCACGGGAAACGGATCTTCGTGCCGCCGAGGTCGGCCTCCTCGCCCCGGCCGAGGGCGCGGATGACCTTCATCGCCTCGCTGATGCGGGCCAGGGTGTTCGGTTTGCGGCCCGCGACGCGCATCGCGGAGTCGCCGCGGCCGATGCCGCACACGGTGCGGTTGCCGAACATGTCGTTGAGGGTGGCGAAGGTGGAGGCGGTGACCTCCCAGGTGCGGGTGCCCGGGTTGGTGACCATCGGGCCGACCGTCAGTCTCTGCGTGTTGGCGAGGATCTGGCTGTAGATCACGAACGGTTCCTGCCACAGCACGGCGGAGTCGAAGGTCCAGCCGTACCGGAAGCCGTTGCGCTCGGCACGTTTCATCAGACTGACGACGCGGGAGGCCGGCGGGTCGGTCTGCAGGACGAGTCCGAAGTCCATGGGCGCCACTCCTAGTTGAGGTACTGACAGGTGGAGCGCGGGGTGTAGACACCGTGGCCGGCGTGTCCGGTGTACTCCCGCTCGGTGATGACGGGCACACCGCGCGAGAGCACGGTCTCGACCCGGCCGGTGGTCCGCCTGCCCTCGTAGGCCGAGTAGTCGACGTTCATGTGGTGGGTGGCCGCCGACATGACCTGTTCGGCGTGCGGGTCGTAGATGACTACGTCGGCGTCGGCGCCCGGGGCGATGGTGCCCTTCTTCGGGTACAGGCCGAACATCCGGGCCGGAGTGGCGCAGGCGATCTCGATCCAGCGGCGGCGGGTGAGGTGTCCGTCGAGGACGGCCTGGTGCAGCAGGTCCATACGGTTCTCGACGCCCGGCAGACCGTTGGGGATCTTCGAGAAGTCGCCGCGGCCCAGCTCCTTCTGGCCCACGAAGCAGAACGGGCAGTGGTCGGTGGAGACCACCTGGAGGTCGTTGGTGCGCAGGCCCTTCCAGAGCGCGGCCTGATGCTCCTTGGGCCGCAGGGGCGTGCTGCACACGTACTTCGCGCCCTCGAAGTCCGGCTCGGCGAGGTTGTCGGTGGACAGGAACAAATACTGCGGACACGTCTCGCCGAAGACGGGCAGCCCCTCGTCGCGGGCGCGGGCCAGCTCGGCCACCGCCTCCGTCGCCGAGACGTGCACGACGTACAGGGGCGCGCCCGCGACCTGGGCGAGCCGGATGGCCCGGTGGGTGGCCTCGGCCTCCAGCAGGGCCTTGCGGACCTCGCCGTGGTAGCGGGGATCGGTCTCGCCCCGGGCCAGCGCCTGTGCGACCAGCACATCGATCGCGATGCCGTTCTCGGCGTGCATCATGATCAGTCCGCCGTTCTCGGCGGAGCGCTGCATGGCGCGCAGGATCTGTCCGTCGTCGCTGTAGAACACGCCCGGATACGCCATGAACTGCTTGAAGGAGGTCACCCCCTCCTCCACCAGCAGGTCCATCTCCTTCAGCGTCTCGTCGTTGACATCGGAGACGATCATGTGGAAGGCGTAGTCGATCGCGCAGTTGCCCTCGGCCTTGGCGTGCCAGGTGTCCAGGCCCTCGCGCAGGGTGTGGCCGACGCTCTGCACCGCGAAGTCGACGATCGTCGTCGTACCGCCCCAGGCGGCGGCCCGGGTGCCGGTCTCGAAGGTGTCGGAGGCGAAGGTCCCGCCGAACGGCAGCTCCATGTGGGTGTGCGCGTCGACGCCGCCCGGGATGACGTACTTCCCGGTGGCGTCGATGACCCTCTCGGCGGTGAACGCCGTGGCGGCGGTCGTGCCGGAGGCGGCGAGGGCGGCGATGCGGCCGTCCTCGATCAGGACGTCGGCGTGGATCTCGTCCGACGCGGTGATGACGAGACCACCACGGATGACGGTACGGCTGCTCATGCTGCTCCCTCGGTCACTCGGCTGCGGTCAGGGCGCGGTCAGCGGTGTGTACGCCCCCGGCGTCCGGTCGCGGTAGAACTGCCAGCGGTCGCGGACCTCGCGGAGTGTGGCCAGGTCCAGGTCGCGGACGACGAGTTCGGTCTCCTTGTCGCTCGCCGGCTCGCCGACGAACCGGGCCTCGGGGTCCACGAAGTACGTGGTGCCGTAGAAGTCGTTGTCGCCGAGGTCCTCCACGCCGACCCGGTTGATCGCGCCGACGAAGTACTCGTTGGCGACGGCCGCCGCCGGCTGTTCCAGCTGCCAGAGGTAGCGGGACAGGCCGCGCGAGGTGGCCGAGGGGTTGAAGACGATCTCGGCGCCGGCGAGGCCGAGCGCCCGCCAGCCCTCCGGGAAGTGGCGGTCGTAGCAGATGTAGACGCCGATCCTCCCGACGGCCGTGTCGAAGACGGGCCAGCCGCTGTTGCCGGGGCGGAAGTAGAACTTCTCCCAGAACCCCTGCACCTGGGGGATGTGGGTCTTGCGGTACTTGCCGAGGTAGGAGCCGTCCGCGTCGATCACGGCGGCGGTGTTGTACAGCACGCCAGGCTGCTCCTCCTCGTACATCGGCAGGACGAGGACGATGCCCAGCTCGCGGGCGAGGCTCTGGAAGCGCTGGACGGTCGGACCCTCGGGGATCCGCTCGGCGTACTCGTAGAAGGCCTTGTCCTGGACCTGGCAGAAGTAGGGGCCGTAGAACAGCTCCTGGAAGCAGAGGACTCGGGCGCCCTGTGCGGCGGCGTCGCGGGCGGCCTGCTCGTGGACCTGGATCATGGATTCCTTGTCGCCGGTCCAGGCGGTCTGGAACAGGGCGGCGCGGATCACTCGGCTCATCGGGACCTCCGGTAGCTCGGTGTGCCGTGAGCCTAGAAAGCCCCGAGGGAGCGTTTGAGTGGCAGCGTGTCACGTCTGCGGGCCGTGGGCGTGCCACCGTGTCACGCGTTCGCAGGCCCATGTTTCACCACCGTTTTCCCAGGTCGTCGAGTGTTTCACCGCTGTTGCGCATCGTGCGCGAGGAGCGCGATGTGTACGGAGGCCGCCGCCTCGAAATCGTCCAGGTCGACGCCGAGGCGGACCTGTATCGCCTCCAGGCGGCGGTAGAGGGCGGGCCGGGAGACGTGGTGGAGCTGGGCGGTGCGGGACTTGTTGCGGCCGGTCGCGAGGTAGGTCCGCAGCACGTTCAGCAGCTCCGGGTCGGCCGCGCACAGCAGCCCGTCCAGCTCGCGTTCGGCGAAGGACTGCACCTGCGGGTCGTCGCGCAGCAGCCGGACCAGTCCGCGCAGATGGACGTCCCTGAGCCGGACCACGGCCGGCAGGTCGAGGGCGTGGGCGCAGCCGGCGACGGCGTCGGCGACATGGCGGGCCTCGCGCAGCCCGGCGGGTACGTCGTCCCACGCGGTACGGGCATCGGCGGCGGCCACCACGGCCGGCGTTCCGACGCGCAGCCGGGCCGCGAAGTGGCCGGTGAGGGCCTCGGCGTCCTGGTCCCGGGCGAGGCTGAGCAGCACGGCGGCCGCCCCGTCGGCGAGTTCGGCGACGAGCCCGGACAGCCCCAACAGGCGCAGTACGCGATCGAGTTGCCCGGGAGTGCGGTCGAGGACGACGAGCGGCACGAAGGTGCGGCGGTTGACCGGCAGTCCGGCCGCGCGGGCCCTGGGCAGCAGGTTGCGGGCCGGTACGACGCCGGAGACGAGGTCGGTCAGCAGGCTCTGCGCGGACTGCTCCTCCCAGGTCCGCGCGGAGCCGCCGCCGAGCATGCGGTGCAGGACGAGTGCCTCGGCGGCCCGGTCGGCGAGCAGCCGTCCGCTGGCCGCGTCGCCCCGGTAGCCGCACAGCAGCAGCCGGCCCCAGCGCTCCCCGCGCCCGCCCAGTTCGGCGCTGATCCAGCCGTCGCCGCCCGTGCCGCCGGCCTGCCGGGCGATCCGCTCCCAGTCGCGCAGCACGTCGTCCACCGCGGAGCGCTCCCCCGCCGTGGCGAGGACGCGATGGGCGAGGTTGGTGACGACGACCGGGCAGCCGCTGTGCCGGGCGACCTCGTCGAGCAGCCGGCCGAGCGGTGCGCCTGCGGTGATCAGCGCGGTCAGCGCGGTGCGGACGGCCTCCGAGAGGCTGACGGCGGCGAACTTCCGCCGCACCAGCCGGGACTGGACCTCCTCGGTCAGCTCGGCGAACGGGGAGGGCCGGTGCAGAACCACCATGGGCAGCCCGCACCGCTCGGCGGCCCGCCGCATCACCTCGGGCGGCGCGGGAAAGGCCCGCCCGAGACCGAGGACGACGGCGGCGGCCTCGGCCCGGTGCAGCGACTGGACGTACTCGGCCTGCTTGGCCTCGTCACCGGCCAGGAGCACGCCGGTGGTCAGCACCATCTCGCCGCCGCTGAGCATCACCCCGACGTCGGCCGCCTCGGCGACGTGCACCCAGCGCACCGGCCGGTCGAGCTGGCCGGCACCGGCCACCACCTCGGGCTCCCCGGCCAGGACCCGTTCCAGGGACAGCACCTGGCGGACGGAGAGCACGGGTTCCCAGCCGTACCGGGTCTCCGAGGTGATGGTCATGGCCGTACCCCTGCTCTCTCGTCCGTACTCCCCGGGCGGCTCTAGAACGTGCTCCGCAGCGCGCGTTCGAGGATCGCCGCGCCCTCCTCGGCCTCCGCGACGGTCAGCGACAGCGGCGGGGCGATGCGCAGGGCGCTGGTGTCGTGGCCGCCGCCCTTGCCGATGAGCAGGCCGCCTTCGCGGGCCGCCTCCAGGACGGCCGAGGCCGCCCGTGGATCGGCCTCGTCCGTACCGGGCCTGACCAGCTCGACGCCGATCATCAGTCCCCGGCCGCGCACCTCGCGCACGCCGGGCAGCTGGGCGGCGACGGCCCGCAGCCGCTCGATGAGCAGCCCGCCGACCCGGCGGGCGTTGCCCTGCAGGTCGTGCTCCAGGAGGTAGGTGAGGTTGGCGAGACCGGCCGCCATGGTGATCTGGGTGCCGCCGAACGTCGAGATGCTGTTGGCGTCCAGGCAGTTCATGATCTCGGCGCGGGCGATCACCCCGCCGATGGACATGCCGTTGCCGATGCCCTTGGCGAAGGTGACGATGTCCGGCGGACCGCTGCGGGCGTGCGCCTGCCAGCCCCAGAAGTGCTCGCCAGTGCGGCCCCAGCCGGTCTGCACCTCGTCGGCGATCCACAGGATCCCGTGTTCCTGCAGGACCTCGCGGAAGGCGGCGTAGAGGCCGTCGGGCGGGGAGGTGAAACCGCCGACGCCCTGGATGGGTTCGGCGATCAGGGCGGCGGGCGGCCGGGTGTGCCCGAGCAGGTCGCGCAGGTCGGCCACGCACGCGTCCGTGAACGCGCGGTCGTCCAGCTCGGCGAACGGCCCCCGGGTGCGTACCCCGCCGTGCACGTACAGGGTCTGCAGCGGGGACAGCGAGGTCGGGGACCAGCTCCGGTTGCCGGTGATGCCGACCGCGCTGAAGGAGCGTCCGTGGTAGCTGTTGCGCATCGCCAGGACGGTGTTGCTGCGCCGGTGGGCGGTGGCGAGCAGCAGAGCGGTGTCGTTGGCCTCGGTGCCGGAGGTGGTGAAGAAGACGCGGGCGTCCGGGATGCCGCTCACCTGGGCGATGCGCTCGGCGAGGTCGACCATCGGCCGGTTGAGGTAGAGCGTGGACGAGTGGATGATCCGTCCGGCCTGCTCACTGACGGCCTTGGTGACCTCGGGCAGCGCGTGGGCGGTCATCGTGGTCAGGATGCCGCCGAAGAAGTCCAGGTACTTGTTGCCGGCGGAGTCCCAGACGTGGCGGCCCTCGCCGTGGGTGATCTCGATCGGCTCGTCGTAGTAGAGGGCGAGCCAGTCGGGCAGGACCTGGCGGTGACGGGAGTAGAGGTCGTTCACGGCTGCACCAGTCCTTCGTAGGCGTCGGGGCGGCGGTCGCGGTAGAAGGCCCACTGCTGCCGCACTTCGTCGATCAGGCCGAAGTCGAGGTCGCGGACGAGGAGTTCCTCGGACTTGTCGCTCGCGGCCTCGCCGACGAACTGCCCGCGTGGATCGACGAAGTAACTGGTCCCGTAGAAGTCGTTGTCGCCGTACTCCTCCTGGCCCACCCGGTTGATGGCGGCGACGAAGTACTCGTTGGCGACGGCCGCGGCGGGCTGCTCCAGCTGCCACAGGTAGGCGGACAGCCCGCGGTGGGTGGCCGACGGGTTGTAGACCAACTGGGCCCCGTTGAGCCCGAGTTGCCGCCAGCCTTCCGGGAAGTGCCGGTCGTAGCAGATATAGACGCCGATCCGCCCCACGGCGGTGTCGAAGACGGGCCACCCGAGATTGCCGGGTTTGAAGTAGTACTTCTCCCAGAAGCCCTTGACCTGCGGGATGTGGTGCTTGCGGTACTTGCCGAGGTAGCTGCCGTCGGCGTCGATCACGGCGGCGGTGTTGTAGTAGAAGCCGGACTGCTCGACCTCGAAGACCGGCACGACGATCACCATGCCGGTCTCGCGGGCGAGGTCCCGCATACGACGCACCGTCGGCCCGTCGGGCACCGGCTCCGCCCAGCGGTAGTGCTCCGGCTCCTGGACCTGGCAGAAGTAGGGCGCGTTGAAGACTTCCTGGAACCCGATGACCTTGGCACCCTGCCGAGCCGCCGCACGGGCGTGCTCCTCGTGCTTCGCCACCATGGAGTCGGTGTCGCCGGTCCAGGTGGCCTGGACCAGTGCGGCGCGTACGACGTTGGCCATGAGCTGCTCCTTCGACGGGACGTCAGAGCCTCTACGCCCGTAGAACAGACCGTAGAGGGACGAAAGTAAGCCTCCTGGAGGCCCTTGCCAAGACCATCGTCGTCAACCCGCGGAGTCGATCATGTTTCACACTCCGGTGGGTGAGCCGCTGAGCCGGTCGGCCGGGGTGAAGCGGTGCAGACCGGGATGAAGACGAGGGGCATCGGTCACGGGGTGTGCCCGACGACGCGCAGGGCGTGTACGACGTCCCAGTAGCGCTCCTCGGAGACGGCGCGGGCGGCCGCCAGCAGCAGGGGCACGAGGCGGCGCGGCTCGGGCCCGACGGCCCGGGCGGCCTCCTCCGCCGTCCGCACCCGTACACAGGCGTCCAGCAGCGCCCCGGCCTCCCGTCGCCGCCCCTCGTCCGCCAGCCGCAGCACGGCCACACCGACCTGCTCCGCCGGCCGGGCCACACCCTGCCGCAGCAGTTGCCGCCCGTCGGCGTCCCGTCCGGCGGCGGCCAGCGCATCGGCGACACCGACGAGCCGTTCGACGGGCAGGGAGGCGGCCTCCCACAGCAGCGTCGCCCAGTCGGCCCCGAGCCCGGCTCGGCGCAGGGCGTCGGCGAGGAGGGGAAAACGGGCGGGGGCCCACCGGGCGACCTCGACCAGCAGCACGTGCGCCTCGCCGGTACGGCCATCGGCGCGCAGCCGCGCAAGCCGCTCGACGGCACCGGCGACGGCCACGCCGGCACCCCCGTCCGCCTCCTCGCCCCGCACCGGCGGCGCCTCGACGGCCTCGTCCGCCCCCCTGGCGAACCGGGCCCCGCGCGGCGGCCGTACCGCGGCCCGCGGTACGGCGACGGGCGCGCCGACGTCCTCGGCCATCCCGGCGAAACGGGCACTGCCGCGGCGGCGTTTGCGGGCGCCGGCGGGGGTGGCGGGGGTGACTGGGGCGGGGGACGGTTCCGGAGTGGGTGACGTGGGAGGTGACGCCGGGACTGCGGCGGTGGGGACGGGTGGGGTGTGCGGGGTGTCCAGGGTGGGGGGTGCGGCGGATCGCGCCGGTCCCGGCTCGGCGGGCACGGGCTCGCGCACAGGACCGGACTCGCCGCCCGTACCGGGCCCGGCGGCCACGTGGCCCCGTCCCGCGGTCGGCCACCCCCGCGCACCCGCCGCCTGCTCGCCCGCCACCACCCGCCGGTCCAACTCCGCCAACCGTGCCCGGAGTTCGGCGCACCTGGCCGAAGCGCGGGCGTGGTCGTCGCGGGCCCAGGCGAGGTCGAGGCGGTGGGCGTCGGAGTCCGCGCCGGAGGCGTCCGCGGAGAGCAGGCGGGCCAGTTCGGCCTGGCGGTCCGCGGCGTAGCGCTGTTCGCGGAGCATGACGTCGAGGCGGTCGGCCAGGGTCTCGCGCGCGCCGGGACGGGCGTCGTACGCGTCGAGTGCGGCCCGGTACAGGGCTCGGGCGCGCTCCCGCTCGGCGTCCGCGGCAGCGCTGCCGTACACCGCCGCGAGGTCCTGCAGCAGTGCGTCCACCACGTCCCACGGTGGCACCTCGCGTCCGTCGAGGCAGGCCCGCATGCCGTCGGGGTCGCGCTGCCAGAAGACTCCGCTCCAGCCCTCCCGCGGATCCAGGCGCGCCAGCAGACCGTCCAGGTAGCCCGCAAACTCCCGTACCCGACTTGGGAGTTGATCCACCACCATCGCCCAGCCCCCGCCCGACCGCCAGCACTTCGGCCGCCAGGCAACACCAGTCGTGTTACGGCTCTGCTACGCGCGGTTTTCCGGCAGTGCGCGGCCCCCTCACGTCACGCGACGACCAGCGCGCACCGCGCGACCAACTCGTCCATCGACAGCCCGAGGACTCCGGCGAGCGCGGCCACGGTGAAGAACGCCGGGGTCGGCGCCCGACCCGTCTCGATCTTGCGGAGCGTCTCGGCCGAGACACCCGCCGCGGCAGCGACCTCGGGCATGCTCCGGTCGCCGCGCGCCTCACGCAGCATCCGGCCGAGCCGTTCGCCGCGTTCGCGCTCTTCGGGGGTGAGGGGGGTGCGCACCATGTCACCCATTCTAATACCGGCCACCTCCATGAGGCCCATTTAAATACCGGTATAGTAATTGGCATGATGGAACTGAAGACGAACACGTCGATCGACGCGATGCACGCGGCGGGCCAGGTCGTCGCGCGGGCCCTGACGGCCGTACGGCAGACCGCGGACGTCGGCGTCTCGCTGCTGGAACTGGACGAGGTGGCGCGGGAGGTGCTCCGCGAGGCCGGGGCGTCCTCGCCGTTCCTCGGTTACCGCCCCTCCTTCGCCCCGACCCCCTTCCCGGCGGTGATCTGCGCCTCCGTGAACGACGCGATCGTGCACGGCATCCCGACCCGCTACCGGCTGCGCGACGGCGACCTGCTCTCGGTCGACTGCGGCGCCGTACTGGACGGCTGGGCCGGCGACTCGGCGCTGAGCCTCGTGGTGGGCCGTCCGCGCCCGGCGGACGTGCGGCTGATCGACGCGGCCGAGCGGGCCCTGGCGGCGGGCGTCGCTGCGGCCGTCGTGGGCAACCGCATCGGCGACATCGCCCACGCCGTCGGCACGGTCTGCCGTACGGCCGGATACGGCATCCCGCAGGGCTTCGGCGGCCACGGCGTGGGACGCAGGATGCACGAGGACCCCGAGGTCCCGAACGAGGGACGCCCCGGCCGGGGTCTTCCGTTGCGCCCCGGCATGGTCCTCGCCATCGAACCCATGCTGATCGCGAGCGGCCAGGACACCTACTACGAGGCCGACGACGGCTGGACCCTGCGCACCTCCGACGGCTCCCGAGCAGCCCACGCGGAACACACGGTGGCGATCACGGAGGCTGGTCCCCGGGTGCTCACCGAGAGGCGATAGGGGGCGGCCCTCCCCCCTGGGCGCCCCGCCATGCCGTCGCAGGCCATCCGTGCCAAGGTGTTATGAACAGGCACCAAAGGAACGGACCGTCATGACCAACGGCTACCCTCCCGACCCCTTCGGTGATTTCCTGGGCCGCTTCTTCAGCGGAGCCACCGGCGGTGCGCAGGGCCCGCGCCACATCGACATCGGCCGCCTGCTCAGCCAGCCGGCCCGGGAGCTGGTCAGAGGGGCCGCCCAGTACGCCGCCGAGCACGGCAGCCGGGACCTGGACACCCAGCACCTGCTGCGCGCGGCCGTGTCGGCCGAGCCCACCCGGAGCCTGCTGAGCCGGGCGGGCACGGACCCCGACTCGCTCGCGACGGAGATCGACGACCGTGCGGGCCCGGTGCAGCACCCGCCGGGCGAGGTGCCGCCGCCGACCTCGCTGGCGCTGACCCCGGCCGTCAAACGTGCCCTGCTGGACGCGCACGACATGGCCCGGGCGAGCGGCGCCGGGTACATCGGCCCGGAGCACGTGCTGAGCGCGCTGGCCTCGAACCCGGACTCGGCGGCCGGGCACATCCTGAACGCGGCCCGGTTCCCGGGCGGTGCCCTGCCGCCCGAGGCCCCGGAGAGCACCCAGATCCGCCCGGAGCGGCAGCGGCCCACCGGCACGCCGACCCTGGACAAGTACGGCCGCGATCTGACCGACCTGGCCCGGCGGGGCCGCATCGACCCGGTCATCGGCCGGGACACGGAGATCGAGCAGACCATCGAGGTGCTCTCCCGGCGCGGCAAGAACAACCCCGTCCTGATCGGGGACGCCGGTGTCGGCAAGACGGCCATCGTGGAGGGGCTCGCGGAGCGCATCGCCGACGGGGACGTACCGGACGGGCTGGCCGGGCGGCGGGTGGTCGCCCTGGACCTGACCGGGGTGGTGGCAGGCACCCGCTACCGGGGCGACTTCGAGGAGCGCCTGAACAACATCGTGGAGGAGATCCGCGCGCACTCCGACCAGCTGGTCGTGTTCATCGACGAGCTGCACACCGTCGTGGGCGCGGGCTCCGGCGGCGAGGGCGGCACCATGGACGCCGGGAACATCCTCAAACCCGCGCTCGCCCGGGGCGAGCTGCACATCGTCGGCGCGACCACGCTGGAGGAGTTCCGGCGGATCGAGAAGGACGCGGCGCTGGCCCGCCGGTTCCAGCCGGTCCTGGTACCCGAACCGACGGTCGCGGACACCATCGAGATCCTGCGCGGGCTGCGCGACCGGTACGAGGCACACCACCAGATCCGCTACACCGACGAGGCGCTGGTGGCCGCCGTACAGCTGTCGGACCGGTACCTCACCGACCGGCGGCTGCCGGACAAGGCCATCGATCTGATCGACCAGGCGGGCGCGCGGGTACGGCTCGGCGCCCGCACCAAGGGGACGGACGTGCGCGCGAAGGAGCGCGAGGTCGAGCAACTGGTACGGGACAAGGACCAGGCGGTCGCGGACGAGGACTACGACAAGGCGAAGGAACTTCGGGACCGGATCGGCGAGCTGAAGCGGCACATCGAGGAGGCGAGCGGCGGCGACAAGGCCGACGAGGGGCTGGACCTGGAGGTGACGGCGGAGGCCATCGCCGAGGTGGTGTCCCGGCAGACCGGCATCCCGGTCAGCCGGCTCACCGAGGAGGAGAAGGAGCGGCTGCTCGGCCTGGAGGAGCACCTGCACCAGCGGGTCGTCGGCCAGGAGGAGGCCGTCGCCGTGGTCTCGGAGGCCGTGCTGCGCTCCCGCGCGGGCCTCGCGAGCCCGCACCGGCCGATCGGCAGCTTCCTGTTCCTCGGTCCGACCGGCGTCGGCAAGACCGAGCTGGCCCGGGCACTCGCCGAGGCGCTGTTCGGCAGCGAGGACCGCATGGTCCGCCTCGACATGAGCGAGTACCAGGAGCGGCACACCGTCTCCCGGCTGGTCGGCGCACCGCCCGGGTACGTCGGCCACGAGGAGGCCGGGCAGCTCACCGAGGTGGTCCGGCGGCACCCGTACTCGCTGCTCCTGCTGGACGAGGTGGAGAAGGCCCACCCGGACGTGTTCAACATCCTGCTCCAGGTTCTGGACGACGGCCGGCTGACCGACTCCCAGGGCCGGACGGTGGACTTCACCAACACAGTCATCGTGATGACCAGCAACCTCGGCTCCGACGCGATCACCCGGCGCGGTGCCGGAATCGGGTTCGGGCCGGGCGGGGCGGACGCGGCCGAGGAGGCGCGGCGCGAGCAGATCCTCAGGCCACTGCGGGAGCACTTCCGGCCGGAGTTCCTCAACCGCATCGACGAGATCGTCGTCTTCCGGCAGCTGACCGGCGCGCAACTGCGGCAGATCACCGACCTGTTGCTGGAGGGCACCCGCAGGCTGCTGGACGGCCAGGGCGTCACGGTCCGGTTCACCGACGCGGCCGTCGACTGGCTCGCCGAGCACGGCTACCAGCCCGAGTACGGCGCCCGCCCGCTGCGCCGCACCATTCAGCGGGAGGTGGACAACCAGCTGTCCCGGCTCCTGCTGAAGGGCACGATCTCCGAGGGCGGCCGGGTGACGGTGGACGCGCAGGACGACCGCTTGACGTTCCACCCCGCCCACGGGTCCCCGCCGGAACCGTGAGGCCCTCGCGTGGTACGGCACTCGGCGCCGCCCCCCGGTGAAGGGCCGGCGCCGTGCGCGTCACGTCCGCTACGGTGTCGGGTCCACCACCATCGCCGAGCCGCCTCCCCGGCGTACCTTCTCGGCGGCGGCCAGCCACTTGCCGTCCGGCAGGCGCTGCACGCCGGTCGCCGCGCCGATCTCGGGGTTGAGCGAGAAGGAGTGGCCGATCGCCTGCAGCTTGCCCCTCAAGTCGCTGTTGTAGAGGGCTGGTTCGAGTTCGGTCCGGGCCGCGTTGCGCTGGCTGGCGCGGGGTGCGGCGATGGCGTCGACCAGCGGGAGGTGGCGGTCGAGGAACTCGGTCAGGGTCTGCAGCACGGTCGTGATGATGGTCGCGCCGCCGGGCGAACCGAGCGCCACCACGGGCCTGTCGTACCGGTCCAGCACGATCGTCGGGGAGATCGACGAGCGGGGCCGCTTGCCCGGGCCCGGCAGGTTCGGGTCGTGCACCGCCGGGTTGGCCGGGGTGAAGGAGAAGTCGGTCAGCTCGTTGTTGAGCAGGAAGCCCCGGCCCGGCACGGTGATGGCGCTGCCGCCGGTCTGCTCGATGGTGAGCGTGTAGGAGACGACGTTGCCCCACTTGTCGGCCACGGTCAGGTGCGTGGTGTTCTCGCCCTCGTACGTCGTCGGCGCGGCCGTACCGCCCTTGCCGCAGGCCGCCGGATGGCGCGGGTCGCCCGGGGCGAGCGGGCTGGTGAGGACCGCGTCGTCCGTGATCAGGCAGGCGCGCGAGTCGGCGAACTTCTGGGACAGCAGCTGCTTGGTCGGGACGTCCTCGAAGGCGGGGTCGCCGACCCAGCGCCCCCGGTCCGCGAAGGCGATCCGGCTGGCCTCGATGAAGTGGTGCAGGTACTGCACCTCGCTCGCCTTCGAAAGGTCCGTCTTCTCCAGGATGTTGAGCGCCTCGCCGACCGTGGTGCCGCCCGAGGAGGAAGGTGCGATGGAGTACACCTTCAGGCCCCGGTACGTGGTGTGCGTCGGCTTCTGCAGCTTGGCCCCGTAGTGGGCGAGGTCCTTCGCGGACAGCTTGCCCGGGCGGGCGTCGTAGCCCGAACCGGCGGCCACCGGCGGCTTGTTCACCGTCTTGACGATGTCCCGGCCGAGGTCGCCGTGGTAGATCGCGCCGACGCCCTTGCGCGCCAGCTCCTCGTAGGTGCGGGCCAGGTCGGGGTTCTTGAAGGTGGATCCGACGACCGGGAGCCTGCCGTTCGGCAGGAACAGCTTGGCGGTGTCGGGGAAGTAGCGGAACCGGGTCTCGTTGTCCGCCGTCTGCGAGCGGAAGGTGTCGTCGACGGTGAAGCCGTCACGGGCGATCCGCTCGGCGGGCTTCAGGACCGTGCCGAGCCCCCTGGTGCCCCACTCGTCCAGCGCCGTCTGCCAGGTGGCGGGAGTGCCCGGGGTGCCGACGCTCAGGCCGCTGGTGACGGCGTCGGCGAAGGCGAGCGGCTTGCCGTTCTCCACGAAGAGGTGGGAGTCGGCGGTCAGCGGCGCGGTCTCGCGGCCGTCGATGGTGTGCACCGTACGGGACTTGGCGTCGTAGTACACGAAGTAGCCGCCTCCCCCGACGCCGGAGGAGTAGGGCTCGGTGACGCCGAGCGCGGCGGCGGTGGCGACGGCCGCGTCGACCGCGTTGCCGCCGCGCCTGAGGACCTCGATGCCGGCGGCGGAGGCGTCCGCGTCGACACTCGCGACGGCGCCGCCGTAACCGACGGCCACCGGAACCTTGGTGACCCTGGTGACCTTCGCGCCGGTCGCGGCGGGCGGCGCCGCCCCCCCCCCCCCCCCCCCCGCGCCCGAAACCGCCCGGACCCCCCGCTTCCGTCCCCCCCAGCGACCCCCCCGTCGGGACCGGTCCGCGCAGCGTAGCCAGATTGCCGGGGCACCGACAGGGGGCCTCTTCCGGCCGCCACACGAACGTCACACATCGAACACCGGTACGCAATCGGACGCTCGGGGCCGCTAGCATGCGCGGCCATGAACGACGACCTGCGCAACATCGTCCTGGGCCTGGTGGCGACCGGCATGTCCGCCTCGCTGGGCTGGATCGCCCGGACCTCCCTGTGGCGGCGCAAGCTGCGGCGCAAGCAGGCGTTCTTCGGACTGCCGGAGAACGCGGAGTCGCTGCTCGTCGTCAACCGCGACCCGGCGGCCGCCGAACCGGCGGTGCACCGCTTCGACGTGTTCGCGCTGCTGGAGCTCTCCGCCCTCATCAAGGACTGTGGTGCGAACGCCCAGGTGGTCACCCAGGACGCGGTCCAGCAGGGCTTCGGCGAGCGGACCGAGTTCTGTGTGGGCGGGCCGTCCTCCAACCGACGGATGGCCGCCCATATGACGGCGATGCTGCCCGGCCTGTGGGTCAACACCGATCCGGAGCCGGGGCCCGAGCGGGGCGCCTTCCGGATCGGCGGCGAGCACTACCCGATGGAGCGGGGCGTCGCCGAGTACGTGCTGCTCGCCCGGGTCACCGCGGGCGGCCAGGCCCGGCCGGTGTTCCTCTTCTGCGGCCAGAGCGCGATCACCAACCAGGCGGCGACCCGCTATCTGGCCCGCCACCACGAGCGGCTGCACCGCAAGCACGGCGCCGGCTCGTTCGTGCTGCTCCTGAAGGTGCTCAACTCGCAGGCGTACGGCCCCGACGTGGTCGAACTGGTCGCGGACGTCACCCGGGCGGCGCGCACGCCGCTGCCGGAGACGGCGCCGCCCGGGACCACGTGAGGGTTCAACAATCTTTACCGGCACGTAACTTACCAGCGGGTTACTTGCGGTAAGGGGCGCCGGTTACCGTCGGGTCACTTTGCACTGACACGAGTGAAGGAGTGACCCATGGGACACGGTCGCACCGCTGTGCGCACCGCCGCCGCCGGAGCCGTCTCGGCGGCGCTCGTCGCCGGTGGCGTCGTCGGGCTGGCCCCGGCCGCCCAGGCCGCCGCCCCCGCCATCCGCTTCGTCGACATCGCCGGCGACGGCGGCACCGTACTGAAGGCCAACGTCGTCACGCCCGCGAACGCGAACGGCTCGCACCGCTACCCGCTCGTCGTGCTGCCCACGAGCTGGTCCCTGCCCCAGGTGGAGTATCTGGCGCAGGCGCAGAAGCTCGCCGACGCCGGCTATGTGGTCCTCACCTACAACGTGCGCGGGTTCTGGCAGTCCGGCGGGCAGATAGAAGTGGCCGGTCCGCCCGACGTCGCGGACGCCTCCAAGGTCATCGACTGGGCCCTCGCCCACACCCCGTCCGATCCGGCGCACGTCGGCATGGCGGGGGTGTCGTACGGCGCCGGGATCAGCCTGCTCGCCGCCGCCCACGACAGGCGCGTCAAGGCGGTGGCGGCGCTCAGCGGCTGGGCGGACCTGGTCGCCTCGATCTACTCGGGCCGCACCCAGCACGTCCAGGCACTCGGCGTGCTGGACGGCTCGGCCACCCTCACCGGCCGCGAGAGCCCCGAGCTGCGCGAGATGTTCGACAACCTGTACTCCTCCAACCTGGCGAAGGAACAGGAGATGATCGCCTGGGGGCGCAAGCGCTCCCCCGCGACCTATGTCGACCAGCTGAACAGGAACGGCGCCGCGGTCATGCTCGCCAACGCCTGGGGCGACACCGTCTTCTCGCCCAACCAGTACGCCGACTTCTACCAGAAGCTGACCGTGCCCAAGCGGCTGGAGCTGCGCCCCGGCGACCACGCGACCGCCGAGCTGACCGGCCTGTTCGGGCTGCCCAACGACGTCTGGACGGACACCGAGCGCTGGTTGGACCACTACCTCAAGGGCGCCGACAACGGCATCGACCGTGAGCAGCCGGTCCAGATCGAGTCCCGTAGCGCGGGGGGATACGAGGGCTACCCGGACTGGAAGGCGGTCGGCGCGACCAGGAGGAAGATCGCACTCGCGGGCTCCACCACCATCCATGCCAACGTCGACTCCGGCGCCGACGGCGGGATCGTCTTCCTCTCCAGCATCCTCGACCAGATCGCCCGGCTGCCGCCCATGGCCTCCATGCCGCTGCTGCCGCGCCGCTGGGCGGCCGTGTGGCAGTCGCAGCGGTACGGCGCCACTCAGCAGGTGCGCGGTACGGCCACCCTGCACACCACCCTCACCCCGACCGCGGAGAGCGGCACCCTCGTCGCCTATCTCTACGACGTGGGGCCGCTCGGTCTCGGCAAGCTGGTCACGCACGCGCCGTACACCTGGCACGGGCAAACGCCCGGCAAGCCGTTCGACGTCAACCTGGATCTGTTCTCCACGGCCTACGACGTCCCCGCCGGACACCGTCTCGCCCTGGTGGTCGACACGGTCGACCCGCTGTACATCGAGCACAACCCGTCCGGCGCGCAGCTGACCTTCTCCTCGCCCCCGGACGACCCGTCGTACGTGTCCGTCCCCGTGCGCGAGCAGTGATCTCCGGCTGCCGCCGGACGAGCCTGGCCCGTATGAACTGCCACCCCCCTTACGGTCTCGGGGCCGTGGGGGGCTCCCCACCCGGCAGCAGCGTCCCAGGCTCGGCCGCGGCTACCGCCACGGCCTCGGTCTTGGGACTGCGCTGCTCACGGCGGGACACCCAGCCGGCGAACCACGAGAGCAGCATGCACATCCCGATGTAGATCGGCGAGATCACCATCACCACGGGGATGAACGGCAAATCGTAGTCGAGGTTGGAGGCGATCAGTTTCCCGGCATGGAGGAACTCCTCGTAGGTGATGAGATAGCCGAGGGAGGTGTCCTTCAGGGCGACCACCAACTGGCTGATGATGGCGGGCAGCATGGCCCGGACGGCCTGGGGCACCAGGACATGCGTCATGACGAGCGTCTTGCGCATGCCGAGCGCGAACGCGGCCTCCCGCTGGCCGCGTTCGACCGCGTTCACGCCGGAACGGAAGACCTCGGCGAGGACCGAGCCGTTGTAGAGGGTGAGGCCGGCGACCAGCGCGGGCAGCGGCTGCACCTTGAGCGCCACGAAGATGAAGAAGATCATCACCAGGACGGGCATGGCGCGGAAGAACTCCACGACGAGCGTGGCCAGCAGGCGCACCGGCCGGTGGTCGGAGAGCCGCCCGGTGGCGAGCACCCCTCCGAGGGCGAGGGAGAGGACGACCGCGATCACGAAGGCCCTCAGGGTGTTGCCGAGACCGCGCAGCAGCAGTTCCTGGATGCCCTTGTACTCGAAGGGCATCCACTTGGTGTACGTGAACTGGCCGGTGTCGAACAGCAGATACAGGATCCAGGCGATGAGGCCGAGGATCACGGCGGTGGACACCACGCCGTAGAGGCGATGCCGTTGCCGGGTGCGCGGGCCCGGGACGTCGTAGAGGGCGGTGGTGCCGGTCATCGGGCGACTCCCCGGGTCCGCTCCAGCACGTTGAACAGCGCGCTGATGGCGAGCGTGATGATCAGGTAGCCAAGGGCGATCCAGACGAAGGTCCAGACGATGTTGTAGCCGAGTTCGCTCAGCGTCTTGTACGTGCCGAGCAGTTCCGTGACGCTGAACGCGCCCGCGATCGCGGAGTTCTTCGCGAGTGCGATGAGCGTGGAGCCGACCGGCGGGATCACCGAGCGGAACGCCTGCGGCAGCACGACCAGGTTCAGGGTCTGGCCGAAGGTCATGCCGAGGCTGCGGGCCGCCTCGCCCTGTCCCCGGGGGACGGTGTTGATGCCGGAGCGCAGTGCCTCGCAGATGAACGCCGAGGTGTAGCAGCCGAGGGCGAGGACCGCGAACACCTTGAAGGGCAGCACGAGGCCGAACCGGGGCAGTCCGAGCAGCACCGCGAAGAACAGCAGGGTGAGCGGGGTGTTACGCAGCACGGTGACCCAGACGGTGCCGAAGACACGCAGGGAGGCGACGGGGGCGACCCGGAAGGACGCCATCGCGAAGCCCAGCACCAGCGCCAGCAGCCCCGCGTAGACGGTGAGTTCGACGGTGCCGAGGAAACCCTCGGCGTAGAGGGAGAAGTTGTCGGTCAGTACGTTCATGCCGTCCTCGCTCAGCTCGCCGGGTAGCGGTCGATCGCGGGCGGGTGGGGTGCGGGCACACCGGACAGACCGAGCGTGGCCTCGTACGCCTTCTTCCAGTCGCCGTTCCTCTGACGGGCCTCCAGGGCGTCGTTCAGGGCGAAGCGCAGGGCGTTGTCACTGCGCGGGACGCCGATGCCGTACGGCTCCTTCGAGAACGGATCGCCGGCGAGCTTGAGTTCGCCGGGGGCCTTGGCCGCGTAGCCGATGAGGATGGCGTCGTCGGTGGTGACCGCGTCGACCTGGTAGGTGAGCAGGTTGTCGACGCAGACCGAGTAGGTGTCGTAGCCGACCAGGACCGCCTTGGGGTAGTCGGCCTGGATGCGCTGGTACGGCGTGGAGCCGGCGGCCGAGCAGACGCGTCGGCCCTCGAGGTCCCCGGGGCCGTGGATGTCGTTCTCGTCCTTGCGGACCAGCAGGGACTGGCCGGCCATGAAGTAGGGCCCGGCGAAGCCGACGAGCTTCTTGCGGTTGGCGTTGATGGTGTAGGTGCCGACGTAGTAGTCGATCTGACCGTTCTGCAGGGCGGTCTCACGGTTGGCGGAGGCGATCGTCCGGAAGTGGATCGTCGACGGCGGGAGGCCGAGGGAGGCGGACATCATCTTTGCGATCTCGATGTCGAAACCGGAATAGGTGCCGGTGGCCGGGTCCTTCTCGCCGAGGTAGGGCTGGTCCTCCTTGGCGCCCACGACGAAGTAGCCGCGCTTCTTCGCCCGGGTCCAGGTGCCGGAGGCGGGCAGGGTGAAGTTCCGGTCCACCCGGTAGTGCGGCAGCTTGTCGGCCGCCGGACCCTTGGTGGGCGGGCTGCCGTCCTTGCCGCAGGCGGCGGCGAGCAGCGCGAGGGCGGCGCACAGGGCCGCACCCAGGGCGCGGGGCACCCGGATGGGCACACGGGTGGTACGGATCATGGTTCGCACTCCCCCGGATCAGTGCTTGAGGATCTTGGAGAGGAAGTCCTTGGCACGCTCGCTGCGCGGGTTGGTGAAGAACTCCTCCGGGGTGCGGTCCTCTATGATCCGGCCGTCGGCCATGAAGACCACCCGGTTGGCGGAGGCGCGGGCGAAGCCCATCTCGTGGGTGACGACGACCATGGTCATGCCCTCGTGGGCGAGTTGGCGCATGACCTCCAGCACCTCGTTGATCATCTCCGGGTCGAGGGCGGAGGTGGGCTCGTCGAAGAGCATCGCCTTGGGTTCCATGGCGAGGGCGCGGGCGATGGCCACGCGCTGCTGCTGGCCGCCGGAGAGCTGCGCCGGGTACTTCTCGGCGTGCGCGAGGAGGCCGACCCGCTCCAGGAGTTCACGGGAGCGGCGGTCGGCCTCGTCCCGCCTGCGCCTGCGGACCTTGACCTGAGCGAGGGAGACGTTCTGCAGGACCGTCTTGTGGGCGAAGAGGTTGAAGGACTGGAAGACCATGCCGACCTCGGCGCGGAGCCGGGCGAGGGCCCTGCCCTCCTGGGGCAGCGGCTGTCCGTCGAGCGTGATGGTGCCGGACTCGATGGTCTCCAGCCGGTTGATCGTCCTGCACAGCGTCGACTTCCCCGAGCCGGACGGGCCGATGACCACGACCACCTCCCCCTTGCCGACGGCGAGGTCGATGTCCCGCAGGACATGCAGCTCGCCGTAGTACTTGTTGACGCCCAGCAGCTCGATCAACGGATCGACGGCCATACGCAGCCCTACTCACTCTCAGCTGTGTCGTGGTTGCCGCAACCTATCCAGACAAAAGCGGCACTGAATAACGACACGCACTTTTCGGGCATTAGCCGTATTTACCGCACAGGGGGCAGTGTGAGGGACTGAACGTGTGGGAGGCGGGGCTCAGTTCTCGGCGATCTCCGCGTACAGCTGGGACAGTTCGGGGACGCCGCTCGCGGCCCATTCCCGCCCGGCGTCCGCGACCTCGATCTCCCGGCCGGAGGCCAGTCGTACGACGGGCTCGCCGTCGGAGCGGATCCGCCAGCCGGCGCCGGGCACGGTGCGCACCACGACCGTGCCCAGATAGAGCCCGGCGTCGTGGCCGAGCCAGGGCAGGGTCTCGGCGTCGTCACGCCAGCGCGGGACGAGCTGGTCCAGAGCCTCCAGGGAGGCCGGGGTGTCGTCGAGGCGGACGCCCGCCTGGGCCGCCTGCGCGCGCAGCAGGTCGCACTCGGACAGCAGTGCGGCGACCGACTCGGGGTCGGCCGGGAACGCCGCCCCACCGTTCTTCTTGTGCCGGTGGCCCAGGAACGGAAGGTTCATGGACCCAGCGTGGCATCAGACGTCGAGGTCGACCACCACCGGCGCGTGATCGGACGCACCCTTGCCCTTGCGCTCCTCACGGTCGACGTAGGCGTCCTTGACGGCCTGGGCGAACGGGGCGTTGCCGTACACCAGGTCGATGCGCATGCCGCGGTTCTTCGGGAAGCAGAGCTGGCGGTAGTCCCAGTAGGTGTACGGGTGGTCGTACTTGAGCGGGCGGGGCACGACGTCGTTCAGGCCCGTCTCGCGCAGCGTGGCGAGGGCGGCGCGCTCGGCGGGGGTGACGTGGGTGAGGCCCTCGAAGGCGGCCGTGTCGTAGACGTCTTCGTCCGTCGGTGCCACGTTGTAGTCACCCAGCACCGCGAACGGGCGGCTGCCGCCCGCGTCACCGGCGACGGCTGCCTTCAGCGCCTCGAACCACTGGAGCTTGTAGACGTAGTGCGGGTGCTCCACCTCGCGGCCGTTCGGGACGTACACCGACCAGACGCGGACCGGGCCGCAGGTCGCGGAGATCGCGCGGGGCTCCTGCACACCGTCGTAGCCCGGATCGCCGGGCAGGCCCTTGACCACGTCCTCGATGCCGAGGCGGGAGAGCACCGCCACGCCGTTCCACCGGCCGGTCGCGTGGATCGCCGACTCGTAGCCCAGCTCGCGCAGCTGGTCCGAGGGGAACTGGTCCTCGGCGACCTTGGCCTCCTGCAGGCAGAGCACGTCCGTGCCGCTGCTCTCCAGCCAGGCCAGCAGCCTCGGGAGGCGGGCGGTGATCGAGTTCACGTTCCAGGTCGCGATGCGCATGTCTCACAACCTACCCGGAGGGTCTGACAACCGGCCTCAGACCTCCGCCGAGGCTCCCGGCATCAGCCTCTGGTGGTCGGTGCCGCCCAGGGCGCCGATCTGGCGGTCGTAGATCGGGCGGGCGAGATCGGTGAGCAGGGCGTCGTGGACGTCATAGGCGCGCTGCGGCTTCAGCTCGCGGACGTAGTCGATGACCTCGGAGATCTTGTTCCAGGGGGCCATGACCGGGAGCATCAGGGTCTCCACGGCGTGGTCGGGGACGGTGAGGGCGTCACCCGGGTGGAAGACCTTGCCGCCGTCGATCAGATAGCCGACGTTGGTGATGCGCGGGATGTCGGGGTGGATCACGGCGTGCAGTTCGCCGTGGACCTGCACGTCGAAGCCGGCCGCGGTGAAGGTGTCGCCGTGGCCGACGGTGTGCACCCGGCCGGGGAAGGCCGCCGCGAGCTGGTCGGCGACGGACTTCAGCGTCCAGATCTCGGCGGCCGGGTTCGCCTCCAGGCCGGCCCGTAGCCGGCCCTCGTCGAAGTGGTCCGGGTGCTCGTGCGTGACCAGGATCGCGTCCGCGCCGACGGCCGCGTCCCGCTCGCTGAAGCCGCCGGGATCGATGACGAGGGTCCGCCCGGCCTTCTCCAGGCGGACGCAGGCGTGGGACTTCTTCGTGAGCTTCATGCTCCCTATCCTGCCGAAGGCCCGCCGGACCCGGTGGCACCCGGCTCGCCCGGTCTTCACTCGGCGGGCGTGGTCTCCTCCTGGATGACCTCCCGGGCCACCCGGAACGCGCTGTTCGCGGCGGGCACCCCGCAGTACACGGCGGCCTGGAGCAGCACCTCCTTGATCTCGTCCGGGGTGAGGCCGTTGCGCAGCGCCGCCCGGACGTGGAAGGCCAGCTCCTCCAGGTGCCCGCCCGCGACCAGCGCGGTCAGCGTGATGCAGCTGCGGGTACGGCGGTCCAGGCCCGGCCGGTCCCAGATCTCGCCCCAGGCGTAGCGGGTGAGGAAGTCCTGGAAGTCCCCGGAGAACTCGTCGGCCCCGGCCAGCGCCCGGTCCACGTGCGCGTCGCCGAGCACCTCGCGGCGGATCTTCAGCCCGGTCTCGTACCGGTCGGACGGCCCGGGAGCCTGCGCCGGTACGGCGGCCGGGGCGATCTCGGCGAGCGGCACGGCCTGCGGCGGCGCGACCGGTACCGGGACGGCCGCCAGGCTCGGCAGTGCCGTCTGGCCGGTGTCGTACGGCTGCTGCCAGGCGGTGCCGAAGTGGTGCACCAGCAGGTCGGTGACGGCGGCCGGCTGCTCGACCGGGACCAGGTGGGAGGCACCGGGGACCACCGCGAGCCGGGCGTCCCGTATGCCGGCGACCAGGGTGCGGGCCTCGGCGGGGCCGGTGACCTGGTCGTCGGAGCCGACCAGCACGAGGGTCGGCACGCCGGCCCGGCCCAGCTCGGGGCGCACGTCGAAGGCGGCGAGTGCCTCGCAGGCGGCTATGTAGCAGCCCGGGTCGGTGGTGCGGACCATCTGCACGGCCCACTCGGTGATCGCGGGCTGGGCGGCGGCGAACCCGCCGGTGAACCAGCGGTCCGGCGAGGTCCGGGCGATCGGGTCGAGCCCGTTGGTCCGGACGATCACCCCGCGCTGGCGGAACTCGTCGGCGGTCCCGAACCGGGGCGAGGCCGCGACCAGCGCCAGCGAGGCGAGCCGCTCCGGGTGCCGCAGGGCCAGCTCGATCCCGATCGCACCGCCCAGCGCACAGCCCGCGTACCCGAACCGCTGCACACCGGCCGAGTCCAGCGTGGCCAGCAGCCGGCTCGTCAGCTCGGTGACGGAACCGGCCGGGTGGGCGGGGGCGCCGCCGTGCCCGGGCAGATCGAAGCGGAAGACCCGCCACTGCTTGATCAGCTCCGGTACTTGGCGGTCCCACATGTGCCATGTGGTACCCAGTGAGGGACCCAGGATCAGGACCGGAGCGTCTTCTGGCCCGTCAAAGCGGTATTGCAAGGTGTTCGGTGATGTCTCGCTCACTCGTCCGAGCCTCTCATCTGTCACGAGATGTCACATCGCCGGGGTGAACCTAGCGGGCCTTGTCCCGCTCTCAACGAGTCACTCAGCTGGTAGTCCCCGTGGCTCACGCCTTCTCCCCCGCCGCAGCCCCGTGCAGGCCATCCCATGTGGTGGCGGCCCCGCGAAGATCCTCTACATCCGGCTTGACGTACCACCGCTTGGTCGTCTTTACGTTCGTATGCCCAGCCCATCGCGCGAGGATGTGGTCCGGGACACCGTTGTTGGCCAGGAAGGTGAAGCACGACGAGCGTGCGTCGTAGAGTCTGACGCGACGGAGTCCGAGAATCTCCATAAGCCGGTACGCGCGCCGACGAAGTTGCTTGATCGTGAAGGCATCCCCTGCTTCGTGCACCAACACGTAGCCGGACGCGACGTACGCCTGCCCCAGGGAGAGCCTCTCCTCCGCTTGCAGAGCCCTGAACGCCTTGAGAGCGGCTAGCACCAGAGCCGGCAGCGGCAGAACCCGCTCGCCCGCAAGAGACTTGGTGTCCTTCTCCACTACGTATCGGTTGCCCACCATCGTGCGCGTGTTGGCAATGACAATCGTGGCGTTTTCCAGGTCAACGTCGTCCCACCGAAGGCCGCAGACTTCAGCTGGACGGAGCCCCATCAGTGACGCGCCACCCGCCCGACGGCCCGCCCAGCGTCACGGCCAATTGCAGCACGAGGCGTTCAGCGATGGCTACTTCACATCACCGTGAGACCAGGCACACAGCTGGACCCACGGTGACCGCACCACAGTTCGTCAGGGCCGGCAGGACGGCCGGACGCTGAGCAGCTCGGTCCGCAGCACGGGCGTGCCGTCGACAGGCGCCGGGTCCTGCGAAGTCGGCTCGATACCGCCAGCCGCGATCTTGTCGAGCGTCTTCAGACCGGCGGCACCGACAGTGCCGAACACCGTGTAGTCCGGTCGCAGCGCGGAGTCGCCGTAGACGACGAAGAACTGCGAACCGTTCGTGTTCGGCCCGGCGTTGGCCATCGCCAGCAAGCCGCGCCCGTAAAGGCGGCGGGCGCCGGTCGGATCGCTCGGTGCCGGCGGCAGGTCCACCGGCAGCTCGTCCTTGTACTCGTACCCCGGCCCACCCTCGCCGGTGCCGGTCGGGTCGCCACACTGTAGGACCTTCAGCGTCGGGTACGCCGTCAGCCGATGGCACACCGTACGGTCGTAGAACCGGTGCCGCGCCAGGTGCACGAAGCTCTGGACCGTGCACGGCGCCTTCGCCCGGTCCAGACTCAGCGGGAGCGGGCCCTGGCTGGTGCGGACAGCCATACCGACCGTGCCGTGACTGGGGGTGTGCCGCGGGTCGGGCGGCAGGGGGACCCGCCGCGCCGCCGGCTCGTCCGGGGTCTGGGTGTACTGGCAAGGACCGTGCGTGGTGCGCGGCGGGGCATCGTAAGCGGAGGCGGTGGTGGTGCCCCCGGACACGGCCAACGCCGCTGCCGCCAATGCGGTCATGAGAACTCGGTTCATCCTGCACACCCTCCAAAAGATCGCCAGATTTCGGAGCGGTCGCAGCCTAAAGTGCGGCCCGGCGGGCGAGAACCCGCCCGCAAGCCAAATCCACCTCCCAGCCTTCGGCCCGCGGCCGCAGGCCACTTCGTTCGGATGCAGCACAGCGTCGGCTGCGTTCCGGCAGACCGAGAGCGGTGTGGCCGGAGCGCATCGCGGGCTGGCGCCCGACCTGGGTCCCAGCCAGTTGCGACCGTCACCCACCCGCGACGGATGGCCGGCGCTTGGTGGGAGACCGTCGGGCAGGAGCCGCTCCTTCCGGCGGCCGCGCGCCCGTGCCACGCTTCGCTGCGTCAGCCTGACGCATGGTGCTCATCCCATGGAAGGAATAGGTCATCGGTCGCCGGCGAGCGTGTGATCGTCCGCCCTACGCTGTGTGTCTCGCCGCTCGCCGAGCGGCTCGCACCACTGGTGTGGAGCTTCTTCCCGCCCTGCCACGTTGGTCGAGGACCGGTGTCTGCGGGGCACGGAACTGTCGGAGGGGACATGAGGTTTCCGGGGCGCAAGGCTGTCTCGGTCGCGGCCGTCGCGCTGACGTCGCTGGGCATCGGAGGGGGCACGGCGGCGAACGCGGCTGTGGGGGCGGCGCCCACGTGCAGCGGTTCCGAGTGCACGGACCTGGTGCCGGCCAATCTCTCGGCCAGCCAGGGTGCTTTGAACGTCACGCAGATGCAGTTGGAGAACATCAGCGCGGTCGCCACCGACCCTCGTACCGGGCAGCCCCTGGTCGGCGTCAAGATCCAGTTCTACACCGTCGGAGGCCGCTTCCTGGGGGCGTCGTACACGAACCATGACGGCATGGCCGGGGTCAGCGCGCCGGAGAACTTCGGGCCCGGTACTGTCCAGGAACTGCTGGGCGGGTACGAGGCCGTACTGCTCGGCGATGGCGTCCACGCCCCGGCCAGCGCGCACGGAGCGATCACGATCGGCACGGACTGCTTCGTCAGCAACTGCCCTCCGGGCAGCGACCGCAGGCTGAAGCTGGACGTGGTGCCCGTGGTGTGGAGCCGTTGACGATGCGCTTCCTGCCCCGACGACCCGGGACAGCCGGCAAAGGCGATGGGCACCCGCCCCACGCACCGTCCGCCGAGGCTGTCGCCCCGGCTCCGGGACACCCCGTCAACGGTCACCAAGTCCTCAGGGCGGTCGTCGGCCTTCCCGTCAGTACGTGGCGCTACCTCTGGGAGGCCGAGGACGTCCGGCACATCGGGCCGATGGCACAGGACTGGCACACGGCCTTCGACTTCCACCACGAGAACACGGGTGTCATCCCCACCGTCGACATCTGTGGGGTGGCAATGGTGTGCATCCAAGCGCTCAACCACCGCGTCGACGAACTCGTCGCTGAAGTCGAGCGCCTGCGAGCTGCCGCGGACAGGCCCACGGTCTGAAGGCCCGGCGCGTCACGGGAAACGTGCCGGCTGCTCGCCGTGAAGAAGCGACAGCGCCACGAGAACGCATCCCGATCGGTCAGGCGGGGCAGCGGGAGGCCCACACTGCAGACCGGTAGGTGCCGGAGCGGCACGGCACGACGGGTGCGGGCGGTGTTCCTTGCAAGCTGCTGACGACGAAGACGTACCCGGGGCCGCCGCGGTGCCGTTGACGTACGCGTACGGCATCGTGACGGTCACCGGGAAGCCCAGGTTGGCCTTGGCGATGTTGGTGAGCTTGAAGCCCGAGCCCAGCGTGCCGCCGGAGGCGCGCTGGAAGGCGAGCTGCGCCACGTCGCCTCGACCTTGGGCACCGCCTGCGTCAGGAAGTCCCCGCGGTTGCCCTCCGGTGCGGGCAGCTCATCGGCGGCCGGGACCCCCTCACGTCTGCGGGGCGGCCGTCGACACCACCCCCGTACCAGTACCAACTCGCCTCAGTGTTCCTGAAGCCCGGTTGTGCGGAGCGTGAGTCATGCGCTGGCCTGGTGTCCGAGGGCGCAGGGCGGGCCAGGGTAAGCATCTGCCGGTACTGCGGCGGACGACTGAGGCCAGGAGCCCGGCCCGGGACGGAGTTCTGTTCGTCGGTGTGTCGGTCCAGGCAGTGGCGTCGGGAACGGTGGTTGCGCAAGCAGCCGGCGGCCGTTTCGGCTGCCGGCAAGGGCACGCCGGCTCGCGTACGGGCCGACCGGCACGGCCAGTCACGGCGTCACCAGGACGATCATCCACCGCCCCGGTAACGCCCGTTCAGGCTGGCGCTGCAAGCCGAAGGAGGCACTTCACGCGTTGGCCCGGCGCTGCGGCAGGGTGCGCTCATTCGCAGTAGACGTCCGCCCCGGGCCGTCGGCCGGTGGCCAGGAACCGAGAGACCGTCTCGTCTCCGCAGGCGTTGCCGTTGGCCAGGTAGGCCTCGTGACCGGTCGAGTTGACGGTGACCATGACGGCACGGCGGCCCAGGGCGGTACGGAGCTTGAGGGCGCCGCTCAGCGGGGTCGCCACATCGCGCTCGTTCTGGACAAGCATGATCCGGCCGTCCGGTCCGCGGTCGGTGATCCGCACCGGCGCCTGTTCCGGCCGCCACGGCCAGGCGGCGCAGACCATTGCGTTGCGAGGCATGCCCGCGGTCAGGGGGTACTTGGCGCGGCTCTCGTCAACGGCCTTCTGGTAGACAGCGGTTGACCGGGCCCAGGCGACGTCGTTGCAGATGGTGGCGGCGGCCACGCCGGTGAGGTTCTGCAGCACGGTGTCCGGGGGCGACTGCGGTGCGGGCGGGACCGAGCCCTTGCGCGCGGCCAGGATCAGCTGGGCCAGACCGGCGTAGTCGTCGGGGTCGTAGAAGCTGTTCAGCATGGTCTGGCGCAGGACGTTGCCGTTCAGCTCGGCCGGGTTGGCGCCGGGCCAGGGGATCGGGGCGCGGTCCAGGCGGGCGGCGAGACGGAGGAAGAGCGGGCGCACCTCGGCGGCCGTGCCGGCCAGCCGGTACGGATTGCCGGGCGCTGACGCCCACTTGGCGAAGACGGGGAAGTTGTCCTCGACGCCCACCTCGAACGCGGCGAGCCAGGCGCGCTCCGCCCTGACCGGGTCGGGGTCGCCGTTGCTGTCGAGGACGACGCGGTCCGTGCGCTGCGGGAACATCTGGGCGTAGACCGCGCCGACGTATGTCCCGTACGAGACGCCCCACGCCGACAGGCGGCGCTCGCCCAGCGCGGCCCGGATGCGGTCGATGTCACGGGCGTTGTCGACCGTACTGATGTGTCGTATCAACGCGCCGCCGTTGCGGGCGCACGCGTCCGCCATGCGCCGGGCGGTGGCCATGTTCCCGGTGACCGATCCGTCGGCGTCGGGCCAGGGCCGCAGCGCCGTCAGGGCGAGGTCGCCGTGGTCGACCCCGCAATCGACCGCGGTGGAAGGTGCGTTGCCGCGCGGCGCGAACCCGATCAGGTCGTACTGGTCCCGCACGGCCTGAGGAAGCTTCTGCCCCTTGCCGGACGGGGCGTCGAGGCTGTCGCCGCCCGGCCCGCCAGGGATGAGCAGCAAGGCGCCCCGGTGCGCCGACGGCTTCTCGCTGCGGATACGCGAGAGCGCCAGGTCGATCTTCGGGCCGTTCGGGTCGGCGTAGTCCATCGGCACTGTGAGGGTCGCGCACTCCTGTCGGGGATCGAGGCCAGTGCCCTCACACCTGGCCCAGTGCAGCGGGCTGCCGGCACTGGCTGAGGCCGTGACCGGAGTGATCAGGCCGAGGAGGACTGCGGTGGCGGCGAGGAGTGAGGCGTTGCGGATGCTCTTCGTCATGGCCAGAGCCTCGCTGATCTTCGTCGGCTCTCCTAACCGGTCAACATCCGTGTTTCCAGGGGGCCTGCCCCCACCCCCTCGGCTCGGGTTCGCCACACGTCCCGGCGGTCCATGGAGAGGATCTGTGAGCATCACCGGGACCTCGACGCCGTGCCCGGTTGGCCATGTCACTCGTCGTGGGCTCTGGTCCACTCCGTGGTCGCGTACGCAGCGTGACTGTCGATCTTCGTGTGCCGGAGATTGAGATCGCAAGAATCGCCCGGCCGGAATGCTGCGTGGTCGACAGTGCTGCGCCGTGGACGAAGCGCGGCCGCAGCTGCATGAGCTGCCGTTCTCCTCAGTGGAAGGCGTGTCCGTGGAGTCCGTCGGCATGGCCGACGCGGTTGTCCGAGCCGAGGCCCGGAGCACAGCCGCGCGGGCGGCCTGATCCGGAGTTACTGAATTCCGGTCCGACGGCGCGTCGCGTTGCCGGCACCGGGCCGCGTCGGGCGGTCAGAATCGTGAGGACGCCGCAACGAGCCGGCAGGCCCCTATCGGGACACGTTCCGTCGGCCCGGCACCGACAACGGACCATCCCCGGCCAACGGTCGACACTGTGACACCGGGACACTTTGGTCAGAAATATCATGAGTCAGACCCCGGACCCGGGACAGCACCCACCCATCCTCCCGCCACTCATGGCATCCCTGCCTCTCCACGGCTGTCCGCACCACGGGGCAGCACACCAACGTGCCGACGATCGTGGCCGGCAGCCTGGGGGTGCCGTTGCCCCGGGCTGCCCGACACTCCTACCCAGCGGGAGCGTTGCGTTGCGTCACCTGATGCCGTGGACGGATTGAGGATCTGTGGCCGGGAGGGTAGGCCCGGCTTTCGCGGCGGCGGGGGGCGGCGTCACGTAGACCGGGGTGGGGTCGGGTTCGGGTGCGCAGGTCTTGGCGATGACACCTTTGCCGGTGGGGAGGCGGCCGTCTCGCAGGTAGGCGGTGAAGGTGTCGTCCAGGCAGGCGTTGCCGTGGAAGAGGATTTCGTGGAAGCTGCCGCCGTTCTGGACGACGAGTTTGGAACCTGGCAGCGCCTTGTGCATGGCAAGGGCACCCGGATAGGGGGTGGCGGCGTCCTCGGTGGCCTGGAAGAGCAGGACGGGTGGCAGGCCCTTGCCGGTGATCTTCAGCCGGCCGGCCGGGTCGCCCTGGTAGGGCCAGAACATGCAGGCGGCGTTGTACCACATATTGTTGTACGTGTAGAAGGGCGCGGCGGCGTTGACCTTGGCCTGGTCCCTCTTCCAGAACTCCCAGTCGCGCGGCCAGGTGTTCTCGGTGCACTGGACCGCGTTGTAGGCCGGGAACGTGCCGTCGTCGGCGCCCGGGGCCGCATAGCGGTTGTAGGCGATCTGCAGCGGGCGGGTGTCGTTCTTGGTGAGATAGGCCGACAGCACGGTTGCCATCTGCGGCCAGCGCAGGAAGTTGTAGCCGCCGCCGTAGAAGGTGTCTTCGAACTCCGCGGGCCCGATCTTGCCGGGGGCCGGGGCGGCAGCCACCGGGCTGGTCCGCAACGCGGCCTCGACCTGGTAGTACTTCTGCTCCACGGTGGGAGCGTCAGTGCCCAGGTGGTACACCGAGTCGGCCTTGGCGGTCCATGCCGCGAAGGCGTCGAATCGGCGCTGGTGCTCCTTGTCCTGCAGGATGTTGTGGTCGTACCAGCTGATGGTCGGGCCGACGATGCTGTCCAGCACCATCCGGCGCACGTGCGAGGGGAACAGCTGGCCGTACGTCGAGCCCAGCGAGGTGCCCCACGAGCCGCCGTAGAAGTTGATCTTCTGGACGCCGAGTGCCCGCCGGATGCTGTCCATGTCGCGCGCGTTGTCGACGGTGGTCATGTGCGGCAGGAACCAGCTCCAGTTCGCGGCGCAGTCGGCGGCGTACGTGGCCGACTTCTCCAGCCACGCCTGCGAAGTACCCTGGCTGACCTGGTAGTCCGGCCGCTCGGCGTCGAAGTAGTGTGCGTCGCACGTGACGTGGGGTTCGCTGGCGTTGGTGCCCCGTGGGTCGAAGCCGATCCAGTCGTAGGTCGAGGCGACGTCCTGGGGAATCTTTCCGGAGACGTAGGCGGGCATCCAGAGACCGGAGTCGCCGGGACCGCCGGGATTCAGAAGGATGGGCCCCTGCCGTTTGCTCTTGGGCGCGGTGGCCGGGAGCCGGTTCACCTTGATCTTGATCTTGGTGCCGTTCGGCTGCGTGTAGTCCAGCGGCACTTCGAGCATGGCGCACTGCAGCGCGGGAGTGGTCGCGTCGCGGCAGGAGCTCCAGGTGAGCTTGCCCTGGCCGGTGTCCCCTGACGCGGTCATGGAAGCGGAAGCAGGGACGATGCCCGCGCAGACTCCGCCGAGGACGGCGACGACCGATAACAGGACTCTAGCTTTTGTCATGGAGGCATCATGCCGCTATGCAATGTCACATACCATCCTCCGGCGCGCGTTACTCAACTGTGACCCACTAGGCGCGTACAGCAGGCCGTCCCGGACGGCGGCCGTGGCTCCCGTCCGGGCGACATGGCGGGAGCTAGTCGTCCGGACGGGAAGCCTGGCCCGGTAGGCCGCGCACTTCCGAGAGGCGCTTTACCTGAGGAGAAGTATTCGGCCGCTTGTGTGCCGCCGGGGAGACGTCAGAAATCCATAACTCGGCGTTATGGATGGTGTGTCGAGAATTCCGGCATACTGCCGCCACCGACAGGTGACTGCCCTCTTCCGGCATCCTCGACGGTTCCCACGCAGCCACACCGCAAGCCGTGTTCCCGCACGTCATCTCCGGTATCCGCTCATCGCAGGCGCGCACACCGGACCTTCCGGCGCAACCGGGACCGGGCGGGTGGTGGCCACGATTCCGAGCCAAGTCCAGTGGGTGACGCCTGGCACGGTCCAACCCCATTCGTGGGAAACCGAATTGAGGCTATGCAAGCCGTGGACTGATCCTTTACGCTCACCCGGTCCTGCGGTGGCGGGAGCACCGCGCGACACAACACGCGCTTTGACGCCCAGGAGGCATGTGATGCTCCCTCGCCCCAGCCTGCTCGTGGCCGCCATGGTGGCCACGGCGGTTCTCACCGGCGGCACACCCGGAGTTGCCGCCCCCCGAACCCACCATCCGTCCGCCGACCGTCAGTTCGCCGCGCTCGCCAGGCAGGTCCACCTGAGCAACACCGGCGGCATGAGACCGGCCGACGACGGCGGTGATCCTGACGACCCGGTCGCCGGAACCCTCCAGTTCGCCGCGGCACGTACGGCACCGTCCGCCACGGTTTCCGGCGCCGCCCTCGCCGCGGGAGCGGCCGCCGGCGACCGGCTCCCTGTGCGTGGCGGCACCTGGTCCGAGGTGACCAGCGGGTCGGCCGACAGCGAGACCCCTGGTTATGCCGACCCGTCCTACTCCGACTACGGCTCCGGCTGGGGCCTGGTGACCGGCAGGGCGTCCGCACTCGCCACGGACGGCAAGTGGGTCTACGCCGGGTTCGCCGACGGGGGCGTCTGGCGGTCCAAGGACACGGGCAAGACATGGACACCCGGGTTCCAGCACGCGTCCACCGAGTCGATCGGTTCCCTGTGGGTGAATCCCGCCGACCACTCCCTGTGGGTCGGCACCGGTGAGGCCAACACCAGCGCCGACAACTACACGGGCCAGGGCGTCTACCGCTCCGCCGACCACGGCAGGACCTTCCAGCGGGTCGGCGGCTCCGAGCTCCTCAACGCCCAGGTCGGCACGTTGACGACGAACGGCTCGTACGTGTTCGCTGCGACGAGCCACGGCCTGTGGCGGCACCAGCTCTCCCGCGGGCTGGACACGCCGTGGCAACGCGTGCTCAGCCCCGACCCCAACCCGGACAACGACCCCACGCGGACCTCGATCATCTCCAGCGTCACCGTCCAGCCGGGCACTCACGGCGCCACCGTGCTGGCCGCACTGGGCTTCCGCAACGGCACCCCCTACGACGGCCTCTACCTGTCCACGAAGGGCGGCGCACCGGGTACCTTCCAGCGGATACGGCCGGCCGGGCTCGACGACTCCGACATCGGCCGCACCAGCCTCGCCTACGCCTACGACGGCAGCGCCCTGTACGCGGTGATCCAGTCACCCGCCTACACCGCCGGAAAGCGCCCCTCGCCGATGCAGTCGACCTCGCTCAAGGGCGTGTACAAGTCGGCGAACGGCGATCCGAACGGGCCGTGGACGCTCGTCGCGGACGCCGGGACGCTGGGCAGATCCGGATCCGCCCAGTCCTTCCCGTCCACCTACGAGCCGGGGGTGGGCTCCTGGTACAACCAGTACGTCAAGGTCGACCCACGCGACCCGCAACACGTCTACATCGGCCTGGAGGAAATCTACGAATCCCGCGACGGCGGCGCGAGCTGGACGACGATCGCACCCTTCTGGAACTACACACTGCCCTGCTACGGCACCGCCACGGGCTGCCCGCCCACCGTCCACACGGACCAGCACGCCATCGCGATCAACGACGAGGGCCGGCTGTACGTGGGCAGCGACGGCGGCGTGTGGACCCGGCTGACGACCGACCATGCCACGACGGGCTGGCACGACCTCAACGCCGGCCTGCACACGCTCCAGTACTTCTACGTCGGCGCAGGTCACGACCCCCAGGGCGGAACGGCACTGTGGGGAGGTCTGCAGGACAACGGCGCAACCCTGGTGCGCGGCAACTCCCACGACGTGATCCAGCCGTTCGCCGGTGACGGCGGCGATGTCATCGTGGACCCGGACAACGCCGACCGCGCGGCCGTCGAATACACCTACGGCGACATCGCGGTCACCACCGTCGGCGGTCGTTCCGACGGCACAGCCGCGGCGTTCCGGGAGATCAGCCCCAGCTGCCAGATCGGTGCGCCGATCGCCGGCTGTGATCCGAAGATGCAGTTCATCGCCCCGTTCACCGCCGACAGGGCGAACGGCAACCGCTGGGTGATCTCGGGCCGGTACGTATGGGAGAGCCAGAAGGGTTTCGACACCGTCTGCGCGAAGGCCGCCGGGACATGCGACTGGCAGCCCGTCTACGACCTCGGCGAGACCGCCTCGACGACCGCGGTCGAAGCCGACAACGGCGTCGACTATGTCGGCTGGTGCGGGCCATGCCTGCCCTCGGACGAGGAGGGAAACGGCTTCAAGAGCGGCATCGCCACCAACTACGGCGGCACCTGGCACGCCATCACCGCACCGAACCTGCCGAACCGCTACGTCACCAGGATCGTCAGCGACCCGGCCCATCCAGCCCACGTATATGCCGTTTACGGCGCGTACTCACGCAAGTGGATCCCGGGTGGCGGCGTCGGGCACGTCTTCGAGTCACTGGACGGCGGGGCGACCTGGAGGGACATCAGCGGCAACCTGCCCGACGTCCCGGCGGACGCGATGGTCATCGCGAAGGGACAGTTGATCCTCGCCACCGACCACCTCGTCTACGTCGCGGACGTCAGGAACCCGACCCGCTGGTCCCGGCTCGGCCACGGGCTGCCCAGTTCGGTCACGACCGACATCACCCTCCTTCCCTCAGGTGACACCGTGGTCGCCGCGACACACGGGCGAGGGCTGTGGAGGCTGAGGCTGAGCAAGTGAGCCGGCCGGCGGCGCGCACGGCGCGGTGACGGCGTCGACTGGACCGCCAGACGGCCGCACCCCGGGGCTTCGTCGTGCAGTCAGGTGTCACGACTGCCCCTATAACGGAGGTTGCGACTGCACAGGTCTGACCAGGTGGAAGACCTCCCGGGCCGCGTAGCGCTTGAGGCTTCGGACTATCTCGCGTCGGGTCTTGCCCTCCTTGCTGCGGCGTTCGTAATAGTCCTGGGTGCGCGGGTCGACGCGCAGGCGGGTCTGCACGATCCGGTGCAGGGCCGCGTTAGCTTGCCGGTCGCCGCCGCGGTTGAGGCGACGGTACTGCCGGCTGCCCGAGGAGCGCTCGACGGGGCTGACCCCGCACAGCGCCGCGAAGGACGCCTCATTGCCCAGGCGTTCCGGGTTGTCCCCGATCGTGATCAGCAGAGTGACGGCTGTGTCCGGACCGATGCCCACTACCTCAAGCAACTGGGGAGCGTGGCGTTCCACCAGCCGGGTCAGGCGGCCCTCCAGGTCCTTGACCTCTTCGCGGAGCTGCCTGATGCGCCGGGCCAGGAGACCCAGGGTCACGTGGGTGGCGTGGAGCGCGGCCCCCTCGCCGGTCTCATGGTTCAGGCTGTCGTCGACGAGCCCTGCGCAGGTGCGGAAGAGTTCTGCGTTGCCCAGCCCGGCCAGTTCCTCCCTCAGCTGCGGATCGGCACGGATGAGGACGGCCTTGAGCTGGTTGATCGCCTGGGTGCGGGCCCGCACAGGGCCAGCCAGTGGGGTTTCTCGTCCTCCAGGAACAGGACCGGGCCGAGCACGTCGCCACCGAGAAGGAACTCGCCGAGGCCAAGAAGCACTCCTGGGTCAGAATCCCCCGCTTCGACTACACCCCATCCGAGCTCCTTCGCTTCATCCTCAGCGGCGGCCAGCCACACCGGGCGAGCGAATGGGCCGACGCTCCCGGCAGCGCCCTCGAAGAGCAGCTCCCCGAGATCGCACAGGAGGTCACGCTTCGCGGCGAAGCCGCCGAACGCAGACGCCAGGACGAGGCCGAAGCGGCACGCCAGAAACGCATCCGCTGGGAAGCCGCCATGGAACAAGCCCGCATCCGGTACGCGGAGGCGTACCGCGTCAGGCACCTAGAAGCTCAGGAAGCGGCATGGCGCCACGCCACCCGACTGACCCAATACGTGAGCACCGTACGCACGCGAGTCGAGGCCATGCCTCCGGCCCAGCCCAGAACCGACGCCGAGGAACGGATCAGCTGGGCAGCGGCCACCGTTGAGCGCCTCGACCCAGTGAACACACCGCCCCGGTGCCCGACGTTCCCAAGCCACAAGCCGACGACCTGAAACCCTTCCTCGGGCACTGGAGCCCTTACGGTCCCACCTACTGAACGCCCGCACCGCACATTGTGCGCCCACAACCGCAGTTCAGGAGCTCATCGCGACCGGTGCAATCGCGGCACACCGACCTGGTGGGTCATCGGAAAGTTGTCGACCTGAGCGGTCTTCGGAAAACCCGAGGTCAGATCCCATTTCCTGGCCCATCGTCATGCATGTGGGTGCCCAGGAAGTCAAACGGGCCTCACGGCCGACAGTCCGCCCTTTCAACCCGGTCGTTCCAGCCTTCGCCAACACCGTGCTCGACGCGACCGGCGTCCTCCTCGGCCAACTCCCGCTCAGTCGCGACCGGGTGTGGCTGGTCGTGCCAGACGCGGGCCTGACGGATCGGCAGGTGGGCGACTCGTGGTGGAACGCTCCCTGTCAGCCGACCTGCTGCACCTGGATCGCGTCGCTCACCCGAATCGTCCCGGCTGCAAGGACGTCCAGGTAGACACCGAGCAGGATGCCGGGATCCGCCGGGCGTTCGTGGACGGTCGAAGTACGCGTCAACTGGCCCGAAGACCGACCGCCAGCGTCAGTTCAAGGACCCGGTGTGGCGATGCGAGATCCGGAAACAGTTCCCGCAGCTGCGACATCCGGTACCGGACTGTCTGGGGATGGACGAACAACGCCGCCGCCACCTCGTCCCGCCTGCCCTGGTGCAGCAGCCACGCCCGCAACGTCTCCTCCAGCCGCCGTGCGGTCGCGACGGGCAAGGTCCGCAACGGTGCGAGGGCTCGGGTACGCAGGTCTGCGAACGCGTCCGCGTCGGCGCTCAGCACCAGTTCGGGCAGGTGGTCCTCGGTGTCGCGAATATCAGAGGAGAGGGAGCACGCGCGTACGGCTCGTGCGTACGAGGCCGACGCACGCGTCCATGGCCGGGCCGGGCCGACCACGGCGGTGCGGTCGGTCAGCTGCCGCAAGAGATGTGATCGGTCGGCATCGGGGACGAGCAGCACACCGGTGGCGTCCGGCAGATCGTCCAGGATGAGGGTGCTCGGGTCGAGCGCGCGGTAGGCGGGCCGGGCCTGGGCGGCGGGCAGCAGGACCGCCGTCAGCGAAGCCGGAGGCTGCCACCCGGCCCGTTGAGCAGAGGCCAGCAGCACGTCCGGGCTCGCGCCGGCGAGGAGGTCGCGGGCCAGGTGTTCCAGGTGGCGCTCGTGGGCCCTGCCCCGGGCGGCCAGTTCGTCGGCGTGGCCCGCGGCGCTCGCGGCGGAGAGCTCGTCGATGTAGGCGAAGGTCAGCTCGGCGAACTTGGCGACCTCGGCGGCGGGCAGACCTGCGGACACGGCGCCCGCTGCCAGGCATCGCCAGGCCACGCGGGCGCCGACGCGGTAGGCGCTGAGCAGGGCGTCCATCGAACGTCCGTCGCGCACCTCGCCGCGGCCCAGCTCGTAGGCCGCGTCACCGCCGTCGCCGCCCGTGGCGTTCCCGCTCGCGAGGTCCAGGTAGTGCCCGAGGGCGGTGCGAACGGCTCGGCGGATGGTGCCGCCCATGCTGCCCGAAAGGGCGTTGGCGTAGGGAGGGACCTCGTCGATGATCGCCTGGACGACCTCGTCGGCGGTGGTCTTCAGCGCGGCCCGAAGTGCGGTGACCGTCGTCTCATCCAGGGCCAGTTCGCTGGCCCTCTGGGTTACACGACTCACGTTTTTATTCCCTGCGAACAATTCCACCCACCAGATTCACATCCTACGGTCAGGACTTTACGCCCTGAGACGCAGCAAGCTGGGGTCATGACGAGTGCAGCCCTTCGCAGCAGGGCGTGGAAACTGCTGGAGATGGTCACGACGCCGCTGCTGCCGTCGGACTACCTCGACCTGGTCAGCCCACTGCGTGCGGGCGCTGACCTGCGGGGGCGCATCGAGGCCGTGCACCCCGAGACGGATGACGCCGCGACCATCGTGATCAGGCCGGGACGGGGCTGGCGCGGCCACACGGCCGGTCAGTACGTGCGGATCGGGGTCGACGTCGACGGGGTGCGCCTGTGGCGTGCCTACTCCATCACCTCGCCGACGAACCGTCAGGACGGCCGCGTCACGATCACCGTGAAGGCGATCCCGGACGGCAAGGTCAGCAACCACCTGGTCCGCAGGGCGAAACCGGGCACGCTGATCCAGCTCGACCAGGCGACCGGTGACTTCGTGCTGCCGCAGGCCAAGCCCGCCAAGGTGCTCTACCTGACGGCCGGCAGCGGCATCACACCCGTGATGGGCATGCTGCGCGACACCGAGTTCGACGACGTCGTCATGGTCCACTGCGCGCCACGGCCGCAAGACGTGATCTTCCGCAACGAACTGCACGACCTGGTCGCGGACAAGAAGCTGCGGCTCACCGAGGTGCACACCGACACAGACGGCGTGCTCGACATCGCCCGTCTCGACGAACTCGTGCCCGACTGGGCCGAGCGCGAGACCTGGGCCTGCGGGCCCGCGGGCCTGCTCGACGCCGCCGAAGAGCACTGGACCGAGCACGGCGTACAACAGCGCCTGCACATCGAACGCTTCCGCCCCGGCATCGTCGTCACCGGCGACGGCGGCGAGGTCACGTTCAGCGCCACCGGCACGACCGTCGACGCGGACGGCGCCACGCCGTTGCTGGACGTCGGCGAGGAGGCCGGCGTGCTCATGCCCTCCGGGTGCCGCATGGGCATCTGCTTCGGCTGCGTCACGCCGCTCAAGGCGGGCGCCGTCCGCGACCTGCGCACCGGCGAGATCACCGAGGCCGAGCCGGGCGTCCTCATCCAGACCTGTGTGTCCGCCGCGGCGGGCCCTTGCGACATCGAACGGTAGGAGCACCTTGACCGCCATCGACCCCACCGCCCACCTGACGGCGGAGCAGATCGAGGAACTCGGCCGCGAGCTGGACGCGATCCGTGACGAGGTGATCGCCGGACGCGGCGAGAAGGACGCCGCCTACATCCGTAGGGTCATCTCGGCGCAGCGCAAGCTCGAGCTGGTCAGCAGGGGCGTGCTGCTGTTCTCGATGTTCCCGCCCGCGTGGCTGCTCGGCACCGCCGGGCTGTCCGCGGCGAAGATCATGGACAACATGGAGATCGGCCACAACATCCTGCACGGCCAGTGGGACTGGATGCGCGACCCGAAGATCCACTCCACCACCTGGGAATGGGACCACGTCTCGCCGGCCGACCAGTGGAAGCACTCGCACAACGAGCTGCACCACACGTACACCAACGTGATCGGCAAGGACAACGACCTCGGCTACGGCATCATGCGCGTCGACGAGGACCAGAAGTGGCACCCGTTCCACCTCGGCCAGCCGCTGTGGAACTTCATCAACGCCTGCTTCTTCGAGTACGGCATCGCCGCCTACGACCTGGAGCTCGGCAAGAACCTGCACAAACGCCGCCGCAAGAACCCGGAGTTCCGGGAGCGGGCCAAGGCCGTGGGCCGCAAGATCCGCAAGCAGGTACTCAAGGACTACGTGATCCACCCGCTGCTGTCGGGCCCGTCGTTCCTCCCCACGCTCGCCGCCACGTTCACCGCGAACCTGGTCCGCAACATCTGGTCCCACTCGGTGATCATGTGCGGGCACTTCCCCGAGGGCGTGCAGGTCTTCGAGCGCCGGTCGATCAAGGGCGAGACACGCGGCCAGTGGTACCTGCGCCAGATGATGGGCTCGGCGAACATCAGCGGCAACAGGGCCATGCACTTCATGACCGGCAACCTCTCGCACCAGATCGAGCACCACCTGTTCCCGGACCTGCCGAGCAACCGGTACGCCGAGGTCGCTGTGAAGGTGCGCGCGCTGTTCGAGAAGTACGAGCTGGAGTACGTCACCGGACCGCTGCCCAAACAGGTGTTCTCCGCGTGGTGCAAGGTCTTCCGGCTCTCGCTGCCGAACAAGAAGCCCAACGTCAAGACGCCGGACCGCGAGCAGGAGCTCGTCGCCGCCTGATTGTCACAAACGCCTGGCTCACGAACCCGAGGTCAGGCGCCCTTGTCCGCAGGCTCCAGAATCGCCACGCACTCCACGTGATGCGTCATCGGAAACACGTCACAAGGTGTGTGGACGGGAGGAGAATCTGCAGATCACATGGGGGTTTCCTGCCTTGGGCGCGGGCTGTGAGGCGGCCGGAGCGTCAAATGAGCTTCATGTCTGACGGACTTTCTCTCCTCCTTTGGCCGGTACACCGGGTTGTCCGCGTTTCTGATGCCCGTGGCCGTCATGTTGCTGCTCGGGCGGCAGGTCAGCTGCTGGAGTGCTGCGGGATGCCCGGCGCAGCGCTCGCCACCGGGCCGCCCGGGCCGACCCGGTGGGCCGGTGATGAGGCTGGACATCAGGACCGACTCGTCGCCGGGTTTCACCTCGTGCACATCGGCGTCCGCCCCCGGACGCCTGCCCGGGTGTCCTGCTCCTTGGCCTGCCGGTACGCCGCTTCGAAGGCCGCCATGCCCGTCGCATCGGAAATGAGGTCGGCGGGGCAGGGAACCGGCAGCGGCTGCATGAGAACCATCGTGCCAGTTCGCGCGGGACGGCACGGACGTCGACACGGCAGGCGTGTGCCTCACTGGGCCTGGCGGGCCGCCGATGGGCAACCGGCGCGCTGGCAGGGCTCCGGCCCGGGACTGGTGGAACCGTTTTGGACGGAGAAGGACCCCAGCGTGGTGATCGCCGGGGTCCTTGCCCTGTGGGAGTCAGGGGCGCTCGCTTCAGGGGCCGATGGCGGGGTCAGTCGGTGGCGGGCCGGGAGCGTCGTCCGTGTCTTCGTGCCGGCGCCCGGTCCGCCGCCCGGGCCGCCGAGGTACGCGCCAAACGGGCCATGGGATGATCTTGACCCGTGAGTGATCCACAGGGTTCCGGTGCGCGCGGAGGCTGGCTGGCCTGCATCCATGAACGACTGCGGGAGGCTCGCCGCAGCAGGGGGCCGCGGCGGGGGTCGTTGGAGGAGGCGGCTCAGCGGGCGGCCGACGACCTGGAGGGCGTTGGCTGGCGGGATCGGCCACCGGCCCGGCGGCGGACTCTCCATGAGGTAGCCGAGCGGGGCGCCGGCTACCTGGCGGGCCGGTAGACACCTGCGGCAGGTTCCGGCGCCCAGGGACGGTCACAGCAGGCGGCCGGCCGGATCTCCGCCGGGGTCGTCGGCCAGCACGATGGCGGCCCTGACGACGGCCTGCTGCGGCAGTACTGCCCAAGGGCACAGTATGTCCCGCCACACCCGCGAGGACCTGGACGCTGCCGCCACCGAACTCAACAGCCGCCCACGCAAAACGCTCGGCTGGGAGACCCCAGCCGAGCGTCTGTCTAAACTGCTCGCGGCTTGATCAACTCACCGCCTGGAATTCGCCCACGCCGGTGAGGCCTCACGGTTCGGTTCGACTCACACCTGTCCGTACGTCAGGCGGAAAGGGGGAGCGCCGAGCGTTGCGGAAGCCAGCCCGTACGGGTCGGCCAGGGGCGCAGATGCGGCGGTAGGGCGGGTGCGACAGGTGAATCCGAGTTGGGTCATGGCCCTGAGGACTTCGCCGGTGCTGAAATCACGGCGGTCCTGGCGGGTGATGACCTGGCCGACCTGCTTGGCGGGGTAGTGGCGTCGTCCGATGATGACGAACTCACCGGTGACCAGCTCAGGTGTGACGCCCTTCATCAATTCCACCACGCCGCTCTTGGTCAGGTCGAACGGGAAGCGAGCGATGACACAGCGCATGATGCCTGCCTCCAGGGAGACGAGAAGAAGGGGCCGGGTAGGGGTGACGGCGGTTCAGCGAGAGAGGGCGAGGACGCCCAGAGCGTTGCCGTGTCCGTCGACCACGGGCGGGGCCCCGAGCCGGCAGCAGCGCATCGCACGCTCGGCTTCGGCCCTCGTGGCCAGCGGCGAGGCGAAAGGCCCGATGACGTCGGCGATGTCCCGCAGGCGGATCCGGTCCGTGTATCCGGAGCCGTCACGAACGGCCGTGAGCCCGGCCCGGGTGACCAGGCCGGTGCGCAGACCGTCCTCGTCGCAGACGACCAGATGACCTGTACGGGCGGCGGTCATCACGCACAGTGCCACCTCCACGGTCATGTCCTCCCAGACCTGCGGTCCGGCCGCGTCCGCGGAATCGGCCGCCGGCTGCACGACGTTGGTACGTGTTGAGCGGAACTGCATCTGGTCCAGCGTCAAAGAGTGCCTCCTGCGAAGTTGAGCCGGCTTCCTGATCACGAAGGTTCTATGCAGCCGCACCTGCGGTGGACTGCCGTACGACCGCACGGCGAGCCGCCGAGACGGGGCGGCGCCGACCGCGTGAGGTGGCGCCGCGCTTCTTGGGGCGTTCAACCACCGGTGCGGTGATGACGACCGGGATGCCGGAGGGGGCCTGAGCGCCGGTGATGCGGTGCAGGGCCTTTTCGCCGACGCGGACCTGGGTGGTCTGCGGGACGATGCCGGCCGCTGCCATGAGGCGAGTCATGCCGCGGCGCTGGTTGGGTGTGACCAGGGTGACGACACTGCCGGACTCTCCTGCACGGGCGGTACGGCCGCCGCGGTGGAGGTAGTCCTTGTGGTCGGTCGGCGGGTCGACGTTGACGACGAGGTCGAGGTTGTCGACGTGGATGCCGCGCGCCGCGACGTTGGTCGCTACCAGCACGTTGACGTGCCCGCTCCTGAACTGTGCCAGCGTGCGGGTGCGCTGCGGCTGCGACTTCCCGCCGTGCAGGGCGGCGGCCCGTACCCCGCTGTTCAGGAGGTGCTCGGTGAGGCCGTCGACGGCGTGCTTGGTGTCGAGGAACATGATCACACGGCCGTCGCGTGCGGCGATCTGGGTGGTGGCCGTGTGCTTGTCGGCGCCGTGAACGTGGAGCACGTGGTGCTCCATCGTCGTGACCGCGCCGGCCGAAGGGTCGACGGAGTGCACGACGGGGTCGCTGAGGTAGCGGCGCACGAGCAGGTCGACGTTGCGGTCGAGCGTGGCGGAGAACAGCATGCGCTGGCCTTCGGGGCGGACCTGGTCGAGAAGGGCGGTGACCTGCGGCATGAAGCCCATGTCGGCCATCTGGTCGGCCTCGTCGAGGACGGTGATGGAAACCTGGTTCAGCCGGCAGTCGCCGCGGTCGATGAGGTCTTTGAGGCGTCCCGGTGTGGCGACGACGACCTCGGCGCCACCGCGCAGCGCGCTCGCCTGCCGGCCGATCGGCATTCCGCCCACCACCGTGGCCAGCCGCAGCCTCACGGAGCGGGCGTACGGGGCGAGCGCGTCGGTGACCTGCTGCGCCAGCTCACGCGTGGGTACGAGGATCAGCCCCAGCGGCTGCCTGGCCTCGGCGCGCTGCCCGGCCGTACGGGCCAGCAACGCCAGCCCGAAAGCGAGGGTCTTGCCGGAGCCGGTGCGGCCACGGCCCAGTACGTCGCGGCCGGCGAGGGAATTCGGCAGGGTGGCGGCCTGGATCGGGAAGGGTACGGTCACGCCTTGCGAGCTGAGCGCACCCAGCAGCGGCCCGGGCATGTCGAGATCGGCGAAGCCCTCCACGGCGGGAAGCGCGGGAGTGATCGTCCTGGGCAGCGCGAACTCCCCCTGGACCGCGGCGGGCCGGCGGCCGTAACTCCCGGAACGGCTCGACCCGGCGGAGCGGCTCCTGGCCGACGAACCGAATCGGCTGCCACCCCTTCCGGATTCGGCACTGCCGTTACGGGTGCGGGTGAAGCGGTCGTTCGTGCGTGTGCGGTTCATGCGGAACCTTCCTCGATGCGGCACATATCAAGGAATTCCCGCAGCGATCAGCAGAACGGAGAATTGCAAGAATGGACCGATGGAATGCGAAAGCGAATCTGGCCGACGAAAAATCCGTGCGGGCACAGGAGCTGGAATGAGTGGCGTGAAGCGGACGCAATGTTCGGGAGTCCACCGCGATGAAGCTATGAAGGGATGCGTGCGCCCCTGAAGGATGCTCCGCATGCGGTGAGCCTACGGGTTTCCTGGTTGTCGTCCGCAGGCGAAACCACTGCGGAAAAATGCGAGTAGCTGGGGCCCGCACCCCGAAGGACGCGGGCCCCAGCTACAAGTACGCGACAGTCAGCGTCAGGCGAGAACGATGTTCTCGGCCGTCGGGCCCTTCTGGCCCTGCGCGATGTCGAAGGTCACCTTCTGGCCCTCCAGCAGCTCGCGGAAGCCCTGGGCGGCAATGTTCGAGTAGTGGGCGAACACATCAGCGCCGCCACCGTCCTGCTCGATGAAGCCGAAGCCCTTTTCCGCGTTGAACCACTTCACGGTACCAGCAGCCATGTCATTTCTCCTCTGGGGCAGTGCATCGGGATCCGCACTGCACGGACCCCGTGTCGCCGCGATGATCACCCCGTCGGGAAAAAGACCGAATAACAAGCGCTTCCAACGGCACAGGCGCCACCCGGAGGACACTTGAAGTTTTGGGACCACAACTGCAACTGAGATCGACAGTAGCACGCCGAAGCGGCCTGTGTACGCTGAAGAATCCCACCCCACTTAATGCGATAGAGAATCTGTCTGCCTGTCCCGTTGAAACCTCAGCTCGCGGGCACAGATATTGACCCAGCCGAAGCGCAACGCTTCGGGAGGTTTTGGGGGTGCGCCCAGCGTAAGGGCTGCTCCCCCAAGGGATGGTGCGAGCGGGCGTGGAGATCAGGGTGGCTCCGGCAAGCGTCACGGCCCGTCTTGGGCACACGCACGGGAGCGGCCATATCGAAGACCATCAAGGACCAGACCGTCGATCAGCTCGGTGGAAACAGCAGCATCCTGGTGCGGCAACGCCGTGAGCACGAGGAAACGGCGGCTGACGGATCACTACCTGACCCTCGACGACCTTCACCAGCGGGAACGCGTTCTGAAGCAGGCGGTGCCGCTGGTCTTCAGCCATGCCTTCATGGAAGAGACGGTGCTGTGGCCCGCCGTACGAGCCTCAGGCCCGGACGGCGAGGAACTTCGACAGCCGCAGTCGTTTTTCACAGCGGTACAGGGGCACGCAAGGCGCGCAACACCGGCCGCGTACCCTCGGACAAGGCAGTGCCCTCATCCCGGAATTCCAGTTCGGCGGCGCCACCGACCCGAGCCAACCGCATCTGGGCCATTCCCCCAGGCGAGCCCCCGGCGATGCGCCGCCCGCAACGCGCGCACGGGCATGCGCATGTCGCGGGCCACTGCACGGGACGCGCGAGTGGATAGCGCGAGTGCCGGTGAAGCGGTTAGATCGCGGGACTCAGCGACTCAGCCGCCGCTCTTGCGCCTGAACGACCGCTGGCTCGCAGCCGGGCCGTGCGCAGAACGCACCTTCGATGCATCGGACTTGGCGGCAACATCAGCGGCATCCGCCTGCGCACCGCGCTTGCGCGCCAGGGCTTCGCGGAACTTGCGCTTGAGGTCGTAGTTGCCGTCGCTGTCCGGCTCCAGAGGGGACGTCTCGGGGGCAGCCGGCTCCGAACCTTCCGTAGATACGGGCTCTGCGGTCATGGTGACCTCCTGGGTTCGGGGGGGGTGGGCAAGCACAGCTTGTCATGCCGGGCGCAGTGCGAGGCGCCGACAACATCATCCTGCTCCGTTTCGGCGGGCGTCCTTCCCGCGGCCAAAGGTGTTGACTTCGTAGGTGAGGCACACAGGACGGCTTCGGGCCGGGCCGAGGGTTGTCGATCCCGTGGCCAGGCTGCCAGGGCAACGGCTCTCAGCCGTTGCGACGCACGAGGGCGGCCCTGCGGGCCTCGGCGAGCTTGCGGGCCTCGCCCGCCTTTCGGGACTTGCCGCCGGCGGCCGGACTCACCGGCGCGGGCGGTGCGGCCCGCCCGGTGCACATAGTCCTGTCGCAGCTTCCGCGACCATGAACAGCCTGCGGACGAGAAGCCCGTGCGCCCCTCGGCGGGGGCAGGCATCGCCTCAGACAACTCCCGGAGCGTTCGACTTTGCAAGGGCGAAGGCTATGACTGTTGGTCGCCAAGAGCCCCGGCCGGATTTGCCGAGCACTCGACGCGAGGGCGCAGGGAGGAGAAACCGGGGGCAGCGGTGCCGACGCCGGAGCTGCAGCACACCCGCCCGGAAGCCCCCGCCGGCCGCGCCTGTAGGAGCTTGCCGTCGAGCGCAGCTCTCACCGACGCCCCTATGACGCGGGGGTGCGGGCAACCGGTCTGAACAGGTTGAATACCTCGCGGGCTGCGTATCGCTTGAGGCATCGGACGATCTCACGGCGGGTCTTGCCCTCCTGGGTGCGGCGTTCGTAGTACGCCTGGGTGCGCGGGTCGTGGCGCAGGCGGGTGAAGACGATGCGGTGCAGGGCCGCGTTGGCCTGGCGGTCGCCGCCGTAGTTGAGCCGGCGCGTGCTCCGACGGCCTGAGGAGTACTCGATGGGGCTGACTCCGCAAAGGGCAGCAAAGGACGCCTCGGTGTTCAGTCGCTCAGGGCTGTCTCCCATGGTGATCAGGAGAGTGACGGCACTGTCCGGGCCGATGCCCACCTGTTCGAGTAGCTGTGGGGCGTGGCGTTCGACGAGCCGGGTCAGGCGTTGGTTCAGCTCGTCGATCTGAGCGGTGAGCTGCTCGATGCGCTCGGCGAGCATGCGCAACGTCAGGTGGGTGGCCTGTGCCACCGCGTTCTCGCCTCCCTCACCGTCGGGCGGGCCGAGGCGTGCGCAGGTGCGGAACAGCTCGGCATTGCCCAGGCTGGACAGCTGTTCCCGCAGGGCGGGATCGGCGATTACCAGGACGGCCTTGAGCTGGTTGATCGCCTGAGTACGGGCCTTGACCGCGGAGTCCTTGGCAAGCTTGAACAACCGGGCGCTGTGCACCGGACCGTCGCCGGACTTGGCCCGGGCCCGAGCGCGACCACTGAGCACGGCCCGCGCAGCAGCCTGCGCATCGAGCACGGACAGCCGTGTGGCCCGCCTTGCCAGCGGTCCTTCGTCGGCCATGGCCCGAACGGTCAGACGAACGCTCGACAGGGCTGACCCCGAACAGCGCGGCGAAGAACGCCTCGCTGGCTAGGGCGCTTCTGATGGCTCTTGGTCGGGTGCCCGAGCGACCGATGCGTCAGGAATGGGCGCGTCTTCACCAACCTCATGCGGGGCATCCGGGTCGGGCGCCGCCCGCCAGGGCCCGTGATGCCCATGTCCGACGCCGAGATCACCCAAACTGGCGCTACACCTGAACCTCGAACCAGACACCTCTGCCGGAATAAAGTGCTCTTTTAGACGCGGGCTTCTGCGGCCGTCCGGCGGTGCTCATCGGCAATCTGCACTGCCTGTGTTTCCGGCACGCTGCCGCTGTCCAGGCCGCAGGTACATCGCACCACTGCGTGCCCGGTCGGGTCATGCTCGATCCATCCTCCCCGGTGGGTTCTGTTCCGGGTGAGGGTGTGCACGACTGTCGTGTGTTCCACCATGCGCCCATGCTCATGGCCGGGGCGCGGCCTGCCCATACGACGCCCGCCGAGTGGGCGACTGCTGCGGGCCGGCCAGGCGGGCACCTTCGCCGAGCCTGACGGGCGTCATGCGGGCGTGTCGGTGATCAGCTCGTCTGCGCGTTCGCCCGTGACCAGGTAGACCACGCGCTGGGCCACCGAGACCGCGTGGTCGGCGAACCGCTCGTAGTAGCGGCCGACGAGTGTGACGTCCACGGCGGTTTCCACGCCGTGCTGCCACTGGTCGTCCATCAGGTGCTGGAAGATCGTGCGGTGCAGCTCGTCCATGCGGTCGTCGTCCTTCTCCAGCTGGAGTGCCGCATTGACGTCCTGAGTGAGGATCACTTCGGCGGCCTGCGCCATCAGGCGCTGGGCGAGCTGGCCCATCTCCAGGACCGTTCGTCGTAGATCGCGCGGCACCGCCCGGTCGGGATACCGCATCCGGGCCAGCTTGGCCACATGCTGGGCCAGGGCACCAGAGCGTTCCAGGTCCGCGCTCATGCGCAGCGAGGTGACCACGACCCGCAGATCCGTGGCTACCGGCTGCTGCCGTGCCAGCACCGTGATCGCCCGGTTCTCCAGGTCGCGCTGGAGGTCATCGACCTTTTCGTCGGCTGAGATCACGCTCTCGGCAAGCTGCAGGTCGGCATCGAGGAGAGCGGTCGTGGCCAGGCCGATGGCCGAGCCGACCAGGTTCGCCATCTCCACCAGGCCGTCACTGATCGAGGCCAGTTCCTCGTGGTAGGTCTCCCGCATCGCGTCCTCACCGTCCAGTCGTGTGCCGGCCTTCGCCCGTTGCCAGGCTCGCACACATCGCGCATGGAGCGGTGGCCGCCTGGCGCGACCTGGCGGCTACCCAGATCCGGGGGACCATGGAAGCACTGCGAGGTGCATGGGACAGGCCGCAGCCCGAAGCGGAGCGGGGCCGCGTCGCGCGCCGGGCAGGCGGAAGGAGTGCCTGGGATGAGGACAGCCGACCTCTTCGGGGGCGAGGGCGACCAGGCTGGCGCCGGGCTGCCGCAGCGCAGTGGGCTGCTGGATCTGCTGAGTGTCGCGGCGGTGGTGCTGGATGCCGAGGGGCGGATCGTGCTGTGGAGCCCGCAGGCCGAGGAGCTGTTCGGCTACACCGCGCAGGAGGCGCTGGGCCGGTATGCGGCGCGGCTGCTCGTCCATGAGCAGCACCTGGACCTGATGATCAGACTGTTCACCGAGGTCATGGGGACGGGCCAGGGGTGGGCCGGCGCCTTCCCCGTCCGGCACAAGGACGGCAGTACCCGGCTGGTGGAGTTCCGCAACATGCGGTTGCTGGACGACCGGGGTGACTTCTACGCCCTGGGCATCGCCACCGACGAGGCAATCCTGCGCCAGGTGGAACGGGACGTGGCCCTCTCCACGCGGCTGGTCTCGCAGTCCCCGATCGGGCTGGCCGTCCTGGACACCGACCTGCGCTACGTGTCCGTCAACCCGGCGCTCGCACAGATCAACGGCGTCCGAGCCGAAGACCACCTCGGGCGACCAGTCCGCGAGGCCCTGCCTTTCCTGGAGGTCGATGCGATCGAGGCTGCACTGCGGCAGGTCCTCACGTCCGGAACGCCCGTGATCGATCAGCAGAGCGTGGGACGCACTCCCGCCGACCCCGACAACGATCACGCCTGGTCAGTCTCCTACTACCGACTCGACGGTCCCGGCGGCCGGGTACTGGGGGTAGCCGTCGTGCTGGTGGATGTCACCGACCGGCACCGCGCCCGGCAGCGCTTGGCCTTGATCGCCGATGGCTCCGCCCGTATCGGCACCACCTTGGATATGGAACAGACCGCCCGAGAGCTGGCCGACGTCGCCGTCCCCGCGCTCGCCGACGTGGCGGCCGTTGACATCCTGGACTCTGTCCTGGACGACCGCCACCAGAGGGCACCCGGCGCGGGCCGGGCCCTTTTCCGGGCCCTCGCCGTGAAGGCCGCGTACCCCACCGAGGCCGTCCGCGCCGCCGACCCTCCCGGCCACCTCACCAGCTACGGCGCGGATCGCCTGGCCAATCAATGCATACGGACCGGCCGCCCCATCCTGGTACCCCACGTCCGCGAGCGGGACCTGGCCCGCATCGCCCGTGACGCCGAGGCCGCCGCCATCCTGGCCCGCGCCGGCGTCCACAGCTATCTCGTGACGCCCCTGATCGCCCGCGGCGAGGTGCTCGGCGCCCTGGGCCTCACCCGCGCCCGCAACCCGCTGGCCTTCGACAACGACGACCTGACCCTGGCCGGTGAGCTGGCCGACCGAACCGCGGTGTCCATCGACAATGCCCGTCTGTACCAAAGTGCACACAACACCGCCGTCACCCTCCAGCGCAGCCTGCTGCCGGACCTCCCACCGCAACAAGCGGGCCTGAAGATCGCCTTCCGATATCGGCCCGCCGGAACGACCATCGAAGTCGGCGGCGACTGGTTCGACGTCATCCCCCTCGCGGAAGACAAGACCGCGCTGGTCGTAGGCGATGTGATGGGCAGCGGCATAAGCGCCGCCACCACCATGGGACGCCTGCGCACCGCCACCACCACCCTGGCCGACCTCGACCTCCCACCAACCGAGGTACTGCACCACCTCGACAAGATCACCGCAGACCTGGACCAGTACGCCACCTGCGCCTACACCGTCTACGACCCACACCGCGCCCTGTGCCACATCGCTGTCGCCGGACACCTGCCCCCCGTCCTCATGCGGGCGGGCGAGCCCCCCGAACTGCTCGATCTCCCCACCGGCGCACCCCTCGGGGTCGGCGGTGTCGCCTTCGAAGTCACCACGTTCGGCCTGGCCCCCGGCGACCAACTGGTCCTCTACACCGACGGCTTGGTCGAGACCCGCCACCACGCCATCGACGACCGCCTGGACCTCCTCCTCCAACTGCTCCACAGCCCCAACCGATCCTCGGAAGAAACCTGCGACCGGCTCCTGGACGCACTGCGCGATCCGGACGACCACGACGACGTCGCCGTACTCATCGCCCGTGCCCGACGCTGGCCCCAGCCTTAGAGCTCGTTACAGAATGAGCCGTTCGCGACCGGCCGCCGGCCCCGTCCCTCTTTCCCAGGTCCAGCAACCTACCCATCGCCGACCGTTAGCCGCTTGGATAGGCTCCGCGGGGAACCCTTCAGGAGGTGTCATGGCGAAGGTCACCATCAGCCTGGACAGCGATCTGGCCATCGAGGTCATGCTGCTGGCCGGTACCAGGAGCCCGCAGGACGCCGTCGAGTTGATCGTCCGCGACTACCTGGCACGGGGGCACCGCACCGAGGCTCGCGCCGGCAACGCCGCCGACCAGGATCGCCTCGCCGACCGGCGGTCAGCGCCGGAAGAGGGCCGATGAGCACTTCAGGTGAGATCGGCGTGTCGGCTGGTGGGTGAAGGTCCTTCTGGGCAGGGTCCGGCTGGTGTCCATCGATCTTGTCTCCTACGACCTGTGGGAGCGAATAGCTCCACTCCTGCCAGAGCGGCCGCCCCGACGCCACCGTCATCCCGGACGGCTGCCTGTGCCGGACCGGGTTGCGCTGGCGGGCATCGTGTACGTGCTACGCAAGGGTGTGGCCTGGTGCGACGTCCCAGTCCAGGTCGTCGGCTGCTCGGGGGTAACCTCCTGGCGTCGGCTGCGGGACTGGACCGAGGCTGGCGTCTGGCCTCGCCTTCATGAGGCACTCCTGGCCGAGCTGCGGGCAACCGGCCTGCTGGACATGGACGATACGGCCATCGACGGCTCCCACATCAGGGCCCTCAAAGGGGGGCTCACGTCGGTCCTTCGCCCGTCGACCGCGGTCGCCCCGGCTCCAAGCACCATGTGATCGTCGACCGCCACGCCACGCCCCTGGCCGTCTCCCTGACCGGTGGGAACCGGCACGACATCACCCAGTTGATCCCCCTGCTGGACGCGATACCCCGCATCCGAGGGGTGCGCGGACGTCCCCGCAACCGCCCCAGACGGCTCTTCGCCGACCGGGGCTACGACTACGACAAGTACCGCCACCTGCTGCGGAAACGCGGCATCAGACCCCTGATCGTCCGACGCGGCGTTGCCCACGGCTCCGGCCTTGGCGGCACCTGCTGGGTCGTCGAGCGGACCTTCGCCTGGCTCCATCAGTTCAAACGACTCCGTGTCCGCTACGAGCAACGAGCCGACCTCCAACGGGGACTACTCGAACTCGCCCGCAGCATCATCTGCCTTCGACGGCTCCGCAAATCATTCTGAAATGATCAGTAAAAGCGCCTGCGTATCCGCTACGAGATACGCGCCGACCTCCACCAGGCGCTACTCGAACTCGCCGGGTGGCGAGGGTGCACGGTCCGTGCACCCTGAAGGTGATGTTGGTGAGCGGCGAGGTTGCTCACCCGGTGCAGCTGGGAACGCTGCCGGCCGGAGCGCAGTTGTTCGGCCGGTTCCGGCTGACGGTGGTGTCGGTGAGGGCGGCGGTTCCGGACGCCTTGTAGATGCCACCTCCGTCGCCAGCCGTGTTGCGCACGACGGAGCTGTGTTTCAGGGTCATGGGGCCGATGTCGTTGTACACGCCCCCGCCCTGGGCGGTGCCCCCGTCGGCCGCGCGCGCGGCGTTGCCGTCGATCTGGGTCGTGTCCCCGGTGAACGAACCGCCCAGGAGGTTGACGATGCCGCCGCCCCGGGCGGTCCCCCCGAGGGCGGTCGCTGTGTTCCGGCGTACGTCACTGGCGCTCAGGGAGAGGTCGCCGTGCGGGCCGACATCGATGCCCCCGCCCCTGACGGTGCCGCCCCGGGAGGTGACGCGGTTGTCGGAGACGTGGGTGTCGGAGACGGTCCACTGGTGGTCGGCCGCGAGCCCGCCGGCGAACGCTTGACCGCCCGGAGCACTGACGGAGTTCCCGCTGAGAGTGCTGTGCTGGACGGTGGCCGGGGCGAAACCGGCGACACCGCCGCCGAAGGCCACGTTGTCGGTTCCGGCGGGGACCCGCACGGTGTTGTCGAGGATGCGGCTGCAGTCGAGGGTCAGCGGTCCGTCGATGGCGATCCCACCACCTGCAGCGGTGCCGCCGCCGGGACCAGTGTATTCGGCCGTGTTCCCGCTCACCTCGGTGTCCTTCAGGGTGGCCGTGCCGTCGCTGTCGAGGCCGCCGCCCTCGACGTAGACGCTCCCGGACCCGGTGTTGTGAAGAAGGCGGCTGCGCTTCATGGTCAGCGTGCCCTGGTTGTTGATACCGCCGCCGCACACCACGCCCGGACCGGGGGCGATGGGGCAGTCCGTCGCCCGGCCCCCGCTGATGGTGAGCTGGTCGAGGGTGAGGTCGCCGCCGGCGGCGACCAGGAGGATGCGGAAAGCGGGAGCGGAGGACACGCGCCGGATAGTGGCACCGTTGCCCTCGATCGTGAGAGTGCTGGTGATGGCTGGCAGACCGTTGGCGGGGCTGGTCTGGTCGGGGACCGTCAACCTGTAGGTGCACCCGTGGGCCAGCAGGAGCGTGTCGGGGGCCGGCGAACCGTTGGCGGTGTTGATGGCTGCGACGAGTGCGCTCACCGAGCACGGTACCTGTACGACCGCTGCGTGCGCCGGTACGGCCGACAGCGTCACCACGGCGCTGGCCGCCGCTGCGGCCGCGGCCAGGAAGCGGCCGGATCGTGCCTGCGCCTGACGGGGCAGCGGACTCTTGCGACGGACGTTGCGACAGAGCGTCAGGGGCATGGGTTTCCTTCGTACTGGGCCACCCGCTCGGAGGCTTGGGAATCAGCGGCGCCGCCGCCCGGCCCGTTGCCGGTGACATGGGCGCCGCGATCAGCTGACCACCTTCCCTGGTGGCCGGCGTGCAGGTAGGGCCTGTGGGACACGAGTTGTCGCCCGAACGGGCCCGGCGCGAGCACTGCACCGTGCCGGACGTCGGCTTCAGCCGGACGCACGGCATACCCGCCACCTCGTCGGCTTCGAATCCTGCAGAGCACGCCCCACCAACTCAAGCGCCTCCGAACCCGCTACGAAATACGCGCCGACCTCCATTTGGTCAGCTCCAACTCGCCTGCAGCATCATCTGCTTGAGACAGATCCGAACCTCGTTCTGAAACGACCAGTTAGAGGGCGGCTAGGCCGTTTCTGATGGCTCTTGCTGGTTTGGTGGATCAGCTCTTCGGCTGGGCAGGCGCGCCTCATGGTGCGGCGACATGAGCTCACGGACGCGCAGTGGCAGAGGATTGAGCCGTTACTGCCCGCCAACGGCAGGCCCGGCGGGCAGTGGGCCGATCACCGCAAAGTGATCAACGGGGTGCTGTTCAGAGCCCGCACGGGGGTGCCCTGGCCGGACCTGCCTGAGCGGTACGGCCCCTGACGGACCGTTTATGAACGGCATCGCCGTTGGTCGGCGGACGGAACACGGCGGCAGATCCTGGGCGAGTTACGGATCGAAGCGGACGCCGCTGATCCCGACAAGGCACTGGCCAGGGCGGTAGAGGCGGAGAGTGCGCAGCGCAAGCGCGATTGGGCGGTGAACATCGACTCCACGTCCTGCCGGGCACATCAGCATGCGGCCGGGGCCCGTCACCGGCCGCCGCGCGACTACCCGCAAAAGGGGGCGGTGCTCGTGTGGAAGCGGATGGGCGGGAGGCACTGGGGCGCTCACGGGGCGGGCTGACCAGGAAGATCCACCTGTTGTCAGACGATCGCGCCCGCCCCCTGACCTGGCAGACTTCGCCGGGCCAGCGGGGCGACAGTCCCATGTTCATCCCTGTGCTGGACGGCTTGCGGATCCGACGGCGCGGACCGGGCCGACCGCGCAGCCGCCCGGATCGCGTCCGCGGTGACAAGGCGTACTCCAGTCGCGACAACCGCAGCTACCTGCGACGACGGGGGATCAAAGCGACCATCGCCCAGCCCGATGACCAGCGAGCCGCCCGTCGACGCAAGGGCCGGGCCGGAGGGCGCCCGCCGGCCTTCGACAAGGTCCAGTACCGTCGCCGCAGTGCCGTCGAACGGTGCGTCAGCGAGTAGAAGCAGTACCGGGCCGTGGCCAGCCGGTACGACAAGCGCGACTACATCTTCAACGGCACCCTGGCCATCACAGCGATCGTCATCTGGCTCCGAGACATCGTCCAAGAGCCATCAGAAACGGCCTAGTACTGCAACCGCATCTGGGGGTTGTGGCCTCGACGTTTGTAGTGGGAGCGGCGGGCTCGGGCCTGGCTGTGTCTACGGAAGTGTGACCGGTGCAGATGGTATTCGTTGGTGTGGTGGCGGGGCGTGATGACGATGTGCCCGATCAACCGGCGGATCTCCGGGACGCTGAGGGGTATGAGGTCTTGCTCGTCCTCTGCGTTGCCCCTTTTGCGGCTTCTTGTGCGCGGACTGCGGTCAGGTAGGCGACTGCGGCCATCGACAGGGTGATGTGCCGGTACCAGGCCCGGTAGAGCCGGACCTGGTAGTGGTCCAGGCCGCACTCTCCCTTGGCGGTCTGGAAGCACTCCTCCACCGCCCACCTCGCTGCGGCAACTTTGACCAGGTCTTTCAGTCGCGAGGAGGCCGGTCCGTAGCAGACGTAGTAGGCGATCTCGGTGGGGTCGCTGACACTGCGGCGGGCCAGCATCCGGTGCCCGAAGCCGTCTACCGAGCAGGGGCGGATCGCGACGCGTGCCCAGTCGTAGACGCGTTCGCCGTGGCGCTCCGGGTTGTCCCCCACCGTGTTGATGGCCTCAGGCGGCGATCGTGGTCGGACGGGCGGCGGCGAGATCCTGCGGCTGTGTCCGTACGTCGTTCCACCGAACTCCTCGGACGCCCCCCGCTGGAGTTCGACCATCTCCTGCGCAAGACACCCACTGCACAGCTCTAACCATCGGGACCGTCTTACCATCGGGACCGATAGCCGATTCACCTCACCATTCCCGAGCTCTCGTGACCCGCCCTCAGAAACCAACGCGGACCATCCAGGGCTGGATCTGTCGGGTCTGTGCGATCGCTCGCAAACAACGGTGCTGACCGGCTTGCTTGGCCCCAGCGGCCAAGCAAGGCGGGCGGCGCCCCTCGTGCCTCTAGG
>NZ_LGDV01000208.1 GCF_001280015.1 Streptomyces sp. MMG1121
TGAGATCAAGGCCAGGCCCGGTCCGTGTCGGATCGGGCCCATGTCGTGCTGCGGGGAAGGGCGAGCTCAGCCTTGGGGGGTGACGTTTTCCGCCTGGGGGCCCTCGGGCCCCTGCACGACGTCGAACGTGACCAGCTGGTTTTCCTCCAGAGCCCTGAAGCCGGCGGCATTGATAGCGGAGTAAAGGCTGTCCCGCAAAGATCGGTTTGCGCATTCGACCCCAAGACGTGTTCGAGATCTGGTCACGCCCGGAGGCGCTTTGCGTCGGGCTCATGGTCTGTCAGGCGGCCGTCCCGCCCGCGTTGCGGATCAACCGCTGGAGCACCTTCACCGTGGTGACGTAGTCCGCGTCGTCGATGCCCTCGTGGAGGACGGCGACGATCGAGGGCGCGATACTGGCCATGTCAACGCGGGCATGTTCTCCCTCTGCGGTGAGCCACAGTCGGTTCTCGGAGTCCCTGGTCAACCAGCCGCGCTCCAGGAGCACTTCGGCCTCCGCCGCCAGATCGTCCTCGGGCCGGATGTAGGAGGCCATGGCCTGGCGCAGCTCGGACAGGGTCATCCCCTCTCCGTCAGGCGAGATGTCGTTCTTCGACAGGTTGCGCAGCAGCCAGAACTGGGGTTGGGTGTAGCCCTTCTCGGCCTGCCGGGCCCGGATGTACGCGATGAGCGCCTCGTAGGCGACACCGGTCCAGTACGCGGCGGGCTGGCTGGCAAGTTCGGCGTCGGAGAGTTGCTGGGTCGTCACGGAAGGCCCCCTCCAGGTACTTCAGTGTGGAGCCCGCACACCGTGCAGGTCATGCGAAGAACGTAGGACCTCAAGTGTGGTTGAGGTCAAGCGAGTGACCTTCCGGGTGGCCGTCGGCGCGGGAACGAGGAGCTTCTGCCTGCGCCCCTGGCCGAGGGGGCACTTGAGACGTTGCCCCCTGCTGTCGAACGACCATCGGATCCTGGAAGGCTGCCTGTAGCACCTGGTCACAGGTGGGACGACCTTCCGGTGACTAGCGTGATCACGGCATCGGAACCTTCCTGGATAGCCCCGTTTGCCGGGCTGAGCCCGCGCTGCTTCAGCAAGTTGGTGACGACCGTACGCCGCGAAACTGTGGCCGACGGACATCGCGGCCGACCGTGGAGCCTGTCGCTGGAAGACCGGATCTTGCTGGGCGTTGTGTACTGGCGCGCACCAACTTGACGATGCGACAGCTCGCGCCGCTGTTCGGTGTCTCGAAATCCACGGCCTGCCGGATCATCGACCACCTCGGCCCGCTCCTCGCGCTCCAGTCACGCAAGCGGTTCGCGAAGGGCACCGTGCTCATCGTGGACGGCACCCTGGTGCCCACTCGTGACCGCACGATCGCCGAGCAGTCGAAGAACTACCGCTACTCCACAGCCCACCAGGTCGTCATCGACGCCGACACCCGCCTGGTTGTCGTGGTCGGCCGGCCCCTGCCTGGCAATCGGCACGACTCCCGTGGCTGGGAGGAATCCGGAGCCAAGAACGCCGTCGGTAAGACCATGACCATCGCCGACGGCGGCTACCAGGGCACCGGTCTGGTCATTCCGCACCGCAGGACCAAAGGCGAGGACCTCCCGGCCTGGAGGAACGAACACAACCGCTCCCACAAACGAGTCCGGGCCCGCGTCGAGCATGCCTTCGCCCGGATGAAGGGCTGGAAAATCCTGCGCGATTGCCGCCTCAAGGGTGACGGCGTGCACCACGCGATGCTCGGCATCGCCCGCCTGCACAACCTCAACCTCGTTGGATGAGAGGTGAGTTCGTACGCAGCCCGTCCGCATCCCCCTCCTCCAAGATCACTTACGGGACAACCTTTAGTGGACGAACACGTCCGGGCCACCGCCGTCCTGCGCGATGAAACCGAAGCCCTTCTCGGCGTTGAAAAACTTCACTGTGCCGGTCGCCATAGGGGAGGCCCGCATCACGAGCTGCAGGCCGATGCCAGGCGGCAGGCCACCGGTCCCAGCTGGCCGGTCGACTACCGCCGTTGGCGCCCGCCCGTGGAACGGGTCATTGCCCGGCTCGTCGCCCATGGCAACCGCCGCCTACCCTGCCACTACCCCATCATTAGAAGGGGTAGTGGAGTGTCGGGTGCAGCAGGCTTGCGTCCACAAAAGTGAGGTCTGTTCGGCCGCAGAGGGCCATGGCAGTCTCCAACTCGGCACCCAGGATGGACAGTACGTTCCGCGCACCCTCGGTCCCCGATACGGCCATGCCCCACAGCACAGGTCGGCCCACGAGCACCGCCCGGGCGCCCAGGGCCAGGGAGATCAGTACGTCCGAGCCACGGCGGATGCCCCCGTCGATGAGGACCTCGCAGCGTCCAGCGACGGCGCAGACCACTTCGGGGAGCGCGTGGAGGGCGGTGACCGCGCCGTCCAGCTGGCGGCCGCCATGGTTGGACACCACCACCGCAGCCACCCCCAACTCTGCTGCGCGGGCCGCGTCCTCGGCGGTGAGCACGCCTTTGAGGACGATCGGAAGCCGGGTCAGCGAGCGCAGCCAGGCCAGATCGTCCCAGGTGAAGGCGGGGTCAATGCGTCGGGCCATCACCGCGGCCAGCTCGGCCGGGGATCCGTCGGCGCAAGTGTCGGGGAAGTTCGCCGGTGCCAGCCCCGCAGGGAGGGCGAAGGCGCTGCGCATATCCCGTACCCGGCGTCCGCGGACCGGGGCGTCCACGGTGACGACTAGCGCCCGGTACCCGGCCGCCTCGGCCCTGGTGACGAGATCCTCGCTGACCGCGCGGTCCCGGAAGACGTACAGCTGCATCCACAACGGTCCCCGCGCCACCCGGGCGATATCCTCCAGTCGCGTGGTGGCGAACGTGCTGACCACCATCAGCGCGCCCTCCTGGCCCGCGGCGCGGGCACAGGCCACCTCGCCTTCCGGCGTGACCAGCCCGTGGAAGCCGGTCGGGGCAACCGCGACGGGCAGGGAGACCGGGGAACCGAGCAGCGTGGTGCGCAGGTCGCAGCGGGAGACGTCGACGAGGACGCGCGGGCGCAGCCGGTAGCGCCGGTAGCCGGCCAGGCTCTCGCGCAGGGTCGTCTCATCACCGCTGCCGCCGTCGATGTAGTCCCAGACAGAGGACTCGACCACCGAACGCGCCGCGGCGTAGTAGTCGTCCAGCGTGAGCATGCTCCGGCCGCTGGTACCGGGGGAGTTGCCCGAGTGAGCCTTGTCCGCCGCCACGACGGTCACCTCACCAGGCCCGGCTGGCGCAGACAAGCCCGGTTCCGGTCAGCCCCGGCCACGGCGCCAGCGCTGCATCCACAACGGTCCGTCTGCATCTGCGGCTCCACCCGGTTCGTGGACGAGATGCGTGCGGTGAATCGTGATCTGACCTTCGCCGGGATCATTGTTGTCGCGCCAGGCGAAGCAGACGAGTTGATCACCGACGAGCAGAAGACCGCTCTGGACGCCCTCCATCTGCGCAAGATCGACCTGGCAGACCGGGTTCTGGTCGTCAACCCTGGCGGCTACATCGGCGAGTCCACGCGCAGGGAAATCGACTATGCCCACGCCACCGGCAAGCCGATTTCGTTCACCGATCCCGCCCCCCGCTGCAACGTAGTTCGCCGGGGGAGCGGCCCAAGATCCCAGGGCTTACACGCACACCAGTGCGATGCCGCAGCTCAGAACCCCCAGGCATCGCACCCCAGTGCGTGTAGGGCCTGAGAGCGGTGCGGCTGGCCCCGGACGGCGAAGGACCCCGGGGCGCAAGGCGACCCGGGGTCCTTCGCCGGTCTTACCGCCGCTGCTCACTCCGAGTCAGTGCAGGCGTCCCTGGCGCTCCAGTGGGGAGCGGACCGCGTTGGACCGGCGCAGGGCCTTGATGGATCCGTCCGGGTCCTTCAGGTGCCAGCGGACGTGTGCCTCGTGGAAATCGAGGGCTCGGGCTGTTGAGGCCCTGCCTGCGCTTTCTCGGCTCGGTGTGCACTGCGACACCGGAACTCTCGGTTCACTGTGCACCTCGACACTCCACACAATGCGCTGCCGGTCCTAGATTCGCGGGTGTACGGACTTGTACGGGAAACGTGACTCCACCGGGCCACCCGAGGCAGCCTGGTCGAGCCGCTACACGCAAGGCTGGCGACGCAGACAACGGGAACGTTCAGCGGCCCCATGACAGGCCGCGACCACACTCAGGGGGAACACTTCATGAGCTTCATGTTCGGACGCCGCACGGCGACGGTTGCCACGGCCGCCGCACTGAGTGTCGGCGCGCTCATCACGGCTACGGGGAGCGCTTCCGCCGACGATACCGTGCCGATCAGCGTCGGCCACTATGTCGGCCTCTACAACCATTCCAACACCACCGACGGCAAGCTGTATATCAACGGCCAGCAGGTGTCCGATGTTCCTCCGGGTGGCGCTATCGTCGCGCAGTGCTGGACCGTCGGCCAGAGTATTGGCACCTACGGCGACACCTGGTACCGCACGAACGAGGTTGACTGGCCCGACGGACTCGGGTGGCGCACGGGTCTACCCACCGTCTACGTCTTCGCCGGGTACGCCGATGGCAACGCCCGCAGCGTCAACCGGGACCCCAACATCCCTCAGTGCTGACAGCGCGGGAAGCACCATCAGACGACGGACTGGGTGAGCCCGAGGCGTTCGGCGATGTCCTGCTGCCGGATGCGGACCAGGCCGCCTGTTTGGTGGTGGAGTGCTCTCCGTGGTCGGCTCACTGCGACCGCGTGGTACCTGTCGAGGCTTGGAGGGGGCGGTCCAAGGCTTCACCTTCGCTCTTCTCAGCTCACTGTGTAGTGCGGCATCGGAACACCCGCTTCACTGTGCAACCGGACACTCCGCAAAGGGCGTTGCCGGCCAATGATTTGCGAAGGAGCGTAGACCGCGCCGCCTGCCCATCAGCGGCACCCGCGAAGTCGTGCCCCAGACAAATCTAGCTGTCTAGGCGACAGTGGGCTGTCGGTCAGTCAAAGGCAGCGCAGAGCTCGCGCACGTCCGGAGCAGCCATCGACCCGATTTGGCCGAGAGGACAACAGATGAGCGCCGTAAGGAAGACAGCCGGGCCGGCTCCAGCGACCAGCCGCACCTGGTACGTGAGTTGCGTGCCCTGACGGGAAGCACGCCAGGCCACACCTTCTCGGATCTCGCCATCCTGCGTGGAGACGGCGATCACGTCGGGATGTCCCATTCGTTCAGGACACCGCCTGCTCCCGCGAACCGGGTTCAGCCCGATCACGACGTTCGTCACCTGGTATCCCCAACGAGAGGAACAAGCTCATGCGTCGCTCGACCCGAACCAGTCCCCGTCGCAGACGTCTACGCGGGTCCCGTACAGCAGCCGCACTCGCCGTCGCCGCAGCGACACGGGGGAGAGCCTTGTCTGCGCCCATCACGCCCGAGCTGCGCCGCACCCTGGCCGTGGCCACCGCGGCGCTCGCTCTCGCTGCCGGCACCACCGTGGGCACGGCGAACACCGCGACCGCGGCCGAGCGCGCCAGCGCGGACTGCGGCGATGTCTGGATCGGCGACCACGCCCAGTACATGTACCAGCAGGTCTCCGCCGGCTGGGTCGATCAGTACTGGGACACCTGCAACGACCGGGTGGGGGTTTACTGGACGTGGGACCCCACGTTCCGGGCCAACAACCCCCGTGCCTGGGTGGACCTGTACGTCAGCAGCCCCTACGGCCTGGAGTGGGACGACGTGCTGCACACCACGGCCGACGCCGGCCCGACTGCGGGCGGAGACGGCATATACGCCCACGATGCCACTGACCCGAAATCCGAGGACGCATGGCGCGCGGGTGCGGAGATCAACAGCAGCAGCTGCGTTCAGTGGGGCTGGCTGCACTGGTACGGCGGCGCGAACTGGGACGGAGCCCGCGGCGGCTGCCGCGATGTCTTCGCCCCGCTACGGGACGGGACCCAGCCGCATGTGTGACATTGCTTTCACTGGTGGGAGGGCCCTGCCCTTACGTTCTCGGATGAAGACCTGAAGGCCCTGGGACGCGGCGTGGAGTTGCTCGGACTCCAGCGGGTCGACTCCGTGCTGGAGGAGATGTCACGGATTCACCCTGCTGTACGCCGACGGGCGGTGGCAGGCGGAGGACGCGCCGAGCGACGCGGTCCTGTATGAGGAGGCGTACGGAGGGCAGGTCCTGAACGTCTTCGACGACATCCAGGACTTCGTCGGTGATGGCCTCGACCGTCTGGAGAAGTGGGGGAAGGAATTCTTCGACCGGATCAAGACCGAGTTCCGCCTCGTCGTCACGGCAGTGGAGGAGGGCCTCCAGTGCGTGATGAAGGTCGCGGGCAAGATCTTCTCGTTCGTCCTCAAGACTCTGGCCCATGTCTTCAAGGCGATCAACGCGCTGCTGAAGCTCATCGGCATCGACCTCATCGGGTGGTTCAAGGCGCTGATCGGCTGGGACGACATCTGGGCCACCCACAAGACCCTCGCTGCGATGATGCTGTCCGCGTCGAGCCAGCTGAAGGCGTTCGCGGAGAGCGGGACGGAAGCGGTGCGCGAGGCGCTGCACCGGGAACTCGACTCCGCCACGGCTCACTTGAAGACGATCACCGGCAAGGCTGCTACGGGACAGGGGCAGTCGCACGACGCCCCGGGCGCCGGGTCCGCGCTGCTGCTCGCCAGCCGGGGCGCCCAACTGCTTGCCAACGACCGGGTATTCGTCAAGGTGGTCGGCGGTGAGCTGCGCGTGCTGCCGTGGCCGTCGGCGGCGGCCGTCGGGCTGGGCTTGCTCGACGCGCTGGGCCTGTACGACGTCGTGCGCGAGCGGCTCCAGGCGGGCGAGCAACTCCACCCCACGCAGCACCAGGACGTGACCGACGCCCTGCTGGCCGGCCGAGGCGAGCCGCTGTGGGAGCCGGGCGGCAAGCGGGAGCGGAAGGTGCAGGTGTTCCCAGACCAGTTCGCCACCTGGTTCGGGATGGAACTGGCGACCGGCGGGCGCGCGGCAGGGCTGTTGTTCCCCCGGATCGAGCCCTTCGCCGTCCCGGCCGTGGTCGACGGCGACCGGGCCCTCGGCGAGGACGACTTCATGAGCGGCGCCACCGAGGACCGCTACCCGGACCACTTCGGTCTCGCCCCCCGGCATCAACGGCGGCGGCGACGACCTGGCCCGTGCCGCCGTCGCCGACCGGCTCGCCGCGCTCCCGCACCATCAGGTCGTCCTCGGCCATGACGTCCAGGCACACGCGGACTTCCTCGCCAAGATCGTCGGCCACCTGTAAGGCCTCCCCGGAGACGTCGTCCAAGCCATCCCCCGTGCTCCGGGCTTGGACGACGCCGGAGCCCTGGGTGGCTGCGCTCCGCCCGCAGCCACCCAGGGCTCCTTTGCGTGCACGCGTGCGTAGACCTGCTCAAGCTGCGCAAGACCTCGTAGATACGCCCGATTTCCCGCCCTTCACGAGCAGGACGTCCGCCTCGATGAGGAGTCACATTTGGAGCCACTGGTCCAGGGCGTCCACGGCGTACCGCAGGATCTCCCGTACGGCGCCGGACGAGGCTCCCTGCACGATCCACTCGCCCAGTTTCTTCGCCGCCGGGGCGATCCGGCACCCCCGCGCCTGGGGCTGCCGGTCCTGCGCCCGCTTCGTGGTGATCTTCATCTTCTGCTCCCTCGCGTGGTCGTGGGTGACGACGACAAGGGGGCGGAGCGCCGGGGTGTTCAGCGAGGGGCCTGAACCACTGAACAGGGCGTCAGGCCAGGCCGGTGCGGGTGAAGATAGTGTTCAGCGAGGGGTTCGGACTGAACAGGGAGACCCATGGGGGAGACGTCGGCGCGTGACCGGCTGGCCAGGGAACTGCAGAGGCTGAAGGAAGCCTCGGGTCTCTCGTACACCCAGATCGAGACGCAGGGCAGGAAGCAGACGCCGATCGTGAAGCTGGGCAGGGGCAAGCTCAGCAACTGGCTCAGGGGCGACTACGTTCCCGAGGACGACAGGCCGTTCCGGTACCTGATCCAGCTGCTCGAACCCCGGGCAGAGAAGAACGGCGTCTTGCCGAGGGGGATCGACTGGTGGCGTGACCGGCGCAAGGAGGCGACCGACGAACGGGACGCGTCCGTGGTGTCGAAGGAGCCGGCTGCCCGTTCCGCACAGCTCGTCGCCCTGGCCGTGGCGGCGCCGCATGTCGGCGACGTGGCCAAAGCCGCGCGGCTGCTGCGCCTCCTCCCGCTCGACGGCTCATGGCTCCGTTGGCTCGAGAACGCCGAGACGATGTTCAAGGTCCCGCTGACCGTGAGCGACCTGGTGTGCGACGCTCGCCGCCCCCTGGAGACCGACAGGCCCGACTACGTCGCTCCCGAGCTGCAGGAAGCCCACCGCGAACTCGTTGAAGCCCTCGGCGCCCTGTGCTTCGAGCTCAACGGAATGAACGACATCTCCGACGAAGGTCAGGATGTCCTTGAGATCAGTTATCCCGGTACCAGCGCCGAGCGCAACGAACTCAACCGGCAGGCATGCCGAGCGCGAGACGAGTTCATCGCCGCCTACACCAAGGTGATCAACCTTCTCAACGCCAAGGGACTGCTCCCTCCCGTGCCTGCCGGACCCTCGACATCAGCATCGGGTTCCGTGCCACCCAATGACCCGGACCGGCGCCGGGGCCGCTACCCGGAGCCGGCCGGCCGCTGACCCGTGTGGCCCGAACCGGCGGCTGGATCTGACGGGCACGCCCGGCATCGGCCCCCACTCCACGGAGCTGCGGACCCTCACGGAAATCTCTCGCAGAAGGTCCGTGGGGCTCGCCACACTTGAGGCATGTTGCTGCCCTACCCTCCGGTGCTCCTGCGCCAATCAACGACGCCTCGCCGGCTGCTGTACCCGATGACGCATCCGAAGCCCGTCCTGGTGCCGGTCGTCGACACGAACGCGTTGCTGGTGATGGGCTGCGACATGGTCGTCAACGGCAAGCAGGAAGACCTGCTCTCGGGGCTCGTTGGCACTGGCCGGTCCATTCCCTACATCGCTGCCCACGTGCCGGCGGAGATCGATCGGCACCTCCCCAGGCTCGCCCGGCGCTACCAGGTGTCGGAGAGCGAGGTGCGCCGTCTTCTGGACCAGGTGGTCCTGCCCTCGGCCCGTTTGGTCGAACTAGAGATCCGCGACCACCTCGCTCCGGGCGCCAAGCAGATCATGCACGTCGACCAGGATTTGCCCAAGCAGTGGTGGGGCGACCCCGACGACGTCCCGACCATGGCCCTAGCCGAGTTTCTGGCCCCTGCGGTTGTCATCACCCAGGACAGTGTCTTTGCCCGCTTCGGCTTCGCGGCCACAGAGTGGATCCGGATTGCGAAAGACCTCCTGTGCCTGGCTGGCTTCGAGGCTGACTTCGTGGACGCCGCCCTGGTGACCGAGTTCGCGCTGCGTCTCGCTGCAAACTTCGCTGGCGAGTTGGTCGCTGCCGCGCAGCGGCACCCGGTGCTGGCCACCGCAATCGTCGCCTCCGCCGTGTGGATCTGCCAGCGCCGCGGCTACCTGCGCAGCGATACCTGGCGGCGCAACGCCGCCCGCGTCTGGGAGCTCGCCCGGCCGCTGGTAGAGAAGGCCGGCACTGCGGCGTTGGAGCAGGCCCGCATCCGTGACTCCCTCATCGTCGTCGACCCCCCGCCTGGCCCGGTCCCCGAACAGATTGCGGCACGCTACCTCGCCCGCTCCAGCGCCTCGCTTGCACCCGCCGAACTGCGGGACGCCTTGGCCATGAGCGGCCGCAAGATCCCCGCCACTCATCTGAAGCGAGCGATGAACGCCCACTGCGGCTTCGTCCGCGAACCCGGCGACCGGTACACCATCGGCCGCCCTGGGAGCCTCTCCAGCCCGGAGCACGCCACTGTCCCGCGCGGAGAGCAACTTCCCGGGCACGCACCAGCGCACCTTCGGAACCCATCTCTGAACCTAAGTTCTGGACAGGGTTTGAGATTGTCCGTTGTCCACGACGAAGACGGAGCCAGATCCCCCAACGTGAGGGACCCGATCCCATACGCGCGTTCAGTTCCGGCAAGCGCACGCCGACGTGGTCTTGGCCTCGACGCAGGGAGGCCGGGGCCGATGGAGGTCTCGTCTGACGCGTCGACGCCACAGGAGGGACGACCACCGGCCGTCACTCGGTGTGCAGGACGCGGGCGATGGTCTGCCGTGCCGCCGCACGAGCCGGCAGCACCGCACCCAGTGCGGCGATCGCCACCCCGGACAGCACCAGCAAGGTCATCACTCCTGGGTGCCACACGGCCAGCATTCGTGTCGGGAAGGTGAGTTGGGCCGCGTGCTCGGTGATCGGGATCACCACGTGGTACGCCGCGACTCCGAGCGGCAGTCCCAGGATCCCGCCGACCAGCCCGAGTCCGGCCATGGACACCACCATCATCACCGTGACCTGGCGTGGCGTCATGCCGATCGACTTGAGCATCCCGAGGTCGCGCCGACGCTCCCGTGCGTTGAGTACGACGGTGTTGAACACGCCCATCGCTGCGACCAGCGTCAGCATGAGGGTCAGTACGGACGCGGAGCTGATGACGGTCACGGCGTCCGCGTTCAGCATGGGGTTTTCGATCGGGTAGAGCCCCGGGTCGGCGGCTTGTACGGCCTTCTTGTAGGCGTTGAAGTCGGCGCCGCGGGTGAGGCGCACCCAGTACTGGTTGGCCTGCGCGTGCGGTGCCAAAGCGGTCAGCGTCGACCAGTCCGCGCGCATCCAGTCCTCCGGGCCTGCCAGGATCTCCCCGACCAGGGTCACGCGCTCCTGGCGGCTGTCCGCCGTGGTCAGGGTGAAGGAGTCGCCGAGCCGCAGTCCCTGTTTGGCGAGGAATCTGCCGGAGGCCACCACTTCGCCGGGTCTGCTCATCCAGCGGCCCCGCGCCAGGCTGTCCGGGAGAGCCGACGGTCCCCCGCGCACGCCCTCGATCGCCACTCCTTCGCTCCTGCCGAGGATCCGTACGTTGATGAAGCCCACTGCGGCCACGTCCGCTACATGCGGCAGACCGCGCAGGAGAGTCTGTGTCGCGGCGTCGTTGTGATGCGGGGCGGTCTGGTCGAACTTGGTCTGTCCTCGCCAGACGGTCGACTGTGCCTTGCCGTAGTCCTGTTCCGCGTGGCCGTAGGAGACCATGGTGGCCGACAGACCGGTGGCGAAGGTCACCGTGGCCACGCCGAGCAGGACCGAGGCGACGGTGAGCAGGGCCCGTCCGGGCCGGGCGAAGGGCAGGCCCAGGCCGAGGGTCACCGAGCGCGGCAGCCGGACCCCGCTCAGCCACCGCTGTACAGCCGGTCGCCGTCCACCGTGCGGTGCGCTGCCCGCGCTGATGGCGCGTGCCGCGGGGAGCCGGTGTGCACGCAGGGCCGGGATCAGCGCGGCCAGCAGTACCGTCAGGGGCATGCCGAGTGCGGCGGTCGCGTACGCCCAGGAGTTAATCGTCGGGTGCACGGTCGCAGTGCCGAGCTTTGCGCCCTGGAAGACCTGGTGCAGCAGCGGCGGTGCGACCACCCCGCCCAGGGCCGTGCCGACCAACGCGCCCGCCGTGGCGGGGACGCAGACCATCACCAGGTAGACCGCGACGACCTGATTGGGCGTGAAGCCCAGGGACTTGAGGACACCGATGTGCCGGAAGCCGGAGACGACGGCGCCGCTGACCACGTTGCCCACGATCAGGAAGGCCACCAGCAGGCCGAGGATCCCGAAGGCCATGAGGAACGGCACGTAGGCGTTGGGGTTGGCCGCGACCTGCGCCTTCAAGGTCAGGTACGACTGGTGGGCGACCAGCGATTCAGACGGCAGACCGGCGCTCACCGCCGAGAGATCCTCACTGATCTCGCGGGCTGTCGCGGCCCGGTCGAACCGGTAGAGCATCTGGTATGTCGTGGGGTGCAGTGCCGTGATCTGCTGCGGAGAGACCCATGCCTGCGCGGTGCCGCTCACGCTGGAGGCCAGGCCCACCACGGTCAGGGGCCGCTGCCCGGGCAGTTGGATCCGCTTGCCGAGCGGCGAGTGCGCCCCGTTGCCCATCCCAGGCGCGTCCGGCAACGCCAGCACGATCTGGCCCGGGCCGGTGGCCCAGTGCCCGGCGAACAGGTCCAGTCGGTCGACGTCGCCACCGGGGCCCGCCCTCCCGACGAGTGTCAGGGGGCCGGGCGCCATCCCGGGCATCTGGGACGCCGCGCTTTCCGGCATGTCGATCACGGCTTGCCGGAACGGCCCGGCCGAGGCCCGTACGCCCGGACGTTCCGCAGATCGCTCCAGTTCCGCGCCTGAGACCTTCGCCGCGTCGAAGGTGGCGACGACGTGCGCGCCGTGCGCTTGGCCGAAGAGCCGGTCGAAGGGACCGGACGCGACATCGAGCAGGCCGAGGGCGACCACCAGGGCCATGCTGGAGACCAGGACCACCACCGCGATCACGGAGGTCTGGAGCCGCCGGCGGCGCACGGCCGCGCGCGAGGCCCGCCACACCGCGCTCATGCCGACCGCTCCAGGGTCCGCTCGCCGGTGATCCGGCCGTCCGCCATCATTACCAGGCGGCCGGCGCAGCGGGTGGCCAGTGTCTGGTCGTGCGTCACCAGCAGCAGGGTCTGTCCCAGTTCGTTGAGGTCGATGAGGAGGTCCATGACCTGCTCGCCCGCGTGGCTGTCCAGCGCGCCGGTGGGTTCGTCCGCGAGCAGCAGCGCGGGGCGGTTCATCAGCGCGCGGGCCACCGCCGCGCGCTGGCGTTCGCCGCCGCTGAGCGCGGCGGGGTAGACGTTCCGGCGGTCGGCGATGCCGAGTTCGTCCAGCAGCTCCAGCGCCCGGCGCCGGGCCTGACGAGTGGGCGTTCCGGTGAGTTGGGCGGCCAGAGCGACGTTGTCGATCGTGGGCAGGTCGTCGATGAGATTGAAGAACTGGAAGATCATGCCGATCCGGCGGCGCCGGAAGAGCGCCAGCCCGGTCTCGTTCATCGTGCCCAGGTCCTCGCCGTACACACGCACCCGGCCGGCGCTCGGCCGGTCAAGGCCGGCGATCATGTTGAGCAGAGTGGACTTGCCGCAGCCCGACGGCCCCATCACCGCCACCGCCTCCCCGGCGCCGATCTCCAGCGACACCCCGTTCAGGGCGACGGTGTCGCCGTACTCCTTGCGCAGGTCGCTCACCCGGACGACGTCCTGCTCGCGCACGGCGGCCGTACTGGGCTGCGCAGTCGTGCCGTTGATGTCTTCGGTGGTCATGACAGGGACGGTAGGCGGTGTGGGCAGCCCCGAGCGTCAGCCCCCGGAGGTATCCCGCGGCGGCGGTCATCCTGGCGATGTACGAGGTGGACCCGGAGAGGGACGCCCGCTCCTCGGCCGGCTGGCACGATGGACGACATGTGGAGATCGGAGACGGGCCTGCTGCTCATCGCCCTCACGACCGTGAGCCTGGCGGCGACCGGGGGCGCCACCCTGCTGCTGGCGCGCGCTCACCGCCGCTGCCGCAAGATCCTGGAGGACCGGCGCTGGCTGCTGGAACGCGAGCGGGAGGCCGCCGCCCGCACGGCGGTGGCCGCCGAACGTTCTCGCATTGCCCGGGAGTTGCACGACATCGTCAGCCACAAGGTCAGCCTGATGGTCGTACAGGCGACCGCAGCCCGCGAGGTGCTCGCCACCCTGCCGGACGCGGCGGAGACCGCGCTGCAGGCCGTGGAGGGTGCCGGACGCGACGCGATGACAGAACTGCGGCACCTGCTGGGCCTGTTGGCACCGTCGCCGGACGGCGACGACGACCGGAGCGAACGCGCCGGCGAGGGCGACCCCTCCGCACTCGCACCCCAGCCGAGCCTGAGCCAACTGGGCGTCCTGGTCGACCGGATCGCCTTTGCCGGCCTCCCGGTCGAGGTGCGCATCTCCGGGGAACCCCGCCCGTTGCCGCCCGGCATCGACGTCACCGCCTACCGGATCGTGCAGGAGGCGCTGACCAACGCGCTCAAGTACGGCGACGGCGGCACGGCGACCGTGATGGTGCGCTATGCGGACCACGGCCTGCGGGTCGAGGTGCTCAACAGCGGGCCGAGCGTGCTGTCCGCTGGTCCCGCGAGTACGGGAGCCCGATCCGGTGGCCACCTGCGCCGGAACGACGGAGCGGGACACGGCCTGATCGGTCTGCGCGAGCGGGTCGCCGTCTACGGAGGCCACTTCGACGCCCGACGCCGCGTCGGCGGCGGGTACCGTGTCCGCGCACGCATCCCTCTGGAGCGCCCGTGACCCAGCCCGCCGCCGACCGCCGCGTCCCCCACGCCCCGAACCGGATCCCGAACACCCGGGAGCCGGGAGCGAACCCGAGAGGGGAAACCGCCGTCCCGCGCGTCCTCATCGCCGACGACGAGGAGCTCATCCGAACCGGCTTCCGCCTTATTCTCACCTCGCGCGGCATCGAAGTCATCGGCGAGGCCGCAGATGGCGTGCAGGCCATCGCTGAAGCCGAACGGCTACGCCCGGACGTCCTCCTGATGGACATCCGGATGCCCCACCTGGACGGGCTGCAAGCCGCCAAGCGCGTCCTGCGGCTGCTCCCGCACTGCCGGGTCCTCATGCTTACCACGTTCGACCTCGACCGCTACGTCTACGCGGCGCTCGCCGCCGGGGCGAGCGGCTTCCTGCTCAAGGACGTCACCGCCGCCCATCTCGCCGCAGCCGTGCGACTCGTGAACACGGGCGACGCGCTGCTCGCCCCCTCGATCACCCGCCGTCTGGTCGAGCGCTACGCGACCACCCACGAGGCCGACCAGGCTGGCCCAGCGCGCCACCCCGCCACTGCGTCGACCACGGCCGGCACTGCCTCGATCCACCGCGACCTGGCCGCGCTGACCCCTCGTGAACGCGAGGTGCTGGCCCTGATGGGCCGGGGCCTGTCGAACACCGAACTCGCCGAAGCCCTTACCCTCAGCGAGGCCACGGTGAAGACCCACGTGGCCAGGATCTTCGCCAAGCTCGCCCTGCGCGACCGCGCCCAGGCCGTCGTCCTCGCGTACGAGACGGGCCTGGTCACCCCCGGCAGCTCCACAGCCGAATGACACCCCTTCCCCAGCACACAGCATCGACGCCCGCCAGTCCTCTTCTCAGAGGGCGTTATGTGACTCGATAGGTGCTTTTCACCACTTGGAAGGGGAGCTCGGATGGTCGGCTGGCCGTACTCACCGAGACCGACCTCTCCTGTTCACCCAGCCGCGCCCGTAACCCGGCACCGAACCCCAGAGCCAGCGGACCCGGCCCAACACCAACCCCCGTAACAGGAATCAATTCGCATAAGCCCTCCAGGGGCACCCCCCGCCCAGCGATCAAGCGCCGGAATATTCGCATGCGCGTGTACGACACCCGGTGCTAGTTTTCGATCATGGCAATCTTCAGCAACTTTCTCTGACGGGGTTCGTCGACAGATGCGGCGCGCCGTTGGCCCAGTGGCCCGGCGCCGGTTGCGTCTGCGCATCGTCACGTCGCTTGTCCGCCGCATGCGGACGAGCCGCTGTGTCCTGAACTCCAAGCCGAGAAATGAGCTACAGCTGTGCCTGTTAAGCCTTCAGCCCAAACCGTGCTCGCCGATTGGTTTCGCGAACACTCCACCCCCCTGGCCACCCTTGATCCGCAGCAGCCCCTCGACGACCTCGAAGGGCTCCGGGAGATCATCGGCGATGCCCGCGTTGTCGCGATCGGCGAGGGCGCCCACTTCGTCGAAGAGTTCTCCCGCGCACGCCAGCGGGTGCTGCGCTTTCTCGCCGAACGCTGCGGATTCACCGTTTTTGCCATGGAGTTCGGCTTCAGCGAAGCCTTTCCGCTCGACCGGTGGCTGCAAGGTGAGGGGGACGACGGCGACCTGGCGACAGTGAGCCGGGCCGCCGCCGAGTGGGGCGCCGCGGACCTCATGCACTGGCTGCGCCACCACAACCGCACCAGCAAGCACCCGTTGCGTTTCGCCGGCATCGACGTCCCCGAGGCCGGCGGGGCGCTACGGCCTGCCCTGGAGCCGGTGGCCGACTACGTGCGCGAGGTGGACCCCGACGCGCTCCGCCTCGTCGATACGGTCCTGGAGGTGAGTGACCGGTTCCTCAAGGGCTGCGGCTCCGGCGCTGCGGCCGGTCCTGCGTGGGCCGGCCTTCCGGCCGCCGAGCAGAACGAACTGACCGCCACACTGGCGCGGCTGTTGCTGCGGCTGCGCGCCGCCGAACCGCTCTACGTCTCCCGCAGCAGTCAGAGCCGCTTCGACATCGCCCGGCGCCGAGTGGAAGCGGCCTGCCACACCGACTACATGTTCCAGGCGATGAACGCCCTGATGTCCGGGCGGGGCCTGGCAGCGGACCTGTCGGTACGCGAGATCTACATGGCCGAATCCGTGCGCTGGCACCTGGACCACGCCGGACCGGGGACCCGGATCGTTCTCGCGGCGCACAACAACCACATCCACAAGACGGCGTTTTCTTTGGAGTTCGCCGGCGGACTCACCACGCTCCCGATGGGCCAGCACCTGCAGCGGATGCTCGGCCAGGACTACCGCACCGTGGCCCTCGTCCACACCGCCGACCATGTGCCGGAGATGTACCCCGACCACAGTGTCGCGGTCGGCTTCACCCTCTCCGAAGCCCACCTTGAGCCTGCTGAGCCCGGCAGTGTCGAGGCCGCCCTCACCGACGCCGGACTCGCCGACCGGATCACCTTGACCGACCTGCGCCGCACACCGCGCGACGCCCAGGGAGCACCATTGCTCAACGGGATCCGGTTCCAGAGCTCCCATCTGAGTACCCCAGTCCCTGAGGCGTTCGATGCCGTGATCGCCGTCCCGACGGTCACCCGGGACCGCACAGTGCGCTTCTGACCGGCCTGAACCCGAGCAGGCGGGGCCTCCGGACCAAGGCCCCGCCTGTCTACGGCCCAAAGCGGCGGGCTCGGCGCTGCCTATACCGAACGCGGGATACGCAACTCGCGATGAAGCCAACCGGGCCTACCAAGACCTCGCTGAAGACCTCAACTCCCTTATTACAAAGCGTTCTGCGGACCCCGGTTTTTCAGCTTGGGTTAGAAGCCGTATCTCAACCGAACGTGATCCCTTGATTCCTCCTGGTCAGGCATGGTTTCGCTCGGGTTGAGGGAGGCATCGCGACGTCTCGTGTCCGCTTCATGGTCGAGGGGTGCGCGGTGGCGTCGGTGCTGGGAGTGGCGACCCGGCTCACTTGTCGGAGTTGGGAGCGTGGGGGCAGGCTGGTGCACGGGAGCGGGATCTGTACCCGTGGGTAGCCGGAGGGTGAAAGCGGCGCCAGGGCCGTTGGGGGCTTCCCCGGACTGGGTGGCGGTGACGCTGAGGGTGCCGCCGTGGGCTGTGGCGATGTCTTTGGCGATGGACAAACCGAGCCCGGCTCCGGCGGATTGGCCCGCTTGGCGGCCGCGGGCGCTTTGGAGGCGGACGAAGCGGTCGAAAGCTCGTGTCCGGTCTTCGGGTGGGATGCCCGGGCCGTCGTCGGCGACCACGAGGGCGGCGGTGGCCGGGTCTTCAGTTTTGACGGTGACTGTGACGTGTTGGCGGGCGTAGCGGTCCGCGTTGTCCAGGAGGTTGCGGATCAGCCGGGTGAGCTGGTCCGGATCGCCGAGGAGTGGGACCGGGTCCGGGGCGTGCAGATCGACTGGGATGTGGGCGGGCGTGGCGTCGATCGCCGCCGCGGCGAGGGCGGCGAGGTCGAGGGGTTCCAGGCGGGTGAGGAGGGTGTCGTCGTCGGCGCGGGCCAGCAGCAGGAGTTGGTCGACCAGGCGTTGCAGCCGTGTGGTCTCAGCGACGGCGCGCTGGGCGAGTTCGGGCCAGGGCGCATGGTCGGGGTGGGCGAGGCCGACCTCCAAGGACGTGCGGACGGCGGTGAGAGGGGTACGCAGCTCATGGGAAGCGTCGGCGACGAACCGGCGCTGGCGTCCTGCGGAGGCCTCCAGCCGGGCCAGCATAGTGTTGAGGGTGCGGGCGAGGCGCCCGATCTCGTCGTCGCTGGCGGGTTCGGGGATGCGGCGGTGGAGGTCGCTCGCGGTGATCTCGGCGGCTTCCGCGCGGATACGTTCGACCGGGCGCAGGGTGCGTCCGATCAGCAGCCAGGACACGCCCACCGCGCCGACCAGGCCCAGCGGGAGGACGTAGAGCAGATGGCCCTGGATGTCGCTGGTCAGCAGGGAGAGCAGCTCGGTGGAGCCGCCGACGTAGATCACGATGGGTGTGTGTCCGGAGACGTGGCGCTGGGCGATGACGCGTTCGTCGGCCTGCTCGGCGGCCGCGGTGCGCTGCGGGGTGGTGCTGCCGGTGGGCAGCGTGTAGCGGGCGGATTGGCCGGCGACGTTCGCGGTGGAGGCGACGACGGTGCCGGAGCCGTCGACCACCTGGGCCCAGGCCCCGAGTCCGCCGGGCGCGGGGGCAAGCGGCCGGGGCCAGGTTCCGTCCGTGCTGGAGCGGGAGACGCTGTCGGCGTAGGCGTTGAGTGTGGTGGTGACGTTGCTGCGGACGGCGTGGACGACGCTGAAGACCAGCACCGCGGTGGCCAGGGCCACGGTGACGGTGATGGCGAGGGTGGCCAGGGCGGTCAGTCGCAGGCGCAGGGAGCGGCTAGGGGCGGTGCGGGTCAATGCGGTACCCCGATCCTCGGACCGTCTCGATGATGCGGTGAGTGAAAGGCTGGTCGACCTTCCGGCGCAGGTGGTGGATACGGACCTCGACGACGGCGGGGTCGGTCTCCGCGACCGTGTCCCAGCAGTGTTCCAGCAATTCGGCCTTGGGCACCGCGCGCCCGTGCGCGCGCAGCAGATACTCCAGCACGGAGAGTTCACCCGGCGTGAGGGCGATGACTCGACCGGCCCGCCGGACCGTGCGGGTGGCCGGATCCAGGGTCAGATCGCCGGCCGTGAGCAGAGCGGGGCGCGGTGCGGCGGCGCGCCGCAGCAGAGAGCGGATGTGGGCCAGCAGGACCGGATAGGCGAAGGGCTTGGTGAGGTAGTCGTCCGCGCCCAGATCCAGGCCTTCCGCCTGGTCGAGGTCAGCGTCCATGGCGGTGAGCATGAGGATGGGCGTCCAGTTCCCGGCTTCCCGCAGTCGAGAGCAGATCTGGTAGCCGTCGAGGCCGGGGAGCATGACGTCGAGGATGATCAGGTCGAAGCCGTGCTCGGTGGCTTGCCAGAGGCCTTCGTTGCCGTCGGGGGCCAGTACGACGGCGTAGCCCTCGGCACGCAGCCCCCAGGTCAAGGAGGCGCCGAGAGCGTCGTCGTCTTCGATCACGAGGATGCGCATGGTTCAAGCCTGAGCGGTGTCCGCGGGGCCTGCGTCCCGGGGCCGCCCGGCAAGGCGATCAGCTTGCTGGTTGGGGGGATGGCGAGGTGGAGGGCGAGGCCGGTGTGGTCGGGGCGGGCTGAGGTCAGTCGGGCTGCGGCGGGAAGTCCTGCCACGAAGGTGGCGGTGAGCGTGTCCAGGCCGGCCAGGGCGTCGGTGAGCCGGAAGGTGACCGCTCCGCTGGGGTGGAGCTTGTGGCGCACGGCGTGAGCGATGCGCTGCTGCACGGTGCCGGTGACCAGGATGTCGGAGATACCGGCGGTGCTTGCGCCAGCCGCTGCGAGAGCGGCGGCGATTATCACTGGAGTACGACGCAGTTTCATGCTCGGGGCCTTCGGTCCGGGAGCGGCAGGCCGCAAGGCACGGCCCCCGGGCACTGGTGCCGCGTCGCGACAGTGCCCGGGGTGCCTCTCGCGGCATGAGGTCGGTGAGCTGCTGGGAGCGGCGGACCCCGGCGTCGGATCACAGGAGAGTGCCGGGGGTCCGCGGTTCATTAGGACGCGTGCGCTCAGGCGCGCAGCGGCGGCACAGTCGCGGCGCGGTCGAGGAGGCCGTCGTCGTGGTCGTCCAGGTCCGTATGGTCGACGGAAGCCGCGGGCTTGATCCGCAGGGCCTTCGCGGCCCAGGCGGGCAGGTACCAGTTGGCCCTGCCGAACAGCACCACCAGGGCGGGGGTGAGCAGGGTGCGCACCACCACGGCGTCGATGAGGACACCTGCGGCCATGCCGGTGGCCATCATCTTGATGGTCACGTCGGGAGCGGAGGACAGCGAGAGCAGCGCCAGGAAGAGAATCAGCGCCGCGCTGGTGACCAGCCGTCCGGTGCGGGAAATGCCTTCGACCACGGCCCCGTCGGTGTCCCCGGTGCGGTCGAAGGCCTCGCGGACTCGGGCCAGGATGAACACCTCGTAGTCCATCGAGACGCCGAAGAGGAAGCCGAACAGCAGCATCGGCACCAGGGGGCTGATCGATCCGGTCGCGGGGATGCCCCACAGTGTGTTGGAGCCGTAGCCCAGTTGCCAGACCAGCACCAGCGCGCCATAGGCGGCGCCGACGGAGAGCACGTTGAGAGCGACGGCCTTGGCGGGAAGCAGCAGCGAGCGCATGCCACGGGCCAACAGGACGAAGGTGACCAGGGCGACGACGCCCAGCAGCACCGGGAGCCACTGGAACATGATGTGCGTGATGTCGGTGTTCTGGACGTCCTCGCCACCGATCAGGGCGTCGTGCGGGGCAGCGGCACGCAGATCGGACACGACGGATCCGGCGTGAGAGGTGCCGACCTCCGTCTTGGGCAGCCCCATGATCACTGAGTTGTCGCTGTGCTGCCAGGCGGAGGTGTCCGCGACCAGGACTCCGTGCATCAAGGGCAGGCTCCGCAGAGTCGCGGCCGTGGCGGCGGGGTCCGTACCGGCGGGCAGATGGACCGGAACCGAGGTGAGGACCCCGGAAGGGAAGCCGTCGTGCTGTAGAGCGACCAGGCCCTGTTGCGCGGGGCCGGCGGGGGAGAGCGATGTGACGGCGGGCTGGTTCATGTTGATGGTCAGTCCGAAGGCGCACAGCGCACCGAGGATGGCGGCGCCCGCGACGGCGGCGAGCTTGGGCCGCCTGACGATCGCCTGCGCGGCGTTCGTCCACATCGTTCCCGGGCCGGTGCTCTTGCGCTTGCGCAGTCGGATCCTGTCCATGCGCGGTCCGGCGCTGGACAGCAGCAGCGGGACGACGGTCAGCGCGACCAGGGCGGCGATGGACGGGATGAACAGACCCGACATGCCCACACCTTGGAGGAACGACACCGGCACGACCATGAGGGCGAACAGGCCCAGGGAGGCGATCAGGGCGCTGAAGGCGACCGAGTGGCCGGCTTTGCGCAGTGAGCGGATCACCGCCATCTTGTTGTCGGCGCCCGCGTCGCGTTCCTCGCGCCAGCGGTTGACCAGCAGCAGGGCGTAGTCGACGGAGAGGCCAAGGCCCAGCAGGGCGACGATGAACTGGACGGAGGGGTTGATCGCGATGCTGGTGACGTAGGTCAGGCCCCAGATGGCAAGTTGCATGGTCAGCACCGAGATGATCGCCGAGATGAGCGGCAGGACGGCCAGCGCGGATCCGAAGACCCAGGCCAGAACGATGAGCGCGAGGCCGATGCCCACGAGGATCTCACTCAGTACGCTGCCGCCGGAGGCACCGCCGCCGGAGCTGAGTTGCTCGACACCGGTCACCTGAACGGTGGCCCCAGGCACGGCGTGGGTGATCGCAGAGCCCATGGCGTCCGTCACCTGCTGCGGCACCGGATCGCCCATATGCGGGGGGTAGACCATCACCAGGGTGGAGGTCCCGCCCGTGCCGACCAGAGAGCGGTCCCCGGTGTTGGCGTAGGACAGGTCGCGCACCTGCGGCACCGACGCGGCTACCCTGTCCGCGGCTGCCAGGCCGGCCTTCACCCTCGGGCTGTCCACGGTGGTGCCCTGCGGCAGGCCGACCACCAGCACGCTGGGCCGGGCGGCGACCCCGCCGTACTCCTTCTGCAGGGCCTGGTTCGCGTTATAGCTGGCGGCGCTGATCGTGGTGCCGCTCTTGAGACGGCCGGACACGTGCGGCGCCATGAGCACCCCGACGACGGTGACGGCGACCCAGGCCACGGCCACCCAGATCCGATGCCGCATCACGAATGCGGCGAAGCGTTGCATGACTGGATACCTCCACGAGCGGGTGCGGCCCGCAGTCGCGGACCTTTCACGCATGGCGAAGGTAGGAAGCCGAACCTTTCGATTCGCTTAACAGGCTGCCCTCGCGCAAGCGCCTCATTTCCGGCAGGTTGGAGTGCGGTGACGGACAGGTTTCGCTGGGCTTGACACTCCGGAACCACAGTGCTGAGATCCTGCCATAGCAAACAGCATTTGCTGGCGTTTCACATTTTCCCTGCTCACGCCAATGCTATAGCAAATAGCATACGAGAGAGGTCGTTGCCATGCAATTCATCTCCCGCTCCGCCCTCCGGATGGCGCTCGCCGTGCTCACCGCGGGTGCGGCCCTCGCGGGCTGTTCTTCCGGTGGAGCCACCGGCTCCACCGCCGCCTCGTCCGCGCCGCCGGCCTCCCAGGCGGCGGTCACCGACCTGGTGACCGGCTCCCGCAAGGAGTCCGGGCTGATCGTCTACGGCAACACGCCCGCCGCGGTCATGAAGCCTCTGCTGGACGCGTTCACCAAGGCCTATCCATGGATCAAGCCTGCGTACTCGCAGCTGTCGGACAACCAGGTGTTCAGCAAGTACCAGTCCGAGCACGCCCAAAGCGCCCGCAGCGCCGACCTGTTGATCTCCGACTCGATACCCCAGGTTCTGCAGGGAGAGCACAACGGCCTGTTCGCCAACGTCATTCCGCAGGGTCTGCACAAGTTCCCCGCGTTCACCAACCAGGGCCGCGGCGTCTACGTCATGTCGCCCGACCCGGTGCTGGTGACCTGGAACACCAAGCTGGTCCACGGAGCGAAAGTCCCCACCAGCTACGCCTCGCTGACCGCGCACGTGAAAGCGGATCCGTCGCACAACCCGCTGGTCAGCTACTCACCCGACAATCCGCTCGGGTACGAGGCGGTCTACGGCCTGATCCACATCCTGGGCGCCGACACTGTCTACCAGCAGCTCGACACCCTCGGCCCGCACACCAAGACCTTCGACGAGGGCCTGGACGGCCTGCAGCACCTGGTCCAGGGCGGCGCCACGACCGGCTGGCTGTCCAGCGGCATCGCCCAGGCCGTCGTCCCCCAGTACAAGGGCCTCCTGAAGTACGGGTACATGAGCGATGCCACCCCGCTGACCCCGCGCCTGATCAGCCAGACCTCCGGCGCCGCCTCGCCCGCCTCCGCTCAGCTGTTCCTCGACTTCGTCTTCAGCGAGAAGGGCCAGCAGGTCATGTGCGCCGCCGGGATGGAGGCGTCGATGAACGGCTTCGAGCCCGCCACCGGCTGCACCGCGGACCTCGCGGAACTGGCCAAGCACGTCCCCGCCGCGAAGACCTACCTTGTCCCGGTGTCACAGGACGTGATCGATGAGCAGAAGACGATCACCGACCACTGGAACAAGGCCCTCGGCCGCTGAGCGCCATGACACTCGACACGCTCCCGTCACGGGCCGCCCCGCAGCAACGCACCCGACGCCGCCTCACCCCCGCCGCCCCCGGCCAGTACCTGATCTGGGCCCTGGTCGCCGTTCTGGCCCTGGCACCGCTGGCGCCCCTGGTCTACACCTCGGTGCTGTCCAAGCCCTACTACCTGCCCGGCGGCGTGTTCAGCATGGACGCCTACCGGCAGTTGTTCACCGACCCGGCCTTCCGCACCGCGGCCCTGAACACCCTCGTCTTCGCCGCCTGCGCCACCACGGCCGCCGTCGCGCTCGGCGCCGGCTTCGCCGTCCTGGTCACCCGAACCGACCTCCCGGGGAGACGCCTTCTCGGCCCCGCGCTGCTCGCACCGCTGCTCATCCCTCCGCTCGGCCTGATCATCGGCTGGGAGTCGCTGTACGGACCATCCGGTTACCTCACCCAGCTCTGGCACAGAGACCTGCACCTGCCCGTCTGGAATCTCACCTCGCTCCCCGGCATGTCGGCGCTGGGCGCCGTGGTCAGCCTCCCCATCGCCTATCTGACCTGCAAAGCAGTGCTGGAAGGCGCCGACGGGACGCTGGAGGACGCCGTCCGCGCCTCGGGCGGGGGCACCCTGCTCGTACTGCGCACGGTGACCGTGCCGATGCTGCGCACCGCGCTGCTTGACAGCGGCATGCTGATCTTCACGCTCAGCCTGGAGGTGCTCGGCATCCCTCTGTTCCTGGGCCGCCCGGTGAACATCCAGTTCATCGCCAGCTACCTCTACGACTCCTGGTCGAACAGCCCCGTCCCCGACCCGCCGATCGTCTCCGCGGGGGCGATCCTGCTGCTGGTGGTGGCGTCCGGCATCCTGCTGTTGCGCGGACGGCTGCTGCGCCACTCCCTCCGGTACACCGCCGGCACCCGCGCCACCCCGCCCGCGCACCCGATCGGCCTTGGCCGCTGGCGCGCGCCGGTCGCCGCCGCATCGGCCGCCTTCGTCGTACTCACCTCGGCGATCCCGCTGCTGGGCCTGGCCCTGATGTCGAACGTCACGTCCCTGACCACCCTGGTGGCGCCCTGGCATCTGTGGACAGGCGACAACTGGCGGCAAATCTGGACCGACCCCACCCTGCACCGCGCCATTTCCGACAGCCTGACGGTGGCCGCGATCGGTAGCCTCGCCACGGTCGTCCTCGTTGCCCTGGCCACCGTGATCGCCCACCGTTCCGGGTTCCGGCTGGGGCGTACCCTGCCCGCTCTCCTCGTCTACCCGCGGGCCACGCCCGGCATCGTTTTCGGCGTCGGCTTCTTCTGGCTCTTCCTCATCGTGGACTGGCCCGGTGCCATGCTCCGCACCAGCCTGTGGGGCGAGTTGGTCGCGCTGTGCGTGCGCAACATGACCCTCTCCTACATCGTTCTCGCGCCGGCTCTGGCCCGGCTCAGCCCCGAGTTGGCCAAGGCATCGGCAGCCTCGGGCGCCGGCTGGTGGACCACCACCCGCCGCATCACCCTGCCCCTGCTTCGGCCCGCGTTGCTCAGCGCTCTGGTGCTGATGTTCGTGACCCTGATCAGCGACTACGACCCGGTGGTCTTCCTGACCAAACCCGGCACCGAGCTGATGGGCACCACCATGCTCCAGACCTGGGCCAAAGGGCTGCCGGGACCGGTCGCCGCCCTGGCCCTGGTCCAAGTCCTCCTGGTCGCTGTCGCCCTGGTCCTCGGCCTGGGCTGGACCCTGCGCAAGAAAGCCCACCGCCATGCCTGAGATCACCGTCCGCCGGCTGACCCAGACCTTCGGGGCCGTCAAAGTCCTCGACCAGGTCGACTTCACCGTCCCCGACGGCCGCTTCGTGACCCTGCTCGGCCCCAGTGGCTGCGGCAAGACCACCACGCTCATGTCGATCGCCGGGTTCCACACCCCTGACGCAGGCACCATCGCCCACGGCGACCGCGTACTATTCGACGCCACAGGACGCAGTCTGCCCGCCGAGCGGCGCGACCTCGGCGTGGTCTTCCAGTCCTGCGCACTGTGGCCGCACCTGACCGTCGCCGAGAACGTTGCCTTCCCGCTCAGGGTCCGCAAAGCCGGGCGGCTTGAGACGAAGCAACGCGTTACCGACGTCCTCGAACTGGTCGAACTCGTCCCACGCGCCGACGCCTACCCCCACGAGCTGTCCGGCGGACAGCAGCAGCGGGTCGCCCTGGCCCGCGCCCTCGCCCACGGCCCCAGCGCACTGCTGCTGGACGAGCCGTTCTCCAACCTGGACGCCAAACTCCGCGACCGTGCCCGCGAATGGCTCGGCGGGCTGCAGCGCGACCTCGGCATCACCACCGTCTTCGTCACCCACGACCAGACCGAGGCACTCGCCATGAGCGACCACATCCTGGTCATGAACGGCGGCCGTATCGTCCGCGCCGGCACCCCCGAGGACGTCTACCAGCGCCCCGGAAACCGCTTCGTCGCCGAATTCCTGGGCCGCTGCAACTTCATCACCGGCACGGCCCGCAACCTCGACGGCTCCGCATGGCTTCTGGAAGCCCCTCACCTGCCTGGCGGCCTGCCTTTCCACACACTCACCGCGCCGCCACCTGGACCGGTCACCCTTGCGCTGCGCCCCGAAGCCCTCCTCCTCGACACCCCCGCCGCCCCGGGCGGCCCCACCTGGCAGGCGGAGATCATCCACGCCACGTTCCTCGGCGACCACTACCTCTACACCGTCAGGGTCGGCTCCCACGAACTGCAGGCGCTCCATCGCCGCCGGCTGCCCGAAGCCACCGTCCAGGTGACCCTCGCCCCCGAGGGCGCCACCCTCGTCACCGACGACCCCGCCCCGTTCCCCACTGAGGGCCTCGCTCCCCCAACATCCCAGCCCACGTTTGACAATGTGCTGTAGCAGATATCAAATACGCCTATGTCGCTTCCCGCACTCAGCTCGCAGACCCTGTCCGACCAGGCCTACCAGGCCCTTCGGGCGGCGATCGTCCAAGGCGATCTGCCGTGGGGCGAGAAGATCACCGAGCGCGGACTGGCCGAACGCCTCGGCGTCAGCCCCACACCCGTCCGCGAAGCCCTGCGCCGACTGGAGCAGGAGCAGCTCGTCGAGCGCACCGGACCGCGCTCTCTGCGCGTGGCCGCTGTCTCCCCGCTCGTCCGCAGCGAGAGCGGCACCATGGAGGCCGCCCTGGAAGGAGTCGCCGCGCGCTTCGCCGCCCAGAAGGCCACCCCCGAGCAGTTGGACCGCATGCAGCGACTCCTGGACGAGGCGGACGAGGCCGCCGAGACATTGCGCGCCGACCGTGACGCCGGACGCACCCTGTCCGCCGAGCAGACCGAACGGCTCTTCAACGCCGTCCGCGACTTCCACCGCGAGGTCGAGGCGGCCGCCGACAACACGCAGCTGAGCCGAACCCTGGAGCAGGTGCGGGCCTTCAGCCGCTCCGAGCGGCTGAGTATCGCCGTCGCTCAGGTCACAGCCGGCCGTACGGCCGGGCAGGAGCGGCGCTACCACCAGCACCATGAGTTGCTGAGCGCACTCCACGCCCGCGATGCCGACCGTGCCGATCAGCTCGCCCGAGCCCACGCCCTGTCCGCCGCCGGCGAGTTGGTCGGCTGGGACCAGGCCCGAGAAGCGCTCTCGGACACCGCGGTCGACTGAGTCGAGGAATTCCGCACGCCCAAGCAGGGACTTTGTGCGCTGCTGCTCACGGCATACAAACCTCACATTGGTCTTGCTATAGCAAATAGCTTAGCAAGGAACAGTCCGCCAGCGGAAAGAAGACGAAGAAGAAAAATAGGGAGGAAACATGCAATTCAAGATCCTCGCCCCCACCGGGGCCCTCGGCGCGGGCTTCCGTGCCGAGTCGCTCGCGCGCGGCGTGGCCCTGAAGCCCGACGTCATCGCCTGCGACGCCGGGTCCACCGACAGCGGCCCCTACTACCTGGGCAGCGGAGAGCCCAAGCTGTCCCGCGAAGCCGTCACCCGCGACCTGCGACTGCTACTCAAGGCCCGCGACCGCCTGAACGTGCCGCTCATCATCGGATCTTGCGGAACCAGCGGCCGCGGCGAAGGCGTCGACCGCGTCGCCAACATGGCCCGCGAGATCGCCGCTCAAGAGCACCTGACCTTCAAACTGGTGCGGATCTACTCCGACCAGGACCCCGACACCCTCGCCCGGCGCTTCGCCGAGGGCCGGATCCAGCCACTGGACGGTGCCCCCGAACTGGATCTGGAAACCCTCACCTCCAGCCACGTCGTGGCGATGATGGGCGTTGAGCCGATCCAACAGGCCCTCCGTGACGGGGCGCAGGTGGTGCTGGCCGGACGCGCCAGCGACACGGCACTGTTCGCGGCCTACCCCCACATGCACGGCGCCGACCCCGGTCTGACCTGGCACGCCGCGAAGACCATCGAGTGCGGCGCGGCCTGCGCCATCCCGACCAGCGCCGACGGCCTCTTCGTCCATCTGCGCGACGACCACTTCGACGTCGAGCCGCTCGATCCCGACTCCCGGCTGACGCCGCACTCCGTCGCCGCGCACACCCTGTACGAGAACGCCAACCCTTACCTGATCGCCGAGCCGTCCGGAACGCTGGACACCACCGACGCCACCTACACCGCACTCGACGACCGCCGCGTCCGTGTGGCCGGCGCCCGCTACCTGCCCGCCGAGACCTACACCGTCAAGCTCGAAGGCTCCCGGCTGGTCGGCTACCAGACCATCGCGATCGGCGGCATCCGCGACCGTGTCGTGATCGAGCAGCTGCCCAAGCTCCTGCCCTTCGCCCAGAACTACTTCGTCACCAAGATCCAGGATGTCTTCCAGGGCCGCGTCGCCCCTGACGACGTCACCATCGACTACAGCCTCTACGGCCAGGACGCCGTCCTCGGTGCCTACGACCCGCAACGCGCGGATCCCGTACACGAGCTTGGCATGCTGATCACGGTGACCGCACCCACCCAGGAGACCGCACATGCCGTGGCGACCTTCGTCGCCCACACATCCTCCCATCTGCCCATCTCCAGCTACGACGGCCTGGCCGGCACCGTCGCCTACCCCTTCTCCCCGCCGGAAACAGACCGCGGGCCCCTCTACCGCTTCACCCTCCACCACGTCGCCCTCCCCGAGACCCCGTACGAGCTGTTCTCCACCGTCCACGAAGAGGTGACCGCATGACTCGGCTACTCGACCTGTGCACGCTGATCCGCTCCAAGAACGCCGGCCCGTTCTGGCTCACCTTCGACTTCGTGGCCGGCGATCGGGCCGCCTTCGAACGCATCGCCCAGCCAGGGGTGTTCACCCGCCAGCTCTTCACCGAACTGTACGGAGCGGACCCGGCGCACATTCTGATCGTCCGTCACGAACGAGCCCAGGCCGTGAAGGTCTCATTCCCCCGCCCCGTTCGACAAGGCGACCTCACCGACAGCGACAGCTACGGCGGTCAGCAGTACGCACCGCTGGTCGACTTGGAGGTCCCCGAGCTGGTCGGCTGATCCGGCCTTCCGCGTCCCGACAGAGGTCATTGATCGTGTGCCCCGATCCCAAACTGGCCTCAGCTTGTAGTTTATCCCTTCAACCGAATGTGCTCGGTGAGTGATTCGGCTCGTTTAGAAGCCGTATCTCAACCGATCTTGGAACGGATCGAACAGCGTTCCTGGTCGGGTGATCTTCCGGCGGTACGCGTATGAAGGCAGGGCCTCCTGGTAGCTCGGGGGTGCGACCCCATTCCGAGCGGTTCCCGGAGGCCCTGTTGTCGTTGTTGTACGTGCCCGAGCCCGTTGACTTCAACTCGCCCGCTGTGCCTGGCGATTGCCTCGCGCACGTGTACGGCAACGCGGCCGATCACCCCGATCGGGTGCGCCGGTATCCGTCGGATATGACGGACGCGGAGTGGGCGGCCGTGCGGCCGTTGCTGCCGGTGCCGGCCTGGCTTTTGGGGCGGGGCGGACGGCCCGAGGGCTACTGCCACCGGCAGCTGCTGGATGCGGTCCGCTATCTGGTCGCGGGCGGGATCTCGTGGCGGGCGCTGCCCGCGGACTTCCCCGATTGGGGCCGAGTTTACGCCTTCTTCCGCCGCTGGCGCGAGCACGGGCTGATCGCCGAGTTCCACGACCGGCTGCGCGGGATGGTCCGTGAAGGCGAGGGCCGCGAGGCCGAGCCCACGGCGGGGATCATCGACGCGCAGTCGGTGCGGGCCGCCGCGACGGTGCCGGCCGCCTCACGCGGCTACGACGGCGGGAAGAAGGTGCCGGGCCGCAAACGGCACATCGTGACCGACACCCTCGGTCTGCTCCTGGTCGTCGCGGTCACCGCCGCGAACATCGGCGACCGCGACGCCGCGACGGGCCTGCTGACCTGGCTGCGCCGCCTGCACCGCGACATCACCCTCGTCTGGGCCGACGGCGGATACGCCGGCGGCCTCGTCGACTGGTGCAGGGACAAACTCGCTCTGACCTTGGAGATCGTCAAGCGCACCGACGACATGACAGGCTTCGTGGTGCTGCCGAGGCGGTGGGTGGCAGAGCGCACGTTCGCGTGGTTGATGCACTCCCGCCGTCTGGCCCGGGACTACGAGACCCTGCCCGCCACCAGCGAGGCGATGATCCGGTGGTCGATGGTCACGCGGATGAGCCGACGTCTGGCACGGCCACGGCCACGGGCCGCCGGCCGGCACTGAATGCCCCCGACGTCTCCAGGAGAAGCCACCCGCGCTCCGCCAGGCGCCGGGCTTTCGACCGCAGCCCCTCGACCTTCGCCGGCGTCGCGTCAAGGCCCAGCTCCACCGCGATCTCCTTGGCTCGAAGCGGGCCGTCACCCGTGGACCGCTGCTGTTCCAGCACGCCCAGAATCCGCTGATAGTCCGGCGCCAGAACCGTCACCGGCAGTCCTTCCCGCCAGGGCGGCACCGTCGAGCCCGGCACCGGCGCGAGCGACGGCGCCGCTTCCTCCTCCGCCTCGGTCGTGGTCACGGCAGTGGACTCGGCCGCAGAAACTGCCAGGGCCTCGAGCAGTTCCTCCCGCGCGATCACCCGCCGGTCCAGCTCCATCTCCGCGGCCTCCAACACCTCAGCCAACCGCGCGACTTCCTCCCGCAAGCCCTCCACCCGCACACGAGCAGCCGCCTCTCGCTCCTCCAGCATTCCCAGCACCGACGCCACCGCGCACCCCTCGACCATGAAGCGGACACAAGACGTCGCGATGCCTCCCTCAACCCGAGCGAAACCATGCCTGACCAGGAGGAATCAAGGGATCGCGTTCGGTTGACATACGGCTTCTTAGCCTCCGGTGTGTGCTTGGTGAGGGTGAATAGGTCGGGCTCGGTCTCGGTGAGAATGCCGCGGCGGACCAGGCGCTTCAGCTTGGCACGCATGCTCTCGATGTATCAGGACGGCACGTGGCAGCGGATCTTCGCCGCACTGCAGGCCCAGGCCGATGACAAGGGGCTCATCACCTGGGACATCAACGTCGATTCCACTGTCTGTCGGGCCCACCAGCATGCCGCCGGGGCACGCAAAAGGGGGCTCTGCAAAAGGAACCGCCTGGTGGGATCGGCATCGAGCCTGACGACCACGGTCTGGGCCGTTCGCGCGGCGGTCTGACCACCAAGCTGCACCTGGCCGTCGAACAAGGGCAGAAGCCGATGGCCATAGTGATCACCGCCGGACAGTGCGGGGACTCCCCGCAGTTCGAGCCCGTCCTGAAGAAGATCCGTGTGGCCCGGCTGGGTCCGGGCAGGCCCCGCACCCGCCCGGACCGGGTCCGCGCCGACAAGGCGTACGCGTCCCGCAAGAACCGCGCGTATCTGTGCTGGCGGGGTATCCGCTGCACCATTCCGGACAAGGCCGACCAGGCGCGTAACCGACGAGAGCGCGGCTCTCGCGGCGGTCGTCCACCGAAGTTCGACAAGATCGACTACCGCGAACGCCACGCGGTCGAGTGAGGGATCAACAGGCTCAAGAGGCACCGCGCGATAGCCACGAGGTACGACAAACTCGCGGTCCGCTACGAGGCCACCGCCCTCGTAGCAGCCATCAACGAGTGGCTGTGATCAGCCCTGGTGAGGCAGCTGGGCCAGGGCCTTAAGGATGCGCTTCCAGGCGTCGCCAGACGCGTCCGCGTCGTAGCTCTCGGGACGGTCCTCACACAGAAAGCCATGCTGGGCAGCCGGATAGTCGATCAGCTCATGACGCACACCGGCCTGCTCAAGACGCTGCCCCATACGCTGCCACTCGACCATGGAGATCAGGAAGTCCTGTCCACCCACGAGACCGAGCAGCATCGCGCCGTGTGCGGCCACCGATGCCGCGCCCTGGGGAGTCAGAGGCGGTTCCGGCTCGGCCAGCGGAATCCCGCCGTCCAGGGTCCAACCGCCGTAGCAGCTGACGACCACGTCCAGCGGCAGACGCGTGGCCGCGAGGACACCGAGGTGACCACCAAGGGAGAACCCGACGAACGCGCGGCCAGCCCCGGCACCCAATTCCGCACCAGCCGCGAGGGACGCTTCGGTATCGTCCGCGACACCCTTGCGTGTCAGATGACCGAGCAGCCGGAAACCCTCCTTGCGCCCGGCATCGTCGTAGCCGAGTTCGTCGCGGCGTGACTGACGCCAGTAGAAGTCCGGGGCGATCGCCAAGTAACCGGCTGCTGCCAGCCGCTCGCACACCTTCTCCACCCAGGGTGTAACACCGAACAGTTCCATGCCAACCACCACGGTCGCCCGAGGCTCCTGCGCCAGTGGCGTGGCCGCATAGACGTCCGGCCCCTCAGACAAGCGCGTCCAACGAGCAGAAACCGACACAAGATCCGACATGGTTGTCCCCCCAGACGAGCAGCAAAGAGATTCCGCAGCCTGGCCGCAGGCTCCCTCAGGCTAACCCGAGCCATTTGCCGACTCACCCCCACCCCCAACCACTTCCGATACACGCCCTAGTACTCCAGTCAGAGATCGTGTCCTGAGCTGGTTCTTCTTCGGTAGTGGCAACGGCGGGCGATGGCTTGGTGGTGGCTGCGCCACTGGGACCAGTTCAGTGTGTGGAGTCGTCGGTCCTGGTGGGGTCTGGGGTGGGGCAGAAGAGTGTCCAGTAGGCGCCGGATCTCTGCCACGGTGAGGGGGATGAGGCTGGTGGTGTCGTTTCTGCCGCCCCCCCTTGCGGTGTCCTGGGCCCGGGCTGCGAGGACAGCGATGGCGAGCTCGCTGGGGTCGGACAGGCTGCGGCGGGCCATCACCCAGCGGTGATGGGTGGGTGGGTCCGGGTCGAAGATGATGCTGGCGGGCAGTTTGGCCGCGGCCCAGTCGTAGACGCGTGGGCCCTTGGCCCCGTCACCGCAGGACAGCCGCTGCCAGGCGTCGTTGGGTGCTTCCTCGATGAGCTGGTCGATGCGCCAGATGCCGGCCAGGGACTTGATCTGCTGGGACTTCGGCACCGCCACGACATAGCCGACGTCGAGCTGCTCGAGCAGGCGGCGGAAGGACCAGTCCTGTCCGTAAGCCTCATCGGCAGTCACCCATGCGGCAGGCAGGCCCGCGGCGATGCAGTGACGGACCACGCCCCTGGCCAGCTCGCCCTTGGTCGCGAAGGTGCGCTCGTCGGGGATCTTCGCTTTCCGGCACCGTTCTCGATCCTTGGTCCAGCACTTGGGCAGGTAGAGCTCACGGTCGACCAGGGCTCTGCCATGGCCGGTGGCGTAGGCCGCGAAGACTCCGATCTGGCAGTTGTCGATCTTTCCCCAGGTGCCGGTGTACTGTCTCGACACCCCGGCCGACGTGGTGCCCTTCTTGATGAAGCCGGTGTCATCGATGATCAGCACTCCGCCCGGACCCAGTCGTTCGCCGACGTACTCCCTCAGGTCATCCCGAACGGCATCGGCGTCCCAGCGGGCACCGTTCAGCAGATGCTGCAGCCCAGCAGGGTCGCGGTGTCCGGCGTACTCGGCCAGTTGCCAGCCGTTCTTGCGGCCCACCGGCGCCAGCAGGCCACGGACGTAGTCTCGCATCCGCCACCGCAGATCCGCCCGCCCGAACCGGCCCGCCACCAACGCGAAGACCGACTCCAACTCCTCGGCCCAGCCCTCGACTTCAGTCATCCCCTCCACGACCGGACAACGAGAACAACCAGCTCAGGACACGATCTCTGACTGGAGTACTAGGCCCTGTCGTCAGACTTCCGCCTGCCTCGCGGCGTCATGCACGCCCCCTCGCCGCACCGGGCCCCGGCCCGAGTACGTCCACAGTACGAGGGCCAAGGCCCGGCACGCCGAGAGCACGTACCTGACGCCGCCAGGCCCGCCCTCCGGGCGGACGGCGGGAGTCCGACGACAGGACCTGGTGTGGTGAGCTGGGCGTGGTTCATGGTCAACCTGCGTGCACCCGTCCTGCGCCGGTCCAGCGGTGACCGGCGGACCCGCTCCCCGCTCAGGGGAACCGGTCCGCCGATCACCGGGTGCCGACTCAGGCGAGCTGCAGCATGGTCTTCCAGGTGCTGCCGCCATAGGCGACTGTGGTGGCGCTGTTGATGCCGCCCTTGCCGTCGCCCTTGTAGAGGTGCAGGGTGCCGTCGTCCCAGATGGCCATCAGGTCGGCGATCCCGTCCCCGTTGAAGTCGCCGGCGGCCAGCTGGCGCACGGTGCCCCAGGTGCTGCCGCCGACCGGAACGGCGACCTGGCCGCCGACCTGGCCGGTGCCGTCACCGCCGTAGAGGTGCAGGGTGCCGTCGGTCCAGATGGCCATCAGGTCGGCGATCCCGTCCCCGTTGAAGTCGCCGGCGGCCAGCTGCTTCACCGTGCCCCAGGTGCCACCGCCCGTGTTCACCTTGACCTGACCTTCGAGCTGTCCGTCGCCCTTGCCCTTGTAGAAGTGCAGGGTGCCGTCGGTCCAGATGGCCATCAGGTCGGCGATGCCGTCGCCGTCGAAGTCGCCGGCGGCCAGCTGCTTCACCGTGCCCCAGGTGCTGCCCCCGGTGGTGACGGTGACTCCGTCGGCGAACTTGCCCTTGCCGTCACCCTTGTAGATGTGCAGGGTGCCGTCGTCCCAGACGGCCATGAGGTCGGCGATGCCGTCGTTCGTGAAGTCGCCCTTGGCGAGCTGCTTCGTGGTCTTCCAGGTGGTACCGCCGAGCTGGGCGATGTTCTGACCGCTCAGCCCCTTGGCCGCGTCACCGGGGTACAGGTGCAGGGTCCCGTCGTCCCAGAGGCCGGCGAGGTCGGCTATGCCGTCGCCGGTCACATCGTCCTGGGCCCGGAAGGCGGTCTGGTGAATCCAGTCGGCGAGGTCGTCGACCCGGACGTCGAACGCGTCGGTGCGGGTCTCCTGCGGGTCCATGCCCAGGCAACCACCCTGCCAGGAACGGGAGTTGACGGCCACGAGTTCCGGGGTTCCGTTGCTGACGCGCAGCGCCGGGCCGCCGCCGTCGCCCTGGCAGACCACGGCCTGGTCGGAGCCGGTGAGCGTGACATCGCCGCCGGCCGCGGAGGCGACGGTGAAGGAGGCGGAGTGCAGCTTGTCCGGCACCCATTCCGTCTTGGTACGGCCGAAGCCCAGGACCGTCAGCTGCTCACCCGCGGCCGGGCCGGTGGTGGCGAGCTTGACCGGGGCGACGCCCTGGACACGGTGGGCGAGCTTGACCATCACGAGGTCGCGGTCGGTACGCGGGACGAGCTCGACCGCGTCCAGCACCGCCCCGCCGGACTGGGTCAGGTCGGTACGGCCCACCGTGACGGTGGTCTTGTAGGTGGGCTTGCCGGCCGTAGCGGGCTTGCCCGCGTCGGCGAAGCAGCTGGCGGCGGTGAGGACCCACTGGGGGGCCACCAGCACACCCGAGCAGGCCTGCTGCTCCGCGACGTTGATCTTCGCGGTGAAGGCGTAGGCGCCGTCCTGAGCGTCGGTGCCCGTCAGGGCGGGGGCCGGCGATGCGCCGACCAGACCGGCGGCGACAGTCGTGGCCGCGAGGAAGGTCGCGCTCCACGCCGCGCGTGAGTTGTTTTTGGTCATGAACGGTCCTTGGTGAGGTTTTGAGGTCGCGGAAATGCCGCTGCATCCCGGTGATCGGTCGCTGAGGTGCGACCGCCGGTCAGTTGCTGGTGCGGATTTCCATGAGGACGAATTCGCGGGCCTGCGGATCGGCGGACTCGCCCACCGCGGTCCACTGGCCCTTCGTGACCTCGACCTGCTGCTGTGTGTTGTCCGCCGCGGTGAGACTGACGTCGGCGGCGTGGTCGGCCGAGCCCTTCACCCCGTACACGGAGGGGATTTCCAGGGTGAGCCAGCCGGAGGTGCCGGTGGTGCGGAAGCAGATCTTCTGGTTGCTGCGCGACCACACCTCCATCAGACCGGTCCCGGAGGAGCAGTCGGCGAGGGTGATGTGGCCGTCGCCGCGCTTGAGGACGATGCCCTGCGCCGCCTTGATCTTGTCGGCGCCGGGGTAGCCGAGGTCGTCGACCGCGTAGCCGGGCTGGTCGTTGACGACCGGCACAGCGGCGGTGTGCGAGCCGCTGCCGTGGGAGGTGGTGACGGCGACGAGCGCGGCGGCGCAGGCTGCGGCAGCCGCGGCGGTGACTGTGAACCGCCGTGCGAGTTTCATGCAAGATCCTTTGTGTGAAGGTGCGTTGAATCGTGTGGTGCGCGGCCGTCGGCCGCGACGGCCTGGCGACTAGAAGAGCGAGTTCCAGCCGTCGGAGATGGCGTCGCCGATGCCCGAGACGGTGTCGCCGACCTGGTCCCATGCCGTCGAGGCGAAGCCGATCGCGGGCCCGACCACCTCATGGCCGAGCCGCGTGATGGTGACGGCACTGCTCTTCAGGCCCTCGATGCCCCACTCCTCGATCAACTGGGACGCGCCGGGAAGCTTGATCTTGCCGAGGGCGAAACCGCCCGTGACGGCACCCGCCACGAGACCGCCGACCGAGCTGAAGAAAGCGCCCGAGGTGAAGCCGTCGGTGAATCCGGTGATCACGGTGGAACCGATACCGGTGACCCACGAGATGGTCCCCGCCACGCCCGCGATCGCCTCACCGGCGGGCGGCGGAATGAGGAGGCTGATCGCGGCGACCGTACCGGCGGTGGCGCTGATCGCGCTCAGCGTCGCCGAGACGCCCCGCCAGTCGTCCTTGCTGCCCCAGCCCCCGGGGTTGTCGACCTTGTCGTTATTGCCGTTGTCGGCCGGGTCGACACCGTTCTGCTGGTTCTGCTTCGCCGCCTCCGCGGCCTTGCGCGCGGCTTCGGCGAGTTCCGCCTGCCGCTTGTCGGCTGCGGTCTTGCGGGCCTCGGAAGCGGCCTGGGCCGCGGCTGCCGCGTCCTTGCCGGCATCGGTGGCGGACTGGCGAGCGGCGTTCGCCGATGCCTGGGCCTGGCTCGCGGACTGGACCGCCGCGGCGGCGGAGGCCACGGCCTGGTTCGCGGAGTAGTTCGCGCGCCGCGCGGCACTGCGGGCGGAGGCGGCCGCGCTCTTCGCCTTGTCCGCGGAGGCTTGCGCGTCCTTCGCGGACTGTTCGGCGGCGTTCGCGTTGGTGTCCGCCTGTGTGGCGTAGTCGGCGGCCTTCTGGGCGGAAGCCTTCGCCTTGTCCGCCCACGCGGCCGCCTCGGTCGCGGCCTTGCGCGCATCGGCCGCGGCCTTGGACGCCGTATAGGCGTCCTGCTGCGCGTCCTGGGCCAGCTTCGCGGCACGGGCGATGGAGGCGCGCACGGCGGCTATGTGCGCGGCCGAGTCGGCATCGAGCTGCGCGGTGCGGTGGTGCACGGTGGTGACGAAGTCACGGCGCATCCACGACGGGCCCTCGAGCGCCACCTGGGCGGCCGCCTTGGTGTACGGGCCCGCGGTGTTGAGGATGGTGAGGACGGCCACCTGGTCGTCCTCCATGACCTTGGCGGCGTAGGTGGCGAAGAAGTCGTGCAGGGCCTTGGCCGAGCCGTCGTTCAGGGCGGCGTTCGCCGACGCCGTGACCGCCTTGCCCGGCTTGGCGGCCAGGATCCGCAGGATGCCGACCCGGTTGTCCGCCGCGGCGGCGTCCAGGACGCCGCTGGTCAGGAAGGCGCCCACGGCCTTCGGGTCGCTGTCGGACAGTGCCGTGTGGGCGGCGTCGGCGACGGCCGCGGTGGACACCGTGGCCACGGCGAGGAGCGTTTCGCGGTCGTCCTGGTTCTGCGCGATCTGCCGGTCGGCGGAGACCCAGGCCAGGACGTCCTCGTCGGCGCCGGAGAGCGCGTAGTCGGCGGCGTCCCGGCTCCAGGTCCCGATGGTCGTGGAGATCAGGTTCATCGCCGCTCGGCGGCCCGTCGCGACGGCCTGAGCGGTGTCACCGGAGGCGTACGCCGCCTCGGCCTTGCCGATGAGGTCCTTGGTCGCGGCGTCCAGGGCGTCGGCCTGGGTGGCGGCGTTGCGCGCCGCGTCCCGGTCTGCCGCCTCCGCCTTCGCCATCTCCTGGGCCTCCGCGACGGACTGCGCCGTGTCGTCCGCCAGCTTCTGCGTCTCGGAGTCACGCGCGGCCTGCTCCACGGCCTGGGCGTTCTCGACCGCCTTCGCCGCCGCTTCGGCGGCCGTGACCGACTCGGCGGCCCACGCGGTCGCCTTCTTGGCGAAGTCGGCCGCCTGCCCGGCGGAGTTCGCCGCGTCGTCCGCGGCCTTCGCCGCGTTGTCGGCATGGGTGGCGGCGTCGTTGGCCGCGTCGCGGGCGGTACGGGCCGCCGAGGCGGCGGTGTTGGCCAGGTTCTGGGCGGTGGACGCGGCCTGGGTGGCGCGGGCGGCCTGTGCGTCGGCTTCGGCGGCGGCGGCCTTCGCCTCGGCCGCCTCGGCCTGGGCCACGCCCGCGGACTGGGCGGCGGTGGCGGCGGAGTTGGCGGCGGAGGCCGCGTCGCGGGCCGCGCCGGCGGCGGCGGATCCGGCGGCCGCCGCCTGGCTGGAGGCGGTCGCCGCGTCGTCGGCGGCCTGGGCCGCGGTCCGGGCCTGGGCCGCCGCGTTGCGCGCGCCTTCCGCGGCCGCGCGGGCGGCCTTGGCCTTGGTGGCGTCCTGGGCCGCCGCGAGGGCGGCGGAGTAGGCGGCGGAGGCGGCCCGCCCCGCGGTGGCCGCGGCCTGGGCGGCGGCGGTGGCCGCCAGGGAGGCGCGGCGTGCGGCGTTGTGCGCGGCGGCGGACGCCTGGATGGCGGTGCGGGAAGCGGAGGCGGCGCCCTGTGCGGCGGAAGCGGCCTTACGTGCCGCCGCGGCGGACTTGGCGACATCGCTGCGGGCCGCGTCGGCCTCGGCGGCGGCCTTCTCGGCCGCTGCCTTCGCCTCGGCGGCCGCCTGCTTCGCCTTGTCCGACGCGGCGACGGCCCGGTCGGAGGTGAGCTTCGCCCGCTTGCCCTCGCGTTCCACGATCGCCACCAACTGCTCGATGGTGGCGCTCTCCTGGTCCCGCGCACGTGCGATGTACTGGCCGGTGGTCAGGAACCAGTGGATCGCTGCGGGCGTGCCGTCGTCCAGGGCGCGCTGCGCGTACGCCTTCACCTCGGGGGAGGCGGAGTTGAGGACGGTCAGGACCGCGACCCTCTCGTCCTCCTGCCGCGCGGTGACCTGGGTGTTCAGTAGGAACTGGGACAGGGCGTCGCTGCTGCCGTCGTCGAGGGCCTTCTGCGCCTCGGTCCTGACCGCCGAGCCACCGCTGTTCAGGATGGCCAGGGTGGTGACGCGGAGGTCCTCCAGCTCGGCGGTCTGGTATCCGCCGGCCAGGAAGGCGGCGATGGCGTCGTCACCGCCGTCCAGCGCGGTGGAGGCGTCACGAGCCGTGCCTTTGCCGGCGGCGGGCAGTGCCTTCAGGAGGGCGAACCGGTTGTCCTCGGCGGTGGCGAGCGCCAGGCCCTGGGACAGGAACTGGTCGATGTCGGCGCCGGAGCCGGTCAGTGCCTGGGCCGCGGCACTCTTGACGGAACGTCCGCCGATCTTCCACGCGGTGACGGCCTTCGCCCGCCCGGTGTCGGGCAGTTGGGGGAGCCTCGGCAGATCTGGTGCGCCCGAGGCGGCGGTGGCGGCCAGCGCGCGGGAGGGCGCCGCGAGGGGTAGGGCGGTCGCCGCGGTGGCCGCGCCTATTGCGGTCAGGACGCGTCGTCTGCTCCAGTACGTGGTCTCCATGCAATCCCCCATCGGTGTGCGCCCGACGGCGGTGCGGGATGTCCGGCAGCGGACCGCCGGGCATGCCAGCTGAGCATGTGGTCACCCGGCCTGGTGCTGACGGCGGTGCGTGATGCACGTGGCGGGTGATGCTGCTGTGAAGGTAACGCAAAGGAACAGGATTTGACCAACCGTCAACCTGTGCATTGCCCATGAGACACGCCACAGCCGCAAATGTCTGGTACGTCCATGTAGTTGGGGAAGTAATTCGGTGGCGCGATCCTCGTTCGTGGTGAACTGACCGTGTGACGACACCGCCGAGCCGGCTGCTGGAGGCCCTCCACCGCTTCAACTCCCCCCACCCCTGGGACCGCGCGACGCGCACTACCACCGTTGGCTGCTACGGCAGTTGCCCTGCAGGATCGGCCATGTCCTGGATGGGGCTTGGCGCGGGCCCGCTCCGGGACCACGGGCAGGAACCGCGGCCCGCCGTCGTCGTCAACGGCGGTGACGTACTCGTACTCACGGATCGTAGGCGGAGGCCGGTCGTGGACGCAGCCGAACCCGGCATCCCGCCGGAGCCGGACTCGCCTGATGGTCTACGTCATGGCCATCGTCCGCCGACCGGCACGAGTACCCAACTCGACATTCACACCAGACCCGTGACCTGCGACTTCATGATGCACACCGCTCAATGGGCAAAGAGCCTCCCGACGCTGTAAGGGTCGAAGGGAGGCGGGCTCTGCCGCGGTGCGACTGTCGGGCCTAAGCCCGATCCGGCAGTGCTCGGCGCGGCGGTCTCGTCGGCCGCCGCGGCTGCGCGCATCCGGGCGGGGGTCCAGTAGGCGAGGGTCTTGGCGTCCTGTGACGGGTCGCTGACCTTGACCACAGCAGGCGGACGGTCAGCTTCGGGGCTTGCGCCCGTGGCGTTCGCGGCGTGCGGTGGGGCGAGCGGCGCGGCCGACAGGGCGAGGGCCGCCAGCAGCACGGACACGAGCTTTCGTGTCATGGAGAGCCTTTCTGACGGTCGGTTCGACACCGGCCGGCGTCTGCCGTCGCGCCGGACCGGGCATCACATGAACGAATGGTTTCAATTCCCGTGTGTGGAACGGCTGACGGGGGCAGCGTCCTGTGCCTCGTGGGCGATGGTGATGAAACGTTCGAGTTCGCCGGGGATGTCGGGACCGGTCGGCTGGTAGACGATTTCGGTGATGCCGTCTTGGGCGTAGGTGATGAGCTGGTCGCGGATGTGGTCGGGGGTTCCGGTGACGGTGGTGGAGGTGATGGCCTGCCAGGCTCCGGCGTTCCAGGCCGTGGTGTCGGCTGCGTTGAGGTCGGTGAGGTGCTGGTCGTGCACGGCGAGGTGGCGTTCGGTTCGGGGGTGGGCAGTGATGGCGTCGAGCCAGGCTTGTCCGCCGGGCAGGGAAGTGGGGTCGCCGCCGAACTCGTAGGCGGCGTGGTAGGCCAGGGCGTTGCCGGGGCCGGCGGCCGCTCGGACGCGGGGGGAGTCGAGGGGTTCGTCCTTGCCCAGGACAGTGCCGTGGATGCCCAGAGCGGCCCAGGTGAATTCGTGGGCATGGGCGGTTTCAGCGTTGACGCTGAAGAGCCCGTCGGCGATCTCGTGGGTAAGGGCGAGACCTTTGGGGCCGAGCGCGGATACCAGTACCGGAATGTCGAGGGGGCGCTGCGGTGCGTTCGCGTCGGGATGCATCATGCGCAGCAGGGCGCCGTCCCATTCCACGGTCTCACCGCGCAGCAGCCCCCGTACCGTTCGGACGTAGGCGCTGAGGTAGGACCAGGTGGCCGGGGGTGCACCGAGGGCGCGTGTGCCGTTGAAGCCGGTGCCGAAAGCGAGGGCCACGCGGCCGGGGGCGAGGGCGGCGAGGGTGGCGGCACCAGAGGCATTGACCATCGGATGGCGCAGCGTCGGGACGAGGACACCGGGAGCGAGGCCGATACGGCCGGTGCGCTGAGCGGCCAGCGCCAGCGTCGCCCAGACGTCGGGGCTCTGGGCGGGCGTGTCGTGGAGCCAGGCGCGCCGGTAGCCCAACTCCTCGGCGACGGCGATGTGTTCGGGCGAGTTCAGAGATGTGGCGAACTGACAGGAGATGTCCATGGGTCGGGCTCCTCGGGCGGGAAGGAAAGCGGGAAGGAAAACAGTTGCGCCGTCGCGGTATCAGATCTGCGCTCTGCCGCCATCAACGAAAAGTTCGATTCCCGTGACGAAGCTGGAATCGTCTGAGGCCAGGAAAAGCGCCGCCTTGGCAACTTCGTCGGGCTCGCCCAGGCGGCCCATCGGAATGGTGGACGCGATCTCCGTGATCGTGTCTTGAGGTCGCGTCGCCGCAAGTAGTGGTGTTTCGATCGGACCAGGGCTGAGGACGTTGGACCGGATACGGCGATCCTTTAGCTCTACCGTCCATCCTCGGACGAAGTTCCTGAGGGCGGCCTTGCTGGCGCCGTAGACCCAGAGCGCGGGGGTTCCCTTGACGCTCGCGACGGAGCCCGTGAGAATGAGCCTTTTCCATCTTCACTCTGAGCTGGTCAGATGGAGGGTGAGGACGGCCTGTACGAGGCTGGTGATCCGGGTGGTCGAGCACCGCAGTTTGCGGAGGAGCCTCCAGGACTTGAGGGTGGCGATGGTCTGCTCCCCGAGGGCCCGGATCTTCGCGTGAGACCGGTTCGCCGCCTTCTGACCTGCGGAGAGGGTCTCCCACCGGCCCCAGTAGGGGGTCCGGACGGTGCCGCCGGCGCCCCGGTAGCCTTTGTCGGCCCAGCACTTGATGCCGGCCTCGGCGAGGGCGCCGACGATGCCGTGTTCACGGGCAGCACGAACGTCGTGGACGGCGCCGGGCAGGGCCGGTGAGGCCCACAGCAGTCGGCCGAAGGGATCTGCGATGACCTGCACGTTCATCCCGTGCTTCTTGTGTTTGCCGGAGTAGAACGGCCGGTCCGCGGCGGTGCGGTCGATGGGCAGGAGCGTGCCGTCAAGGATCAGATACGCCTTCACCGACGCGGTGCGCACCGCGTCGGCCAGGCTGGGGGCGAGGACGGCCAGGAGCTCGACAGCCTCGGTGACATAGCGGTAGGCCGTCGTGGTTCCGACGCCGAAGCCGGCCGCGAGCTGGGCATAGGTGTGTCCCATCCGCAGATGGGCGAGGGTGAGCAGGGCCTGGCGGCCGGCGCTCAGGCGCCGCCAACGGGAGCCGATCGTACGGCGGTGCCGCCGCAACTGCTGCGTGAGGAAGCGGAGGGCAGGGCTGGACACGTCGACGCCCGACGGGTAGACAAGCACGTGAAGCCTCTGGTGGAGACGGTTCTCTTGGTCGAAAACCCATCTACCAGGGGCTTCACCACGTTGTCAGCCCAACCGCCGTGTTTCAGAGGCAGGCTGGAAAGGGCTCAATGACCCTTCCGGCCCTGTTCGACGCTATATGGACGGCGCGGGCCCGATCCGGACCAGCGGCAGTCGCCCTCGCAGCCGTGGAAGCACCAGAGGAGGTGGGTGTCGGTTCAGAGCCCGGCGTTGGCGGTACCAGGCCGGTCTTCGCCGCGGGCGCGGTCGGCGCGATGCCAGTTCCGTAGTGTCTCCGGGTTGATGCCCAGGTCACGAGCGGCCTGCACGATCGTGAGGTCAGGGTCCGAGTGGTACAGCGCGACGGCGTAGGCCTTGAATTCGGGCGAATATGCGTTCATTGCCGTAAGTCGCCTCCTGTAAGCCTCTCACCAGGGCCGATCGAAGGTGTTCACCACTTGGGGGAGGCCCCAGGAACTTCTAGCCATGGAGCCGGGCGAGCAGTTTGATCGCCGGTTTGCCTTCCCGGCCGACATTGCAAACTCGGCCTTGCTCGATGCCCCGTCGATCGATCCAACGGAAGGCATGTCTCCTTCCGTCAGGGCTGTCCCGCACGTGTGGGACGTTGCTCCTCGCCACGCGGCCCGGAACGTACCGTGCTGCGTACCACCGCTTCCTTGAACGCCGCCGCGGCGCGGCCTGTCAGGACGAACCTGCGCGGGCGGTCGTCTGCGTGGGTGAACTGTACGACGCCGTCACGTCGGCCGAGGCTGATGTTGGTGAAGACGTAGCCGATCCGAACTGGCCCCGGTTCCTTGCCCGTCAACCGGGCCGTGATGACGTCGGCCACTTCCCGGCCCATGGGCAGTGCGGCCTGGCAGGACATTCGACTTGGTGCTCCGCTCACCGACACCCCTGCGGCCGCGTCGCCGATGGCGTACACCTCGGGATGCGAGACCGAGCACAGGGTGGCGTCGATGAGTATCCGGCCACTGTCATCCGTGGCGAATCCTGATGCGCGGGCCAGGTCCGGCGCACGGAACCCGGTGCTCCACACGACGGCGTCGGCAGCGAACGCCCTGCCGTCGAGGGTGTCTACGCCGTTGTCCCGTACGGATGTGACGACGGTCTTTGGATGAATCGAGACGCCGAGTCGGTCGAGAGCGCGCCCCAGATGGATCCGGCCTCGTGGGGCCAGCTGGGATCCGACGTCATCGGCACCGGTCAACAGTCGGACTTGCAGCCCGGGATGGCTCTCGGCCAGTTCCGATGCGGTTTCCAGTCCGGTCAGCCCTGCCCCGACCACTGCGACCGTGCCGCCGGACTCGATCTCGGCGACCCGGTTCCACAACCGGGTCGCCTGCTCGGGGCTGGCGACGGCGTGGGCGTGTTCGGCTGCCCCCGGCACCTCGTCGAGCCGTGCCTGGCTGCCTGCCGCATACACCAGAGTGTCGTAGACCATCGCTCGTTGCTCTTTGCCCATGCATATAGTCCGGGCGGTGGTGTCGATCGCGGTCACGCGACCGATGACCAGCCGGACCGGCGTGCCTCCGAGCTGTTGGCGCAACGGCAGTGCGGCCAGTCGCTGCCCTGCGGCGAGTTGATGGAGCCGGACGCGTTCCACGAATCGGTCCGAGGCATTGACCAGCGTGACGGTGACGTCGTTGCGGCGCATGCTGTGGGTGAGGCGCTTGGCTGCCGACAGGCCGGCGTATCCGGCGCCCAGGACGACGATGCGGTGGCTCATTGAGTGTGGCTTCCTCTGCGACTACGGGTGGTCTCGGCGCCGTCTGGGGCATTCGGGGCGCCGGGTATCGGGTCAGGCCGCGGATCTGGCCACGGCGACGGCCCAGGCGATGTACAGGACGTTCAGGGCCAGTCGAGCCGCGACGCCGGCCGGCCGATCCAGTAGCCGGGGCCGGTCGGGCCGCGCATGTCGCACCGCGTCCACGTGGGACGCTTGGTAGCAGGTGATCAGGAGGGCGGCAATCCAGCCTCCGACCGGTCTGCTGGGCGCAACCAGCACCAGCACACCCACCACGACTTCCGCGGCCCCGGTGGCGGCCACGAGGAGCCGCTCCCTGCCAAGCCATGCGGGTATCAGCGTGCGGAAGTACTCGGGAGCCAGAAAGTGCATGACGCCTGTGACGGCCATGAACACGGCTAACCCGATGGCAGCGATAGCGTGCATGGCATGATGATCCGTTCGCCCCGGACCTGGGTGCTTGAACAAAACGATCGCCGCATCGTCTTCGCCGCAGGCACCGAGGCGACGATGTTCGCCGAGTCCCGCCCCTTCCGCGTCTCCGAACATCGGATGCCCGCGTGGAAGGTCGTGCTGCCGATCGGCGGCCACGCCGAACTCCTGCAGCCGGGGCAGCGCATGGTGGCCGCGCCCGGGCTGATCGTTCCGCCTCAGCTGTCCCACGTCTGTGCGGCCACATCGCCTTACGTCGCCTTGTTCATCGACTCGTGGCTGCTGGCCTCCTGCCCGGGACCGGTACGACTGGAGGCAGGCCAGGTCCGTCGGCTGCTGGCCGCGCTCGACGCCGCTGGCTCCGAGGGGCCCGGCACCCACGTGGATCTGGTAGCCGGATACACCGAGCTGCGCGCAGTCGCAGGGGACCCGGCACCGCTCGATCCGAGAGTCGCCCACGCCGTCCACGCGTGCATGCTGTGCGATCCGGGCATGCCCCTCGCTTCCATCGCCGACGAGGTCGGCCTGTCGGCACCGCGGCTGCGGGCCTTGGTCCGGCAGGACGTAGGCATCGCGCTCGCTCACTTGCGGCGATGGGGCCGGCTCCGTACCGCGATCGCCGGCCTCCCGGACGGCGCTGCGGCCCTGGCTGCGGCCGCCGCGGGCTTCGCCGACCAGGCCCACCTCGCCCGTACGGCACGGGACTTCATCGGCCGTACACCCGCGTCTCTGCGACCCAGCAGGTCCGCCTGACGGTGCTGCCAGGCACCCGAGCCGATGCCGGGACGGGGGCTGATACGTTCTCGGCCGGTGAGATGAGCTGATCACCCTCGTGCGCGCTGCTGTGTTCGGTTTGCCTAATTTGTATCGAGGGTCGTGCTCCCTGATGATGAAGGTAGTCGAGCCTTTGATCACGAATAGGGGGCGTGTTCGCGTCTCATCCGCCCTGATCGGTGTCCTGTAATGCCACTGCGAGGACTTCGACTCCGCTTGCCCGGATACACAACAGCAGCAGTTCGGCACTGCGCCTTGTCGCGATCCTTGGCAACGCCACCTCGCTGGCTGCCATGGCTTGCTTCGCCGGCGGAACCGACGTCAGCATGCGCGAGCGAATCGTGCCGACCTCCACACCGCACGTATCCACACTGAAGGAGACTCCTTACGTCTCTTGGATCGGCGACGCGCTCGAGGACGGCGTGGGCGCCTGGTTTGCTCGCCGGTACGCGAGCGGCCCGGTCGACGAAGCCGATGACACGCTGGCCGGCCCAGCTGCCGACAGCACGTCAGTGTGCGAGGCTCCCGCACCGGCGGCGCAGCCGTCCACCTGCTCACCGCCGCGCTCTACGCCTGCCAGACCGTGTTCGCCCAGTGCAAGGTCGCCGCAGCCGGACCGAACCGACCTGCAGCGTCGTCGGCACCGCCGACACGATGCGCGCCCATCGCCCCCGCTCAAAGCTCGCCATCACCGCCGGCGGCCACTGCCTCTTGGTGGTCGAGCGGATTCGGAATAAGAGCTCCGCAAGTAGTTATGACACCTGCTGTGGCATCGGTTGGCTTCGCTGAGGGTACTCCGGTCGGCCGCCGCCGGCCCGTGGGCCGAGAAGATCATCGTTCGTTGGAAGTAGGTCCCTGGCCTCATGTGCGCGTTGAGCATGCTGGGTAGCGTCGGCACTCATGAACACCACAGGGAAGGTTCGCCGCCAGACGGCGGAGCGTCGCCGCGACACGTGTGGACGGCTTGTCGCCGAACGGGACGTATGGGTGTCGACGTCTCATCCTGATCACGGGCCGCACCAGGTGCCGCTATGGTTCTTGTGGGATGGACGCGCGGTGTGGATGTGCACCAGCGCCACCTCCGTCACCGCACGGAACGTCCGCGAAGAGCCGCGCGTGCGCCTGGCGTTGCCGGATACCTTCGACGTGGTACTCCTCCAGGGTGAGGCGGAGTGTTTCCGGGACCTGGATGTGCCCGGAGACGCAGCGGAGGCGTTCGCCGCCAAGTTCGGATGGGACCCGCGCGGGGAGGAGGGTGCCTTTGTGTACATGCGCATGGCGCCGAAGACTGTGCGCGCTTGGCGCGGCGAGCCAGAGCTTCGCGGAAGAGTCATCATGCGCGACGGAACGTGGGTGGAACAGTAGCCGTCCCTGGCCGGCTTTTCCCGATCCCCAGTTCTGTCGTTGCGGACGTTGTTCGCTCCCGTTGGCACCGGCCTCATGAGCCAGATGTCTGGCGGCCAACTGGACGGGCAGCCCCGTTGGCGGTCGGCCACGGACTCCTCCGGAGCGCCGCCGCGAGGCGGACGCGGCCTCTCCTGGTTGATGGGGGCGGGACAGTGGCCTGGCCCCCTCGTCAGCACATACAAGGATGCAGGCATATGCGCACGGTAGTGATCGATTCTCAGGGGACATTCCAGCTGAGGCGGCGTCCGGAGCCGGTCGCGGGGCCGGGGGCTGTGGTGGTCCGGGTTCGGGCTGCCGGCCTCGACACCGCTGATCTGCGACAGGCACGGGGGGACTACCCGGCGCCACGGGGCTGGCCGGCCGACGTGCCCGGCCTGGAAGTCGCCGGCGAGGTTGAGCAAGCCGGCCCCGGTTTGGTCGAGGTCGCGCCGGGAGATCCGGTGATGGCGCTGGTCGGCGGCGGCCACGCCGAGCGGATCGCGGGGCAAGACGGTCACCGCCGTCGCCCGGGAACTCGGCATCAGCTCCGAGTCCCTGCGCCGCTGGTACTGCCAGGCCAGGGCCGACCGGGGAGAGGGCGCCCCCGACGAGCTGACCAGCGCAGAACGCGAGGAGGTCAAGCGGCTGCGCAAGGAGAGCCGCGAACAGCAGCAGACGATCGAGATCCTGAAAAAGCGACCGCCTTCTTCGTGAAGGAGAACGACCGGTGAGCAAGTTGTACCGGTTCATCCACGCGGAGAAGGCGAACTACCCGATCACCCTGGTGTGTCGGGTGCTGCACGTGGCTCGCTCCTCCTGCTACGCCTGGCGCGAGGGCGAAGCCGCTCGCCGTAGGCGCCAGGCCGCCGCCTAGCAAACACAAGAACTTCGGCTACCTCACCCCGGCCGAGACCAGGCAACGACACCAGCACGCCTTCGCGACATAACGAACGAGTGTCCGAGATCACGGGGAAACTTCAGTGGCCCACTTCGGCCAGGTCCACGGACAGCCTAGAGGCCCCGGCGCCCCAGGCTGATGGCGCTCCTTGAAAACCGGCCGCCTCTTGCTCGGGCGAACTCAGGCCCTGCTCAGTGGATTTCCCTAGGCAGCTTGCGCTTAGCCTGTGGACAGAACTCGCTGCGGAGGCCTACCGGATCCGGGGGCAGAGCGACGCGCGACCTGCGTGCGTAGGTCACGACTGGGGTGATCGCAAGGCGCCGGCGATGACGATGGTCACCATTTTGCGGATGGCGGCGGTCTGCGGTGGGGCGCTTGCCCGGTCGGCGAACAGCAGGTGCCCGGCCCCGACGAGGGTGGGGGCGAGCGTGTCGATGTCGGCGTCACCGGCCAGACGCTCCGACTCCTGCTCCGCGGTGAGGTATTCGGCGATTATGGCAGCGCCTTGCACGGCCAGTGGGATGCCGGTCAGACCGGCCTCGCGCAGCCGCGTACGGAGTCCGTCGCGGAAGGTGATGAGCGCGACGATCGCCACCGTGACCGGACCGAACAGGTCCTGCAGAGCGTCGGCGAGGTTGTCCGCGACGCTCCCGATGCCGGCGGCCGCGCGCAGAGTCGTGGTGCGGTCCTCGATGCTGCGGACGCGGTCGAGGACCAGTTCTGCCAGGAAGGCGTCGAAGTCGGTGAAGTGCCGGTGCAGCACGCCCTTGGCGCAGTTCGCCTCTTCCGTGACCGCCCGGCTGGTCAACGCGTCGGGCCCGTCCCGGAGCAGGACGCGCTCGGCGGCTGCGAACAACTGGCCGCGCACGTTGTGGAGGTGTACCCCTGATGGCATTGCCCCCCTTTCCGCGCCGCCCCGCCTTAACAAGTGGGCGTCCGCCCATTAGTGTGGGCGCATGCCCACTTTATCGCAGGGGCGGCCGGACACGTCCGGTCCCGAGCCGCACCGCCACCGGCAGACGGCCGAATCGTTCAGTGTGGATGCCGAACGCTACGACCGCGCCCGACCGCCGTATCCCCAGGCCTTGGTGGACAGGATCGTCGCGGCAAGCCCCGGCCGACACCTCCTCGACGTCGGAGCAGGGACCGGCATCGAGGCCCGGCAATTCCAGGCGGCCGGATGCACGGTGCTCGGAGTCGAGCCCGACGAGCGGATGGCCGCCTTCGCTCGACGCAGCCGCATCGAGGTCGAGGTCGCCAGGTTCGAGGACTGGCAGCCGGCCGGGCGGCAGTTCGACGCGGTCATCGCCGGGACCGCCTGGCACTGGGTGGACCCCGTCGCCGGTGCGGCCAAGGCGGCCCAGGTGCTTGGGCCCGGCGGCCGACTCGCCCCCTTCCACCACGTCCCCCAACTCCCGGACGAGGTGATCGACGCCCTCGCCGAAGGACTCCAACGGGTTGCCCCCGATTCCCCGTTCAACCCTGGCCTGCTGAGAGACTCGGCCCTGGACGCCTACCAGCCACTGTTTGCGAAAATCGCTGACGGGATCCGGCAGACCGGCAGGTTCAGCGAGCCGGAACAGTGGCACTTCGCCTGGGAGCGCACCTACTCCCGAGAGAAGGGGCTCGACCAGCTCCCCACCTTCGGCGGCCTCACCCAACTTCCCGCAGCCAAACTGGCGGAGGTCCTGGACGGCGCCGGGACCGCGATCGACATGCTCGGCGGCCACGCCACCATGCCCTACACATCCGTCGTGATCACCTCGACCCGCTCCCATACGGCCTGAGAGGTCGTTTTCTCTCGTTGTTTCATCCCGGGATGCGGATTTCATCCGGTGATGTCGGGTCGCACCACGAGACGCTGGCCTCGCCGGTGAGGCGGCGGGCCATGAGGTCGGTCATGGCCAGGTGGATCATAGCTTCGGAGCGGTGCGGGTGGGCTTCGTAGTCGCGGACCGGACGGCGGTGCAGCATGAGCCAGCCGTAGGTCCGCTCCACGGCCCAATGTTTCCGGATCGGGTGGATCCCCTGGCTCCGAGGGCGCGTTGGACGATTTCGAGGTCGATGCCGAGGTGGCGGCGTGCTCGACGAAGTGCTTGCGGTAGCCGCCGTCGACCCAGACCTTGCGCAGGGTGGGGTGGTCGGTAGCGGCTTGCTCGAGCAGGGCGCGACCAGCGGTGGAGTCCTGGACGCCGGCGGTCAACCCGCCGCAGTGATCATGATGGGTCGCGCAAAACGACTCACGCTGGCGGAGCCGCCACAACAGGTTCCTTGCCCGCAGCCGTTCAAGAGCTCGCTCTCTTGAGCCTTCGTGTAGGCCCCCGGGCCCGTACTGAAGTGGCTACGGTGCCGCCATGCGGCCGGGGATTGGGGCGCGCCCGGCCGGTTGCGCGGCGGCCGGGGCCGCCGCGCCTTGCCACCGTCAGTTCGGCGGTCGGGCCCTACCAAGGAGTGAGGCGGGAGAGTCCCGTCGGATGAAGGTACTGCTGTGATCGTTCGCTTCGCGGGTGGCACGCTCGCCGGGTGCGCTGGAGACTGCCGACGCCTCATAGGGGATGGTGTCCCTCGTCGTGGTGTACGGGATCAGCGGCCAGGAGTGCGCGGGCGTCTGCCCGGGGCGCACTTCCACGGGTGAGTACCGCTCCCTGAACGGGAGGCGGGCCATCGCATAACTCTCCATGGTGAACGCCCAGTTCAACCACGAGGAGTGCACGATGGCCCTGTCCCAGTCTGAACTGATGCGGCTCCTTGAGCCACTACGCTCGACCGACGGAATCGAGCTCATCCACGTCATCGCCGAGCGAATGGTGCAGGAGCTGATCGAGGCCGAGGCAAGTGCCCACATCGGCGCGGAGTGGAACGAGCACACGCCGACGCGGACCAACGTCCGCAACGGGCACCGCGACAAGGTGCTGACCGCGCTGGCCGGCGATCTGGACCTGGAGATTCCCAAGATTCGCACCGGCAGCTTCTTCCCCATCCTGCTGGAGCGACGGCGCCGCATCGACCAGGCCCTCTATGCCGTCATCATGGAGGCATACGTGCATGGCGTCTCCACCCGCAGCGTCTGGTCAAAGCCCTCGGCGGGGACAGCGGGATCTCGAAGTCAGAGGTCTCCCGGATCTGCGCGGCTCTGGACGAGCCGCTGACCGCGTTCCGCACCCGCCCGCTGGATCACGTCCGCTTCCCCTGCGTCTACTTGGATGCGACCTACTGCAAGGCGCGGGTGAACCACCAGATCGTCTCCCGGGCCGTGGTGGTCGCCACCGGTATCACCGAGGACGGCAACCGCGAGGTCCTGGGCCTGATGGTCGGCGACAGTGAGAGCGAGGAGTTCTGGAAGGAGTTTTTGCGCTCGCTGCGTGAGCGCGGCCTGTCCGGGGTCCGCCTGGTCGTCACCGACCAGCACGCCGGGCTGGTCGCCACGGTCCGCAAGGTGATGCTGGGCGCCGCCTGGCAGCGGTGCAGGGTTCATTGAAGCCGTAAAGAATCAACCCGTTGCTTTCATAGGACAAGATCGTTGCTCTGGTATGAGCTTCGCCGCCGATGTTCTGAATCAGCTTGCGCTGCGGTT
>NZ_LGDV01000209.1 GCF_001280015.1 Streptomyces sp. MMG1121
CGCCGACGGGCCGGACTCCGGTGCCGCCATGTCCGCGGACGGTGTGACACAGGGCGCCGAGGCGCCGGAGGCCACCGCGCAGGACAGCACGGCGGGACCCGACGGCACCGCCGGATCGCACCACGCACCCCGGCCGGACAACACCCCCCCGCCGTTCCAGCCGCAGGCCCCGCAGCCGGCGCCCGCCGCCTGGAACCAGCCCAACCAGCCCGACCAGCCCGGTGTGCCCGCCGCCGGGGGTTACGGCTTCCCGCCGCCGCCCGCACCCCAGCCGGGCCCCAACCCCCAGGCGCAGCCCGGTGGTTACGGCTTCCCGCCGCCGCCCGGGCCGCAGTCGGACCCCAGTGGGCCGATCCCGCCCGGCGGTTACGGATTCCCTCCGCCCCAGCCCCAGCCCCAGCCCCAGGCCACGCCCCCCAACTCGCCCGCCCCGCAAGGCGGTTACGGCTTCCCTCAGCCCTCGGCGCCGAGTGCCGACGGGCCGACCCCACAGCCCAGTGGCTACGGCTTCCCGCAGCCGCAGGCCCCGGCCCCGCAGCCGTCGGTCGATCCGCGGACCGGTGCCGCCTGGCCGCAGCCCATCCAGCACGACCAGCGGCAGATGACCAACCCCGGTGCCGCGCCGCTCGGTTACACCGCCGCCGTGGAGCTGTCCGCCGACCGGCTGCTCAACAACAAGAAGCAGAAGGCGAAGAGCGGGCGGCCCACCGCGGCATCGAGTCGCTTCAAGATCGGCGGGAAGAAGGAGGAGGCCGAGCGGCTGCGCAAGCTGGAGCTGATCCGCACGCCGGTCCTGTCCTGCTACCGGATCGCGGTCATCAGCCTCAAGGGCGGCGTGGGAAAGACCACCACGACCACCGCGCTCGGCTCCACTCTGGCCACCGAGCGGCAGGACAAGATCCTCGCGATCGACGCGAACCCGGACGCCGGTACGCTCGGGCGGCGTGTGCGCCGGGAGACCGGTGCCACCATCCGTGACCTCGTCCAGGCGATCCCGTACCTGAACTCCTACATGGACATCAGGCGGTTCACCTCGCAGGCGCCCTCCGGTCTGGAGATCATCGCCAACGACGTCGACCCGGCCGTCTCGACCACGTTCAACGACGAGGACTACCGGCGCGCCATCGACGTACTCGGCCGGCAGTACCCGGTCATCCTGACCGACTCGGGTACGGGTCTGCTGTACAGCGCCATGCGCGGGGTGCTCGACCTCGCCGACCAGCTGATCATCATCTCGACGCCGTCCGTGGACGGTGCGAGCAGCGCCAGTACGACGCTGGACTGGCTGTCCGCCCACGGGTACGCCGACCTGGTCTCCCGGTCCCTGACCGTGATCTCCGGAGTCCGCGAGACCGGCAAGATGATCAAGGTCGAGGACATCGTGTCCCACTTCGAGACACGGACCCGCGGGGTCGTGGTCGTGCCCTTCGACGAGCATCTGGCCGCCGGCGCGGAAGTCGACCTCGACATGATGCGACCGCGGACGCGCGAGGCGTACTTCAACCTCGCCGCGCTGATCGCCGAGGACTTCGTACGCCACCAGCAGTCGCACGGGCTGTGGACCAGCGACGGCAACCCGCCGCCGGTGGCCGCCCCGCCGATGCCGGGCCACGCCATGCCGGGTCAGCCCATGCCCGGGCAGCAGGTACCGGGTCAGCCCATGCCTGGGCAGCAGGTACCGGGTCAGCCGATGCCGGGTCAGCCGATGCCCGGGCAGCAGATTCCAGGGCAGCCGATGCCAGGGCAGGAGATGCCAGGGCAGCCTGTGTACGGCCAACCCATGCCTCCTGCGCAGCACATGGCCGGACAGCCCATGCCCGGACAGCCCGTCCCGGGTCAGCCGTATCCGCCGCAAGCCCCGGGCCAGCAGCCCTACCCGCCCCAGCACGGACAGCCGGGCCAGTCGTACCCGATGCCCCCGGGCCAGCCGTACCCGCCGCAGCCGGGTCAGCCGGGTCAGCCGGGTCAGCCGGGTCAGCCGTCGGCCCAGGCGTACCCGGCGCAGCCTCAGCCCGAGCAGCAGGGACAGCCGCAGGGACAGCCCCAGCCGCCGTACCCGCCGCAGGGACAGCCGCAGCCGCCGCAGGCCCCGCCTCCGCAGCAGTAGGACCGCATGACGAAAGGGCGGCCGGTGCGATGCGCACCGGCCGCCCTTTCGTCACGCGCGAGTGGGAGGAAACTACTCCTCGGCCGACGAGTCCGCCGCGTCCGCCGCCACGATCTCCCGGCACCGCTTCACGTCCACGGCCATCTGCTCCAGCAGGGCCTCCAGCGAGTCGAACTTCGCCTGGCCGCGCACGTACGCGAGGAAGTCGACGGCGACGTGCAGGCCGTACAGGTCGAGGCCGACGCGGTCGATGGCGTACGCCTCCACCGTGCGCTCGGTGCCGTCGAACTGCGGGTTCGTGCCGACCGAGATCGCCGCCGGCATGATCTCGCCCTGCGCGTGCAGATAGCCGGCGTACACGCCGTCTGCGGGGATGGCGGTGTGCGGGAGGGTCTCGACGTTGGCCGTCGGGAAGCCCAGCTCGCGGCCGCGCTGGGCGCCGCGCACGACCACGCCCTCCACGCGGTGCGGGCGGCCCAGGATTTCGCGGGCGCCCTCGACGTCGCCCTCGGCGACCAGGCAGCGGGTCAGCGTCGAGGAGAACGGCTTGCCGTTGCCCGCCTCACCGGTGACGTACAGGTCGACGACCTCGACCTCGAAGTCGTAGGTCTTGCCCTGCTCGGCGAGGAACTCGACGTTGCCGGCGGCCTTGTGGCCGAAGCGGAAGTTGGGGCCCTCCACGACCGCCTTCGCGTGCAGCTTGTCCACCAGGACCTTCACGACGAAGTCGGCGGGCGAGAGCTTCGAGAACTCGGTGGTGAAGGGGAGGATGAGGAGCGCGTCCACGCCCAGCTCCGCCATCAGTTCGGCGCGGCGGTGGTGCGGGGCGAGCAGCGGCGGATGGCTGCCGGGGCGGACGACTTCGCTCGGATGCGGGTCGAAGGTGACCACGACGGCCGGGACGCCCAGCTCGCGGGCGCGGTTCACGGCGTGCTTGATGATCAGCTGGTGGCCGCGGTGGACGCCGTCGTAGGAACCGATGGTGACGACGCTGCGCCCCCAGTCCTGGGGGATGTCCTCCAAGCCACGCCAGCGTTGCACTGTGACCGCTCCTCGAACCCGTGTCCGTGTCTACCTTGACCTCTTGTGCAGGTCTAAGGGTGCCATGCCGGGTGCCCCTGGCCCGCATCGGTGTCGGGGCTGTGACCGGGCGCACGTTCGCGGTCGCCCCCTTTATCGCTGATCACGCCGGTACGCGTACGCCCGCCAGGTTTTCCAGCATGCGGCGCGTGCTGGGGCCCACCACCGCGACCCAGTCGTCCGGGGTGTCGGTCAGCCAGCGGGCCATCTGCGTGGCGAAGCCGGGCACGTGCCGGCCCAGGTCGACCAGGCCTCGGTCGAAGCGGGTGGCGCCCTCCGGCGTGCGGACCAGGAGCAGGCCGGTGCGGTGGACGAGCCCGCGGACCTCCTCCTCCCGGCGGTCGTCCTCCTCGGCGCTGTCGCTGGGCTCGGCCGCCGCGTGCAGGACGGCGTCCAGGACGGACGGGTCCTGTTCCCGTGCCAGCAGGACCTCCAGCAGCTCGCGGCGCAGCGGGCGGGAGGCGGGGGTGGCCGGGCCCGCGAGGACGGTGGCGAGGGCCGCGCGCAGCGGTTCGGGTCCGTCGTCGAGCAGGCCGGTGACGAGGGGCAGCAGGACGGGGCGGGCGGTCGGCCCCTGCTCCAGCCGGTCCTCGACGTGGGCGGCGAGACGTCCCGCGGTCTGCGGACGCTGTCGTACGGCCTCCCGGGCCAGGGCGGCGACGCTGCGCGCGAGTGCCGGGGTGGCCGCCTCGGAGAGCGTGCACAGGATGTCCGCCGCGTCCGGGGCTCGCAGCCGGGCGCGGAAGGCCTCCAGGACCGGTTCGGGGTGGGTGGCGAGGGCGGGGGCCAGGACACCGGGCGGGATGTGCGGGTCGCCGTCGGCGAAGTGCCGCAGGGCCTCGGCCAGGTACCGGTCCCGGGTGTGCGGGTCGTGGACCAGCAGGGCGAGGGCGCCGCCGTGCAGGGTGGCGTCGGCGGGACGGGCGAGCAGCGCGAGGGCGGCGTGGCGCAGCAACTCGCGGTCGGCCTCCGCGCGCGCGTGCGGGGCCGCGCGCGGCCCGAAGGCCACGGCCGCGGCCCGGCGGGCGGGACGCCCGTCGTGCGCCCAGCGGTCGACGGCCCGGCAGACGGCCGACGGTTCGTCCTCGGCGAGCGTGGTGAGCAGTTCGTCCGCGCGCCGGTGGGCACTCGCCGCCAGGAGGTCGGTGAGGTCGTCCAGCGCGCCGTGCCGGTGAGTGTGCAGCAGCGCCTGCGCGGCGGTGGCGACGGTGGCGTGCGGGGTCGCGGGCAGCGGCCGTTCGTCGTCGAACCAGCGCGTCAGCTGCGGCTGTACGGCGGCGGGCGCGGCGGCGAGCAGCCGGGCGACGGCGTCGAGGTAGCGCTCGCCGGGCTCCGGGGGCGACTGGTCGGCCAGCACGAGGCGGCGCAGCAGATCGATCCGCTCGGCGTCCGGGACGGGCAGCTCGGTCCAGAAGCCGGGTCCGAACTCGGCCGGTACGGGCCGTCGCGCCCGGCGCCAGGCCACGACACGGTCGGCGAGCAGAGAGAGCACGTCGGTGTACGGCGTCGCGTCCGGGACCTGGAGCAGGGTGTGGGCGAGCAGCCGGGCGGCCCACCAGGAGCCGGGGTCCCGGTCGAGGGCTTCGGTCAAGTCCCTGAGCCGGAAGGCCAGTTGGCGGGCCCCGTGCTGCCTCGCGAGGAGCAGCAGGGCCTGGACGACGGGGCCGACGCGATGGTGCGGGACGGGCACGGGAGCGTAGGCGGCAGTGTGCCAGGTGGCACGGGGGCGGTGGACGAGAGCGCGCAGGGCCTCGTCCAGGTCGAGGTGCGTGCCCTGGATCCAGTCGGCCAGCTCCTCGTGCGCGAAGCGGTAGCCGGTGCCGGCCGGGACGAGCAGGCCCTCGGTGAGCACGGCCGACGCCCAGCCGGTGCCGCCGCCGAGCCGGGCCGGGGCGGGCCCCCACGGGAACACCGCCTCGAAGGACTCCCGGTCCAGCTCGCCCTGCCCGGGCCCGAGACTGCGCCGGGCGGCCTCGTGCACCTGTCCGGCCACGCGCGCGGCGAGCCGGCGTACGGCCGTACCGCGCAGGCCGCTCTCTGTGGCGAGGCGCACCGCGATGCGCAGGCACATCAGGTCGAGGTGGGCGGCGAACACCTCGTGCCGGTCGACGGGCCCGGCGAACGGGGCGTCCGGGGCGGCGGCGCGGACCTCGGACAGCAGCCGGAGGGTGAGCGGATGCCCGGCGTCGCGGCCCACGAGGGCATCGTCGGGGATGCCGTAGCGCACACGCGCCCGGCGCGCCTCGTCCGGCGTCAGGGCGGCGAGGCGGACACAGGGCGGGAAGGGGACGACAGGGTCGTTTCGGGTGGTGGGGGCGGCAGGGGCGGTGGCCGTGGACCGGGCGGCGGGAACGGCAGCCACGGCGCAACCGGCCGCGGCCCCGGGACCGGCATCAGCAACAGGAGCGGCCTCAGCCACGGGACCGGCCGCAGCCCCCCTGCCCGCAGGAGCCGCCGGCCCAGCCACAGCCGCCGAACCGGCCGGGACCGCCCTGCCGGCAGGAGCTGCGGCACCGGTCTGAGCCGCACCACCACCGGCGGGCACCGCACCGCTGCCCGGAGCCGCGCCACCGGCAGGCGCATACAGCAGATCCGTCGGGAAACCCGCCCCCGCCCGCTCCCAGTACTCCTCCCGGCAGGCCACCACCAGCCGCGCCCCGGTCTCGCGGAGCCAGTCGGCCGTCCCCTGGATCCACTCGGGCAGCCGGTGGGCGAGGACGGGTGGCATCTCCTCGGGGCCGTCGAGGAGGAGCAGCAGCGGGTGGCCGGCCCGGGCGGCGAGGCGGGCCAGCCCCTCGGGGGTGAGGTCGCCGAGGTCGTCGGGGTGGACGCGGCGGGCGGCGGCGACGATCCGGGCGGCCCGTTCCAGGGTGCGGCGGGCGGCGTCGGCCAGGGAGCCGTCGGCGTCCGCCAGGTCGGCACCCCGCAGCCACAGCGTGGGCGCGGGCCGTTCGGCACGGGCCCGGCGTGCGGCAAGGGCCGCGAGTTCCGTCGTACGACCGCTGCCCGGGGCACCGACGAGCGCGAGCACCGTCCGGTCGCCGGCCACGAAGGCCGCCAACTCCCGTGCGGTGCCAGCGCGTTCGACCGGTTCGGCGATGCCGGTGAGGCCGGCGTGCGGGCCGTCCTGGCCGAGCGAGGTGGCGGTCAGCTCCTGGATGCCGGCCGGGTTGAGGTCGGCGCCGTACGCGGGCACGGTGGCCGCGTTGCGGGCGAGCAGCTCGGCGAGGGGGCCGTCGGCGGGCCGCAGCGGGACCGCGAAGCCCGCGTCGCGCCGCGCGGAGTGCAGGGCGGTGCCGACGATGCCGAGAACCGCGCCCGTCCGCGGGTCCAGCACCGGTCCGCCCGCCGCCCCGCCGCCGAGCCGCAGCGCGTCCCGGCCGGCGGTGCCGATGGCCAGCTCCAGCACGTCCGGGAGGAGATGGAAGCGGTCGGTGGCGGTGTACGTCGCCTCGGTGGCGGCCAGCACCCGCGCCTGCCGCCAGCAGCCCGCGGGCACCTCCACGTAGGTCCCGGCGTCGATCCGCTCCCGCACCGTCAGCGGCAGCGGGGCCAGGCCCAGCCCCTCGGTGCGGACCAGGGCCAGGTCGCGGGCGGGCAGCGGGGTGACGGCGGCGGCGTCGACCACGCAGACGCGCTCCCCCGCACCGTCGCCCTCGGCATGCAGCACGAGCCGGGGCAGGCCGTCGACGGCCTCGTGGCTGGTGAGCAGGGTGCCGTCGTGATCGGCGAGGAAACCGATGCCCCGGGGACGGCCGGCCAGGTCGCGGATCTGCACGAGGGCGGGAACAGGACGGGGCGGGAGAGGGGGGTGGAGGTGGAGGTCAGGGGTACCGGATGTGCGGCCGGTGCCGTCCTGCGCCTCCGGGCGACCGTTTCCGGTGCGCGGGCCCCGTCCCGCCATGGCCGTACCTCCCCGCCCGTGCCCGTGCCTGTCTTCGACGGTAGGCGCGCGGTGATCGGCGGGAAAGATCGCGCGGCGAACGCGCCCCCATCCGCTCCCCCGGTTCACTCCGAGCGCCTGCCCGGACGGGTGAATAGACGCGTGCCGGTGGACAACCCTAGGGGTGGGGGAACCGAGGGGGGACCGTGGAGCGGCGGCCGGCGCCCACCCCGTGGCCGGCCGCCGCTCCACGGACAACCGCTCGACGCGGGCCCGTGGAGCGGCCTCGACGGCCTCTCGACGGCTTCGCACCGCATCGGGGCCGCCCCGGCGGTGTCGCAGCGGTGTCTCAGGCGAAGACGGCCAGGCTCTTGGCCTTGCCCTTCTGCTCCTCGACCAGCGCGAGGAAACGGTCCTCGGTGTCGAAGACGGCGACGGGACCGGCGCCCGCGTACGTCTCGGGCATCTCCAGGCGCACGCCGTTCAGCAGCAGCCGGGCGCGCCTGGCGTCCACCTGCCAGCGCGGGAACGCGGCCGCGGCGGCCTCCGCGACCGGCATCACGGTCAGCTCCTGCTGGAGCTGGTCCAGCGTCTTCGCCGCGTCCAGCTTGTACGGCCCCACGCGGGTGCGGCGCAGCGCGGTCAGATGGCCGCCGACGCCGAGGTCGGCGCCCAGGTCACGGGCGAGGGCGCGAATGTAGGTGCCCGAGGAGCAGACGACCGAGACGACCAGGTCGAGGACCTGCGTACCGTCGTCGGCGACGGCCTCACGGACGTCGTACACCGTGAAGGAGGAGATCGTCACCGGGCGGGCGGGGATCTCGAAGTCCTCGCCCTCGCGGGCCCGCTTGTACGACCGTACGCCGTCGATCTTGATGGCGCTGACCTTGGACGGCACCTGCATGATCGCGCCGGTCAGCTTGGCGATGCCGGCGTCGATGGCGTCCCGGGTCACCTTGGACGCGTCGGCGGACGAGGTCGTCTCGCCCTCGGCGTCGTCGGTGACCGTGTTCTGGCCCAGGCGGATGGTGCCCAGGTACTCCTTCTCGGTCAGCGCGAGGTGCCCGAGGAGCTTGGTGGCGCGCTCGACGCCGAGGACCAGGACACCGGTCGCCATCGGGTCGAGGGTGCCGGCGTGGCCGACGCGGCGGGTCCGGGCGATCCCGCGCATCTTGGCGACCACGTCGTGCGAGGTGAAGCCCGACGGCTTGTCGACGATGACAAGGCCGTCGGGCGGGGTGGGCTTGCTGGTCATTCGGCGCTGTCGTCCGTCTCCTCGTCGGCTTCCGGCTTCTTGTACGGGTCCGCCTCGCCGGCGTATGCCGCGCCGGCGGACGCCTCCCGCACCTTGGCGTCGGACTGCCGGGCCTTGTCGAGGAGGTCCTCGATGGTCCGGGCGGTGTCCGGCAGGGCGTCCGCGACGAAGGTCAGGGTCGGCGTGAACTTCACACCGGCCGCGCGGCCGACCTCGGAGCGCAGGATGCCCTTGGCGCTCTCCAGGCCGGCGGCCGCGGCCGCCCGCTCCTCGTCGTCCCCGTAGACCGTGTAGAAGACGGTCGCCTCCCGCAGGTCACCCGTGACCCGGGTGTCCGTGATGGTGACGTGCGAGCCGAGCCGCGGGTCCTTGATCCCGCGCTGCAGCTTCTGGGCCACCACCTCTCGGATGAGGTCCGCCAGCCTTTTCGCCCGCGCGTTGTCGGCCACTGGTCCGTCTCCCGTTCTTTCTTCTTCTTGCGTTGCTGTGGTCTGGTCGCCGTCGGTCGTCTTCGGCCGTCTTCAGTCGTCCTCGCCGTGGAAGCGGCGTCGGACCGACAGCAGCTCCACTTCGGGGCGGCCGGCGACCAGCCGCTCGCACCGGTCCAGTACGTCGGTGAGGTGTGCCGCGTCGCCGGAGACCAGGGCGAGGCCGATGCCCGCCCGCCGGTGCAGATCCATGTGGTCCACCTCGGCCGCGCTCACCGCGTACTTCCGCTGGAGTTCGGCGACGATCGGGCGGACGACGGAGCGCTTCTCCTTCAGCGAGTGGACGTCGCCGAGGAGGAGGTCGAAGGACAGAGTCCCCACGTACATGTGTGTAGCCGGTTCACCCGCCGGTACGGGATCGATGGCCCCGGGGCCGTGTGGCCGGGGACATCAAGAACGGTACCGCGTACCTGCCGGTGGCTCGACAGGGTTTCGGCACCGCCCAGGGGGCTGCACGCCCCCTGGAACGGCGCGCTGGCCGACAGAACCGGAGTTCCGTCGGCCAGCACGAACCGTAGGCCGTTACGCCCGCGGCTTCTCCCGCATCTCGTACGTCGCGATGACGTCGTCGATCTTGATGTCGTTGAAGTTGCCGAGGTTGATACCGCCCTCGAACCCTTCGCGGATCTCGGTGACGTCGTCCTTGAAGCGACGCAGGCCCTCGATGTTGAGGTTCTCCGCGACCACCTTGCCGTCGCGGATGAGGCGCGCCTTGGTGTTGCGCTTGACCTCGCCCGAGCGGATGAGGACACCGGCGATGTTGCCCAGCTTGGACGACTTGAAGACCTCGCGGATCTCCGCCGTACCGAGCTCGACCTCTTCGTACTCCGGCTTGAGCATGCCCTTGAGGGCCGCCTCGATCTCCTCGATCGCCTGGTAGATGACCGAGTAGTACCGGACGTCCACACCCTCGCGCTCGGCCATCTGCGCCGCGCGGCCGGCCGCGCGGACGTTGAAGCCGATCACGATGGCGTCGGAACCCATCGCCAGGTCGATGTCCGACTCCGTGACCGCACCGACGCCGCGGTGCAGGACGCGGATGTCGACCTCTTCGCCGACGTCCAGCTGGAGCAGGGAGGACTCGAGCGCCTCGACGGAACCAGAGGCGTCACCCTTGATGATCAGGTTCAGCTGCTGGACCTCGCCGGCCTTGAGCACCTTGTCCAGGTCCTCCAGCGACACGCGGCGCGTGCGCTTGGCGAACGCGGCGTTGCGCTCACGGGCGGCGCGCTTCTCCGCGATCTGGCGGGCGGTGCGGTCCTCGTCGACGACGAGGAAGTTGTCGCCCGCACCCGGGACGTTGGTCAGGCCCAGGACCTGGACCGGCGTCGACGGGCCGGCCTCGGCGACGTTGTTGCCGTTGTCGTCGAGCATGGCGCGCACACGGCCGTAGGCGTCGCCCACGACCATCGTGTCGCCGACCCGCAGCGTGCCTCGCTGGACGAGGACCGTCGCCACGGCACCGCGGCCGCGGTCGAGACGGGACTCGATCGAGATGCCCTGCGCGTCCTGGTGCGGGTTGGCCCGCAGGTCGAGCGAGGCGTCGGCCGTGAGGACCACGGCCTCCAGCAGCGAGTCGATGTGCAGACCCTGCTTGGCGGAGATGTCGACGAACATGGTGTCGCCGCCGTACTCCTCGGCCACCAGGCCGTACTCGGTCAGCTGACCGCGCACCTTGGTCGGGTCGGCGCCCTCGACGTCGATCTTGTTGACCGCGACGACGATCGGGACGTCGGCCGCCTTGGCGTGGTTGAGCGCCTCGACCGTCTGCGGCATGACGCCGTCGTTGGCCGCGACGACCAGGATCGCGATGTCCGTCGACCGGGCACCACGGGCACGCATGGCGGTGAACGCCTCGTGACCCGGGGTGTCGATGAAGGTGATCGCGCGGTCTTCGTCGTTGACCTGGGTCGAGACCTGGTAGGCACCGATGTGCTGGGTGATGCCGCCGGCCTCGCCCGCGATGACGTTCGTCTTGCGGATGGCGTCGAGCAGTCGGGTCTTACCGTGGTCGACGTGACCCATGACGGTGACGACCGGCGGACGGACCACCAGGTCCTCCTCGTCGCCCTCGTCCTCGCCGAACTCGATGTCGAAGGACTCGAGCAGCTCGCGGTCCTCCTCCTCGGGGCTGACGATCTGAACCGCGTAGTTCATCTCGCCCGCGAGGAGCTGCAGCGTCTCGTCGGAGACGGACTGCGTGGCCGTGACCATCTCGCCGAGGTTCATCATGACCGCGACGAGGGACGCCGGGTTGGCGTTGATCTTCTCCGCGAAGTCGGTGAGCGACGCGCCGCGGGAGAGACGGATGGTCTCGCCGTTGCCGCGCGGCAGCATCACGCCGCCGACGCTCGGGGCCTGCATGGCCTCGTACTCCTGGCGACGCTGCCGCTTCGACTTGCGACCGCGACGCGCGGGACCGCCGGGACGACCGAAGGCGCCCTGCGTGCCACCACGGCCACCGGGACCGCCGGGACGGCCACCGAAGCCGGGACGGCCGCCGCCGCCACCGCCGAAGCCGCCACCGCCGCCACCGGGACCGCCGGGACGACCGGCGAAGCCGCCGCCGCCACCCGGACGGGCACCGCCGCCACCGGGACCGCCGGGACGGCCGGCGAAGCCGCCGCCGCCGGGACGACCGGCACCACCGGGACGACCGGCACCACCCGGGCCGCGACCGCCGCCGCCACCGGGGCCGGGACGCGGACCGGCAGCGGGACGCTGCGGCATCATGCCGGGGTTCGGACGCGGACCGGCCGGGCCGGGACGCGGGCCGCCCTGCGGGCGGGGCATGCCGCCCGGCGACGGACGCGAACCGCCCGGAGCCTGCGGACGCGGACCGCCGCCCTGGGCGCCGGGCGCCTGCGGGCGGGGACCGGCGCCGGGGGCACCGGGACCACCCGGACGCGGACCGCCCTGCGGGCGCGGGGCCTGCGGGCGGGCCATGCCGGTGGAGCCACCGGAGGTGAAGGGGTTGTTACCGGGACGCGGACCGGCCGGACGACCGCCCGGACGCGCGCCCTGGCCACCGGAACGCGGAGCGCCCTGGCCCGGACGGGCCGCCTGGCCCTGGCCGGAGCCACCCGGACGAGCGCCGGGCTTCGGCGCACCGGGACGGGCGCCGGGACGCGGACCCTGCGCGGCCGGGGCCTGCGGGGTCTGGGCGGCGGGAGCGGCCGGGGCGGCCGGCGGAGCGGTGAACTCCGGGGCTGCCGGGGCCGGACGCGGCGCGGGCTTGGGGCCCGGCACCGGACGCGGGCCGGGGGCCGGCGCGGACGCCGCGGGCGCCGACGGGGCGGCCGGCTGCGGGGCAGCGGGCGCCGTCGGAGGCTTGGGGGCCGGCGGCCTCGGGGCAGCCGGACGTGCCGCCTGCGCCGGAGAGGGCGCGGCGGGCTTGGGGGAAGCCTTGCGCGGGGCGGGCTTACCGGCGGACTTGCCGTTGCCACCGCCCTGGAAGGCGTCGGTCAGCTTGCGTACTACGGGCGCTTCGATGGTCGAAGACGCCGAACGGACGAATTCACCGAGTTCCTGGAGCTTGGCCATGACGACCTTGCTCTCAACCCCGAACTCCTTGGCGAGTTCGTATACCCGGACCTTAGCCACTTCGCTCCTTTTAGGTCCGGGTGCGTCCGGACCGTCGCTACTTCATGGGCGTACTCATCGCGTGCTCATCGAGTGCTCATCGCAATCTCGACCTACTTCCAACTCGCGGGGTACCTGGGCCGCACGGAGTTCCGCACGACACGTCTTACGGTGTTGCCTGCTCAGCAACCTTCGTCTGCTCGACGTACTGGCGCAACGCCTTTGTGTCGAGCGCTCCCGGGGCGCGCAATGCCCGTGAGAACGCCCGGCGGCGTACCGCCTGGTCGAGACAGACCAGGACAGGGTGCACATAGGCGCCCCGGCCGGGCAGCGTACCGCGAGGATCGGGGGCGCATGCGTCCTCGATCTTCACGATCCGCAGGAGATCGTCCTTGGCCGCTCGCTCCCGGCACCCCACACAGGTGCGTTCAGGGCATACTCCGGCGTGCGTCCGGCCAGACACGATTAAGTCTACCTCCCCGTACCGACCTCACCCCTTCGGGGGAAAGATCGAACGGCTGTTGTCGTAAACCAAGCCTCCTGCGGCTTGGATCCATTCCCGGCGGCCCCCGGCCGTTCCCTCAGTCCTGCTCGGACCGGTCGGGCTGCTCGGTGTCCGGACGGATGTCGATGCGCCAGCCGGTGAGGCGGGCGGCGAGGCGGGCGTTCTGGCCCTCCTTGCCGATCGCCAGCGACAGCTGGTAGTCCGGCACGGTCACCCGGGCGGAGCGGGAGGCGAGGTCGACGACCTCCACCTTGCTCACCCGAGCGGGTGACAGCGCGTGCGCCACCAGCTCGGCCGGGTCGTCCGACCAGTCGACGATGTCGATCTTCTCGCCGTTCAGCTCGCCCATCACGTTGCGCACCCGGCCGCCCATCGGGCCGATGCAGGCGCCCTTCGCGTTCAGACCCGAACGGGTGGACCGTACGGCGATCTTGGTGCGGTGGCCGGCCTCGCGGGCGATCGCCGCGATCTCCACGGAGCCGTCGGCGATCTCCGGCACCTCCAGGGCGAAGAGCTTCTTCACCAGGTTGGGGTGCGTGCGGGAGAGCGTCACGGACGGGCCGCGCACACCCTTCGCCACCCGGACGACGTACGACCGCAGGCGCATGCCGTGCGGGTACGTCTCGCCGGGCACCTGCTCCTGCACCGGCAGGATGGCCTCCAGCTTGCCGATGTCCACGAGCACGTTCTTCGGGTCGCGGCCCTGCTGGACCACGCCCGTGACGATGTCGCCCTCGCGGCCCGCGTACTCGCCGAGCGTCGCGTCGTCCTCGGCGTCGCGCAGCCGCTGCAGGATCACCTGCTTGGCGGTGGTGGCGGCGATACGGCCGAAGCCGGACGGGGTGTCGTCGAACTCGCGGGACTCCTGCCCCTCCTCGAGGTCCTCGGGATCCTCCTTCGCCCACACGGTCACGTGCCCGGTCTCCCGGTTGAGCTCCACGCGCGCGTGTCGGCGGCTTCCCTCGGTGCGGTGGTAGGCGATGAGGAGGGCCGACTCGATCGCTTCGACCAGCAGGTCGAAGGAGATCTCCTTCTCCCGAACCAAGCCCCGCAGGGCGCTCATGTCGATGTCCACGGCTACGCCTCCTCCTCTTCCTTCATGTCCTTCTTGTCCTTGCGGTTGAACTCGACCTGCACGCGCGCCTTGTCGATCTCCGGGAAGCCGAGCCGGCGGGCGGTGGCCTTGCGGCCCTTCACGCCGGGCACCTCGACGTCGAGGCCCTCGGCGTCGACGCTCAGGATGCGCGCGACCAGCTCGCCGCCCTCGGTCAGCTGGAACTTCACGAGCCGGTCGACGGCGCGCACGAAGTGCCGGTGCTCGGTGAGGGCGCGCTCCGCGCCGGGGGTGCCGACCTCCAGGTCGTACGCCGCGTCGCCCATCGCGTCGGTCTCGTCGAGCCTCGCCGAGAGCGCGCGGCTCACATCGGCGATGGCGTCCAGATCCGCTCCGGTGTCGGAGTCGACGACCACGCGCAGCACCCGCTTGCGTCCGACCGCGTCCACGGCGATCTCTTCGAGATCCAGCCCCTGGGAGGTGACGAGCGGTTCGAGCAGCTCTCGCAGCCTCTCGCTCTGGGTGGTGCTCATCCGGGTGACTCCTCGGCCGCGTGTGCTGTTGTGGGATGGGTCGCGTGTCTGGTCAAAGGGTATCCGGTCGCGGGGTGTGTTGCCGTCCACCTGTGCCCGCGGCGGTGGGGCCGGGCGCCCGGGAGCCTGGGGCCCTGGTCGAGCCGGTGACATGAGTCCGGGGGATGCGCGGGTACCGTGATCACGGGCGTGCCGCCCATCCTTCGGTCTTCCCTCCGTACGAGTTCCCCGAGGACGTCTGCAGTGCCGTACCCACCGCCGCCGCGCACCCCCTCGGGGCCGCGCAGAAGATCCCTGCTCGCCTCGGCCGCCGGTGCCGCCCTGCTGGCGGGCTGCACCGCCGATCCGCACTCCGGCGGCGGCACCTCGTCGGTGACCGCACGGGCACGCGCGCGTGCGGCCCGGGACAGCCGGGACCTGGTGGCGCGCTACGACGCCGTCCTCGCCGCGCATCCGGGGCTCGCGGACCGGCTGCGCCCGCTGCGCGCCCAGGTCGCGGCGCATGCCACGGCGTTCGGGGACGCCACGACGCCCTCGCCCGCGAAGTCGCCGTCCGCGCCGGCGTCGCCGGCCCCCGTGCCGGCGACCGAGAAGGACGCCGTCGCCGCGCTGGCCACCGCCGAGCGCACCCTCGCCGACCAGCGCGCCAAGGCCCTGCTGGCCGTACCGGGCGAGCTGGCGCGGCTGCTGGCGTCGGTCGCGGCGGCCGGGGCCGTGCACGCGTACCTGCTGACCGAGGGGGCCAAGTGAGCACCGAGAGCGACGAGGCCAAGAAGGCCGAGCTGACGGCGTTGCAGGCGGCGCTGGCCGCCGAACACGCGGCGGTGTACGGGTACGGCGTCGTCGGCGGCCGGATCGCCGCGGCCCGCCGGAGCGAGGCGCGGGCGGCGTGGGACGCCCACCGGGCCGGGCGGGACGCGCTCACCCGCGAGGTGCGCGACCTCGGCGGCCTGCCGGTCGCCGCGGACGCCGGCTACGCGCTGCCGTTCCCGGTGCCGGACTCGGCGGCGGCGGTGCGGCTCGCCGCGCGGCTTGAGGAGCGCCTGGCCGGGGTGTACGCGGACCTGGTGCGGGCGGCGACGGGCACGCGGCGCGGCGCGGCCGCCGGGGCGCTGCGGGAGGCCGCGGTGCGCGCGGTGCGCTGGAACGGGGAGAGCGTAGCCTTCCCTGGGCTCGCCGAGCGGGCCGCCGAGGGGACGGGCGCGGCCGGTACGGCACCCTCTGCTGCCTCGGCGACACCGTGACCCGCTGACCCGGTAGGCGCCCGTACGACACGACCCGGACTGGTCCCGGACTGGAAGGAAACGACTCGCGCATGGCTTTCGAACCGCCGCCGCGCCTGGTACGGGCGCTCGGTGAGACGGCACCGGCCCAGGACGCCTGGCTGGCGGAGCTGCCCGCGACCGCCGAACGGGCCGTCGCCGAGCGCGAGTTGACCGTGGAACGGGTGCAGGTGCCGGGCGGCCGCAGCAGTCTGGTGGTGCTGGTGCGGCGGACGGACGGCACCCCGGCCGTGCTGAAGCTGGCCCCGCCCCGGGCCCGGCCGGGCAGCGAGCGGGCGGCGCTGGTGCGCTGGGCCGGCCTGGGCGCCGTACAGCTGCTGGAAGCCGGTGCCGCGGAGGGGGCGCTGCTCCTCGAGCGGCTGCATCCGGACGTGTCGGTGCGCTCGCTGCCGGAGGCGAAGGCGCTGCTGGAGGCGGCGGGGACGCTGCGCCGGCTGTGGGTCGAGCCGCCGGCGGACCATGTCTTCGAGACGGTCGCCGGGCGCACCGGGCGGCAGGCGGCGGCCATGCGGGTGGGTGCGGACGCGGACCCCGAGGTGGCGCCGCTGGTCGACGCGGCACTCGCGGCCCGCGAGGACCTGCTCGCCGCGCCGCCCGAACACCGGTTGCTGCACGGCACGTTCCGGCAGAGCAAGGTGCTGTCCGGGGAGCGGATGCCGTGGCTGGCGGTGGGTCCGGATCCGGTGGTCGGCGAGTGCGCCTTCGATCTGGCGCGGCTGGTGCGGGACCGGGTGGAGGACCTGATCGCGACGCCGTCCGGCGCGGCGGTCGTCCGGCGGCGGATCAAGCGGCTCGCCGAGTCGCTGGAGACCGATCAGGACCGTTTGCGGGGGTGGACGTTGTTCCGTGCTGTGGAGTCCGGCGTCCGTGCGCTCCGCGTGGGCCGGCCGAAGGACGCGGAGCTCCTGCTGGAGTTCGCCGGGTGGCTCTAGGGGTCGGGGGGCGGAGTTCCCCGCGCCGCTCGGGCGCGGGGAACCACGGTGTGATCAGGCCGTCAGGCGCGCGATCGCGTCCTCTGCCGACAGCTCCTCGCGCTCGCCGGTCCTGCGGTCCTTCAGTTCCAGTACGCCCTCGCCGGAGCGGCGGCCGGCGACCAGGATCTGCGGGACGCCGATCAGCTCGGCGTCGGTGAACTTCACGCCCGGGGAGACCCCGGCCCGGTCGTCGACCAGGACGCGGACGCCCGCGGCGGCCAGCTTCTCGGCGACGTCGAGGGCCAGCTCGGTCTGCAGGGCCTTGCCGGCGGCGACGACGTGCACGTCGGCCGGGGCGACCTCCTTGGACCACACCAGGCCCTTGTCGTCGGCGGACTGCTCGGCGAGGGCGGCCACGGCACGCGAGACGCCGATGCCGTAGGAGCCCATGGTGACGCGGACCGGCTTGCCGTTCTGGCCGAGGACGTCGAGCTTGAGGGCGTCGGCGTACTTGCGGCCCAGCTGGAAGATGTGGCCGATCTCGATGGCGCGGTCCAGCTTCAGGCCGGTGCCGCACTGCGGGCAGGGGTCGCCCTCCTGCACGACGACGACGTCCACGTAGGTGTCGACCTCGAAGTCACGGCCGGCGACGACGTTCTTCGCGTGCGTGTGCTCCTTGTTGGCGCCGGTGATCCAGGCGGTGCCGGGGGCCACGCGCGGGTCGGCGATGTACTTCACCTTCTCGCCCAGGCCCTGCGGGCCGACGTAGCCGCGGACCAGGTCGGGGCGGCCCGCGAAGTCGGTCTCGGTGACCATCTCCACGCTCGCCGGCGCGAAGTGCGCCTCGACCTTGCCCAGGTCGACCTCGCGGTCGCCGGGCACGCCGACGGCGACGATCTCGCCGTCCACCTTGACCAGCAGGTTCTTCAGCGTGGCGGAGGCCGGGACGCCGAGCGAGGCGGCCAGGGTCTCGATGGTGGGGGTGTCGGGGGTCGGGATCTCCTCGAGCGCGGGCACGTCCGCCCCGTCGACCGGCTTCAGGGCGTAGGTGATCGCCTCGGTGTTGGCGGCGAAGTCGCAGTTCGGGCAGTCGGCGAAGGTGTCCTCGCCGGCCTCGGCCGGGGCGAGGAACTCCTCGGACTTGGAGCCGCCCATCGCACCGGCGGTCGCGGCACAGATGCGGTAGTCGAGGCCCAGGCGCTCGAAGATGCGCTGGTAGGCCTGGCGGTGCAGGGCGTAGGACTGGGCGAGGCCCTCGTCCTCGGTGTCGAAGGAGTACGAGTCCTTCATCAGGAACTCACGGCCGCGCAGGATGCCGGCGCGGGGGCGGGCCTCGTCGCGGAACTTGGTCTGGATCTGGTAGAGGATCACCGGCAGGTCCTTGTAGGACGTGCACTGGTCCTTGACCAGGAGGGTGAAGATCTCCTCGTGGGTGGGGCCGAGGAGGTAGTCGCCGCCCTTGCGGTCCTTGAGCCGGAACAGCTCCTGGCCGTACTCGTCCCAGCGGCCGGTGGCCTCGTACGGCTCCCGGGGCAGCAGGGCGGGGAGGGTGACCTCCTGGGCGCCGATGGCGTCCATCTCCTCGCGGACGATCCGCTCCACGTTGGAGAGGACCTTCTTGCCGAGGGGCAGCCAGCTCCAGATGCCGGCGGCGGTGCGGCGGACGTAGCCGGCCCGGACGAGGAGCTTGTGGCTGAGGACCTCGGCGTCCGCCGGGTCGTCGCGCAGCGTCTTCGCCATCAACTGGGACATGCGCTGGACCGGTGCGTTGGCCATGGTTCTCGTACTCCTGCCGGTAAGGGTGATGGCATGGAGGTTAGCCGGGCTCGCTGTGCCGGTGGAAATCGGATATGGCCACGTCTTTGTCCGGGGCTTTGTCCGGTGCTTCGTCCGGGACTTTGTCCGCGGCGGCTCTATCTGCGGCGCAGCGGCAGGGGGGCGCCCATCACGGCGTACGGCCTCGGCGCGCTCGGGAAGTGGACCTGGCGGGCGAGGTCGACGTAGCCGAGGGAGTGGTAGAGGCCGCGGGCGGGGCTGTCGGTGTCGATCGCGGAGAGGATCGAACGGGGTTCGGCGGCGCAGTCGGTGATCATGGTGATGAGCCGCCGCCCGATGCCGCGGTTCTGGTGGCCGGGGTGGACGTGCAGCTCGGTGATGACGAAGGAGTCGTCCAGCCAGGCGTCGTTGTCCTGGGCCCGGAGGTAGGGCTCCACGACGGTGGACCACCAGTGGGTACGGCTGTTGGGCATGCCGTAGACGAAGCCGACGAGGTGTCCGGAGGCGGTCGCGCCGAGGGCCCGCGCGCCCCGGTACTGCATGTGCCGCTGGACGATCTGCCGGCGTACGGCGACCTCGTCGGGGCCCAGTCCGAAGGCCACGGCCTGGACGGCTAGGGCCTCGTCGACGTGGGCGGCGAGGTCCAGGTGGCCGATGGCGAGGTCCATGCCGGGAGCGTACAGGGGGGTGTGGAGGTCAGGGAGGTACGGAGGTTCAGAAGAGCACACTCATGAAGGCGCCGGTCTCCTGGAAGCCCACGCGCCGGTACGTCCTTCTCGCCGCCGTGTTGAAGTCGTTCACGTACAGGCTCACCACGGGGGCGACGTCGGCGAGCGCATACCGCAGCACGGCCGCCATGCCCGGCGCCGCGAGCCCCGACCCCCGGTACTCGGGAGCCACCCACACCCCCTGGATCTGGCAGGCCTGGCTGGTCGCGGCGCCGATCTCGGCCTTGAAAGCGACCTTGCCGTGCTCGTCGAGGCGGGCGAAGGAGCGGCCGGTGCCGACGAGTTCGGCGACCCGGGCCTGGTACAGCAGCCCGCCGTCCCCTGCGAGCGGCGAGACACCGACCTCCTCGGTGAACATCGCCACGCACGCCGGCATGATCGTCTCCATCTCGTCCTTGCGGACGCGGCGGACGTAGGGGTCCGGGGGGACGTCGGCGGGCATCCGGTCGGTGACCATGAGCGGCTGGTGGGCACGCACCTCACGGGCGGGGCCCCAGTGGGGCTCCAGCAGCTGCCACAGTCCGGCGGTGGCGTCGGCGGGCCCGACGATGGAGGAGCACCGGCGCCCGGCCCTCCTCGCCCGATCGGCAAAGGCGCGCACGGCCCGCGGCGTGGCACAGATGGGAACGAGATTGGCACCCGCGTAGCACAGCGACGTGAGCATGCCGTCCTCGTACCAGCCCCACATCTCGCCGCCGAGCCGCCATGGGTCGAGGCCGGCGATCTGGACGCGCGAGGTCACGAAGGCGTTCGTCACCGGCTCGCGGTCGAGGACGGCGAGCGCGGCGTCAAGGTCGCTCGGTTCGAGCACCCGTGAGGTGGTCTGGGTCAACACGTGCGGGGCCTCGGGGCTGGGGTTCTGCTGGATCCTCCGCACTGTACCCCGAGGGGTGGTGGAGCGCTTAGCGGTGAGATCCGGCCGCGGGCGGGCCCGGCAGCACGATCTCGAAGGTCGTCTTCTGCTGTCCCCACCGGTGCCCCCGAGGGGATACCGCTAAGGACGTAGGCCGTAGTGGTCCCAGGTGGGGGGTGACTGGGTCTTCAGATCCTCGATCTCGATGTCGAGGGATCTTGCCGTCGCCGCCGCCCTGGTCACCCATGGTGCCGCGTCCCTCCCCGTCAGCCGACCCATCAGTCCGAGGACCCTTGTTGGCAGGACGCGTTCGCCATCGAGAGCGGCACCAAGGGGTGGTAAGGCCCCCTTCAGGATCGTGCAAGCCCGAGGAAGGCCTGCCAGGCGGCGGGGGGCACTATGAGGGTGGCTGCGGCGGTGCGGTTCTGCTTGGAGTCACGTACGTGGATCGTGGTGGGGCTGGTGGCGACCTCGACGCACTGGCCGCCTTCGCCGTCGCTGTAGCTGGACTTGTGCCATGCGAGCGCGATTTCGAGGCACTGCCCGCCGTCGCCACTGCTGTAGCTGCTCTTGAACCACACCAGCTCGGTCGGCTCGTCAACGTTCATGTCTCTCCCAGCAACTTCTCCACGAGGGCCAGTGATTCGCGCGGTGTCAGAGCCTGGGCGCGCAGGATGCCGTACCGCTCCTCCATCTCCGTGACCGACTGACCGTCTGAGTAGAGGCGGCTGCCTTTGCGCGCGTCCACCTAGGCGATCCTGCGCCCTTTAGCCGTGTTGATCAAGGTGAAGGTGCCGGCGAGTGCCGCATGCTCCTCACGGTCGTTCGGCATGACCTGGATCTCCACATTACGCCGTTGCCCGAAGAGCAGGATCTGCTCCAACTGGCCCCGCATGACGGCCTGTCCGCCCAGCCGCCTACGCAGGAGGGCTTCCTCCATCACGAAGCTGATGATGGGTGCGGGCTTCCGTTCGAAGATCTTCCACGCGCATTCAGCACTTGATCGACTCGCACGATGAACTTCGTGGGCGGAATCCGCCTGCCCTGCTCGAACGACGCGACGGTCGCCGCCGAGTAGCCAGTCGAAGAGCCCAGTTGGGCGCGTTCCATCCCGGCCAGCGTCCTGAACCTCTTCAGCAGCCGCCCGAAGGCGAGCGGAATGCCTGAGCCGGCTCGGACTCACCCTCTGGTTCCTGTACTTCCTCGCTCACATACACCCCCAATACCTGGGCGCCACCGTCCGCCACGGCGCGCACGCCTACAGCGGCACCCCACGCTCGTACAACCCCTGTTGGTCGAGGTGCGGCCGCTGGTCAACGTTACTGAGCGTGCGGGAGCGTAAACGGCATGAAGTCAGAAATCCCCGCCCACGAATTCGCGATGCGCTTCACCTCGACCCCTCGCGGCGCGCGCCTCGCCCGGCGGCTCGTCTCACATCGGCTGGATGAGTGGGGGCACTCCTACGCCGGGCCCGCGAACGCAACCCTCACGCGGATCGCAGCCGAGCTCGTAGCGAATGCGGTCCGGCACGGACACGTACCCGGACGGGACTTCCACCTGAAGCTCACCGCAGCGGGTGCCACCCTCCGGCTGGAGGTCTCCGACACCCGTACCGAGCGGCTGCCCGAGCTGCAAGCCCCGCGGGGCGAGGGAGGCCGGGGCCTGCTCCTGGTCGAGGCGCTCGCCGACAAGTGGGGTGTCACGCCACGGCAGCCCGGCAAGGCCGTCTGGGCGGAGGTACGACTGAGTCCCGCCACCGGGAGGTGACGGGACTGCCGGAAAACGAAAGGTCAGCCCGCGACCGACACCGACGGCTCGCCCGACTCCACACCCTCGTCCTGCATCTTCTCGGCCAGCTTCATGGCCTCCTCGATGAGGGTCTCGACGATCTTGGACTCGGGGACGGTCTTGATGACCTCGCCCTTGACGAAGATCTGGCCCTTGCCGTTGCCGGAGGCGACGCCGAGGTCGGCCTCGCGGGCCTCGCCCGGCCCGTTGACGACGCAGCCCATGACCGCGACCCGCAGCGGGACCTCCATGCCCGTCAGACCCGCGGTGACCTCTTCGGCGAGCTTGTAGACGTCGACCTGGGCGCGGCCGCACGAGGGGCAGGAGACGATCTCCAGGCCACGCTGCTTGAGGTTCAGGGACTCCAGGATCTGGATGCCCACCTTGACCTCCTCGACGGGGGGAGCCGAGAGGGAGACCCGGATCGTGTCGCCGATGCCCTGGGACAGCAGCGCGCCGAAGGCCACCGCCGACTTGATCGTGCCCTGGAAGGCCGGGCCCGCCTCCGTGACGCCGAGGTGGAGGGGGTAGTCGCACTGGGCCGCGAGCTGCTTGTACGCCTCGATCATGATCACCGGGTCGTTGTGCTTGACCGAGATCTTGATGTCGCGGAAGTCGTGCTCCTCGAAGAGCGAGGCCTCCCACAGGGCGCTCTCGACCAGCGCCTCCGGGGTCGCCTTGCCGTACTTCTGGAGCAGGCGGCGGTCGAGGGAGCCGGCGTTGACACCGATGCGGATCGGGGTGCCGTGGTCCTTGGCGGCCTTGGCGATCTCCTTGACCTTGTCGTCGAACTGCTTGATGTTGCCGGGGTTCACGCGGACCGCCGCGCAGCCCGCCTCGATCGCGGCGAAGACGTACTTCGGCTGGAAGTGGATGTCCGCGATCACCGGGATCTGGGACTTGGAGGCGATGGTGGCGAGGGCGTCCGCGTCGTCCTGGGTGGGGCAGGCCACTCGCACGATCTGGCAGCCCGATGCCGTCAGCTCGGCGATCTGCTGGAGGGTGGCGCCGATGTCGGACGTACGGGTCGTGGTCATCGACTGGACCGAGACGGGCGCGTCCCCGCCGACCGCCACGCTTCCGACCTGGATCTGCCGGCTCTTCCGGCGCTCGGCGAGCTTGGTCGGAACGGACGGCATGCCGAGAGAAATCGCAGTCATCTGCTGTGCAACCCCAAGTCGTGGATCAGGATCCGGTCCCGTAACGGCGGGCTCCAGGCTTCGAGATTACGGCACCGGCCCGGGCGGGAGCACATCCCGTCCGGCAAACCCACCCGACGGGTGGCGGCCCGGAAGATCATCCTCCGGGCCGCCCCCAACGTCGTATGGCCAGGAGATTTTCACGGGGTGAACCATGTCCGGGCCGTCGCCGTACGGATGGCTTCCGCCCGGACCGGAGCCCCGTCCGCCTCCGTGTCGTACGAAAGAAGTGAGCCCTTCACTCGCGCGAGTCATGCGAGTGAAGGGCTCATTCGAAGGTCATCGTGGCAGAAAGTGCCCGATTATTACCCGATTTTGACCGGATTGACGACATCTGCGACGAGAACGAGCATCGTAAAGCAAACGAAGATCCCCGCCACCACATACGCCACCGGCATCAGCTTCGCCACGTCGAACGGGCCCGGGTCCGGGCGGCGCAGCACCCGGGCCAGGTTTCGGCGCAGGGCCTCCCACAGGGCGCCCGCGATGTGGCCGCCGTCGAGCGGGAGCAGCGGGAGCATGTTGAACAGGAACAGGGAGAGGTTGAAGCCGGCGAGCAGCATCACGAACATCGCCACCTGCTGCGAGGCGGGGATGTCGAGGGTGGCGATGTCGCCGGTGATGCGGGCCGCGCCGACGATGCCCACCGGGGAGTCCGGCTGGCGCGGGCCGTCGCCGAAGGCCGCGTCCCACAGCGCCGGGATCTTGCCGGGCAGGGCGGCGAGGGAGTCGACCGCGTCGCCGACCCGGTCGGTCATCCAGGTCACGGAGTCACCGAAGCCCAGCTTCACCACGCCGGTGGCGGAGCTGAAGCCGAGGAAGCCGGCCTTGACGTACTGGCCCTGGACGTAGGTGCCGCTGGAGTCCTTCTTGGCGACCAGGTTGGTGGCGATCCTGGCGTGCAGGGTGAGCTGCCTGCCGTCCCGGTCGACGACGATCGGGACCGTCTTGCCCGCGCTGTCGCGGATCAGGTCCGACAGCGTGTTCCAGTCCTTGGTCTGTTTGCCGTCGAAGGAGACGATCTTGTCGCGCTTCTCCATGCCGGCGGCCTGGGCCGGGGAGAGCGCGTCGGACTTCTTGCAGGTGTCGCGGTTCTCGCTCTGGGAGATGACGCAGGGCGAGACGGAGGCGACGGTGGTGGTCTGCTGCTGGATGCCGAAGCCCATCAGCACGGTGAAGAACAGGGCGACCGCCAGGACCAGGTTCATGAACGGGCCCGCGAACATGACGATCACGCGCTTCCAGGGCTTGCGCGTGTAGAACATGCGGGTCTCGTCGCCCGGCTGCAGCTCCTCGAAGGCGGCCGAGCGGGCGTCCTCGATCATGCCGCGCCACGGCGAGGTCGAGCGGGCGGAGACCCGGCCCGCCTCGTCGGGCGGGAACATGCCGATCATGCGGATGTAGCCGCCGAGCGGGATCGCCTTGACGCCGTACTCGGTGTCGCCCTTCTTCCGCGACCAGATGGTCGGGCCGAAGCCGACCATGTACTGCGGTACGCGGATGCCGAAGAGCTTGGCCGTGGACAGGTGCCCCAGCTCGTGCCACGCGATCGAGACGAGCAGGCCGAACGCGAAGACCACTATGCCGAGGATGAACATCAAGGTCGTCATGCACGCGCCTCCGCGGTCGCCGTCGTGGCTGTGAGTTCGCGAGCCCGGGCCCGCGCCCAGGTCTCCGCTTCGAGGACGTCCGACACGGTGAGTGAAGTTCCCGCGCCCGGGGTGCCGTGTTCCTCGACGACCCGGGTGACGGTCTCCATGATCCCGTTGAAGGGCAGTGCGCCGCTGCGGAAGGCCTCGACGCATTCCTCGTTGGCCGCATTGAACACCGCCGGAGCGGTCCCCGCGAGCTGCCCCACGTGCCGGGCGAGGTTCACCGAGGGGAAGGCCTCGTTGTCCAGCGGGAAGAATTCCCAGGTGGAGGCCTTGCTCCAGTCGAAGGCGGGCGCGGCGTCCGGGACGCGTTCGGGCCAGCCCAGACCGATGGCGATCGGCCCACGCATATCGGGGGGCGTCGCCTGGGCGATCGTGGATCCGTCGGTGAACTCGACCATCGAGTGGACATACGACTGGGGATGCACGACCACCTCAATGCGGTCGAAGGGAATGTCGTAGAGGAGGTGTGCCTCGATGACCTCCAGACCCTTGTTGACGAGGGTCGCGGAGTTGATCGTGATCACCGGGCCCATCGCCCAGGTGGGGTGGGCGAGGGCGTCCTCGACGGTGACGTTCGCCAGCTCGGCCCTGGTCCGGCCGCGGAAGGGGCCGCCGGAGGCGGTCACCACGAGTTTGCGTACGTCGGCCCGGGTCCCGGACGCCAGTGCCTGGAACAGCGCCGCGTGCTCGGAGTCGACCGGGATGATCTGGCCGGGCTTGGCGAGCGCCTTGACCAGCGGGCCGCCGACGATCAGCGACTCCTTGTTGGCCAGCGCGAGGGTGCGGCCGGCCTCCAGCGCCGCGAGGGTGGGGGCGAGGCCGATGGAGCCGGTGATGCCGTTCAGCACCGTGTGACAGTCGGAGGCGGCGAGCCGGGTGGCCGCGTCCGGTCCGGCGAGGATCTCGGGCAGCGGCTCCCCCGCGCCGTACTCGGCGGCGAGCGCCTCGCGCAGGGCCGCCGCGGCGTCCTCACGGGCTACGGCCACGGTCCGCACCCGTAGCCGGCGGGCCTGCTCGGCGAGGAGGGGCACGCGGCCGCCGTTCGCGGAGATCGCGGTGACCCGGAAGCGGTCGGGGTGGCGCAGCACGAGGTCGATGGCCTGGGTGCCGATGGATCCGGTGGAGCCGAGGATCACCACGTCCTTGGGGCCGTCGCCCGCGAGGGGGTCGTAGACGAGGTGCGGATCGGCGAGGGGTGCCGGATGGGCGGGACTGTCGGTCATCCCTCCATTGTTGCCGCAACCGGCAGCGCTCCGGACAGGGCGTCCCCCGGGCGGGTGCGTTAACAGGTTTCGTCGCCGGATGGAGTGATTCTCCCGTCGTGAAGTACCAGTGAAGATCATGTGATAACACTTCAGTCGCATTCACTTCCGCGGACGACATCCTGGGGGGATCTCTCCATGCGTACTGTGCGCCTGCGCGCCGCCCTGCCCGCCCTCGCCGGCGCGGCCGTGCTCACCGGCACCCTGCTCAGCTCCCCGGCCCAGGCGGCCGGCGGTGTGACCATCCACCACGTCTGGTTCGACAGCCCGGGCAGCGACACCCGCTCCAACGCGAGTCTCAACGCCGAGTGGGTGCAGATCCGGAACACGAGCGGCTCGGCCGTCTCGCTCAAGGGCTGGACCCTGAAGGACGCCTCCAACCACAAGTACGTCTTCCCGAACGTCAAGATCGGCGCCGGGAAGTACATGAAGATCCACACCGGTCGCGGCTCGGACACCGCGTCGGACAAGTACCAGGACCGCCGCGCCTACGTGTGGAACAACGACAAGGACACGGCCACCCTCACCAAGGCGAACGGCGCCCGGGCCGACGCCTGCTCCTGGACCACGCGGGACCCCAGCGACAAGTACTGCTGAAATTGCGCACGCAGGGGCGCGGATGATGGCATCCTTCCCGTTGGCGCCCATCAAGTAGGGCGAAACGGGGAGGAGTCACCATCATGAACCGCAAGCGCGCGACCGCGGCCGTCCTGGCCACCGCGGGGGTCCTGACCGCTGCACAGCTCGGACTCGCCGGCGCGGCCTCGGCCGCGACCCGGACGTCGACCAGCACCGGCTGCCCGGTCAACATCGTCTTTCCGAGCCGCTTCTACGTCGACTCGCACGGCTGGGTGACGGGCGGCGGCCTGTACTTCGGCATCAAGAGCAAGACGACCGAGAGCTTCAAGAAGGTCACGTTCAGCGTCACGGACGTGAAGAACATCCGCTTCGGCAAGGCCAAGCCGACCGGCGGCAGGGTCACCCACAACTCCTCGCTGTCGGTGTCCGTCTACAACGCCACGCTGAAGGGCAAGGCGAGCCTGGGTGTGCGGATCCCCACGCATCTGCTCAACACCCGCTCCTACGCCGTGAAGTTCGCCCTGCACGGCTCGGGCTGGAACTGCGCCGTCAACCAGGGCACCTGGGGCAACTGACCCCAGGCGCCCGGTCGGTCACCGAGCGGGTCAGCCGCCGAAGGGGCGGCGCTCGTTCTCCCGCGTCGACGGTCCGGGGGTCGCGTCCGCGATCCACGGGCCGTCGCCGGACGGGTCGACGACGCCTTCCTCCAGCCAGGTGTAGGACCCGGCGAGGACTCCCTTGACCACCTTGCGGTCGAGGTCGTCGGTGTTGGTCCACAGCCGGCCGAAGAGTTCCTCGACGCGGATGCGGGCCTGGCGGCAGAAGGCGTCGGCGAGCTGGTAGGCCTCGCTGCCGTGTTCGCCCCGGCTGCGCAGCAGTTCGGCCCGCACGCAGGCCGCGCTCATCGCGAACAGCTCGGCACCGATGTCCACGATCCGCCCGAGGAAGCCCTGCTTGGTCTCCATCCGGCCCTGCCAGCGGGACATGGCGTAGAAGGTGGAGCGGGCCAGCTTGCGGGCGGTGCGCTCGACGTAGCGGAGATGTCCCGAGAGATCTGCTCCGTGCTTGAACTCGCCGTACGACGTCGGGAGTTGCCCCGGCCCCGCGACGAGCTTCGGCAGCCACTTGGCGTAGAAGACGCCCGCGCTCGCACCCGCCTTCGCCTTGTCGGACAGGGATTTGTCCGGGTCGATGAGGTCCCCGGCGACCGAGAGGTGGGCGTCGACGGCCTCGCGGGCGATCAGCAGGTGCATGATCTCCGTCGAGCCCTCGAAGATGCGGTTGATGCGCAGATCGCGCAGGATCTGCTCGGCCGGCACCCCGCGCTCGCCGCGCGCCTTGAGCGACTCGGCCGTCTCGTAGCCCCGGCCGCCGCGGATCTGGACCAGTTCGTCGGCCATCGTCCAGGCCATCTCGGAGCCGTAGAGCTTGGCGAGGGCGGCCTCGATGCGGATGTCGTTGCGGTCCTCGTCGGCCATCTGGGAGGACAGGTCGAGGACGGCCTCCAGCGCGAACGTCGTCGCCGCGATGAAGCTGATCTTGGAGCCGACGGCCTCGTGCAGCGCGACGGGCTTGCCCCACTGCTCGCGCTCGGCCGACCACTCGCGGGCGATCTTCAGACACCACTTGCCGGCGCCGGCGCACATCGCGGGCAGCGACAGCCGGCCGGTGTTGAGCGTGGTGAGCGCGATCTTCAGGCCCGCACCCTCGGGGCCGATCCGGTTGGCGGCCGGGACGCGCACCCGGTGGAAGCGGGTGACGCCGTTCTCGATGCCGCGCAGGCCCATGAAGGCGTTGCGGTTCTCGACGGTGACGCCCTCCGAGGCCGCCTCGACCACGAACGCCGTGATGCCGCCCTTGTGGTCCTCCGACTTCGGTACGCGCGCCATGACCACGAGCAGATCGGCGACCACCCCGTTGGTGGTCCACAGCTTCACTCCGTCGAGGACGTAGTCGTCGCCGTCGGGTACGGCCGCGGTGGCGAGCCGCGCCGGGTCGGAGCCGACGTCGGGCTCCGTGAGCAGGAAGGCGGAGATGTCGGTGCGGGCGCAGCGCGGCAGGAAGGCGTCCTTCTGCTCCTGGGTGCCGAACATCTTCAGCGGCTGCGGTACGCCGATCGACTGGTGGGCGGAGAGCAGTGCGCCGACGGCGGGGCTCGCGGAGCCGACCAGGGCGAGGGCCTTGTTGTAGTAGAGCTGGGTGAGGCCGAGACCGCCGTACTTGGGCTCGATCTTCATGCCGAGGGCGCCGAGTTCCTTCAGGCCCGCCACGACCTCGTCGGGGATGCGGGCCTCGCGCTCGATGCGGGCGGAGTCGATGGTCGACTCGCAGAAGGCGCGCAGCTTGGCGAGGAACTCCTCGCCGCGCCGGACGGACTCGTCGTCCGGGAGCGGGTGCGGGTGGATGAGGTCGAGCCGGAAGCGCCCGAGAAACAGTTCCTTGGCGAAGCTGGGCTTGCGCCAGTCCTGTTCCCGGGCGGCCTCCGCCACCTGACGGGCCTCGCGCTCGGTGACGTTGGTGCGTGGGGTGGTGGGGGCGGACATGAGGCTCACCTCGCCGCGAAGAGGGATGATTGCTGACCGTTCGCTACCGACCAGTGCTACTGGATCGTTCGTACCCGAAACGGGCCGACCCCACCACCCCTCGCGCGGCCGTTCGGCGGATACTCGGCCGGAGGGTTTCCGCCCGCCCTTGCCCCCAGGGATTGCCGGAAGGCCCCGGCAAGATCACTTCTGAGCTGGTCCAGGAAAAGGTGTCGAAGCGCTTCGACAGCTATGGACACCTCGACCCGGCTGAAGCTAGTGTCAATCTCACCCTCACTCGCCCTAACCGTTATGCGCTCTGTCGAAGCGCTTCACATAGCTTGGAGAGCCGGATGGTCACCCTCGCCGAGGTCGCCCAGCACGCCGGAGTCTCGGCGAGCACGGTGAGCTATGTCCTCAGCGGCAAGCGGTCCATCTCCACCACCACCCGGCAGCGGGTCGAGGAGAGCATCCGGGAGCTGGGCTACCACCCGAACGCCGGCGCCCGGGCCCTGGCGAGCAACCGGTCGAACATCATCGCGCTGATGATCCCGCTGCGCACCGACATGTACGTGCCGGTGATGATGGAGATCGCCATCGCGGTGGCCACCACGGCCCGTACGCACGGCTACGACGTCCTGCTGCTCACCGGCGAGGAGGGGCCGGACGCGGTGCGCCGGGTGACCGGCAGCGGTCTCGCCGACGCGATGATCCTCATGGACGTCGAGCTGGAGGACGAGCGGCTGCCGCTGCTGCGGGGGACCGACCAGCCCTCGGTCCTGATCGGCCTGCCCGCCGACACCACCGGTCTGACCTGCGTGGACCTGGACTGGAGCGCGACGGGCGCGCTCTGCGTGGAGCATCTGGCGGGGCTCGGCCACCGTGACATCGCTGTCATCGGCGAGGCCCCGGCCGTCTACGAGCGGCACACCGGATTCGCCGAACGCACCCTCGACGGACTGCGCGCCCGGGCCCGTGAGTCGGGACTGAGGGTGCTGCACCGGCCGTGCGAGGGCGGGTACGACACGATGGCCCTCACCCTGGCCCGGATCTTCGACGAACGGCCGGGAACGACCGGGTTCGTGGTGCAGAACGAGTCGGCGGTGGAGCCGCTGCTCGCGCTGCTGCGCCAGCAGGGCCGGGCCGTGCCCGAGGACGTGTCCGTGGCCGCGGTCTGCCCGGACCAGGTCGCCGTCCAGGCGTCGGTCCGGCTGACCTCGGTCGCCGTGCCCGCGCAGGAGATGGGCCGGCGTGCCGTGGAGCACCTGATGGCCAAGCTGGACGGGCGGGGCGGCGACGAGGTCGTGCTGCTCGCGCCCGAGCTGACGGTGCGGGCGAGTACGGGACCGGCGCCGGCCGCGTCCTGACCTTCACCGACCCTGCCCTGCCGGGGCACACCGCTGCCTGCTTCCCCTGTCTGCTTCCCCTGTCTGCGCTCCTCGTGTCAGGAGCATCTCTTCAGGAGCACGCCGTGAATCAGCCTGCCGGTATTCAGCCCGCTCTCGCGGAGTCCAAGGTCAGCCTCGCCCAGTCCTCCCCCACCGTCGGCCGGCTCCGGGTGCGGGACGGGGCGCTGGAGTGGAGCGGCCGTCAGGAGACGGTGCGGATCGAGCCGTGGGGGCCGGACGCGGTCCGGGTGCGGGCCCGGCTCGGCGGCCCGGTGCTGGAGGGGCTGCCGGGCGCCCTGGCGGCGGACCGGCCGCCGGCCGAGGCCACGGTCACGGTCGACGACGGAGCGGGAAGGGTGACGGCCGGCGCGCTGACCGTCGAGGTGAGCGCGGAGGGCCTGCTGCGTTTCCTGCGCACCGACGACCACGCCGAGTTGCTCGCCGAGGAGCGGGCCCACTTCTGGTGGCCCGGACCGCGCCTCTACACCGCGGTCGGCAACGGCCACCACCGTCTGGAGCAGCGGTTCGCCGCCTACGAGGGCGAGCGGCTGTACGGCCTCGGCCAGCATCAGCACGGGCGGCTGGACCAGAAGGGCCTGGTGCTGGACCTGGTGCAGCGCAACGCCGAGGTGAGCGTGCCGGTGCTGGTGTCCAGCCGGGGCTACACCCTGCTGTGGAACAACCCGGCGATCGGCCGGGTGGAGCTGGCGGGCAACGGCACCCGCTGGGTGGCGGACTCGGCCCGGCAGATCGACTACTGGATCACGGCGGGCACCCCGGCCGACGGCCAGCGCAACTACACTGCGGCGACCGGGCGTTCACCGATGCTGCCGCAGTGGGCGGCGGGCTTCTGGCAGTGCAAGCTGCGCTACCGCACCCAGGACGAACTCCTCGCCGTGGCACGGGAGTACAAGCGCCGGGGCCTGCCGATCGCGGCGATCGTGTGCGACTTCTTCCACTGGACGCACCTGGGCGAGTGGCGGTTCGACCCGAAGGAGTGGCCGGACCCGGCGGCCATGGTCCGCGAACTGGCGGAGCTGGGCATCAAGCTGGTCGTGTCCGTGTGGCCGTCGGTGTCCCCGCTCTCGGAGAACCACCGGCTCATGGAGCAGCGCGGCTACTTCGTCGGCACCCAGTACGGCCCGACGGCGCACGCCGACTGGCCGGACAAGGAGGTCGCGTCCACGGTCCAGGTGGCGTTCTACGACCCCACGAACCCCGAGGCCCGTGACTTCGTCTGGTCGAGGGTCCGGGACAACTACCTCACCCCGTACGGCATCACGGCGTTCTGGCTGGACGCCTGCGAACCCGAGCTGAAGCCCGGCTTCGCCGAGAACCTGCGCTACTGGGCGGGTCCGGGCCTGGAGGTCGGCAATCTGTATCCGCGCGAGAACGCCCGCACCTTCCACGAGGGCCTGCTGGCGGCGGGCCTCGGCGACGGCGAGGTGATCTCGCTCAACCGGTCGGCGTGGGCGGGCAGCCAGCGCTACGGCGCGGCCCTGTGGTCGGGCGACATCGGCACCGACTTCGCGACCCTGCGCCGGCAGATCGCGGCCGGTCTCAACACCGCGCTGTCCGGCATCCCGTGGTGGAACACCGACATCGGCGGCTTCCACGGCGGCGACCCGGACGATCCGGCGTACCGCGAGGTGATGATCCGCTGGTTCCAGTTCGGCGCGCTGTCCCCGCTGATGCGCCTGCACGGCTTCCGCGACCCGGGCCTGCCGCTGGGCCCGGACATGACCGGCGGCCCGAACGAGGTGTGGTCCTACGGCGAGGAGGCCGGCGCGGTCCTGGAGCGGTATCTGCGGCTGCGCGAGCGGCTGAAGCCGTACATCCTGCGGGTCATGCGGGAGACGCACGAGGAGGGGCTGCCGGTGATGCGGCCGCTGTTCCTGGAGTTCCCGGGCGACCGGACGGCCTGGTCGGTGGAGGACGCGTACCTCTTCGGCCGCGACCTGCTGGTCGCCCCGGTGCTGACCGCGGGCGCCGTGGCCCGCACCACGTATCTGCCGGCGGGCGCGCGCTGGACGGACGCGTGGACGGGTGAGACGTACGAGGGCGGTACGGCGGTCACGGTGGACGCCCCGCTGGAGCGCATCCCGCTGTTCCTGCGGGACGGCGCGGAGCTGCCGATCGCGGAGTGAGCGGGTGGGGGCCGGGTCCGCTCCGGACCGGCCCCCTCTCCGCACGAGTTGCTCAGCTGCTGCTGACGCTCTCGCTGTTGACGGTGAAGTCGAGCCCGCCGGCGGAGGAGGTGATCTCGAAGCCGAACTGGAGGTCACCGATGGTCACGTCGCCGAACCAGCCCTTGGTGTCCTTGATCCACTTCAGGATCGGCAGGATGTCGACCGTGCCGGAGCCGGAGTTGGAGCCGCGGACGAAGGAGAAGACGTCGTTGGAGCCGTTGTTGCCCTTGTAGACGGTCCAGGTGGAACCGCCGAGGGTGAGGCTGCCCTGCGAGGTGCCGAGCGGGCCGACGGCACCGGTCTTGTTGACCCAGAGCATGATCTCGTACTTGTAGCCGGTGTCCCAGATGTCGTACGACGTGTTGTACGCGCCCGAGGACGGGACGGCGACGTTGTATCCGCTGGTCAGCGAGGCCAGGGAGCTGATCGACTTGTTGATCACCTTCTTGGCGTTGGGGTAGGACTTGATGCCGCCGGTGTTCGGGTGGTTGGCGTTGACGCCCCAGTTGGTGCCGGAGTTGGCCCAGATGCACTGGCTGCCGGCGCCGGAGCCCCAGATGTTGTTGTAGAGGGTGTAGCCGTTCAGCGTGGTGTTGCCCCACTGGTCGCAGGAGGACCAGACGGCGGCGGAGGCGGGCGCCGCGGCGAGGGCGACGGTGGCGCCGAGGGCCAGGGCGGGGGCGATCAGGGCCGTGGCGACCCGGTTCAACGTGCGTGTTGCCATGGTGTCCCTTCCATGGGTGGGGGGAGCTGCGAGGGGTTACCACGCCCCCAGGGTGAGGACGTGGTCTTCTCCGGCGACGAGGTCGAGCGGCTGTGCACCGGAGGAAGTCCGCAGTTCGATGCGGTGGGTGCGGCTCGGTCTGAGGACGGCCCGGGCGCCGCCCGGGGTCCAGCCGAGGTCGATCTCGGCGCCGAACCGGGTGCGCACTCCGCGCAGTTCACCGGTCGGGCAGGCGTCCGGCACGGCGGGCAGCAGGACCAGCCGGTCGGGGGTGGACTGGACGAGCATCTCGATCAGGACGCCGGGCAGGGCGTGCGCGGCGTCGGCGTTGTAGACGTCCCGGTGCGGGTAGTGGGCGCTCATCAGGGAGGCGTGGAAGAAGTCGCCGTCGAGGACCTGGCGAAGGGCGCGGGCGACCCGGCCGGCGTCGCCGAGGCGGGCCGCGATCAGGGCGTGGTGCAGATGGCCGTGGGCGGAGTCGTTCTCGGCGCCGCGCAGGGCGAGGGCACGGTGGGCGGCCTCGGCCAGAGCGGGGGTGTCGTGGGGGTTGATCTCGTCCAGCGGCCAGACGCCGTAGAGGTGGCTGAGATGGCGGTGGTCGTAGGTGTCGTCCAGGCCCGGCCAGGCCCACTCGGCGAGCGCGCCGTCGGCGTTGATCCGGTGTGGCGGCAGCCGAGCCGCCAACGCCCGCCATTTTCCGGCCTGTTGGGGGTGGTATCGGGCGGCGGTGAGCAGGGCGTGCCGGGCGGCGGACAGGTCCATGGCGGCGTTGAGCGCGCCCCAGTCTGCGTTCGCGGGCCGATTCTCGGGCGAGTAGGAGGGCACGACGACCAGGCGGCCGGCGGAGTCGGTGCGGGTGAGGAAGTCCTCGTAGAAGGCGGCGATCTCGGCGAGGACGGCGGCCGTGCGCGGGTCCCGCTCGCCGCGGGTCTCGTCGTGGTCGACCAGCGGCTTGAGCAGCCAGTCGGCGCCGGCCGTCCACAGCTGATGGGGGTAGGCGCGGTCGAAGTGGTACGTGTGGCCGGTCTCGCCGTCGGTGTGCGTGGGGGCGACGACACCCCGGGCGCCGAAGATCGCGCGGGCGTTCTCCCGCCAGTCGGGCAGCTGCCGCTGGACGAGCCGGGCCAGCGCCTCGGTGACCTCGGGGAGGGCGGCGGCAGGCGCGGAGGCGGTCTGGAGGTTGAGGTTGGCGTTGGTGGTGAACGCCCCGGACCAGGCGGTGTTCCAGTCGCCGGTCCACAGGCCGGTGAGCCGGGGCGGCAGCAGGCCGCTGCTGGAGAGCAGGTGGTAGCGGCCGGCGGCGAAGAGCCGTTCCAGCAGGGCGGGGCCGTGCGGGCGCCGGAGCAGCTCCGAGCCGGGCAGGGCACGGTCGGCGGGGTCGGCGCCGAGGTCGAGGGTGACGCGCTGGTAGGCGGTGCGGTGCAGGGCGAGATGACGGGCGAGCAGTTCCTCGTACGGCCGCTCGGTGCCGGCCGCGAGGGCCTGGAGCAGCCGGGCCTCGGCCACGACGTCCGTCTCTCCGGTGTGCCGGAGCACGCGGGTGAGCAGCAGCACCGAGCGGGCGCCGGTGACGCGGGCGCCCGGCGGGCGGAGTTCCACGCCGCCACCGCAAACGGCGACGAGGGTCACGCCGGTGTAGGCGCGGTCGCTGTCGGGGTAGCGGGCGCGCAGGCTCAGCAGGGCGCCTTCGGGGGTGAGGAGTGCGCCGTGGCCGACCCGGAGCCCGGCCGGCACGCCGGGCAGCCGGTGGTCCAGGCGGATGTCGAGGTCGCCCGCCGTGACCTCGTGCACGATCACGTCGTCCGCGCGGGAGACGAAGACCCGGCTGGTGTGGTCGCCGCGGACGGCGGTGACTTCACCGGCGGTGAAGTCGACGGCCCGGCGGCAGCCGGACCCGGTCCCGCCCCGGCGGCGCAGCCGGATCCGGAAGGCGGGGTGGAAGGGCTGCACCCACTGGAGCGGGCGACCGTCGGTGAAGCTCTCGGCGGCGGCCGGCTCACCGGCGAGCAACCGGTCCTGGAGGGCGGGGAGCTGGGATGCCAGCCGGGGCGGCCGGGCGTGCTGGCCGCCGTTCGGCCGGACCAGGGTGTGCTGGGTGACGACGACCCGCTCATCGTTCGGATCACCGAACACAAGGGCGCCGTGGTGGCCGTTCCCGCTCAGGAACGCGTCCTCCCAGCGTGCCGCCGGGGCGGGTTCCCAGGTCCCGTGGACGGGTCCGTGACTCATGGCCGCAGCACCGCCGCACCGTAGCGGCCGAGGCGCACGGACCCCGTGACCTTCTCACCGCCGAGCAGGTCACGGTGGCTGCCCGGCACCTCGACGGTGACCGGCTCCCGCCCGTGGTTGAGCAGGAACAGCAGCTCGCCCCGGCGCACCGCCTCGACGCCGGCCGGCAGCCCCTCCAGCACCGGGCGCACCCCCGCCCCGGCGGCGACGGAGGCGAGCAGGGCGCGCAGGTCGTGCGGCTCGGGGAGCGTGGAGACGTACCAGGCGCGGCCCTTGCGCAGCACGGCCGGCATCCCGTCCAGCTCCCCGCCCCGGTACGGCACGACGTCGGCGGCCCCGGGCTCGGCCTCGATCTCCTCCGACCACAGCGTCCCGCGCAGGCCCGCGCACTCGACGGTCTCCCCCGCCTCCAGCGGCCACCATTCGTGCAGGGTGCGGATGCCGAACAGCTCGCGCAGCCGGGCGTCCATGCCGCCGGGCCTGACCCGGTCGTCCTCGTCGGCGATGCCGGTGAGGAAGCCGCAGACCAGGGTGCCGCCGCTCCGGACGTAGCCGAGGAGATTGCCGACGGCGGTGTCGGTGAGGAGGTAGAGCTGCGGGGCGACGACGAGCCGGTAGCCGGACAGGTCGTGCTCCGGGTGGGCGAAGTCGGTGGTCAGGTGGGCCTCCCACAGGGCCCGGTGCCAGGCGGTCAGCACGTCCGGCAGCTCCACCCGGTCGGACGGCCGCCCTTCGTGGGCCCCGGCCCACCAGGAGTGCCAGTCGTGCAGAACGGCGATGTCCGCGGGTACCCGACTGCCACTCACTTCGGGTGCCAGCTCGGCGAGTTCGGAGCCGAGCCGCCGTACCTCCTGATGGGTACGGCCGCCCTCCCCCGCATGGCCGATCATCCCGGAGTGGAACTTCTCGGCGCCCTGGCGGGACTGGCGCCACTGGAAGTAGCAGACGGCGTCGGCGCCCCGGGCGACGGCCTGCAGGGACCACAGCCGGCCCAGGCCGCGCGGCTTGGGGTGGTTGACCCCGCGGAAGTTGACGGGCCCGGCCGCCTGCTCCATGAGCATCCACGGGCCGCGGGCCTGCGAGCGGGTCAGGTCCTGCACGAGCGCCCCGCGCTGCCCGCCCAGCGGATCGCGTGGATCGGGGTAGAGGTCGACGGAGACGACATCCTCCTCCGCTGCCCAGCGCCAGCCGTCCTGGCCGCTCCACAGCGGCATGAAGTTGCTGGTCACGGGGGTGTGCGGGGTGTACCGGCGGACGATGTCCCGTTCCGCCGTGAAGCACTCCAGGAGCATGTCGGAGGTGAACCGCCTGAAGTCCAGCACCTGGGCCGGGTTCTTCAGATAGTGGACGTGCCGCGGGGGCAGGACGCCGTCCCAGGTGTCGTAGCCCTGGCTCCAGAAGGCCGTGCCCCAGGCGGAGTTGAGGGCGTCGAGGGAGGCGTACTTCGCGCGCAGCCAGCGGCGGAAGGCGGCGGCCGCCTCGTCGCCGTGGTCGAAGGTGCAGTACTCGTTGTTGATGTGCCACATCGTGAGGGCGGGGTGGGTGCCGTAGCGGGCGGCCAGGTCCTCGGTGATGGCTGCGGCGTAGCGCCGGTAGGTGGCGCTGGAGTGCGAGAAGTGCTGCCGGCCGCCCCACCACTCGGTCCGGCCGTCGGCGTCGCGGGGCAGGGTGTCCGGGTGGAGGCGGCCCATCCAGGGCGGCGGGGAGGAGGTCGGGGTGGCGAGGACGACCCCGATCCCGTGCTCGTGCAGGAGGTCCATCACCCGGTCGAGCCAGCCGAACTCCCGCGCCCCCGGCTCGGGTTCGAGTTTCGACCAGGAGAAGACGCCGAGCGTGACGGAGTTGACCCGGGCCTGCCGCATCAGCCGGACGTCCTCGGGCCAGGTCTCCTCGGGCCACTGCTCGGGGTTGTAGTCGCCGCCGAAGAGGATGCGGCCCCGGGTGGCGTCGGCGAGGGTCGGTCTCATACGGGCTCCCCGTACTGGATGCCGCGCCCGTTGGTGGCGAGGTACACGCGGCCGTGGGTGCGCGGATCGCCGGTCGCAGCGACGGCGAGCTGGAACTGGCCGTCCCCGGCGGGCAGTCCGGTGGCGCGGGCGGCGAAGGTACGGCCGCCGTCGGAGCCGGCGCACGGGGTGCCGGGGCCGGTGTCGGTGTCGTGGGCGTAGGAGACAGCTGGGTCGGCGGGATCGTCCCAGCGGTAGGCGTCGCCGCTGCCGGTGCGGGCGCAGGCGAGGCCGGGGGTGGCGGGGTGGAAGAGGACACCGGTGACGAAACCGGTGCGGCCGATCACCGCGGTGCGCCGGCGGTAGCCCTGCGGGGCCGGGGCCGGGTCTGCGTGCGCCTCGGCGGGGAGGCCGGGGAGTGCTGTGGCGGCTGCGGTGCCGGCGAGGACGGTTCTACGGGTGGGCATGGGGTACCTCGGTGGGCGTGGGCGGAGTGGTGGACCGGGATGGGTGCCGGCCGGGAGCGGGGTCGCCTGCCGGCGCCGGCCGCGCAGCGAACCGTCACCCCTTCACCGCCCCCGTCAGCATCCCCTTCCTGAAATGCTTCTGGACGAACGGCGACAGCACGGCCACCGGCAACAGGGCCATCACCATGACCGCCATCTGCACCGCCAGCCCGGACAGCTCCCCCGTCTTGATGGCCTGCCCGAGCCCCACCGGAGCCTGCTGCTTCTGCACCAGCTGGATCATGACGTTCTGCAGCGGCATCTTGTCCTGGTCGTTCAGGTAGAGCGACGCGTTGAACCAGGCGCTCCAGTACCCGACCGCGTAGAACAGCGTGATCACGGCGAGGACCGCCCGCGACAGCGGCATGACGATCTGCCACAGGATCCGGAAGTCCCCGGCGCCGTCGATCCGCGCGCTGTCGGTCAGTTCCGGCGAGATGCCCATGAAGAACCCGCGCAGCACGAGGATGTTGAAGACGCTCACCGCACTCGGCAGGATCAGCGCCAGATAGGTGTCGGTCAGGCCCAGGGACTGGACCAGCAGGTACGTCGGGATCAGGCCGGCGCTGAAGAACATCGTGGCCAGCAGGGTCATCAGGATCCACCGGTGGCCGAGCGTGCCGGTGCGGGACAGGCCGTAGGCGCCCAGTACCGACACCGTCATCGAGAACAGCGTGCCGACCAGGGTGACGAGAATGCTGATGACCGCCGCCCGCGTGACCTGGCCGCCGCCGAGCAGTTCCCGGTAGGCGATGAAGGTGATGCCCTTGGGGACCATCACCAGGCCGCCCGCGTCGTTGATGGTCTTCTTCGTGGACAGACTGGTGACGATCACGATCCACAGCGGGAAGAGGACGGCGAGACAGGCCAGGGTCAGGGCGATGCCCTTGCCGGCGAGACCGGCCTTCGACGGCTCCTCCTCCCACGCCGGCCGTGGCGGGGCGGACCACCGGCCCTGTCCGCGGGCGGGCTCCTCGATCACGGCGGTCATTTCTGGTACACCCCCTGCTCGCCCATGAGATGGGCCACCTTGTTCGCGGCGAGGACCAGGCCGATGCCGACCACGCCCTTGATCAGGCCCGCGGCGGCCGCGTAGCCGAAGTCCTGGTTGCGGACGCCGTTCCACCAGACGAAGGTGTCGAGGACCTCCGAGGCTCCGGGCCCGACCGCGTCGCGTTGCAGCAGGATCTGCTCGAAGCCGACCGTCAGCGCGTCGCCGACACGCAGCACCAGCAACAGTGCGATCACCGGGCGCAGCGCCGGCAGCGTGACGTGCCACATGCGGCGCCAGCGGCCGGCGCCGTCCATCGCGGCGGCCTCGTAGAGATCCGGGCTGACGGAGGCGAGCGCGGCGAGAAAGACGATGATCCCCCAGCCGGCGTCCTTCCACACGGTCTGCGCGGTGACGAGGAACTTGAAGGTGTTCGGGTCGGTCATGATGTCGATGCCGTTGTGGCCGTGCTCCCGCAGCAGTTGGGAGAGCATCCCGGCGCCGCCGAACATCTGCTGGAAGACGGCGATGACGAGCACCCAGGAAAGGAAGTGCGGCAGGTAGAGCACCGCCTGGGCGACGGCCCGCACCCGGGGCCTGACCACGCTGTTGATGAGCAGCGCGAGCAGGATCGGGACGGGGAAGTACAGCACGAGCTGGAGGAAGAACAGCACCAGCGTGTTGCGGACGGCACTCCAGAAGTCCGGGTCCTGGAAGATCTGCTGGAAGTGGTCGAAGCCGACCCAGGGGCTGTGCAGCATGGAGACGACGCCGTTGTCGCTGACGTACGGGTCGTAGTCCTGGAAGGCGACGATGTTGCCGAGGATCGGCACGTAGTTGAAGACCAGGACCAGGACCAGGACCGGAACGGTCATCAGGAGCAGGGTGCGGTCGCGTCCGAATCTGAGCCGGAAGGGCAGCTTCCCGCCGCGCACGCGGCCGTGGGGTCCGCCGGGGCCGCCGGACGCCACCGGGGTCTTCGCCGCCTTCGTCTTCGCCTCGGCCCCGTTCCGAGGCACCGTGCTGTGGGACACGGCCTTCTCCTCGCCTCGGTACCGGATCAGCTCGCCGCCGGCCCGTTGTCGTCGAGCAGCTTCTTGTACCAGTCGCGGAGCCGGTCGCCGCCCTTCTTCCGCCAGTCGGATACGGCCTGCTGCACGTCGCCGATCTTCTTGTGGCCACGTACGACGTCGTCCTCGAGCTGCTCGAAGTCGTTGGAGAGATTGGTGTAGCGGGCGGGCTCGGTGATCTGCAGACCCCAGAACGTCGACTTCTTGGTGAAGGCGCCCATCCGCTGCTGCCACTCCACGCTGCCTTTGGTGATGTCCGGGTAGTCGGGGTGGGCGATGGTCGAGGCCGGGCTCGCGAGCATCACGTAGGCGTTGATGACCTCGTTGTTGCCCTTGTCGTTCTTGACGGGCACACCGTTCCTGATGCTGTAGTGCGTGCCCTCGACGCCGTAGTTGGTCGTCATCCACTCCTTGGTGCCGTACGGCGCGGCGGTGACGTCGGCCGCCGCCAGCACGTCGCGGACGACGGAATCGGAGGCCTTCTTGTTGACGAAGGCGAAGATGCTCGCCGGCTCGGCGGCCCACAGGGTGGGGCTGCCGCCGTCGTGGCCGAAGATGTCCATGCCCCAGATGCGGAAGTCCGGGTTCTGGGTGGCCTGCGAGGCCTGCTGGCCGTACCAGTTGGAGATGTCGTTGTTCCAGATCAGGAACTCGCCGGCGCCGAACTTGGAACTCGGGTCGGTGGCCTGGCTCTTGCCCAGCTCGAAGTCGGGGTGGACGTATCCGGCGGCGAACAGCTTGCGGGTCCACTCCAGCGCTTCGAGGTACTCGTCGGTCTCGACGCGATAGACCGGCTTGCCGTCGACGAGGTTCCAGCCGAGGGCCTTCTCCGAGCCGGACAGCACACCGAAGGCGTTGAACGCGGTCCACTTCATGTCGCCGCATGCCCACCGTTTGGCGCGGGCGTTGGTGATCTCCTTGCACAGCGCGGTGAACTCGTCGGCGGACCGGGGGATCCGGTATCCCGCCTTGTCGAAGAGGTCCTTGCGGTACATCGGCACGATGTTGGTGACGTACGAGGCGGGCATCGGCAGGCCGCGCAGCTTGCCGCCGAAGATCGAGCGCTGCCAGGCGTCGGTCGGGATCGCCGCGAGGTTCGGGTACTCCTTGACCTTGTCGCCCGCCAGATACGGGCCCAGGTCCGCGAACTTGGCGATGATGGCGCTGGGTATCTTGCCGCCCATGTTCCAGCCGGGGATGACCACCACGTCCGGGACCTCGCTGGAGGCGAGGACCGCGCCGAGTTTCTGGTCGTAGGTGTTGCCGTCCTGGTTCTGCCAGACGACGTCGGCGCCGATCAGGTCGTTCATCGCCGTGTAGTAGGGGTTGTCCTGCTTCGGCGGCGAGCCCCAGAACGGCGACATGACGGTGAACCTGCCGCCCTTGCCGAGCTTCTTCGGGACCGAGGTCTTGAGGGTGGCGACGTCCAGCTTGCCGGTGAAGCCCATCGAGGAGCCGTTCCTGGACGGGATGTCCGGACTCACCACGTCGCTGGCCACGTAGGCCGGCAGCAGCTTCCTGGCGTTCTTGCCGGAGGTGGTGCCCCCGCCCGACCCGCCGTCCGAGGCGCCGCAGGCGCTGAGCAACGGCGCCCCGCCCGCGACCGCCGCTGCGGCGACCGCGGTGGAGGCGAGGAAGCTCCGCCGGCTGGGAGCGCTTCTCCGGCTGGGCGCGGAGGATGCGGAGGCGGCGTTCGGCGTCATTGCGTCAACCCTTCGTGGCGCACCAGGACACCCGGCGGTGGCCGTCGGCCGTGGTGTCTCGAGTGGATCTGGCTGAGCGGAAGCATGCTGCGGCGAAAATCAGTCAGTCGAAGCGCTTCGATGTTGCTGTGAGGTTAAGTGAACACCTGGGGGCGCACAAGGGTCGCTCCCAAGATTCCTGCGATGCCACGGGCAGCCGTTCGGCGGGTCGATAATCCTTGCTGCAGCGGCGGGATATGCGTCATCTTCACGCACGGCACCTTGACACCCCGACCTCGTTCGATCGAGCATCGAAGCGCTTCGAAAGCATCCTCGTCGCTCCCTCCGCAAGGGGAACCTCCCGTGACCGTTGACTCGCCGTCCACCCCACCGTTCCGCGATCCGCATCTGCCCTTCGCGAAGCGCATCGACGACCTGCTGACGCGGCTGACCCTGGACGAGAAGATCTCCTTCCTGCACCAGTTCGCGCCCGCCGTGGAGCGTCTGGGCATCGGCGCCTTCCGCACCGGCCAGGAGGCACTGCACGGTGTGGCCTGGATGGGTCCGGCGACGGTGTTCCCGCAGGCTGTCGGCCTCGGCGCGACCTGGCACCCGGAGCTGGTGCGGCGGGTCGGCGAGGCGGTGTCGAAGGAGGTCCGCGCGATGCGGGCCCGGGACGAACGGGTCGGCCTCAACGTCTGGTCCCCCACGGTCAATCTGCTGCGCCATCCGTTGTGGGGCCGTAACGAGGAGGGCTACGCGGAGGACCCGAAACTGACCTCGGCGATCGCGACGGCGTACACCCAGGGTCTGCGCGGCGACCACCCGATCTACTGGCGCACGGCGCCCGTCCTGAAGCACTGGCTGGCGCACAACAACGAGACGGGCCGGGCCACGTCGTCCGCCTCGGTCCGTCCGCGCGTGCTGCACGAGTACGATCTGCGCGCCTTCCGGGAGACCGTCGAGGCGGGTGCGGTGGCCGGGGTGATGCCCGCGTACAACCTGGTCAACGGCCGCCCCAACCACGTCTCCCCGTATCTGCGCGCGCCCCTGCGCACCTGGACCGGCGAGGATCTGCTGGTCTGCTCGGACGCGGGCGCGCCCTCCAACCTGGTCGACGCCGAGCACTACTTCGACACCCACGAGGAGGCCACCGCGGCGGCCCTGCTGGCCGGCGTGGACAGCTTCACCGACCACGGGACGGACGGCTCGCGGATCGTCGAACGGGTCAAGGGGGCCCATGCGCGGGGGCTGTTGACCGAGGCCGACATCGACACCGCCGTCCGCCGTCAGCTCTCGGTCCGGTTCCGGCTCGGCGAGTTCGACCCGCACCGCGACCCGCACGCCGGCACCGGCGCGTTCGACACCCCGGCGCACCGGGCGCTCGCACGGGAGGCCGCCGAGCAGGCGATCGTGCTGCTGAAGAACGACGAGGACCTGCTGCCGCTCGCGCCCGACACCCGGATCGCGGTGGTCGGCCTCCTCGCCGACGAGTGCAAGCTCGACTGGTACAGCGGCAGCCTCATCCACCGCTCCACCGCGCTGGAGGGCCTGTACGAGCGGTTCGGCGCCGAGCGCGTGGAGTTCGCGGAGGGCGTGGACCGGATCCGGCTGCGCACCGCCGCGGGCGCGTTCCTGCACGTGCCACCGGCGGACGCCGCCGAGCAGGCGCGCGGCACCGAGGGCGCGCTCGACCCCGCGCTGCTGTCCGGCCGTACCGATCTGCCGCCGCTCACCACGGACGCCACCGGCACCGAGTTCGCGCTGGCCGACTGGGGCGAGGGCGTGCTGACCCTGCGCGCGCCGGACGGCCGCTACCTCTCGGTCGCCGACGACGGCTTCGTGCGCGCCTCGGCCGACCAGCCGGGCGGCTGGGTGGTCCAGGAGACCTTCCGCCTCGAACCGCACCGGCACGGTCACCTCCTGACGCACCTGGGCACGGGTCGCCATGTCCAGGTCGCCGCCGACGGCGCGAAGGTCGCCGACACCGGCGACGTCTTCGAGGTGATCACGGTGGAGCGGGGCGAGGAGGCGGTGGCGCGGGCGGCGCAGGGGGCGGACGTCGTCCTGGTCGTCGCGGGCAACGACCCGCACGTCAACGGCCGCGAGACCGAGGACCGTACGACCCTGGAACTCCCGGCCCACCAGGGGCGGCTGCTGCGCGCGGCCCGCGCCGTGAACCCGCGTACGGTGCTGGTCCTGACCTCGGCGTATCCGTACGCGGTGGACGTGGCGCGACTGCCGGCCGTGCTGTGGACCGCGCACGGCGGGCAGGCGGCGGGCACGGCCCTGGCCCGCGTGCTGGCCGGCGACGTCTGCCCCGCGGGCCGGCTCCCGCAGACCTGGTACGCCTCCGACACCGATCTGCCCGACCTGTTCGACTACGACGTGATCGGCGGCCGCCAGACCTATCTCTACTTCGAGGGCACCGCGCTGTTCCCCTTCGGGCACGGCCTGTCGTACGCGTCCTTCGGCTACGGCTCGCTCGCGGCCCGGATCGCGGACGGCACGCTCCACGTCGCCTGCACGGTGACGAACACCGGGGACCGGGCGGCGGACGAGGTGGTCCAGGTCTACGGCCGGGCCGTGGACCCGTCGGTGATCCGCCCGCGCCGGGAACTGCTGGCCCACCGCCGGCTCACCCTCGCGCCGGGCGAGACGGCCGAGGTGTCCTTCGAAGTCCCGCTGTCCGCGCTGGAGTTCTGGGACGTGGCGCTCGGCACCCCGCGACTGGAGACGGGCCCGTACGAGCTGCTCGTCGGCGCGTCCAGCCAGGACGTCCGGCTTCGGACGACCGTCCACGTCGACGGCACCCCGCCGGCCCCGCGTCCGGTGGTCCGACTCGGCCTCGCGGGCGCGGACTTCGACGAACAGGCGGGCATCGCGATCGTGGACCGGACGCGGGCGGCGGGCGACGCCGTGACCCCGGCGGACGGCACGGCGGCCCAACTGGTCTACCGGGCCTGCGACTTCGGACCGGGCGTGACCGAGCTGACCGCGCTGGTGTCGGGCGAGGGCGTACTGGAGGTCTCCCTGGACGGCGGGCCGGTGCTCGCGGCCCTGCGCCTCGACACCCCGACCGCCGGCCCCTACGCCTACACCACGCTGGGCGCCGGCGTCGTCACCGAGGGCGTACGCGACGTCCGCATCGGACTGCGCGGCCCGCTGCGGCTCGCGCACGTCGCCTTCTCCGGCTGAGGGTCCGGAGGGGGCGACGACGGGAAGGGGGCCGGCACCGGAAGGCAGCGGTGCCGGGCCCCTTCACCCTGGCGGGCTAGCGCCACCGTCAGGCTATACAAAAATGATTTCCATTAGCAAGAATGGTTGCGTCGGGGGCGGACACGCGAACGGCCCCGGGTCCAGGACCCGGGGCCGTCGCAGGAGTTGCCCGATGAGCGGCCTTGTGGCCGTTCGTCAGTGGCGGCCCGCCTTCGCGAGGGCCGGCACGAAGGTCAGCGCGTTCAGCGTGCCCACGCCGGTGGCCATGTCGTAGCCGTTGACGGCCTTGTAGCCCTTGACGCCCTGGTAGCTGTTGTCGGTGCCGTCGTTGACGTCGACGACGCCGGAGCCCTTGCGGCCCATGAGCGTGTACAGGGCCTGGTTGATGTCGCCCAGACGGTGGCCGGCCGCCTGGTCGGCGAGGGCGACGATGCCCGAGAAGAGCGGGCTGGCCTCGCTGGTGCCGCCGGTGACGTCCCAGCCGATGGCGGTCGGGTCGAAGCTGGAGTAGGTCCAGGCGCCGCCGTTGACCGCGGCGGCCATCGAGATGTCCGGGGTGCCGCGGCGGGTGCCGACGACCTTCTTCACGCCGTTCTGGAAGGCCGGACGGGTGAAGACGTGGGACTGGCCGCCGCCGCCCGAGCCGTAGTCGTTGTAGACGCTGTCCGGCTTGACGCGCTGGCCCTTGTCGTCCAGGTGGAGCTGGGTGCCGCCGATGGAGGTGACCAGCGGGTCGGACGAGGGCCAGGAGTTGACGCGGTACTTGTAGTAGCCCTTGCCGTCCGCGGTGCTGTCGGTGGCGCCGCCGTCGCCGGAGGAGGCGAGGACCGTCACGTGCTTGCGGGCGGCGTCCTCGAAGGCGTAGCGCAGCTTCTTGATGCTGGTGAAGTCGCCCTTGGCGAAACCGGGGAAGGTGTTCTCGGTGGCGCCGAAGCTCTGGCTGATGACGTCGCCGACACCGTGGTCGATCATGTACTTCTCGGCGCTCATCATCTCCGGCAGACCGGTGGTGCCCTCGGTCTCGGCGACGGCCGTCTCCACCAGGACGATCTTGGCGTCCGGCGCGACGGCGTGCGCCATCTCGACGTCCAGGGTGGTCTCGCCGGCCCAGCCGGTCATGTCCGAGTTCTTGGGGTCGAAGGCGGGCACGTGGCCCCACTTGACGACCTTGACCTTGGTGCTCTTCAGCCCGAACTGCTTGCTGTAGACGTCGAGATCGTGCTGGATCGTCGGCGAGCCGAACGAGTCCACGATGACGATGGTGCGCCCCTTGCCCGTGATGCCCTTCTTGTACAGCGCGTTGAGGTTGTACGCGTTTCTGTACTGGAGCGGGTTGTAGCAGTTGATGTGCCACTTGGCCTGGCACTGGGCGATGGGGAGGGGGCTGGCCACGTCGCGGGCGAGGGTGTGCCCGGCGACGGCCGGGGCCGCGAAGGTGTGCGGTACGCCGGCGGGCGCGGCGGCGGTGGCGGCGCCGGCCGAGGAGACGGTCGCCAGTCCCGCGGCGACGAGTGCGGCGGTGGCGGCGGTGGCGGCGAGGCCGCGCCCGGTACGGGCTATGTGCATGTGTTCCCCTGAGTGGTCCACGATCGGGCGTGATCGGTCGGACGTGATTGGTCGCCCTAGTCGACACTCACCCGGTGGAGCGAGTCATGCACAGAACAAGATAATTGACCTGCGGATGCCAAATCCTTTACCGGACCACATCATTCAGCCGGAAACAGGAACGGCCGCAGTCCCCGCACAGTGGACTGCGGCCGTTCCGCCTGACCTGTCCGTGGCAGGTCAGAGCGCGAGACCGGTGAGAACCAGCACGCGCTCGTAGGTGTAGTCCTCCATCGCGAACCGCACGCCTTCACGGCCCACACCGGACTGCTTGGCGCCGCCGTACGGCATCTGGTCGGCACGGTAGGACGGGACGTCGCCGATCACCACGCCACCGACCTCCAGGGCACGGTGGGCGCGGAAGGCGACCTGCAGGTCGTGCGTGAACACGCCTGCCTGGAGGCCGTACTTGGAGTCGTTGGCCACGGCGAACGCCTCGGCCTCGCCGTCCACCTTCGTCACGGTCAGGACCGGTCCGAAGACCTCCTCGCAGGCGAGGGTGACGTCCGCCGGTACGCCGGTGAGGACGGTCGGCGCGTAGGAGGCACCGTCGCGGTCGCCGCCGGTGAGGAGCGTGGCGCCGGCCTCGACCGCCTCCTTCACCCAGGACTCCACGCGCTTGGCGGCGTCCTCGCTGACCAGCGGGCCGACGTCCGTCTTGGCGTCGGACGGGTCACCGGTGACCTGCGCCTCGACGGCGGCGACGATGCGCGGCAGCAGCCGGTCGTACACCGAGGCGTCGGCGATCACGCGCTGCACGGAGATGCAGGACTGGCCGCCCTGGTAGTTGGAGAAGGTCGCGATACGGGTCGCGGCCCAGTCCAGGTCGGCGTCGGAGGCGTAGTCGCCGAGGACGACCGCGGCGCCGTTGCCGCCCAGCTCCAGCGTGCAGTGCTTGCGCGGCACCGAGTCCATGATCGCGTAACCGACCTTCTCGGAACCGGTGAAGGAGATGACCGGCAGGCGCTCGTCCTGGACGAGGGCGGGCATCTTGTCGTTGGCGACCGGCAGGACGCTCCAGGAGCCGGCCGGGAGGCCCTCGGTCTCGGCGAGCAGGTCACCGAGGATCAGGCCGGAGAGCGGGGTGGCGGGCGCCGGCTTCAGGATGATGGGCGCGCCGGCCGCGATCGCCGGGGCGATCTTGTGGGCGCACAGGTTCAGCGGGAAGTTGAACGGCGCGATGCCGAGCACGACGCCCTTCGGGAAACGGCGGGTGAGGGCCAGCCGGCCCTGGCCACCGGCGTCGGTGTCGAGCCGCTGGGCCTCGCCGCCGTTGAACCGGCGGGCCTCTTCGGCGGCGAACCGGAACACGGAGACGGCACGGCCGACCTCGCCCCGGGCCCACTTGATCGGCTTGCCGTTCTCGGCGGAGATCAGCTGGGCGATCTCCTCGGTGCGCTCGACCAGCCGCTTGCTGACGTGGTCGAGGGCGGCGGCCCGCACGTGCGCCGGGGTGGCGGCGAACTCGTCCCGCACGGCGTACGCGGCGGCCACGGCCTCCTCGACCTGGGCATCGGTGGGCACGCTGACCTTGCCGACGAGCCGGCCGTCCCACGGGGAGGTGACGTCGAAGGTGTCCTCGCCGGTGACCTGGCGGCCGGCGAGCCAGAAGGCGTGAGTGGAAGTCATGTGCGAGTCCCGGCCCTTCCGCGTTGGAGGTGTACTTGGCTTTCGTGGTCCACGGTAGGGCGGGGGCGGCCGAGGGTCGCTTGTCCGAGTCGTAGCAGTCGGGGTGGGGGGTGCTCCGTAATGGCGGGTTGGGGGGGGAGGGGGGGGGGGGGGAA
>NZ_LGDV01000210.1 GCF_001280015.1 Streptomyces sp. MMG1121
CCTGATTCACCGCCGAACCCCGCACCACCGCCAACACCTCATGACCACTACGCCGCGCATCCGACAACCGCTCCAACAACAACACCCCCACACCCTCGGCCCAGGCGGTGCCGTCCGCCGCGGCGGCGAACGCCTTGCAGCGTCCGTCGAGGGCCAGTCCGCGCTGGCGCGAGAACTCCACGAAGGCGCCCGGGGTCGACATCACGGCGACGCCGCCCGCGAGCGCGAGCGAGCACTCGCCGGAGCGCAGCGCCTGTGCGGCGAGGTGGATCGCCACCAGGGACGACGAACAGGCGGTGTCCACCGTCACCGCGGGGCCCTCGAGGCCAAGGGTGTACGACACGCGACCGGACACGACGCTGCCCGCGCCGCCGGTGAGGACGTAGCCCTCGATGTCCTGGGAGCCGGTGCCCATGCGGGGCGCGTACTCCTGTCCGGCGACGCCGGTGAAGACGCCGACGCTCTCGCCCTTGAGGGTGGAGGGGTCGATTCCGGCGCGTTCCAGGGTCTCCCAGGAGGTCTCCAGGAGGAGCCGCTGCTGCGGGTCCATCGCCAGCGCCTCGCGTGGGGAGATCCCGAAGAACTCGGCGTCGAAGCCGGCGACATCGTCGAGGAAGCCGCCCTCACGGACGTAGGACTTGCCGGACGCGTCCGGGTCGGGGTCGTAGAGGCTGTCGAGGTCCCAGCCGCGGTCCGCCGGGAAGGCGCCGACGGCGTCGGTGCCCTCGGAGACCAGTCGCCACAGCCCCTCGGGGGAGGTCACCCCGCCCGGCAGCCGGCAGCCCATGGCCACGATGGCGATGGGTTCGGTGCGCCGGCCCTGTTCCTCGCGCAGCTTCTCTCGCGTCTGCTGCAGCTCGGCCGAGACCCGCTTGAGGTAGGTGAGCGCCTTCTCGTCGGTGGTCATGGAACCTGATCTCCTCTTCCCGGTTGCCTGGCGGGTCAGCCGAGCCCGAGCTCGTTGTCGATGAAGGCGTAGACGTCGTCGGCGGTGGCGGCTTCGAGTTGCCTGGCCCGGTCGGCGGTCTCGGTGGAGCCGTCGCTGTGCGCGGCCTCTTCGAGCCGCGATCCGAGGAACTTCAGCCGGGCGTGGATGCCGGAGTGCTCCAGTTCCTCCGCCAACAGGGCGTCGAGCGCCGCTTCCAGGGCCTCGAGCTTGGCCGCGACCGGGTCGGACTCCTGGTCGAGGGCCTTGAGCAGGTATTCGGCGAGCACGGTGGGCGCCGGGTAGTCGAACACGGCGGTCGTGGGCAGCCTGGTACCGGCGGCCTTGCCGAGCCGGTTGCGCAGCTCCACCGCGGTCAGCGAGTCGAACCCGGCTTCCTTGAACGCGCGGTCGGGTACGACCAGTGAGGCGTCGGAGTGGCCCAGGACGGTCGCCGCCTCCGTGCGGACGACGTCCAGGACGAAGGCGGCCTTCTCGTCCGCGGAGAGTGCGGCGAGCCTGTCGGCCAGGGTGCGCCCGGGGACCGTACCCGCGGCAGCGGCGCGGCGTGGAGCCCGGACGAGTGCGCGCAGCAGCGGGGGGAGCCCGCCGGATGCGGCCCGGCCCCGCAGCACGCTCAGGTCGAGCCGGGTCGGCACGAGGGCGGGTTCCCCGGCGGTGAGGGTGGCGTCGAAGAGGGCCAGGCCCTCTTCGGCCGACATCCCGAGCATGCCGTCGCGTTCGGTGCGCCGCAGGTCCGCCTCGGTGAGGTTGCCGGTCATGTCGCTCGCGTGCGCCCACAGGCCCCAGGCGAGCGACACCGCGGGCAGTCCCTCGGCACGGCGGGCGCGGGAGAGTCCGTCGAGGAAGGAGTTGGCCGCCGCGTAGTTGGCCTGTCCGGGATTGCCGAGGACACCGGCGGCCGAGGAGAACAGCACCCAGGCGGCGAGGTCGAGGCCCCGGGTCAGCTCATGCAGGTTCAAGGCGGCGTCGACCTTGGGCCGCAGGACGGTGGCCATCCGTTCCGGGGTGAGCGCGGAGAGCACGCCGTCGTCGACGACGCCCGCGGTGTGCACCACGGCCGTCAGGGGCGCGGTCGCCGGGACGGACTCCAGCAGCCGGGCCAGGGCGGCGCGGTCGGCGGCGTCGCAGGCCGCGATGCGTACGGTCGCTCCGAGGGCGGTGAGTTCGGCGGTGAGTTCCCGCGCGCCGGGCGCGTCGGGACCGCGCCTGCTGGTGAGCAGCAGGCTGCGGGCGCCGTGTTCGGTGACGAGATGGCGAGCGACGAGCGCACCGAGGGAGCCTGTGCCGCCGGTGATCAGGAAGGTGCCGTTCGGGTCGGGCCGACGCGGCAGGGTCAGAACGGCCTTCCCCACGTGGCGGGCCCGGCTGAGGTGCCGGAAGGCGTCCGGAGCCTGCCGTACGTCCCATGCCGTCACCGGCAGCGGGGTGAGGGCTCCGCGGTCGAAGAGGCCGCCCAGCTCGTCGAGCAGCTCCCGTATCCGGTCGTCGTCCGCCTCCGCGAGGTCGTAGGCGCGGTACCCCACTCCGGGGAAACGTTCGGCGACCTCGGTGGCGTCGCGGATGTCGGTCTTGCCCATCTCCAGGAAGCGGCCGCCCCGCGGCAGCAGGCGCAGGGAGGCGTCGACGAACTCGCCGGCCAGTGCGTCGAGGACGACGTCGACGCCACGGCCGCCGGTGGCGTCGAGGAAGTGCTGCTCGAAGTCGGTGGTGCGGGAGTTGGCGATGTGCGCGTCGTCGAGTCCTCGGGCACGCAGGGTGTCCCACTTGCCGGGGCTGGCGGTGCCGTAGACGTCGGCGCCCAGGTGTCGGGCGATCTGGACAGCGGCCATGCCCACGCCGCCGGCCGCGGCGTGGATCAGGACCGTCTCGCCGGTCCGGACGCCGGCCAGGTCGCGCAGCCCGTAGAGGGCGGTGAGGAACGCGATGGGCGCGGTGGCGGCCTGCGCGAAGGTCCATCCGGCGGGGACGCGGACCAGCCTGCGGTGATCGGTCACGGCTTCCGGGGCGAACGCCCCGCCGGGGAACAGGCCCATGACCCGGTCGCCGGGCGACAGGCCGGTCACGCCGGGGCCGGTCTCCAGGACGGTGCCGGCGGCCTCGCCTCCGATCGCGGCCCGGCCGGGGTACATGTCCAGGGCGATCATGACGTCGCGGAAGTTCATGCCCGCGGCGCGGACGGCCACGCGGACCTGGCCGGCAGCCAGAGGGCCGGAGGCGGTGTCCGGCACGAGGGCCAAGTTCTCCAGAGTGCCGGGCCCGGTGGTGTCCAGGTGCCAGGCTCCGGTGCCATCGGGAACGGTCAGGCCCGTATGGGTGGCACGGACGAGGCGGGGCACGGACACCTCGCCGTCACGCACCGCGAACTGCGGCTCGTCCAGGGCCGCGGCCACCGCCGGGATGCCGGTGAGCACGTCGCGTGAGGCGTCGTGTCCGTCGATGTCGGCCAGGACGAAGCGGTCGGGGTTCTCGGACTGGGCGGAGCGCACCAGGCCCCAGACCGCGGCGCCCGCCGGGTCGGTGACACTCTCGCCGTCGCGAACGGCGACGGCGCCCCTGGTGATCACCAGCAGCCGTGCGGTGTCGCCGCCGGGCTCGGCCGGCAGCGCCTGGAGGTTCTCCAGTACGCGGGTGGTGAGTGCGTGCACGTCCTCGGCCGAGGTGCCGACGCCGCAGCCGTCTCCGGTGGCGTCGAGGACGCGGACGCCGTCGAGTCCGTCCGCTCGCGCCGTGACCGGCAGAGTCTTCCACGTCGTACGGAACAGGGATTCGTGGCCCGCTTCGCCGGCCGGACGCAGTTGTCCGGCGGCCACGGGGCGCAGGACGAGCGAGTCGACGTCGGCGACCGGGGCTCCGGTCGCGTCGGTGATGCGCAGGGACACCGTGTTCTCTCCGGCGGGGGTCAGCCGGACCCGCAGGGTCTTGGCACCCGAGGCGTGCAGCCGTACGCCGTTCCAGGCGAAGGGGAGCAGACGGCTCCCGTCGCCGGGTTCGGCAATGCCGCCCAGGGCGCTGGGGTGCAGCGCGGCGTCGAAGAGGGCCGGGTGCAGGCCGAACCGGTCGGCGTCGGCGTGGTGTTCGTCGTCGAGGGAGATGTCGGCGAGGACCTCCTCGCCGAGGGTCCACGCCGCGCGCAGTCCCTGGAAGGCGGGGCCGTACTCGTAGCCGGACTCGGCTCGTTCCCGGTAGAAGTCCGTGACGGGCACGGGCTTGGCATGCGAAGGGGGCCACGGGGCCGGGTCGGTGCCGGGAGCGTCGTCGGGGTCCGTCCGTGCCAGGGTGCCGCTCGCGTGGCGTGTCCACGCCGCGCCGTCGCCGTCGCCGTCGCCGTCGGGGCGGGAGTGGACGGCGACGGGGCGGTCGCCGCTCTCGTCGGGGGCACCGACGTGCACGCGGATGCGCACCGCGCCGTCGGCGGGCAGGACCAGGGGCTCAGCCAGGACCAGTTCGCGGACGACTCCGTACCCGACCTCGTCGCCGGCCCGGACGGCCATCTCGACCAGGGCGGTACCGGCGAGCAGGACCGTGCCGCCGACCGCGTGGTCGGCGAGCCAGGGCTGGTCGGCCGGGCACAGGCGTCCGGTGAAGGTGACGGCGTCGGCCTCGGGCAGGTCCACCGCCGCGGTCAGCAGCGGATGGCCGGCCGCGGTGATACCCGCGGCTCCGAGGTCGCCGGGGCCGGCGGCGTCGAGCCAGTAGCGCCGGTGTTGGAAGGCGTATGTCGGTACGGCGGTGCCGCGGGCGCCGCTGCCGGCGAACAGGGAGGGCCAGTCGACGCGGGCGCCCCGGGTGTGGGCCCGGGCGACGGCCGTGAGCAGCGTCCTCGGCTCCGGCCTTCCGTCGCGCAGTGCGGCCACACAGTCGACGTCCTCGGGAAGGCAGTCGCGCGCCATGGCGGTCAGCACCCCGCCGGGCCCGAGTTCGAGCACGGTGGTGACGCCCTGCTCGTGCAGGGTGTGCAGGCCGTCGGCGAAGCGGACCGTGCCGCGGACGTGACGCACCCAGTAGTCGGGGGCGCACAGCTGCGCGGGGTCGGCGAGGGCGCCGGTCAGGTTGGAGACGACGGGCACGACGGGGGTGCGGTAGCTCAGTCCGGCGGCGACCTCGTGGAACGCGTCGAGCATCGGGTCCATGCGCGGCGAGTGGAAGGCGTGCGAGACGCGCAACCGCTTGGTCTTGCGGCCGCGGGCCGCGAACACGGCGGCCACGGCCTCGACGGCCGGCGCGTCACCGGAGAGGACCACCGCCTCGGGGCCGTTGAGCGCCGCGACGGCGACTGCCTCGGTCAGCTCGGCGGCGACCTCGTCCTCGGTGGCCTGGACGGCGATCATGGCACCGCCCTCGGGCAGCCGCTGCATCATCGCGCCGCGGGCGGCCACCAGCGCCGCGGCGTCCTCCAACGACCACACGCCCGCCACGTGGGCGGCGGCGAGTTCGCCGATGGAGTGCCCGGCGACCAGGTCGGGCCGCACGCCCCAAGACTCGACCAGCCGGTAGAGGGCCACCCCGACGGCGAAAAGGGCTGCCTGGGTGTAGGCGGTCCGGTCGAGCAGGTCCGCCTCCGGGGTGCCGGGTTCGGCGAGGACGACGTCGCGCAGCGGGCGGTCGAGCCAGCGGTCCAGGGTGGCGCAGACCTCGTCGAAGGCGCGGGCGTACACAGGGAACGACGCGTACAGTTCGCGGCCTGTCCCGGGGCGCTGCGCGCCCTGGCCGGAGAAGACGACGGCGAGCCTGCCGTCGGTGGCCGTGCCCGTCATGTCGTCGGCGGCGGCGAGGGCGGCAAGGTCGTCGCGGGCCTCCTCGGGGGAGCCGGCGACCACGACCGCACGGTGCTCGAAGGCGGAGCGGCCGCTGAGGGTGAGGGCGACGTCGGCCAGGTCGGGCGCGGGCTCCGCGTCGAGAAGGGCGGCGACGCGTCCGGCCTGGGCGCGCAGGGCCTCAGGGGACTTGGCGGAGAGGACGAGCGGGACGAGCCCGTCGGGCAGGGCGCGCTCCGGTGTGTCCGCCGGGTCCGCTCCGTCGGCGGAGGGTGTGGCGGGTGGCACGGCGGGCTGTTCGAGGACGATGTGGGCGTTGGTGCCGCTGATGCCGAAGGAGGACACGCCGGCGCGGCGCGGGCGCCCGGTCTCCGGCCAGTTCCGTGCCTCGGTGAGCAGTTCGACCGCGCCCGCGGACCAGTCCACCTCCGGTGTCGGAGCGTCGACATGGAGTGTCCGGGGCAGCACACCGTGCCGCATCGCCTGCACCATCTTGATCACGCCTGCCACGCCGGCGGCGGCCTGCGCGTGGCCGATGTTGGACTTGAGGGAGCCGAGCCACAGCGGGTGGCCGTCGCCGGGCCGTTCCTGACCGTAGGTGGCGAGGAGGGCCTGCGCCTCGATGGGGTCGCCGAGGGCGGTACCGGTACCGTGCGCCTCGACGGTGTCGACGTCGGCGGGGGTCAGGCCGGCGTTGGCGAGGGCCTGGCGAATGACGCGCTGCTGGGAGGGGCCGTTGGGCGCGGTCAGCCCGTTGGAGGCGCCGTCCTGGTTCACGGCGATGCCGCGTACGACGGCCAGGACCTCGTGGCCGTTGCGGTGGGCGTCCGACAGCCGCTCCAGCAGGAGCAGACCCACGCCTTCGGACCAACTGGTGCCGTCCGCCGCGGCGGCGAAGGCCTTGCAGCGTCCGTCGGCGGCGAGGCCGCGCTGCCGCGAGAACTCGACGAAGCTGCCCGGGGTCGCCATCACCGCGACACCGCCGGCCAGCGCCAGGGAGCACTCCCCCGCGCGCAGCGCCTGGCTGGCCAGGTGCAGGGCGACCAGCGAGGACGAGCACGCCGTGTCCACTGTCACCGCGGGGCCTTCGAAGCCGAACGTGTACGACACCCGCCCGGACACGACGCTGCCCGCGCCGCCGACGCCGAGGTACCCCTCGATCTCCTTCGCGGGACGCACCGCCCGGCTGGTGTAGTCGTGGTACATGACCCCGGCGAAGACACCGACGTCCGCGCCGCGCAGGGCGGTCACGTCCAGGCCGGCGCGTTCGAAGACCTCCCAGGAGGTCTCCAGGAGGAGCCGTTGCTGCGGGTCCATCGCCAGCGCCTCGCGCGGGGAGATCCCGAAGAACTCGGCGTCGAAGCCGGCCACGTCGTCGAGGAAGCCGCCCTCACGGACGTAGGACTTGCCGGCGGCGTCGGGGTCGGGGTCGTACAGGTCCGCCAGGTTCCAGCCCCGGTCGGCCGGGAACGGGGAGCGGCCGTCGGCGCCGTCGGCGACCAGACGCCACAGGTCCTCGGGCGAGGTGACGCCGCCCGGCAGCCGACAACCCATCGAGACGATGGCGATGGGCTCGTCGGAGACCGCCGCGGCGGGGGCGGGCGGGCCCGGGGCGTCGGCGGACTCGCCGTAGACCTCGCCCAGCAACCGGTGGGCCAGGGCTTCGGGGGTGGGGTAGTCGAAGGCGCTGGTGGCGGGGAGCCGCAGTCCGGTGGCGGTGCCGAGCCGGTCGCGCAGCGCGACGACCATGACGGAGGTGAAACCCAGCTCCTTGAAGGCCCGGTCGGCCGGGATGTCCTCGGTGTCGGTGCGGCCGAGGACTGCGGCGGTCTCGGCTCGTACGAGCCGCAGCAGGGTCTTCTCGCGCTCCTCGGCGGGCAGGCTCTCCAGTTGGCCGAGCAGCTCCGCGGTCGCGGCGGGCGTCCGCCGTGCCGAGGTGTCGATCAGGCCGCGCAGCGGTGCGGGGACCGGGCCGTCGAGCAGGGCGGCGTTGTCGAGGCGCATCGCGATGAACGCGGCCTCGCCCGCGGCGTGTGCGGCGTCGAACATCACCAGGGCCTGCTGTTCGGCGAGTTCGCCCGCCGCGAAGGGGACCGCGCTCCCGGCCGTGCCGTCCGGCCAGGGTCCCCAGGCCAGGGACAGCGCGGGCAGGCCGTGGGCGCGCCGGTGATGGGCCAGTGCCTCGAGTGCGGCGCTCTCGGCCGCGATCTCGCCGGCGCCGGGGGCGCCGAGGACGCCGAGGGGCGAAGAGCACAGGACGAACGCGGTCAGGTCGCGGTCGGCGGTCAGGTCGTGCAGGGCGTGTGCCGCGGCGGACACGGTACCGGTTCCGGTGACCTCCTCCGCGTGCACCACGGCTGTCAGCGGCGGCCGGTCGCCGTCCGCCAGCAGCCCGGCGAGCGCGGCTCGGTCGCCCGGGTCGCAGGCGGCGGCCGTGGCGCGGGCGCCGGCCCCGGCGAGTTCGGCGCACAGGGCCTGCACGCTCTCGGCACCGTCTTCGGGGCCGAAGGTCAGCAGCAGGTGGCGGGCGGCGTGCGCGGTCACGAGGTGGCGGGCCAGCGCGGCGCCCTGGGCGGTGGCCGCGCCGGTGACCAGGACCGTCCCGTCGGGGTCGAGCAGCTCGGGCGGCTGCTCCTCCCGGTCCATGGAGACACGGGCGAAGCGCGGCAGCAGGGCGACGCCGGAGCGAATGGCGAACTGGGGCTCACCGGCGTGCAGGGCGGCGACCAGGGGCCGGGCCCCGTCCTCGCCGAGACCGTCGGTGTCGAGGTCGGCGAGCACGAGCCGGCCGGGGTGCTCGGTCTGCAGCGCGCGGATCAGACCCCACAGCGGGGTGTGCGCGGGGTCCCTGACGTCCTCGCCCTCGCCGGCGGCCACGGCGCGCCGGGTGAGGACCACGAGCGTGACGTTCTCGTTGCGGTCGTCGGCCAGCCAGTCCGCGAGGGACGTGATGAACTCCTCGATGCCCGCCGCGGAGTCGTAGCGGGTCCGGTCCACGAGGAGGACACCGGTTCCGCCGTGGGCCGCGGGGCGGGCCGCCGTGCGGGCGGCGGCCGGGTCGGTGTGGACCTCGCACGGTATGCCGACGTCCGCCAGGGCGGCGGCCAGACCGAGCGAGTCGGTGCCCGCCAGTGCCCAGTCGTCCGGCTCGCCCGGGGCTCTGCCCAGGGCGAGCGGGGAGCTGGGTATCCAGTCGACGCGGAACAGCGAGTCGTACAGGCCGCTGCTGGTGGCGCGCAGCCGGGCGGGCGTCTCCAGCAGCCGATGCCGGATGATCTTGCCCGAGGCGGTACGCGGGATCGAGTCGATCTCGTACAGCTCTTCGGGCACCTTGAAGTAGGAGAGCCGGTCGCGGCACTCGGCGAACAGCTGTTCCGTGTCCGGTCCCTGGGGGCCGGGGACGATGAACGCGACCGGCACCTCGCCCAGCACGTCGTGCGGCTTGCCGACGACCGCGACGTCGGTGACGCCGGGGACGGTGCGCAGGACCTCCTCCACCTCTCCGGGGTGGATGTTCTCCCCGGCGCGGATGATGAGTTCCTTCTTGCGGCCGGTGATCGTGAAGTAGCCGGCCATGTCACGGCGGGCCAGGTCACCGGTGCGGTACCAGCCGTCGTGGAAGGCGGCCGCGGTGGCCTCGGGCTGGTTGTGGTAGCCGGCCATGACACTCGGCCCGCGTACCCACACCTCGCCCTCCTGGCCCTCGGCGACGTCCTCTCCGGTCCGGGTGTCCACCAGGCGTACGCCCAGACCCACCACCGGCAGGCCGCAGGAGCCCTCGATCCGGGCGCCCGAGGGCCAGTTGACGGTGATGGAGCCACAGGTCTCGGTGGAGCCGTAGGCGTCGATGAGGGGAACGCCGAAGGCACGCTCGAACGACCGACGCAGCGAGGCGGTGGTGACCGCGCCGCCGACCAGGGCCACGCGCAGCCGGGGAGCGGTGAAGCCGCGGTCGCGTGCCGCGTCGAGCAGGTAGTGCAGCAGGGTGGGGACGCCGGCCAGGAAGGTGGCGCGCTCCTCGTCCAGTGCGGTCAGCACGTCCTCGGCCGACAGGCCGTCGACGATGCGGGCGCTGGCGCCCACGGCCACCACAGAGAGCACGCAGGCGATGTGCGAGAGGCTGTGGAAGAGGGGCAGCGGCCAGACGACGCGGTCCTCGGGGCCGAGTCCGGGCACCGGCACGTAGCAGGCGGCCACCGACCACAGGCAGTTGCGCTGGGTGGAGAGCACGCCCTTGGGCCTGCCGGTGGTGCCCGAGGTGTAGAGCATCCACGCCAGGTCGTCCAGTCCGAGGTCGTCGCGGGCCGGGGTGGCGGGTTCCCGGGTCGCGAACGACTCGTAGGGCAGGAAGTCCGACGGCACCGGCTCGTCGCCGACCAGGACGGCCGTCAGGTGCGGGCGGTCCGGCAGCAGGCGCCGCAGCTGTTCCACGTGCAGGTGGTCGGTGATGACGATCCGGGCACCGCTGTCGTCAAGGATGTGGGCGAGTTCCGCGTCGCTGCTCTGCGGGTTGACCGGGACGCCGATGGCACTGGCCCGGGTGATGGCGTAGTAGCTCTCGACGATCTCGACGCGGTTGCCCAGGCAGATGGCCGCGCGGTCGCCCGGTTGCAGCCGCAACTCCGCAAGGTGTCCGGCCAGTCGCCGGGTCCGCAGTTCCAGATCGGTGTAGCTCACGCTCCGTTGGGCGTCCCGGTAGGCGACCTTGCCACCGAAGTGCCGAGCCTGGTGGACCAGCAGCTCGGGAAGCGGTCGGATCAGCTCCGTGCGCAACATGTGTCGTCATCCCTCCAGGGCGACAGCAGACGGGCAGCCCGTAATGGCTGATGGTTCGCCCTGCCCGGCACAGTCTTGCCATCCGACGCTGCCCCACACCCCCCTCATCACCCCCCTACACATCCCTAACTTGAGGAGTGACGAGAATTAATCAGCAGGTGTTTGGTGCGGCGGTCCGACGGCATTAGGCTCCGCCGCCGTACTAACAGTCATCTCGTTATCGGCTATCGGCCAGAAATACACCCGTGATGAGCGGCAAGCGCATTCCCGCGAGTGCCCGGGAAGCGGGATTCCTTTCCCCGACAGCCTTCCCTCCGCGGCAGGACCGCAGAGAAAGGGACATCAACTGAAATGACGGATTCCGCACACCATCACACCCGTGTCCAGGTGGATCTCGGCGACCGCTCGTACCCCGTCGACATCGGCCCCGGGGTGCGGCACTCGCTGTCCGGGATCGTCGAGCGGCTGGGAGCGCGGCGCGCGGCGGTGGTCTCCGCCCGGCCGGACGCCTGGATTCCCGACCCGGGCGTGCCCTCGCTCGTCCTGCGGGCCCGTGACGGCGAGCCGGACAAGACGCTCGCCACGGTCGAGTCGCTGTGCCGGGAGTTCGTGCGCTTCGGCCTGACCCGTGACGACGTGGTCGTCTCCGTCGGCGGCGGCACCACGACGGACGTCGTGGGTCTCGCCGCCGCGCTCTTCCACCGCGGGGTGCCCGTGGTACATCTCCCGACCACGCTGCTCGCTCAGGTGGACGCCAGTGTCGGCGGCAAGACGGCGGTGAACACACCCGAGGGCAAGAACCTCATCGGCGCCTACTGGCAGCCCAGCTCGGTGCTGTGCGACACCGACTACCTGGAGACCCTGCCCGAGCGGGAGATGCTCAACGGCTACGGGGAGATCGCGCGCTGCCACTTCATCGGCGCCGGCGACCTGCGGGAGCTGCCGCTGCGGGAGCAGATCGCGGCGAGTGTGGCGCGCAAGGCACAGATCGTGTCCGCCGACGAACGCGACACCGGCCTGCGTCACCTGCTCAACTACGGCCACACCCTCGGCCACGCGCTGGAGCTGGCGACGGACTTCAGGCTGCGGCACGGCGAGGCAGTGGCGATCGGCACCGTGTTCGCGGGGCGGCTCGCACGGGCCATGGACCGGATCGACGAACAGCGGGCGGTGGAGCACCTGGAGGTGGTGCGCCACTACGGACTCCCCCACGAGCTGCCCGCGGACGTCGCACCGGCCCGGCTGATCGATCTGATGCGGCTGGACAAGAAGGCGACGTCGGGGCTGACCTTCGTGCTGGACGGCGAGAACGGCGCCGATCTGGTGGCGGACCTGCCGGAGAACGTCGTCGCGCGGGTGCTGGCGGAGATGCCGCGCACGGCGGCCTGAGAGGGGTCGCATGCGACAGGCGGTCCGCGCCGGTCCGGACGAGGGATTCGTCCGGACCGGCGCGGACCACGTCGTTTCCGGCCGGGGGGGGCGGGACACCGCCGGCCATGGCGGACGTCGGCCCCCTGACCCGCCCGGCCTCAGTGCTCCAGTGGCCGCCCCTTCGCCAGCAGGACGGCCCCGTACAGTGAGGAGAGTCCGCCGAGACGGGCGGCCTCCACGGGAGGCAGAGGGTGGCCGGAGCGGGCCAGCCGCGCCATCTGCCCCGCAACCGTGGCGGTGAAGCCGGGCAGGCCGTCGGCGAATCCGCCACCGACCACGACCAGGGCGGGGTGGAGCAGTTCGCTCACCCCGACGGCGGCCGTGGCCAGCGCCGCGCACCCCTCGCGCACGGCGTCGGCGGCCCACCGCGTGCCGTCGGCGAGGGCCTGCGCCAGCTCGGCGAAGCTCACCTCGGTGCCGCGGGCGCGAGCGGCCCGGCGCAGTACGGCGGGGCCCGAGGCCACGGACTGCACACAGCCGCGGCGCCCGCAGTCACAGCGCTCCCCGGACCGGTCCACGACCAGGTGGCCGATCTCGCAGGAGCCCCGGGACGGGCCGGGCATCAGCCTGCCGCCAAGGACGATCCCGCCGCCGACGCCGGTGCCGACGCCGAGGTACAGCAGATCGGGACGGCCCGCCGCGTGTGCCTCGGCGAGCGCGGCGAGGTCGCCGTCATCGGCACAGACCACCTCAGTGGTGCCGAAGATCCCGCGCAGGGCGCTGCCGAGGTCGACGCCGGTCCAGCCCGGACGGTTGGGCCAGGCGGTGACGACTCCGGCCGCGTCCAGGGTGGCGGGCATGGCCACCCCGACGCCCGCGCACGAGTCCGGGGCGCCGCCGCACAGCTCCCGGACCTGCCGAGCGAGCAGATCGAGGTCCGCCGCCGCGTGCGCGGGCCGGTCCGCGGCCCGCGGCCACCGGAAACCGGCCTCGCGTACGGTGCCGTCCGGGTACTCCGCACGCAGGGCGACCTTGGTGCCGCCCACGTCGATGCCCAGGTGGTAAGGGATGGCTGCCTCCTGGCCGGGTCAGTCCCCGAGGTGATCGGTGACGATCTCTGCGACCCGGCGGAGCACGCGCGGGCTGCTGAGCATCTCCTCGTGACCGCAGCCCAGTTCGTGGCGCACGATCTCGCCCACGACGTACGGCGCCCAGGCCTCGCTGGAGGCCGCTTCGGCCACCGGGCTGGGATCGGCCGCGAACAGGTGCATGGCGCCGCTGTACTTCTCGGGCGTGTGGGCCTTCCAGGCGCCGAGGTCGGTCAGCATCGTCTCGACGAAGGTCTCGGCCGCGCTCTTCCGGCCGTGCCAGGCGTAGTTGGTCGCCATGTCGGCGAACTCGGCGATGTCCTCGTACCTGAGCGGGCGCTCGTACTCGGTGAGGTCCTTGCCGTTGATCAGCAGGATCAGCTCGATCAGGCCCTGTTCGTCACGGTCCTCCTTGTCCGTGATGTGCGGGTTGGTGTTGAACACGCCGAGGAACTCGATCTCTTCACCGCGTTTCTGGAACTCGGCGGCGACGGCGTGGGCCAGGATGCCGCCGAAGGACCAGCCCAGGATGCGGTAGGGGCCCTCGGGCTGCACGCCGCGGATCCGGTCCGCGTAGTCCGCCGCCATCGCCGCGATGCTGTCGACGGGCGTGTCGAACTCCTGGAAGGTGTGCGACTGGAGGCCGTAGATCGGGTAGTCCAGGCTGAAGTGCTGGGCGAGAACGCCGTAGCACCAGGCGGTGCCCCCGAGGTGGCGCATGCAGAACAGCGGCCGGGCGGAGCCCCTGGTCATCAGCGGCAGCAGGACGTCGAAGGAGTCCTGCGGTTCCTCACCGGTCAGCCGCCTGGACAACTCGGCCGGCGTCGGGGACTCCACGAGCATCCGGATCGAGAGTTCCAGCCCCATCTCGGAACGCACCCGAGCAAGCAGCCGTGCCGCGAGCACCGACGAACCGCCGAGGTCGAAGAAACTGTCACGTGGTCCGATCTGCTCCACGCCGAGCACCTCGGCGAAGAGCCGGCTGAGCATCAGCTCCGACTGCGTGAGGTGCGTCTCGACCATGGCTGTCTGCGCGACGACGGGTGCCGGCAGCGCCTTGCGGTCGAGCTTGCCGTTGGGGGTGAGCGGGAAGTCCTCCAGGGCCACCACGGCGGAAGGCACCATGTACAGGGGCAGCGTGTCCGCCACGAGGTTCCGCAGCTCCTTGACGTCGGGCACACGGCCGGAGGCGGCTGTCACGTACGCCACGAGGCGCCGGTCGCCGGGCCGGTCCTCCCGGACCGTCGCGGCCGCCTGGCCGACGTCCTCGGACCGCTCCAGGGCGGCCTCGATCTCGCCGAGTTCGACCCGGAAACCGTGCAGCTTCACCTGATGGTCGGCACGGCCGACGTACTCCAGGGCGCCGTCCGCGCGCTGTCGCACCACGTCGCCGGTGCGGTACATCATCGCGCTGCCGTCCCCGGAACGGTCGGGCAGGAAGCGCTCGGCGGTCAGCTCCGGCCGGTTGAGGTAGCCACGGGCCACGCCCGCGCCGGCGATGAACAGCTCGCCCTCGGTGCCGGGCTCGACGGGCACCAGTTCCTCGTCGAGGACGTACAACCGGGTGTTGCGCAGCGGCTTGCCGATGACGGCCGCGTCCTCGGGCCCGGCGACCGGGTGCACCGTGGACCACACGGTGCTCTCCGTGGGCCCGTACCACTGGATGACCTCGGCGCCGAGGTCGAGCAGTGTCGCCGCCAGCTTCTCCGACAGCGCCTCGCCGCCGATGAGGATGCGCAGGCCGCGCAGCACCTCGGGGCAGACGGTGGCCAGCATGTGCCAGTGGGTGGGAGTGGCCTGAGCGGTGCCGATCTCCCCGCGGACGATCAGGTCGCCCAGCGCCTGCGGGTCCTGCCCGGTGGCACGCGGCGCGATGACCGCGCGGGCACCGGTGTAGTACGGCAGGAACAGCTCGGGCACCGACATGTCGAACGTGGCGGTGGTGACCGACAACATGCGGTCGCCGGGTCCCAGGGAGAGCCGCTCCCGCATCGCCTCCAGCAGGTTGTGCAGGGCGCGCACCGGGATCTCGACGCCCTTGGGGGTGCCGGTGGAGCCCGAGGTGTAGATGACGTACGCGAGGTCTTCGGGCTTCGGCGGGGCGGCCCGCTCGGCGTCCGTCAGATGCCCGGCGGGCAGCGCGGCCAGCGTCGCGGCCGTCGCGGGATCGTCCAGCACGATGCGGGGAACGCCCACATCGGTGCGGTCGGCGTCGATGCGGGTCGACGTCACCAGGGCGACCGGGGCGGCGTCGCGGACCTGGAAGGCCACGCGCTCGGCGGGGTGTTCCGGGTCGAGCGCGAGGTAGGCACCGCCGGCCTTGAGCACCGCCAACAGCGTCACCAGCAGTTCTGTGGAGCGGGGCAGCATCACCGCGACGACGCTGTCGGGCCCCACTCCCCGGGCTACCAGGTGGCGGGCGAGCCGGTTGGCCTGCTCGTGCGCTTCCCGGTACGACAGCTCCACACCCTCGCATTCGAGGGCCGTAAGGTCCGAAACGGAGTCGGCCCGCTCCTCCAGCGCCTTCACCAGCATGTTCCCCTCCACAGGGCTCGTACGTCATTCTCGCCAGGGGGCCGCTCAGGCGGCCGGGGTGCGCATCCAGCGGTTCCAGTACGGCCGCCAGCCGTGGCGGTGCCAGAACGGCGTGGAGATCGGGTTGAACATGGCGTGGTAGCCGACCGCGGCACCGATGCCTATGGCGTCCAGATCGGCGTGCACGTGGTGGGCGAGGGAGGTGCCGATGCCCAGGCTGCGATAGCCCTCCTTGACTGCCTGGCAGACCAGGTGCGCGACCGGGGCGGCGGTGATCTTCGTCGCGAGCCATGCCTGCTGCGGCTCGGAGAAGTCCTCGCCCCGGTGCATGCCGACGATCGCGCCCTCGTACTCGGCGACCCAGATCAGCGGTTCGTCGCGCTTGAACGACGCGGTGATCTCCTCGCGCAGCAGCGCCTCGGTGGTGGCGCGTTCGACGGCGCCGCTGACCGCGGCGTCGAACCGGGTCTCCACCATCTGCAGTTCGAACACCGCCTCGCTGTCCTCGACGGTGGCCCGGCGCACGCGGACCCGGCCCGACTCCGGCACGAGTTCGGTGCCCTTGAGCCGACCGATCATCACGAACTCGGGAACGAACCCGAAGGCGCGCAGGACCCGGGTCATGGCGACGTCGCGGCTGGGCCACTCGACGGCGGCCATGGAGTCCGCACCGGGGCGTTCCGGGTGGCTCTCCATGTACTGCCGCCAGCGTGTGAGCAGAGCGGCCATCTCGTCGGGCCCTGAGACCTGCGGGGTGAGCTCCCAGCGGTCCAGTGGGCCGAGCACCGCCTCCAGCGCGTCGGCGTCGACGCGGGTGTGCGTCAGCAGGCCACGTGCCCCGTTCACCTCCAGCAGCTCTTGGCCGTCGGAGGGCTCCGGCAGCGCTTCGGCCGCCGGAATCATCCGGTCGACGGCGCGCAGCCGGTCGCGGTGGGCGGCCAGTACTGATTCCGCCGTCTGTCCCTGGAGCATCGTGTCGTGTCCTCGGCTTTCAGTCGTATCGTGGCGAAGTCACGGAGGGGCGGCTCCGCGGGAACAAGGGGGTCTGTCGCGGCGGGTGGCACCGCTCAGCGGTCGGTGACCTTCTCCAGCAACGCGCGGGCCGCGAGCCGATAGCCCGTGGCGCCGAGGCCGAAGATCACTCCGGCGGCGAGCGGTCCGGTCACCGATTCGTGCCGGAACTGTTCGCGGGCCCAGACGTTGGAGAGGTGGACCTCGATCCACGGGCGCGGGTAGTTGGCCAGCGCGTCCCTCAGTCCCCAGCCGGCCATCATCAGGGCCGCGGGATTGATGATCGCGCCGACGGTGTCGTAGTTGCCTTGAACGGTGCGGATCATCTCCGCCTCACCGTCGTGCTGGAACGCTTCAACTTTCCAGCCGCGGTCGGCCACTTCCTCGGCGACCCATCCTTCGATGTCGGCGAGCGTGTCCGTTCCGTAGATCTCGGGCTGACGGCTCCCGAGTATGCCGAGATTCGGTCCGTTCATCAACAGGAGCCTGCTCAATACACACCATGCCTTATACGGAGCCACTGGGAAGTCGTTTTTGTAGCACGCACATTGACAGGTAAACACCGGCACTCGGTATGCCCGCAGTCACAAGGGGGAACATAGGGGGGTCACCAGGGGAATGACGCCTCGCCAACCACTGGGTTAGCGTGCTAATCGCGACGACCGACCCCGCCCGGAGACCGCCGGCCTGCCCGGCCGGGCCCGCGGACCGCACCGAGGTCGTGTTCCGGTGCCGGCGTCCGCGTGGACACGCCGGTCCGTGAGGAGCGGTTCCGTGTCGTGCCTCCGTGACGATCGGTGCGGCAGCATTCGCACGCGCATAGACCGAAGGAGCAAGGAACAGCATGAGCAGTGGTGTGCAACTGGGCTCAGACCTACCGGCCTGGCCGCAGTACGACGACGCGGAGCGGACCGGCCTGATCCGTGCGCTGGAGCAGGGTCAGTGGTGGCGCATGGGCGGCGCAGAGGTCGACGCCTTCGAGCGGGAGTTCGCCGAGTACCACGGCAGCAAGCACGCACTGGCGGTCACCAACGGCACGCACGCCCTCGAACTGGCCCTGGAGGTCATGGGTGTCGGCCCCGGCACCGAGGTGATCGTGCCGGCCTTCACCTTCATCTCCTCGTCCCAGGCCGCTCAGCGCCTCGGTGCTGTCGTGGTGCCGGTGGACGTGGACCCGGAAACCTACTGCATCGATCCGGCCGAGGCCGCGAAGGCCGTCACCTCGAAGACCCGCGCCATCATGCCCGTACACATGGCGGGCCAGTTCGCCGACATGGACTCCCTCGACAAGGTGGCCGCCGACTCCGGCGTGCCGCTGATCCAGGACGCCGCCCACGCGCAGGGCGCCACCTGGAACGGCCGGCGGGTCGGCGAGCTGGGCTCGGTCGCCGCGTTCTCCTTCCAGAACGGCAAGCTGATGACGGCCGGCGAGGGCGGTGCGGTGCTGTTCCCGACCGCCGAGATGGCGGAGCACGCCTTCGTACGGCACAGCTGCGGACGCCCGCGCAACGACCGCGGCTACTTCCACCGCACGTCGGGCTCCAACTTCCGACTCAACGAGTTCTCCGCCTCAGTGCTGCGCGCCCAGCTCGCGCGCCTGGACGGGCAGATCCAGACGCGCGAGGAGCGCTGGCCGCTGCTGTCCTCACTGCTCGCCGAAATCCCCGGCGTGGCACCTCAGCGGCTGGATCGCCGGGCCGACCGCAACCCGCACTACATGGCCATGTTCCGGATCCCGGGCATCACGGAGGAACGGCGCGCACAGGTCGTCGACACCCTCATCGAGCGCGGTGTCCCCGCGTTCGTCGCGTTCCGCTCGATCTACCGCACGGACGCCTTCTGGGAGATGGGCGCGCCGGACCTGTCGGTGGACGAACTGGCCCGGCGCTGCCCCCACTCCGAGGCACTGACGTCCGACTGCCTGTGGCTGCACCACCGGACGCTGCTCGGCACCGAGCAGCAGATGCACGAGGTCGCCGCCGTCATAGCCGACGTCCTCGGCTCATGAGCACGGCACACCACGACGGCCGGCCGGTCCGCACCGCCGTGGTGGGGCTCGGCTGGGCAGCTCGGTCCATCTGGCTGCCGCGGCTGCGTCACCACCCCGACTTCGCCGTGAGCGCGGCGGTGGACCCCGACCCGGCCTCGCGCGCGGCCGTCACTGCGGACGCCCCTGATACCCCGGTCCTGGCAGCCGTGCACGATGTGGACCCCTCAGAGGTGGACCTGGCCGTCGTGGCCGTCCCCAACCACCTGCACTGCGAGATCGCCGGAGACCTGCTCCGCAAAGGCATCCCGGTCTTCCTCGAGAAGCCGGTGTGTCTGACATCGGCAGAGGCGGAGCAGCTGGCCGAGGCCGAACGCGTCGGCGGTGCGCGGCTCCTGGCAGGCAGCGCCGCCCGCCACCGTGCCGACGTCCGGGCCCTGCTCGCGAGCGCCGGCGACCTGGGCGCCGTCCGCCACATCGAACTGTCCTGGGTGCGTGCCCGGGGCGTGCCGGACGCGGGCGGCTGGTTCACGCAGCGTCGCCTGTCGGGCGGCGGAGCGCTGGTGGACCTGGGATGGCATCTGTTCGACATCGCCGCGCCCCTGCTGGGCTCGGCGGAGTTCGCGCAGGTCACCGGTGCGGTCTCGGACGACTTCATCGCGCGGGACACCGCACGGGTCTCCTGGCGCGCCGAGGGGACCGCGGAAGACCAGGAGAGCGAGCGGGCGACCGTCGGCGTCATCGACGTCGAGGACACCGCCCGCGCGTTCCTCGTCACCGATGACGGTGTCTCACTGTCACTGCATGCGAGCTGGGCCTCGCACGAGGAACGCGACATCACCCGGATCCGGATCGACGGCAGCGCGGGCAGCGCGACCCTGCGCTGCACGTTCGGCTTCAGTCCCAACCGCCTGGAGCACCCGGAGCTGACGCGCACCGACGACGGGCGGACCCGAGCGGTCACGGTGCCCGAGGAGCCCATCGGCACGGAGTACGACCGGCAGCTCGATGAGTTGCTCGCCCAGCTGCGGGACCCGGCCGGTCCACGCCGGGCCATCGAGGAGGCGCGCCGCACCATCAGCGCCATCGAGCGGATCTACTCCTCAGCCCGCGCCGCGCAGCAGAAAGCCCAGCCGCACCGGGTGTGACCGGCACGACCGACCGCCGAATCGGCCCGGGCTGCCGCCCGTATCGGGCGGCAGCGGTCCCGCACCCGAAGCCGTCGCCCCACGAAAGAGAGCGTCACAGCGCCATGGACAGTCTTGGAACCAGCCAAGGCCTCGCCGCCTGCGACAACCGGGCGGAACCGATCAATGCGGTCGTCTTCGACCTCGACGGGGTGCTCGTCAACAGTTTCGGCGTGATGCGCCAGGCGTTCACCGCCGCTTACGCCGAGGTGGTGGGCGACGGCGATCCACCGTTCGAGGAGTACGAGCGGCATCTGGGCCGCTACTTCCCCGACATCATGCGGATCATGGGGTTGCCGCTGGAGATGGAGGCCCCGTTCGTCCGTGAAAGCTACCGGCTCGCCCACCTCGTCCCGGTCTTCGACGGCGTACCGGAGATGCTCCGACAACTGCGGGCGCACGGTGTCCCGCTCGCCGTCGCCACCGGCAAGAGCGGACCACGGGCCCGTTCGCTCCTCGCACAGCTCGGTCTGCTGAACCTGTTCACCGTTGTCATCGGCTCCGATGAGGTGGAGCGCCCCAAGCCGGCTCCCGACATCGTGCTGAAGGCCCTGGGCGTGCTCGGCTCCGACCCCGCGCGGACTGTCATGGTCGGCGACGCGGTCACCGACCTCGCCAGCGCCCGGGGCGCCGGCGTCACCGCCGTCGCCGCCCTGTGGGGCGAGACCGACGAGGAGATCCTGCTCGCGCAGAACCCCGATGTCGTACTGCGCACACCATCGGAACTGCTCGAGATGTGCGTCGGCAGGTCCCGCACGCCCTGATCCCGCACACTCACGCGCCGACCCGTCCTTCGGGCTTCAATTCGTCCGTTCCGTACAGGGAATCCAACCACAGATGATCACCGTTCCAATAATCCGACGGAGGAGAATCCGGTGGGATTCACGAGGCTGCGGACACAGACCGTTCCCTACCCGTTACGGCGTCCAGCAGGGGCTATCGGAGAGTTTTCGACCATGTTTCTCCAATGTTCTCAGTCATATCTCGACCGATATTTCACCGGAGACTCGACGTGGGAAACGCCGTGACGGAAATCCGTAAGCCTGCCCTGCAACAGCCCGAGTGGGACGACCCGTCACAGGCCCGGCGCATCCGGGAGGTACTGGCCGCACGTCCGCCGCTGGTCAAGGCGGAGGACGTGCGTGCCCTGCGGACGCTGCTGGCCCACGTGGCCCGTGGCAACGCCCTTGTGGTGCAAGCCGGTGACTGCGCCGAGAACCCGGGTGAATGCGACGCCGAGTACGTGTCGCGCAAATCCGCAGTGCTCGACATGCTCGCCGCGACGCTGAAGATGGCCACCCACAAGCCGGTCGTACGGGCCGGACGCATCGCGGGCCAGTTCGCCAAGCCGCGCTCCAAGCCTCTCGAACGGATCGGAGACCTGGAACTACCGGTCTACCGGGGCCACATGGTCAACGGTCCGGAGCCGACTCCGGAATCCCGTCGGCACGATCCGCTGCGCCTGCTGACCTCGTACATGACGGCCAGCGACGTCATGGAGCATCTGGGCTGGCGCGGCCCCGCGCGCTCCGGTCACCAGCCGCTGATCGAACCCCGGATGTGGACGAGTCATGAGGCACTCGTCCTCGACTACGAGTTGCCCATGATCCGTGAGCTGGGAGACGGACGCCGCTGGCTCGGCTCCACCCACTGGCCGTGGATCGGCGAGCGGACCCGTCAACTGGACGGCGCCCACCTGGACCTCGTCGCCGACATCGTCAACCCGGTCGCGGTGAAGGTCGGTCCGACCACCACCGTGGAGGAGATCACCATCCTGTGCGAACGGCTCGACCCGCTGCGGGAACCGGGCCGTCTCACCCTGATCGCTCGCATGGGCGCCGAAGTGGTCTCCGGCAGGCTACCCGCGCTCGTGGAGGCGGTCCGGCTGGCCGGCCATCCCGTGATCTGGCTCAGCGACCCCATGCACGGCAACACCGTTGCAGGACCGGACGGTCACAAGACTCGCCTGCTGGAGACCATGGCACGGGAGATCCGGGGATTCCTCGTGGCCGTGACCGACGCCGGCGGCACGGCGGGCGGACTGCACCTGGAGACCACGCCCGACGACGTCCTCGAATGTGCCACGGACGTCTCCGAGTTCGAGGGGCGGCCCGTCCGGCGCACCAGCCTGTGCGACCCCCGGCTCAATCCGGAACAGGCCGTTGCACTCGTCTCCGCCTGGACCGGCGCAGGCACCCGGGCCACCGCGCCTTCAGATGGGGCACGAGCGGTCGAGGAAACGCACGGAAGCCCGAGATCCCCGGGCGACCGGGAACTCCTGTCCGCGCCGGAATATCGAGAGTTCAGGACCCGGAACCCCTCAGAGTTGCGGCTCAACCAAGCCTAGGGCAACTCAGCTGCCGTCGGAATTCTGGCCATTTCCCATTCCTGTCTCGGCCTCCTGCCCATTGCCAGGGAGTAGTAGGACCCATGCACCTTCTCGTCAACGGAATTCAGCACCGGGTCACCGGTGAGATTCTTGTCCCGAACTCGAAATACCACGCGCACCGTGCACTGATTCTCGCCTCGCTCGCCGACGGCGTCAGCCGCGTCCACGGTCTGTCCGACGCCCGGCACGTCGAGTACACGGTGCGACTGCTGCGCGACCTCGGCGTGAAGATCACCAGGGACGGTGACACCTACGTGGTTCAGGGGCTCGGCGGGCGGTACAAGCCGCGCCGGGAGGCCGTGTCCGCCGGCAGCTCCGGCACCACCCTGTACTTCATGATCGGTCTGGCCTCACTGTCGGACCGCGCCGTGTCGGTGACCGGGCAGAAGTACTTCAGGCGACGCCCGGTCGGCCCACTGCTGCGCGCCCTCGAACAGATGGGTGTCCAGCTGGAGTCGGCCGACGACTGCCCGCCCGTCCACGTGCAGGGCCGCAGGCCCACGGGCGGCCACGTCACCATCGCGGGCACCCTGTCCCAGTGGATCTCAGGCCTGATCCTGCTGGCCCCGTTCGCGACGCGGCACACCACCATCGAGGTGGAGGGGGAGCTCAACGAGCGTCCCTACCTGGAGCTGACCGTGGCGATGATGCGGCAGTTCGGCCTCGAGGTGACCGTTTCCGAGGACTGGCGGCGCTTCGACATAGAGCCCGGCCAGCGGGCCTGCACCGTCGAGCTGACGCTGCCCCCGGACATCGGCTCGGCCGCGTTCGGTATCGCAACCGCAGCGCTGCACCCCAGCGACGTGCTGCTGCGCGGGATCACCACGCTGGAGGGCGGCCCGGCCGACCACCCCGAGTTCCACTTCCTCGACGTCGCACGATCCATGGGCGTACCGATGGAGATCGACGAGGCGGCCGGCGGTGTCCGCATCCGGCAGGACGTGCCGCAGCTCACCGCGGTCGACGTCGACTGCCGCGACATCCCCGACATGCTGCCGATCCTGTCGACCCTCGCCACGTTCGCGCGCGGCGAGTCGGTGTTCCGCAACATCGCGCACACCCGGCTCAAGGAGTCCGACCGAGCCGCAGCCATGCTCCAGCTCAACTCCATGGGCGGCCGCCTGGAACTGTCGGACGACGCGTTGCGGGTACGGGGCGTGGAGGGCCTGACCGGCGCCAAGCTGTCCTCGTTCAACGACCACCGCATCCTGATGTCGCTCGCGGTGGCGTCCTCGCGGGCACAGGGGCATTCGACGCTGACGTTTCCGAACGCCTACCGCATCTCGTACCCGAGCTTCCTCGACGCGATGAACACGCTCACCGTGCCCATGTCGGTGCTGGGCGGCTCGGCAGGTCCCGCCCCGGACGGTGCCCCGGAGGCGGAGCCCGAGTCCGTCGACCCCGAGGAGGCCTCGCGGGTCACACTGCCGCAGTGGCTGCGTCGACGGGCCGAGGCCCGGCCCGAGGACACGGCCGTCGTGGACGTGCGCTCCGACCGCGACGAGGTCACCACCTGGAGCGAGCTGGCCGAGCGGGTGGACCGCGCGGCGACCCTGCTGCTGCGGCTCGGCGTGCGACCGGGCGAGAACGTGGCGTACCAGCTTCCGAACCGTACCGAGTTCGTGGTGCTGTCGCTGGCGGCTCTGCGCATCGGAGCCGTGTGCTGCCCGGTCATCCCGTTCTTCCGCAAGCGGGAGGTCGGTTTCGTCCTGCGGCGCTCCAAGGCACGGGTCCTGGTCGTGGCGGACCGTCACCGCTCGCGTATGCCCGCCGAGGAGGCACTGGAGCTGATCTCCGAGGAAGGATCGGACCTGAGGCTGGAGCACGTGGTGGTCCTGGCCACCGCGGGCGGCTCCGCCCAGTTGCCCGAGTCCCCCGCGGGCGGGGCGACCGTGCACGACTGGGAGCAGGCCCTGTCGGCGACAGCCATCGACCGGGCGTCACTCGACGCCCTCGCGCCGACACCGGAGATGACGGCGCAACTCCTGTTCACCTCGGGCACCACCAGCGAGCCCAAGGGCGTCACCCAGCCCACGCGCAACCTGGTCAGGGCCACCGCGATGGAAATCGGACACCTCGGGCTCGGCAAGCAGGACGCGATCTGGGTGCCGTCGCCGCTCGCGCACCAGACGGGCTTCCTGTACGGCATGGTGCTCGCCCTGGTACTGGGCGTGCCGCAGATCCTGCAACCCGACTGGGACGCCAAGCGGGCACTTCAGTCGCTCAACGACCACCGGGCGACGTTCGTACAGGCCGCGACACCGTTCCTGTCCGACCTGGTGAAAGCCGTGGAGGAGAGCGGCGAAACGCCGCAGCACCTGCGGATATTCGTGGCGACCGGGGCCATGGTGCCGCGCGGTCTGGCGGAGCGCGCCGGGCGGGTGCTGGGCACTGGCGTGTGCGGGGCCTTCGGCACCACGGAGACCTGCCTGGGCGCGCTGTCGTCACCCTCCGACGAGCCCCGACAGCGCTGGGGCTCCGACGGCCGTGCACTGGACGGCATCGAACTGCGGATCACGGACGATGACGGAGTGGTGCTGGCCGCGGGCAAGGAGGGCAACTTCGAGTTGCGCTCCCCCACGGTCTTCGAGGGCTACCTCGAGCGTCCCGACCTGACGTCCCAGGCGTTCACCGAGGACGGTTGGTACCGCACGGGCGATCTGGCCACGATCGACACCGAGGGCTTCCTGCGGATCACCGGACGCGTGAAGGACGTGGTCAACCGCGGCGGCGAGAAGATTCCCGTCGCGGAGATCGAGCAACTGCTGTTCGGACACCCAGCGGTGGACGACGTCGCGGTGGTGGCCATGCCGGACGAGCGCCTCGGCGAACGCGCCTGCGCCTTCGTGGTCCCGGCGGGTGGAGCGGAGCTGACCTTCGAGGAGATGCGGCGTTACCTCGACGGGCACGAGGTGGCCAAACAGTACTGGCCCGAACGCCTGGAGCGGATCGACGTCCTGCCGCGCAACCCGATCGGCAAGGTGAAGAAGTTCGAACTGCGGGCGCTGGCCCGTGACTTGAGGCCCCACGACGAGAACACCGTCTGAGAGCGCCCGTCCCGTCGCGGTGCCCGCCGGCCCCGGGACGGACAGCAGACCGGAACGACGAACAGGAACAGAGGCAGCACATGACGGACGAGCAGCAGTTCCACGAGCTGCGCACCCAGGTCGAACAGTGGGTGGAGGGGCCCGGTGAGCGCTGGGCCGAACGCATCGAGGAGACCGGGCAGGTGCCCGAGGAGCTGTGGGCCGAGCTGAACGGCCTGGGATTCCTGCGCATAGCCGCTCCCGTGGCGTACGGCGGCCGGGGCGTAGGCTTCGCGCACTGGATGGAGCTGATGGAGGTCTTCTCCCGCTCACACGGCTCCGTGCGCATGATCGTGCACGTGGTCAACGGCATCTGGCGGTCGATGGACGGCCACGCCGACGACGAGCAGCGCAAGCGCTTCGTCATCCCCTCGGTCACCGGCGAGATCAAGATCGCCTTCGCCCTCACCGAGCCGGGCAACGGCACCGGCGCGGACATCACGACATCGGTGGTGCGCGAGGGCGACACGTACTACCTCTCGGGGCGCAAGCACCTGATCACCTTCGGGGTGCGCTGCGACTACTACCTGCTGGCCGCCCGGGTCGAGGGCAGCACCGGGCACGAGGGCACGGTGGCCCTGCTGGTGCCGCGTGACGCCCCGGGCGTCACGGTCGAGGACACCTCCAACACCATGGGCGTCACGGGTACCGACCATGCGTCGCTGGCCTTCGACCGCACCCCGGTGCCGGTGGACCACCGGCTGGGTGTGGAGGGCGAGGGCCTGGAGGTGTTCCTCGGTGGCTTCCTGACTCCGTCCCGGGTCTCCGTGGCGATGAGCTGTGTCGGGCTCGCGCAGCGCGCTCAGCAGCTGGCCGTCGAGTACGCCCGCAGCCGCGTCACCTTCGGCAAGACGCTCACCCAGCGCCAGGCCATCCAGTTCATGCTGGCCGAGAACGCGGCGGACATCGAAGCCGCACGGCAGCTGGTCCTGTACGCGGCCCGCCGCTTCGAGGAGGGGGCGGACGACGCCTCCATGCTGTCGTCGATGGCGAAGATGCACGCGGTGACGATGCTGACGAACGTCACCGACAAGGCACTGCAAGTGCACGGTGGACTCGGTTACTGGAAGGCGCAGAAGATCGAGCGCGTGTACCGCGACGCACGTGCCCAGCGCTTCGAGGAAGGCACCAACGAGGTACAGAAGGCCGTGGTCTTCCGCGAGCTGCTCCAGCGTGCCGCGTCCCGCGACCCGGAAGGAACGATCCGATGAGCAGCCCCCACGACCAGCGGACACCCGACCGCGAGCAGGTCTCGCTGATCACCGGGGCCTCACGCGGTATCGGCCGCACCCTGGCCCTCACCCTCGCCAGACGGGGTGGCACCGTGGTCGTCAACTACAAGAAGAACGCCGACCTGGCGCAGAAGACCGTCGCCGAGGTCAAGGAGGCCGGTGGTCAGGGCTTCGCGGTCCAGGCGGACGTCGAGACCGCCGAGGGCGTCACGGCGCTGTTCGACGAGGTGGCGCAGCGCTGCGGGCGGCTCGACCACTTCGTCTCCAACGCTGCGGCGAGCGCGTTCAAGAACATCGTCGACCTCGGCCCGCACCACCTGGACCGGTCGTACGCGATGAACCTGCGGCCGTTCGTGCTGGGGGCGCAGCAGGCCGTCAAGCTGATGGACAACGGCGGGCGGATCGTCGCGCTGTCCTCCTACGGCTCGATCCGCGCCTACCCCACCTACGCGATGCTCGGCGGCATGAAGGCCGCCATCGAGTCATGGGTGCGGTACATGGCGGTGGAGTTCGCTCCCTACGGCATCAACGTCAACGGGGTCAACGGCGGCCTGATCGACTCGGATTCGCTGGAGTTCTTCTACAACGTCGAGGGCATGCCGCCCATGCAGGGCGTCCTCGACCGCATCCCCGCGCGCCGTCCGGGCACCGTGCAGGAGATGGCCGACACCATCGTCTTCCTGCTCGGCGAGGGGGCGGCCTACATCACCGGTCAGACCCTGGTGGTCGACGGCGGGCTCAGCATCGTCGCGCCGCCGTTCTTCGCGGACGCGGGGGAGGCGCTGGAGTTGCCGCCCCGGCCGACGCGGGACGCCTGAGCGGAACGACCGAGAAGGGGGATGGCGGGTGTTGGACCACGTCTTCAGGCCCTGCGTGATCGGTGGCCTGACGGTGCCGCACCGCATCGTCATGGGTGCCATGCACCTGAATCTGGAGAACCTGGACGATGGCGGTGCGGCTCTGGCCGCCTTCTACACGGAACGGGCGCGGGGCGGTGCCGGCCTGATCGTCACCGGCGGCTCCGCGGTGAACTCGGCGGGTTCCGGGGGCCCCGGATACGGTGTGCTCGACGACGAGGGCCACAGGTCGGCGCTCCGCCGGGCCGCCCGTGCGGTGCACGATGCCGGGGGTCTCATCGCCCTCCAGCTCTTCCACGCGGGGCGGTACGCGCTGCCCGGCACCCCCGGTACGGACGGCGCCGTGCCACTCGCGCCGTCCTCCGTGTACAGCCGCTTTTCCCGCACCGCCCCCCAGGCGATGACCGGAGAACAGATCAGCGAGACCGTCGCTGCCTTCGCCCAGGGTGCCAGGGCGGCGTACGAGCTGGACTTCGACGCCGTCGAGGTGATGGGCTCCGAGGGCTATCTGATCAACCAGTTCACCGCGCCCCTCACCAACCGCCGCGACGACGCCTGGGGCGGTGACGCCGGGCGGCGGCGGCGCTTCCCCGTCGAGGTGCTGCGGGCCGTACGGGCCGCGGTGGGACCGGGGTTCCCCGTGCTGTTCCGGATGTCGGGCGCCGACCTCGTCGTCGACGGCACCCCGTGGGAGGAGACGGCCGCACTGGCCGTCGCGCTCGCCGGAGCCGGTGCCGACGCGCTCGCGGTGGGCGTCGGCTGGCACGAATCCCCGGTGCCGACCGTGCAGGCGCAGGTGCCGGCGGGGACCTGGGCCGTGTACGCCCGGCAGGTCAAGCGGGCGCTGCGGGCCGCGGGGCACGACGCGGTACCCGTCATCGCGTCAAACCGCTTCAACCAGCTCGCGCAGGCCGAGGAGGTGCTGGCCTCCGGCGACGTCGATCTGGTGGCCATGGCCCGCCCGTTCCTCGCGGACCCGGCCATCGTCGCCAAGTCCCGTACGGGGTCGAGCATGTCGGTCGACCTCTGCATCGCCTGCAACGAGGCCTGCATCGACCGGTCCTTCGGCACCGAGCGGGTGTCCTGCCTGGTCAATCCGCGGGCGGGCTACGAAATCGACTTCCCGGCCCGGCAGTCCCCCGCGCACCGGGGGAGGTACGCCGTGATCGGCGCGGGGCTCGCGGGACTGGAGGCGGCCCGCACCCTGGCGAGGCTCGGGCACGAGGTCGAGGTGTACGAGGCGGCGCAGGAGCCCGGCGGTCAGTTCCGACTGGCTGCCCTGGTGCCGGGCAAGGCTGACTTCGGCGCGACCGTACTCCAGCGCGCGCAGGAACTCGAGGATCTGAAGGTGCCGATGTACTTGGGGCACCGTATCGGTTCGCGGGACGTGCCCATGTTGCGCACCATGGACGGCGTGGTCCTCGCCACCGGGGTCCGCCCCCATCGACCGGACCTGCCCGGCATCGACCTGCCGCATGTCCTCGACTACGCCCAGGCGTTCGCCGGCCCCGCCGCGCTCGGCCCGCGCGTCGCCGTCATCGGCGGCGGCGGAATCGCCGTCGACCTGGCCCGTCTCCTCACCAGCGGCTCCTCCCCCGCCCGCACCCCGGAGGAGTTCCTCGCCTCCCACGCCGTCACCGCGCCGTCGAGGGCCGTCCCGGTGTCACGGAGCGCCACTGCCCCGGCCGGTGGTTCCCGTCAGGTCACGGTGATGCGGCGCAGCGGCAGGATCGGCACCGGAATCGGCCCGTCCACCCGGTGGGTGGTCATGGAGGAACTGCGCGCCGGCGGAGTGCGCTTGGTCACCGACATCGCGTACGAGGAGATCACCCCGAACGGTGTCGTCGTCATCGACGCCGAAGGGGAACGGCAGTTGGTCGCCGCCGACCATGTCGTCCTCGCCACGGGTCAGGAGAGTCAACGAGACGTCGTCGCCCTGCTTCAGCAGACCGGAGTCCCCTTCGAGATCGCCGGTGGCGCCGCCGACGCCCGGGCGCTCAACGCCGTACGGGCCACCGCGCAAGGACTGCGCGCCGCGCACCGCATCGTGGAACGGGTCGCGTCGAGGGAGTCGGGGCGAGCCGGGTAGTCGAGGATCCCGGGGCCCTCGGCCGATGCGGAGCGCGGCGCCGTCGGGCCTGGCGGATCAGCCGGAATCGCTGCGCAGGTAGCCCGGCAGACTCTGGCGGTTCTTGACGGCCAATTTGCGGTAAACCCGGGTCAGATGCTGCTCGACCGTACTGGGCGTGATGAACAGCTTCTCCGCGATCTCGCGGTTGGTGTACCCCATGACCGCCATCGAGGCGATCCTCCGTTCGGAGTTGGTCAGCGAGGCGACGGCCGTCGTCCTCTCCTCGTCGTCCGCCAGGCCCACCTCACCGCCGGTGTCCGGCAGCAACTCCCTGCACAGGGGCTCCGCCTGGCAGAGGTGTGCCACCCGCCAGGCGCGACGGACGATCACCCGCGCCCGACGGTGCTTGCCCAGCGCGTGGTAGGCCCGGCCCAGGTCGGACAACGTCCTGGCCAGTTCGTAGGTGCAGCCGGCCGCCTCCAGGAGGTCGGCGGCCTCGCCGAGCAGACGCGGGCGCTGTCCCGGCGAACTGAACACGGCCATCAGTCGCAGAGCGAGCGCCCGGCTGACGGTGTCCTCTGGCCCCGGCAGGGTCAGCTGCTCCTTTGCCAGGCGCTTGGCCTGGTCCCGGTTGCCCTGCAGCAGCCACGCCTCGGCTGCGCTGGTCCGCCAGGGCACGATGCCGGGCAGGTCCAGGCCCCACTTGCACATGAGCTCGCCGCAGGAGAGGAAGTCCCCGAGCGCCGCGCGGGTCCGGTTCATGGCCAGGTAGTAGTGCCCGCGGGCATACAGGTAGTGCAGTCCGTACCGGCTCTGGAACATCTCGTCGGGGATGCCCTGGGTGACGAGCGCCGTGGCCTCGTCGAACTCCCCCGTACGGGTGTGAGCCAGGATCAGTGTGCCCAGTGGCAGGCCGACGGCGGTGCCCCACCCCTGGACGGACACATGCTCCAGGGCCGACGTGCCACGCTTCACCGCCTCCCGGAGATCGCCCCGGCGCAACCGGATCTCCGCCTCGGCGGCGTCCAGGACGCCTTGCCACATCGGGGAGAGGCGCCCGTTGTGTCGCTCGTCCAGGCTCCGGCACCGGTTGGCCGCGTCGCTCAGCCGGCCGCTGTAGACGAGGGACATCAGCGCGAGGAGGGTCGCTTCCTCTGCCCAGGGGGCGTGGTGGTTGAGGTCGAGCTGGCCGAGGACGTGCGAGGCCCACTCCTGCGTCTCGCCGCTGCGCCTGCGGACGAGGCCGCCGGAGAGAGCGCCGATCGACTGCAGCCAGAAGGTCTGGCCCCGGGTGGTGGGCGCGCCCTCGGGACCGGTGAGCACGGGCCCGCTCTGCACCCGTCCCGCGAGCGGCGGATAGGTGCAGGCCAGCCATACCTCCATGTCGTGCAGTTCGGCCGACTGCTTCGGCGTGCCGGATACGGGGGCGATTCCCGCGGCGGGCAGACGCGCCGCCCGCTTGCGGAGCAGCGAAAGGATGTCAGCGGCCTCCTGCGTACGGTTCAGCCACAGCAGTTGCCGTACGAGCAGCATCGTCTCGTGCGGGTCCAGTTGATCGTTGCGAACAGCCTCTGTGAGCGCGATCAGGTGCCGCAGCGATGCCGAGGGGTTGAGCTGCCATTCGGCCTGGGCGAGCCTGGACCTGACCTCCCAGCGGTCCCTCTCGTTCGTGCAGGACGGTTGTGCCGAGTTCAGGTACCGCAGGGCGCGTTGCACTTCACCGTGCAGCAGTGCCTCCGACGACGCCTCCAGCAGCACACGCAGCGCCCAGGGCTCCGACACCTGGCCGGCCTCGGCCAGATGACGGGCGGCGTCGCCCGCCGCAGCACCTTGGTTGTAGAGCAGTCCGGCGGCCCGGTGGTGCAGTTGCACCCGGTCCGCGGAGGGCATGTCGTCCAGCACGGTGCGCGTGGCCAGCGCGTGCCGGAACCGGCCGCTCCTCAGCAGCCCGGCCTCGGTCATGGTGCGCAGCGCCCGCTCGACGGTGGCTGCATCCGCGTCGACCAGCACCCCGAGTTCCTCTGGTGAGGCACCGTCGCCGTAGACCGCCATGGCGCGAGCCACCCGCAGTGTGTGGGATCCACTGCGGTACAGGCAGTTCAACAGCGCGCGCCCGTAACCTTGTTGGCGCACCTCTCCGCCAAGCCGCTCGTCGTGGATCAGAGCGTCGAGCAGCAGGGGGTTCCCGCCGCTGTAGGTGACGAAGGTATCGCTCAGCTCCCGCGCCGCCCCCACGCCGAGGCGCTGACTGATCACGGTGCGCACGGCCTCCGGAGAGAGCGGTGTGAGCCGGACGGACACGACGGAAGACTGGCGCAGGAGTTCGGCACGGAAGGGGCGGTGGGCCCCGCTCGGCTCGGCGAGCTCGGTGAACACCATCAGGAGCGGTGCCGAGCTCAGTCGGCGGACCAGGTACAACAGGCACTGCCGCGATGCCGCGTCCATGTGGTCGACGTCATCCACGCACACCACGACCGGTGTGGTGGAGGCCAGTTCGATGACGGGCAGGAAGAGGTCGTACCAGATTTCGGCCCAGTTGCGCTCGACGGCCTCCTGCACGCTCTCGGCCCGGGGCGCCCCCATGAGTCCGCGCAGTACCGGTGCGACACGTCTGCGCAGTTCCATCGGGAGCGCCGGGTTGTCGAACAGCTGGCTGAGAGCACCGAACGGCAGATCCCGCTCCTCGGTGGAGCAGACGGCGTTCAGCGGCACGACCTCGACGGACTGGGCGTACTCCGTCACTTCGCGCAGGAACTCCGTCTTGCCCGAGCCCACGGTCCCCTCCACCAGGAACACCTGTCCCGCCACCGACTGGGGAGCAGCCAGCCAGGCCCGGACGTGGGCGATTTGATCCTCGCGTTCCATCAACGCGGTTCCCCTCGTCACATGCGGATCGGAACCGGCAGAGGGGATAGCCGGCGGCAGCTCCCGTGTCATGCCTCCTCCCGCGTCGCATTCGGACTGTAAGCATTCCGCCCCGCCGGAGCGGACATCACGGGTAAGGAGTTCATGCATCTCCCTGAATGGCTGATCACGCTGTTCCTGGTGCCACGTTAACCCGCTCAACAACCTTTTCGGTAGTGTCGCATTTTCCACGCACGACCATCACGCAGGGGAGTCGTCACCACACCGACCGTTGAACCACGGCCCGTTCACGCTGCCAGAGATACCATCTTCCTCGAATTTTCAACGAGATGGACGGGGTGTTTTCGGACTACGGAACACGAGGGCGGAGCCGACGTTGAAATGAACCATGGGGAAATAGGGCCCCAGGAGACAGTCAAGATCGAAAAGATTGAACACGCTCTCAACGTGTCCGGGATGCGCAATTTTCAGTCACTTAAGGATTTTTTTGTTCTGGCGAGGTTGATTGGCCCTAGGCTTGGTGTCGCACCGGTTCGGGGTGGATTCGCGGGAGAGTCCGTGGCTTATGAGGTCGAACAACGTGACGTGGATTATGGTTTCGGAACGGTGGGGTGAGTTGCGTAGTCGCGGACGCCGCCTATGCTGCCGGAGAAGCCGACGGCCGTGGCCCGCGACGGCCAGCCGCGATCCGCGTGTTCCACGCCCAAGTGACGCCTGCGCCCTGCGATGTTCCTGCTCCGAACCGGTGCGGGCTCTGTCCGCCGACCGCCCCGAGCTCGCCGAGCAGCGGCTCGCGCCGCGGCGGGAACTGGCCGCAGAGGGGGTGCGGACGGAGACCGCGTATCCGGGACGCCAGGGCACCGGTACGGGCTTCACTGCGGCTGGCCACTCGCACCCTGGGCCTGACCGACCAGCTCGACGTGCATGTTTTCCGGCGAACGCGGTCCGCTGCGTCGGCCCCGCCCAGCCCAGCGCCGGACGACCGACGTGCTTGACGCCGCCCAGCTGCTGCGGTCCGTCGACCGCCGGCATCTGGACAGCTCCGAACGGTGGTTGCAGGACCCGGCCGCCATGACCACGGCCACCGCGCGCATCGGGCCACCGGCGACGACCCAGCCCGGGCCGTCCGGCTGCCGGCCGGGACCGAGGTCACCGGCCAGTGCGCCAGGGCCGGTGGACGACGTCGATGGGGCCGTTCCTCGTCGCCGGCCAGTTCGAGGCGAGCGGGTCGGCCGCGCCGGAGGACCGCATCCGCCCACGGACGCAGTCGCAGGTCGATACCGAACCGGTCGGCCGCATCTGCCAGTTCCTCGCGGGCACGCAACGGGACGCGGGCGACGACGGCCCCGGCACGGTGCGGCGGCCGAGAGCGTGCAGGACGGCCAGGGTCGTGGCAGCGGTCGCGCCCGCCCGGGCAGGCAGGCCGACTCAGCCCGGTGGTCCGGACGCCGAGGCGAGAGAGCGGCGCAGTCCGTCGGCGCCGGTGTTCTCGCCCCGGAACTGGCCCTCCTGAATGATGACGCCGCTCGCCCCACCGGTGACCGGCACCGTGGCGGAGACCTCGTCGAGCGCGGAGACAGCGGCGCGCCTGAGCGTCGTGGTCAGCGCCGACCGTGCCCCGTTGCCACCAGGCCGACGAGGAAACCCGTGACCTTGTGGGGGTGCGGTCGATCGCGCCGTAGCGCCAGTTCAGGCCGAGCGCGGTGCGGGCAGCACGATGCAGCACCGGTGAGCGGGCCTGGCCGACGGGTGGGCCGAGGACGGCGGATTGCTCGGTCACGGCCTGTGGTGGAGCATCGCGACGATGCCCTCGTCGGCGAGTTCGTAGGCGATGGCGCCCGGGACGGCGACCGGGGCACCGCGACCGCGCCGGCCGAGGATGACCCCGACCGCCACGTCGACGAGGTCGGTGAACATCTCCTCCTGCCCCTCGCCGCCGTGCTCTGCCACCTGACATCCCTGCGGGCAGCCTGAAGTGACGTGGCGTCAGGGAAGACCGACGCCGAGCAGCCGTGACGGGCACCGTGTCCCGGCGACCGACACACGGCATGGGGCATGCGCGGCCCTCGTCCTCCTGCGGGCCGAGGCCTGGCACGCCCGGCCCCCGAACACCTCCAGCGGCGGGCCGTCGCCGTGCTCGCAGCGGTCGGGCGGGCACCCGCGCCGCCGCGCCCGGTCCCAGAAGCACCAGGCCTGAGCGTTCAGAGACAGGCCCTCCAGCCGGACCTCAGTCGACGGCCTCGCCCTGTCCGCGAGCGGGCCGGGGCGGCTTCAGATGCTGCGTCAGACCCTCGTGCCCGGGGAGGAGTTCCGGACGGACGCCCGTCGTCCTGTACCGGATGACCGACGGGCAGGCGCAGGTACCCGGCGGCGTCCGAGGATCCCGCGCGACTGACCGCGTCGGCCGAGCGGGGCGCGGTCGGCACGACGTCCGTGCCGACAACGACTGTGACACGGCACGCGGAATCGTATGTCGCCATATCCTGTTGTGATGTGACGTTCCATCACGAGACACATGGGGAGCGACAATGGACGGAAACCGATTCGCCGACAAGGTCGTCGTCGTCACCGGTGGCGGGTCCGGCATAGGCGCCGCCACCGCGTATCGCCTTGGGCGCGAGGGCGCCACGGTGATCGCCGTCGGGCGGACCGAGGACAGGCTGAAGAGCGCTGCTGCCGACGCCCCCGCTGGTTCGACGATCGTCACCCGCGTCGCGGACGTCTCCGACGAGTCATCCATCACCGCGCTGATCGCAGGTGTGGCCGAGGAATACGGCCGGCTGGACGTGCTGGTCAACAACGCGGGCATCGGCGCGCCCGGAACCGTCGAGCACACCGACACCGCCACCTGGCGGTCCGTCTTCGCAGTGGACGTCGACGGGGTGTTCTTCGCGTCCAGGGCCGCGCTGCCCCATCTGCGTCGCGTCGGGGGCTGCATCGTCAACGTCGGCTCGGTGTCCGGCCTCGGTGCGGACTGGGGCCTGGCCGCCTACAACGCCGCCAAAGGGGCACTGGTCAACCTGACCAACGCCATGGCACTCGACCACGGCCATGAAGGGGTGCGTGTCAACGCCGTGCACCCGAGCCTCACCCGCACCCCGGTGGCCGCACCCATCGTCGAGAACGAGGGCATGCTCGCCGCATTCCGTCAGCGGATCCCCATGCAGCGCCCTGCCGAACCGGATGAAGTGGCCGATGTCATCGCTTTCCTGGCCAGCTCCGACGCGCGCTTCGTCAACGGCGCCCACGTTCCCGTGGACGGCGGACTCGGTGCTTCCAACGGTCAACCGCGTATGTTCTGACGCCTCGACCGCCTTCGAGAACGGTTCTCCCGTACTCCGACAGCCTGCCGCCTCCGCCCGTACGACACCGTGCCGGCCTCGGACCTGTCGTCCCCAGCCCCGGCGCGGCCAGGACGCCGGCCGCCAGGTACTCGCGGAACCAACGGGGCCCGGGATCGGCCGAGTTGCACGGGTCCGGCCATCCCGGAGCCCAGCGCTGCCAGGTCCAGGGGGACGGGGAAGGCACACAGCCCAGTGCCCCGGTGGTCTCAGGGAGCCAGTCGCCGGGGTGAGGTCCTGGCCGCGATGCTCGAGGTCGACGCCGGCCTGGTCGCCCGGCGTGGACGATGACGTCGGTGTCCGGGTGCTCCGGCAGCACGGTGCGTCGCCGCCCGCTCGGCCCAGTCCACGGTCCGCCTCGGGTGCGGCAGCGTGTACGGCGGGCGTGACCTGGCTCCCCACTGTCGCCGGTCAGTGAATCCGCGCAGCACTCGACCAACCTGCACGACCCACCCGGATCTACCAACGCCGCAGGCCAGACAGTCGACGAGCCCAGAGCCTGCGCAGCATCAGCGACCTGAACACAGCACCAACCCGGCCGACCGGACTGCGCCACCCCAGGTCAGAAGGACGGTGACGGCACAGTCCGGCTGACAGGGAGTATGCCCGAGGAGACCGTGTCCGGTACCTCCCGCACGGGTCGACTCGGGATTGTGGTGGTCATCGGCGGCAGCGCGGGTACCGGACTCGAAGCAGCCGCCAGGTGCGCGCGGACGGGGGCCGGGTGATCCTGGTCGGCCGCGATCCGGCCGGGCCGCCCGCTTCCCCGTCCGGTCGTTGGGTCCGTCGGACCGGCCTCCGGTTAGTCCAGCCGGGTCCCGTGCGATTGCAGGACGACCTCGCAGCGGTGTGCCCCCGTGGCCGCCGCGCCCGGATGGGCCATGTTTCTGACCGACAAGCCGATCGGTTCGGGTGGGATGCGAAGGAGACCCTGCGGTGGGCGAGCTGTACATCGACGGCGAGTGGACACCGGCGGCAGCCGGCGGGAGCAGGGAGGTGGTCAACCCCTACGACGCCTCCGTCATCACCTCCGTCGACGAGGCCGACGCCACCGACGTGGACCGCGCGGTCCGCGCCGCGCGCCGTGCCTTCGAGGAGGAGGACTGGGCGAGCGCGCCCACCCGGCGCCGGGCGGATCTTCTGCTGCGCGTGCACGACCTGCTGCTGCGCGACAAGGAGGAGATCGCCCGCACCGAGACCCTCGACACCGGCAAGACACTGAAGGAGGCCCGTCTCGACGTGGAGGACGTGGCGAACGCCTTCCGGTATTTCGCCGAAGTCGCGGGCAAGGACGGCGGACGCGTCGTGGACGTAGGACCGGACGTCCTCAGCCGCGTCGTCTATCAGCCCGTCGGGGTCTGCGCACTCATCGCCCCCTGGAACTACCCGCTGTTGCAAGCCTCCTGGAAGGTGGCGCCGGCGCTGGCCGCCGGCAACACCTTCGTCCTCAAGCCCAGTGAGATCACCCCCCTCACCACCATCGCCATGATCCGACTCATCGAGGAGGCCGGTGCCCCGCCCGGCGTCGCCAACCTGGTCCTGGGACACGGGGCGACCGTGGGCGCGGCCCTGACCGCTCATCCGGAGGTCGACCTGGTCTCCTTCACCGGGGGCCTGGCCACCGGGCGGGCCATCATGGCCAGCGCTGCGGAGGGGCCGAGGAACATCGCCCTGGAACTCGGCGGCAAGAATCCCAACGTCGTCTTCGAGGACGCCGACTTCGCCGCCGCCGTGGACCACGCGCTGGACGCCGCTTTCCTGCACTCCGGACAGGTGTGCTCCGCCGGCTCGCGCCTGCTGGTCCAGGACGTGCTGCACGACCGGTTCGTCGACGCCCTCGCCGACCGCGCCCGAGCGATCCGGCTCGGCAACGGCCTGGAGGAGGGTACGGAGAGCGGTCCGCTCAGCTCCGCCGGGCACCGCGAGAAGGTCGAACGCCACATCGCCATCGCCCGGGAGGAAGGCGCCCGGCTCGTCACCGGGGGCACCCGGCCCGACGACCCCGCCCTGGAGAGCGGCTTCTTCCTGCTGCCGACCGTCTTCGCCGACTGCGACCGGTCCATGCGCATCGTCCAGGAGGAGGTCTTCGGCCCGGTGGTCACGGTCGAGCGCTTCCGTACCGAGGACGAGGCCGTGGAGCTGGCCAACGACACTCGCTACGGCCTGGCCGGCGGTGTGTGGACGTCCGACGCGAGCCGAGCCCAGCGCGTCGCCCAGCGGCTGCGGCACGGCACCGTATGGATCAACGACTTCCATCCCTATGTGCCGCAAGCCGAGTGGGGCGGCTTCGGCCGCTCCGGCGTCGGGCGCGAACTGGGCCCGACCGGGCTGCGAGAGTACCAGGAAGCCAAGCACATCTACCAGAACCTCGCACCCGCCCCCTCCGGCTGGTTCAAGGGCTGAACCGGCAGAGCGCCCCGCACGCGGCACGAAGGCACCGAAGAAAGGCACCGCATGCCCCCCACTACAGCCCGCGGCGGCGAGCACGCCTACGACTACGTCGTCGTCGGCGGGGGCACCGCCGGCTGCGTGCTCGCCGCCCGTCTGAGCGAGGCCCCCGACTGCCGCGTCTGCGTCATCGAGGGCGGCCCCAGCGACGTCGGCGACGACCGGATCCTGCGCCTGCGCAACTGGATCAACCTGCTCGGCTCGGAATTCGACTACGGCTACACGACCGTCGAGCAGCCGCGCGGCAACTCCCACATCCTGCACTCACGTGCCCGCGTGCTCGGCGGCTGCTCCTCCCACAACACCCTCATCAGCTTCCTGCCGCTGCCGCAGGACCTCGACGACTGGGTGGCCCGCGGCTGCACCGGCTGGGACCCGGCGACGCTCCTCCCCTACCGCACCCGGCTGCACACGCAGATCCGCCCGGTGGCCGAGGCCGACCGCAACCCCATCGCGAAGGACTTCGTCACCGCCGCCCACCGTGCCCTCGGCGTCCCCGTCGTCGACGACTTCAACGCCGAACCCTTCGCCGACGGCGCCGGCTTCTTCTCACTGGCCTACCAACCCGAAGGCAACCTGCGGTCCTCGGCGTCCGTCGCCTACCTCCATCCCGTCATGGACCGGCCCAACCTCACCCTCCGGCTGGAAACCTGGGCCCACCGGCTGCTCACCGATGGATCCGGGAGACTGACCCGCGTCGCCGTACGCGGCCCCGACGGCCAGGAGACCACCGTGCGCGCCGAACGCGAACTCCTGTTGTGCGCAGGCGCCATCGACACCCCGCGCCTGCTGCTTCTGTCCGGCATCGGACCGGCCGACGACCTGCGCAGCCTTGGCCTGGATGTGCAGATCGACCTGCCCGGCGTGGGCGAGAACCTGCTGGACCACCCCGAATCCGTGATCGTCTGGGAGACCGCGGGCCCGCTGCCGCCGAACTCCGCCATGGATTCCGACGCCGGCCTCTTCCTGCGCCGCGACACCGGCCAACCACGCCCGGACCTGATGTTCCACTTCTACCAGGTGCCGTTCACCGTCAACACCGAGCGGCTCGGCTACCCCGCTCCCGAGCACGGGGTGTGCATGACGCCCAACGTGCCACGTGCCCGCTCGACGGGCCGTATGTGGCTGCGCAGCGCCGACCCGGCCGAACACCCGGCGCTGGACTTCAGGTACTTCACCGATCCCGAAGGCCACGACGAGCGCACCATCGTGGACGGTCTGAGGGTCGCCCGCGAGGTCGCCGCGACCGATCCGCTGCGCGACTGGCTGGTTCGCGAGGTCGCTCCCGGCCCGGACATCACCTCGGATGCCGACCTGTCGGAGTACGGACGCCGTGCGGCCCACACCGTCTACCACCCGGCGGGCACCTGTCGTATGGGGGCCTCTGACGACCCGATGGCCGTCTGCGACCCTCAGCTGAGACTGCGCGGCGTCGAGGGCGCGCGCATCGTCGACGCCTCCGTGTTCCCGACGATGCCCACCATCAATCCCATGGTGACCGTCCTGCTCGCAGCCGAGCGCGCCGCCGACCTCCTCACCGGCCGTCCCGGCCCCGCCGATCAGGAGTCCGGACGGTGACCGGCCCACAGCCTGCCGCACCGGTGGCCGGAGGGGCCGAAGGCGAACCGGGCTCGGAGTTCCGCAAGGACATGGGCCCGTGGGCCAACTTCGCCCTCGGCTTCACCTACCTCTCCCCCGTGGTCAGCACCTACACCCTCTTCGGGACCGCGCTCGCCACCGGCGGACCGCCGATGATCTGGGCGTTCCTTCTCGCCGGCTGCGGGCAGTTCCTCGTCGCGCTGATCTTCGGCGAGATCGTCGCCCAGTACCCCATCGCCGGCGGTGTCTACCCCTGGGCGCGCCGGCTGTGGGGCAAGCGCTGGGCGTGGATGACCGGGTGGGTGTACATGTGGGCGCTGCTGGTCACCATCACCTCCGTCGCCTACGGGGCCGGCCCCTACATCGCCATCCTCTTCGGGTTCAGCCCCACCGTACACACCACCGTGCTGTGCACCGCCGTGCTCATCACCGTCGCCGTGCTGATCAACTATGCGGGCACCAAGGCGCTGTCCGCGGCTGCCGTGATCGGCTTCACCGGTGAGCTCGTCGGCGCCCTCGTCGTCGGGGTGTACCTGCTCTCCACCCACCGCGCCCACGGCATCGGCGTCATCGTCGACAGCTACGGCACCGCAGGGAACGGCTCCTACCTGCCCGTGTTCCTCGCCGCCGCCATCATCGGCTTCTACCAGTACTACGGCTTCGAGGCCTGCGGCGACACCGCCGAGGAGGTCGCCCACCCCGGCCGCGTCATTCCGCGCGCGATGCGCCGCACCATCTACATCGGCGGTGCCGCGGCCACCTTCACCTGTCTGTCACTGCTGCTATCGGTCACCGACTACCGCGCGGTGATCTCGGGCCAGGACTCCGACCCGGTGGTACACCTGCTGTACCGGACCATGGGCGAGGTCGGCGCCCGGCTGGTGATGGCCGTCGTACTGATCTCGTTCCTGTCCTGCACCATCAGCCTCCAGGCCGCAGCCGGGCGGCTCATCTACTCCTACGCCCGCGACCAGATGATCGTCGGGCACCGGCTGCTGCGGCGGTTCTCCCACGCCCGGGCCGTACCCGGCTACGCACTCCTCGTGGCCGCCGTGCTGCCGATGGTCATCGCCTTCGGCTCGCTCGTCTCCAACGACGCCCTCACCAAGATCGTCTCCTTTGCCATCCTCGGGATCTACGGTTCGTTCCAGATGGTGGTACTGGCCGCGCTGCGGGCCCGGCTGAAAGGGTGGCAGCCTCAAGGGGAGTTCACTCTGGGGCGCTGGGGTCTCGTGGTGAACGCCGTCGCACTGGCCTACGGAATCTTCGCGATCATCAACATTTCCTGGGCCCGCAACCCGCAGGAGCCCTGGTACGACAACTGGATCGTCCTGCTGTGCGGCGCGGTGGTGGTGGGGTCCGGCCTGCTGTACATGTTCACCACCCACCACTACGGCCGCGGGGACGCGCCGGCGGGAGACGCCGTACCGACGCCGTGATCCCCGTGTCCCTCCACGCCGGTCCGTCTGCGGCAACGGCTGCCGATCGGGCCTGCTGCAGCAGCGATTCACTGGAGGCGTGAACGGCGTGTGCGGGGACGGGAATTCGCCAGCCGTCTTGACGGTGGACACCGAGAACCACGGGGCGGCCCCCGGCCGGCCGGCGACATCAGCACGCCTCCGACGAGTGGTCCGTCGCCGCCTCGGCGTAGCCGGCCAGGCCATCGGCCATCCGCTGCATGAAGCGCCTCAGGTACCAACGCCAGAACCGCCCCGAAAGACGGAGCCTTGGCTCGAAGACTGCCGACCAGGTGATGTCGGTGCCACCCTGTGGCACCTCGGCGAGTTCGACGGTGCCCCGGTAGGACCGGAACGGACCGCTCAGGTTCTCGTATCCGAACCGGCGGTCGGTGACGAGTTCCACGATGCGTTCACGGGAGGTCGCCCGGCCGGTACGGAAAACTCGCGTGTCACCAACCTGCTGCGGGCCTTCGGGATCGCCGCCCTCGACCTCGACGGTGTCGATCGGCGACCACGACGGCCAGGTGGCCGCATGAAGGAGAACAGTGAAGACGTCGTCGGGGTTCGCCGACGAACGTGAGGTCACGGCATAGGCGTAGGGCACTCCGCCAAGCTAGGACAGTGCGGACGGCTCTCGACATGCGCAGGACTGCCGCCTGTCGATGAAATCTTGCGACGTACCGACTGAGTCTGATCCTTCGGAGACTCTGCTGGCGAATGCACGGACCGGTCACGGTGCCTCTCGTCCATGAGGGACAGTGGGGGTGAGCCGATGCTGTGCGGGGAGCCTTCGGGGTGATCCGTGAGGTCGTGATGGCCTCGGTCTGGCTATGAGATTCCTGCTGTTACAGCCCGGGTGGCACAGGGGGCGCTCCCGAGAGGGGTCTTCGGCGATCCGGACCCTGGAGGCGCTCGGCGAGCTGTTCGCGGACGCCGTGTTCAGTGACTGGCTCCCGCCGCGCGCACTGGGAATTCGCTCTCGGACTCGAGCTGGTGGACCTCGGGGTCGACGTGCCGGTGCTCAGCGAGTTCCGGTCCCGGCTCGGCGAGAGCGCACACCAGACGGAAGACACCTGATGCCTGCTGGCTGCGCGAACTGCCCGCCGTCCGGGTTCTGCGCCGAGTACGGATCCAGCAGGCTCATCGTGATGGCGAGCCTGTCCGTTCACGTGGCCGGGCCGTGCCACTGCTCGCGCCGGTCAACACAGCGCTCGACCACGTTGCGCTGCTCGTACGCCTCCGCGTCGAAAGCCGGCGGTCGGCTTCCGGCGCTGCCTCACCGCAGCCCGTGGCCTACCTGGTCGGACGGTTGGGGGATGGCGGCATGGAGCCTGCGCCGGCGGAGGGCTGCCGAACTCGGCGCACGGAAACGTCTGCGTCATCAGATGACAGGCTGACGGGGCTGCGGACAGACCAAGAGGGGCGGGACTTACGGGGCAGGGGGCCTGCGGCAAAACGGCACGGGGGCGACACGACAGGCCCACACGAGTGGCACATTGCATGTCGGCTCGGGGCCAGGGGAAGCAAGATCAGGACGCGTCCACCTGAACGGAAAGAACAGAATTCATGCGCCGTATTGCCGCTGCCGTCCTCGGAGCCGTCGCGTTCCTCGGAATCCTTGCCGTGCCTGCCAGCGCCGATGGCTGCCGGGGCATGACGCCCACACTGGTTGGCATCGGTATCGGCTGCTCTCCGATCTCCGTGCTCTGAAGCGAAGGAGCACCTACAGCGAGGGCAGCATCTCTCGCTCCGGGGACCGAGCACGGGGGCGGGCGGGGTCGTCGGGGCCGGGGGATCACCTCCTCAGGGGTGGTCCCGGGTCTCAGCCGGCGAGTACCTGCTCGCGCAGGATGTCGGCGTGCCCGCAGTGGTGGGCCAGCTCGCGCAGGACTTGCAAGTACACCCAGCGCAGCGTGCGCGGCCCGGTCCGGTGGCCGGTCACGACGGCGTCCAGCGGCAGGTCGGCGACCACTGCCCGGGCCGTCGCGCAGGCTTCACGGTGGGCCGCCGTGACGGAGGCGACGGTGTCGTCGTCGGCGAGCCGGAAGGACTCGTCCGGGATCTGCACCAGGCCGAGCTCCCGACGGGACGTGCCGCCGACGCACTCCTCGAACCAGATCCGCTGCATCCAGGTGACATGCTTGAGCAGCCCTAGCAACGTCGTCGCCGACGAGACGAGCCGACGGCGCGCCTGCTCCTCGGTAAGACCGTCGAGGGTTGCCTCGATGGCGCTCCGGTACTCCTCGACGAACGCATCGAGCTGGATGCGTTCGTCCTCCAGCGGCACGTCGAACGAGCCCATCAGAGTCTCCCATCACGCCGCGGGCGATTGCCACAGCAGTTCGTGAGCTCGTGCGAGCGGTGGCCCACGGCGGCGTCTACGATCCCAAGACCTGGTCTCAGGACTCCTGCTGCACGAGTCAACGCAAGTTAATCAGGACGCGGGGCGAGCTGTGTGCGCTCGTGGCGCAGGCCGACGAGCGGGCGCTCGACTACGAGGCCGCCAAGCAGTGCCACCAGCGCGAGGAACACCTGCGAGTTCCGCGCAAGCACGTCGAACGGATCGTCGGCCAGGACGAGGAGGAACGGGAGCTCCGGCTAGCGGCATGGATCGGCAACCGGCGCAGCAGGGCCGCGACGCCGGCACCTGAGCGAGTGGAGCAGCTCTCCGCCATCGGTATGCGCTGGACATAGCCGTCTGTGCGGACAGCAGGGACGGACGGGGAGGCCAGGCCTATGGAGTTGACGTCCGTGGCGTCCTCGGGGCTCCTGCTGCGATGTCTGATCTTCGTATCCAGCGGCCGGACGGCGACGCCATGCTCAAGGACTGGCAGTACGCCCACAACGTGATCGTTCCCACCCATCCCCTGTCCCTGGATGAGGTACGGGAACGTGCCCGGCGCAACGATCTGGAAATCGCCTATCTCGATGGCGATCTCGTGGGCTGCAGCACGGTGCGCCGGCCGACGGACGAAACGTCGACGGCCACAGTCATCGCCCGCGTGCTCGGCACTCACCGCGGGCGGGGGTTCGGCGAGGAACTCTATACGCGCGGGTCGTAGCAGTGACTCGCGGTGACGGCGACGCTGGCGGAAAACGGGAAGGAGCCCCAACCAAACGTGCCTGGTGATCCAGTTGTGGATCGCGATCTTACTGGTCGGGTAGCTGGTCCCGGGCCGAAGTGATCCCCGGCTGGATTGGTCCGGTCCGATGCGCTTGCCGTCTCAGCTGGACTGGTCAGTGGAGGGGTTCGCGGTGGTGTCCGTGCCGTAGAAGCGGACCTGCTCGCACAAGGCGTCGACCTCGGCGTTTTCCTCCTCGCTCAGTTGTGCATCCAGCGCGACGCTGATCACGTGTCGGGCGCGGGCCAATCGTCGAGCGACATCCCGGTCGGCGATGAATTTCCCGACGGTGTACTCGTCGGCAGTTCCGGATGCCTGGCGGGATCCGAGCCGGTCGAGGGAAACGACGAACTCGTTCAGGTCCTGCAGCACCGTGACGACCTCGCTGAGGGGCATGCGGATCTCTCGGGAGGACATGTCCATCAGCCGGTTCAACTCCATGATGAGCGCTGGGGACCAGATCCTGATCTTGCTGGTCGGGGTGGTCCCGGAAGGGGTGCCACCACCGGTGATCATCGGCGTGTGAAGACAGAAGATCAGGTGGAGGCCGCAGGTCACAGCATAGATCCTGCCCGCTGGCAACAAGCGTTCGAGGTCCTGGTGGGCCGTGTCGCGGGGACGGTCCGTCCGGGTCGAACCCCGCCGCCTGGCACAGGCGTTCATGACATCCGAGGCTTCGTTCGTCGACCACCTGCACCGCGAGGATGCGGTGCGTGCTGGTCGTGGATGACACCGGCGACCTGAAGAAAGGACGGGCACGGAGGGGCGCGGCGTCAGTACACCGGCATCGAGAACTTCCAGGTCGCCGTCCACCTTGCCTACTCGACTCCGCTCGGGCGTACGGCGATAGACCGGCAGCTGTATTGCCCCGCGTTCACGGACCGAGGACACGGCCCGCTGCCAGGCCGCCGGGACACCCGGCAACGTCGTCTTCGCCACGGAACCCGCCCTCACAGTCCGTATGACCACCCGCGCGCTGGACGTCGACGTCCCCGCATCCTGCGTGCCCGGCGACGAGCTCTACGGAGCCAGCCCGCACCTGTGCACCGCCTGGAGAAACACCACGCCGGCTACGTACTCGTCGGCGCCCGCGACCACCAGATCACCACCCACGCGGTCACGTTCCGCGCCGACACCCCGATCACGAAACCGCCGCGGAGAGCCTGCCAGAAACCCTCCACCGACGCCGGAGCCAAAGGTCACAGTTTCTACGATTGCGCCCTGGCCGACCGCGTCGCCGTCCGCCCTGACCTCCTCGACCCTCACCGGCGCCAGATGGGACAAAGCCGTCTCGAATGTGCCGTAACCACGCGAACACTCGTCGTTGCAGCCACATGTGACGTGACGTCACTTCTCCACAAGAAGCGGTCAGAACCACGACCGGGCTGTCGATCCTCGGCCTCGGCGGGGTCCTCGCCGTCGACTCGTTCCTGGACGCCCTCAACGTGTGAGTGAGAACACAGAGCGGGTCGCGAAGTGACTCATATCTTCCCTTGGTTCAGGTAGGACTTGCGGACCGGGTGTGAGTATGTGATGAAATCTGCCGATGCGTACCCCCCACATACACACGCATCAATCTGCCCAGTCGGACGGGCCACCCACCGCTCAGGTTCCGTCCGGCCGCAATCCATACGACGAATTGGCGTCGCTGGCGGACAATCCGCTGGACGACTTCCTGACCGAGGGCGGAGTGGAGGCCCATCAGGACGACGAAGAGCCCTGGCGGCCACCCGATCACCGGCGCGGTAGCCGCCGTCGTAATCGCGCCACCGGTCTGCCCACCATCGTCCGGTTCCTCGTCTGGGCGCTGACCCTTGTCTGCCTCGTCGTCCTGGCCGACCGGTGGGCGCTGCTCTACGCCGAGCACAAGGCTTCCCAACGGCTCCAGGACTCGATGCATCTCGCCGCGGCCCCCGAGGTCTCGATCGGCGGATTCCCCTTCCTGACCCAGGTGGCCGCGGGGCGCCTGGACTCGGTCCGGGTCACCGTCCCCGACATCCCGGCCCACCGGGTCACCCTCACTCAAGTCACCGCGACCGCCGACGACATACGCATCGACGGCGACGGGCCGACCTCGGTGCGCGGCGCCCTCGTTCGTCAGGTGCACGGACAGGTTCTGTTGTCGTTCGCCGACATGAACCGTGAACTCGGCGCCTCCCAGGTGTCCTTCACAGCTCAGGGCCCCGACCGTGTTCAAGCCAAGGGCACTTTGCGCATCGCGGGCCGCGACCTGAGTGTGCGGGCCGATGCCGCTATCCGACGCGAGGGAGAGCGCGGCATCGCGACCTCCGTGGACGGCATACGGCTCGACATCGACGACCTCGCGACGTACCGGCCCGGCACCAGCCCCTCCGAGGGCCTCCACCTCACCCCAGCCTCAGCACGCCGAATCACCCGCGAGACTGATCAAATCAAGTCCATGCTGACGGTCCCTGCGATCGTGCACCGGCTGGGGGTCCCCGACAGCGTGGTGAGCGCCGCGCTCCACGACGAGGACAAACTCCATCAACTCACCGGCGCACCGCGCTTCTTGCGCGATCTGACCAGAATCAACCTCGTGGACGTGGCGCTCGCCCACCCGAGCCTGCTCAAGCGGCTGGGCCTCGACCCGTCCCTGCTCACCACCCTGACCAAGGTCACCCGCCCCCAGATCGCCGACCGCTTCTCCTTCGCCTTCCAGCTGCCGAAACCTCCGGGAGGCACGTTGCGTCTGCAGCGCGTGACCGTGGACAAGGACGGCATCCGCGCCGAGGTGTCGGGGACGGGACTGCTTCTGGGCCACTGACGTCACCGTTCGTACGAGCGGACACCTCGTCCGCACCCGACGGCATCCCGTCGCCGGGGAGCTCGGCGCGGCAGCGATGTCGACGACGGAGCCTCCGCCAACTTGAAGCAGCAGGTCAGGGGGCTGGTGTGACGGGTCTCTGTAGCACTCAGACTGGCTGTGGGCTGCAGTCTCCGGCGTAGATCGTCTGACCGGGAGGTCGGCTCGCCGGTTGCTGTTTGTGCCAGGGCCGGTCACGCCCTGGGGGACGTGACCGGCCTGACTTCCGGCGGCGGGATGCCGAGTGACCGGGGGTCAGCCCGGCAGATCACCGGTGTAGCGGTAGATGTTGCCGGCCGAGTTCACGCCCCAGACGGTGCCGTCCACTCCTGCTCCGACGTCGGTGAGCGCGCCGGGGATCTGCACCCAGGGGCTGGCGTCGTTGTTGGTGTAGCGGTAGATGTTCCCGCCGGCGTTCGCTCCCCAGACCGAGGTGCGGGAGCCTGCTGAGATCGCCTTGAGTCCGCCGCTGATCTGCTTCCAGTGGCCGCTTTCCTGGTCGCCGGTGTAGCGGTAGATGTTGCCGGCGGAGTTGACGCCCCAGACGGTGCCGTCCGC
>NZ_LGDV01000211.1 GCF_001280015.1 Streptomyces sp. MMG1121
AACCCGGCGGTGCTCGCCTTCCTCCGCGAGTACGAGGACGACCTCGTCCTGTGCGTCCACAACTTCTCCCGCTTCGCCCAGCCGACCGAACTCGACCTGAGCCGGTTCGGCGGGCGGCATCCGGTCGAGCTGTTCGGCGGGGTCCGCTTCCCGGCGGTCGGCGAGCTGCCGTACCTGCTCACCCTCGCGGGGCACGGCTTCTACTGGTTCCGGCTGCGCCGGGACGCCGTCTAGACCGGAGCGGTACGGCCGGGCGGGGCGGTGGCGCGTTTCCGCCGCCCTGCCCGGGGCACGCATCAGGAACACCCCGACTATCCGGGGAAAGGACGTGACGCCCATGGCGGAAACGGTCACCCCCTTCGGTACCACCCCCTCCTTCCTGGCCTCGCTGTACCCCTTGTTGCGCGCGTGGCTGCCCAGGCAGCGCTGGTTCGCGGGCAAGGGGCGCCCGGTCACCGGGTTCACCCCCGTGGCCGTCACCGAACTGCTCCCGCCCGACGGCCGACTCGGCCTCTACCACCTGCTGCTGCGCGTCCACCAGCCGAGCACGCCGGGCGCCGATTCCCACCCCGGCGACTGCTACCAGCTCCTCATAGGTGTGCGCGAGGCGCTGCCGCCCCGGCTGGCGCCCGCGCTGATCGGACACGTGGACCAGGGGCCGCTCGCCGGACGCACGGTGTACGAGGCCCTGTACGACCCCCGGCCCGCCGAAGTGCTCCTGGAGGCCCTGCGCACCCAGGCCCGCGTCGGCGGGCTGCGTTTCGAGCGCGACCCGCGCCAGGAGATCCGTGCGGGACTCGTGGCCCGGCTCATGACCGCCGAGCAGTCCAACTCCTCGGTCGTCTACGGAGATACGTTCATCCTGAAACTGCTGCGCCGGGTCGTGCCCGGCGTCAACCCCGATCTGGAGCTGCCGCTCGCGCTGGCCCGCGAAGGCTGCTCGCGGGTACCGGCGCCGACGGCGTGGGCGCACGCCGAGACAGGCGAGGAGCCGTACGTCCTCGCCGTGCTCCAGCCCTTCGTGCACGGCGCCGCCGACGGCTGGGAGCTGGCGCTGCGGGAGCTGGCCAAGGGCGAGGACTTCGCCGCCGAGGCGCGGGCGCTGGGACGGGCCACCGCCGAGGTGCACACCGCCCTCGCCCGCGCCCTGCCGGCGGTCACCCTCGGCCGCGCCCCGCTGCGGGCACTGGCCGACGGCATGACCGAGCGGCTGGCGGCGGCCGTCCAGGCGGTGCCGGCGCTGCGGCCGTACGAGGGCGGACTGCAGCAGGCCTACCGGGCGCTGGACGATCTCGCGGCCGAGGGCCACACCTGGACCGCCCAGCGGATCCACGGCGATCTGCACCTCGGGCAGTGTCTGCGCTCGGCGTCCGGGCAGTGGTCGCTGATCGACTTCGAGGGCGAGCCGGCCCGGCCGCTCGCCGAACGGCGGCTGCCGCAGCCGCCGGTGCGGGACGTCGCCGGGATGCTGCGTTCCTTCGACTACGCGGCCCACTCGGCAAGCCCGCCGGCGCCGGACTGGGCGCGGGTGTGCCGGGCCGCGTTCTGCTCGGGGTACGCCCAGGTGGCCGGCCGCGACCCGCGCACCGATCCGGTGCTGCTGCGGGCCTACGAGACCGACAAGGCGGTCTACGAGGTCGTCTACGAGGCCCGGCACCGGCCCGACTGGCTGCCCGTACCGCTCTCGGCGATCCGTCGCCTCGCCGCGCCCGACCAGGAGGCCCGCCCGTGACCGACAAGCCGACCCAGTCCGCCGTCGTGGACACCACCGACCGCGAACGGCTCCTGCACGGCACCCATCACGATCCGCACACGGTCCTGGGGGCCCACCCGGTGCCGGGCGGCGTCGCCTTCAGGGTCCTGCGGCCGTACGCGCTGTCCGTCACCGTCGTCACCGGCGAGCGGCACACCGAGCTGCACGACGACGGGGACGGCTTCTTCTCGGGTTTCCTGCCGCTGCCGGACGTACCGGAGTACCGACTGCTCGTGGCCTACGAGGGGACGGTCCTGGAGACCGAGGACGCGTACCGCTTCCTGCCGACGCTGGGCGAGCTGGACCTGCATCTGATCGGCGAGGGCCGGCACGAGCAGCTGTGGCGGGCGCTGGGCGCGCACGTCACCGTCCGGCAGGGGGTGTCCGGCACCCGGTTCGCGGTGTGGGCGCCGAACGCGCGCGGGGTGCGGCTCGCGGGCGGCTTCAACTTCTGGGACGCCACCGGGTTTCCGATGCGCTCGCTGGGCTCGTCCGGGGTGTGGGAGCTGTTCGTGCCGGGCATCGGCGAGGGCGAGCTGTACAAGTTCGAGATCACCCGCCCGGACGGCTCGCGCACCCTGCGCGCCGACCCGCTGGCCCGCCGTACGGAGGCCCCGCCGGCCACCTCGTCGATCGTGACCGCCTCGCAGCACACGTGGTCCGACACCGAGTGGATGGAGCATCGGGGTGACACCCCGGTGCACGAGTCGCCCCTGTCCGTCTACGAAGTCCATCTCCCCTCCTGGCAACCTGGCCTGACCTATCGTCAGCTGGCTGAGCGGCTGCCCGCGTACGTCACGGAGATGGGTTTCACGCACGTGGAGCTGATGCCGGTCGCCGAGCACCCCTTCGGCGGCTCCTGGGGCTACCAGGTCACCGGCTTCTACGCCCCCACGGCCCGGCTCGGCACGCCGGACGACTTCAGGTACCTGGTGGACCGGCTGCACCAGGCCGGGATCGGCGTGCTGATGGACTGGGTCCCGGCGCACTTCCCGCGCGACGAGTGGGCGCTGGCCGAGTTCGACGGGCGGCCGCTGTACGAGCACCACGATCCGCTGCGCGCCGCCCATCCCGACTGGGGGACGCTGGAGTTCGACTTCGGGCGCCGGGAGGTGCGCAACTTCCTGGTGGCGAACGCCGTGTACTGGTGCGAGGAGTTCCACATCGACGGGCTGCGCGTGGACGCCGTCGCCTCGATGCTCTATCTCGACTACTCGCGCGAGCCGGGCCGGTGGACGCCGAACGAGCACGGCGGCCGGGAGAACCTGGACGCGGTGGCCTTCCTCCAGGAGATGAACGCGACCGTCTACCGGCGCTGCCCGGGGGTCGTCACCGTCGCCGAGGAGTCGACGGCCTGGGACGGCGTGACCCGGGCGACCGACACCGGCGGGCTCGGCTTCGGGCTGAAGTGGAACATGGGCTGGATGCACGACTCGCTCCAGTACCTGGCCCATGAACCGGTGCACCGCAAATACCACCACCACGAGATGACGTTCTCGATGGTGTACGCGTACAGCGAGAACTACGTCCTGCCGCTCTCCCACGACGAGGTCGTGCACGGCAAACAGTCCCTGGTGTCAAAGATGCCCGGCGACTGGTGGCAGCGGCGCGCCAACCACCGGGCCTACCTCGGCTTCATGTGGGCCCATCCGGGCAAGCAACTCCTCTTCATGGGGCAGGAGTTCGCGCCGAGTGGTCCGAGGCGCACGGCCCCGACTGGTGGCTGCTCGACCCGTCGTACGGCGCCGAGGCCGACCACCGGGGCGTACGGGACCTGGTCCGGGACCTGAACACGCTCTACCGCGCGAGCCCGGCGCTGTGGCAGCGGGACACCGACCCGGCGGGCTTCCAGTGGATCACCGGGGACGCGGCCGACGACAACGTCTTCGCGTTCCTGCGCCTGGCCGCCGACGGCACCCCGCTGCTCGCGGTCTGCCATCTGTCCCCGGTGGTCCGCCCCGACTACCGCCTCGGCGTCCCCGAGGACGTACCCGCCTGGCTGGAGGCCCTCAACACCGACGCGACCGGCTACGGCGGCAGCGGCGTGACCCACCCCGACCCGGTCAAACCGGAGCCGCGGGGGGCACACGGCCGCCCCGCGAGCATCCGGCTGACCCTGCCCCCGCTGGCTACGGTGTGGCTGCGGCCCGCCTGAGCGCCTCGGGCAGACCGGCCGTGTACAGCACCCCCAGCCGCTGCGTGGCCCGGGTCAGGGCCACGTACAGGTCGCTCGTGCCGTACCGGGCCGGTTCCACCACCAGGACCGAGTCGAACTCCAGGCCCTTGGACTGGCGGGGATCCAGGAGGACGACGGTGCGGGTGAGGTCGGGCTCGGCGCCGGCCGTGACGCCGTCCAGACGGGCGGCCAGCGCGCGGTGCAGTTCGCGCGGGGCGATCACCGCCAGGCGGCCCTCGGCCGGGGTGAGTTCGGCGACCGCCTTGGCCACCGCGCCGGGCAGATCGTCGGGTGCCTGGCGCACCCACGGCCGTACTCCCGTCGAGCGGACCGAGCTGGGCGGCTCGAAGTCCGGGTGCTCGGCGCGTACGACGGCCGCGGCCAGCGCCATGATCTCGGCCGGGGTGCGGTAGTTGACGCCGAGCCGGGTGTGCTCCCAGCGGTCCTCGACGTACGGCGCGAGGATGTCCGACCAGGAGCCGACACCGGCCGCCTCCGCCGTCTGGGCCGGGTCGCCGACCAGGGTCATCGAGCGGGTCGGGCTGCGCCGCATCAGCAGCCGCCAGGCCATCGGCGACAGCTCCTGCGCCTCGTCCACGATGATGTGCCCGAACGCCCAGGTGCGGTCGGCCGCGGCCCGCTCGGCGGCGCTGCGGTGGTCCGCCTCCTCATGCCGCTCGGCGAACCGTTCGGCGTCGATGATGTCGTGCGCGGACAGCACCTCGGAGGCCTCCGGGTCGCTGTCCTGCTTGTCCTCGAACTCGTACGTCCGGGAGGCGTACGAGACGTCCAGCACGCCCTGCGCGTAGGCGATCTGCGTCTCGCGCTCGCGGTCGGCACGGGCCCGTGCCAACCGGTCGTCCTCGCCGAGCAGTTCGGCCGCCTCGTCCAGCAGGGGGACGTCGGCGACCGTCCACGCCCGGGTCACCGGGCGGCGGATGGCGGCCGCGTCCGCGTCGCTCACATACCCCTCCGGTTCCGCGAGGAAGTCGGCCACCAGCCGACGCGGGGTGATCCTCGGCCACAACCGGTCGATGGCGGACCAGACTTCGGGGTTCTCGGCGAGTTCGTCGCGGATCTGGGTGATGTCGGCGGCGTCGAGCAGGCTGCCGCCGTCGTAGGGGTCGGTGCCGACGCGCTCGGCGTACAGCTCGGTGAGCGTGTTGAGGATGTGGCCCTCGAAGTGCTCGCGGGCCGCGTTGTGCGGCAGCTTGGCGGCGCGGGTGCGCTCGCGGGCGACGCCGACGAGACCGTCGTCGAGCATCAGCACCTCGCGGTCGTGCTCGACCGTGAGGACCGGGTCGGGCAGCGCCTGCCGGTCGCGGACGACGGCGGCCAGCACGTCGGCCATGTCGGCGCGGCCCTTGACGGCGGCCGCCTCGGGGGTGTCGGCGGCACTCGCCTTCACCCCGGGGAACAGCTCGCCGACCGTGGCGAGCAGCACCCCGGTCTCGCCGAGGGAGGGCAGCACCTCGCCGATGTAGCCGAGGAAGGCCGGGTTGGGGCCGACGATCAGGACGGCCCGGCGGGCCAGCAGCTCGCGGTACTCGTAGAGGAGATAGGCGGCGCGGTGCAGGGCGACCGCCGTCTTCCCGGTGCCCGGACCGCCCTCGACCACCAGCACCCCGCGGTACGGCGCCCGGATGATCTCGTCCTGCTCGGCCTGGATGGTCTGCACGATGTCGCTCATCCGGCCGGTGCGCGCCGAGTTCAGCGCGGCCAGCAGTACGGCGTCACCGCTCGGGTCCTCGTACCCGGTGCGGGTGGCGTCGCCGAGGTCGAGGATCTCGTCGTGCAGCGAGGTCACGGTCCGGTCCTCGGTGGCGATGTGCCGGCGACGGCGCAGGCCCATCGGGGTGTGCCCGGTGGCCAGGTAGAACGGGCGGGCGACGGCGGCCCGCCAGTCGATGAGGACCGGGGTGTGCTCGGCGTCGTCCTCGCGCAGCCCGATCCGGCCGATGTGGTGGGCGCGGCCCTCGGCGAGGTCGATCCGGCCGAAGCAGAGCGAGCCGTCGACGGCGTTCAGCGCGGCGAGCAGCCCCGATCGCTCGGCGACCAGGATGTCCCGCTCCAGCCGGGCCTGCATGGGCTTGTCGCCCTGGGCGAGCGCGTCCGCGACCGAGGACTCGGCATCGCCGCGCAACACGTCCACGCGCGCGTACAGTCCGTCGATGAATTCCTGCTCGTGCCGCAATTCATCGTCTGGAAAGTCGGTGTTTGACAATTCCGCTCCCGCCCGGATATACTGTGCTTACTGAACTTCTCCGCGACTATTCCAAATGAAGTCGCGAACCATTGAATATACGCACAGGAATCCCCCGAGCGCAATTGCTCGGGGGATTTCTCTTTGGGTGGTGCGGGGATTTACAGCACGTCGGCCAGTTCCGCCAGCAGGCGCCGCTTGGGCCGCGCCCCCACCATCGCCTTCACCGGCTCACCGTCCCGGAACAGCATGAACGTCGGCATCGACAGCACCTGGTAGGCGTTGGTGATCTCCGGATTGGTGTCCACGTCCAGCTGTACGACCTTCAGCCGCTCGCCCTCCTCGGCCGCGAGCGCGCTGAGCACCGGGCCCATCTGCCGGCACGGCGGGCACCAGTCGGCGGTGAACTCCACCAGCACCGGCAGGTCCGACCTCAGCACCTCCGTCTCGAAATCCGCGTCCCGCACCTCGGCCACGCCCGTCGCGTTGCTCACCGCTGCTGCCCTCCCAGTTCGCACAGGGGCTCCGGACCGCCCGGAACCAGCGCCTCGGCGGCCAGCGCGTCGCGGGCCAGCTCGGCCCGCCGCAGCTGCCCCGCGACCGTCTCCCGCACCGCCGACAGCTGCCCGATGAGCGCGTCCAGCTCGTCCAGCTTGCGCCGGTAGACCTCGAGCGAGGCCGGGCAGGAGTCCCCCTGCGGATGCCCGGCCCGCAGACAGTCCACGAAGGGCCGCGTCTCCTCCAGGCCGAACCCGAAGTCCTGGAGCGTCCGGATCTGCCGGAGCAGCCTGACGTCGCCCTCGTCGTACGTGCGGTACCCCTTGTCGTCACGCCGGGCGGGCAGCAGCCCCCGTGCCTCGTAGTAGCGCAGGGTGCGGGTGGTGGTCCCGGCCCGTGCGGCCAGCTCGCCGATTCGCATGTCCACGACGGTAGGCGTTGACGTCGACGTCAAGGCAAGCCGGGCGTGAGGTCAGACCGTGACGCCGGCCGACTCCTCCACCTCCATCAGGGAGGCGCTCCGCCGTTCCTCCTCGAAGGCCCTGCGGCCGCCCCGGAGGCCGAACAGGCGCTTGGCCACGGCGATGTAGAGGACCGCGAGGATGTTGAGGGCGAGGGTGACGATCTTCAGATAGCTGACCTTCTCGGTGAGTTCGTAGATCTCCAGGGGGAGGAAGGCCGCCGTCGCCACCACCGTGAGGTATTCCGCCCAGCGCTTGGCGTACCAGAGGCCGACCGCCTCGACCAGTTCGATCAGGGCGTAGGCCAGCAGCAGTGCGGCGACCAGGACCAGCGTGGAGTGCTTGTAGCCGAACACCTTCTGGATGGAGCCGACGACCGGTGAGTGGTCGAGGTCGTAGTGGAAGTGGCGGAACACCGGGCGGAAGACGTCCAGGTATTCGTTGAAGAGGCTGCGTACCGCGTCCTGGCTGTTGCTGAACTTCCACACCGCGACCGCGACCAGCACGATGAACACCCCGCGCACCGCCCGCTCGATCGACAGGAAGCGCAGGATGAACAGGTCCCGCAGGACCTTGCCGCGCGGCACCAGCGGGGCGTCACCGGCCGGTCCCGAGCCGTGCGGCTCACCCAGCACGAAGTCACCGCAGCGCAGGCAGCGCCAGACGTCCCCGAGCGCGGTCTCGGCGTGCAGCCGCGGTCGCAGCCGGGGATCGTCGGGCGCGTAGGTCACATGCCCCTTGCGCGCGCAGGTCCGCCGGTCCCAGTCGATCTTCATCCCCCGTGCCTCCATGGACGTACTGACTTACGGATACGGACGCCACGCGCGAACGTGCCGTTCCGTCGGCTACGGAACGGCACGTTAGTGGACGGGAGCGCGGAGCGCTCAGCCGGCCAGGCTGTCCGACAGTTCCCTCTCCTCGGTCTTCACCTCGGGTGCGGCGGCTTCACGGCGTGGCAGCAGGACGGCCACGAGAACCGTGCCGATGCCGAGGATCACCGCGCCGACCAGGCTGGTGTGCGCGACGGCGGAGGAGAAGGAGGAGCCGACCGCGTCGGCCATCTGCCGTGCGCCGGCGGCGAGTTCGGCGGCCTGCTGCTTGAGCTGCGCGGCCTGGTGCGGGTCCGAGGCCTTGGCCGCCTGCGCGGCCAGTGCGTGCGCCTTGTCGCCGATGCCCTGGGCGACCGCGTAGCCGGCGCCGACCGAGTCCTGTGCCGTGTCCAGGGCGCTCGCCGGGAGCTTGCTGCCTGCCGTGGCGTCGCTCAGGTGGTTGCCGTACGACGTCGCGAGCAGCGAGCCGAGGATCGCGATGCCGAGCGAGCCGCCCAGCTCCAGCGAGGTGTCGTTGACCGCGCCGCCGACGCCGAGTTCGGACTCCGGGAAGGCGCCCATGATGGCGTCGGTGCAGGGCGACAGGGCGAGGCCGATGGCGAGGCCCAGGATGATCAGGGGGGCGATGAAGTCGTTGTACGTCGAGGCCGCGTCCACCCGCGTCAGCAGGGCGAGGGCGGTGGTGCCGCCGACCATGCCCGCGCTGACCGTCCACTTCATGCCGACGCGCGGGGTGAGCCAGCCGGTCAGGGCCGAGCCGACGAAGACCGCACCGGCCAGCGGCAGCATCCGTACACCGGTCTCCAGGGCGTCGTAGCCGAGGACGAACTGGAGGTGCTGGGTGAGGTAGTAGAAGGCGCCGAAGACGGCGAGGAAGAACAGGGCGACGGCGAGGTTGGAGCCCGCGAAGCGGCGGCCGGTGAAGCGGCGCACGTCGAGGATCGGACGGGGGTGGCGCAGCTCCCAGAGGATGAACGCCGCCAGGCCGGCGCCGGCGACGACCGCGGCCGTGATCGCCTTCGCGTTCCAGCCGAAGTGCGGGCCCTCGATGATCATGTAGACGAGCGAGCCGGTCCAGATCACGGAGAGCAGGCCGCCGACGTAGTCGATGCGGTCCTGGTGGCCGGCCTTGGACGGCGGGATGAGGACGAGGGCGCCGACGATCGCCACGGCCGCGATGGGCACGTTGATCAGGAAGGTGGAGGACCAGCCGTGGTCGCGCAGCAGCGCGCCCGCGACGACCGGTCCGGCGGCGATGGCGAGGCCGGCGGTGGCGGTCCACAGCACGATCGCCTTGGCGCGTTCGGCACGCGGGAAGGTCGCGGCGAGCAGGGAGAGCGTGGCGGGCATGATCAGCGCCGCGCCGACGCCCATCACGGCGCGGGCCGCGATGACGGTCGTCGAGCTGTCGGCGAGATACCCGAAGACGGCACCGCCGCCGAACACGACGAGGCCGAGGACGAGCGCCCCGCGCCGGCTGTACTTGTCGCCGATCGCGCCGAGCAGGAGCATCAGCGCGGCGTACGGGACGGTGTAGCCGTCGATCACCCACTGCAGGTCGGCGCTGGAGAGCCCGAGGTCCTTCGTCATGTCGGGCGCCGCGACCGTGAGGGCGGTGTTGGCCATCACGATGATCAGCAGGCTCAGGCAGAGCACCAGCAGTGCCCACCAGCGCCGGGCGTACGGGCGCTCCATCTTCTCGACCGGTTCGGTCATGACGAGTCGCATGGCAGGGGTCGCCTTCCTCGGATCGCGACGGTACGTGCGGAACGGTGCGGACTTGCACAGCGAAGTGCAATTGCACAACCATGTGCAATGTACGCCGCTGCACAACACTGTGCAAGTCGAGGAGGAGCGTGCAGAATGACTGCCATGACCACGGGTAACAGCCGCGCCGACGCCAACCGGCGCCGCATCCTCGACGTCGCCCTCGCTGAGCTCCTGCGCGATCCCGACGCCTCCATGGACCAGATCGCGCGCGCCGCGGGTGTCGTACGACGGACGGTGTACGGCCACTTCCCCAGCCGCGAGGCGCTGATCAGCACGCTCGTCGACGAGGCCGTCCAGACGCTGGCGGACGCGGACGCGGGAGCCCGCGAGGGGGTCACGGACCCGGCGGAGGCGGTGGCCCGCTCGGTGCTCGCGATCTGGGAGATCGCCGACCGCTACCGCCTGCTGGTCGCCCTGGCCCAGCGCACGGTCACCGTGCAGGGCATCCGCGAGCGCCTCGCGCCGCTGCGCGAGAGCAAGGTCCGGGTGCTCCGGCAGGGCCTGGACGAGGGCACGTTCCGCTCACCCCTGCCGGCCCCGGCGCTGGCGTACGTGCACGAGCAGCTGTTGTTCGCGGTGATGGAGGCGGTGAACGACGGCCTCCTGACAGCGGCGGAGGCGGGCCGCTCCGCCACGGTCACGGTCCTGACCGCTGCGGGCATGCCCGCCCCGACGGCCACCGCGCTGGTGGCCGAGGTGAGTGGAAGGCCGTAGCGGATGCCGGATGCCCGGCCCGGGTTCAGGCCGGGCCGGACATCCGGAGTTCTCGGAGTGGCTCAGGCCTTGGCCAGCTCCTCTTCCCTCTGCTCCGCAACGTCGGTGACCGTTACCCGCCCCTCGTCCATCAGCGTCGTCTCGTCGAACGGCAGCTCCCCGGCGAGCACCCGCCGCACCCGCTCCTGGTCGATCTCCTTCGTCCACGTGCCCACCAGCACGGTGGCCACCGCGTTGCCCGCGAAGTTGGTCAGCGCGCGCGCCTCGCTCATGAAGCGGTCGATGCCGACGATCAGCCCGACCCCGTCGACCAGCGCGGGCTTGTGCGACTGGAGGCCGCCGGCCAGGGTCGCGAGACCGGCGCCGCTGACGCCCGCCGCGCCCTTGGAGGCCAGCAGCAGGAAGAGCAGCAGCGGAATCTGCTCGCCGATCGACATCGGCGTACCGAGCGCGTCCGCGATGTACAGCGACGCCATGGTCATGTAGATCATCGTGCCGTCGAGGTTGAAGGAGTACCCGGTCGGCACGGTGATGCCGACGACCGGCCTGCTGACGCCCAGGTGCTCCATCTTCGCGATCAGCCGCGGCAGCGCGGACTCGGAGGAGGAGGTGGACAGGATCAGCAGGAACTCGCGCGCGAGGTACTTGAGGAACGAGAGGACGTTCACCCCGGCGACGATCCGCAGCAGCGCCCCGAGCGCGATGAAGACGAAGAGGAAGCAGGTGATGTAGAAGCCGAGCATGAGCACGGCGAGGCTCTTGAGCGCGTCGATGCCGGCGGAACCCGTGACCGCGGCGATGGCGCCGAAGGCACCCACGGGCGCGAGCCACATGATCATCGCCAGGATGCGGAAGACGAGCCGCTGGACGTGCTCGATGCCGCGCAGCACCGGCTGCCCGACCGGGCCCATGGCCTGGAGCGCGAACCCGGTGAGCAGGGCCACCAGCAGCGTCTGGAGGACCTCGTCCCCGGTGAAGGCGGAGACCAGCGTGGTCGGGATGATCGACAGGACGAAGTCGACGGGCCCCAGCGCCTTGCCGTCCACCTGGGCGTGACCGGTCTGCTTGATCGCCTCGGTCAGGTGCAGGCCGTCACCCGGGTGGAGCACATTGCCGACGACGAGGCCGATGGCGAGCGCGACCAGCGACATCACCAGGAAGTAGCCGAGGGCGATACCGCCCACGGCGCCGACCTTGGCGGCCTTGCGCACGGACCCGATGCCGAGCACGATCGTGCAGAAGATGATCGGCGAGATCATCATCTTGACCAGGTTGACGAAGCCGGTTCCGAGCGGTTTCAGCTCGACCGCGGCATCGGGCCGGATGAGCCCCACGGCGATGCCGAGCGCGACCGCCGCGATGACCGCGATGTACAGGTAGTGGGTCCGGTCCCGTTTCGCACGGGGTGCGGCAGGTGCCGTATCGGGGGTGCTGGCGGCCACGGCTGCCCTCCTTGACGTCTTCGTCGGCATCACCGGCGTGCGGCTCACGTCCGGGCGTTGTGGGGGATGCCGTGACTATCTCCCGCCCTGTGAGGGCGGTCACCCTTCCGTTCATTTAGTTCACGCTTAACCGGAGGGGCACACTGCTGACATGCGCGTCCCCCGCCTCCCCCGTCCCCGCAGCCTGGCGGGCCAGCTGTTCGCCATGCAGGCCGTGCTGATCGCGCTGGTCGTGGCCGGGTACGCGCTGTTCACCTACGTCAGCGACCGGCGGCAGGCCGAGGACGCCGCGGTCCGCCAGGTCACCGCGGTGGCCCGGTCGATCGCGGACGCCCCCTCGGTCCGCTCGGCGATCCACACCTCCGACCCCTCGGCCGAGCTGGAGCCGTACGCCCTCCAGGTCACCCGGGACGCGGACGTCGACTTCGTCACGATCATGAACACGGACGGCATCCGCTGGACCCACCCCGACCCGACGCAGATCGGCAAACGCTTCCTCGGCCGTATCGGCCCCGCCGTGCACGGCCACACCTTCACCGAGACCTACACCGGCACCCTCGGCCCCTCCGTCCGCGCGGTGACCCCGGTCGAGGCCGACGGCCGGGTGATCGGCCTGGTCAGCGCCGGTATCAAGGTGGAGGAGATCAGCGCCCGGGTCCGGGGCCAGGTCACGGCCCTGCTGGGCGTGGCCGGCGGGACGCTGCTGCTGGGCGCGGTCGGCACGTACGTCGCCAACGCCCGGCTGCGCCGCCACACCCACGGCATGAACGCCACCGAGCTGAGCCGGATGCACGACTACCACCAGGCGGCGCTGCACGCGGTCCGCGAGGGCCTGCTGATGCTGGACGGCCAGTACAGGGTGGCGCTGATCAACGACGGCGGGCGGGAGCTGCTGGGCGTCGGCACCGGCTCCGGTGCCGACGTGATCGGGTGCTCGGTGGCGGAACTGGGTCTGCCCGCCCCGCTGACGGGCGCACTGCTGTCCTCGCAGCCCCGGGTGGACGAGGTGCATCTGACGGCGGCCCGGGTGCTGGTGGTGAACACCTCCCCGGTGTCCGGCGGCGAGCACCGCGGCACGGTCGTCACCTTGCGCGACGTCACCGAACTCCAGTCCCTGATGGGCGAGTTGGACTCCGAGCGGGGCTTCACCCAGGCGCTGCGCTCGCAGGCGCACGAGGCGGCCAACCGGCTGCACACGATGGTGTCGCTGATCGAGCTGGGCCGGGCCGAGGAGGCGGTGTCCTTCGCCACGGCGGAGCTGGAGCTGGCGCAGGCGCTGACCGACCGGGTGGTGGCGGCCGTCGGCGAACCGGTGCTGGCGGCCCTGCTGCTCGGCAAGACGGCCCAGGCCCACGAGCGGGGCGTGGAGCTGGTGGTGTCCCCGGACAGCCGCCTGGACGACGGTCTGCTGCCGCGGGAGCTGTCCTCACGTGACCTCGTCACCATCCTCGGCAACCTGATCGACAACGCGGTGGACGCGGCGCAGGGCAGCGGCGGGGCACGGGTGACGGTGACGGCGTACGCCTCGGACAGCGAGGTGGTGCTGCGGGTGACCGACACCGGCCCCGGTGTCGACCCCGCCCATGCCGACCTGGTATTCCAACGGGGGTTCAGCACGAAGCCGGCCGGGCCCGGCGGGCGGGGGCTCGGTCTGGCCCTGGCCCGACAGGCGGTGGCCCGCCACGAGGGCACGCTGACGGTGGCGGAGTCCGACGAGAACGGCGAGGGCGGAGCGGTGTTCGAGGTACGACTGCCGACGCGCACGGCTTCTGCGGGGCCGGGAGGCGGGGCGAAGGATCTGGGAAGCGGCCCCACGGTGCCAGGAGGCGGCGCGAGATGACGGACGCACCGGTGATCAGGGTGCTGGTGGTCGAGGACGACCCGGTGGCCGCCGACGCGCATGTGATGTACGTCGGCCGGGTGCCGGGGTTCGTCGCGGTCGGCAAGGCGCACACGGGCGCGGAGGCGCGCCGCTTCCTGGACCGCACCCCCGTGGACCTGCTCCTGCTCGATCTGCATCTGCCCGATGTGCACGGCCTGCAGTTCGCCCGCTCCCTGCGCGCGGCCGGCCATCACGCGGACGTCATAGCGGTCACCTCGGCCCGGGATCTGGCGGTCGTCCGCGAGGGCGTCTCCCTCGGCGTCGTCCAGTACGTGTTGAAGCCCTTCACCTTCGCCACGCTCCGCGACCGCCTGGTCCGCTACGCCGAGTTCCACGCGGCGGCCGGCGAGGCGAGCGGACAGGACGAGGTCGACCGCGCCCTGGCGACCCTCCGTGCGCCGTCGCCCGCGGCGCTGCCGAAGGGGCTGAGTGCGCCCACGCTGGAGCGGGTGACCGGAGCGCTGCGCAACGCCCCCGGGGGCCTGACCGCGGCCGGCGTGGCCGAGGCCGTCGGCATCTCCCGCATCACGGCCCGCCGTTACCTGGAACACCTGGTGGAAGCGGGCCGCGCGGCCCGCAGCCCGCAGTACGGGCAGGTGGGGCGGCCGGAGCTGGTGTACCGGTGGGTGCCGCAGGGCAGATGAGCACGCGGGACACCGGGGCACGGCTCCGTACGCCAATCCCGCGCACATCCATTGACCTGACTAGACCATTCCTCTTACGTTCACGGCAGCCATCTCCGCGCCACAACGAAGTGAGCATGTAGGAGGTAGTGCCCGTGCGCCCCACCGCCGCCGCCCTCGTCGCCCTCACCCTCGCCGCAGCGACCCTCACCGCCTGCGGCAACGGCTCCGGAAGCAGCCCGAACACACTCAGGGTGTCCTACAAGCAGTCGACGGACAATTCCGTGAAGGTGATGGACACCTTTCTCGCGGGGATCAAGAAGGAGTTCGAGAAGAAGTACCCGGGCAAGAAGGTCCAGTTCGTGCCGATCAAGGCACCGGACTCCGACTACTACACCAGGGTCCAGCAGATGATGCGCTCGCCACGGACCGCGCCGGACCTGGTCTACGAGGACACCTTCCTCATCAACTCCGACGCCACCAGCGGGTACTTGAAGCCCCTCGACCCCTATCTCGCCAACTGGCCGGACTGGCAGCAGTTCCTCGACAACGCCAAGGCGTCGGCGCGGGGTGAGGACGGGAAGACGTACGGCGTGCCGGACGGGACCGACACCCGGGGGCTGTGGTTCGACAAGCGGGTGTTCCAGAAGGCCGGGTTGCCGCTGAACTGGCAGCCCAGGACCTGGGACGACGTCCTCGCCGCCGCCCGGACCATCAAGCAGAAGGTCCCCGGCGTGGTCCCGCTCAACGTCTACACCGGCAAACCGGCCGGTGAACGGGCCACCATGCAGGGCATGGAGATGCTGCTCTACGGCACCGGCGACGGAAAGTCCGATCCCCTGTACGACAGCGGCAGCAAGAAGTGGATCGCGGGGAGCCAGGGGTTCACGGACTCGCTGAAGTTCGTCGAGAGCGCCTACAAGGAGAAGCTCGGGCCCGACGTCTCCGACGCCCTCGACCCCAACTACTACACCACCGTCGTCGGCGAGCTGCTCCCCCAGGGCAAACTCGGCATCGACCTCGACGGCTCCTGGCTGCCGCAGAACTGGCTGCCGGGCAGTGGCCGTGACTGGCCCGGCTGGTCCAAGCAGCTCGGCCTCGCGTACATGCCGACCGAGCACGGGCAGGCACCCGGCAAGGTGAGCATGTCCGGCGGGTGGACGTGGGCCGTCCCGGCCAAGGCCGCCCACGCCGACCTCGCCTTCGACTTCATCAAGACGATGCAGACGGAGGCCAACGCCAAGAAGTGGTACATCGCCAACTCCGGCATCTCGGTCCGCAAGGACGTCGCCGCCGACCCGTCGTACGCCACGGCCCAGCCCGGCATCAAGTTCTTCACCGACCTGGTGTCCGCCACCCACTACCGGCCGGCGTATCCGGCGTACCCGAAGGTGTCGACAGCCATCCAGGAGGCGATGGAGAGCGTGACCACCGGTGACTCCTCCGCGCAGAAGGCCGCGAGTACGTACGACTCGACGCTGAAGGACGTCACCGGCGGCCAAGTGGTCCAGAAGTGAGGCTCCGGCGCCGGTTCACCCGGGCACTCCCCCTCACCCCCGCCGTCGTCCTCATCCTGCTCTTCCTCGCCGGGCCGATCGCGTACTGCGTCTACATCGCCTTCACCGACCTGCAGTTGACGGGGCAGGCCCACGCGTCGTTCGTCGGGTTCGCCAACTTCCGGCGGGCCTTCCACGACGACGCGTTCCTCAACGCCGTGTGGCTGACGCTGGTGTTCACCGTGCTGTCCGCGCTCGTCGGGCAGAACACCCTGGGGCTCGCGCTGGCCGCGCTGATGAAACGGGCGTCGAAGCCGGTGCGCACGATCACCGGCGGGGTCGTGGTGACGGCCTGGGTGCTGCCGGAGGTGGTCGCGGGCTTCCTGCTGTACGCCTTCTTCCGTCGCGAGGGGACGTTGAACGCCATCCTGGACTGGCTCCATCTCCCCCGCGAGAACTGGCTGTTCACCCTGCCGATCCTCGCGGTGTCCTTCGCGAACGTCTGGCGCGGTACGGCGTTCTCGATGCTCGTGTACTCGGCCGCTCTGGACGAGATCCCGGCCGAGATCACGGAGGCCGCCGAGGTCGACGGGGCCGGCGGATGGCGGCGGATGTGGCACATCACGCTGCCGATGATCCGCCGCTCGATCGCCACCAACCTGATGCTCAACACCCTGCAGACGCTCTCCGTCTTCGGACTGATCTGGGTGATGACCCGGGGCGGCCCCGGCAACAAGAGCCAGACCCTTCCGCTCTTCATGTACGAACAGGCCTTCCAGAACAGCATGATCGGGTACGGTACCGCGGTCGCCCTGCTCCTGCTGCTGGTCGGATCCCTGTTCTCCGTCGTCTATCTGCGTCTGCTGCGCACGGAGGTGTGACCCGGACATGCCCCGCAATCGCACCTCCCGCCGCCTCGCCGCGGACGTGGCCCTCCTCGCCGTCGCCGTGGCCTTCGCACTGCCCCTCGCCTGGGTGGTGCTGTCCGCCGTGGACCCGCACGCCGACCTCAGGGTCCGCGTCCCCGACGGGCTCACGACGGCCAACTTCCGCGCCGTACTGACCCCGGACATCACCTACACCCCGCTGCTCAACAGCCTGGTCCTGTGCGGCTGCGCCACGGCACTCACGGTCGCCTGCGCCGCCCTCGCCGCCTACCCGCTCTCCCGCTTCCGCTCCCGTCTGAACCGGCCCTTCCTGCTGGCGATCCTGTTCGCGACGAGCCTGCCGATCACCGCGATCATGGTCCCGGTCTACGCACTGTTCGTCCGCGTGAACCTCATCGACACCCTCCAGGGCACGATCCTGTTCTTCGCCGCCTCCCAACTCCCCTTCGCCATCTGGCTGATGAAGAACTTCATGGACGGGGTACCGAAGGAACTGGAGGAGGCGGCCTGGACGGACGGCGCGTCCTCGCTCCAGTCACTGCTCCGCGTCGTGCTGCCGTTGATGGGGCCCGGGCTCGCCGTCGTCACCGTCTTCTCGTTCGTGATGATGTGGGGCAACTTCTTCGTCCCGTTCATGCTGCTGCTCACCCCGGACCAGATGCCGGCCTCGGTCAGCATCAACGACTTCTTCGGCAACCGGGGCATGGTGGCGTACGGCCAGCTCGCCGCGTTCTCCGTGATCTACTCGACGCCCGTGATCCTGCTGTACGTGCTGGTGGCGCGCAGACTGGGCGGCGGGTTCGCGCTGGGCGGGGCGGTCAAGGGATGATCCGGGAAGGTATTCCGCCCGTTACATACCGAACGGCCGGAACTGTACGTTCCGACAATCCGTGATCCTGTCCGAACAGACCGTAGCCAGCAGGGGCCGACGGGCTTAGCTTGTGCGAGGTGCGCCAACCCTCAGCCCTCCCCTTCAACGCCCCGGCCGCCCGCAGACTGCGTGCCGCGCTCGGCATGGGCCCCGAACACGTCGCCTACGGCATGCGGGTCTCGTACGGCCTGCCCTATGTCACCCCCGATCTCGTCATCGCCTGGGAGCGGGGCACGTCCGCCCCCGCCAATGCCGAACTGACCGCGCTGGCAGGCGTGTTGTGGTGTTCGCCGGGTGAGCTGATCGGCCGCCCGCGGACCCTGCGCGAGCACCGGATCGCCCGCGCCCTCGCCGCCGAGGACGTCGCCCATGCCGTGAGCATGGAGCTGCGCGGCTATCTGCGGATGGAGGAGAGCGGGCAGTGGCGGGGCAACGAGCGCCAGTCGGCCGCGCTGGCCGAGGTGCTCGGCCTGGCGCTGCAGGACTTCGTGACCGTCACGGGCCGTGAGGAGAAGCTCACCGACCTGCTGCACAGCGCCGTGACCACCCGCTGGCAGGCCTACGTGCGGCCGGTGCTGAAGCTGGTCCCGCTGGACAAGGGCATCCTGGAGGGGGTCCTCCAGGCACTGCACCAGGACTACCAGGGACACATGGCCGCGACCCTCAGCTGGGGCGGCGGTACCCGGAAGTCCAGCGAGTCCGGCCGGGACTTCCTCGACCGGATAGTGGACAACTTCTGGACGGCGGTGGCGGAGCGGACGGCCTAGCCGCCCCGCCGCCCCGCCGCTCAGCCGCTTGTCGCTAGAAGACCGACTCCGCCTCGTCCATCCGGTCCTTCGGGACCGTCTTCAGCTCGGTGACCGCCTCCGCGAGCGGCACCATGACGATGTCGGTGCCGCGCAGCGCGGTCATCCGGCCGAACTCGCCGCGGTGGGCCGCCTCGACGGCGTGCCAGCCGAAGCGGGTGGCGAGAACGCGGTCGTAGGCGGTGGGGACGCCGCCGCGCTGGACGTGGCCGAGGATGACCGGCTTGGCCTCCTTGCCGAGGCGCCGCTCCAGCTCGTACGCGAGCGCCGTACCGATGCCCTGGAAGCGCTCGTGGCCGTACTGGTCGATCGCGCCCTTGCCGTAGTCCATGCTGCCCTCGGCCGGGTGGGCACCCTCGGCGACGCAGATGACGGCGAACTTCTTGCCGCGGGCGAAGCGCTCCTCGACCATCTTGACGAGGTCGGCGGGGTCGAAGGGGCGCTCGGGCAGGCAGATGCCGTGGGCGCCGGCGGCCATGCCGGACTCCAGGGCGATCCAGCCGGCGTGCCGGCCCATGACCTCGACGACCATCACGCGCTGGTGGGACTCGGCAGTCGTCTTCAGACGGTCCATCGCCTCGGTCGCGACGCCCACCGCCGTGTCGAAGCCGAAGGTGCGGTCGGTGGAGGAGATGTCGTTGTCGATGGTCTTGGGGACGCCGACGACGGGGAGACCCGCGTCGGAGAGCATGCGGGCCGCGGTGAGCGTGCCCTCGCCGCCGATCGGGATCAGCGCGTCGATGCCGAACTCCTCGACCATGTCGGTGGCCCGCTCGCAGGCCTCGCGCAGCCGGTCGCGCTCCAGCCGGGAGGAGCCGAGGATGGTGCCGCCGCGGGCCAGGATGCCGCTGACGGCGTCCAGGTCGAGGCCGCGGTAGTGACGGTCGAGCAGACCCCGGAAGCCGTCCTCGAAGCCGATGATCTCGTCGCCGTACTGCGCCACCGCGCGGTGCACGACCGAACGGATCACGGCGTTCAGGCCGGGGCAGTCGCCGCCTGCGGTGAGAACTCCGATGCGCATCGTGCTGTGTCTCCTGCTCGCTGTCGGTGCCGGTGAGCCAGTGCCGATTGTTCCACGTCCGCCGGGGCACTGAGTTACTTGACGGGCGCCTTATCCGGCACCGGGGGTATTGTCAAGAGGGTTCTGCTCACCTTGGTGGGCGATTTTTATGCCGAAGAGGCGACATTCCGCACATATGACATGAGGAACGGAGTGGACGCGTGACGCGCAGCGTGTACGTGACCGGGATCGACCGGGGTGACGGCCGCCAGGTCGTGGAGCTTGGGGTCATGGAGCTCCTGACCAGGCAGGTCGACCGGGTGGGGGTCTTCCGGCCGCTCGTCCACGACCGGCCCGACCGGATGTTCGAGCTGCTGCGGTCGCGCTACCGCCTCTCGCAGGACCCGGCGACGGTCTACGGCATGGACTACCACGCGGCGTCCGCCCTCCAGGCCGAGCAGGGCACCGACGAACTGGTCTCCGCGCTGGTCGACCGCTTCCACCTGGTGGCCCGGGACTACGACGTCGTCCTCGTCCTCGGCACCGACTTCGCCGGCACCCAGCTCCCGGACGAGCTGTCCCTGAACGCCCGCCTGGCCAACGAGTTCGGTGCGTCCGTCATCCCCGTGGTCGGCGGACGCAAGCAGACCGCCGAGTCCGTGCTGGCCGAGACGCGCAACGCCTACCGCGCCTACGACGGCCTCGGCTGCGACGTGCTCGCGATGGTCACCAACCGGGTGGCCCGCGAGGACCGCGACGCGATCGCCGAGCGGCTCGCGAACCGGCTGCCGGTGCCCTGCTACGTCGTCCCCGACGAGCCCGCGCTGTCCGCCCCGACCGTCTCCCAGATCACCCATGCGCTCGACGCCAAGGTGCTGCTCGGCGACGACTCGGGCCTCGCCCGGGACGCGCTGGACTTCGTCTTCGGCGGCGCGATGCTGCCGAACCTGCTGGCCGCCCTGACCCCCGGCTGCCTGGTCGTCACCCCGGGCGACCGCGCCGACCTGGTCGTCGGCTCGCTGGCCGCGCACAGCGCCGGCACCCCGCCGATAGCCGGCGTACTGCTCACCCTGAACGAGGTCCCGCGCGACGAGATCCTCACCCTCGCCGCCCGCCTCGCCCCGGGCACCCCGGTGCTCTCCGTGGCCGGCACCAGCTTCCCCACCGCCGAGCAGCTCTTCTCCCTGGAGGGGAAGATGACCGCGGCCACCCCGCGCAAGGCGGAGACCGCGCTCGGCCTGTTCGAGCGGTACGCCGACACCGCCGACCTGGCCCGCCGGGTCTCGGCGCCGAGCAGCGACCGGGTCACCCCGATGATGTTCGAGCACAAGCTGCTGGAGCAGGCCCGCTCCGACAAGCGCCGGGTCGTGCTGCCGGAGGGCACCGAGGCGCGGGTGCTGCACGCGGCCGAGGTGCTGCTGCGCAGGGGCGTCTGCGACCTGACCCTGCTCGGGCCGGAGGACCAGATCCGCAAGAAGGCCGCCGACCTCGGCATCGACCTCGGCGACACCCAGCTGATCGACCCGGCCACCTCGGAGCTGCGCGACTCCTTCGCCGAGAAGTACGCGGCGCTGCGCGCCCACAAGGGCGTCACGGTCGAGCTGGCCTACGACGTCGTGTCGGACGTGAACTACTTCGGCACCCTGATGGTCGAGGAGGGGCTGGCCGACGGCATGGTCTCCGGGTCCGTCCACTCCACGGCGGCCACCATCCGGCCCGCCTTCGAGATCATCAAGACCCGGCCGGACTCGTCCATCGTCTCGTCCGTCTTCTTCATGTGCCTGGCCGACAAGGTGCTGGTCTACGGCGACTGCGCGGTCAACCCGGACCCCAACGCCGAACAGCTCGCGGACATCGCGACCCAGTCGGCGGGTACGGCCGCGCAGTTCGGCGTGGAGCCGCGGATCGCGATGCTGTCGTACTCCACCGGTACGTCCGGTTCGGGCGCCGACGTCGACAAGGTGCGCGAGGCGACCGAGCTGGCCCGCTCGCGCCGGCCCGACCTGAAGATCGAGGGTCCGATCCAGTACGACGCGGCCGTGGAGCCGTCGGTCGCGGCCACCAAGCTGCCCCAGTCCGACGTCGCCGGGCAGGCGACGGTCCTGATCTTCCCCGACCTCAACACAGGCAACAACACGTACAAGGCCGTGCAGCGTTCGGCCGGCGCGATCGCCGTCGGACCGGTCCTGCAGGGCCTGCGCAAGCCGGTCAACGACCTGTCCCGGGGCGCGCTCGTCCAGGACATCGTCAACACCGTCGCCATCACGGCGATCCAGGCCCAGACGCCCGCCAACTGACCACAGAGAGCAACAGATTCACCGTGACCGCGTCCCGTGTCCTCGTCCTCAACTCCGGCTCCTCGTCGGTGAAGTACCAGCTGCTCGACATGAGCGACTCCAGCAGGCTGGCCGCCGGCCTGGTGGAGCGCATCGGCGAGCAGACCTCCCGGCTCAAGCACACCTGTCTCACCACCGGCGACACCCGTGAGCACACCGGCCCCATCGCCGACCACGAGGCCGCGCTCAAGGCCGTCGCGGAGGAGCTGGGCCGGGACGGCCTCGGTCTCGACTCGCCGGAACTGGCGGCGATCGGGCACCGGGTGGTGCACGGCGGCATGTTCTTCACCGAGCCGACCGTCGTCGACGACGAGGTGATCGCCGAGATCGAGCGGCTGATCCCGGTCGCCCCGTTGCACAACCCGGCCAACCTCACCGGCATCCGTACCGCCCGGGCGCTGCGCCCCGACCTGCCGCAGGTCGCCGTCTTCGACACCGCGTTCCACACGACGATGCCGGAGTCCGCGGCGCGCTACGCGATCGACCCGAAGATCGCCGACCGGCACCGCATCCGCCGCTACGGCTTCCACGGCACCTCGCACGCGTACGTCTCGCGGGAGACCGCGCGGCTGCTGGGCAGGGCGCCGCAGGACGTCAACGTCATCGTGCTGCACCTGGGCAACGGGGCGTCGGCCTCGGCGGTCCGCGGCGGCCGGTGCGTGGACACCTCCATGGGGCTGACGCCGCTGGAGGGGCTGGTGATGGGCACGCGCTCGGGCGATCTGGATCCGGCCGTCATCTTCCATTTGGCCCGGGTTGGCGGAATGTCCATGGACGAGATCGACACTCTTCTCAACAAGAGGAGCGGTCTGTTCGGCCTGTGCGGGGACAACGACATGCGGGAGATCCGCCGCCGGATCGACGAGAGCGACGAAGAAGCCGCACTCGCCTTCGACATTTACATTCACCGGCTCAAGAAGTACATCGGCGCTTATTACGCCGTCCTGGGCACAGTGGACGCGGTCGTCTTCACCGCGGGTGTCGGCGAGAACGCGGCGCCGGTGCGCGAGGCCGCGGCCGCGGGCCTTGAGGGGCTGGGCCTGGCGGTCGACCCGGAGCTGAACGCGGTGCGAGCGGACGTGGCCAGGCTGATCTCTCCGAAGGACGCGCGTGTCGCGGTCGCCGTGGTGCCGACGGATGAGGAACTGGAGATCGCGACGCAGACCTACGCACTGGTCGGAAAGAACAACTGAATAGCACCTGAGCGGTGTGGCACTCATTTGTATCTTCCGCCAGACGGAATATTCCGTAGCGAAACAAACCGATAGGATCGCCCCATGCGCCGTTCGAAAATCGTCTGTACTCTCGGCCCCGCGGTCGACACCCACGAGATGCTCGTCGCCATGATCGAGGCGGGCATGAATGTGGCCCGGTTCAACTTCAGCCACGGCACCCACGCAGAGCACCAGGCGCGGTACGACCGCGTCCGGGCCGCGTCCAAGGAGACCGGCCGGGCCATCGGCGTCCTCGCCGACCTGCAGGGCCCGAAGATCCGCCTGGAGACCTTCGCCGAGGGTCCGGTCGAGCTGGAGCGCGGTGACGAGTTCGTCATCACGACCGAGGACGTGCCGGGCGACAAGCACATCTGCGGTACGACGTACAAGGGGCTGCCGGGCGACGTGTCGCGCGGCGACCAGGTCCTGATCAACGACGGAAACGTCGAGCTGAAGGTCCTGGACGTCGAGGGCCCGCGGGTCAAGACGATCGTCATCGAGGGCGGTGTCGTCTCCGACCACAAGGGCATCAACCTGCCCGGCGCGGCCGTCAACGTGCCCGCGCTGAGCGAGAAGGACATCGAGGACCTGCGCTTCGCCCTCCGCATGGGCTGCGACATGGTCGCGCTGTCCTTCGTCCGGGACGCCAAGGACGTCCAGGACGTGCACCGCGTCATGGACGAGGAGGGCCGCCGGGTCCCGGTCATCGCCAAGGTGGAGAAGCCGCAGGCGGTGCAGAACATGGAGGACGTCGTCGCGGCGTTCGACGCCGTGATGGTGGCCCGTGGCGACCTCGCCGTCGAGTATCCGCTCGAGAAGGTCCCCATGGTGCAGAAGCGCCTGATCGAGCTGTGCCGGCGCAACGCCAAGCCGGTGATCGTGGCGACCCAGATGATGGAGTCGATGATCACCAACTCCCGTCCGACCCGCGCCGAGGCCTCCGACGTGGCCAACGCGATCCTGGACGGCGCCGACGCGGTCATGCTGTCGGCCGAGTCCAGCGTGGGCGCGTACCCGGTCGAGACCGTCAAGACGATGTCGAAGATCGTCACGGCGGCCGAGCAGGAGCTGCTCTCCAAGGGCCTGCAGCCGCTGGTGCCGGGCAAGAAGCCGCGCACGCAGGGTGGTTCGGTGGCCCGCGCGGCCTGCGAGATCGCCGACTTCCTCGGTGGCCGGGGCCTGATCGCCTTCACCCAGTCCGGTGACACCGCGCGCCGCCTCTCCCGCTACCGCGCGACCCAGCCGATCATCGCCTTCACCACGGACGAGTCCACCCGCAACCAGCTCACCCTCAGCTGGGGCGTGGAGTCGCACGTCGTGCCGTTCGTCAACACCACCGACGAGATGGTCGACCTGGTGGACCAGGAGATCGCCAAGCTGGGCCGCTTCGACGCGGGCGACACGGTCATCATCACCGCCGGCTCGCCTCCCGGCGTCCCCGGCACCACCAACATGCTCCGCGTCCACCACCTGGGCGGTCAGAGCAACTGAACGGCGCCGTAAGGCGGTTGTACAGCGCGGAGGGCGCCCCCTGTGACAGGGGGCGCCCTTGTGCTCTCCGTCAAAGGCCGGGGCCCGGTCCTCCACTCGGTGGAGGACCGGGCCCCGGTGTTGCGGCTCCCGAACGGGCTTGCGCGACCGGTCAGTCGGTCGTGTACACGTGCATGCCGGGCACGTGCAGGTTGCCGCCGAACTGGCCGGCCTGGACCACCTTCACCTGGGTGAAGTAGATCAGCGGGATGTTGAGCGGGGGCGGGCTGTCGGGGCTGAACGTCACCGGGATCAGTCCGAACAGGTTGCCCGAGATGCTCTCGGTGTACATCGTCGTGGATCCGCCGGTGATGGTGGACGTCGAACCCTTGGACGCCTGCACGTGGTAGGTCTTGCCCGACAGCTTGTCGTTCACCGTCTGGTGCAGGTCCCCGATGTCCGTGCCGCCCGAGATGACGTACTTCAGCACCTTCTTCGTGGTGCCGTCGGCCGCCTTCACCTCGACGACGCCCTTGTAGTCGGCGCCCTTGAGCAGCAGCGAGCTGGCGTTGAGGTACCAGGGGTCGTCCGCCACCAGCACCTTGTTGTCGACGCCGCTCTCGTCGGTCGTGGCCGCCGGGCAGTCGCCCGCCGAGGCGCTCGCGGACGGGCTCGGAGTCGCCGACGCGGCCGCGTCCTTGGCCGCCTTGGCGGTGTCGTCGACGGTCTTGGACACCGTGCCGGTGGTCTTCTTCACCGTGTCCCCGACCGTCTTGCCGACCTTGGAGACGGTGTCCTTGACGGTGTCGGTGACCTTGGAGCCGGAGGCCGCGGAGGACGCCGCGTCCGGCGTGGCCGACTCGCTCGCCGACGGGCTCGCGGACGGCGTGGGGCTCGCGGACGAGCCGCCGGAGTCCTTGCCACCGGTGAGGAGGCCGCCGAGCGTGTCGCCGATGGTGTCCAGCAGACCGCCACTGCTCTTGGACGCGGACGGCGACGGCGTGGCCGTGGCACCGCCCGAACCCGAGGAGCCGGAGCCCGAACCCGAGCCGGAGGTCGCGGTCGGCTTCGGCGTGGCCTGGTCGCCGGAGCCCGAGTCCGACGAGGAGGACGAACCCGAATCCTTGGAGCCCTTCGCGTCCTTCGCGCTCTTGCCGTCCTTCGCGTCGGCACTCGCCGAGGGCGACGGAGAGGCCGAGTCGGACGCGCCGGCGGAGGCGGACGGCGACGGCGAGGACGTGCTGTCCTTGCCGTTCACCTGCTTGACGCAGTCCTTGTACTCGTCGGCCGTCAGACTCTTGGACGTGGTCGACGGGGACGGGCTGCTGCCGCTGTCGGCGAGCGCCAGCGTGGACGTGAAGCCCATGCCCATCAGCACCGCGGTCGGCATCGCCACGGAGGCTATCGCCTTGCCGGCCGGCATGTGGAACCTGGTGAACAGCTGCTTCCTGGGGGCCGCGTGGCGTGGCCCGGTTCTCGCGCGGGACCCCTCCGCATCGGTCCCGCGGGTCACCTCGTCAGCCGGCACTGTGCCTCCCGTTCGCCCCGTTGGCCGGGCTCGTTCCTGACAGGTCGTTCTCCCCCAGCGCCGGGTAGCCCTGGTAGGGGCCCGCATCGCCCACCCCGTCCACGTGCCGCTGCGGCAGCGGTGCGGCCTGCGGGGCGCCGCCCTCGCCCGGGGCTGCCTCGCCCGGCGGCTCCTCCTGCGGCGTCGCGCCCGGCGACCAGGCCACGGCCATCGCCCCACCGATCAGGGCGAGCAGAAAGCCCATGATGAAGCCACCGAAGTTGGACACGGGGAGGGAGACCAGCGCCAGCAGGATCGCGGCGACACCCGCGAACGTCTGTACGTGCTTCTGGAACCAGAGGCTGATGCCCAGGACGATGAGCAGCACGCCGATGATCAGGGAGCCGGCCCCCGCCGTGGTCGCCATTGCCAGCGTCAGATGTCCGACCTGGAGGTGGAAGTACGGGAAGTACATGATCGGAAGACCGCTGAGCAGGACGTACAGCCCGGCCCAGAACGGACGGGTGCCCCGCCAGGCGCGGAACTGCAGCCTCCGGTGGGCGAACTGGCCGGATGCGGCGGCAGGAGTCTCGGCGCTCATGGAAAACAGCTCCCTGGTGCGGCGTTGCTGTGGTGGTGATGTGCGCCACGCGTGAAGGCGCGCGGCCGATGATGGAACGGGCGGGGGCGCCGTCGGCTCCCCCGCCCGTCATCGAGTGCCTAGTAGCACTCGATTCCCTTGCCGGAACCCTCGTGCAGCGACATGTGCAGACCGCTGAGCTTGAAGGTGCCGGCGGTGGTGGCCCACGCCGTCTGCTGAACGCCGGTCAGGTCCGCCGAGTCCGCCTGCTGGGCGAAACCGTACGGGTTGGCCTGCTCGCCGTTGCCCTTCATGCCCGGACCCTTGTTGGCGTCCTTGGCGGCCACACCGATGTCGATGTTGTTGAAGGTCGCATCGGCCTTCAGGTCATCGAGGTCGATGTAGAGGTTGTGTGCCTGGACCGCGTCGTGCCCCTTGCCACCGGCCTCCAGGCGGAGGGTGACCGAGCCGAAGAACGGCACGTCCGGGGTGACCACGGACTGGCACATGTTGGTGATCGTGGCGTCATTGAACGACGAGACGGCGACCGGGTGGGCCGTCTTCTTCCCGTCGAGCGTGTAGCCGTTGTCGATCGCTCCGTACTGCGCGAAACCCTTGCCGTGAAGCGTGTCGGCCGTCACCTTGAACTGCTGGCCGGACACGCTGAACGAGGCCGCGAGAGCGCCCTGCGCGAGGGCGACACCTATGCACGCTGTGGCGGCCACGCTGGGCACCATGACCACAGCGAACCGCTTCCATCTGGTCCCGCCACGCACCTGGGACTCCATATTTCCTCCTTCTCGGACGTACATCTCCTGGCTCGGAGCGCCGCGGTGGACGGCTCATCCGGGCAGGGATGGGAGAAGTGCTACGTCCTCGGAAAGGAGAGCGCCTGCGCTCGGTGGCGCGAACCGCGCCCGAATCACCGGCGATCACCCCCGAGCGACAACCACTGGTCGCGCCTGACACGCATCACGCACAACCTTGCTGGACAGGCTTCGCCGTCCGGCGAAGACCCCCCTGCCCTAGAGCCGGCGCCACTGCCGCCGGCTCTGCCCGGTGGGGACCCAGAGTCTCCCGTGACCCAACCGGCTGCCGGGGTACGGGAATGGACCGAGCGTCGCCGATCGTGGTGCATTCTCGCCCCGGACACAAGGGGGTTCGTTACTGGCTAGTAACGGCGGGATAACCGAAGGACGACCCGCCGGTCTCGGAGCGCGACACTCGGTCGCATCTTTGGGCAGAGCAAAGCCGTTGATCCCTGGACGAAACCAGACAGATCAACGGCCTTGATTTACTCCGAGTAACAGCACGTGCAATTACCAAGATTTGGTAAAGCACCGTCGCCGTGACGCCTCGTCGGCAAATCTTTCACCCCGGCATCACAAGCCGTGGCGTTTAGCGACTGGTCAGAACAGCGCCCGCGCCAGCGCCCTGCGCGCCCCGACCACGCGCGGATCCTCGGGCCCCACGACCTCGAACAGCTCCAGCAGCCGCAGCCGCACCTTGTCGCGGTCCTCGCCCGCCGTGCGCCGCACGGTGTCGATCAGCCGCCCGAAGGCGTCCTCGACATGCCCGCCCACCAGATCCAGGTCGGCCGCGGCGATCTGCGCGTCGGCGTCGGCCGGCTTGCCGGCCGCCTCCTGACGGACCTGCTGCGGGTCGAAGCCCTGCACCCGCTGGAGCAGTTCGGCCTGCGCCAGACCGAGTTGGGCCTCGGGGTGGCCCGGGTCGTCGGCCAGCACGTTCTTGTAGGCCTGGACGGCACCGGCCAGGTCACCGGCGTCCAGGGCCTCGGCGGCGGCGTTCAGCATCGCGTCGTACGGCCCGACCGCCGGCGCGTTCTCGGCGGGGCCGCCCGGCTCGGCGTCCGGGTCGACGGTCAGGCCGGTCAGCCCGAACCGCTCCTCGGCGACCTGCACCAGTTGGTCCAGGGTCTCCCGGATCTGTGCCTCGGGGGCCGCGCCCTGGAACAGCGGGAGCGCCTGCCCCGCGACGACGGCGAACACCGCCGGGATGCCCTGCACCCCGAACTGCTGCATCAGCATCTGGTTGGCGTCGACGTCGATCTTGGCGAGGAGGATGCGCCCGTTGTACTCGACGGTCAGGCGCTCCAGGACCGGGCTCAGCTGCTTACAGGGCTGACACCACTCGGCCCAGAAGTCGATGACGACGGGCACCTCGGCGGACCGCTGGAGGACTTCCCTCTCGAATCCCGCCTCGTCGACGTCGATGACGAGATCGGTCGGGGCGACAGCCCCCGCGCCGCCGTGCCGGGCGGCTTCGGCGCGCGTCTGCTCGGCCTTGGCCTTGGCCTCCTGGGCCGCCTTCACCGCGGCGAGGTCGACGACGCCGCTCATGGACATGTTCCGTGGCTGCATGCGTCTATCCTCCCCCGTTCCCGCGCCTGAATGAAAAAGTCGTGCGCCGGGGCGCCGGGTCCCCACCCCACGCCTCATGGTCGCGCCCGTGTACGTCCCTCACGAGCTTTCGCTACGACCCGTAGCGTAATGCCATGCGGGGTCCGCGCGACACCACACCCCGGTGATCTCCCTCACGACGCCACAGGACCCGCCGGTTATGGTCAAGGGATGCAGAGCCGCACCCCCGCCAGCCGTACCGGACGCCCGCGCAGCGCCGCCGCTGACACGGCGATCCTGGCCGCGACCCGGGAGGCGCTGGTGGAGCTGGGCTGGTCCAAGCTCACTCTGGGGGACGTGGCGACGCGGGCAGGGGTTGCGAAGACGACCCTCTACCGGCGCTGGGCCGGCAAGAACGAACTCGTGGTCGACGCCGTGGCGGAACTCTTCGACGAGCTGGAACTGCCCGACCGGGGCAGCCTGGCCGCCGACATCGAGGGCGTGGTCCTGCAGTTCGCGGCGATCCTCGCCCGCCCGGAGGCCAAGAGCGGCCTGATGGCGGTGGTCGCCGAGGCCACCCGCGACGACGCCCTGCGCGAGCGCATCCGCACCTCCATCGTGGAGCGTCAGATGCGGCTGGTCCTCCAGGGCCGCGCACGGGCGCAGAAACGGGGCGAACTCCCGCCGGAACCCGATCCGCGGGAGTCCGCCCGCACGGTGGACCTCATCTTCGACGTGGTGGCGGGCGCGGTCGTGCACCGCACCCTGGTGAGCGGCAAGGCGGCGGACGAGGAGTGGGTGCGCAGCTTCACGCGCGTCCTGCTCGTGGGGCTCACCTCGTCCGCCTGACCGCGCTCAGAACCCCGCCGGCTCGGTGTACACCCCCCACTCGTCCCGCAGCACCCCGCAGATCTCGCCCAGCGTCGCCTCGGCCCGTACGGCGTCCAGCATCGGCTCGATCATGTTGCCGCCGTCCCGCGCGGCCGCCAGCATGGCGTCCAGCCCCGCGCGCACCGCGGCCTCGTCCCGTGCGCCCTTGCGGTCGGCGAGCACGCGGACCTGCTCGCGCTCCACCTCGTGGCTGACCCGCAGGATCTCCAGGTCCCCGGTGACCGACCCGGTGTGGACGTTGACACCGACGACCCGCTTGTCCCCCTTCTCCAGGGACTGCTGGTAGCGGAAGGCGGACTCGGCGATCTCACCGGTGAACCAGCCGTCCTCGATCCCGCGCAGGATCCCGGAGGTGATCGGCCCGATCGGGTGCCGCCCGTCCGGGTGCGCCCTGAGGCCCCGCTCCTTTATCTGCTCGAAGATCTTCTCCGCGTCGGCCTCGATCCGGTCGGTGAGCTGCTCGACGTACCAGGCACCGCCCAGCGGGTCGGCCACGTTGGCGACCCCGGTCTCCTCCATCAGCACCTGCTGCGTGCGCAGCGCGATCTCGGCCGCCTGCTCGCTGGGCAGCGCGAGGGTCTCGTCGAGGGCGTTGGTGTGCAGCGAGTTGGTCCCGCCGAGCACGGCGGCCAGCGCCTCCACGGCCGTACGGACCACGTTGTTGTACGGCTGCTGCGCGGTCAGCGAGACACCGGCGGTCTGCGTGTGGAAGCGCAGCCACTGGGCCTTGTCGGTCTGCGCGCCGTACACGTCCCGCATCCAGCGGGCCCAGATCCGGCGTGCGGCACGGAACTTGGCGATCTCCTCGAAGAAGTCGAGGTGCGCGTCGAAGAAGAAGGAGAGGCCGGGCGCGAAGACGTCGACGTCCAGGCCGCGGCTGAGCCCCAGCTCGACGTAGCCGAAGCCGTCGGCCAGCGTGTACGCCAGCTCCTGTGCGGCCGTCGCGCCCGCCTCGCGGATGTGGTAGCCGGAGACGGACAGCGGCTTGTACGCGGGGATGCCGGCCGCGCAGTACTCCATGAGGTCGCCGATGAGGCGCAGATGCGGCTCGGGCTGGAAGAGCCATTCCTTCTGTGCGATGTACTCCTTGAAGATGTCGGTCTGAAGCGTGCCGTTGAGGACCGACGGGTCCACGCCCTGCCGCTCGGCGGCGACCAGGTACATGCAGAAGACGGGCACGGCCGGCCCGCTGATGGTCATGGAGGTCGTGACGTCACCGAGCGGGATGTCCTTGAACAGGACCTCCATGTCGGCGGCCGAGTCGATGGCGACCCCGCAGTGCCCGACCTCGCCGAGCGAGCGCGGTTCGTCGGAGTCGCGGCCCATCAGGGTCGGCATGTCGAAGGCGACGGACAGACCCCCGCCGCCCGCGGCGAGGATCATCTTGTACCGCTCGTTGGTCTGCTCGGCGTTGCCGAAACCGGCGAACTGCCGGATCGTCCAGGTACGCCCGCGGTAGCCGGTCGGATGGAGCCCGCGCGTGTAGGGGTACTCCCCGGGCCACCCGATCCGCTCGAATCCCTCGTACGTGTCCCCGGGTCGGGGCCCGTACACCGGCTCCACGGGATCGCCGGAGAGCGTGGTGAAGTCAGCGTCGCGCTTGCGCGCGGCGTCGTAGCGGGCCTGCCAGCGTCGGCGGCCCTCCTCGATGGCGTGAGCGTCCATACCATCGAATTTACTAGGACGTCCTAGTAAATGTCGATGGCCAACTGCCGTACGGCACTCGTACGGCAGTGGGACCAGCGGTGTGCTACGCCTTGGCGACGGCCGGGGCCCGGTCGGTGACCTTGGCCTCCAGCTCGCGGGTGAGCTTGCGCTCGACGAAGAAGGCGGCGGTGGGAATCGTGCCCGCGAGCAGCACCCACAGCTGCCGGCCGACCGGCATCTTCGCCTTGGAGCCCAGATCGAAGGCGACGACGAGGTAGACGACGTACAGCCAGCCGTGGGCGATGGCGACGACGCGCGTGACGTCGGCGGCACCGCTGATGTCCAGCCCGTACTTGGCGATCATGCTCAGGCACAGCAGCACCAGCAGGACACCCGTGGTGTAGGCCATGACGCGGTAACGGGTCAGCACGCTCTTCTTCATGCAGTCGAGCGTAACCACCCGTTCCGGGAGATCTTGGCCGGGGTCGGTCGCCGGTCAGTCGTCGTCGAAATCGTGCGCCGCGATCCGCAGCGGGCGGAACATCGCGAAGATCTCCGCGCACTCCTCCGCGTCGTACGCCCCGAGCCCGAAGTCCATGGCCATCAGGTCGCGGGTGGCCGCGTCGACCACCTCGCGGCCCTTGTCGGTGATCACGGCGAGGGTGCCGCGGCCGTCGTTGGGGTTGGGCCGCCGGGCCACCAGGCCGGACTTCACCAGCCGGTCCACGGTGTTCGTCACGGACGTGGGATGCACCATGAGCCGCTCACCGATCTTGGACATCGGCAGCTCGCCGGCCTTGGAGAAGGTGAGCAGCACCAGCGCCTCGTAGCGCGCGAACGTCAGTCCGTACGGCTTGACCACCGCGTCCACCTCGGCGAGCAGGATCTGCTGGGCCCGCATGATCGAGGTGATCGCGGCCATGGACGGCACGTTTCCCCAACGCTGCTTCCAGAGCTCGTCGGCACGGGCGATGGGGTCGAAGGGGAGGCTGAGAGGCTTCGGCACGTCATCAGACCCTACCGGCCAGTCATATTCGGGGCAGCCCCGTCTCGGCTTTCGGGCGCCCCCGGTCTGCGGCCGCCTCCCGGCCCTGCGTCGCGCGGGCCACCACGGCCGGCCCGCAGCAGCACAGCACACCCGCCGCACCCGCGCCGGCGACGGCCGTACGCACCCCCGCCTCCTGGCCCACCACCCCGGCCAGTGCCATGCCGAGGCCCTGGGCGGTCATCAGTCCGGCGCTCAGCACGGTCATGGCCCGCCCGCGCAACTCCTGCGGCACCGCCCGCACGAACCACTGGTCCGGCCCCAGGGTGTACGCCGATCCGGCGCCGGACAGCACCAGGAGCAACAAGGACACGGCGAGCCCGGGGCGCAGGGCGTAGCCGAGGTACGGCAGCGGGGCCAGGCGGAGCAGCGGGAGCGCGACGCGCTCGCGGGTCACCGGCCCGAGCCCGGCCCCCGCGAACAGTTCACCGGCCACCGTGCCGACGGGCAGGGCGCACATCAGCAGCCCGAGCCGCGTGGAGCCGCGGCGCTACGGCCACCAGGTCCCGTACGAACGAACACCGCTGGGGATGGCGCTGAGGGCAGGACAGCCGGCCTGAGGGGATGCGGGGCCGCGGCTACGCCAGGTGCCGCTCGACCGTCTCCACCTTGGACGTGAGCCCGTCCGTGACACCGGGTCGGATGTCGGCCTTGAGGACGAGGGAAACCCGCGGCGCCCGTTCCTCCACTGTGGCGACGGCGCGCTTGACGACGTCCATGACCTCGTCCCACTCGCCCTCGATCGAGGTGAACATGGCGTCGGTGCGGTTGGGCAGGCCCGACTCGCGGACCACGCGGACGGCGTCGGCGACGTACTCCCCCACGTCCTCGCCGACGCCGAGGGGCGTCACGGAGAAGGCGACGATCATGCGTTGACAACCCCTTCCTGACGGGCGCGGGCGGCGATGACCTCGTCCTCGGCGGCGCGCTTGAGCTTGCGCTCGGCGAAGAAACCACCGGTGGGCAGCACGGACAGGACGAAGTACAGGGCGGCGGTCTTCAGCGGCCACTTGGTGCGGTTCCAGGCGTCCGCCCAGAAGAGCACGTAGAGGACGAACAGGACGCCGTGGACCGCGCCCATGACGGGGACCGCGTTGAAGTCCGTGGTCCGCTTCAGCACCGAGCAGACGAGCAGGATCAGGAAGGACACGGCTTCCGGGGCGGAGACCAGGCGGAGGCGGCGGAGGGCGGTGGCGGTCTTGATGTCCACGGGTCACCTTCGGTGGGAGAGACGTCCACGGTTTGTGAACGCAAGCACAAACGTCACGCCATTGTGGCAAACGGTCGCCCTAGGGGTCCGCTCAGGGTCGGTATCCACCCACGGGGCCTGTTCCGTCCACCCGCGCCGCCGCTACTTTCGCTGCGTGGCGATGTTCCGACTCCAAGGCAGCAAGGTGCTCGCCGTCGACATGACCGGGGACGCCGTGAAGGCGAAGAACGGCTCGATGGTCGCGTACGACGGGCAGATGACCTTCAAGAAGCTGACCGGCGGTGGTGAGGGGCTGCGCGGGATGGTCACCCGCAGGCTCACCGGCGAGCAGATGAACGTGATGGAGGTGAAGGGGCACGGGACGTGCTGGTTCGCGGACCGCGCCTCGGAGATCAACCTCGTGAGCCTCCAGGGGGAGAAGTTGTACGTCGAGTCGAGCAATCTGCTCGTGACGGACGCCGGGCTGCGGACGGGTACGACGTTCACGGGGCTGCGCGGCGCCTCGCAGGGCAACGGGCTGTTCACGACGACGGTCGAGGGGCACGGGCAGGCGGCTCTGCTGTCCGACGGCCCGGCGGTGGTGCTGCGCGTGAGCCCGCAGTATCCGCTGGTCGTGGACCCGGGGGCGTACATCGCCCATCAGGGCGACGTACGGCAGTCCTTCCAGTCCGGTGTGACGTTCCGCACGTTCCTCGGGGAAGGCGGCGGCGAGGCCTTCCAGATCCGCTTCGAGGGCGACGGACTGGTCTATGTGCAGCCGAGCGAGCGGAACACGATCGCGGGGGATCTGTAGACATGGCGTTCCGGGAGATCAACTCCAAGATGGTCGAGGCGACCGTGCTGCCCGGACAGCGGCTGTTCAGCCAGCGCGGGGCGATGCTCGCCTACCGGGGCGACGTGTCCTTCACGCCCAACATCCAGGGCGGCCAGGGCGGGCTGATGTCCATGCTCGGGCGGCGGGTGACGGGCGAGGCGACCCCGCTGATGACCGTCGAGGGCAGCGGCACGGTGTTCTTCGGGCACGGCGGTCACCACGTCCACGTCATCGACCTCTCCGGCGACACGCTGTACGTCGAGGCGGACCGGCTGCTCGCCTTCGAGGGCACGCTGCGCCAGGGCACGATGTTCATGGGCTCGCAGGGCGGGGTCATGGGCATGGTCCGGGGCCAGGTCACCGGTCAGGGCCTGTTCACCACCACCCTCCAGGGCCAGGGCTCGGTCGCCGTGATGGCGCACGGCGGCGTCTTCGAGATCCCGATCACCCCGCAGCACCCGGTCCACGTCGACCCACAGGCCTACGTCGCCCACCACGGCGAGGTGCGCAACAAGCTGTCGGCGGCGCTCGGCTGGCGCGAGATGGTGGGCCGTGGCTCCGGCGAGGCCTTCCAGCTGGAGCTGAGCGGCAGCGGCACGGTGTTCGTCCAGGCGTCGGAGGAGAAGCTGTGAGCACCTACGGACCTTCGGGCGCCGGCCCGGCCGGACCGGTCGTGTACGACCCGGCGACGCTGCCCGTCGACGACAACGTCAACAAGTACACGTTCAGCGTCGAGCTCAAGAGCGGGCAGTGGTTCCTGCAGAAGGGGAAGATGATCGCCTACTACGGGGCGATCGAGTTCAACGGGATCGGGCACGGGCGACTCGACCGACTTGTCCGTACCTCATTCCATTCGCCACTGCACGCGAGCGACTGGGTCGTGGCGCAGGGCTCGGGCCGGATGCTGCTCGCCGACCGGGCCTTCGACGTCAATTCCTACGACCTGGACGACGGGAACTTGACCATTCGCGCGGGCAACCTGCTCGCTTTTCAGCCAAGTCTCGCGCTCAAACAATCGATCGTGCCGGGTTTTCTGACCCTTATCGGAACCGGCAAGTTTGTCGCCGCATCTAACGGTCCGGTGGTGTTCATGGAACCTCCGATCCGGGTCGACCCGCAGGCACTCGTCGGGTGGGCCGACTGCCCCTCGCCGTGCCATCACTACGACCACGGGTATCTGACGGGGGTACTGGGCGGTCTACGTGCGATGACAGGCCTCGGCGGGGTTTCCGGCGAGGAGCACCAGTTCGAGTTCGTGGGTGCCGGGACGGTCCTTCTGCAGTCGTCGGAGGCCGTCATGGACGAGCCGGCGACGGGGGTCGTTCCGTCCGGACCGGGAGTCCCCGGAGGTGGCGGAACGGGTCCGGGCGGACACGGTCCGCAACCGTCGGGTGTACCGCGCCTTCCCGGACAGCTGGGAGACCTCCAGCGTCGCTTCGGGCTGTGAGCGGTAGTCTGCGGAGTGTGACGTCGAACGCGTGCGCACTGTCACATCATCCGAAATAGTTCGCCATTCAACTTCTTAGGTAGACTTCATTCATGGAGACCGAAACGGCCACGCGCTGGCTGACCGATGCGGAGCAGTGCGCCTGGCGCACCCACCTGGAGGTCAACAGGCTGTTGACGTACCAGCTGGAGAAGGATCTGCAGCCGTTCGGCCTGACTATGAACGACTACGAGATCCTCGTGAACCTGTCCGAGTCGGACGACGTACGGATGCGGATGAGCGACCTCGCCTCCGCGACACTGCAGTCCAAGAGCCGGCTCTCGCACCAGATCACGCGGATGGAGAACGCGAACCTGGTGCGCCGCGAGAACTGCGAGTCCGACCGGCGGGGGCTGTACGCCGTGCTGACCGAGCATGGGATGGAGACGATGCAGAAGGTGTCGCCGCACCATGTGGCATCGGTGCGGCGGCACTTCATCGATCTGCTGTCACCGGAGGCGTTGACGGAGCTGGACAAGGCGTTGAAGCCGATCGCCGAGCACCTGCGGGGGCAGCGGGGGCGTCCCTGAGGCTGCCCGGAGTCACGACAGGTACGACGGCCGCTGCGGAGCGGGCACCGCAGCGGCGGCACGGCGGCCGCCCGCCAGGGCGATGGCGGCCGACAGGATGCCCACCGCGCCCGACAGCGCGAAGCACACCCCCAGCGGGAGCCGGCCAATCAGCAGGCCCGTCACCAGTGCTCCCACCGAACTGCCCGCGTTTATCGCCGTGTTGACCCAGGCGCCGGAGCGGGTGCGGGTGCCCTCGGTCGCGAGATCGTCGGCCAGGAGGTAGGCCGTGGTCAGGGCGGGAGCGAGGAAGGCTCCGGCGCAGGCCATGACCGCCGTGAGCGTCCACAGGCCGGGGGCCAGGGCCGCCGTGGCGATCATCAGGCCGAGCCCCGCCGCGAACCAGCACAGCCTGGCCCGGGCGGGGGCACGCCACTCCACCGCCCCGTTGACCAGACCGCCCACCGCACTGCCCGCCGAGAGGGCGCCCAGCACCCAGGGGACCACCCCGGTGTCGTACGACCGCTGCGTGGCGAAGGCCATCACCAGCAGTTCCACGCCGCTCAGGGCGAGTCCGGCGCCGGCGGCGACGGCGACCGGGGCCAGCAGGCCGGAGAGGGAGCCGAGGCGCCGCTGCCTGGGGGGTGTGGGGCGCGGGCCGGGCAGCGCCGGGGAGGTGACGAAGACGCCGGTGCCGGCCACGATCAGGAACGCGCTGAGCAGAATGCCGCAGGCGGGCGGTGCCACGGCGAGCAGGGCGCCGACGAGGGCCGGACCGGAGACGTAGAGCAGCTCCTCGGCGACCCCGTCGAGACTGTAGGCGCGCTGCAACAGGCGCCTGTCTTCGACGAGTTCGCTCCACAGGGCGCGCATGGTCGGGCCCAGCGGAGGTGCGCAGGCGCCGGTGAGGGCGGCGACCGTGGCGATGGCCGGGGCGGGTGCGCCCGGGCGCCAGGTCAAGGCGGCCAGGAGGGTCAGCAGGGCGCCGTAGAGGACGGCCATGGGCAGCAGGGCCCGGCGGGGGCCGTGGCGGTCGACCAGGGTGGCCCGCCACGGCATCAGAAAGACCGCCGTGGCGCCGAACAGGGACATCACGGCGCCGGAGACGGCGTAGGACCCGGTGGCCCGGGTGACGGACAGCAGGACCGCGATCGAGACCGTGCCGTAGCACAGGCGGGCCGTCAGGGCGGAGACGAAGGTACGGCGCGCGTACGGGACGCGCAGCACGGCGGCGTACGAGGGCCGCGAAGGATGCGTGGACACGCTGAAGTTCCTCTGCGAGAGGCGGAAGAGGGGACACCGAAGGACGCGGGGGCCGATGGCCGACCTCGCGATCCGGTGCGCGCTCTACGCCAAGAAGAGGGACATGCAGATCAAGATAACGGCACGGCGCGGGAGTTGACCAGGGGGTGACCCCGCCACCCGCTCACGAGCCGCCCGCAGGGACCCCGCCCACCTGCGACGATGCACTCCGCAGGGGACTCGGCGCCGCAGGACCCCCGGCGGGGCCATCGGCGGGCGGCAAGCCGCAGCCCTGCGCCGGCCCCGCCACCGGCTCGTCCGCCGCGCGGCAGGACTCCGGCCCACCCGCGACGATCCACTCCACCCGCGACGCCCCACTCCATCCGCACGGCCATGACCACCGCGGCCGCCACCCCAGCGCAGCCATACCGCCCCTCGGCGGGGGCATCGGCAGGTCGGGCCCCGCCTCAGCCCTCCGTCAGACCCGTGACCAGCTCGTCCGCCGCGCGGTAGGGGTCCAGGGTGCCTGCGACGATGCGCTCCGCCAGGGCGCTCAGGCGGCGGTCGCCGTGGAGGTCGCCGATGCGTTCACGCAGGGCCGTGACCGCGATGGTCTCCACCTCGCGGGCGGCGCGGGCCGTGCGGCGTTCGGTGAGGACGCCGTGCTCCTCCATCCAGGCGCGGTGCTTCTCCAGCGCCTCCACGACCTCGTCGATGCCCTCCGCGCGGGCCGCCACCGTCTTCACGATCGGCGGGCGCCAGTCTCCGGGTCCGCGGGCCTCGCCGAGGCCCAGCATGTGGTTGAGTTCGCGGGCCGTGGCGTCCGCGCCGTCCCGGTCGGCCTTGTTGACGACGTAGACGTCGCCGATCTCCAGGATGCCGGCCTTGGCCGCCTGGATGCCGTCCCCCATGCCCGGGGCCAGCAGGACGACGGAGGTGTCCGCCTGGGAGGCGATCTCCACCTCCGACTGGCCGACGCCCACCGTCTCGACCAGGATCACGTCGCAGCCGGCCGCGTCGAGGACCCGGATCGCCTGGGGGGCCGACCAGGCCAGGCCGCCCAGGTGGCCGCGCGTGGCCATCGAGCGGATGTAGACCCCGGGGTCGGAGGCGTGGTCCGACATACGGACGCGGTCTCCGAGCAGGGCGCCCCCGGAGAACGGGGACGACGGGTCGACGGCCAGGACACCGACCCGCTTGCCCTGCTTGCGGTACGCCGTGACGAGGGCCGAGGTGGAGGTCGACTTGCCCACGCCCGGGGAGCCGGTCAGGCCGACCACATAGGCGTTGCCCGTCAGCGGGGCCAGCGCCGCCATGACCTCCCTGAGCTGCGGGGACGCCCCCTCCACCAGGGAGATCAGCCGGGCCACGGCCCGCGGCCGGCCTTCCCTGGCCTGGGCCACCAGAGAGGAGACGTCCTGCATCAAACAGCTCCGTTCACTTCACCGACGTACAGACCCGCACAAGGAGATTGCTTACGCCTTCGGTACCCGCACGATCAGTGCGTCACCCTGGCCTCCGCCACCGCACAGCGCCGCCGCGCCGACCCCGCCGCCGCGCCGCTTGAGCTCGAGCGCCAAGTGGAGCACCAGACGGGCGCCGGACATGCCGATCGGGTGGCCCAGCGCGATGGCGCCGCCGTTGACGTTCACCCTTTCCGTGGACACGCCGAGGTCCTTCATTGACTGGACCGCCACGGCGGCGAAGGCCTCGTTGATCTCGACCAGGTCCAGGTCGCCGACCGCCAGGCCCTCCTTCTTCAGGGCGTGCAGGATGGCGTTGGACGGCTGGGACTGCAGGGAGTTGTCCGGGCCCGCCACGTTGCCGTGGGCGCCGATCTCGGCGAGCCAGTCCAGGCCCAGCTCCTCGGCCTTGGCCTTGCTCATCACGACCACGGCCGCCGCGCCGTCGGAGATCTGGGAGCTGGTGCCCGCCGTGATCGTGCCGTCCTTCGTGAACGCCGGGCGCAGCTTGCCCAGGGACTCCACGGTGGTGTCGGCGCGGATGCCCTCGTCCTTGCTGAAGACGACCGGCTCACCCTTGCGCTGCGGAATCTCGATCGGGGTGATCTCCGCCTCGAAGACGCCGTTCTTCTGTGCGGCGGCGGCCCGCTGGTGGGACAGGGCGGCCACCGAGTCCTGCGCCTCGCGGCCGATGCCCAGGCGCGTGTTGTGCTTCTCCGTCGACTCGCCCATCGGGATGTTCTCCCACGGGTCGGTCAGGCCGTCGTGGGCCATCGCGTCGAGCATCTCGATCGCGCCGTACTTGAAGCCCTCGCGGGACTTCGGCAGCAGGTGCGGGGCGTTGGTCATGGACTCCTGGCCGCCGGCCACGACGATGTCGAACTCGCCGGCGCGGATCAGCTGGTCGGCCAGGGCGATGGCGTCGAGGCCGGACAGGCACACCTTGTTGATGGTGAGCGCCGGAACGCTCATCGGGATGCCGGCCTTGACCGCCGCCTGACGTGCCGGGATCTGCCCCGCCCCGGCCTGGAGCACCTGCCCCATGATCACGTACTGCACCTGGTCGCCGCCGATCCCCGCACGGTCGAGGGCCGCCTTGATCGCGAAGCCGCCCAGGTCGGCGCCGGAGAAGGACTTGAGGGAGCCCAGGAGTCGTCCCATGGGCGTGCGCGCGCCCGCGACGATCACGGAGCTGGTCGTTCCAGAAGGCATGAGCTGCGATCCCCTTACCGGCTTGCACAGCCGAGGAGTGAACGAGGGTTTACTTCGAATGTACTGAGTGGCACTCCGTGCCGTCATCGGCCCGTCGGTGTGATCGCGCGCACGTTGCGTAACCACCCGGCGAGCGCTGCACTGAATCCATGCTGACGCGAATCGACCACATCGGGATCGCCTGCCACGACCTCGACGCGACCGTCGAGTTCTACCGGGCCACATACGGCTTCGAGGTGTTCCACACCGAGGTCAACGAGGAGCAGGGCGTGCGCGAGGCCATGCTCAAGATCAATGGGACGTCGGACGGCGGCGCCTCCTACCTCCAGCTGCTGGAGCCGACCCGCGAGGACTCCGCGGTCGGCAAGTGGCTCGCGAAGAACGGTGAGGGTGTTCACCACATCGCCTTCGGTACGGCGGACGTGGACGGGGACTCCGAGGAGATCCGGGACAAGGGTGTCCGGGTGCTGTACGACCAGCCCCGGCGCGGTTCCATGGGGTCGCGGATCACCTTCCTGCACCCAAAGGATTGCCACGGCGTTCTGACAGAACTGGTCACTTCGGCCCCGGTTGAGTCCCCTGAGCACTGACCCCCGTACATAAGGGCCGGTAGGGTTGGGGGCGGTCGTCTCTGAACGCGGGGGCGACCGCATGCCGGGGTCCGGGTTTCGGGGGACGAGCGTCGGGGCAGCAGCCCGTGCTCCGCCGTTGATCTGACACCATTCCCCGGGGGCCCCGTTCGGCGGATGGACGGTGCTCGTTGCAGAAGCTGACCAGGGGACGGATGGGACCGCGCAGTGCGGGGCTACGAGAGCCAGGAGCGAGAGCCGGCGGCTGACGTCGACCACCTCTCTCGGTTCGAGGCCGAGATGAAGCGGCTGAGGACCGAGCGGGAGAAGGCGATCCAGCACGCCGAGGACCTCGGCTACCAGGTCGAGGTGCTGCGCGCCAAGCTGCACGAGGCGCGCCGCACCCTCATGACCCGGCCCGCCTATGACGGCGGTGACATCGGCTACCAGGCCGAGCAGTTGCTGCGCAATGCCCAGGTCCAGGCCGACCAGCTGCGCCAGGACGCCGAGCGGGAGCTGAGCCAGGCCCGCGCGCAGACCCAGCGCATCCTCCAGGAGCATGCCGAGCAGGCCGCCCGGCTCCAGGCCGAGCTGCACCAGGAGGCGGTGACCCGGCGCCAGCAGCTCGATCAGGAGCTGGCCGAGCGCCGCGCCACGGTCGAGTCGCACGTCAACGAGAACGTGGCCTGGGCGGAGCAGCTGCGCGCCCGGACCGAGTCGCAGGCCCGCCGGCTGCTCGACGAGTCCCGCACGGAGGCCGAGCAGGCGCTGGCCGGCGCCCGCGCGGAGGCCGAGCGGCTGACCGCCGAGGCCCGCCAGCGGCTGCGCAACGACGCCGAGACGGCGCGCGCGGAGGCCGACCAGATCCTGCGCCGCGCCCGCACGGACGCCGAGCGCCTGCTGAACGCCGCGTCCACGCAGGCCCAGGAGGCCACCGACCACGCCGAGCAACTGCGCAGCTCCACCGTCAGCGAGTCGGACGCCGCGCGCCGGCAGTCCGCCGAGCTGAGCCGGGCCGCCGAGGAGCGCATGGCGGCGGCCGAGGAGGCGCTGCGCAAGGCGCGGACCGAGGCCGAGAAGCTGGTCACGGAGGCCGAGCAGGCCGCCGCGAAGACCCTGTCGAGTGCCGAGGCCGCGAACGAGACGCGGACGCGTACGGCGAAGGAGCAGGTCGCCCGGCTGGTCGAGGAGGCCACCAAGGAGGCCGAGAGCACCCGCGCCGAGGCCGAGCAGCTGGTCTCGGACGCCCGCGCCGAGGCCGAGAAGATCGTCACCGAGGCCGGTGAGAAGGCCCGCTCGATCACCGCCGAGGAGACGGCTTCCCAGCTGTCCAAGGCGGCCAAGACCGCCGAAGACGTTCTCAACAAGGCGTCCGAGGACGCCCAGAAGACCACGAAGGCCGCCGCCGAGGAGGCCGAGCGGATCCGCACCGAGGCCGAGGCCGAGGCGGACCGGCTGCGCGCCGAGGCGCACGACATCGCCGAGCAGCTCAAGGGCGCGGCGAAGGACGACACCAAGGAGTACCGGGCCAAGACGGTCGAGCTGCAGGAGGAGGCCCGCCGGCTGCGCGGCGAGGCCGAGCAGCTGCGGGCCGACGCGGTCGCGGAGGGCGAGTCGATCCGCGCCGAGGCCCGTCGCGAGGCCGTCACGCAGATCGAGGAGGGCGCCAAGTCCGCCGAGGAGCTGCTGGCCAAGGCCAAGGCGGACGCCGACGAGCTGCGCAAGAGCGCGACCACCGACAGCGAGAAGGTCCGCACCGAGGCGATCGAGCGGGCCACGGCGCTGCGCCGGCAGGCCGAGGAGACCCTGGAGCGCTCCCGCACGGAGGCCGAGCGGCTGCGCGCCGAGGCCGACGAGCAGGTCGAGACGGTACGTACTGACGCCGAGACCGCCGCGCGCGAGCTGCGCGAGGAGACCGAGCGCGCCGTGGAGGCCCGCCGTGCCGAGGCCGCCGGGGAGCTGACCCGGCTGCAGACCGAGGCGCAGGAGCGGCTGGCCTCCGCCGAGCAGGCGCTGACCGAGGCCCGCGAGGAGGCGGCGCGGATCCGCCGGGAGGCCGCCGAGGAGGCCGAGCGGCTGCGCGCGGAGGCCGCCGAGCGGATCCGTACGCTCCAGCAGCAGGCCGAGGCCGAGGCCGAGCGGCTGCGCACCGAGGCCGCGTCCGACGCGTCCGCCTCCCGTGCCGAGGGCGAGGCCGTGGCCGTACGGCTGCGCTCCGAGGCCGCCGCCGAGGCCGAGCGGCTGAAGACCGAGGCGCAGGAGACCACCGACCGGGTGCGCGCGGAGGCGCAGGCCGCCGCCGAGCGGCTCGCCGCCGAGGCGTCCGAGACACTGGCCGCCGCGCAGGAGGAGGCCGCCCGGCGCCGCCGCGAGGCCGAGGAGACGCTCGGTTCGGCGCGCGAGGAGGCCGATCAGGAGCGGCTGCGCGCCCGCGAGCAGAGCGAGGAACTGCTGGCCTCCGCCCGCAAGCGGGTGGAGGAGGCACAGGCCGAGGCGACCCGGCTGGTCGAGGAGGCCGACCGGCGCGCCGGCGAGATGGTGTCCGCCGCCGAGCAGCACGCCCAGCAGGTGCGGGACTCCGTCGCCGGGCTGCACGAGCAGGCCCAGGAGGAGATCACCGGGCTGCGCTCGGCCGCCGAGCACGCGGCGGACCGTACGAAGCGGGAGGCCGAGGAGGAGTCGGACCGGGTCCGCGCCGACGCCTACGCCGAGCGGGAGCGGGCGAGCGAGGACGCCTCCCGGGTCCGGCGCGAGGCGAACGAGGAGACGGAGGCCGCCAAGGCGCTGGCCGAGCGTACGGTCGCGGAGGCGATCACGGAGGCCGAGCGGCTGCGCGCGGACACGTCCGAGTACGCCCAGCGGGTGCGCACCGAGGCCTCGGACGCGCTCGCCGAGGCCGACCAGGCGGCGGCCCGTACCCGGGCGGACGCCCGTGAGGACGCCAACCGCATCCGTTCGGACGCGGCGACGCAGGCCGACACGCTGATCACCGAGGCCCGCAGCGAGGCCGAACGACTGCAGACCGAGACCATCGCGGAGGCCGAGCGGCTCCAGACGGACACGGCGGCGGAGGCCGAGCGCGTCCGCACCGAGGCGCTCACCGAGGCGGACCGGGTCCGTGCGGAGGCGGTGGCGAACGCCGAGCAGCTCATCGGGGACGCGACCGGCGACGCCGAGCGGCTTCGTGCCGAGGCCGCGGAGACGGTGGGGTCGGCCCAGCAGCACGCGGAGCGGCTGCGCGGCGAGGCCGAGCGGCTCAGGGCGGACGCGGAGGCCGAGGTCGAACGGCTCGTCAACTCGGCGCGCGAGGAGGCCGAGCGCACCCTGGACGAGGCCCGCAAGGACGCCAACAAGCGGCGTTCGGAGGCGGCCGAGCAGGTCGACACGCTCATCACCGAGACCACGGCCGAGGCGGACAAGCTGCTGACCGAGGCGCAGCAGCAGGCGCTGAAGACGACCGCGGACGCGGAGTCGCAGGCCGACACGATGGTGGGCGCGGCCCGCAGCGAGGCCGAGCGGCTCGTGGCCGAGGCGACCGTGGAGGGCAACTCCCTGGTGGAGAAGGCCCGTACGGACGCGGACGAGCTGCTGGTGGGCACGCGCCGGGACGCGACCGCGATAAGGGAGCGCGCGGAGGAGCTGCGCGACCGCATCACCACCGAGATCGAGGAGCTGCACGAGCGGGCCCGCCGCGAGGCCGCCGAGACGATGAAGTCCACGGGCGACCGGTGCGACGCGCTCATCAAGGCCGCCGAGGAGCAGCTGGGCAAGGCGGAGGCCAAGGCCAAGGAGCTGGTGTCGGACGCCAACTCCGAGGCGGGCAAGGTGCGCATCGCCGCCGTCAAGAAGGCGGAAGGACTGCTCAAGGAGGCCGAGCAGAAGAAGGCCAGCCTCGTCAAGGAGGCCGAGGAGCTGAAGGCCGAGGCGATCCGGGAGGCCCGGCGCACGGTCGAGGAGGGCAAGCGCGAGCTGGAGATCCTGGTGCGCCGACGCGAGGACATCAACGCCGAGATCTCCCGTGTCCAGGACGTCCTGGAGGCGTTGGAGTCCTTCGAGGCCCCGGGTTCCGCCAAGGACGGCGGGGTCAAGGCCGGCGCGACGGCGGGCGCCCCCCGTTCGGGTGGCAAGCCGTCAGAGGGCTAGCGTGAGGGGTGCGTTCCGGTGTCTTCTGGGGGCTTTGCCCGGGTCGTTGGCAAGCCTTCCGGCCGCGAGCCACTCAAAAGGGGTCTCATTCTCCAGATCAAACACGTATCCGCTCGATGACACACCGCTTCGGCCCCTAGGATTCCACCTATCACCTCACCGGTCTCATTCGACAGGAACCCCATGAGCGACACTTCCCCCTACGGCTTCGAGCTTGTGCGGCGTGGGTACGACCGCGCTCAGGTGGACGAACGTATCTCCAAGCTCGTCTCCGACCGTGACAGCGCTCTCACCCGGATCACCGCTCTGGAGAAGCGCATCGAGGAGCTCCACCTCGAAACGCAGAACGCCCAGGCCCAGGTCACCGACGCCGAGCCGTCGTACGCGGGTCTCGGCGCGCGGGTCGAGAAGATCCTGCGTCTGGCCGAGGAAGAGGCCAAGGAACTGCGTGAGGAGGCCCGGCGGGCGGCCGAACAGCACCGCGACCTCGCCGAGTCGGCGGCCCAGCAGGTCCGCAACGACGCCGAGTCCTACGCCGCGGAGCGCAAGTCCAAGGCCGAGGACGAGGGCGTCCGGATCGTCGAGAAGGCCAAGGCCGACGCCTCCCAGCTGCGTGCCGAGGCGCAGAAGGACGCGCAGTCCAAGCGCGAGGAGGCGGACGCCCTCTTCGAGGAGACCCGCGCCAAGGCCGCGCAGGCCGCCGCCGACTTCGAGACGAACCTCGCCAAGCGCCGCGAGCAGTCCGAGCGCGACCTGGCCTCGCGTCAGCAGAAGGCCGAGAAGCGCCTGGCCGAGATCGAGCACCGCGCCGAGCAGCTGCGTCTGGAGGCGGAGAAGCTGCGCACGGACGCCGAGCGCCGCGCCCGCCAGACGGTGGAGACGGCCCAGCGCCAGGCCGAGGACATCGTGGCCGACGCCAACGCCAAGGCCGACCGCATCCGCTCGGAATCCGAGCGCGAGCTGGCGGCGCTGACCAACCGCCGCGACAGCATCAACGCCCAGCTGACGAACGTCCGCGAGATGCTCGCCACGCTGACCGGCGCGGCCGTCGCCGCCGCGGGTGCGCCGGCCGAGGACGAGCCCATCTCTCGTGGGGTGCCGGCGCAGCAGACCCGGTAGTCCTGCGGCCCACGGTCACTGAACAGGACGAGGCCCCTTGTCACTCCGGTGGCAAGGGGCTTTTCCCCGTCTTAGCGTGGCCCCATGATCGAGCTGGCGGGGCTGACCAAGCGGTACGGCGAGAAGGTGGCGGTCGACCACCTCACCTTCCAGGTCAGGCCCGGCATCGTGACCGGTTTCCTCGGGCCCAACGGGGCCGGGAAGTCCACCACCATGCGCATGATCCTCGGGCTCGACCATCCCACGGCCGGCGATGTCCGGATCGACGGCAGGCACTACGACCAGCTGACGGACCCGCTGACGTACATCGGAGCACTGCTGGACGCCAAGGCCGTGCACGGCGGGCGCAGTGCCTACAACCATCTGCTGTGCCTCGCGCAGAGCAACGGGATCCCGAAGCGCCGGGTGGCCCAGGTGCTGGACACCGTCGGCCTCACCGCGGTCGCGCGGAAGAAGGCCAAGGGGTTCTCGTACGGCATGGGGCAGCGGCTGGGGATCGCCGGTGCGCTGCTCGGGGACCCGCGGATCCTGATGTTCGACGAGCCGGTCAACGGGCTCGACCCGGAGGGCATCCACTGGATCCGCAATCTGATGAAGTCGCTGGCCGCGCAGGGGCGGACCGTGTTCGTGTCGAGCCATCTGATGAGCGAGATGGCGCTGACCGCCGATCATCTGGTGGTCATCGGGCAGGGGCGGCTGCTCGCGGACACCTCCATGGCGGACTTCATCAAGCAGAACTCACGGCCGTACGTGCGGATCCGTTCGCCGCAGCGGGAGCGGCTGCTGGACGCGCTGCACGAGGCCGGGATCACCGTGGTCGAGGCGGGCGGGGACGCGCTGGAGGTGGACGGGGGCAAGGCCGAGCGGATCGGCGAGCTGGCGGCGCGGCACGGGATCGTGCTGTACGAGCTGAGTACCCAGCAGGCTTCACTGGAGGAGGCGTTCATGCAGCTCACGGCGGAGTCGGTGGAGTACCACGCGCGCTCCGGGCCGGCCGGCGGCGCCCCGCGGGGCTGGGGCGCCGGGTGGACGGGGCCCGAGGCATGACGGCCGCACGGGTCGTCCGGTCCGAGTGGACGAAGATCCGGTCGGTGGCGTCCACGGTGTGGACGCTGTCGCTGGCCGTGGTGGTCACCATCGCGCTCGGGATGCTCATCTCCGCCCTCTCCCGCAGCCAGTTCGACTCGATGCCGATCAGCGACCGGCTGTCGTTCGACCCGACCTTCGTGTCGTTCGCGGGCATGAGCCTCGGTCAGCTCGCCATGATCGTGTTCGGGGTACTGGTCGTCTCGAACGAGTACAGCACCGGCATGATCCGGGTCTCGCTGGCCGCCGTACCGCGCCGCGCGACCTTCCTGTTCAGCAAGGTCGCGGTGGCCGGCGCCCTCGCGCTGGTCGTGGGCATGGCGACGAGCTTCGCCGCGTTCTTCCTCGGACAGGCGGTGCTCGGCCCCTACCGGGCGCGGCTCGGGGATCCCGGGGTGCTGCGCGCGGTGGTCGGCGGCGGGCTGTACATGACGCTGATCGCGGTCTTCTCCATGGGGGTCGCCGCGATGCTGCGCTCGCCGATGCTGTCGCTGGGCATCCTGATGCCGTTCTTCTTCCTGATCTCCACCATCCTCGGCAATGTCGACGCGACGAAGAAGATCGGCCGGTTCCTGCCGGACCAGGCGGGCAGCCGGATCATGCAGGTGGTGCCGAGAATCGGCGACGACAGGCCGTACGGGCCCTGGGGCGGGCTCGGGATCATGGTGCTGTGGGTGATCGCCGCGCTCTTGGGCGGGTACGTCCTGCTGAAGCGACGGGACGCCCAGTAGACCGTTTCGTTACGCCTCGTGATGCTCAGGCTTTACTTTCTTTTGGGTGGAACCGTCAGTCGCTCGATATCCTCCTAACCCTTACGGGGGCGTGTGCCCCGCTGTCCTGAACCTTTCGATGGGTGCGGAGCATGATCGAGGCTGTAGGCCTGACGAAGCAGTACGGTGACAAGACCGCCGTGCACAACCTTTCCTTCCAGGTGCGGCCCGGTGCCGTGACCGGCTTCCTCGGGCCGAACGGCTCGGGCAAGTCGACGACGATGCGCATGATCCTCGGGCTGGACAACCCCTCCTCCGGCACGGTGACCATCGCCGGCTACCCCTACCGCAAGCTGCCCAACGCGGCCCGTCAGGTCGGCGCGCTGCTCGACGCCAAGGCGGTGCACGGCGGGCGGAGCGCACGCAACCACCTGCTGAGCCTCGCCCAGCTGTCCGGCATCCCGGCCCGGCGCGTGGACGAGGTGCTCGGGGTCGTCGGCCTCCAGGGCGTGGCCAAAAAGCGCTCCAAGGGCTTCTCGCTCGGCATGGGCCAGCGCCTGGGCATCGCCGCCGCCCTGCTCGGCGACCCGCAGGTGCTGCTGTTCGACGAGCCGGTCAACGGCCTCGACCCCGAGGGCATCCTCTGGGTCCGCAACCTGATGAAGGCGCTCGCGTCCGAGGGCCGCACGGTCTTCGTCTCCTCGCACCTGATGAGCGAGATGGCCCTGACCGCCGACCACCTCATCGTGATCGGGCGCGGCCAGCTGCTCGCCGACATGAGCATCAAGGACTTCATCTCGGCCAACTCCGCCGACTTCGCGCGCGTGCGCACCCCCGACACCGAGCCGCAGCTGCGCGAGAAGCTGACCTCCGCGCTCACCGAGGCCGGCGGCCACGTGCTGCCGGAGCAGGACGGCGCACTGCGGGTGACCGGACTGCCGCTGCCCCGGATCAGCGATCTCGCGCACGAGGCGGACGTACGGCTGTGGGAACTGTCGCCGCACCAGGCCTCGCTGGAGGAGGCGTACATGCGGATGACGCAGGGCGCCGTGGACTACCGCTCGACCGTCGACCAGAAGGCGGGCCTGCAGCAGCCGCTGCCGCCGGGCGCGCAGCCGCACATGCCGGTGCCCGGCCAGGGCCAGCCCGGCTGGTACGCCCCGCCGCCGCCCCAGCAGGGCGCCCCCGCGGGCCCCTACGGCACCGCCCAGCCGAACCCGTACGGCGCTCCCGGCACCCCGGCCCCCAACCCGTACGCCCCGCAGCCGCAGCAGGGGCAGCAGCCCTTCGCCGCTCCGCCTGCCCAGGCACCGGTCGCGGCCCCGGCAGCTCCCGCGGCGCCCGCCGCCGCACCGGCCCCGGCCGCCGTGCCCGCCCCGCAGCCGGCT
>NZ_LGDV01000212.1 GCF_001280015.1 Streptomyces sp. MMG1121
AACAGAGGGGGGTGGGGGGGAGGGGAGGGGCCCATGACAGCACACAGCACTGACCGCCGTGACACCCTGCACCCCGGTGCCCCGGCCCCCCGCTCGCCCCGCCGCCGCACCCCCGAGGCCGAACTCGCCGAAACACTGCGCACCGGCCCGTTCTCCGCCGCGCTCCGGGCCGCGCTCGCCGCACGCGGGCTGGCTCTGCATCGCGTGCAGCATCGACTCGCCCAACGCGGCATCCATGTCGGTGTGACCAGCCTCAGCTACTGGCAGCGCGGAATGCGGCGGCCCGAACGGCCCGAGTCGCTTCGTGCCGTCACCGCCCTCGAGGAGGTCCTGGAGCTTCCCAAGCACGCCCTCACCCGTCTGATAGGCCCACGTGCCCCCAGCGGACGTCCCCCGGCCCGCCCGTATCGCACCCTCCTCGAACCCGCCGCCGCGCTCGAATCGCTGCTGGCGAGTCTGGCAGCTCCGGCGGACGGCGGGCTGCACACCGTGATCCACTACGAGCACGTTCACATCGGTGCCCACCGAGAACTCGCGGCCCGCGACTCGCAACACGTCGTACGCGCCCACCGTGATGGCGTCGACCGCTATCTCGCCATCCATCACGGTGACCCAGGCTGTGACACCGAACGGGTACGGGTGCGCGGTCTCGGCAACTGTCGGGTCGGGCGGATCCGGCGCCACGACGCTTCGGGGGTGATCGTCGTCGAGCTGCTCTTCGACAGACGGTTGACCGTCGGGGAGACCGCCGTCCTGGGGTACCGCTTCGAGGACGGAACCGGCGCGCCCAGCCATGAGTACGTCCGCGGCTTCACCTACGGCGGCGGCCAGTACGTCCTCCAGGTCGGCTTCGACCGCGCAGCCCTGCCCGTACACTGCCGCCGCTTCACCCGGCCCTCGGCGACCGCCCCCCGCGAGGCGGTCGCCGATCTGACACTGAACGTCCACGGCTCGGTCCACCTCGTGGAGCAGCAGATACGGCCTGGCGTCCTCGGCATCACGTGGGAGTGGGACTGAGTCGGCCGGTGAGCGCGACAGGCCGGTGTGGCCGCTTTTGTGTGAAGCCTCAATGGATTGCCGCTGGTCGGCGTTGTCGTAGGTGGAGCTGAGGGTGCCGGTGTCCGGATCGGTGCGGGAGGTGCGACGGCCCAGCGGGTCGTAGCCGCTGGGCCAGGCGTGGCCCTGGCCGTCGTCCTTCTCGATCTGGTGACCGGCCGGCCGCGCCGTAGGGGTAGGTGACGGTGTCGGCGGCTCCGCTGGTTTCCACCGCACCACGGCGTTCAGCACGAGGCCCGGACTGGCCAACTGATCGACGGCCGCCGCCGCGCGATGCGGGCCGCCCAGTCCCGAGGCCGACGACGTCCTTGTCCTTGAGGACGACGCGCAGCCGGTTTCAGACGACCAGGACCCGGCGCCCGCGCGTGTGACCGGCCTGGCTGTCGATGTGCGCCGCAGCGGCCTCGGCGAGCGTGTACGACTTCTCGACCGGGATGTGGGGCTTTCCGCTGGTCCGGAGCCGGTGGACCGGCTTTGCCTGCAGGGCATCCTGTACGTCCTCCACGACGACACCAGCTGGCAACTGCTCCCGCTGGAGCCGGCGTTCGGCTCGGGACAGACGTACTGGCGTTGGCTGGACCGACGGCACGAGGCCGGTGTCTTCGGCCGGCCTCACCCCCTCGGCTCGCCGAGCTGGACGCGGCCGGCGTGCTGGACTGGTCGCGCCGGCGTGGATGCGTCCCGCAGTCGCGCGAAAAAAAGGGGTGTGGCCACCGGCCCGTCCTGGTCGACCTCGGCGCGAGCGCCGGGTGATGCGCGTCGCGGACGCCCATCTGGTGGCCGACTTCCTCGATCTCGCCGAAGCCCCTGGTACGCGCTCCACGGCCGGGCAGCAGGCACCGGGATCGCCTTCGTCAACCACTTCGTCTCCATCATCACGATCAACGACCGCAAGATCACACACTGGCGCGACCATCTCGACCCCGTCGCCGTGTTCGACGCCGTCGGCCGGCCCACCCACCACGAGTGAAAGCGGACAGCCCCCGAGGTTGAACTCGTGATGTCGTTACCGGCCCGACGGTCAGGCCGGTCTGAGCGACGACACGACATCACGCGTGGGCGGCAACCGGGCCTGAGGGGTCCGGCCCATGCCGCCCAGCGTGGCGGTCACGGTCTCGTCGTCACTTGGTGAAGACGAGACTGACGTTGTGTCCGCCGAACCCGAACGAGTTGGCCAGCGCAGCAGACCACTGACCGGTGCGCCGCTCACCGCGCACCACGTCCAGTTCCACGCGCGGGTCGAGTTCGTCGAGGTTGCGCGTGGCCGGCACCGTGCCGTCCTTGAGCGCGAACACAGCGGCCATGGCGCCAACCGTTCCGGAGGCCCCCATCATGTGACCTGTCATCGACTTTGTCGCCGTCACCGCAGCATGGCTGCCGATCACTCGGCGAATGGCCTGGGCCTCCGCCAGGTCACCGGACTCCGTCGAGGTGGCGTGGGCGTGCACGACCCCAATGTCAGCCGGGGCCAGGCCGGCGTCGCGCAGCGCCAGTTCCATGGCGAAGGCCTGGCCTTCCGCGTCGGAGGCCGTGATGTGGTTTGCGCTCGAACTCACGGCACTGCCGGCCAGCGTGCCGTAGGCATGTGCTCCACGGGCCCGGGCGAACTCGGCGCGTTCGAGCACCATCATCCCCGCGCCCTCGCCCATCACGAACCCGGACCGGTTGACGTCGAACGGGCGGGACACGGTCTCTGGGTCCACGGACCGCGTCGACAGGGCCTTCATCTGGGCGAATGCCGCGATGGTGAAGGGGTGCAGGCATGCTTCCACGCCACCTGCGACGACTACGTCCGCCCGCCCGCTGCGGATCAGATCCTGCCCCAGGGCGAGGGCCTCCGCCCCGGACGCACAGGCACTCACCGGAGTCCTGGCGCCCCCCTTCGCGCCCAGGTCCATGCTCACCCAAGCAGCCGGCCCGTTGGGCATCAGCATGGGGACCGAGAACGGCGACAGCCGGCGGATCCCGGCGCGTTCGAAGACGTCGTCCTGCCCCAGCGTGGTGAGGACACCACCGGTCCCCGTACCAATGACGACGGCGAATCGTTCCGGCTCGACCTGCGGAGCACCGGCGTCCTGCCACGCTTCGCGCGCACTGAGGATGGCGACCTGCTCACCGCGGTCCAGCTTCCTGGCCTCGACCCTCGGAAGCAGGGACGCAGGGTCCACCGTGAGCCCGGCCGCAACGTGCACGGGCAGGTCCGCGGCCCACTCCTCCTCCAGGAATCGCACCCCCGACTTGCCGTCCAGCAGCCCCGACCAGGAGGACGCCGCATCGGCTCCCAGTGGCGTCATCGCACCGACGCCCGTCACCAGCACACGACCGTTACGGGTCACACGAGCCTCCTTGAATTGTTTAAAAGCTACATGGTTCCTGACTTGCCGTCATGGAGATCATGCCAGCGCCCAGAAGGGAAATCAGGGCAGGAGTCGACCGATTCGAAAGCACGAGATTGTCAAATTCTGACAATTAACGGGTCCGACTCGCGGTGTCACAGAAGCTGACGGCTGGTCATTTCCTGGGCATCAGCGGGGTATGAGGAGCGGGACGACGAGGCGGTGGCGGGTGGGTCCAGGAGGTGTGGCCGTGCACGGAGGACTCGCGGCGGCCCGTGCGGCCTGGCTCGCCTTCGAGGACGAAGCCGGACTCCCATGACGCCGCCGCGGGCGAAGGCCTGGTCGCAGTGCGGCCGGGCCCCGGTGGCGCGGGTCCGCAGCCGGTCGCGCAACCGCGTGTCCATTGCCCCGCTGACCCCCTGACCTGCTGACCTGCTGACCTGCTGACCTGCTGACCTGCTGACCTGCTGACCTGCTGACCTGCTGCAAGCCTGGCCATCGGGACCGGCTGACCATCTACTGCCTGCCGCCCTACGCACCCGCCCTCAACCACGTCGAAGGAATCTGGTCGCTTCTGCGACGCGGGTGGCTCTCCAACGTCGCCCCCCAGCACCCCGAACACCTCGTCCAGCGCATCCGACGCGCCCTACGGCACATTTGCAGCCACCTCATAGAAGGCTGCCTCGCCGAGACCGGCCTGCCCAACAAGCCCGCCTGAGCACTCGCACGACGAACGTCCACGCCACCTCACCCGCAACACTCCCCTTTGCGGCAACCAGGTGGCCCCGCGCACGGTCGGCAGTGGTCTGTTGACAAAGGCTCGGGCGCCACGCGACGACACGGCCACGGACACGGACGTCCACGCGGCGCCCACCGGGGCGACCGGGCGGCCACTGCCAGGAAGGCCACACAGAAGTCGCCCGCCAAGGGCGACTGGGGGCCTGTCCGGAGTTGCGATCAGTGGTGGGGAAAAGAGTTGGAGCGATGATGAACGGGCTGGTAGCTTGCCGTTGACCGTGACGCCGCCCGAGGAGGTGAGACCCATGAACGCTGTATCGATGTGGGTGCTCCGCCTTCCCGTCGCGGTCGGGCGATTGACATAGGTGTCGCCGGGAGCGCCTCGACAACAAGGCACTCCCGAAAGGCAACACCTATGCATTCTCTGCAGTTCACCGCCGATTCGTCGTCGAACGGCATGATCGAGCGCGACTTCACCGTGGGCGAGGTCCCTGGCGTTCTCTGGTCGTCGGCATCCGGCGCCGATCGCGCGCCCCTGGTCCTGATGGGCCACGGCGGCGGCGCCCACAAGAAGCATCCGGCGATGGCGGGCCGGGCACATCGCCTCGTGACCGACTGCGGCTTTCATGTCGCCGTCATCGACGCGCCCGGTCACGGCGACCGGCCGCGCACCGCGCGCGACGAGCAGGAGATCGCCGAGCTGCGCAAGGCGCAGGCGGCGGGCGAGCCGGAAGGCCCGATCGTCATGCGTTACAACGCCCGCCTGGCAGAACTCGCCGTGCCCGAGTGGCAGGCGGCCCTGGACGCCCTTCAGGAACTTCCGGAGATCGGCGCCGACGGGCCGGTGGGCTACTTCGGTATCGGCCTGGGAACCGCGATCGGGGTGCCGCTGGTGGCGATCGAGCCCAGGATCACGGCCGCGGTCTTCGGCCTGATGTGGCCAGATGCCCTGGTCGAGAAGGCGAAGCAGATCACCATCCCGATCGAGTTCGACATGCAGTGGCACAACGAGCGCATCCCGCGCGAGGCCAGCCTCGCACTGTTCGACGCCTTCGCCTCGAAGGAGAAGACCTTGCACGCCAACGCGGGCAAGCACTTCGACTTCCCCAGGTTCGAGGCCGACAGCGCGGTCCGGTTCTTCGCCCGGCATCTCGGCCAGGCGGTCACCTCACCGGCCTGAAGGTGAGCCGTAGCGGCGTCCGGTCTGCCTATCGGGCGCCGCTACCGCGGCCCAGGTTGAGGCTGCGCATCCAGATGATGGATCCGCCTAGCCGGAGCCCTGCCATGGATCTCGCGGGCATCTGGTCGGAACGCGTGGCCAGGCCCCGCCGTGCCCCGATCGTGTTGACGCAGCGCTCCACCGTGTTGTGCTCCTTGTACTGCTCAGCGTCATGGGCCACCGGCCAGCCGTTCCCTACGACGCGGCTTGCACTTGGGAGCCTCATCGGCCCTCTCCGGATTGACCGCCTTCATCCCGCGTCTGCACAGGCAGGTGCGGCTCATCCGCGGGGAGTACGCCTCATCCGGCAACTCCCGCGTCCGGTCGGGTGCGTGGACAGCCCACCGGCCCGCACACCCTGACCTTCTCCGACACCGCCACGAACCGGGGACCATCGGCGGCCTGCCCAGTCGTGAGCACGAACGCCGGCGGGTGACAGCGCCGGTCTGCCGCAAGGTGGACCTCGCTGCTCAGCCCACCGCGCGAGCGACCCAGCGCCGCCGCCTTGAACCGGGCCCGGCAGCACCAACGCAGCCAGGCCCGGCCGGCTCGAGGCCCGCTCGGACTCCCCGGCCGGCGACTCGACCGCCGCCGGGGTGATGTGCCCGCGTCCGCTCGATCAACGTCGACGTTCTGTCGTACCTGGTCTCGCCCTTCCTCGTCCTTCGAACCCGTGCGCCGGAAGCCACCGTCCCCCGCGACAACCGCCGCGGCCTGGCAGAAGGACACCCCTCAGGGCCTGCGGCACGTCGCCAGGCAGCCCACGATCCGCACCATGGTTCTGGCCCTGTCCGTGCTGAGCTTCGCCCTGGCCATCATGAACACGTACTGGGCCTACTACGTCTTCAGGACACTGGGTGTCTCTCCCGACGGCCTTCGGGGTGTTCACAGGCCCGGAAATGCCACTCGTGCTGTGGCGGTACCGGCTTCGGACGGTCCCACAGCTGATCCGACGCGTTCCACCGCGGTGTCTCCACGCCGGACCGAACGCTCAACTCTCCCGTCGGCGAAGTCCGTCGGGACCGAGCAAGTCACTTTGTCAGCCGTTGCCACTGAAGAAGGTGATCAGTTCTCGACTCAGTTGCTCCGGACGTTCCTCCGACAGGTAGTGTCCCGCTCCGGGAATCTCAACGAATCGAATGTCTGTGGCCCGGTGCTCATTCGAAGCACGAGAGAGTTCCAGGAATTTGCCGCCCGGAACCAGAACCGGCATGGACAGTTTGGGGTGGTGGGCTGCTTCCTGGATGTCTTGTGAGAGCGTTCTGTACCAGCCGGCCACTGCCCGGATCGCCTCGGGCGAGTCGTACGCTCGGGCATAGATGGCGCGGCTCTCTCTGTCGATGGCCTCCGGATCGACGGCGAACTCTTCGGCGAGCCAGTCCATCAGGATGTGGTACCGGTCTGCGAGCAGTTGCTCTGGAAGGTTGTCGAGCTGGTTGAAACCGAAGTGCCATGCGTTGGTCTCTGCCGACGCGGGAAGCGCCGACAGAGAGGCCAGTACCGGGTCGGGCGCTCCCGGGTCCCACATCGCCAGTCTCCATGTGCTCTCCGGATGTGTGGCTGCAAAGAAATAGGCGATCCAGGAGCCGACGTCCTCGCCCGCGATGTTGACCTGGTCGTAACCCAGATGCCGGACGAGTTCGTAGATGTCCTGAGCCATATTGGCCTTGCCGTAACCCGCCTCGGGCTTCTCCGAATCGCCCATGCCTCGGTATTCGCAGACGATGACACGGAAGTGTTCCGCGAGGGCGGGCATCACCTTTCGGTACTGCCACCATGTGCGAGGCCATCCGGGAAGCAGCACCAGCGGATCTCCCGAACCGCCGATCACATAGTGCAGTCGCACCCCGTTGACACGAGCATACGCGTGTTCGAAACCGTCGAGCTCGGTCGACACGTCGACCCCTTTCCTTCGCGAATGAGACCGGAGGCGCCGTTCGATCGCAGCAGCGCAGACGCGCACGACCACGAACGCGGGATGGGTGGCCGTAGCATCTCGCCAGGTCCGGGGCCACCACCGATCGATCGGCCACTCAGGACACGTCGGGATCCGGCAGTTGCTCAGTGGCGTAGCGCACCATGAGTTCCGCGATGGGCAGTGGCCGGACTTCCTGGACGGACGGGGCCACACCGGGAGTGGCGGGGGGAGTGGCGGGCGTCGAGGAAGCGACCAAGAGCTCCTCCATGCCACCGGGGGTGAAGAAGAAGATCATCCGGGCGGCGTGGTACCCGCGGTTGATGAAGCGGTGTCGGGTGCCGCGCGGCACGAAGAAGAATCCTCCCGCACCTGCCGTGACCGGCTCGTCGCCGTTGAGGAACTCGAGTTCCCCGGAGAGCAGGTAAAAGGCTTCGTCATGGTCGTTGTGCACGTGCGGGTCCGGTCCGCCGCCCGGCGGCACGGTCGCTTCGAGCAAGGTCAGAGACCCATTGGTCTCGTCGGCTCCGACCTTGAGGGTGTAGGTGTCGCCGGCAGCCCAGATGGATGTCCCTTCCCCGGAAGGGACATAGATGGCGTTCCTCTTCGTGTAACTCGGGTCGGACACATGAGGGTCCACCAAGCTCACAGCACTTCCTCCTCAATTGAATGACGAGTTTCGTAGCGAGCATTAGGAAACTATGGGTCGGCTGACGCCACGTCAAGACCGCGAACGATCCGATGCCCGAAGGGGCGCATGACGATTGGGTTCACGCCACCGTGTTACGGTTCGGGCCATCTCTGGAGAGGTAGTGAATCGTCATGCCAGGTGGCCGTCCGCGCAGCTACGATCCGGATGTCGCCTTGGACGCAGCCATGCTGACCTTCTGGGCCCAGGGCTACGAGGGCACTTCCATATCCGACCTCACCGCCGCCATGGGGATGAGCGCCCCCAGCATTTACGGAGCCTTCGGCGACAAGGAGACTCTCTTCAAACGGGTCGTGGAGCGCTACCTCGCCGGGCCCGGCGGATACCTGGAGAAGTCCCTGGACCAGCCGACGGCTGCGGCGCTCGTACGAACCCTCCTGAACGCCGCCATCGACACGATCGCCGGTGACCACACCCCGCACGGCTGCCTCACCGTCCACGGCGCCCTCGCGGTGGGCCCTCGCTCGCAACCCGCCCAACAGGTCCTGGCCCGTATCGGCAGGAACAAGGTCCAACTACTGACCGACAGGCTCCAAGAGTTCCACGACTGCGGCGACCTTCCCGCACATTGCGACCCCTCCGCACTGGCGCAGCTCCTGATCACCGTCATCCAGGGACTGGCCGTCCAAGCAGCCTCGGGAGCACCGCGGGAGGCGCTGCACCGGATCGCCGACCAGATGACGGCCTTGCTTCCCCACTAAGCGGTCTCGGTGAAGTCAACTCCCTTTAAGGGTAGAAACTTTGGCGGGAGTGGTGGTGATGCCGAAGATCCTTACGGTGGAGTTGACCTCCGAGCAGCATGCCGCGGTACGTCGACGGCTGGTCGGGCATGATCTGTCGCGTAACGAGCGGCGGCGATTGGAGTGCATACGGCTGCTGGGCCGGGGCCTGACCGTGCCGCAGGTCGCCGATCTGGTGGAATGCAACCCGGTCACGGTGCGCGATGCGGTGCGCCGGTTCACCGGCGGCGGGTTCGATGCCCTGGCCGACGCCCCACGTCCGGGACGGCCCGCGCGGGTCACCGGCAAGGACCTCAAGGCGCTGGGTGCGTTGCTGGACACCTCGGCCGCAGCGGGGGTGACTGGACCGCCCGTGAGCTGTGCGACTGGCTGGAGCGGGAACGGGGTGTGCGGGTGTCAGCGGCGTGGCTGACCGAGCTGCTGCGCCGGGAGGGATTCCGCTGGAAACGCACCCGTGACAGCCTTCGGCACAAGGCCGACCCCGTCCTCCAGCAGGCCGCACGGGCCCAGCTGGAGGACTTACGGATGTACGGATGGAGGCCGACGCGGGCACGCGCGATGTGATCTTCCTTGACGAGTCGGGCTTCGCGCCCACCATGCCCACCGGTTACACCTGGTCGCGGGCCGGGCAGCGGGCGGTGGTGCCGCGCGAGGACACCCGCGGCCGGCGGGTCAACGTGCTGGGCGCCCTGATGGTGGGCACCCAGCCTGATCTGTTGTGGGAGCGCACTCCCGGCAAGATCGACGCGGCCATGCTGCTGGAGTTCGTCTGCTCCCGCCTGGCCGGCCTGCCCGGCGGGGCCGTCGCGCTGCCCCTGGCGGCGGACGGTGTCGGGGTTCTGCCCGTCTGGCAGCGGTCCCGGCCGTGCACGGTGGTTGTGGACAACGCCTCCGCGCACGTGGCCAAGGCGTTCAAGGGCCGCCGCGAGCAGCTGGCGAAGATCGGGGGGGAACTGTTCTACCTTCCGCCCCGCAGCCCCGAACTCAACGACATCGAACGGGTCTGGCGCTCGGCCAAGTACGAGGACTATCCCCACCGCGCCCACACCAGCATCGAAGTCATCGGCACCGCCGTGGACCAGGCGCTGACCCGCCAGAAGACCCGCGCCCAAGGAGGGGCGCCGTTAACGAGCGGCGAGCGAAGTGACATGTAGCCGAGCGTGATGCTCAGGCCGTGCCGCGCCTCACCGGGCACGGGTCACTTGATCGACGTGATCCAGTCGTCGACGGTGACGACGTCGGCCTGCACGGGGAAGACCTTCTCGGTGAGCACCTGGTGCACCTCGGCGTCGGCGTCGAGGCAGCCGTCCGCCAGTACGGTGAGGCGGAAGTCCAGGTCGGCGGCTTGACGCAGGGTGGACAGCACGACTCCGCTGGTGGCGATACCGGTGAGGACCAGCCCGTAGATCTCGCGGGCACGCAAGAGCAGGCCGAGGTCGCTGCCCACGAAGGCGCTGACACGCGTCCTCGTCACGATGAGATCGGCCGGCCGGGGCGCGATGTCCGGGTGGATCTCGGCGCCCGGGTCCTCGTCGGTGAACCCGGCACCACCGCCGAGCCCACGGAGCATCTTGTTGCGCGCGCTGGCCTCAGGATGCCCGGCGCGGAATCGGACGATCACGTAGATCACCGGCATGTCCGCGGCGCGGGCCGCCTCGATCGCACCGCGCAGGCGTGCCAGATATCCGGCCCCCTCGCCGAAGCGGTCCACGATGCCCCGCTGGATGTCCATCACGAGGAGGGCGTTCTGCGCCATTCTTTCCGTCCTCTCATCGCGTGGGCCGATCCGGTCTCCTGACCGCCTTCTGACAGCGGCCGCGCACCGCCGAGGCGCACACCGCGTGGCGAACATGCCCTGACCGAGCCCGTCCAGCACCGGGGGCTGTGGAAACAGGAGCGCGGACGGCGGCGTGGAGTGGGGTTGTGTGCGCCACTGTGGCCCGGCTCATCGCGTCGGCCCGCCGGGTAGGTAGGAGGCGAGGTTGGCAAGCACAGCGTGCGGATCGGTCGAAACCCCATGGGCGGCCAAGTAGCCATCCGGACGGATGAGGAGGGGCGTCTCCAACCCGTCGACGAACTGGACGTTCACAGTGCCGATCCGGCCGCTCTCGGTCGGTCCAGTGGAGGAGGTGGGCAGGGCCAGGGTCCAGTCGAGACCTGCGGCCGGGACGAGCGTAGGGGAGACACGCTGCCCGACGTGGTAGGCACCGTTGGCCGGTTCAGGCGCGTAGCTGATGTCGAGCTGGGACAACCGTCTCGCCAGCCAGTCGGTGACGCCAGGCGCCTGGGCGGCTGCGGCGACGATGTCGTTGCGCAGTTGGCACAGTTCCGGATCGCGCATGGTGGCAAGTCCGGTCATCTGGCTGGTGAAGGCGACCAGGCCCACAGCGACGGGATGGCGCTCGCGGTGGTAGGTGTCCAGGAGCCCCTCAGGGGCCAGCCCGGTGAGCACGGCGTGGAGCTTCCAGCCCAGGTTGCCGGCGTCCTGAATCCCGGTGTTCATGCCCTGGCCCCCGGCCGGGCTGTGGGTGTGCGCAGCGTCCCCGAGGAGGAAGACCGGGCCGTCCGAGAGCTTCTCGGCCACGCGTTCCTGCACGTGGTATGTGGATGCTGTGATGACCTCGGCGACCTTCGGAGCGCCTTCCCGCAGGCCGCGGGTGGCCAGCAGCGTCTCGGTCTGTTCGGCGGTGGGCGCCTTCGAACCGGGCGGAACGGACGCAACCACCCGGTGCTGGCCCTCGGCCAGCGGTGACGTCAGCAGCATTCCTTCGGAGGAGAAGAAGAACGTGGTGTCCTCAAGGAGCGCGGAAGCTGAACCCGGCTCGAGGCGGACATCCGCCAGTGCGAACAGCTGCTCTCGTGCCGTGCCGTGGAAGTCGATCCCTGCCGTGGAGCGCACCCTGCTGTGAACGCCGTCGGCTCCGACCACGTAGCGGGCGTGCACGGCACGCACCGAGCCGTCGGGCGCGGCGACGGCGGCGGTCACGCCGGGAAAGTCGGGACTGAAGGTGATCAGCTTGTGGCGGCGGTGGACTCTGCCGCCCAGCTCGGTCAGGCGGCGATTGAGGTGTTCCTCGGTCGTCTGCTGGGAGACCAGCAGCATCATCGGGAACGGGGTGTCCAGGTCGTCGTAGGACGCGCGGAGCAGAGCGCGCGGGCCGTCGTGCACGCTGAAGTGGCGGCCCCGAATTCCTGCGGCGACCAGGTGATCGGCAACCCCCAGGCGGTCCAGGTACTCCAGAGCGCGGGGCTGCACGAAGGCCGCCTTGGCGCCGGGCTGGACCGAATCGGCACGCTCGATGAGTACGTGGTCCACACCGAGCTGGGTAAGGCCGGCGGCGAGTGTGAGCCCGGCGGGCCCGGCACCAACGATCAGGACATCGGTCTGCGTGGCCAGTGCGGCCGTGGGAGAAGAGGCCATGCCGTCGGCGTCCTTCGTTGATTTGGCAGTTCGCCGAGCCACTCGTCAGGCGCCCGGTCCCCTCCCTGACAGTCTTGGGTGAGACGCCCCGGGCAGATCGGTCACCCTGGCCGGGCACAACAGGAGAACCACCCGTATGGCCAGCAGCGATGTAGCCCGCCGCGCACCCAGCCATGTCTCCACCGCACGCCCGAGACCCGAGCCCCCTCGATGAAATCGACCCGGCGAACATCACGCTCAGCTACATGTCACTTCGTTCGCCCCTCGTTAACGGCACCCCAAGGATCAGCAGCGAACTTCATCCAAGCCGCTTAGAGCCGACCGACAGCCTCGGCGAAACCCCATCGGCCGGGACAACGAGCACCTGGAGCCGACAGCAGATCTCCGACCAGCTACAACCCCTTCTCCGTGAGTGCCACCCCTCCGCTCTTGCGGCGCCCGACTGCTGGAAGAACGGCTTGTGCCGACCAGAGGTTCACGACATCCTCCAGGCAGCCCCCCGACCAGTTCCATGACTGCCTCAACAGCCGCGACCTGTTGGATGAACACACCGTCTTCCCCGTCGAACTCGCCACAGCGGCTTGACTCGCTAACCGCCTGAGGCCCGTGGATAGCCCTGTCCACCGGGCCGAGCCCGCGTCCGGCAAACAGACCCGCGGCGATGCCTCGGAGGTTTTTGAGCCGGTCGAAGCAGCGTTCGACCGTCGTCACGCTCGCCATAGCTGTCGCGGTCGAGCCGTGACGGCGAGGTGGATCTTGGTGGGAACGGACCGCACGGGCTCAGGTTGCACATCACAACTCGTCCGGCCCGTACGGCCGTTCCCGTGTTCCGAGAAGACGGCGCAATCAGCCCACTTGATCGTTTTCTCAGCGGCGCCTACGCTCTCATGCCCATGGAGACGGGGGAACAGGGCCACGGGCGGCGGGCGTGGCTCGACCGGCTGGTCGGGTATCGCGTGGCCGCAGTGCTGTTGGCCGGGGCGGCGGGACTGGTCATTCTGGGCACGGTGTTCGTCGTACTGCCGGGTGTGGTGGTCGACCACGATCTTGCTGGGGCGAGCGTTTCCGCGCAGGATCGGCTGGCAGCGGTGAACAATGTGCGTACGACGCTTCTTCAGATGGTCGGCGGCCTCGTCGTGCTCTTCGGCGCCTATGCCACGTGGCGGCAACTGCGAGTGAGTCAGGACGGTTTGCGTGCCACCCAGGAGGGCTACGTAACCGACCGGTTCAGCCGAGCGGTCGACCAGCTCGGCAGCGACAAGCTGGATGTGCGCATCGGCGGGTTGCACGCACTGTGGCGGATCGCGGAACAGTCCGCCCGCGACCGGGAAGCCATCATCTCCATCCAGGCCGCATATCTGCGTACACACCTGCCCTGGCCACCCGCCGGGCCGGAGTCGCCGGCGGCGGACGTGCCCATCAACGACATCGCACCCCTGGAGACCCGCACGGCCGACGCCCAGGTGGCGCTGACCGCGCTCGGCGTGCTGTGCCGACACCGGGAGCAGTCCTGGGTCAATCTCAGCAACACCGACTTGCGCCGGGCCGACTGCGACGGACTGTGGTTCACCGAGGTCAACTTCGACCGCGCCTGTATGGAGGCGGCGGGCCTGTACCACGCCAATCTGACCCAGGCGTCCCTGGTCTCGGTCAACCTGCGGCACGCCGACCTCACGACTGCGATTCTCCGGCGAGCTCGCTGCGTTCTGGCCGACCTACGGGGCGCGAAGCTGGTCGAAACCGACTTGCGTGACGCAGACTTCACCAAGACCGACCTGCGTGAGGCAAACCTGCGCAAGGCCGACGCCCACGGCGCCGTCTTCCGCCACGCCGACCTCCGTATGGCCGACTTGCGCGGTACCGACTTGAGAACCGCCGACCTTGTCGAAGCACGCCTGACCGACGCCCTGGCCAGCGAGCACACCCGCTGGCCCGCCGACTTCGACCACTCGGCCGCCGGAGTCGTCGACACCGATGACCCCGGCCCCGAGCCCTCATCCCTGCTCCAGCCGCCAGGGATGACGTGGCAGGCACCACCGCTTCGGTCCATACTGTGACCAAGGCGCCCTGGTCAGGGCTGCGGCTACCGCGATCCGCCGGGCCTCTGCGCAAGATCCGTTCGAAGTCGGACCCAAGTAGCGGCCTGCTGGCGTACGAACTTGACACTGCGACAGCTCGCCGCGCTGTTCGTCGACAGCACCCTGGTCCCCACGCGGGATCATACGGTGGCCGAGCAGGGGCAGAACTACAGGTCCTCGACTGACCACCGGGTCGTCATCGGCGCCGACACCCGACTCGTCGCCGTCGGCCAGCCGGTCACCGGCCAGCCCGGTCAACCCACGCCGCCGCACATCCGGCCGGACCGAACTGCCTGCATGGAAGGAGGAGCACAACACCTCCCGCCGCAAGGTCCGGGTCCGCGTCGAGTACGTCTTCGCGCGGATGAAGACCTGGAGGTCCCGCTCAGTCGAGACAGAACTCGTTGCCCTCGATGTCCTGCATCACGATGCACGAATCGTTGCCGTCATACAGCAGTCGCACGCGTACCGCGCCGAGGGGGACAAGTCGTGCGCACTCGGCCTCGAGCGCGGCGAGGCGCTCTTCACCCACGAGCCCGGTGCCGACCCTCACGTCAAGATGCACCCGATTCTTGACGACCTTGCCTTCGGGAACGCGCTGAAAGAAAAGTCGCGGGCCCACACCTGAGGGATCACTGCATGCGAACCAGGAACCCTGATCCTCAGGAGACCGGGAGCGGTCGAAGTCGTCCCAGGTGGCGAACCCCTTGGGTGGCGGCGATACGACGTATCCCAACACCTCGCACCAGAATCGAGCGACGCGCTCAGGTTCCGCGCAGTCAAAGGTGACTTGGAACTGCTTGATCGATGACACGGAGGCACCATAACAGGGGCACCCTTCTGCCCATCTCCCGGTAGGGAACCGCATGTTGAGGGCAGGTTGGCCCTTGCGAGCGCGATTCCCCGCCGGTCCCTCTGCCGCGACCACCGAAGCCGAGCACCGGAGAATCAAGTCCTCTTAGGATCTGCCGCAGTTCGGGACAGCGGCAGTAATGAACTCAAGGTTCGAAGGCTCCAACAGCTCTGTGGCCGGTATGCCGGTCAGGGCAAGGCAGCGTCCGGTTCGTTCCGGACAGCGAGGTAGTGGTGCACGATCTGGTCGATGTCGAGGACGGTGATCTGCGACATGCGGGTCAGCTCCCTTGCTCGGTGCGTGATCGGCGGCCTGGCTCCGGCCGTGGGCACCACGGCTTACGGCGGTCGTCGCGGGAAAGTCAAGGGAGGGGTCCGGGTTCCGCCGAACTCTCCCCCTGCGGGGGCCGCACCATCGATGCGTGACGAGCTACCTGAGGAACTCGGCCGCACTCGGCATACGGTGGCGGTCCTGCACGACCTGCTGTCGCCGCCTGTCTCCGGGGACTCGCCCGCGATCGAGTTGCGCGGTGTCGGTGCGGGCCGGGCCGCGGCGATCACAGCGATGGTCGAGGCACAGGACATCGGAACCTGGTTCCAGGGAGCCCTTGGCGAACTGTTCGCGACCGTGGCGGGCCAGGGGCTGCGGGAGACCGGTCACGCCGGCGGCGTATACGCGGACGAGCTGTCCACCCTGCACCGGGGGCAGGCGACCGTGTTCGAGCCGTGCGACGGCCCCGTCCGTCCGGTCGGCCGGGTCGAACCATTGCTCCTGCCGCCGGTCGAGCTCGCCGTGATCGAGCACTGCGGGCCGCCCGCCGAGGTGGACCGCGCCCACGGCACGCTGGCCGCGTACGCTGCGCGCCACGCGCTCGCGCCGTCGACGTCCCGGTCCGCGAGTACTCCCTCGTCGGCCAGCGCCACACCCCGGACGACGCACTGTGGCGGACGGAAGTCTGCTGGCCGGTTTTCCGCACCGGCGACACCGACCGTAGACAGCGTGACGACCCCGTCGGACAGCACCCGGGGATTCGCACCTCCGGCAGCGGTTGCCCGGCCTCGAGGCGCACCCCGCCGCGGCGCGAACACCCGTTGCCCCATCCGGGTCGGATGCCGTTACCGGTCCGGCAGGTCCTCAGCGGGATCTTGTATGCGCCGCACACCGGTGTCCCGTGGGAGTACCTGCCAAGGGGGCTGGGTTTCGGATCGGGCATGACGTGCTGAAGACGGCTGCGGAACTGGCACGAAGGCGCCGTGTGGCACCCGGCACGCCACCGGTCTCGGGACGTACCGGTGGGTCGTCGAGCCGACCGGCACCTGGCTCCACGGTCTCAAACAACTCCGCATACGCCGGGAACGACGAGCCGACGTCCACGAAGCCTTCCCCAAGCTCGCCTGACGCCTGATCATCCTGCGGCAGATCGGCTCGCCGTGTCAGCCGTTGTAGGCGCGGGAGCGAACGGTGGGGACTCTCAGTCGGCGCGACGGTCGTACCGCAGAGTCGGTCGGCGCAGGATTTCGCCTAGCCAGTCGACGGTGAAGGCCGCCAGGTCCTCGGTCGGGCCGGTCAGCTCGCGCGGCACGATGTCCGGGCGCTCCTGAGTGAATGCGAGGTTGCAGATGTGCAGTTCACTGCAGCGTACGGTGTCCGCCTCCAGGGACGCACCGAGCGCGAGGGAGTGTGACCGCTGGTGGGTGAGGTCCACCACCAGGCGCATCTCGTCGTGCTCCGGAGTGTTGCCGTCAGCGTCGGGTTCGTCGCGGGGGAAGAACAGCACGTACGTGTCACCGGGCGGACAGGGCCATTCCGCGGCGCCCTCCCGGACCAGGCGCAGGAACTCGCGCTGGGACGGGTCGCAGTTCTCCGGGGTTTTGTCGTGTTCGTCGAACTCGAACCAGAGCGGATCCATGGGAGCATCGTAGGGTTGCCCAGCCCTGCCGTTCGACGGGTTTCGGCACGGTGCCGACGAGGTTCGGCTGGACCGCGTGTCAGGCCTGGGTCGGTGGCCGAAAGGGCGGCGGGATCCCGTGGGGCTCGGGAGACGCCTTACAGCGGCTGGCACTGCGAGTCCAGCGGCTGCGGAGTCGGTGAAGCCGCGGAGCCAGGCGAAGGTTCGCCCCACGGCCCACGGCGGCGATGCCGAGAAGGCGGGCGATGGCGCCTGGCTGGCGGATCAAGCGTCACCCTCTGACGGCTTCCACGACCTGCAGGGCGGCCTGAGCGGGTGTGAGGTGCGTGGTGTCGATGACCTCGGCCTCACGGTGCAGCCACGTGCGGGCCGCCTCGGAGTATGGCTTGAGGTATTGGAGACGGAACGGGGAGTCGGGGCCAAGAACAGTGTCGCCCGCGATGCGCGCGCGGAGGGTGTCCTGGTCGGCGTGGAGGACGAAGTGCCGGACCGGAATGGCATGCTGGGCAAGACCCGTGCTGATCTCGCGCCAGTACTCCTCGACCAGGACAGTCATGGGCATCACCAGGGTGCCGCCGGTGTAGTCGAGTACGCGGCGTGCGGTCTCGACCACGAGCGGCCGCCACGGCGGCCAGTGCTGGAAGTTGTCCGTAGCGGGCAGCCCCGGCGTGATGTCCATGAGTGTCTCGCCGACCTTCTCGGCGTCGAACACCCGTGAATCCGGGAGAAGCTGCTGCACGAGTGCACCGGTCGTCGTCTTGCCTGCGCCATGGGTGCCGTTGAGCCAAACAATCATGGGGCCGACGCTAGCGGTGCACGGGCCGCGGCCGACGACCGTCACGTCACAGAACAGGCACAGCCGTGCTCGGCCGACCGTGTGACGTCGGGTTGAGACGACACCCGTGTGCAGCGGTGTGAGACCAGAGAAGAAAGAGCAGGTCACAGCATTGCTGCGGGAATCCGGGCGTGAGAACCCACAAGAAGCCCGGGGGCCGCGCTGGTGTCCCGCATGCGCATTCCCAGCTCGCACCGCACCCTGGAGGCGTGACCGAGACTCCGCAGGTCGTCGTCTACCCGCCGGCCGATGACGGCGGCAGGCGAGTCCGCGTCGGCGACCGGTTCGTGGGCATGGCGTACACACTGCTCGACATCGTCGAGTTCCTGCGCCGGACGGGCTCCGAAGACGTCGAACCGGAAGATGTGGCGGGCGCGGCCTGGGTGGAGTGGCGGGGCGCTGGCCCAGATGTGTGGGCACCGCCTGAGTAGGCCGGAACACGGTGGGGGCAGTGCCGAGGATCCCGTGCCTGCCGTGAGCGTGCGCGGTGACTCTCCGACCACCCATGTGGTGGGGCTGGTGCACGGCCATCGGGGTGGTGGTCACGCCTCGCCGCGTGCTCCCGGCGGAGGCACGCGGCGAGCCGGTCAGGGTGGTCAGGGCGTGTCGCCGGTCCAGTCGAAGTGGGCCGGGTCGCCGGGGCGCGGGTCGTACATCGCCCGGCCGCCGGCGCCGAACTGCCCGAGCTCGGTGGGGAGCGCGACGCCGGTGCCGACGTCGTCCCGCGTCCAGCCGGTGAGGTCCAGCAGCAGGCCGTCCAAGGGCCCGCCGACCAGTTCGGCGTAGGGCCTGTCAGGATGCGGGCCCGGGTGGTCGTGGTCGGCGCCGTAAACCCGGCGCCGCATCAGCTGCTCGTCATCGCGGTCCATCCGTTCAGCCTCGCAGCCGCCACTGACAACGCAGGCCTGCCGGGGTCAGGTGCGGACGCGTGAGATCGGACTGCTTGCCGAAGGACCGCGCCGCGCCGCAGGGCCGTACCCGGTGATCGGTGTGACACTGCTGACGCTGTTTCACGTCTGTGGCGTACCGCCGGACAACCGCGCTGCAGCCCAGCGACGTCAAACGAACCGACCGACACCTTTCAGGGGACAAGGACCACAGCGAACACCATGCGTGCGAACCGAACGAGGACCATGAAGACTCTGGCCGTCGCCACCCTGGCCGCTGGTGCCGTGACGCTCGGCGGCGGTATCACCTCCGCGTCGGCGACCACGGGCAAGGCGGCAGCCGTCACCTGCACGCCGGAGAACACCAAGGTGACGGTCGGCAAGGTCAGCCGACCGATCAACCACCTCCTCCTGGAAGCGAAGAACACCGGCACAAGGGCTTGCAACGCCTACTTCGCACCCCGGCTGAAATTCGACAACGGCCAGGCCTTCGCCAAGGTCTGGAAGGAAAGCCGGCCGCAAGCCGTCGTGACCCTGGCGCCCGGCAAGTCGGCATACGCGTCGGTCCTCCTGCAGGGCGAAGGCACCAAGGCGCACGAGGCGCGGACACTTACCGTCCACTTCATGTCCAGTACGAACGGTTCCACGGGCACCACGCCGGTCCAGGTGACCCTCCCGAAGAGCACCTACACCGACAGCGCCATCGGCAACTCCTACTGGCAGGACACGGCAGCCGACGCTCTTGTCTGGTAGCGGTGACAGCCGCGCCGGGAACCACGCCGACCTGGCCCCACCCCCACGGAGCATCGGGGTGGGCGTGGCTCCTCGCGACTTCCTCCCCGTCGGAGTTGTGGCGTTCGCCCGCGGCCAACACGACGGAGTGCTGGTGTGTCAGGGTGGTGGGCGAACTCACGGGTGCGTACACGCATCCGGACCTGAGAGCGTTTGACCTGGGGCTGGAGCGATGACGATGACGATGCGGACGGTTTCGCTGATGGGCGGACCCGTGGAGTTACGAGGTGCGCTGGACCTGGAGGCGACCCAGGCGGGGGTGATGCCGCGCCGCTTGCCCGCGTGGACCAAGGAGCAGTATCAGGACCCGTCGGTCTACGGGGTGACCCTGATGCCTTCGGGGGTACGGCTGGTGTTCCGCACGGATGCGCGTGAGCTGGAGTTCGAGGTGCTCACCTCCACGGGGCAGCTCGACACCGACCCTCGGCCCCGCCCGGCCGGGATGCTGGAACTCGTGGTGGACGGCGCCCCGGCCGGTCGTCGGCACGCACCGGTGGGCAACGTGGTGCGCATGGCCGGCCCCGGGGCCGTTCAGCGAATGATCCCTGGCGAGCCCGGCACCGTACGGTTCGCCGGGTTGCCGGCGGGCATGAAGAACGTCGAGCTGTGGCTGCCGCAGCAGACCCCCACCGAGCTCGTAGCACTGCGGGCCGACGGCGAGGTACTGGCACCGTTGCCGGACGGCCGGCGCCGCTGGGTGCACTACGGCAGTTCCATCAGCCACTGCATCGAGGCCGACGGCCCGACCGGTACCTGGCCCGTGGTGGCGGCCGCACTCGGCGGGGTGGAGGTGATCAACCTCAGCCAGGCAGGTAACGAGATGCTCGACCCGTATGTCGCCCGGACGATCCGCGACATACCCGCCGACCTGATCAGCCTCAAGGTCGGCATCAACATCGTGAGCCTGGCCGCCTTCCGGCTGCGGACGTTCGGCCCGGCGGTGCACGGTTTCCTGGACACGATCCGGGACGGGCACCCCGACACGCCGCTGCTACTGATGTCCCCCGTGAGCTGTCCGGCGGTCGAGGAGACTCCCGGACCGACCGCGACGGGCCCGGACGGGAAGATCACAGCCCTGGGCAATCCGGCCGATGTGGCCCGCGGGGCCCTGTCGTTGACGGTGGTCCGCACCGAACTGGCCCGGATCGTGGCAGCCCGGCAGGTCCGCGATCCCCATCTCCACTATCTCGACGGACGCGAGTTGCTCGGCCCGGACGAGGTACACGACCTGCCCGACGGCCTTCACCCCACCGCGGCCGCATACCGCAGGATGGGCAAACGCTTCGCCGCCCACGCCTTCGCGAACCACGGTCCCTTCCGCTGAACGACCCGGGCTGCCGGGTGAGGGACCGGCCCGGGTGGGGCTGTAGTTGCGGGTGGCCTGCAACTCGTCGAAGTCGACGCGCGCCCGGTTGGCGGTGCCGCTGCGCATCGTGGCCACCCGCGGTGCGGGCGCGTTCAGCAGCGGGGGCAGGAGCTGCGCCGGGCCCACCCCGGGTACACCCGCACCGACCTGATGCCCTCCGGCCCCACCCTGGGCGGCGGGCGGCCCGGCTTGCCCGAATCCGTCCTGTACAAGATCGTGCCGTCACGGGGGCTAGAGCAGGGGGCAGAACCCCTGCTCTACGCCGCGACCAGCCCCGGTGCCGTTGCCGGCGCTGCTACGGGCCGCGGTGGGCGATGGGCGGTCCGACGAAGCCCGTCCCGCTGCCGCGCCCGGGCCGTGAGAAGAGGGTCGCAGCCCGCCTGTGGACCGGGGCCGAACGTCTCACGGGCGTCTCCGCCACTGCCTCCCCTGCCTCGGGGGTGTGACCGGCGGCAGCGAACCGGCTTGCCCAGCATGTCCCACGGGTCAAGCAGTTCGACTTCGAGCCGGACGGTCGCGCAGCGCGGTGACCTGCTCCGGCTTCGTCACGACCCAGCCGCGGTGCGCGTACGCGATGGCGAGGCCGGGCCCTCGCGCTCGGGACGCCCCGACGATGAGGGCGGCCTTGGCGCTCACGCCCGGACCGCCGGCTTGAGGACCTCTTCGCACCATGCGTGGAAGGTTGTCGGGCTCGCGGTCTGAGGAGTGCGCTGCACGCCGTCGTCGAGGCCGTTGTCCTTGGAGCGCATCATGTCGACGTAGCCTTCGACGAGCGCGTCCCCGAAGCCATGTCCGGCAAGTGCGGCTTGGAACTCGTCGAGCGACTGCCGCTCGTAGCGGACCGGACGGCCGAGCACGTCGGACATGATGCGCGCCATGTCGTTCGCCGAAAGATCCTCGGGGCCCAGCACCGGGACCTCACCGGTCCCCGTCCACGACCGGTCGAGCAGGAGGCCTGCGGCGGCCGCGGCGATATCCCGGGTGGCGGCCGTCGGTGCCTTGCGGTCGGCGGCGACGGTGTCGGTGAACACGCCGTCGTCGCGGATCGAAGCCACCTGCCGAAGCAGGTTGTCCATGAAACTCGGGTTCGCGAGGGCCCGGTAGGCCACGCCCGTACTCGCGATGAGGTTGTCCATGGTCAGCGACGCCGTGACCAGTCCGGCGCGACCGGCGACGGGTGTGCCGCGGCCGAGCGCCGAGACACCGACGACGTGCGCCACCGCGTGAGCCGTGAACGCCTTCGCGGCGGCGCGGGTGAACCCGGAGTACACGTCGTCCAGGCTCGGTGCCCGCGGGTCGCCCGGGACCAGCCAGAAGACGGCGTCCGCGCCGGCGAAGGCCCGGTCGACGACCTCGGCGTCGCCGTGCGAGCCGGTGACGACGTCGACGCGGGCACGGACCGCGTCGGGGAGTTTGGCGGGGTCGCGCACGATGACGCGCAACTCTTCGCCGCGCGCGGGCGTTTCGTTGAGCAGGATGTCCAGGAGCCGGCTGCCGATCTGGCCGGTGGGAGCGGTGATGACGATCATGTTTCGAGTCTCGGGGCGGGCCGCCCGCCGCGTCCAATACCCTTCCGGGGCAATTGATACCTTGAGGGTATGGACCTTGATCTGCGCAAGCTCCGCTACTTCGTCGCAGTGGCCGAGCACCGGCACTTCGGCCGAGCAGCGGAACAGCTCTACATCGCCCAGCCGGTTCTCAGCCGCCAGATCAGGGCCTTCGAGCAGGATCTGGAGTGCACTCTGCTGGTGCGGACCACCCGCAGCGTGGAGCTGACCGCCGCAGGCAAACAGCTCTACGAGGAGGCGCAAGGGATACTCGCAGCTGTCGGCGCGGCGGTGCGGCGTGTGCACGACGCCGATCGGGGCACCCAACGGCTCGTTGTCGCCTTCTCCCCCGGACTGCGCGTGTCGGAGGCGATCCGGGCGTTCGCGTCGCGCTACCCGGACGTCGAGACCGACCTCGTACCGGCGCGCTGGTGGGAGCAGGACGCGCCGCTCCGGGACGGCCGGGCCCAGGTCGGGTACCTGCGGCGACCGTTCGACGACTCAGGGCTGCGCACCATCCGGGTCGGTCGTGAGCCCAGGGTCGCCTGCATGCCCGCGGCTCACCCGCTCGCACGCCGTCAGGAGCTCACCTCCGCGGACCTCGACGGCGAGCCGATGCTCGACGCACCGACGCGGCGGACGTCTTCACTCGAAGAGAAGTTCGAGCTCATCGCCTCCGGTCACGGCATCGCGCTCGTCCCGCTCAGTGTCGCGTGCTCCTACTCCCGCCCCGACCTCATCCATCGCCCCCTCACGGACGCCCCAGGGATCGAGACGTGCCTGGCCTTCCTCGTGGACCGGCGCGAGAAGCTGCTGCGCGACTTCCTGGAGATCGCCACCGCGACGCTGAGGCACACTGAGCGATCAGCTGACGGGACCGGGGCGCTCTGAGCCGTCAGCGGGCGATGACCTGAGTCATCTCCCCGCACTGGAAGGTCAGTTGGCGCATGCGATGTCGTCGAGCCGGACGTCCAGCTGGGCAAGACCGGGGTGGGCAGTCGGTCCGGCTGGTGCCAACTGCCGCAGCTCGTCGCGGTGGGCCTCTGTGACCTCCTGTCGCACAAGGGCGAAGGCGACAGAGCCGAAGACGGATCACGCGGATCGACAACCGCCTCGACCAGGCCCGTGACCTGCGATCCGCCACCAGCGCGGTCCGGCACGTCGGCCACGTGCCGGACCGGGATCAGGCATGTGGCCGACGGCGGTGAACCGCGGCGGGCGGGAGCGTCAGACTGTCACTGGCCGGCCGAGCACTCGGTCAGAAGGTCTGCGGCCAGCCGTCCAGCACGGAAAACTCCTTGGTCCGCGTCTCCCACTCGACGACGGGACTACCGTCCATTCGTTGAGCGACGTACTTGTCTCCCCGATACCACAACGCCTCGGAAACCCGCCTTCCATTGTTGGCGTAGGTCCTCCTGATGGTGTCCTTGACCCAGTGCTCATGCGTCTCACTGGAGGAATAGGTGGTCTTCAGACTGCTGGTGACGGTTGAACTGAGCCCTGCCGAGAATCCCTTGTAGGCAAAGCTCGCCTCTGCGGTAACCGAGATGCCCGTAAACCTCTCCACCTCCGTGGCGCTCGTCTTCGTGAGGCCGACAGTCGTCTCTTTGACCTCCTCGTGCTCCGAGTTGCCGGCGTGCTCGTAGAAGAACACCTGCTCCCAGTACCCGTACCGCTTGATGACGAGGTAGGGGTTGTTCTGGGACTGGTCGCCCGCCGAGCCGCCGCCGTCCTGTACCGCGAACGGCACCGCGGTCTGCCCGATCAGGACTTCCTGCGTCCGCAGCGGGAGCGGCTGGCTGTGACTCGTGAATCGGTTCACGTCACCGATCCCGCCCACCGGCATATCGATGGGCTGGAGGTCGATGACGGGCTTGTACTCGTCGACGATCTCGAACTTCCACGACTGCGCGTCGAGCGGGCTGCCGCTGTTCTCCCGGTACCACACGTCGAGCTTGCGGGGGCTGTCCGACCAGCTCTCGGGTGTGATCACCAGCCCCGTCCGCTTGTTGACGATCTGGGCGTACCCGTCGCCGCGGGGAACGAGGTACCACAGCTGGAACTCCAGGCTCGCGGTGCTGTCGATGTGGTACTGCTCGAGGTCGGCGGGCCCGGTCGACCAGCTTTGGGGCGTGAGGGCTAATCCGCTGTGTTTGTTCACGATGAGGTACGTGTCGTTGTCCATGGGGAACATGTGCCACGCCTGCTTGCTGCGGTCACCCGCCGAGGTTCCCTTGTGGTACTGCTCCACCTTGCTGGGCCTGGTTGACCAGCTCGCCGGTGTAAACGCCAGCCCGTTGCGCTTGTTGACGATCTGATACGTCCTGCCCGGCCCGAACTTCATTGTCGGCTCCTCAGTGCGGTCGCGGAAGAGCTACTGCCTTCCTCCTCGGCAGAGCTCACGAGGAGGAAGACTCTAACGACGCCGCACAGCGGCAATGCCAGGTTTGTTTCGCATTGGCCAATAAACGATAGGTGGCGGCTCAATACGCAGTGTGTACCAATTCTCAGCTCAAAGGACATCTGTCGCTCAGCCCTCGCCTGCGCTATGGGTCCAGGTTGTGTTGACCCTTGATAAAACACCGGCCTTGCGCAGGCAGATATCAGGACAGGGTGAAGGCGACTGCCACCCAGAATCCGCGTTTCGCGGAGAGCAGCACCGCTTCCGGACAGACGACGGCGATGGGGAGTTCGCCGCCCAGGCGCCCTGTCCACCCCGGTGAGATCCTGCTGCGCGGCTACCCCGTCAAGCAGCTGATCGGACAGCTCTCCTTCACCGATCAGGTCTGGCCGATGCTGCGCGGCGGACTCCCCACCGCCGCTCAGTCCCGCCTGCTGGAGGCCGCCCTGGTCGCAGCCGTCGACCACGGCCCCCAGGCACTCTCCATCGCCGCCGCCCCCATGGCCGCCACCTGCGGCCTCGGCCTCACCAGCGCCGTCGCCACCCGCGTCAACCCGCTCGGTGACACCCACGGCGGCTCCGGCCAGCAGAGCATGGAGGTCCTCGCCTCATTGCCGGACAGCGAGCGAGCCGGCACCGAACTCCCGCTGGCCGCACCGGAGCTGGCGGACCGTGATCGCACCGGCCACCGGCCTGTCTCCGGCTCCGGCCACCGCTTCCACCCCCGGGACCCGCGCCGAGCAGCAGTCCCCCCTCCCCTCTCGTGAGGGCCGCGGCCCGTCCGGGCGGGATGTGCAGAGGTCAGCCGATCTTGTCAGCCGACGGGCGGGGTGAGGGCGGTGCGGTCGAACGGCCCGCCGTGCGTGGCGGCGTACGCGACGGCGTCGTTGACGGCGTCGAGGGGGAAGGTCCGGACCCGTTCGAGAGCGAGATCGAGCGCACCCGACACGATGATCCGGATCATGCCGACGTTTGCGGAGCGGGGGTACATCCACTGCCCGCGCACGGTGACCGAGTTGCGCATGATCCACGGGTAGGGCAAGGCGAGGTCCGCGCCGCCGAGCATGCCGACGCCGCCCATGAGGACGATACGGCCGTACTCGCGGACGGTCATGGCCGCCGCACGCGACGCGGAGCTGGGTGCCGAGGGCGGGAGCAGGTCGATCACCATGTCGATCGGGCCCTCGGCCGCGGCGGACAGGGCCGCGTGGTCGGCGGCCTCGTCCCCGGTCAGTGTCACGGGGCGCACGCGTCGGCCGAATCGGTCGGCGAGGAGGCCGAGCGCGACACGGTTGCGGCCCGGTGCGATCACCCGGCCTGCGCCCATGGCCAGAGCCACGGCGACGGCGGCGCTGCCGAGGTTCCCGGTGGCCCCGCTGACGAGGAGCGTCTCGCCGGCTTCGAGTCCGCCCGCGAGCAGTCCACCGTAGGGGATCACGTACACGCCGAGCGAGGACCAGCGCACGGGATCGTACCCCGCTTCCGCGGGCAGGGGGTAGACGTTCTCCGTCGGCACCCGCATGAACTCGGCGAATGACCCGTCGTGCAGATACCGGGCGAGCCGGGCGCCGCCCTCGCCGCGGGAGCTCCAGCCCTGCAGTGTGATGTCGGGGGTCAGCGCATCGTCACGGGAGCGGACGGTGCAGTCGCACCACACCAGGTCACCGACGCGCAGCCGGGTGGCGTCGGGTCCGACGCTGACGACCCTCCCCACCCCGCCGACTCCTGGGACCACGGGAGGCACGAGCGGGTAGTTCCGCCGGCCGCTGAAGACCTCCTCGGCGTAGGGCGGGACACAGGTCGCCAGAACCTCCACCACCACCTCGCCGCCGCTCGACCGGGGATCGGGTACCTCCTGCACGGTGAGCGGGGCACCGAACTCCGTCAGGACTGCTGCTCGCATCTGCTGACCTCCTTGATGGCTCGTTCCGAGGCTAGGAGCACAGCTGGCATGCGCCAAGCGACGATCTGGCATCTGTGGTATGCGTAGTGCGCATGGACTTCTCCAGCACGGCACTACGGGTTCTGCGACAGGTCGCGGAGTCGGGAAGCTTCACCGCGGCGGCCTCCCGGCTCGGCTACACCCAGTCGGCGGTCTCACGCCAGGCGGCAGCCCTCGAACGCAGCGCGGGCGCCGTCCTGTTCGAGCGCCGTCCCTACGGGGTGCGGCTCACGCCCGCCGGCCTGGCCCTGCTGCGGCACGCCCGTACGATCCTGGACTCCGTCGCGGAGGCCGAGCGCGACCTCACCGGTGCCGCCCCGCAGAGCGAACTGGTACGGGCCGGGGTGTTCCTGAGCGCCGGTGCAGTGATCCTGCCCACCGCGCTCACCCGGCTCGCGGCGGCCAGCCCGCAGGTCACGGTCACCACGCGTGAGGGCACCACACCCGGCCTGATCCGGGCTCTGCGGGCGGGTTCGATCGACATCGCCGTACTGACGTCCCGCCCGCCGCACCGGCCGTCGGACGGCGAGTCACCCCGGCTGCACATCGACACCGTCGAGGACACCGAACTGCTCGTGGGCGTGTCGGCCACCGGTGTGTTCGCCGGCCGCAGCGCCGTGCACGTCGACGAGCTGGTCGACGCGCCCTGGATCGCCACCCCGTCATCGAACTCCGAGCCCCTGCTCGGTGTCTGGCCCGGCCTGCCCGGGCGGCCCCGCATCGTCCACACCGCGCGCGACTGGCTGACGAAACTGCAGCTGGTCGCCGGCGGTTTCGGCGTGACAACTGTGCCCTCCCGCATGTCGACGGTGCTGCCGACCGGCGTGAGCCTGCTGCACGTCGACGGCGTGCCTCCCGAAGTCCGCCGCATTCTCGTGGCGCGGCTGCCCGGCCCGCCGGCCCCGGGAATCTCTGCCGTCACCCGAGCGATCACGTCGGCTGTCTGACCCGTCGCCGTAGCCCCCGACGGGGACACTCGACGCGGCTGTGGCAAGTGAACCTCGCCCAGCCGTGGATCTGACTGCCTCTCGAACCCGGGGCAGAGGAACGTCTTTGGCAAGGCCGGGCCAGGTCACGGGAGCAGCTAGTGCTGTGACCGGGATGGTTCACCGTGGTCGGAAGGCGGCTCGCGGGACGAGCGCATGCGAAACGGCTGGTATTACTGGTGCATGCAGGAAGAGACCGCACGCTCCGCGATCGACACGTTCATCTCCGCGTTCAACGCCTCGGACGACAGCTATGTGACTGCCCTGCTCTCCCAGGCCCTGACCTCAGACGTGGTCTTCTGGGGGCCGTTGGGCCGCAGCGAAGGAATCGCGGCGGTCGAGCGGTTCGTGCTGGACATCCGACGCCACCCGGCGGGGACCGGCACGATGGTGCGCTGCTCAGCGGTGGACATGCCTGACGAGTGGGCCCGGTACCAGTGGGTCTTCACCACGCCGGATGGAGGCCCCCGCCTGGCGGGAACGGACGTCGTCCATCTGCGACGGAGCCTCATCGACCAGGTCATCGTCTTCGCGGGGGAGATCAAGCCGTCCGCCTCCTGAGTCATCCTTCTGTCGCAGTCCTTCTCCTGAACTTGCCCCCTTCGGCGCTCGGGGGCTGCGGTTCGCAGTTGGCCAGCCTGCGGTGTTGAGGAGGTGTCCGCCCCAGCGGATGCCCTTTTCGCTGCGGATGCGGGCACGTTCCTTGCGTTGGGCGGCGAGTACGTCGGGATGGCGGGCGTTGGTGTTGCGCCAGCGCAGGTAGCGGTGCGGTGCCTGGGTTTGCGCGGGGTGGCTGCGGCCCTGACCGTGGGTAGGCATCGCGCTGGCGCCGGCACTCGGCAGCCTGGCCGGGACGTCGGGAACAGCAGTGGCTCCCGTCTGTATTCAAGAGGGTCGAGCCTCGGGGCCCAGGAGGAATCCATCGACGCCGACGGCTGCGCCCCGGACGGGACCGGTCAGGCCGGTCTGGGAGAAGGGTCCTCAACCCTGGTCTTGGTTGGGCCTTGACCGTTCCCGTCACCGCCCATTAGATCTTGGTGCGCTGGAAGGTGATGCCCCGGCGCCGGAGCAGGCACCGTAACGCTTCACGGCCGATGCGGATGACACGTCCGTGCGCTTTCCCCAGGTAGGCGGCGAGTTTGCGGATCGACCAGCGGGTGAAGGGCTGGCCGAGCTTGCTGAGGCGAGTGGTGGCCGTCCGGATGACGAAGTCCTCGTCGTCACGACTGAGTAGTCGGGGACGGCCTCCCGCCCACTGAGGGTCCAGGCAGGCCAGGCCGATCTCGTTGAAGCGGTGGATCACATCGCGCACGGTGCCCTCGTCGGCCTGGACCAGCTGGGCGATCACCGGCACCCGGTTCCCGCCCGCCAAGGCGAGCAGCATCATCGCGCGCCGGTAGCGCACCGAACTCGTGCTGCCCGGCGCACGATCTGCTGCAGCTTCTGCCCCTCCTGGTCGGTCAGTCTGCGTGCACGGACAGGCTCAGCCACCGTGCCTCCAGCGATCGGATCGGACGTCACGGCACCTCCAACCGTCGCGACCACCAACCCGGCGAACCTTCACGGTCACAGCACTGACCGCCCAATGGCCCCGGCGGGCAGGGATGTTGGGCGGGTCATGGCCCTTGAACGTCGGCGATGAACCTGGGACGAGGAATTGCAGAGGGGGGCGCACGTCGCCTCGGTCCTCACCCGCACCTGCCGCGCCCGCCGTCGGTGCCGGTGCCCCCGATGCCGCCACAGGTGCCGGTGCCCCCGGCGAGGGTTGGGCCGGGGGTGACCGGGCTGCCAGCGGTACGGCCGTCCCGCCGGGGTTGGCCGGAGGGGGTGGCCGGGAGCCCGCGCCGGGGTCCGGGGGACGGCGGCGGCCGTCCCGTACTCCCGGCACAGCCGCTCCCCGTCCACCGGCCGGAACGCGTGCTCAGGGCCGGGCCCCTCACACGTCACCACCCGCGGCCGTGTTGAGGGTCGATCCGGCCAAAGGGGGGACTTACCAGCCCACGTCCGTCTGGCCTCCGGGCCGACCGTGGCCCGGAGTGCCTACGCTGTCACCGCTGCGGAAGGGCGGTGCCATGGATGCT
>NZ_LGDV01000213.1 GCF_001280015.1 Streptomyces sp. MMG1121
TTCCGGGGCCGCGCGACGATTTCGGCGCAACGCGGTGGGCACCCGGCCGACCGGCACTTCAGCGTCCAGCGGATCACCGGCCACGCGCATCTGTGGGTGAGCGAATGCATCATCACCTACGACGGTATTCCTTCGTATTCGGTGAGCATCATGGAATTCGTTGACCAGCACGTGGTACACGAGACGCAGTACTTCGCCAACCCCTTCAGCGCGCCGGCTCGGCGGGCCGCGCTCGCGGAGCCGATGCCGGGCCGAGTCATCGCCGGCCCCTGATTCCTGGCCTCGTCCGGGTCGGCCCCAGATTCCTGGCCTCGTCCGGGTCGGCCGGCCGACGCGGATGCCCACGCATCGGAATCCGTGGAGCCGGGCGAGGGTCCGCTCGATCACCCAGCGCCAGGCCGCCATGGACGAGTCGCCCTTCGAAGCGTGCGTGATGGCCTGGGCTCGGGCCGTTGCCTGTGTCTGCGGGACGCCGAGGTTGTCCGGCCGGGACGCGGGCCACGACGTCGGTGTCCCGCTCACGCGGGCGCTGGTGCTTTTCCTGGGTGTGCGGTGCTGCAGGCCGACTCTCGTTCGTGGTCACCGCTCCGTGGCGTCGGCTTCTCGCATCTGCACGCACCATTGGCAGGTGTCCACCGCGTCAGCGCCAGGGACTGCCTGGACCGGCCACTCGGGGCGTTCACGCACGCGCCGGTCCGCTCCCGACGCCTGGGACGGCTCACGCCATTCCGGCGTCCGCCGGCCGTTCTCGGCGCGGTCACCGGCCGCGTCGTTGGTGACGCCGAAGGACACCTGCGGACCGGGAACGCGTTCTCGGCCCGCATCGCCACAGACAGCGCTGCTCCGGGCGGCGACATCACGGCCCCCCTGAGCAATGACGCTCAGGCCCCGTGCGATCCACTTCACCACACCGCTCGGCACAGGCAACCTCCACACAGAACGACTTCCAGGGAAGTGACCCAGCGTCCGCCCAGGCGCCGGTGGCGGCAATCGGCGCACACCCGGGCGCGCGAGGCAAACGTCCCGCGTGTCGTCTCGGACGAGCCGCGGTCCGCCGACCGGTGCAACCAGTTCGGGCGGCTGGTTTGAGACATTCGAGACGGCTGCAGAACGTTCTCCTGGCCGTTGTTCTCCACGTCCCGGCCGCCCTCCACGCGGCCGGAAGTGGCCACTTGGGCCCGACGGTCTGTGTGACTTCCGGCACTCCCCCGCATGGAGCAGGAGCACGAGACGACGGGTCCTCTGCTCGTCCAGAGCTGCCCTGGCATCAGGCAGTTGGCCTCGAACGAGAGGCTGGTACCGATGCGGGTGGCACTGGCCTTCAACCTCCGCGACGGCGATACCGGGCCGCGAGGTTTCACCCCGGCCACCACGATCGGCGCCCTCCTGGGACGAGTGCACGCGGGCCAGGTGGTGAATCTGCCGTGGGCGCGCGCCGCACGTGGCGGCAGTCCCCGCTGCCCACGCTGTGCGAGGACCTCCGCCTGCACTACGCCGGTTCGGGCCACGCCGCCATGCGCAAAGCGCTCGACAAGAACGGGCTCCTGGGGATCACTCCGGCCTCCTACGTGACCGACACGGCCCGGGCCCGCTGCCGGGCCGTCGTACTCCGCGGCCAGTATCCGGCTCAAGGGGTCGCGCCGCTCCTTGAACGGCTCCAGCAGGCGGTTGGGCCTACCGTCGCGGGCGGAGGGGGACCATCGGCCGGGGCTCGCGTCGCGAGAGCCGGCGCACGGTCTTGCGGTCGTGGATGTCCCGTTCTGTCTCGTCCACCTGTGCTTCGGGGATCCTGATGAACCGTGCGTGGACCACGGCCTGCCGTGAAGCCGCCTGTTCCCGAATCCGGTTGCCGCTTCGTGGCCCTCTGCGCATCCTGCTGGGATGCGCTTCTCCGTCAACATCCCGAACTTCGGTGACTTCGCCGACCCCCGTAACGTCGCGACGGCGGCGGCTGCCGCCGAACAGGCCGGCTGGGACGGGCTCTTCGTCTGGGACCACGTCTTGCACCGGCAGCACCAGGGGCGTCCCTTCGGAGATCCCTGGATGCTGCTGACCGCGGCAGCGCTGGCGACCTCCCGAATCCGACTGGGCACCCTGCTGACGCCGGTCCCCCGCTACCGTGCACAGCAACTGGCCCGCCAGGTGGCCACCCTGGACCACCTCAGCGGCGGCCGGGTGATCTTCGCCGCGGGCCTGGGCGGTCCGATCGACGACGAATACCGCAGCTTCGGCGACACCGCCGAGCCACGCCTCCTCGCCGAGCGGCTGGACGAGGGACTGGATCTGTTGTGCCGCTTCTGGTCCGGCGAGCCGGTGAACCACCACGGCCGGCACTACCAAGTCCGGGACGTGACGCTGCTGCCCGCCACTGTGCAGCGGCCCGGTCCGCCGGTGTGGATCGGCGGGTTCTGGCCCCGTCGCCTGCCCATGCGGCGGGCAGCACGGTGGGACGGCGCGGTGCCGCTCTTCGAGACGGCCCGGCACGGGCACGTGCCCGACGCGGCGGAGGTACGGGAACTGGTCGCCTATGTACGCAAGCACCGTACGGCCGCGGCCGAGCGTCCCTTCGAGTTCGTGCTCGGCGGTGCCACGCCCCTGGACCCGGCCAAGGCCAAGGACGTGATCGGCCCACTGCACGACGCCGGCGCCACCTGGTGGGACGAGCGACAGATCCAGACCGGCCCCGACCTGGACCGCCTCCCTCCGGTGCTGCGCCGCATCGAGGCTGGGCCGCCGGTGCTCTGATGAGCCGTCCGAGGCCGTGCCGGACGTGTTCGGCATCCCCCTGGGGAAACGGCACCGCGCGGGTGGGGAATCAGGGGAACTACATGGGGACCTACATGACGCTGAAGGGCTGCCCTCAGGGACGGGACAGACCTGGCCGCTTGACTCCTCGCCTCCGGATACCGAGTTGCCGCAAGACGACGCTCCGGAGTTGCTCCGGTCAGACAGCCGACTCCGCGTGACGAGTCGGCCCGCCACGCGGTAGAACCCGACGCATGACCGTCTTCTACTGCGCCAAGTGCGCTATCGCACTCACCGGGGACCTGGAGGCTCTGCCCACCGTCCCGGACATCGGCGACCCGGATGACGGCCGGGACGAGGAGACCCGGCGGGCCCGTTCCACTGTTCCTCGCGGGTACTACGCCATCGACCCTGACCCGTGGGGCACGCCTTTCGGGCCAGCCGCCGCGTCCAGCCAGCACACCCGCAGCACGGGCCGCGAGCTGCTCAGGCTTGCCACCCTCACCCCCTCCGCCTCCGCCGGCCCACGCGACAGCGTCATCGTCCACCCCGACGACGTCATGCCCCGTCTCGCCCCGTTCACGTGCGGGGACAACTGGACCGGGTGCTGCGGACCCACTGGCGCACACGGCCCCAACCTGGCCTGCGCCTGCGGCTCGCGCCTGGCCACCTGGGCTGCCGACTGCCTGGGCCCCAATGAACTGCACCTCGACCCCGTCCGCGTCTACGGCTGGCACCAGGGCTGAGGCAGGATGTACCGGGCACGGTGGCGGCGGTGGCGCACCCGGCGCGGGCGCTGGCTGCCGGACGTGGGTGGGGACAGTCCCCGTCAATCCTCAACTCGACGTAGTGGCCGTGGAGTTGGTGCACGCGCGGCGCGGGTCGGGACGGGTGGCTGCGGCCTTCTTCGTCAGCAGCGCGAGGTGCGCACCGGAGCGGGCTGGAGTGGCTGACTGCGGACCGGACACTTCCCCCGGCAGCCAGTCCTGGGCGGCCAACCCACCGGAGGCAACGTTCGGTTCGGCTCCGAGCGAGTGTTGTGGAGGAAGATCCGGCAACCTGGCTCAGCCCACTGACCACGCACACGATCACCGCCGTGGTGCAGGATCCTGCCGCCTGGTGTTCTGTCGCAGCGCCGGCCAATCGACCTCGACGGGGGCCGACATCCGCCTGGGGAACCTTTTGGAGAGCGTGTGCATCTCCTTGTCCGGGAGTCGGAAACGGGGGCACAAGGCCTCCGCAGGGTGCTCCGCCAGGGGGACGTACTCATGGCACGGCGATCAGCGGCAGTCTCGGCGATCAGCCTGGCGGTGGTCGTGGCCGCTGCGGCCTGCGGCCCGGCGCACCATGGTGCCGCGCAGCCGACCGCCGGGCCGTCCCGGACGACGGCGCCGACCGTCGAACCGTCACGGACGACCGCGTCGCCCTCGGCCTCGACAGGCGCCCGGCCCGGTCCCGCATGCGGCACCGGACATCTGCGGTGGAGACTGACGCGCCTCGCCGGCACGTCGGGCAAGGCGCCGACGGCCCTGCTGAGCGCGAGGAACACCAGTGCCAAATCCTGCGTCTTCAACGGCTATCCGAAGCTCCACGCCTACGCGGGCAAAGGCCCGGCCGTCTGGTCGGAGCCGAAGGCGAAGGTGCCCGTCCGCCTGGTGCTGAACCCCGGCAGCGCGCTCGACTTCCCGCTCTTCTACCCCGCGTCCCCTGCCGCTGACGGCTCCTGCTCCATCCCGGTCGACGACCACCCGCGCATCGAGGTGTTGCCGCCGCACCGCGCGTCCACCGACTACGGCGCCGCCGTGCAGATCACCGACTCGCACGGCCGGAATGTGACCCCTGTGTTCTGCGACACCGTTCATCTGGGCGCACCCCGGCTGCGGTAGCGGACCCGTTCGGTCGGGATCTGACGCCCGGACATATAAATGCACACGCGTTCGAGTGTTGTGCGATCATGGCGACGGCGACCGCTGACCACGGTCGACCGGATGCCGTCTCACGGGCGGCACGGGGGAACGCATCGGGGGGTGCATGGTGAGCCGGGCGGGATTACTGAGGCGCAGGCGCCTGTCCGCAGGTGATGATCCGTGCGCCGGTCGGCATGGGCCGGGCCCGCTGTCGGGCCCGTCGCCCGCCGGGGCGCATCGTGCGCCCCGCAGGGCCCCAGGCCAATGATCACGACCAGCCACCCGAGTTGTAACGCCGACTGACTCCCCCCGGCGAAGACCCGGCCTCGCACTCTGCGTCGGCCGTCGACCGCTTGCACGGCCTCGGCTCGTCGAGCCCCACGGCCGACCGGACCTGGAGCAAAGAGAGTTGTATAGCACACGAATAGGCGTGGGGAGTGTGTTCGCACTGTGCGCCGCGCTTCTGCTGGGCAGCGCCGCGACGGCCCGAGCCGTCACACCGGCGCCTGCCGCCCCCACCAGACAGGCGACGGCCCAGTCGACACGCGTCGGCCACACGACCGCCGCCGCGCGTCCGCCGGTGTCCGTCACACCGTCGTCCGCCGACGACGGCACGTGGACCGTCCGGGACGCCATACGGTTCTGGACCCCCGAGCGCATGGCCTCGGCCACCGACCCCTCGGGCCGTATCGCACGGCCGCAGGGCTGGAAGACGCCGCGCGGTAAGCGATCCGTCGCCACCGGGATCACCGGCGAGCACTTCGACGGCATCAAATCCGTCGGCACACTCTTCAGCACCACGGGTGACATGAAGGCCCATCACTGCACAGCCAGCGTGGTACGCAGCCCAGGGCACAACCTCGTCCTCACCGCCGGGCACTGCCTCGGCCGCAACGCTGCGTTCGTGCCCGAATACGACCACACCAAGCCCGCGGGCGACCAGCCGTACGGAATCTGGCCGGTCGGTGACTGGTTCCGCGACTCGCAGTACGCCTCGGACCGCAGCGCCAACTCCGACCTGGACTACGCCTTCGCGAGCCTGAACGAGAACGGCGGGCGCGACGTCCAGGACGTCGTGGGCGCCAACTCCCTCGCCCCCACACCCGGGTTCGTCAACAAGGTGACCGTCATCGGCTACCCCATGGTCAAGTACGACTCACAGGACCGCGCCTTCCACTGCTCCGACGTCTGGACGACGCCCCTGCCGGCCTACAACCAGATGCAGATCGACTGTGCCGGTATGTGGGGAGGGGTCTCCGGCGGACCGTGGTTCTCCAAGTTCGACTCCTCGGGCGATACAGGCGAGATCATCGGCAACGTCGGCGGCCTCCTTCAGGGCGGCCCTGACGTCAAGACCGACAACCCGCTGTACAACCGGATCACGTACAGCCCACTGCACGGCGACCGGTTCTTCCAGCTCTACGACGACGCCCAGAAGGGCCTGCACACCGACCACGGCCCCTACGACCAGCCGCCCCTCCCCTACTCGATGGGCAGCGGCTCGACGTGGGAGCACGCCAAGCTCATGGCCGCCGGTGACTTCAGCGGCACCGGCCACAGCGACCTGATCGTGGTGTGGACCGACGGCGAGGTCACCCTCTACACCGACGACGGAAACGGCCACTTCACCGCAGAGCGCCGACTGCTGGCCCCCAACCCGACCTGGACCCACGCGGCGACCATCACCGCGGGCGACTTCACCGGGTCGAGCCGTTTCGACCTGATGGTCCGCTGGTCCGACGGGAAGGTGACCCTCTACGGCGATGTCGGCACCAACGGTCTCAACGTCGCCGGCATCCAGCTGATCGGCCCCAACTCGACCTGGCAGCACGCCACCCAGATCACCGCGGGCCGTTTCAACACCTCGGCCTATGTCACGGACCTGATGGTGCGCTGGTCCGACGGTGAGCTCACCCTTTACACCAATGTGGGTGCCGGAGGCTTCGGGCAGGAACACAAGCTCAAGGACCCCAACTCCACCTGGACCCACGCCACGCTGCTGACGGCCGGCGAGTTCTCCGGCAACCAGAGGTGGGATCTGATGGTGCAGTGGCCGGACGGTGAACTCGACACCTACGTCAACACCACCACCTCCGCCCTCGGCACCGAGTCACGCATCCAGAACCCCAACGGGCTGTGGACCCGCAACACGGTCATGACCACGGGCGACTTCACCTCCGACCACCGCACCGACGACCTCGTCGTCCGCTGGTCCGACGGCGAGACCGGCATGTACGTCGACACGGGGAAGAGCACGCTCGGCACCGAACAGACCCTGGTTCCGCACGCCTGATCTCGGTTGCCAAAGGACAGGACAGGACTGTGGTCGTGATGCGGAACGGGCAGGCCGATCACCTGCCCGTTCCGCGCAACGAATGCGCCCACGCCGCCTGGCTCGTCTCGTGTCGGATGCCGGCCCCGACGCGCCGCATGGCACGACGCCCGGCGCTGACCGGCCGGGGCCGGCATGACGGGCCGTAAGAGATCCACCGTGCGGGCCGAGACGACGACCTCGCCGCGCCACAGGGCATCGTCCGTTCCCAGCGTGCGGGCTCCCACCACACCCGGGAGCCGGCCGGCCCACCCGATGTCACCTCGCCGTCAAGCTGCCGGCTGCTCCAGCTGCCCGCCCCGAACCTCTTGGACGGCTGACGGCTCATCACTGCGCATCGTGCCTCGTGCCGCGTCCTGGTCTCTCGCTCGGCGACCGCGCACCCGACAGGTGCACCGCGTTCACCGCGGCGTAGATGACGCCCGCCGAACGCGCCGGTCCACCGGGGTGCGACCAGGAATCAAGGGCACCGGCGGAACTCGTGTTGGCGTGCCCCGCCACGCCCAAGGCGAGGCCACCGACAGGTACGCCCTGGCCGCATCGTTTCCTACACTCGCGGGATGAAGAACTTCACGTGCACGCACTGCGGCAATGTCGGTCTGGCGGAAGGTTTCATCGAGGATGCCGGCGAGCACTCGCGGGGGTACGCGCGCTGGATAGAGGGCGCGTTGGAGCGGGGGATTTTCGGGGGCGCCAAGCGGATGGGCCGGCCCCGGCGGCAGATAGAGGCGTTCCGCTGCCCCCAGTGCGGGCACCTCGACCTGTTCGCCACCGGCGAGGTGTAGTCGGCCCTCGTCGCGCCGGATCCCCGTACGGGCGGTCGAGCCTCTCGCGCCGGGGCCCGTACGGCTGGGGAAGGAGGGGCCGCGGTCGCGGTCCACGCCACCTGCCTCAATTTCCGCGAACTCCTGTTGTTGCGGGGGCAGTACGTACTGCCCGTCAACCGGACGTCGTACCGGTCTCCGACGGTGCCGGCGAGGTCGTCGCCGTGGGGCCGCATGTCCGGCGGGTACGCCCGGGCAACCGTGTCGCCGCCGCGCTGTTCCCTCGGTGGCTGGACGGTCCGCTGGAATCGGCACATCTGTCGCAGCCGGGTGGCTCGCTCGACGGAATCCTGACCGAGCAGGCCTCGGCACCGGGGGCCGTGGTGGTCCGGGTTCGGGCCGCCGGACTCGACGCCGCTGACCTGCAGCAGGCACGGGGGGACTACCCGGCGCCGGCGGGACGGCCGATCGCCTGCTGACACGGGACGACAGGTCTCCGCCCTTGCGGGTGACGGCGCCCTGGTCGGCGCTGGTGCGGTACCGCTGCGCAGCACCGTGCTCCGCATCGACGACGACGGTTTTCGGACTCGTCCGCGTCGACGAGGCGAATGAAGACCCGGGCGAGGTGCTCGAAGCCCTCGACTCGAAGCAAGTCGAGGGCTCGCGGCGGCCGCAGGATGATGCCGCCGACGGTCGCGACGGCATCCTGGCCGGCGGCGTTGAGAGTGACGAGTTCACGCCGCCGGTCCCGCGGGTGCGGCAGGCGCTCGACGAGGCCGTGGGTTCGAGCCCGTCCACGATGACGGCGGTGCAGGGGGCGTTGACACCGCCCCGTTGGCGACATCACGAAAAGATGACACCTTCACGAAATCATCACACGAGTCGGCATGCCTGGAGCTACGGTCAACCCTCCAACGCGCCCTGGGGGGACACATGACCAACCCGTACACCATGCCGCCACAGCCGCCCGTGAGAACGGCCCCGCGATGGGCCCGCAAGCGATACGTGCTGCCCGCGCTCGGTCTCGCCTTCGTTCTCGGCATCGGCGCTGGCGCCGGCGGCCACGACACGGGGAAGGACGCCAAGCCGGCGGCCGACAAAGTGCAGCCGACCACCACGGTCACAGCCACCACCACGGCCACGGCCACGGCGTCGCCAGAGCCCGGGCCGACGGTGACTCAGACGAAGACGGTCAAGGTGAAGGTGACGGTCACCGCGCATGCGGACGCCGCCGGTTCAGGAAGCGGCGGAAGTTCGTCCGGCGGATCCTCCACTAGCGGGGGCTCAAGCTCCTCGGGCGGTTCCAGCGATGCCGGAAACGGAGCTACCGCGCTCTGCAACGACGGCACGTACTCCTACGCCGCCCACCACCAGGGCGCCTGCTCGCATCACGGAGGCGTGGCCGTCTTCTACCGCTAGGCCGCACCGCAGTTCCCAGACACGAGCCGCTCGTCGTCCGAACCGGGCGGCTTGTCAGGTATGCCGAGGCCGGATCAGATCTCGTGCCGTCACGTACTCAGCACGGGGGCCACGAACGAAGCGGCCAGCGGACCCGGACTGTCCTGTTCGTCGCAGGCGAACGCGAGGCGGCTGGACGGTGCGTCGGTCACCGGGACGCAGACCTGGCCTGCCACGACCGGTTCGCCCAGCAAGTGGGGAGGCACCCGGGATTCCTTTCCCACGCGACAGCGTCTCGCCCTCCACATTGGACATGCGTAGCGCAACGCGCCCGGTCAGCGGGTGCCCGGACGGGACGAGCCGGCCTTAGCGGACGAGCAGCGGGACGGTTAGCCGGGGCTCGATCTGTCGATCGCCTTGGACAGCACCGGCTGGACGATCGCGAGGTGGACCACATTCCGACTGAAGTGCACCCGGTCCATGCGCCCGAACCCGGCCAGGTACACCTGGCCGAGCCGCGGGTGGAGCGAGGTCAAACCAGCGTTGTTCACGGTGAACTCGAGCCCACCGTACGGCGGACGGCGGACGGCGAACGGCGAACGGCGAACGGCGGGCATGAGCGTGATCGCGGTCGCGGTCGCGGAACACCTGACCATCAAGGCGTTCCCCCACCTCCCGCACAGCTTGGGCATCGTGCCGGGCGACGAGACCGAGATCGACTTGATGCGCAGGCTGGAAGTCCGCCTTCCCGGCGGGCGGTACCAAGTCCCGTACAGATACGGATAGAGCTCACGCGTCTTTTCGTGGCGTCAGGGCGTATTCAGGCAGGTCGAGTGCGTCCGCGGGCGGGCTGAACAGCATTGCCTGGAGTCCGCCGAGTCGGTTGGCCAGTGGGCTGGCCGTGGCGCGCAGGCCCGCCCAGATCAGCGATCGCTGGAGCCGGGTGCCGGGATAGAAGAGGTTCGGGAGTCCGGGCGACAGTTGCTGGGCCTTCTCGACGAACGGGCGCATGATCGCCTCGTAACGAGCGAACGCGGCCTGGGGCTCGGCGTGGCTGGTGAGTTCGCCGGCCAGGATGTACGCGCCGGTGAGGGCCAGGGTCGTACCCATGCCGCTGAAGGGCGACGCACAGTAGGCGGCGTCTCCGAGCACGGCGATCCGGCCGCGGCTCCAGTGTGGGAGTCGGGCCTGACCTAGCGATTCGAAATACAGGGGGCAGTCGTCGAGGGCACTGAGGATCCTGGGGACTTCCCAGCCGATGTCGGCGAACGTCGCGCGCAGGATCGTGACGACGTCCTCGCGGTCGAGGCGGTCGACTCCGCGCACGGAGCTCCGCATGTTCAGCGAGGCCCGAGTCGTCCCGACGTTGTCCGGCCGCAAGGCCACACCTCGGCCGCGGTCGGCGATCAACCACCGCCACCGGTCGTTGTCGGCGTCGGTGCGTGGAATCGTCAGATAGGCGTTGTAGACGCCGAGTTCGCGCACTGGGGCGTCCCCCAGCACCCGCGTCCTGGTGCGCGAGCGGAGCCCCTCGGCGACGACCACCGCGTCGAACCGCCGGGCCGGTGCGTGGAGGAACTCGACGTCCACACCGTGCCCGTCATCGTGCAGCCCGGTGATCTGGTCGCCGAAGACGTATGCGCTGTCGGCGGACGACAGGTCGTACAGGATGTGTCCGAGCTGCCCGCGCAGGATCTCCAGCTCGGCGGTGGTTCCCGAGGTGTCGTCGGTGCCGGCGGCGAACGACGCGACCGGCCGGCCGTGTTCGTCGACGAAGTCCAGGCCGGTCTCGTGCGTGTGAGCGGCACGGACGGCGTCCTCGATGCCCATGCGGCGCAGCACTTCGCGGCCGGCGCCGCGGACGTCGACGTTCTGGCCTTCGTCGCGCAGACGGTCGACGCGTTCGATGACGGTGACGTCCCAGCCGGCGCCGGCGAGCCAGTGGGCAAGGGTCGGGCCCGCGACGCTCGCGCCGGAGATGAGGATGCTCGGAGTGGTCACCATGACGAACCTTCCTGTCGTGATCGCACGTGCGAAGCCCGACGGCCGCGCTCGCGAATTCCTGCTCCGCGGGCTCTGGGAGACATGGCCGACGGTGGGTCCGCACCTCCTCCCCCTGCCGCTTCCCCAGTATCGGGCCGCCCGGCCTGCCAGGTCTTCATGTGCCGGTTGGTGTGGCTGATTCCGCCTCCGCCGGCGGCCGCTCCCGGCCATGTGGTGTCGCTGTCTCGTCCGGGCCGGTGACCGGTGCCCTTCTCGTCGGGCACAGCTCTGCGGGCATGCCCCATGTCACTGAGGTCGTCCGCCGCTGCCGGGGCTGGTGGCCGCTCAGCCGCGATAGCTCCGCAGCTTGCGGTACAGCGTCGCCCGGCCGATGCCCAGGGCGGCCGCCGTGCGCGCCTTGTTGCCGCCGTGGCGGTGCAGCGCCTCCAGGATCGTGGTGCGTTCGGCCTGCTCCACCGGGCTGAGCAGCCGTGCCGCGGGCGCTTCGCGTACCTGGTCCGGCAGCTCGGCCCGCCGGACGGGCCCGGACACTCGCCGATGCTGCGCCAACGTCCGTACGACATGGGACAGTTCGGTGACGTTGCCGGGCCATGGGTACTGCTCCAGAGCGCGCAGTGCGTCGAGCGTCCAGGTCAGCGGAGTCCGGCCCGGCGCGGGGCGCGGCGCCAGTTCTTGGAGCAACTCCCTTATGTCCTGGGGACGTTCGCGCAGCGCGGGCAGGGCGACCGAGCGGGCGGCCAGCGTGTCCAGGAGCCTCTGGAGACAGGGGCCGGGCGGTGCGCCGGGCGTGTAGGTGACCAGCAGGGGCGCGTCCGGCTGCGTGTCGAGCAGGGAATTGAGCGCGGCCACGCCCGGCTGCGTGAGCCGCTCCGCATGGCGGAGCAGAACGGGCTGCCCCCGCGTCATCTCGGCGTGCATGCGGTCGAGTCGGGGGTCCTCCGCCGCGTCGAAGACCCGGGCGGCACGTCCTGCGGGAAGCTGACGCGCCAGTGCCGTCTTGCCGGTGCCGCGTTCTCCCGACAGCAGGAGGGGTTGCCCGGAGCCGGCCAGTTCGAGCGCCCGGCCGACGGCGTACCGCCAGGGAACCGAGGATCCGGTCGGGGTGGTGGCCGGGCACGGCACGGCACGTACGGTGCCGGCGAGCGGGTGCAGTACGACCACCACCCCGATGACGGCGCCCTCATGACGTACCGGAGTCACCCGCACGGTGCTCCCCGCGCCCTCGGACAGCTCGCCCAGGTCGGCAGGGGCGCCCTGCTGCCGTGCGGCCATGGCCGCACGCTCCAGCGCGTCCAACGTCTGGGGCGACAGCATCCGCTCCGCCGCCGCGCTGAGCAGCCGGTTGCGGCCGTCGAGCACGGCCACCGCGCGATCCTGCCCCTGGGCCGCCCGATGGTAGGCATCGAGAAGGACCCGCTCGGCCGTCCGGGACCGGGCGAGCAGCGCGGCCTCCACCGCGCCGGCCGCGGCCTCGGCGAGCGCCGCGCCCGGATGCGGTGCGCGGCCGGCGCACAGCCCCGTCGCGACGGTCACCGTGCCCAGCACCTGCCCGCGCTCCGGTGCGAGCACCGGCACGCTGACCGCAGACACGTCCTGCCATCGGTCGAGGAAGTGTTCGGGACCGTGCACCTCGGCCCGGCGGCGGGTGCGTGCGGCGAGGGCCGCGCTGTTGTTGCCGACCTCCTGCTCCGAGAGACCGGAGCAGCGTTCGAGCCCGGGGGCGCTGCCGCCCGTCCACAGCACACGCAGTCGTTCGTCGGTGAGGACCAGGACCGTCCGGTCGGCGCCCAGGGCCGGGGCGATCCGGTCCAGCACGGGGCGGGCGGCACCGAGCAGGACCGACTCCGCCGGCCGTGCGCGCCCGGTGACGGCCGGTTCCTCGAGATCGTGCGGCACCCCGAAGAACCGCGCGCGCCGCCATGCGGCGACCACTTCGTCCGGTACGCCGTCGGGCAAGGGACACCCCGTCAGGAACCGTTCGCGCGCGAGACGCAGCGGTGTGAGCGCGAAGCCCGCGGGGGAATGCTCTGTGGTGGTCACGACGCGGCCCACCGTACCGGATTCGGTTGAAGGGACAACAAGTGCGGTGCCCCGCCGTGGTCCGCCCCGACGGGGAAGGCGAGGTGGGCGGGCTGTCTCGAAATGAGACACCCACACACCCCTGTGTCGCTCCATGATCACGAGTGCCTGGAGTCCGTTCGTCCCCTCAGGAGCACCCCGTGTCCACCGTCGTCGAGACCGACGTCCTGATCGTAGGCAGTGGCCCCGCCGGCGCGTCGGCCGCGCTCGCCCTGAGCACCTACGGCGTGCACAACCTCGTCGTGACCCGCCATGCGAGCCTCGCCGTCACGCCCCGCGCGCACATCACCAACCAGCGCACGATGGAGGTGCTGCGCGACCTCGGCCTCGAACAGGAGGTCATCGCCCAGGCGACCCCGCAGCAGCTGATGGGCGACACGACCTTCTGCACCAGTCTGGCCGGCGAGGAACTCGGCCGGGTGCGCTCCTGGGGCAACGACCCGCTGGTCCAGGCCGCGCACGACCTCGCCAGCCCGACCCGGATGTGCGACATGCCCCAGCACCTCATGGAGCCGGTCCTCGTCGACGCGGCCGTCGCCCGCGGCACCCGGCTGCGCTTCCAGACCGAGTACCTCTCCCACGCCCAGGACGCCGACGGCGTCACGGCCACCGTCCGCGACCGGCTCCGCGGGGACACGTACGAGATCCGTGCCAAGTACCTCATCGGCGCGGACGGCGGCCGCTCGAAGGTCGCCGAGGACGCGGGCCTGCCCATGGGCGGTCGGATGGGCGTCGCGGGCAGCATCAACATCGTCTTCGACGCGGACCTGACCCGGTACACCGCACACCGTCCGTCGACCCTCTACTGGGTGCTCGCCCCGGGTGCGGCCGTCGGGGGCATCGGCGCCGGGCTGGTGCGCTGCGTCCGCCCCTGGAACGAGTGGCTGATCGTGTGGGGGTACGACGTCACCGCGGGCGCCCCCGACCTGACCTCCGAGTACGCCGAGTCCGTCGTCCGCGCACTCATCGGCGACGACGAGATCCCCGTGACCATCAAGTCGTCCTCCGCGTGGACGGTCAACGAGATGTACGCGCAGAAGTACGCGAACGGCCGCGTCTTCTGCGCCGGCGACGCCACCCACCGCCATCCGCCGTCCAACGGCCTCGGCTCCAACACCTCGATCCAGGACTCGTACAACCTGGCCTGGAAGCTGAAGATGGTCCTCGACGGGCGCGCCGGGCCCCGGCTCCTGGACACGTACACCGCCGAGCGTGCCCCGATCGGCCGGCAGGTCGTCACCCGCGCCAACAAGTCCATCGGCGAGACCGCCCCCGTCTTCGAGGCACTGGACGGGCTCTCCCCGCAGACCCCCGAGCGGCTGTGGGCCAACATCGCCGCCCGCAAGGACGCCACGGAGGCCGCCGAGAAGCAGCGCGCCCGGCTGCGCGAGGCGATCGCGCTGAAGGTCTACGAGTTCAACGCGCACGGCGTCGACCTCAACCAGCGGTACGCCTCGGACGCGGTCGTACCCGACGGCACCCCCGACCCCGGCTTCAGCCGCGACCCGGAGCTGTACCACGAGCCCTCCTCCCGCCCGGGCGCGAAACTGCCGCACGCCTGGATCACCTCCGGCCCGCGCAGGCTCTCCACGCTCGACACGGTCGGCAAGGGCCGTTTCACCCTGCTGACCGGGATCGGGGGCGAGTGCTGGGTGCGCGCGGCCCAGGCGCAGGAGATCGACATCGCCGCCGTGGTCATCGGGCCCGGGCGGGAGTACGAGGACCCGTACGGCGACTGGGCGCGGCTGAGCGAGGTGTCCGACTCGGGTGCATTGCTGGTGCGGCCCGACGGATTCGTCGCCTTCCGGCATCCGTCGGCGGCCCCGGACGCCGGGGACCTGCTGACGGACGCGCTGCGGCGGATCCTCGGACACAGCTAGGACGGGATCGTGGGGCAGCGGGTCGCCGTAGACGACGAGGAGCAGATATGACCACCGAGACCACCGGGGCGGGAGAGTCCGCCGCCGAGCGCGCTGTCAGCGGGCAGGCTGTCACCGGGCAGGCCCTCGCGGCTCTGCGCGCGACGGCCGATCCCCGGCTGCGCGAGCTGCTCGGCGGGCTGATCCGCCATCTGCACGACTTCGCGCGCGAGACGCGGCTCACCCAGGAGGAGTGGGCCAACGCCATCGGCTTCCTGACCGCGACCGGGCAGACCTGCACGGACATCCGGCAGGAGTTCATCCTGCTGTCGGACGTCCTCGGCCTCTCGATGCTCGTCGAGTCCATCAACGGCGAGCGCGGCCCCGGCGCCACCGAATCGACGGTCCTCGGCCCCTTCCACATGACCGAGTCGCCCGCCCGCCGACTCGGCGACGACATCGACCTGGTGGGCGGCGGCGAGCCGTGCGTGGTCAGCGGCCGGGTGCGGTCGCGGGACGGCAGCCCGCTGCCCGGCGCGGCCTTGGACGTCTGGCAGGCGGACGCCGAGGGCTCTTACGACGTGCAGCAGCCGGCCCTCCAGCCCGCGGGCAACGGCCGCGGGCGGTTCACCGCCGACGCCGAGGGCCGCTTCTGGTTCCGCACCTGTGTGCCGGCCCCGTACCCGATCCCCACCGACGGCCCGGTCGGCGCCCTGCTGCGCGCCACCGGACGCCACCCCTACCGCCCCGCGCACATCCACTTCATCGCCACCGCCGACGGCCACACGTCCGTCACCACGCACATCTTCGTGGCCGGCAGCGACTATCTGGATTCCGACGCCGTGTTCGCGGTGAAGGAGAGCCTGGTGCAGGAGTTCGCGGAGACCGACGACCCGGCTCTGGCCCGGGAGTTCGGCGTCCCGAACCCCTTCCGGCACGCGCGGTTCGACCTCGTCCTGGAGCGCACGTCATGACGTTCTCCGTCGACTTCGCGTACGAGACCCGGCCCGTGCGGGTCGTCTTCCGACCCGGCGCATCCGTCACCGCAACCCCGGACGAGGCCCAACGCCTCGGCCTGCGGCGGCTGTTGGTGCTCTGCGGCAGCCGGGGCGAGGCCACCGCCCGTACGGTGGCGGACGCGCTCGGCGACGTCTGCGTGGGACTGCACGCCGAGGCCCGGATGCACGTTCCCGTCGAGGTCGCCGACCGAGCCGCCGCGGTGGCGCGGGCGGTCGGGGCCGACGGGTGCGTCGCGGTCGGCGGCGGCTCGGCGATCGGCCTCGGCAAGGCTGTCGCGCTGCGCACGGGCCTGCCGCTGATCGCCGTGCCGTCCACGTACGCGGGTTCGGAGCTGACTCCGGTCTGGGGCCTGACGGAAAACGGGGTCAAGCGCACCGGACGCGACCCGGTGGTCCAGCCCCGCAGCGTCGTCTACGACGCCGAGCTCACCCTCTCCCTCCCGGTTCCGCTCTCCGTGACCAGCGGCGTCAACGCGCTGGCGCACGCCGTCGAGGCGCTGTACGCCCCGGACACCTCGCCGCTGGTCTCGCTCATGGCGCAGGAAGGCGTCCGCGCGATGGCGGGCGCGCTGCCGCGGCTGGCCGCCGGGCCCGCCGACCTCGACGCGCGCGGCCGGGCCCTGTACGGGGCGTGGCTGTGCGGAGCGTGCCTCGGCGCGACCACCATGGGGCTGCACCACACGTTGTGCCATGTGCTCGGCGGCACGTTCGGACTGCCGCACGCGGAGACACACACGGTGGTGCTTCCGTACGCCCTCGCCTACAACGCGCCCGCGGCGCCGGAGGCGCTGGCCGCTCTGCGCCGGGCGCTTGGGACACAGGACGCCCCACGTGCCCTGCGGGACCTGTCGGTTCGTCTGGGCGCACCGCGTTCGCTCGCCGAACTCGGTGTGACGGAAGGCGACTTGAGCGTGGCAGCGGAGCAGGTGACAGGGCAGCCCTGTGCCAATCCGCGCCCGGTCACGGCGGAAGGGGTCCTCGGGGTGCTCCGAGCGGCCTACGAGGGGCGGGAGCCGACCGTCTCATATTGAGACACCCGTGACCGCGCGGCCTGTCCCAAGATCGACTGGGGGGTGTGACCGCATGCAGGCGCGGCCGTGTCGACATGCCCCGGACGGCTGTCCACGCGGCTGCGCCACCCGTGAAGAAAGGTGAACATCATGGCCCTCGCACTGCTCCGGCGCCGGTGGCCCAAAGGCACCTCGGCCGAGGCGGCGGGCCAGTCGCTCCCCCTCCCGCCAGGCGCGGGCGCTGTGGGCCGCGAGGTCGTCGACCCGGTGGGCTCACCCATGGCGGGCGCGGACGTCACGGTCACCGCGCTGGACACGCACCGCGTCGTGGCCCGCGGCACCACCGACCCGTACGGCCTCTTCCTCGCGACGCTGCCCCCGGCCAGTACAGCCTGCTGATCGCCGCGCAGGGGCTGCAGCCGCACCGCGAGACGGTCGGGATCGTGGCGGGTACGGCCGCGCCCGCCGAACGCGTCTGGCTGCAGCCTGCGCAGGCCCTGGAACTGCCGGTGCCAGGCACCTGGCTCTTCGACCCGCCGCACACAGCCATCCGCTTCATCGCCAAACACGTCGGCATGGCCCACGTCCACGGCCGTTTCGAGCGCTTCAACGGCGGCATTCAGATAGCCCGGGACATGGCCCAGTCCCGGGTCCACGTCCGCATCGACGCCGCGAGCATCACCACGGGCAACCACACCCGCGACAACCATCTGCGCTCGGCCGACTTCCTCGACGTCGAACGCTTCCCCTACATCGACTTCGCGAGCACGCGCTTCGCCTACCGTGGCGGCAGCAAGTGGACGCTGCAGGGTTCCCTGACCATGCACGGCGTGAGCCGCTCGGTGCCCCTGGACACGACGTACCTCGGTACGGTGAACGGCGGTTACGGCGAGGAACTGCGCTGCGCGGCCCTGGCCAAGGCGGAGCTGCACCGCGAGGACTACACCCTGAACTGGCGCTCCATGCTGGCCCGTGGCATCGCGGTGGTGGGCCCGACGGTCCAGTTGGAACTGGACATCCAGGCGATGTACCGGACGCACGACACGCCCACGCCCCCGGAGTAGGCCCGAGTCCGCGCGGCGGCGGCGCGCGCCCCGTCGGGCGCCGCCGCCGGTCTACGGCATCATCGGGCGCTGCAGGCGGCCTTGGGGGCCGAGCGGGTGTGCTCGAAGCCGATCTCCGTGGGGAACACACGGGCCACGAAGCGATTGGTAGCCCTGACGGGAATTCCAACGGTTGCGGTGTGCCCGGAGATCGAACCTGAGGGGCTTCGGGCAGCTCTGCGCTTCGTCAACGAGCGAACTTCTCGATGGCGGCCGGTGTGACCGGGGTGAAGAAGTTGACGAGGTTGCCGTCGGGGTCACGGAACAGCAGCGAGCGGTTGCCCCAGGGCATGGTGGTGGGTTCATTGACGAAGTCCGCCACGAAGCCGGTCAGGTTCTGGAAGATGCTGTCCACGTCGTCGACGAGGAACTCGACGACGACGCTGCGATTGTCGGCCGGGCGGGCGGAACCGGGCGCGAACAGCGGGACGGTAGATGTGCCGGCGATCGCGAGAGTGGCCGAGGCGGTCCTCAACTCGGCGAAGTTCTCGGTGGACCAGCTCGCCCGCACTCCGGTGGCACGCTCGTAGAAGTCGACGAGGCGGGCGACATCGCCGGTGATGATGCGGATCGAGACGAAGTTCATGGGTTTCTCTCCTGGCCGGTAGCTGCTGCTGTTGCTTGCACGCTACGAGGAATACCGGGCAGAACCCGCCCGGTATCCGCAGGAGACTTGTGGGTACACCCCCCGGGAGGGCTTCGGGGCCGCAGGAACGCCTCCGGTGCTGCGGTGGAACCGCCGGAGGTGTCTACCGCGCAGCCGGACAGGCATGTGCAGGTGGGCGCTGATCGCACCGCCGGCGCCGAGCACGATGTATATGCCGCTGGCGTCGAGCTCGTAGCTCTCGGCCTTGCTGCCGTGCTGTTGGCCTCGGCCGACGGGAGCACTCGAACGTTCCCGGTCAGAACCGGGTGCGGAGTTGCTCGTCAGGGGCGGGCGTGAGGGGCACCAGAGCGCCCTTGGCGGCTGTCATGGCGGCTCCGACCCCTTCGCCGGCGCCCACGGTGAACACGACCGAGGCGCCTTCGGTCAGGAGCGGGAACGCCTTCTGCAGGGTGAAGAAGGCGCCCTTGACGTTGATGTCGAACACGGCATCGAAGGCGGCTTCGTCGGTTGGCTCGATCGGACCGGGACGGGAGATGCCCGCGTTGAGGAAGAGCAGGACGAGGGAGCCGAATCACCGGCGTGCCTGGTCCATTGCACGCTCGGTCCGGACCGCGGAGCGGGCGGCGGCAGGGGCGACATCATCGACCTGTACGACGAGTGCCTGGCCGCAGTGCGTGGCTGACCGGCCCGGAAACGGTGGACCGACAGCGTCACATCCATCGGCCTGACCGGTATCACCAGTAACGGACGCTGAGACCGATCGGCGTTACTCCGGTGATCGTTTCGGCCCGGCACCGGTGCTCGCCGCACCGCCTCCGGCCGTCCAGTACCAGGATCCTGACAGACGTCCGGCCCGTCGCTACGGGGGAGAGCTACGGGCCGGACAGTCCTACGATGACACACATGTCGCTCGTCAGGAATGGCTTCGGAGGTTCTCGGAGCTGGCGCCCGGGGCACCGAGACGGTCCCCGACCTCGCCGGGGGCGCCGTCGGCCGTGGGCCGGGAGCGTCTCTCGCCCCCGCAGGGGCAGGTCGCGCGCCCGGCGGTGAGGCGGCGCAGCGGCGCCATGATCCGGGCCGTGAAGGCGTCGTCGAGTCCGGCCGTGGGCTCGTCGTGGATCGGCACGGGCGTAGTGCGCGGCACGGCCCGCGCGAGGTCGATCTTGCGGCGCCGGCTGCCGGAGGGGCTGCTGCCGTGTGTGCCGACGGGGCTGAAAGCAACCGTCGGGCAGCGTGCCGACGAAACACTGCGCGTCGGCCGCGACGGCGGTACCTCCTCCCGGCCCGGCTACCGAGGCCCGGAGCCGGGCGGCGCCCCCTGACCGGTCTCGGCCCGGGCCGACGTCCGTTTGACCTGGCCCGGTGGTCCAGACGGAACCGCCCCGATCCATCCCCCTGGTGATGTCCAGGACGCGGATCATCGCACGACTGGTGAACGTGTGCGCCTCCTGGTCCGTTCGCCGCAGTGCCCGCTACTGCGACAGAGCCATCCTGGCCGTGGCGTCTGAGCGGAGCGTGCGCACCTCGCCGTAGGCGTGCGCCACCCCCGCGGCCTTGTCTTCGGGAGTAACGCCTTCCGGGGGCGGGGCGGCTCAACGTCCGTGCACCCGTGCCTACTTGCATGTCGAGTCCGCACCAAGCTGACGGATCGTCACAAAATCGGGCGGTGGCACAGGGCGGCGCACGATCATCCGTGAGCTCTTCGCGCCCTGTGAGCGGCCGGGCGTCACTGCCGTACTGCCTACAGCCCACCGGAACCGCCGGTGGACGGGAACCGCAGTGGAGAGGAAGGCCTATGACCGCACGACCGCGGCACCGCCGTACCACGTCCCCACGACTCCTGGCGTCGCTCCGCACCACCCTCACCATCGGCACCCTCGGCCTCGTCCTGCCGCTCCTGGCACCGGCCTCCTCCCACGCCGCCTCCGGCACCGCCTGGGACCGGGTCGCCGGTTGCGAGAGCGGCGGCGACTGGAGCACCAACACCGGCAACGGCAACTACGGCGGCCTGCAGTTCACCCAGCCGACGTGGGTGGCGTACGGCGGCACGGCGTACGCGCCGCGGGCCGATCTGGCGAGCCGGGCGGCACAGATCACCGTGGCGGAAGCGGTGCTCGCCGGGCAGGGGCCCGGGGCGTGGCCGGTCTGCTCGGTACGGGCACACCTCACGCGGAACAGCGGGCGGAGCGTGTCGGTCAGTCGTCCCAGCGCCCCCCGGCACTCGGCGCCCACGCCTCGCTCGCACAGCGGTACCGGCCGGCACCCTGCCACCTCGTACACCGTGCACGCCGGCGACACGCTGTCCGGTGTGGCGTTGCAGGCCGTCGTTCCCGGCGGCTGGCAGCGGCTGTACGCAGCCAACCGGAGCGTCATCGGTACGGACCCGGACGTGATCCGCCCGGGACAGCGGCTCACCCTGCCCTCCGCCGACCGGTAGGGCCCCCGAGGTTCTGACTCCGCTCCTCGCGCGGAGCGAACACAGGTAGGTGCACACGCCGGCCCGGCACTCCGCCAGGTCCTGGAAGACGTCGAGGACCTGGTGGAGGGTCAGGCCGGCAGCTCTGCCGGGGGCGAGTTAGGGCTTCGGCCCGCAGCCCGGATCCGCGGCTGGGGCGCGGCGTCGGGTGAGGGCGCGGGTGTGATCGCCGGCCGCCGGCCGCTTACGGCCTCCTCAGCATCCGCTACGAGCCGAAGCGGGCCATGACCGTCATGGTCGGCCGGAGGTTGCGCGCTCCCGGCAGCCGCCGGAGCACGGGCCATACGGCGCCGTAGTACGGGCCGCGCCCGCGTGGCAGCGGCAGCTCACGCACCTCGGTGATGGCCGGGTGGGCCGTGCGCACCTTCTGCAGCTCCCCCGCGTCGAGCGCCCAGGGCATGGGCGGAGTGACGTAGCCCTGCGCCGTCTTCATCTCGCCGCGCATCGTGCGCTCGCTGAACCACCGCGGTACGGCGTCGAAGACCAGGGTCCCGCCGGGGAAGCCTTCGGCGCACCCGGCGATCAGCCCCTGGACTTCGGCGGGGCGCAGATACATCAGCAGGCCCTGGGCGGTGACGAGAACGCCCTGGGACGCGTCCACCTCGTCCCGCCAGGACAGGTCCAGCGCCGACTTGGCCAGCGTGCGGCGGCGCTCCTCGTCCGGGAGCAGTGCGCGGCGCACTTCCGCCGTCTCCGGCAGTTCGACGCACAGCCAGCGCGCACGTCCGTTGTCGACCCGCCAGAACTGCGTCTCCAGGCCTTCGGCAAGGGTGACGACGGTGCCGTCGGGGTGCTCCTCGAGGAAGGTCCTGACGGCGGCGTCGAAGGTGCGCACCCGCAGGGCTTGCCCCTGGGCGAGCAGCGGGGAGGGCGTGCCGAAGGTCTCCTCGAAGGGGTAGTCGATGCGCTCGACGAGTTCGACCGCCTTCGGGTCGTCGAGCACGGAGCGTGGCTGCCGCGCTTCGTACGCCCGCTGGTAGAGGTTCCACAGCAGCGTCTCGGGAACGCCCTCCAGATCGACGTGCCGCCCGTTGTCGTTCATCGCGAATCCTTTGCTGAGCGCTGGCGCCTTGGGGCAGGCGTGAGTTGTGCGGTTGAGCCCGCAGGTGGGACGTGACAGGCTCGTGCGCCATGATCGACGAATTCGCGAAAGAGTACCTGCACGGCGAGCTCCGGCAGATGCGCGAGGCGATGCTCTGGAAGCTCGACGGGCTCGGCGGGTACGACATCCGCCGCCCCCTGACCGCGACGGGTACCAACCTTCTCGGTCTGGTCAAGCACCTGTCCGTCTGGGAGTCCAGGTATTTCGGCGAGGTCTTCGACCGGCCGTTCCCCGAGCCCCTGCCCCGGTGGGACGACAGTGCCGAGCACGGCGCCGACATGTGGGCGCCCGAGCACGAGACGCGCGAGGAGATCATCGACCGCTACCGTCGCGTAGGGGAGCACTCGGATGCGACGATCACCGTCCTCGCCATCGACTCCCCCGGCCACGTGCCCTGGTGGCCACGCCCCGACGTGAAGCTGTTCAACATCCTGGTCCACGTGCTCACCGAGACCAGCAGGCACGCCGGACACGCCGACATCCTGCGCGAGCAGCTCGACGGCTCGACAGGGACACATGCCGCGTACGCGATCGTGCAGCACGACGCGGCCCTCCAAGAAGCCCGGCACGCGAAGATCGAGCGGGCGGCCCGGATCAACGAGTCGCGGTAGTCCGCCCGCACCGCGCAACGCCACGACTGATCTCAGCCAACGGTAGTACCGATGGACCCGCGACCGGTTCGGGGGTTGGCATGCACCCTGCTGATCGGCAGGATGCCGTTGCCGCTGGGCGCAGGGGCTGCTCGGCGCGCACGGCCCCGGCCGGCCGGACCACCACCGAGGAGACAACACGTGAGGATCGCCATCACGGGCGCGTTCGGCTTCCTGGGATCCCAGCTCGCCGACGCGCTGCTCCGGACACGGACGTTCCGCGGCGCACCGATCGAACGGCTGGTGCTCGCCGATCGCGTGGTGCGCCCCGAGTCGCCGGCGGTGGCCGACCCTCTCGTGGACATCGTGCACGGCGAGCTGACCGACCGCCTCGATGACCTGTTCGCCATGCCGGTCGACGTGCTGTTCCATCTCGCCGCCGCCGTGTCGGCCGAATGCGAGCGCGACTTCGACCTCGGCATGCGCGCCAACCTCGACACGACCCGCGCCCTGCTCGACGCCGCCCGGTCGCAGTCAGCCGGCGGCGGGCCGACGCCGCGGGTGGTCTTCTCCAGCAGCCTCGCCGTCTACGGCGCCCACCCCTCGCTGCGCCTGCCGCCGGTCATCAGCGAGTCCTGCCTGCCGGTGCCGCAGTCGAGCTACGGAACGCAGAAACTCATCTGCGAGCAACTGATCGCGGACTACACCCGCCACGGCTTCGTCGACGGACGCGTCGCCCGCCTGATGACCGTCTCGGTCCGGCCGGGCAGGCCGAACGCGGCCGCCTCCGGCTTTCTGTCCGGCATCATCAGAGAACCGCTCGCCGGACTCCCGGCGGTGTGCCCCGTGCATCCGGATCTGCGGGTGGCCCTGGCATCGCCGCGCCGTACCGTCCAAGGACTCCTCCGCCTCGCGGAAGCCGAGCGCGGCACCGGACCGGGACGGCTCCAGGGCCCGGCTCCGGTCAACCTTCCCGCGCTCACCGTCTCGGTCGCCGACATGCTCGCCACGCTGCGCGAGGTCGCCGGCGACGCCGTGGCCGACCTGGTCACCGTCGCACCCGACCCCGCCGTCGAGGCCATCGTGGCCTCCTGGCCCGCGGTCTTCGACAACACGCGTGCGGCCGCACTCGGCCTGGCACCCGATCCGGACTTCCTGTCGATCCTGCGGGACCACCTCACCAGCCACGCCGACGCGGCCACCACCGATACGTCACCGGCGCCGCACAGGCCGTAGACCGCCTGTAGGGAGCCCTCGGACTCCGTCGCCTCCGCGCCGCAGTGTCGCAAGTCCGGGCCCGGGACGGCGGGCCGTGACGGATTGCGGGCCGGCCGGGGACCGGTCGCGGGGCGCATGCGGGACGGCCCGGGGTGCGGCGGCGGGCGAATCCCGGTGGTCAGCCCACGTTCGCGAGCTTCTGGCGTACGACGATCGCGTTGAGCCTGACCGCGAACGGAGCGGTGTCGGTGATCCCGAGAGTGCCCACGCGGTCCTTGTCGAGGCCCACGGTGACGTCGGTGCAGAAGGCGACGGCGTACAGACACTCGCCGGCTTCCTCGTCCTGGAGGGCGAAGAACAAGTCCCGGTAGTAGCGGGTGCGGTCCTGGCTTTCCTCGTAGTAGGCGAGTCCCGGTCCGCCCTCCTGCTCGGCGAGGCCGGTGAAGGCATCCACGAGCTCGCGCTCGATGGTCTCCCAGAACGACGCCTGGGCCGCCTCGGGCGGCAGTGCCTGGCGGACCGCCTCCTTGAGGGAGAGCACCATCACCAGGAGCGGTGCCTCTTCCCGGAGCCCCCAGCCGCGGACCATCTTCACGACGTCGCTGTCGGGGAGCGCGGCGGCGGCGTCGCGGATGTGTCCGAAGTCGTAGTTGACGGTGGCGGGCGCGATGGCCTCCTGGAAGGCACGGCAGAGGGCTTCCCCCTGGGCGAGATGGGCCGCGCCCACCTCGATGACCGGCCTGAAACGGGCTGTCACCCTTCTCCTCCTTAAACAATCTGTTGAACTGGCGAGGAGTCAGTATGCCGCAGTCGTCCGCCGCGCCGGCCTACGGGCCGGAGCCGGAAGCCCGGGCCGTGACGTGAGCGGGGAACGTGGCTGGTACCTGCGCTTCGCGGTCCCCGCAGCGGGTGGAAACAGGCCGGAGGCGGGCCGCGTGGCTCGAACGCTTTCTTGTGGTGTGCAGCTCGGCTTCATAGCGTTCGGCACGACCACTTCGATGCGTGGACGGGGTGATTCCTCGGATGCGGCAAGGAGGCTGACACATGCCCGAGACGCGGTACCTCGCACGCGTCGAGCCGTCCCGGCACGCAGGAGCGGTCGCCGTCGACACCTGATCCTTCCGAGCCGTCGGCAGCCGTCCCCTGCCGGCCTGTGGAGCCGGGCCCGCATCCGGGCCCGGCTCCGCCCATGCCCTCCCCCCGCCGGGACCGGAGTCGCGCCGCCTTCCCACTGAGCGGGAACCGGCCCGTGCGCCGGTGCGGCTCTCCCTGCCAGGCTCCGTTGCGCCGTGGTTCCACGCCCGCGCCCCGGCCGAGGGGCGGGGCCGCAGGGAGGACGTGACGGATCATGACAGGCGCGCAGACGATCGCCGGGCTCACCGACTGGGCCGCGCAGATGTACGGGGACGAGGAGGCCCTTGTCTGCGACGGGGACCGCTGGACGTTCGCGGAGCTGCGTGACCGGGTCGACCGGGCGGCGCGGGCCGTGATCGCCCAGGGAGTGCGACCGGGTGACTCGGTCGCGGTGTGGGCGCCCAACAGTGCCCGTTGGGTGGTGGCCGCGCTGGGTGCGGTGGCGGCGGGCGGGGTGCTCGTCCCGGTGAACACCCGCTACCGGGCGGCGGAGGCGGCCGACATCCTGCGCCGTTCCCGTACGCGTCTGCTGTTCACCGAACACGACTTCCTGGGCACGGACTACCGGGAACTGCTCGCGGCCTCGGGTGAGGAACTCCCGCTGCTGGAGCGCACGGTGACCCTGCACTCCGCGCAGTGGCCCCGGTTCCTGGCGGGCGGGGACCGGGTGAGCGGGCAGGAGCGTCGCCGTCGTACCGCCGCCGTCCGGCCCGACGCGACCGCCGACATCCTCTTCACCTCCGGTACCACCGGCCGGCCCAAGGGCGTTCCCGCCGCGCACGTACAGAACCTGCGCGTCTACGCCGCGTGGGCCCGGGCCGTCACGCTCCGGCGGGGCGACCGCTACCTGCTGGTGAACCCGTTCTTCCACACCTTCGGGTACAAGGCCGGTGTCATCGCCTGTCTGCTGTTCGGGGCCACGATCGTCCCGGAACGGGTCTTCGACGCGAAGACCGTCCTCGGCCGGGTGCAGGAGGAGCGGATCTCCGTCCTCACCGGGGCCCCCACGCTCTTCACCTCGCTCATCCGCCATCCCGAGCGAGCGGCGTACGACCTGACGTCCATGCGCATGGCGGTCACGGGCGCGGCCAACATTCCCACCGCGCTGATCGAGGAGATCGGGGCGTTCCTCGGGGCACGGAGCGTCAGCACGGCGTACGGGCTGACCGAGTCGACGGGGGTGGTCAGCGTCTGCCCGCCGCACGAGTCGCCCGAGACACTGGCCCACACCTGCGGAACGGCCCTGGAGGGCACGGAGCTGCGGATCGACGCGCCGCCCGGGACGCCCGGCGAGATCCTCACCCGCGGCCCGCACGTGATGGGCGGCTACCTCGACGACCCCGAGGCCACCGCCGAGGCGGTGGACGCGGAGGGCTGGCTGCACACCGGGGACGTGGGCGTGCTGGACGAGCGCGGGTTCCTGCGGATCACGGACCGGCTGAAGGACATGTTCGTGGTGGGCGGGTTCAACGTGTACCCGGCGGAGGTGGAGCAGGTGCTGCGCGGTCACCCGGCCGTCGTGGACGCGGCGGTCGTGGGCGCGCCCGACGGGCGGCTCGGGGAGGTCGGCGTCGCGTACTGCGTACCGGCGGCCGGCGCTCGGATCGACGCGGCGGAGCTGACCGCGTACACGCGCGAGCGGCTGGCCAACTTCAAGACGCCGCGCGCCTTCCACTGCCTGCCGGCGCTCCCCCACAACGCGGCGGGCAAGGTCGACAAGGGCGCTCTGCGACGGCTGGCCGACGAGACGGCGGCGTGACGCCCCGCCGCGCGCCCTGCGCCGGACGAGGACGGATCGGATGAGGAGAGATCTCATGAGGAGCGTACGAGCGTGAACGACAGCATCACCGAGTCCGTCGACGTCGTCGTCGTCGGGGCAGGCGTCACCGGCCTCTACGCCGTGCACCGGTTGCGCGGTCTCGGCTTCCGCGTGCGGGGCTTCGAGCGCGGGGACGACGTGGGCGGGGTCTGGTACTGGAACCGCTACCCGGGTGCCCGCTGCGACGTGGAGTCCGTGGACTACTCGTACTCCTTCGACGAGGAACTCCAGCAGGAGTGGGACTGGAGCGAGAAGTACGCGACCCAGCCGGAGATCCTGCGCTATCTGGGGCACGTCGCCGACCGGTTCGAGCTGCGGCGCAGCTTCACGTTCTCCACCTCGGTGACCTCGGCCGCGCTGGACGAGGAGACGCTGCGCTGGACGGTGTGCACGGACCGCGGCGAGGTGGTCTCGGCGCGGTTCTGTGTGTTCGCCGTCGGCTGCCTGTCCAGCGCCCATGTGCCCGACATACCGGGTGCCGGGGAGTTCTCCGGTGCCGTTCACCACACCGGCGCGTGGCCGCACGAGGGTGTGGACTTCACCGGGCTGCGCGTCGGCGTGATCGGCACCGGTTCCTCCGGCATCCAGTCCATCCCGCTGATCGCCGAGCAGGCGGCCCGTCTGACCGTCTTCCAGCGCAGCGCCAACTACAGCATCCCGGCAGGCAACACGCCTCTCGACGACGCGACGCGGAGCGGGCAGAAGGCCGGGTACGCCGAGCGCCGGCGACTGTCCCGGGCGAGCGGCGGTGGTTCCCCGCACACGCCGTATCCGGCGCGGACGTGGGAGGTGTCCGAGGAGCGACGGCGGGCGGCGTACGAGGAACGCTGGAGGCTGGGCGGCGTCCTGTACGCCAAGACGTTCCCCGACCAGCTCTCCGACCCGGCCGCCAACGACGCGGCGCGCGCGTTCTGGGAGGAGAAGGTACGCGCCCTCGTCGACGACCCGGCCATCGCCGACCTGCTGGTCCCCACCGACCATCCGATCGGCACCAAGCGGATCGTCACCGACTCGCACTACTACGAGACGTTCAACCGGGACGACGTGCGCCTCGTCAGCCTGCGCGAGAACGCGATCGCGCGGATCGACGCCGACGGGATCGTGCTGGCCGACGGCACACGGGTGGAGCTGGACGCCATCGTGTTCGCGACCGGTTTCGACGCGATGACCGGCGCGGTCGACCGGATCGACATACGAGGTCGGGGCGGGAGGGGGCTGAGGGACGTCTGGCGCGAGGGGCCCCGTACGTATCTGGGCCTGGGGGTGGACGGCTTTCCGAATCTCTTCAACCTCACCGGCCCCGGCAGCCCGTCTGTCCTCGCCAATGTGGTCCTGTGCGCCGAGCAGCACGTCGACTGGCTCTGCGACTGCCTGCGCCATCTGCGCGAGCACGGCTACGACGCGATCGAGGCGCGCGAGGAGGCCGTCGAGGAGTGGGTCGTACAGTGCCGCGACCGGGCCGCCGCCACGCTCTACCCCACGGCGGACTCCTGGTACCTGGGCGCCAACATTCCCGGCAAACCAAGGGTGTTCATGCCGTTCATCGGCGGCCTCGGGGCATACGGGGAGATCATCACTGGTGTGGCGTCCTCGGGGTACCAGGGGTTCGAGCTGATCCAGGTCTGACACGGGCCTGGCATGCTCACGGCATGATCTGCGCCTCGTCTTCACCGGCCGGTGAAGACGAGGCGCACGCGTACGGCCGGTCCGGTCGTCCGGGCGCTCAGCCGAGGCCGAGTGCCGTGCGCAGCACGGTGAACGCGGTCTCGCGCGCCGCGGCCGCCTCGGGGAGGGCGTCGGCCAGGGACAGGAAGCCGTGGAACATCCCCGCGTAGTGGTGGGCCGTCACGGGCACCCCGGCCGCCGTGAGGGCGTCCGCGTACGCCAGACCGTCGTCACGCAGCGGATCGAAGCCGGCGGTGACGAGATGGGCCGGCGGGAGTCCGGACAGGTCGGCGTCGGCGAGCGGGGCCGCGTAGGGGTCGGCCCAGGCGCCGGGCCGCGACAGGTAGCCGTCCCAGTACCAGCGCAGATGGTCCGCGGTCAGGAAGTATCCCCGGGCGTTCTCGCGGTGCGAGGGGCGGGAACGGGTGGGGTCGAGCATCGGGTAGTAGAGCGCCTGGCAGGTGATGCCGGGGCCGCCCCGGTCTCGGGCGAGCAGCGTGAGGACGGTGGCGAGGTTGGCGCCCGCGCTGTCCCCCGCGACCGCGATCCGCCGGCCCGGCAACGTCCTCGCCGCCCACCGCAGGGCCGTATAGGCGTCCTCGGGGGCGGCGGGGAACGGGTGCTCGGGGGCCCGGCGGTAGTCCACGGCGACGACGACCGCACCGGTGGCGTGGGCGAGGGACCGGCAGAAGCCGTCATGGCTGTCGAGGTCGCAGAGGGCGAAACCGCCGCCGTGGCAGAAGAGGACGACGGGGGCGTCCGTACGGTCCGTGTCGTCGTAGACGCGTACGGGGACACCGTCCGCCCTCGCGTCCCGGACGCGGGCGAGGGCGAGCCGCGGGGTGGCGGGCCGCGGGCGTGCGGCGAAGAAGGCGCGCACCTCGGTGATGTCCGTCATCTCCGTTCCCAGCGGCGGGAACTGGGCGGCAGCCTGGTCGATGACCGCCCGGACCCGGGGATCGGGCCGCCTCACGCGTCCGTCTCCTGACGCGGGAAGGCCGGCATCCGGCCCGCCGCCGCGCCGCCGTCCACGGCGACCTCGGCACCGGACAGGTACGACGCCGCGTCCGAGGCGAGGAAGGCGACGAGGCGGGCGACCTCCTCGGGCTGACCGACCCGTCCGAGCGGGGCGCCCGGATGGCCGGTGGTGTCCAGGTGGCTGGTCATCGCCGTGGCGATGGCCCCCGGGTGGACGGAGTTGACCCGGATGCCGTCCGCGCCGAGTTCCAGGGCGGCCGTCCTGGTCAGGCCGCGCAGCCCCCACTTCGCGGCCCCGTAGGCGCCGTGCCCCCAGATGCCCTGGAGGCCGGCCTGCGAGGAGATGTTGACGACGGAACCGCCGCCGCCCGCCCGCATCGCCCCGGCCACGGCGCGGATGCCGAGGAACGGGCCGATCAGGTTGACCCTGATCAGCGCCTCCAGGCGCTCGGGGTCCTCGTCGACGATGGGTGAGGTGGAGTAGATCGCAGCGTTGTTGACGAGCACGTCGAGCCGGCCGAAGCCGTCCACGGCGGCGGCCACGGCGGCCGTCCAGGACTGCTCGTCCGTCACGTCGTGCCGGACGAACCGTGCGGCCGGGCCGAGGGAGGCGGCCGTCGCCTCGCCGTCCGCCGCCAGCACGTCGGTGAGGACGACCTTCGCCCCGAGGGCGGTGAACAGGCGGGCCTCGGCCGCGCCCATGCCGCGTGCCGCGCCGGTGACGAGCGCGACCTTTCCTGTCAGATCGACGGACATCAGCCATTCTCCTGGTCTGCGGATACTCGGAAGACGCCACGTGTCGTGGCGGCACGGGCGTCCGTCGAGCCTGCCCGGCCCGGGCCGTTCGGCGACAGCGCCCGTTCCCGGTGGGTGGGAGACGGCGGGTGGTCGCGGTGCCCCGGGCCCGGCGGCGGCCGGTCAGGTGCCGGTGCGGCGCCGGCTGCTCCGGCCCGTGGTCCAGCCGCCGTCGACGGCCAGCTCCGCGCCGGTGACGTACGAGGCGGCGTCCGAGAGCAGGAAGACGACCGCCTCGGCGATCTCCGGGGCCTCGCCGACCCGGCCCATGGGGGCGTCCGGGAAGTGGCCCTCGCCGTGCTCGATGCCGGTGTGCGCGGTCATCGGGGTGTAGGTCATGCCGGGGTGCACGGAGTTGACGCGGATCCGGTCGGCGCCGAGTTCCACCGCGGCGACCTTGGTCAGTCCGCGCACCGCCCACTTGGCCGCCCCGTACCCGGCGGTCAGGGCCAGGCCCATGAGGCCCGCCGCGGAGGAGATGTTGACGACGGAACCGCCGCCGCCCGCCCGCATCACCGGGACGACGGTCCGCATCCCGATGAAGACACCGGTGAGATCGATGTCGACCACGCGGCGGAACGCCTCGACCGACTGTTCCTCCAGCGGATGCGAACCGCCCGAGACGCCCGCGTTGTTGACCAGACCGTCCACTCGGCCGAACGTCGCGACGGCGTACCCGACGACAGCGCGCCAGTCGTCCTCGGAGGTGACGTCGTGCCGGACGAACCGGGCGTCGTCGCCGAGTTCAGCGGCGACGGCGCGTCCCTCCTCCTCGCACACGTCCGTGAGCAGCACGCGGGCGCCGGCCGCGACGGCCGCCCGGCAGGTCTGCGCACCGATCCCCCGGGCCCCGCCGGTGATGACGACCGTCTTGCCCCGCAGGTCCGCCACAGGATTCCCCTTCTCACTGCCCGGCACCGGGCCGGGTGCGGGCGATGTGGTCGGCCGCGAGCCAGCCGAAGGTCATGGCGGGGCCGATGGTCGCGCCGGGTCCCGGGTACGTCTCCCCCATGACTGCGGCCGAGACGTTTCCGGAGGCGTACAGTCCGTCGATGACCGAGCCGTCCTCCCGCAGCACCCGGGCCGTGGCATCGGTGACCAGTCCGCCCTTGGTGCCGATGTCGCCGGGGTGCACCGGGATCGCGTGGAAGGGTCCCTTCTCCAGCGGGGCCAGGTTGGGATTGGGCAGCGTCGGGTCGCCGTAGTAGCGGTCGTAGACGCTGTCGCCGCGGTGGAAGTCCTCGTCGCGGCCGGCCCGGGCGAAGCCGTTGAAGCGCTCCACGGTGGCACGCAGCCGCTCCGGATCGACGCCGATCCGTGCCGCCAGTTCCCCGACGGTCGCGGCCTTCTTGACGAAGCCGCTCTCCAGCCACGCCTTGGGGAACGGCTGGCCGGGGAACAGCCCCGTGAAGAGGTAGCGGGACTTGGCCGTGGCGTCCAGGATCAGCCAGGACGGCACGGTGGAGGCCCCGGGTTTGTCGTTGGCGTACATGGCGTCGACGAACTCGTGGTACGGCGCGGCCTCGTTGGCGTAGCGGTCGCCCGCCGAATCGACGATCACCATGCCCGGGATGCCCCGGTCGGCGACGAGGAAGAACGGCTTGCCGTCGGGCGGGACCACCGACGGCGCGCCCCACACCCGGTCCATGAGGTCGGTCGCCGCGCCGAGCGCGATGCCCAACTCCAGGGCGTCGCCGGTCTGTCCCTCGGCCGCGGCACTCCACTCGGTCGAGGTGGGCGCCGGCAGGTACTTCTCGCGCAGCCGCTGGTCGTGCGAGAAGCCGCCGGAGGCGAGGACCACACCGCCGGTCGCCCGGATCGCCAGCTCCCGGCCCATGGGGGTCCCCCCGGTCGAGCGAGGTCGAGACTGGGGGACGGTGACCCGGACGCCGGTGATACGGCCCTCCTCGGCGACCAGTTCGGTCAACGGCGCGGACAGCCACAGCTCGCCCCCGAGAGCGTCCAGAGAGTGCCGCATCCGGGCGATCAGCGCCTCGCCGAGGGAGAGGAGCTGTTGCCTGGAGAGCAGGGACCCGACGGCCCGGGCGCCGACCCTGGCCGCGGTCCGCCGGCCGGCCCAGGTGCGCCCGACCATGTTCAGTTGCCGGAAGTCCTTGGAGGTGATGGTGAGCCCGTAGGTCGGCAGTCCGGCCCGGCGCATGGTGGCGCGGTGCTCGCGGCTCAGCCTGTTGAGGTCGAAGATCCGCGGTTCGACGGAGCGGCCCTGCGGGTAGCCGCCGAGCCGCTCGGGGTAGTAGTCGCTGTAGCCGGGGGTGTAGACGAAGCGTACGGCGGTGCGGTCGTGGAACTCCCGTACCATCCGCGGCCCGTGGGCCAGATAGGCGTCCTTGCGCTCGGCGGGGACGCGGTCACCGACGGTGGCGTCCAGGTAGGCGCGGGCCTTCTCGGGGGTGTCGCCGAGCCCGGCGGCGTCCAGGTGGAAGTTGCCCGGCACCCAGATCGCGCCGCCGGACAGGGCGGTCGAGCCGCCGTAGACATCGGTCTTCTCCACCACGAGGGCGGTCAGTCCGCGCAGCCGGGCGGTGATGGCCGCGGCCAGGCCGGCGGCGCCGGAGCCGACCACCACCACGTCGTAGGTGTGGTCCCAGGTGTTGTTCATCGCGTTCTACCTCGTCGTATCGGAGCGGCTGCCCCGGCCGCCGGGTCAGCGGGCGGTGAGCCGGGCGTCGGTGAGCACCGGTGCGTCGGCGCGCTCGGCGGCGGTGGCCGTCAGCCGGTAGCCGTCGGGGGTGTCCCAGATGCGCAGCCGCAGCCTCTCGCCGGGGAAGAACACCCCGGCGAAGCGGGTGCGGCAGCTGGTGATCGCGCTCGCGTCGCCGTCCAGCAGGCGGTCGGTGACGGCCTTGACCACCATGCCGAAGGAACACAGCCCGTGCAGGATCGGGCGGTCGTAGCCGGCCCGGTGGGCGGCTCCGGGGTCGGCGTGCAGCGGGTTCCAGTCCCCGGTGAGCCGGTAGAGCAGGGCCTGCTGACGCAGCGTCGGGATGTCCAGCAGCAGATCGGGTTCCCGGTCCGGTGGGCCGGGGCGCCGGGCGGGGCCGCGGGTGCCGCCGAAGCCGCCCTCTCCGTGGACGAAGATCTCGTTGCGCTGGCTGATCAGCGGTTCGCCGCCCGCGTCGAGGAGGGTGGAGTCCTGGACGATGACGGCGGCCCCGCCCTTGTCGTACACGGCCGACACCCCGGTGACCGCGGTCGCCCGGGCGGCGGCGGGCAGCGGGTGGTGCACGGTGATCTCCTGGCCGCCGTGCAGCGCCTTCGCCAGGTCGACGTCCACCCCGGGCAGGTCGAAGACCTGGAAGCCGACGCCTCCGGTGCCGCCCGCGACCACGCCGAACGTGGGCAGGACCTGCAGTCCCCGCGGATGTCCTTCGAAGACGTAGCGCAGTTCGCTCGGGTCGGTCTCGGGCACGCCCGCGCCGAGTGCCAGGTGATACAGCCGCACATCGCGCTCGCTCCACACGACGTCGGTGCGCACCGGCGGCGCCGAGAGTACCTTCCCCACGTCGATGGGCATCAGAACGCCCCCACGGCGTACCGGCTCCGGAAGAAGAGCAGCGGGCGGCCGTCCTGGCCGGCGTCGAGCGCGACCACCTGGGCGGTGACCAGGTGGTGGTCCCCGGCCCGGTGCACGGCGCGCAGTTCGCATTCCACGAAGGCCAGGGCGCCGTCGAGGCGTACGGTGCCGTGTTCGCCGACGCTCCAGGGCACGTCCGCGAACTTGTCGTCGCCGCTGCGGCCGAGCGCGGCGCAGGTGGCGCGCTGGTCCTCGGCGAGGATGTTGACGCAGAAGCGGCCCGCCCGCTCGATCCTCGGCCAGCTGGTGGAGGAGTGGCCCACGGCCAGCATGACGAGCGGGGGGTCCAGGGAGAGCGAGGCGAAGGACTGGCAGGCGAACCCGACGGGCCGGCCGGCGTCGAGCGCCGCCACCACGGTGATGCCGCTCGCGAAACGGCCGAGGACGTCGCGGAAGACGGCGGGGTCGATCAGCCGTTCCACCGGTGACCCCAGAAGCTGTCGGCGGTGATCTCCTTGGCCACCCAGGTGGCGGGGTCGACGACCAGGCCGTCCCAGCCGTACTCGACCTGGAAGCCGCCGGGCGCCTGCGCGTAGAACGACACCATGCGGTCGTTGGTGTGGCGGCCGAGGCTGGAGGCGATGGGGACGCCCGCCGCGTTCGTGCGGTCCAGGCCGCGGCCCACGTCGTCGAGGGTCTCCAGCTCCACCATGAAGTGCACGATGCCGGGAGGCAGCACGCCGGGATACAGCCCCAGGCTGTGGTGACGGCGGTTGGGGCTGAGGAAGTGCATCCAGTGGAACTCCCGCTGCTCGGCGGCCGTCGGGACGGCCTGAGCGGGCAGCTTCATGGAGTCGCGCAGCTGGAAGCCGAGCAGGTTCTCGTAGAAGTCCAGCGCGGCCTCGATGTCCGGCACCGGCAGTACGACATGGCCGAGGCCCAGGTCGCCGGTGACGAAGCGGTTGCCGTACGGGGTGACGAGCGGGTCGTGGTCCTGGGCCTGGCCCCAGTAGATCTCCAGCGCGTTGCCTCCCGGGTCCGTCACCTGGATCAGGCCCTGGACGCGGCGCTCGGCGAGTTCGCCGGCGTCGGCGGCCTTGACGGCGACGCCCGCCGCTTCCAGTTCGGCGGCGGCCCGGGCGAGCGCGACGGCGTTCGCCACCTCCCAGCCCGCCGCCAGCAGCCGGTCGCCCTCGCCGGCCTGGATGACGATGCGGTACGCGCGGTCGTCCAGGCGCAGGCACAGGGTGTCCTCGGTGGTGCCGGCCGCCTCCGCCATGCCGAGGACGTCGAGCGCGTAGCGGCGCCACTCGTCGAGCTTGGTGGTCTCCAGGCGCAGATAGCCGAGAGCGCGGATGTCCATGGTGGTGCACCTCTTCCGTCGGGGCGGTAGCGGGTCGGTCAGTGCGAGAAGAAGTCGATGGCCAGGCGGTTGAACTCGTCCGCCTGCTCGGTCTGGGCCCAGTGGCCGCAGTGCGGGAAGACGTGCAGGCGGGCGTCCGGGATGGTCTTGAGGGCGACCAGTGCCCCGTCGAGCGGGTTGACGCGGTCCTCGCGGCCCCAAGTGAGCAGCACCGGCTGGGTGATCCGGTGGGCCTCGCGCCAGAGCATCCAGTCCTCGGCCCAGGCGGGGTTGGCGAAGGAGGCGGCCATCCTGGCGCTGCCCGCCCTGGTGTCGGGGTCGGTGGCCGAGGCCCAGCGTTCCTCCACGAGTTCGTCGGTGACGATCGACTGGTCGTACGCCATGACGCCGAGGAAGGCGCGCAGTTGCTCCTTGCTGGGCCGGGGTGCGGCGTTGAACTCGAAGAGCCGCTTGGTCCCCTCTGTCGGGTCCGGGGCGAAGAGGTTGACGGAGACACCGCCGGGACCCATCAGCAGGAGCCTCGCGACCTTGTCCGGGTGGTTCAGGGCCATGCGGACGGAGGTGCCGCCGCCGAGGGAGTTTCCGATGAAATGCGCCTGGCCAATGCCCAGTTCGTCCATCAGGGCGGTGATCGCGTCGGCGCTGTAGCTGAAGTAGTCCTTGTCGAGTTCCGGCTTGTCCGAGCGGCCGAAGCACGGCTGGTCGACCAGCAGGGTGCGGAAGTGCCCGGCGAAGACCGGCAGGTTGCGGCCGAAGTTGCTCCAGGCGGAGGCGCCGGGACCGCCGCCGTGCAGCATGATCACCGCGGGTCCGGCGGGTCGGGGGTCCGGTCCGGCCTCGTGGTAGTGGAGCGTGAGACCCGCCGCCTTGACGGTGCGGGAGGTCGACTCGTAGCTGAGCTGTGTCATGTACGGCGCCTCTCAGGCCATGGTGTCGTAGATGTCGATGCCGAGCGCGCACTGCCCGTACATCACCAGAGCCCGCTCGGGGTCGTTGGCGGCGTGGCCGCGTCCGGTGTGGGCGTCGCGCCAGGCGCGCTGGACCGGGGCGGGGCCGGTGCGCATGGCGCTGCCTCCGGCGTTCTCCATCAGCAGGTCGACCGCCGCGACCGCGCGTTCGGTGGCGAGCACCTGGTCCCGGCGGGCCCGGGTGCGCAGCTCCATCGGGATCCCCTCGCCGCGCTCCGCGAGGGCGTACATCTCCCCCATGTTGCGCGTCAGTTGCAGCCAGCTCGCGTCGATGTCACTGGCCGCGCGGGCGATCCGCACCTGCGCGAAGGGGTCCTCGGCGACCTTCTGGCCGTAGGAGACCCGGAAGCGCTGTTGGGTGGCCTCGGCGTACGAGTGGTAGGCGCCCTCGGCGATGCCGACGATCGGGGTGGAGATGGCGGTGGTGAACATGCCGGCGTACGGCAGCCGGTACAGGGGCTCCTGGTTGAGCTCGTGGCCGGGCACCTTCAGGGCGCTGACCGGGCCGAAGCTCAGGGCGCGGTGCTCGGGGACGAAGACGTCCTCGACCACGACGTCGTTGCTGCCGGTGCCGCGCAGGCCGACGGTGTCCCAGACGTCGTCGACGCGGTAGTCGGTGCGCGGGATCAGGAAGGTGCGCATGTCCACCGGGTTGCCCTCGCCGTCCGGGACGAGACAGCCGAGCAGGGCCCACTGCGCGTGGTCGCAGCCGGAGGAGAAGTGCCAGCGGCCGGACAGCCGGAAACCGCCGTCGGCCGCGGCGGCCCTGCCGGTGGGGGCGTACGAGGAGGCGATGCGGGTCTTGGGGTCCTTGCCCCACACCTCCTCCTGGGCCCGCGGGTCGAACAGGGCGACGTGCCAGGGGTGGACGCCGACCACCGAGGCGACCCAGCCGGTCGAACCGCACGCCTGGGCGATCTCCTTGACCGCCGTGTAGAAGACCAGCGGGTCGGCCGCCCGGCCGCCGAAGGCCGTGGGCTGCAGCAGTTGGAAGAAGCCGGTGTCCTCGATCTCCTTGACGGAGGTGTCGGGCACCCGGCGCAGCGCCTCGGCCTCGGCCGCGCGCTCGCGCAGCACGGGGGCGAGGGCACGGATCGCTTCCAGGACGTCGTCGGCCATGGGGCGTCCCCTTTCGGGTCGTGGCGCAGGGAGTGCCAGGACCGTACGACGTGCTGTTCCCGTGCCGAAATGGGCCGCTCCCACTGAGCGGGAACTGGCAACGCCCTGGAAGACCGGAAGGTCAGAGCATCGGATCGTGCACGGCGATGCCGAGGGCGTCCCGGCCGAAGAGGACCAGCGCCCGTTCCACGTCGTTGGCCGCTTGGCCACGGCCGGTGTGCAGGTCCCGCCAGGCGCGCTGCAGGATGTCGCCCGGGTCGCGCAGAGGGCTGCCGGCGGCGTTCTCCATCAGCAGGTCCACCGCCGTGATCGCGCGTTCGGTGGCGAGCACCTGGTCCCGGCGGGCCCGGGTGCGCAGCTCCATCGGGATCTTCTCGCCACGCTCGGCGAGGGCGTACATCTCCCCGGTGTTGCGGGCCAGTTGAAGCCGGCTCGCGTCGATGTCACTGGCCGCGCGGGCGATCCGCACGTGCGCGAAGGGGTCCTCGGCGAGGCGTTGTCCACCGGAGGAGCGCAGGCACTCGCGGGCCGCCGCGATGTAGCCGGCGTAGGCGCCCTCGGCGATGCCGACGATCGTGGTCGAGATGGCGGTGGTGAAGACGGCGGCGTACGGCAACCGGTACAGCGGCTCGGTGTTGACCGCGTGTCCCGGGCAGTGCAGAGCGGTCACGGGGCCGAAGCCGAGCGTGCGGTGCCCGGGCACGAAGACGCCCTCGACGACGATGTCGTTGCCGCCGGTGCCGCGCAGGCCGACGGCGTCCCACACGTCGTCGACGCGGTAGTCGGCGCACGGCACGAGGAAGGTCCGCATGTCCACCGGCCGCCCCTCGCCGTCGGTGACGAGACCGCCGAGCAGGGCCCAGCGGGCATGGTCGCAGCCGGCGGCGAAATGCCAGCGGCCGGACAGCCGGAAGCCGCCGTCGACCCGAGTGACCGTGCCGGTGGGTGCGTGGGAGGAGCAGATCCGAGTGGATCCGTCCGCGCCCCACACCTCCTCCTGCGCCCGCGGGTCGAACAGGGCCACGTGCCAGGGATGGACGCCGAGCACGGCGGCGACCCAGCCGGTCGAGCCGCACGCCCGGGCGATCTCGCTGAGCGCGGTGTGGAAGACGGCCGGCTCGGCGGCGAGTCCGCCGTAGGCCCTGGGCTGGAGCAGCCGGAAGAAACCGGTGTCGGCCAGTTGCCGGACGGAGGCTTCGGGCAGGCGGCGCAGCGCCTCGGCCTCGGCCGCGCGCTCGCGCAGCACGGGAGCCAGGGCACGGACCGCGGAGAGCACCTCGTCGCACATGTGCTTCGCTCCCGGTTGCTCGGCCCGTCCGTCCTGGTCTGACGGTAGGGAACATACGCGTTACTGTTCCGAGACGAAACACACTCTTCCCAGTGACCGTCACCCTCTGGCAACCTCCACGCAATACCGCGGATGACGGAGTGGCCAGGGGTCCGGGCCGCCCGTGTGGGAGGTGCGGATGACGACAAGCGCTGTCGATGCCGAGGCCGGATGTCCGCCTCTGTCCCTGTTGGAGAAGGCCGCCAAGGTACTGAGCGCCTTTCAGAACGCGGGGCCCCGGCTCACGCTGACCGAGGTCGTGCAGCATTCCGGCATCAGCCGGTCCTCCGCCCACCGGATCCTCGATCAGCTGGTGCAGCTGCGCTGGCTGGAGCGTGAGGGCCGCGACTACCGCCTGGGCATGGGCATGCTGGAACTCGGGGCCATGGCCTCGCACCACAACCGGCTGCGGCGGGCGGCGCTGCCCCATCTGCACGCCCTGCACGAGTCCACCGGCCATCTGGTGCACCTCACCGTGCTGGACGGCGCCGAGGTGGTCTATCTGGAGCGGATCGGCGGGTCGGACAACTCCGGCGTACCGTCGCGGATGGGCGGGCGGCAGCCGGCGTACTGCACGGCATCGGGCAAGGCGATCCTGGCCTTCAGTGACGCCGCGCAGGTGGAGCAGGTGATTCAGCACGGACTGCGGCCGCGCACCCCGCGCACCATCATCCGCCCGGAGTTGTTCCGCAGCGAGCTGACGGTGGCGCGGGAGCGCGGCGTGGCGTTCGACCACGAGGAGGGGTACCGGGGGGTCTTCTGCGTGGCCGCACCGTTGCGCGGTGCCGGCCGGGCGATCGCCGCGGTCTCGGTGTGCGGCCACGGCGTCCACCGGGAACTCGAACGGCTCGCGCCCGTCGTGCGCGGCTGCGCGCGGTCGGTGTGGCAGGCGATGTTCGGGCCCGGCCGGCAGACGGACAAGCGGCCGCGGCAGGCCGGAGCGGTGAGCGCTCCCGGTGTTCCGCAGCCGTCGATGGACAACATGATGACCTGGCTGCGGTTCAGCGAGTGGATGTGAGGGGTCGCTCCGACAGGTCGGGGGCCCGGCGGGCCAGGCCGGCGCAGGGCACCCGCATCCCGTCGGAGGTCACCTCACCGCGTGGCGTCACCAGGTGCCGTCTCCGCGCAGGACGGCGTCCGCACCGCCGTCCGCGAAGACGACCTGCCCGGTGACGAGCGTGTTCTCGGCCGAGATCAGCCAGGCGACCAGCGGGGCGATCTGCTCCGGGCGGGCGTGGCCGTGCAGGGGCATCGGCACGCTCCGCTCCACGAGTTCGCGCGTCTTTGGATCGTCCAGCAGCGGGCCGGTCAGCGGTGTGAGCACCACTCCGGGGGCCACGGCGTTGAGCGCGATGCCCGCGCCGGCCCAGGCGTCGGTGATCGCGGAGCGGCGGACCCAGCGGGAGACGGCCGCCTTGGAGGAGGAGTAGACGAGGTGCCCCTCGTCCCGGTCGACGGCCGCCCGGGCAGCGGTCACCGCCGCCGTCTCGTCCCCGGCCAGCGCCGCGTCCACGATCGCCGGGTCGGTCGGGTGCACCGAGTCGATGGAACCGATGACCACGGCGCGCGGGTCGGTACCGGCCGCCAGCAACGGACGCAGTCCGTCGAGCGTGGCCACGGCACCGAAGTGGTTGATCTTGACGGTGAGCGGGTCGAAGTGCGCCACGCCCGCGCAGGAGACGACAGCGTCCAGGCGGCCGGCGGTCAGTTCGCCGGCTCGGGTGACGAGTTCGGCCCGGCCTTCGGCGGTGGACAGGTCGGCGCGGATGTCGCCGCTCTTCAGATCCGTCGCGATGACGGTGTGGCCCCGCTCCCGCAGCAGGGCCGCGATGGCCGCGCCGATGCCGGAGGCCGCTCCGGTGACCAGACAGGTACGAGCCTTCATCCGTCCCTTCTCCCTTGCCTCTTGCCTCTTGCCTCTTGCCTCTTCGGCAATGGTGGTTGTGCGTCAGGAATAGGTGATGTCGACCCGGTCCGTGAGCGGCAGGGCCTGGCAGGCCAGGACGTACCCTTCGGCGAGGTCCCGGCCGTCCAGGACCTCGTTGCGGGCCATCTTCACCTCGCCCGCCGTGACACGGCAGGTGCAGGCGGCGCAGGCGCCCTCGCGGCAGGAGTACGGGGCCTGGACCCCCGCCGCCAGCAGCGCGTCCAGCAGGGGTGTCCCCGACGGCCACAGGACGGTATGAGACACGCCGTCGAGCTCCACGAGCGCCGTGCTGCCGCCGTCGGCCGGTGTGCCTTCTGCCGCGACCGGTGCCGGCGGGGCGAAGACGCCTGCCCCGAGGGAGAAGAAGCGCTCCCGGTGGACACGCTCGTCCGGTGCGCCGAGCGTGCGCAGCGCCTGTTCGACCGCGTTCATGAGCGGCTCCGGACCGCAGACGTAGGCCTGGCGGTCGGCGTACGGCGCGAGCACGGCGGCCAGCCGGTCGGCGGCGGGCAGGCCCTGGAGCGCCTCCAGCCAGTGGACCACCAGCAGCCGGTCCGGGTGATCCTCCGTCAGCTTCCGCAGCTCGCCCCGGAAGATGACGGAGCCCTCGTCGCGGTTGGCGTACAGGAGCATGACCCGGGCCCGGCCCGCGACGAGGGCCGACTTGGCGATCGAGAGCACGGGGGTGATGCCGCTCCCGCCGGCGACGAGCAGCAGGTCGCGGTCGAGGGAGTCCGGGGTGAAGGTGCCGGCCGGAGGCAGCACTTCCACTTCGTCCCCGGCCGCGAGGTGGTCGCACACCCAGGTGGACCCGTACCCGCCGGCCACCCGCTTCACGGTCACCTTCAGGGGCTCTCCGGCGTGCGGCGAGCTCGCGAGGGAGTAGCAGCGGGCGACGGGCCCGCCGTCCGCCCCAGGCAGCTTCAGGGTGAGGAACTGCCCGGGTCGGTAGGTGAAGCGGTCCGCGCTCTCCGGCGGTGCCTGGAGCACCAGGGAGCGTGCGTCGGCCGTTTCGGCGATGACCTCGGTGATGCGCAGCCGGTGGGTACGTGCTCCTGACGTCGGCTCAGACATCGGTTCAGACATCGGCGGCCTCCAAGGGGCCGACCTCCAGGCTGCCGTCCGCCACCGCTCGGTCGATGCTGGTCCGCAGCGCCCGGCAGGTGCGTATCCGGGCGGCGGTGCCGCCCTCGGCCACCCGGTCCCGGAACTCCGCGCAGACGACGGCCGCGTCGGCGGTCCACTGCACGGAGGTGTGGGCCGTGCTGAACTTCTCGCACAGGACCTGGTTGCCGCAGGTCGCACACTCCACCGGCCGCATATCAGGCTCCTGTTCCCGGCCGAGCCGCCCGGCGGGCCAGGTTCTCCTCGACCTCGGCGCGCCAGGCCCTGTTGGCCCGCTGGGTGTCGATCTCGAACTCGAAGCGGCGGGTCATCTCGTCCTTGACGTCGGCGGCATCGACGTAGAACTGCTCGTACCAGCGGCGCAGTTGGTAGACGGGACCGTCCTCCTCGGTGAGCAGCGGGTTGTCGATCCGGGTCTTGTTCTGCCAGATCTCGACGTCCTGCTCGAAGCCGACGGTCGCGCCCTCGGCGGTGAGGCGGGCGGCCTCGGTGGCCTGTTCGTCCGTCATGCCGGGCAGCCGTTTGACGATCGCCCCGTACTGGAGCAGAAAGCTGTCGGAGTCGATCGGATAGTGACAGTTGATCAGGACGATCTCCATCTCCGCTCCGCCGCCGACGTCGCTGTAGAGATGGTCGATCATGTAGGAGGGACCGTGGTAGGAGGCGTCGGAGCGCAGCCGTCCGGAGCTGAGCGTGCCCAGCTCCATGTCGCCGCGCGGGCTGCTCTCCATGTACTGGGTGGCGATGTGTCCCTCGAAGACGTTCTTGAAGTACTCGGGGAAGGCGTAGTGGACGTAGTAGAAGTGCGCCATGTCCACGACGTTGTCCACGATCTCGCGGCAGTTGGAGCCTTCGACCCGCAGGGTCTTCCAGGTCCAGTCGCTCCACCGGTCGGCGTCCGGGCCGTGGATGCCGTCGATCTCGGGGACGGTCACCTCCGGCGGCGGGGGGTTTCCCTCGGGGTCGTGCCAGACGAAGAGCTGATTGTTGCGCTCCAGGGTGAGCCAGGACCGGGTCCTGGCGCGTGGCGGGACCCGGCGGGCGTACGGGATGCCGGCGCACCGCCCGTCGCCCGCCCAGCGCCAGTCGTGGAAGGGGCAGGCGACGGCATCACCCTTGACGGTGCCGTGGCCGAGGTTGCCGCCCATGTGCGGGCAGTAGGCGTTCAGGACGTGGAGCTGCCCGTCGTCCTGCCCCCGGAAGACCACCAGTTTGGTGCCGAACGCCGCTATCTCGTGCGGCTTTCCGTCCGTGAAGCCGTCGGCGAGGCCGAGACAGTGCCAGCCGCGGGCGAAGCGCGTGGGCGGCCTGCCCGCGTCGATGACCCGTACCTCGTCGTTGGGAGCAGTCATCGGTCTCTCCTTGCTGTTCGTGTGCGGCGGTGCGGTTCAGTTCTGTGCGGCGAGTTCGACGGCGATGTCGATGAGCTGGTCCTCCTGCCCGCCGACCAGGCGGCGTTCGCCCGCGCGCAGGAGGATCTCGGCACCGGAGACGCCGTAGCGCTCGGCCTGCCGGTAGGCGTGCTTGAGGAAACTGGAGTAGACCCCGGCGTGGCCCATCAGCAGGGCGAGCCGGTCGAGCCGGCACTCGTCGTCCATGACCGGGCGGACCACGTCCTCGGCCGCGTCGATGATCTTCAGTACGTCGATGCCGGTGCGGATGCCCATCTTCTCGCATACGACGACCAGCGCCTCGACGGCGGTGTTGCCGGCACCGGCACCGAGCCGGCGCGTGGAGCCGTCGATCTGGAGCGCGCCGGCCCTGATGGCCGCGATGGAGTTGCCGGTGCCCAGCGCCAGGTTCTCGTGTCCGTGGAAGCCGACCTGGGCGTCGTCGCCGAGCTCGGCCACCAGCGCCTCGACGCGGGCGGTGACGTCGTCCATGACCATGGCTCCGGCCGAGTCGACCACGTACACGCACTGGCAGCCCGCGTCGGCCATGACGCGCCCCTGCCGGGCCAGCCGCTCGGGGGGCGTCGAGTGGGCCATCATCAGGAACCCCACGGTCTCCAGACCCATGTCACGGGCGAGCCCGAAGTGCTGGACGGCGATGTCGGCCTCGGTGCAGTGGGTGGCGATGCGGCAGATGCTCGCGCCGCCTGCGTGGGCTGCCCGTATGTCGTCCTTGACGCCGAGTCCGGGCAGCATCAGGAAGGCGATCCTCGCCCGCCGCGCGGTGTCCACCGCGATCTTGATGAGTTCCTGTTCGGGGGTCCTGGAGAAGCCGTAGTTGAAGGAGGACCCGCCGAGCCCGTCGCCGTGCGTCACCTCGATCACCGGCACACCGGCGTCGTCGAGGGCCGCGACGACGGACCGTACGTCGTCGCCGGTGAACTGGTGTCGCTTGGCGTGCGAGCCGTCGCGCAGCGAGGAGTCGGTGATGCGGATGTCGAGGGTGTCCGAGTAGGGCATGCGGCGTGCTCCTCACGTACCCGGGGCGAGGAGCGCCCGGGCGAACTCCTCGCCGACCTTGGTGGCGGCGGCGGTCATGATGTCGAGGTTTCCGGCGTAGGGCGGCAGGTAGTCGCCCGCGCCCTCGACCTCCAGGAAGATCGCGACGCGCGCCATCCCGCCGTTCTCGGGGCGCGGGTCGTCGAACTGCGGCTCGGTGCGCAGCCGGTAACCCGGCACGTACGCGGAGACCTGCTCGGCGATCTCCTTGACGGAGGCGGCGACGGCGGCCCGGTCGGTGTCCTCGGGGATCGCGCAGAAGACGGTGTCGCGCATGATGACGGGCGGCTCGGCCGGGTTGAGGATGATGATCGCCTTGCCGCGCTCGGCACCGCCGATGGTTTCGATGCCGCGCGAGGTGGTCCGGGTGAACTCGTCGATGTTCGCCCGGGTTCCGGGACCGGCGGAGACGGAGGCCACCGAGGCGACGATCTCCGCGTACGGCACGGGGACCACCCGCGAGACCGCGTACACCATGGGAATGGTGGCCTGGCCGCCACAGGTGATCATGTTGACGTTGGGCTGGTCGAGGTGCGCGCGCAGATTGGCGGGCGGTACGACGGCGGGGCCGACGGCCGCCGGGGTCAGGTCGACCGCCCTGATGCCGAGTTCGGCGTAGCGCGGGGCGTTGGCCCGGTGAACGTAGGCGCTGGTGGCCTCGAAGACGATGTCGGGGAGTTCGTCCTGGGCGAGCAGCCGGTCGACGCCGTCGGCGCTGGTCTCGAGACCCGTGCGGGCGGCCCGCGCGAGGCCCTCGCTGGCCGGGTCCACGCCGATCATCCAGCGGGGCTCGACGAGTTCGGAACGCAGCAGCTTGTACAGCAGGTCCGTGCCGATGTTGCCGGATCCCACGATCGCGGCGCTCGCCTTGGTCTTGGTGGTCATCATCACCTCAGATGAAGGGGAGGGAGATCGAGCCCAGCCCGCTGAACTCGGCGGTGAAGGTCGCTCCGGGCACCGCGTCGACGGCCCGGGTGCACGAGCCGGGCAGCACCAGGTGCCCTTTCTTCAGGGGCACGCCGAAGCGGGCCACGGTCCGGGCGAGCCAGGCCACGCAGACGGCCGGGTCGCCGAGTACGGCGTCCCCACGTCCCCGGGCGAGCAGTTCGCCCCCGCTGGTCAGCCGCGCTTCGATCGCCTTCAGGTCCAGTTCGCGCGGGTCGCGGCCCTCGCCGATGACGTATCCGGCGGAGGAGGCGTTGTCCGCGATGGTGTCGGCGATGGAGATGCGCCAGTCGCGGATCCTGCTGTCGATCAACTCCAGTGCGGGAACGACGCGTTCGGTCGCGGCGAGGACGTCCGCCGGCGTGCAGGTCTCCCCTGGCAGGTCGTCTCCGAGGACGAAGCCGACCTCGACCTCGACACGTGGGAGGCAGTAGCGGGAGACGGGGACGGGCGCGTCGGGAGCCAGCTCCATGTCGTGGAGCAGATGGCCGTAGTCCGGTTCGCCGACGCCCATCATCTGCTGCATGACGGGGGACGACAGGCCGACCTTGTGTCCACGCACCTCGGCCCCGGCCGCGACACGGTGCCGGATGTTGATGAGCTGGATCTCGTACGCGTCCTCGGTGTCGATGCCGGGGTACGCCTCGGTCAGCGGAGCGATCGGCGTGACACCGAGTTCGGCGGAGCGCAGCAGCTCGGCCGCCGCGTGCCTCTGGCGGTCCGTGAGCATGACGGGTCCCTCCTGGGGGGCGGTTGGGGCTGTCCGGCGAGGCTAGGCCGGTCCCGGTGAGCGCGGGGAGCGCGATTTCCCGGTGAGCGGGAAAGGGGGTCGGCTGGGCGCTGACACGCCGGTCCGCCTGCGGCGGAGGGCGCGGGGGGCCGGGCCCGCGCCGCGTGTCGGGTGTGGGGAAGGGCGCTGTGGCCGGTGCTCAGGCACGAGGTGGGGAGCCCGGGAGACGGAGGCCGGCCCCCACGGCAAAGCTCTCCCCGCGACGAAGCCCTCCCCCACGGCCGGGTCCGCCCCCGGCAGGGCCCGCCGCAGAGGCCGGCGCCGATCCCCGGTTCAGCGGGCCCCGTAAACCGGCTGTTGCGGCTCGGACTCCGCGAGCAGCTTCAGTGCCGTCTCCCCCGCCTCCACCGGGGTCCAGCGGGCGCCCTTGTCCGCCGTGGGGCCCGGGCGCCAGCCCTCCATGACGGTGAGCCGGCCGGCCTCGGCCTCGAAGACGCGTCCTGTCACTCCGGCACTGACGGCGGAGCCCAGCCAGACGACGAGGGGCGAGACGTTCTCCGGGGCCATCGCGTCGAAGCCGGTGCCCTCGTGGGCGGCCATCGTCTCGGCGAAGGTCTGCTCGGTCATCCGGGTGCGGGCGGCGGGGGCGATGGCGTTGACCTGGATGCCGTAGTGGCCCAGCTCGGCGGCGGCGACGAGGGTGAGGCCGACGATGCCGGCCTTGGCGGCGGAGTAGTTGCCCTGTCCGACGCTGCCCGACAGGCCAGCGCCCGAAGAGGTGTTGACGACGCGGGCCTCGGGCATGCGGCCGGCCTTCGCCTCGGCTCGCCAGTGCGCCGAGGCGTGCTTCAGCGGCAGGAAGTGGCCCTTGAGATGGACACGCATCACCGCGTCCCAGTCGTCCTCCTCCAGGTTGACGAGCATACGGTCGCGCAGGAACCCGGCGTTGTTGACGAGGGTGTCGAGGCGGCCGAAGGCCTCCAGGGCGGTGGCGATCAGCGAGGCCGCGCCGTCCGTGGTGGCGATGTCGCCGCCGTGGGCGACGGCCGCTCCGCCCGACCGCGTGATCTCGTCGACGACCTGCTGGGCGGGGCCCGCGTCCCCGCCGCTGCCGTCCATGCCGACGCCGAGGTCGTTGACGACGACCCTGGCTCCTTCGGCGGCGAAGGCGAGCGCGTGCGCACGGCCGAGCCCACGGCCCGCCCCGGTCACGACGACGACGCGTCCGCTGCACAGTCCTGTCATGGTGTGTCCCTTTCGATGGGCCTGGCCGATGGACCGGGCCGATGGGCCTTCCGGCTGTCGTAACTGCTCGCCGAAGGAGGTCAGTTGTTGGCGCTGGCCGCGTCGAGGAAGGCGGGGCGTTCCCCTCCCCCGTGCACCTGCAGACTGGCGCCGCTGATGTACGCGGCCCGGTCGGAGGCGAGGAAGACACAGGCGTCGCCGATGTCGGCGGGTTCGGCGAGCCTGCCGAGCGGCACGGTGCGGCCGACGGCGGCGATCCCTTCCGCGTCCCCGTAGTGCAGCTGGGACAGTTCGGTGCGCACCATGCCGGGGACGAGGGTGTTGACCCGCACCCGTGGCGCCCATTCCACCGCCATGGAGCGGGCCAGGTTGTCCAGGCCCGCCTTGGCCGCTCCGTACGCGGCGCTGCCCGGTGACGGGCGGGTGCCGCTGACGCTGCCGATCATGATGATCGACCCTCCGCCGCTCTGGTGGCGCATCACCTCGTACGCGGCGAGGGAGGCGGTCAGGGGGGCGACGAGGTTGAGTTCGAGGACTCGGGCGTGTCGTGCGGCGCCGCCGTCGCCGAGCATCCGGAACCCGGTGCCCCCGGCGTTGTTGACCAGGAGGTCCAGCCGCCCGTGGTCGCCGCGCACCCGGCCGAAGAGCGCGTCGACCGCGTCCGGGTCGCGCAGGTCGACGGGGCGGAAGCGGGCTGTGCGGCCCGCTGCCTCGACGGGCCGGTCGGGGGGCCTTCGGGCGCAGATCACGACCTCCGCGCCGGCTTCGAGCAGGGCCCGGGTGATTCCCGCGCCGACGCCCCTCGTGCCGCCGGTGACGACGGCGACTGATCCCGACAGATCGATGGTCACTGCCAAGGGACACCTCCCGCAGCGGGCGAACCGCTGCTATCTTCCGCCTAACAAACGTTTGGTGGAAAGGTAGCTGATCTGCTCATGGGTGTCTCCACCTCCGCCCCGGAAGAGGGCATCGCCGTCGTCACCGTCGACTTCCCCCCGGTCAACGCCCTTCCCGTGCAGGGCTGGTACGACCTGGCCACCGCGGTGCGCGCGGCGGGCGCCGATCCGAAGGTGCGCTGTGTGGTGCTCACCGCCGACGGCCGCGGGTTCAACGCGGGTGTCGACATCAAGGAGATCCAGCGCTCGGCCGGGCACGGTGCCCTGCTCGGCGCCAACCGTGGCTGCCAGGAGGCGTTCGCGGCGGTGTACGACTGCGAGGTGCCGGTGGTGGCCGCCGTCCACGGTTTCTGCCTGGGCGGCGGCATCGGCCTGGTCGGCAACGCCGACGCGATCGTCGCCTCGGACGACGCGACGTTCGGACTGCCCGAGCTGGACCGTGGCGCGCTCGGCGCGGCCACCCATCTGGCCCGGCTGGTCCCGCAGCACCTGATGCGGACCCTGTACTACACCTCGCGCACCGTCACCGCCGGGGAACTGCTCCGCCACGGCTCGGTATGGCGGATCGTCCCGCGCGCGGGGCTGCGGGAGGCGGCGCTGGAGCTGGCCCGGGAGATCGCCGCCAAGGACGGGCAGCTGATCCGGCTGGCCAAGGCCGCGATCAACGGCATCGACCCGGTGGACGTCCGCCGCAGCTACCGCTTCGAGCAGGGCTTCACCTTCGAGGCCAATCTCAGCGGCGTCGCCGACCGGGTCCGCGACGCCTTCGGCTCAGGGACGGACATGGACAAGGAGCAGGCGTGAGCAGGAACAAGACGATGACCGCCGAGGATGTCGTCGGCCGCCTCCGCAGCGGGATGACGCTGGGCATCGGCGGCTGGGGTTCACGACGCAAGCCGATGGCACTGGTGCGGGCGCTGCTGCGGTCGGACATCACCGACCTGACCGTCGTCTCGTACGGCGGCCCGGACGTCGGGCTGCTGGCCGCTGCCGGGAAGATCCGCAAGCTGGTCGCGGGCTTCGCCACCCTCGACTCCGTCCCGCTGGAGCCGCACTTCGGCGCGGCGCGGCAGCGTGGCGCGTTCGAACTGGTGGAGCTGGACGAGGCGATGGTCATGTGGGGTCTGACCGCCGCCGCGCACCGGCTGCCGTTCATGCCCATCCGGGCCGGCCTCGGCTCGGACGTGCTGCGCGTCAATCCGTCGCTGCGGACCGTCCGGTCCCCCTACGGCGACGGCGAGGAACTGGTCGCCGTGCCCGCGCTGCGCCTGGACGCCGCGCTGGTCCACCTCAACCGCGCCGATCCGCAGGGCAACGGCCAGTATCTCGGCCCCGACCCGTACTTCGACGACCTGTTCTGCGAGGCCGCCGACACCGCCTACGTCTCCTGCGAGCGGATCGTGCAGACCTCGGAGCTGCTCAAGGACGCCGGACCGCAGTCGCTGCTGGTCAAGCGGGCTTTCGTGGACGGTGTCGTAGAGACCCCGAACGGCGCGCACTTCACCTCCTGCGTCCCGGACCACGACCGCGACGAGACGTTCCAGCGCGCCTACGTCCAGGCCGCGCGCGCCCCCGAGGCCTGGCGGGCGTTCACCGAGCGGTTCCTGTCCGGCGACGAGGACGCGTACCAGGCCGCGGTGGCGGCTTTCCACGAGGAGGAAGCATGAGCGGTCGCGGTACGACGACGGCGACGCGGGCCGAGTACTGCGTGCTGGCTTGCGCCGAGGCGTGGCGGGGCGCGGGCGAGGTGCTGGCGAGCCCCATGGGTACCGTCCCGACGATCGGGGCCCGGCTGGCGCGGCTCACCTTCTCCCCCGACCTGCTGCTCAGCGACGGCGAGGCGCTGCTCATCGAGGACGTGCCGGCGATCGGCACCGCGCCCCGGGTCGTGGAGGGCTGGCTGCCGTACCGTCAGCACCTGGCCCTGGTCGCCACCGGGCGGCGGCACGTGATGATGGGGGCGAGTCAGCTCGACCGGTACGGCAACCAGAACATCAGCTGCATCGGCGACTGGGAACGGCCCAAGCGCCAGCTGCTCGGGGTCCGCGGCGCACCCGTCAACACCCTCAACAATCCGACCAGTTACTGGGTGCCCAAGCATTCGGCCCGCGTCTTCGTCGAGCGGGTCGACATGGTCTGCGGGGTCGGTTACGACCGGGCCGCGGCGGCCGGTCCCGCCGCGACCCGCTACCACCGCATCGCGGACGTCGTCACCGACCTGGGCGTCTTCGACTTCGAGACCCCGGACCGCACCATGCGGCTGCGCTCGCTGCACCCCGGCGTCACGGTGGACCAGGTGACGCGGGCCACCGGCTTCGAGCTGACCGTCCCCGACGAGGTGCCGTACACCCGCGAGCCCACCGCCGAGGAACTGCGGCTGATCCGCGAGGAGATCGACCCGAAGGGGCTGCGCGACCGCGAGGTTCCCGCATGACCGACGTCACGATCGCCACACCGCTCACCGAACTGGTCGGGGTGCGGCACCCTGTCGTGCAGACCGGTATGGGGTGGGTGGCCGGCCCCCGGCTGGTGTCGGCCACGGCGAATGCGGGCGCGCTCGGCATCCTCGCCTCGGCGACGATGAGCGTCGATCAGCTGCGCCGCGCGGTACGCGAGGTGAAGTCCCGCACGCAAGCGCCCTTCGGCGTCAATCTGCGCGCGGACGCCGGGGACGCGGCCGAGCGCGTGGAGATCATCATCGAGGAGGGGGTGCGGGTCGCCTCGTTCGCGCTCGCCCCGTCCCGCGAACTGATCGCCCGGCTCAAGGACGCGGGTGTCGTCGTCATCCCCTCCATCGGGGCCAGGCGGCACGCCGAGAAGGTCGCCGCGTGGGGCGCCGACGCGGTGGTCGTACAGGGCGGCGAGGGCGGCGGGCACACCGGGAGCGTCGCCACCACCGTCCTGTTGCCGCAGGTGGTGGACGCCGTGGACATCCCGGTCGTCGCGGCCGGCGGCTTCCACGACGGGCGCGGCCTGGTCGCGGCGCTGGCGTACGGCGCGGCCGGCATCGCCATGGGCACCCGCTTCCTGCTCACCTCCGACAGCACCGTCCCCGACGCGGTGAAGGCCCGGTATCTGGCCGCGGCGGTCACGGACGTCACCGTCACCACGAAGGTGGACGGCCTGCCGCACCGGATGCTGCGCACCGAACTGGTCGACGCGCTGGAGCGCTCGGGCCGGGCCGCCTCGCTGCTGCGGGCGCTCCGGCATGCCGCGGCGTTCCGGCGCGAGTCCGCGATGAGCTGGCCCCAGCTGGTCCGGGACGGGCTCGCGATGCGGCACGGCAAGGACTTGACGTGGAGTCAGATTCTGTTGGCGGCCAACACGCCGATGCTGCTCAAGGCGTCCATGGTGCAGGGCCGTACCGATCTCGGCGTGATGGCCTCCGGCCAGGTCGCCGGGCTGATCGACGATCTGCCGTCCTGTGCCGAACTGGTCGACCGCGTCATGGCCGAGGCGCGGGCCGCTCTCGGCGGACTGCCTCGCACGGGCTGACCGCCGCGCTCCGCACCCGAACCGGGCCCGTGCCCCGCACCCGTACTCCGCACCGCCGGGAACACCCTTTCTCCTAGGAGTAGCCGCCATGCATGCTCGCCGTATCCGGCACACGACCGCCGTGGTCGTCTGCGCCGTCGCCCTCAGCGGTCCGCCCGCCCTCGCCGCGGCCGCCACCCCGGCGCCGTCCGCCACCGCTCCGGCGCGGCCCACCGGCGCCGTCACGACGGCCACGGTCCGCCATATCGCGCTCCAGGGCGCGGTCAACGTCCGCGACCTCGGGGGCTACCGCACGGTCGACGGCCACGCGATCCGCTACGGCCAGGTGTTCCGGGCGGACGCGCTGAACAACCTGACGGCTGCGGACGTCACGAGCCTGTCGGGGCTGGGTCTGCGCACCGTGGTGGACCTGCGCACCCCGCAGGAGGTGCGGGGGGACGGCGCCGACCGGCTGCCGGACGGCCTGGCCGCGGTCTCCCGTCCCGTGGACGTCCTCGGGCTGTACGAGACGACCGCGGCGGTCATCGGCTCCAAGGACCCGGTCAAGCAGCAGGAGGCGCTCGGCGACGGCAGGGCGGAGCAGCTGATGCGGGACATCTACCGTACGTTCGTCACCGATGCGGCCAGCCGTGGCCAGTTCGCCGCGACGATCCGGGACATCGCCGCCTCCGGGCAGGCCCCGCTGCTGTACCACTGCACCTCGGGCAAGGACCGCACCGGCTGGCTGAGCTACCTCGTCCTGCGCGCCGTCGGCGTGCCGTCCGCGACCGCCGAGCAGGACTACCTGCTGTCCAACACCTTCCGCGCGGACGCCGACCGCAAGGCCCGCGAGGGGCTGAAGCAGGCCGGCTACATGCAGAACCCGGACCTGCTCGTCCCCCTGCAGGAGGCCCGCACGGACTATCTGGACACGGCCCTGGACCAGGTCGGGCAGGACTACGGCGGCTTCTACGGCTATCTCACCAAGGGCCTCGGCCTGGACATCCGGACCCTGGCGGAGCTTCGCGCCCGGCTGGTGCGGTAGCCGGCCGGACGTGCCGGTGGCCGGCCCGACGGACCGGCCACCTGGGGGATGCGGGCGGTCAGAGGCGTTCGACGATGGTGACGTTGGCCTGGCCGCCGCCCTCGCACATCGTCTGCAGGCCGTAGCGGCCGCCGGTGCGCTCCAGTTCGTGCAGCAGGGTGGTCATCAGCTTGGTGCCGGTGGCCCCGAGCGGGTGGCCCAGCGCGATGGCGCCGCCGTTGACGTTGACCTTCTCCGGATCGGCGCCGGTCTCCTTCAGCCAGGCGAGCACGACCGGGGCGAAGGCCTCGTTGATCTCCACCAGGTCGATGGCGTCGAGCGTCATCCCTGCCTTCTTCAACGCGTACGCGGTCGCCGGGATCGGGGCGGACAGCATCCGGATCGGGTCCTCGCCGCGTACGGAGAGGTGATGGATGCGGCCACGCGGGGTCAGGCCGTGCTCGCGTACGGCCCGCTCCGAGGCGAGGAGCAGCGCCGAGGCGCCGTCGGAGACCTGCGAGGAGACCGCGGCGGTCAGCCGGCCGCCCTCGACCACTGGCTTGAGGCCCGCCATCTTCTCCAGTGTGGTGTCACGGCGCGGCCCCTCGTCGGTGGACACCGCTCCGTAGGGCACGGTCTCGCGGTCGAAGCGGCCCTCGTCGATGGCGCGGATCGCCCGCTGATGTGAGCGCAGCGCGAACTCCTCCATGTCCCGCCGCGATATGTCCCACTTCGACGCGATGAGTTCGGCGCCGTGGAACTGGTTGACCGGCTGGTCGCCGTAGCGCGCCTGCCAGCCCTCGGAGCCGGCGTACGGGCCCTCGGTCAGGCCGAGCGGCTCGGCGGCCTGGCGGCTGGCGAAGGCGATGGGGATCCGCGACATGTTCTGCACTCCCCCGGCGACCACCAGATCCTGCGTGCCGGACAGGATTCCCTGGGCGGCGAAGTGCAGGGCCTGCTGGGAGGAGCCGCACTGCCGGTCCACCGTCACGCCGGGTACTTCCTCGGGCAGGCCGGCGGCCAGCCAGCAGGTGCGGGCGATGTCGCCCGCCTGCGGGCCGACGGTGTCCAGGCAGCCGAACACGACGTCCTCGACGGCGGACGGGTCGGCGCCCGAGCGGTCCATCAGCGCCTTCAGCACATGGGCGCCGAGGTCGGCGGGGTGGACGGCGGACAGTCCGCCGTTCCTCCTGCCGACGGGGGTGCGCACCGCTTCCACGAGGTAGGCCTCGGCCATGGCAACTCCTTGTCTTGATCCGTCATGTCGACGCTGTCTTGTCAGGTGTGCGCCCGGCGATGCCCTCCAGCACCATCGACAGATACTGGCGGGCGATCTCGTCCGGACTGTGCTGTCCGCCCGGCCGGTACCAGGACGCGGCGACCCAGACGGTGTCCCGTACGAACCGGTAGGTGAGCCGTACGTCGAGGTCGGCGCGGAAGACGCCGGCGGCCACTCCGCGTTCCAGGGTCCGCAGCCAGGCCTGCTCGAACCTGACCTGGGCGTCGGCGAGATAGCCGAAGCGCGGCCGGCCGGCGAGATGGCGGGACTCCTTCTGGTAGACGGCGACGGCGGCGCGGTGCCGGTCGATCTCCCGGAAGGACTCGGTGACGAGTGCCTCGATGGTCTCCCGGGGGCCGAGTCCGGCGGCGAGCACGGCGCCGTATCCGGCCCACAGTTCGTCCAGGAAGGCGGAGAGGATCTCGTCGAGCATCGACTCCTTGGAGTCGAAGTGGTAGTAGAGGCTGCCCGCGAGGATGCCCGCCGCGTCGGCGATCCTGCGGACGGTGGTGGCGTTGTACCCCTGGGCGGCGAACACCTCGGCCGCGGTGGCGAGGAGTTCCTCGCGCCGCTCGGGTGCCGGGCTCACCACGGTGGTCCCGCTGCTCTTCGGCGTCCGGCCATGCCCGCCTCACGGATGCTGGCTGCTGACCGAGAGGACCTCGCCCGTCAGATACGAGGAGTAGCCGCTGGCGAGGAAGACGATCACGTTGGCCACCTCCCACGGTTCGGCGTACCGTCCGAACGCCTCGCGGGCGGTCAGTTCCTGGAGCAGTTCGGGGGTGGTGACCTTCACCAGGTGCGGGTGCATGGCCAGGCTCGGGGAGACGGCGTTGACCCGCACCCCGTACTCGGCGGCCTCCAGGGCGGCGCAGCGGGTGAGCGCCATGACACCGGCCTTCGCGGCGGCGTAGTGGGCCTGGCCCTGCTGGGCCCGCCAGCCGATCACCGAGGCGTTGTTGACGACCACACCCCCGGCACCCGCGGCCTTCATCCGGCGCAGTGCGGCGCGGGTGCAGCGGAAGGTGCCGTTGAGGGTCACGTCCAGCACCCGGGACCACTGCTCGTCGGCCATGTCGACCAGGTCGGCGGTGCCGCCGAGGCCTGCGTTGTTGACGACGATGTCGAGGCGTCCGTGCCGCTCCTCGACGAGGTCGAACAGCGCCGTGACCTGGGCCTCGTCGGTGACATCGCAGGGCAGGGCCGCGACGCGGTCCGCGCCGAACCCGGCGGCCAGCTCCGCCTCGGACTCCTTCAGCCGGCGGGCGTGGGCGTCCGAGACGACGACGCGCGCGCCTTCCTCCAGCAGCCGCCGGGCGGTCGCGCCGCCGATACCGGCGCCCGCGGCCGCGGTGACGACGGCGCTGCGGCCGGCGAGCAGGCCGTGGCCGGGCACATAGGGGGGCGGTGTGCTCACGGGCGGACCTCCTTGGGCAGGCCGAGGACACGCTCGGCGATGATGTTCCGCTGGATCTCGTTGGAGCCGGCGTAGATGGTGTCGGAGCGGGAGAAGAGGAACAGCCGCTGCCAGTCGGTGAGGTCGTACGGTGCGCCGGCGGCCAGCATGCCGGCGGCGCCGCAGACGTCCATGGCGAGTTCGCCCAGCTCGCGGTGCCAGGTGGCCCAGAAGATCTTCCCGATGGACGCCTCGGGCCCGGGTGCCCCGGCTTCGACCGAGTCGAGCATGCGCAGGGCGTTGAACCGAATGATCTCCAGTCCGATCCAGGCCCGGGCGATGCGGTCGCGGATGAGCGGGTCCGTCGCCGCGCCGTTGCGCCGGGCCAGCTCGGTGACGGCCTCCAGCTCACGGCGGAAGCCGACCTGCTGTCCGAGGGTGGACACGCCCCGCTCGAAGCCCAGGGTGGCCATGGCAACCTGCCAGCCCTCGCCCGGGGCACCGACGAGGTGCGCTGCGTGGGTGCGGGCCTCGTCGAAGAACACCTCGTTGAATTCCGAGGTGCCGGTCAGCTGGACGATCGGCCGTATCCGCACGCCGGGCTGGTCCAGGGGGACCAGCAGATAGGACAGACCCCGGTGCCGGGTCGATCCGGGCTCGGTGCGGGCGACGACGAAGCACCAGTCGGACTCGTGGGCGAGCGAGGTCCACACCTTCTGTCCGGTGACCACCCACTCGTCGCCGTCCCGCTCGGCGCGGGTCCGTACGTTCGCCAGGTCCGAGCCGGCGTCCGGCTCCGAGTAGCCCTGGCACCACAGCTCCTCCACGGCGACGATCCGCGGCAGGAAGCGCGCCCGTTGCCCGGGTGTGCCGAAGGCGATGAGCGTGGGGCCGAGAAGCTGCTCACCGATGTGGTTGACGCGGGCGGGGGCGTCGGCCAGGGCGTACTCCTCGTGGAAGGCGACCTGCTGTTCGAGAGTCGCGCCCCGGCCGCCGTGCTCCTCGGGCCAGCCGACGCAGGACCACCCCGCGGCGGCCATGTGCCGTTCCCAGGCAAGGCGTTCGGCGTGCGCCTCGTGTTCCCGTCCGGGGCCGCCGCGCCCGCGCAGTGCGGCGAACTCGCCGGTGAGGTTGGCGCGCAGCCAGCTGCGGACCTCGGTGCGGAACTCCTCGACGCTGCTCATGGGCGGCTCCGGACGATCTCGACGACGGGCGGGCTCGACTTCTCGACGGCCGAGGGCCCGTACGTTAACCTACCAAACACTTGTTAGGGAAGGAGGGCGGATGTCCGCTGCCCGCACCGCACCGACGGCCCCGGTCCGCTACGAACGCCGTGGTCCTGTCGCCGTGATCACCATGGACCGGCCCGCTTACCGCAACGCCCAGAACTCCGCGCTGACGTACGCCCTGGACGAGGCGTTCTACCGCGCGGCCGACGACGACGAGGTCAAGGTCGTCGTCCTCGCCGGAGCGGGGAAGCACTTCTCCGCCGGACACGACATCGGCACCCCGGAACGCGACGCGCACCTGCCGTTCGCCCGCAGGGCCGGACTGTGGTGGGACCACTCGGACAAGGCGGGCGCGGAGAGCCGCTTTGCCCGCGAGTCCGAGGTCTATCTCGGCATGTGCCGACGCTGGCGCGAACTGCCCAAGCCCATGATCGCGTCCGTCCAGGGCGCGTGTGTCGCGGGCGGCCTGATGCTCGCCTGGGTGTGCGACCTGATCGTCGCCGCCGAGGACGCGTTCTTCGCCGACCCGGTCGTCCGCATGGGCATCCCCGGCGTCGAGTACTTCGCCCATCCGTGGGTGATGCCGCCCCGGATCGCCAAGGAGCTGCTGTACACCGGCGACCGGATGACCGCCCGGCGCGCCTACGAGGTCGGGATGGTCAACCGGGTCGTCCCACGTGCGGAACTGGCCGACCGGACCATGGAGTTGGCGACCAGGATCGCCGAGATGCCGCGCATGGGCCTGGCGTTGACCAAGCGCGCGGTCAACCAGGCGGAAGACCTGCAGGGCCTGCACTCCGGCATGGACGCGGTGTTCGGGCTGCACCACCTGGCGCACGCCCACAACGCCGAGACCGCCCCCGACGCGCTGGGCGGCATGGACATCCGCGCGATGAAGGCGGCGGATGCCTGATGGACCTCGCCTTCTCCGCGGCCGACGAGGCCTTCCGGACCGAGGCCCGCGCCTGGCTCGCCGCCCACGTGCCCTCCGCTCCGCTGCCGTCCCTGGAGACGGAAGCGGGCTTCACGGCCCACCGCGCCTGGGAACACACCCTGTTCGCGGACCGCTGGTCGGTGGTCTCCTGGCCCGAGGAGTACGGCGGCCGGGGCGCCTCGATCCTCCAGTGGCTGATCTTCGAGGAGGAGTACTTCGCGGCGGGCGCCCCGGGCCGGGTCAGCCAGAACGGCATCAACCTGCTCGCCCCCACCCTCTTCGAGCACGGCAGTGCCGAGCAACGCGCCCGCATCCTGCCCGCGATGGCCGCGGGCGAGGTCATCTGGGCCCAGGCCTGGTCCGAACCGGAGTCCGGCTCCGACCTCGCCGGCCTGCGCTCCACCGCCGTACGGACGGACGGCGGCTGGCTGCTGAGCGGCCAGAAGACCTGGTCGTCCCGGGCGGCCTTCGCCGACCGCGCCTTCGGCCTCTTCCGCAACGACCGGGACGCCGCAAAACCGCACCAGGGTCTGACCTATCTGATGTTCCCGCTGGACGCGGACGGCGTGACCGTACGGCCCATCGGACGGCTCGACGGCAAGCCCGCCTTCGCCGAACTCTTCCTCGACGACGTCTTCGTGCCCGACCAGGACGTGATCGGCGCACCCGGACAGGGCTGGCGCGTCGCGATGAGCACGGCGGGCAACGAGCGGGGCCTGACCCTGCGCAGCCCCGGCCGTTTCACCGCCGCCGCCGACCGCCTGACCGAGCTGTGGCGGGAGCGCGCCGACCCGTCCGACACCGCCCTGCGCGACCGGGTGGCCGACGCCGTCATCGGCGCCCGCGCCTACCGGTTGTTCACCTACGCCAACGCCTCGCGGATCGCCGCCGGGGGATCGATCGGCGCGGAGTCCAGCCTCAACAAGGTCTTCTGGTCCGAGCTGGACATCGCCCTCCACGAGACCGCCCTGGACCTCCTCGGCCCGTTCGGCGAACTGTCCGACGAGGCCACCGAGGCTCCCGCACACGGCAGTTGGGCCGAGGGGCACACCTTCTCGCTCGCCGGGCCGATCTACGCCGGCACCAACGAGATCCAGCGTGACATCATCGCCGAGCGGCTGCTCGGCCTGCCGAAGGGACGCCGGTGATGCGGTTCCTCCTCGACGACGAGCAGCGGGAGTTCGCCCGCTCGCTGGACGGAATGCTCACCGCGGCCGACAGCCCCGGCGTCGTACGGGCCTGGACGCGCGGGGAACACGCGCCGGGCCGCGCGCTGTGGTCCCGGCTCGCGGAGGCGGGTGTCTTCGCGCTCGCCGTGCCGGAGCGGCACGAGGGCCTGGGCCCGCTTCCGGTCGAACTGACCGTTGCCTTCGGCGAGCTGGGAGGTCACGCCGTGCCCGGTCCGCTCGTCGAAACAGTGTCCGCGGCCGCTCTCCTCGACCGTCTCGGCGACGATCCGACGGCGACCGCATGGCTGCCCCGGATCGCCTCCGGCAAGGCGGTCGTCTCCCTGTGCACGCCGGCCGCGGGCAGCCCCTACGCCCTCGACGCGGACGCCGCCGACGCCGTGCTCGTCGTGGACGGCGACACGCTGCGCCTGGCGGAGCGCACCGGCCCCGTCCAGCCGTCCGCCGACCCGGCGCGCCGGCTGGCCCGCCCCCTCGGCGGCAGCGTCCTGGCGCGGGGGCCCGAGGTGGTGGCCGCCGCCGCGCACGCCGCCGAGGTCGCGGCGCTGGCCACCGCCGCCCAGTCCCTCGGCCTCGGGCGCTCCCTGCTCGACCGGACCGTGGCCTATGTCAAGCAGCGCACCCAGTTCGGCGTCGCCATCGGCTCCTTCCAGGCGGTCAAGCACCGGCTTGCCGACACCCTCATCGCCCTGGAGTTCGCCCAGCCCCTGCTGTATTCGGCCGCCCTGGCCCTGTCACGCGAGACGACAGCGCGCGCCTCAGCCGGCAGCGGTGGTACGGAACCAGCCGGATCTCGAACCTCCGCCGCCGCCCCCGAGATCGCCGCGGCGAAGGTCGCGGCGGGCGAGGCGGCGTACACCGCCGCCCGCACCGCCCTCCACCTGCACGGAGCCGTCGGCTACACGGAGGAACTGGACCTGTCCCTGTGGATCCGCAAGGCGCGTCCCCTGCGCGACGCCTGGGGCACCCCCGCCGCCTGCCGCGCCCGCGTCCTGGCCCACTGAACCGGCTGGAAAGGATTTCGGACACATGAGACTGACGGTGGAGCAGGAGGAACTGCGCTCCGCGGTAAGGGCGTTGCTCGCACGCCACCCCGGGGACGCGGCCTGGCGTCCGCTGACCGAGCAGATCGGCATCGCGGGCCTCGCCGTTCCGCAGGAGTACGGCGGTGCCGGCTGCGGTGCCCGGGAAGTGCACGTGGTGATGGAGGAGCTGGGGCGCGAACTGAGCCCGGTCCCCTGTCTCGGCTCCGTGGTCCTCACGGTGCAGGCGCTCCTCGCCTCGGGCGACGCGCCGGTGTGCGCGGAGTTGCTGCCCGGGCTTGCCTCGGGCGCTACGACGGGGGCCCTGGCCTGGGCCGAACGCGGTTCCTGGGATCCCGGAGCCGTACAGGCCTCGGCCGTTCCGGGCCCCGGCGGGACGTGGCGCATCACCGGGACCAAGGAGCACGTGCTGGACGGTGCCGGGGCCGACCTCCTGCTCGTGGCGGCCCGCACAGGCGCCGGGGTCTCGCTGTTCCAGGTGCCGGGAAACGGCGGCGGGGTGGACCGCCAGGCGATGGTGACGATGGACACCACCCGGGCGCAGGCGCGTGTGCTGCTCAGCGGTGCGGAAGCCCGGCTGGTCGGGGCGGAGGGCGCAGGCGACCGGGTGCTGCGGCACGTGCTGGACCTGGCCTGTACGGCCTTGGCCGCCGAGCAGACCGGCGCCGCCTCGCGCTGTCTTGAGCTCACTGTCGCCTACGCCGAGGAGCGCGTCCAGTTCGGCCGCTCCATCGGCTCCTTCCAGGCCGTCAAGCACCGGCTCGCGGACGCGTACGTGCTGGTGGAATCGGCACGCTCGGCAGCACTCGGCGCGTCCTTCGCGGCCGCCGACGGCACACCGGAACTGACCCGCCGCGCGGCCGCCGCCAAGTCCGCCTGCTCCGAGGCGTTCACCGCGGTGGCGGGCGAGATGATCCAACTGCACGGCGGCATCGGCATCACCTGGGAACACGACGCCCACCGCTACTTCAAGCGCGCCCACGGCTCGGCCCAGCTCTTCGGCCCGCCCAGCTGGCACCGCGCCCGCTTGGCAGCGGACCTGGGTCTGCACGCGGCCTGATCACAGGGGGCTCGGCTGTCTCATACCTGCTCGGGGCGGGATCCGTTGGCAGCCGGGCCCTGGCCGACAGCCGGGGGGCGTGGGCGCAGATGGCGGACACGGGGCCCCGTGGGTCCAGAAACGAGCACTACGCGTCAGGCGGCGCCGGCTCCCGGCCGGTCAAGGAAGGCGTACTGCAGGCTCTGCGAGCGTCGGGACTGCCCGACGACAGGGCAGGGAGCTTTTCCGCGTCGCGGTACGGGGCGCCGACCCCGTCGGCGAAGGGCCCGTCCGATGATTGGTGTGCTTGCCGACGCGTCGGCCTCCCTACGGCGCGACGAGGCTGGAAAAGGGGCTCACTTACTATGGCAACGATGGCAACGGGGCGGACCGTGGTCATCGTTGCGGGGAGGGGACGGGACCGATGAGCCTTCGCCAGTTCGAGTACGCCCTGGCCGTTGCCGAGGAGGGTTCGGTGACAGCGGCGGCGGAGCTGCTGCACGTCGCTCAACCGTCGGTCTCCCAGCAGATCCGCGGCCTGGAGCGGGAACTCGGCGTGGAACTGTTCGCCCGCACGCCGACCGGACTGGTACCCACCGTGGTCGGCCGCGCGTTTCTGCGGGAGGCTGAGGCCGCGGTGAGTGCGGCGCGGCGGGCGAGGGCGACGGCGCGGGCCGGTGCCGATGAGCTGGTGGGCGAGCTGGTGGTCGCGGTGCAGATGGGTTTTGGCACGCGGCAGCTGCCGCTTGCCCTGGGCGCGCTGCGTCACCGCTTCCCGCGCCTTGAGGTCACCGTCTTCGAGGAGCCCAGCTCCGCCGAGCTGGAGCGGCTGTGCCGCCGGGGCGTCCTTGACCTCGCCCTGATGGCGGCCTGCGAGCGGAGCCCCGCCGACGCCCACCACCTCGGCGACGAGGAGTTCGTCGTGGTGCTGGGCGCCGGGCACCGGCTGCTCGCCGCGGACCGGGTCGAGCTGCGCGAACTGGAGCGGGAGCCGTGGGTGCGGTTCGACCGCGACAGCGCGCTCGACGCCGTACTGCTGAGCGTGCTGCGGAACAACGAACTGGCTCCTGCCACGGCCGCCCGCGTGTCCCAGACGGCGACCGCCGTGCGCTGGGCCGCCCACGGCCTCGGGGTGACGCTCGTCCCGGCCTCCGCCGTGCCCCACGGTCACGAGCACCTCGTGCGGCCGGTGTTCCCGGCCGTGTCCCAGCCCGTCATCGCCGTGGTCCGGCCCGCCGCCGGCCCGGCGGAGACAGCCCTGCTCGAACTCCTGCGTCACGAGACCTGGAACGATCCCGCTTCCCTCTCGCCGGTGTCCTGACGGCCGAGAAGGAAGCGGGCGCCGCCGCTTTCTTTGTGCCGAAACCGGTGTTCCGGAACGCCGTCGGCATCAGCCCCGGGGAAATTCACCGCCGTCCACGACGAGATTGCTCCCCGTCAGCCAGCTCGCCCGGTCGGACACGAGGAACGACACCGCGTGGGCGATGTCGTCGGGCTGGCCATCGCGCCCCAACGGCGCGGTGTCGTGGGCGTTGGTCCGACCCGGCGCCACGTCCAGGCGCGCCCACTGCTCCCGCGTCGCTTCGCCGCCGGGGGTGGCGACTCTGCCGGGAGTCACGGTGTTGACCCGGATTCCGAACGGAGCCTGCTCCAGGGCCAGTCCCCGGCTGTAGTTCTCCAGCGCCGCCTTCGCCGCCGTGTAGTGCAGGAAGGGTGCCACCGGGGTGAGGACCGCGGCCGACGAGACGTGCACGATCACGCCCGAACGCCGTTCCCGCATGCCCGGTACCAGCAGCGAGTCCAGCCGCACCGACGCCAGGTAATTCAGGTCCAGCGCATCCTGCCACTCCTCGTCGGGGATGGCCGAGCTGCCCTCGTGCGGGCGCGCCCCACCCGCGTTGTGGACCAGGACGTCCACCCCGCCGAGCACCTCTTGCGCGGCCGCGGCGAGCGCCTCCGCGCCGGCTCGTGTCCGTACGTCGGCCTCCACGAAGCTGGCCCCCTCCGGCACCGTGCTCGTCGCCGACCTGGCGGTCGTGAGCACCTCGGCGCCCGCGTCCAGGAGTTGGCGCACGACGGCCGCTCCGATTCCGCGAGAACCACCCGTGACCAGGGCCCGCTTTCCCGTGAGTTCTCGCGTTCCCGATCCGTCCTCGAATGTGGTCATGCCACCGGTCCTCTCGATCGCGTAATTGTCCGCTCAACAGAAGAGAAATCGACGTGCGCAGAGCGCGAACCCTCGGAGAATCGCGCTGAGCACGTCGTCGAGCTGTTTCACGGTACGTCCGGAAATGAACCAGCGGCAAAGACGGAATTCCAGTACGCGCTATAGGGCGTTCCTATGGCATTCCAGCCCCCTGTGGAGCCGTTCCGAATTCGTGGGCGCGGGCCCACTCGTCAATCCCTCGAAGGGTGAAGCCCCGGCGGGGAGTCCGTGGCGCACCCTCGGCGGGGCGGACTCACAGCGGATACCGCTTGTCGGAACACGGCCCCTCCCCGCCCGGCGTCCGCGGCCCGTAGCCCCATGGCCGGGTCACGACGCAGCCGCCGGGCACGGATGTCACGCCGACGACGTGCAGGATCTCTTCAGTCTCGTACGCGTACGCCAAGGGCGAGTTCGGCCTGCGGGCACAGCAAGGCCCGGCCCGTCGCTACGGGGGAATGCGACGGGCCGGGCCATCCCCACGATGACACGCCTCCCCCGCATCAGGAACTGAAACCGGCGTGTTCTCGCCATGGTCGATCACCTCGTCCGCTCGCCTCCCGACGCCTGCGCGTCCCGCGCACGCCCCGCACCACACCGTGGCCTCGGGCAGACACGCAGAGGCAGTCCGTCAGTTGCGGTGGGCGACCCGCCGTGGCGCCGGGGCCGAACGGAGGCGGCCGGGCGGCAAGCCGTCCGCAGGCATCCCGATCCGAAACCATGCCCCGACCCCTCGACGCCGGCTTCGGTCGCGAGCGGACCGAGCCGTACGACCGCCGCTCCCATGGGCCCCCGCGGAGAGCCGTCGTCATCGACACAGTGCCTGGTGCCGGCCCCGACCGACGGCCCTGCGGTCCCGCGGTGCGCTGGTGCGGCACCATCCGGCCGGCGTGCACCGTGCTGGACCCCCGCCACCGGGAGGAACACGTCGCCTCGCCGGCCCGTCCCCCCTTCCCAGTGAACCCGCGACGGGGTACGCCCGCTGGTAATGAACCTGTTGCGGCCGGCCCCTGCGCGACCCGGTGGGCGGCGCTGCCCTCGCCCAGCCGGAGGCGCAGGGTTTTTTCGACCAGGTGTCAGCCGAGGGTGGGGTAGTCGGTGTAGCCGGTGTGGTCACCGCCGAAGGAGGTGGCGCGGTCCGGGGTGTTGAAGGGGCCGCCTGCGGCGAGGCGGGCCGGGAGGTCGGGGTTGGCGAGGAAGAGGCCGCCGTAGGCGATGAGGTCGGCGGTGCCGTCCTGGATCAGGGCGAGTTCGTCGGGACCGGTGGGGGCGTTGCCGGTGAAGGGGTTCAGGATGAAGGTGGTGGGCCAGGCCTTGCGCAGGCGCAGGGTGAGGTCTCGGACCTCGGGGGCCTCCATCTGGTGCAGATAGGCCAGGTCGAGGGGCGCGAGGGCGTCCACCAGAGCCGCATACGTGGCATCCACGTCCGTGCGGTCGCTCTCGTCGATGTCGTTGTAGGGGTTGGCCGGGGAGATACGGAAGCCCGTCCTGTCCACGCCGATGGCGTCGGCGGTGGCCTTGGCGACCTCGACGGCGAAACGGATGCGGGCCTCGGGCGTGCCGCCCCAGGCGTCGGTTCGGGTGTTGGAGTTGGGGGCGAGGAACTGGTGGATGAGGTAGCCGTTGGCTCCGTGGAGTTCCACGCCGTCGAAGCCGGCCGCGACGGCGTTGCGGGCGGCCGCGGCGTAGTCGGCGATCGTCTCCAGGACTTCGTCGTGGGTGAGTTCCGCGGGGGTGACGAAGTCCTGGGGGCCGGCGTGGGTGTACACCTGTCCGTCGGCCTTGACCGGAGAGGGGCCGACGGGGGTGCGCCCCATCAGGCTCGGGTGGCCGACCCGGCCGGTGTGCATCAGCTGCAGGTAGATCACGCCGTTACGGGCGTGGACGGCGTCGGTGACCTTGCGCCAGGCGGCGATCTGCTCGTCCGAGTGGATACCGGGGGTGTCGGGGTAGCCCTGGCCGATCGCCGACGGCTGGGTGCCCTCGGTGATGATCAGGCCGGCACTGGCGCGCTGGGCGTAGTACTCGGCCATCAGGTCGGTGGGGCTGTTGCCCTCGCCGTAGGCGCGGGAGCGGGTCATCGGTGCCATCACGATGCGGTTGGCGAGGCGCTTGCCGCCCAGGTCGTACGTTTCGAAGGCCTTCGACATGATCATCATCCTTGCTCACGAAATGAGGCAGGCCGCACGAGAGACGGCCTCTCGTCGGCAGGGTCCGGCGCTGCCGCACCCGACCCGTTTACTGTCCGAACAAGTAAATCTCATGGAACCATCCCGCGGCACACATGATCCACGTCACCAAGCATGGACAGCACCGTCCCGTGGGCGGCCGCAGTCACGTCCGACACCGGTGAGCGGTACGATTTAGCTGCTCAAGCAATTACGACAGGTCACACGAGGAACCCATGAGCCAGCCGGAACCCACCGACACCCGTCGGCCCGCCGCGGCCGACGCCGCCGGACCGGCGAGTGTGCGCCTGCCGGATTCCGTCGCGGCCGGCGCCATCAATCACGCGATCTTCCGCGTGGCGCGCCTTCACCGGATGCTGGCCGGCCAACTACTGCGCCGCGTCGGCCTTCATCCCAGCCAGGAACTCGTCATGATGCAGCTGTGGGATCGCGGTCCGCAGCGCCAGACCGACCTGGTCCGCCTGCTCGGTTCCGACGCCGCCACCATGACGCGCACCATCCAGCGCCTGGAGAACGCGGGATTCGTGCGCCGCCGCCCCTCCACCACCGACAAGCGGGCGACCATCGTCGAGCCCACCGCGGCCAGCCTCGCCCTGCGCAGCGAGGTGGAACAGGTCTGGCTGGACCTCGAAGCCAGCCTCACCGAACACATGACGTCCGCCGAGCGGACCGAGGCCGTCGCAGTCCTGGGACGGATCGAGGAGAGCCTCATCCGCGCCACGTCACAGGATGCGTGAGCCCGGCCTTCCGAGGCCCGGGGCGCTATTCCTGAAGGTGCGGAAGGCACCGGTGAAGGCCGGCTTCCCGACGGCGGTCAAGGCCGCCCAGGCGCCTGACGCGGACTCAGGATCCGCCCCCCACTCCTCGCGCCCGGAGAGGGACGTCAAGGGTTCTTGTTCTCGCCGCGTGTGCGCTCGTAGTGGCGGGCGACCCTGACCCGGTTGCCGCACACGTTGGCCGCACACCAGGTCCGCCGCTTGGTCGCGGCGAGAAACAGCATCGAGCAGGACGGGTTGGCGCACCGTCGAAGGGTGGCCAGTCGCTCGGGCGAGGCGAGCAGTTCGATGGTCTCGCGAGCGAGGGCGGCGAGGGCGGCGTTGCCGCCCTGCTCCGTGTGCCAGCGGGTCTGTGTGGCGATGCCGGTCCGGGTCCTGACGATGCGCGGGCTCGTGGGCACGGCGGCCGCGGCCGCGTTGATGTCCTCGATGGAGGTGTCCAGCGGGGGGCGGCCCGCCAGATGGGCGTCGAGTACGTCGCGGATCGCGGCCCGCAGTGCCCGGGTGGCCTCAAGGCTGGGGGTGGGGCCCTCGGGGAGCCGTGCCGCCTGCACCGTCCACCAGGTCGCACCGGCCGCCGGGGAGTCGATCAGGTCGACGGGCGGCTGGGCGGCGAGCAGCAGGGTGTCCGCAAGGTCCAGGGCGACCAAGGGTTCGCCGCCCATCGGGAAGCCGGCACGCTGTACGTCCTCAAGGCCAGGCCCTTTCGTCATGTACTCAATGTTACCCATTAGCTTGCTCGATCCTGCCGCGAGTCGAACGTACCGGGACCTCCAGGACTAACGGATACGAGCGACCTGTTGCCATTATAGACCTAACGTGTATAGCCTTCCATTAACCATTAGGGCGACGTGGTGGTTCGGCACCGGCGGAGGCAGTCGGCGCGCGTCCGGCAGGTGAGGACGGAAACATGTCCACCAACCGCATCGACGTCGTGCTCGTGCACGGGGCGTGGGCCGACGGATCGAGCTGGAGGAAGGTGATCGGCCCGTTGAAGGCTCACGGCGTCAACGTCGTCGCAGCACCCCTGCCGCTGACCTCCCTGGGCGACGACATCGCGGCGCTCGACCGTGTTCTGGAGCGGCTCCGGGGCCCGGTGGTGCTGGTCGGCCACGCGTACGGCGGCGCGGTCGTCGCGGCGGCGTCCGCTGCGAAGGTCGCCTCATTGGTCTACGTCGCAGCACTGGCGCCCGACGAGGGAGAGTCCGCCGGCGACGTGTTCCACCGAGGTCAGCCGCATCCGAAGGCGCCGCAGCTGGAGCCCGATTCCCATGGGCTGGTGTGGCTGCACGACGAGGACTTCGCCGGCGCCTTCGCGCAGAACGCCTCTTCCGAGGAGCAGGCGGTCCTGGCCGCCGTGCAGCGCCCCATCGCGGTGTCCTGTATCGGCGCCCCGGTCGAGCGGCCGCTGTGGAAGGACCGCCCGAGCTGGTTCCTGATCGCCGAGGACGACCGCATGATCGCCCCGGATACACAGCGCTTCATGGCCGAGCGCATGGGTGCCCGTGCCCGCACCCGCCCGGTCGACCACACGCCGCTGATCACCGCACCCGAAGACGTCGTGGACATCGTCCTCGACGCCGTGCGTGATGCGGCGACACCCCAGCAGTAGTCCGTCTCGACCGACACGAAGGACAAGCGCACCATGAACCCGATCGCCTACCGCACCGCCGACGTTCACGGCCTGAAGGTCTTCTACCGTGAAGCAGGGCCCTCGGACGCCCCGAAGCTGCTCCTGCTGCACGGCTTCCCGAGCGCCGGCCACATGTTCCGGGACCTCATCCCGCAGCTCGCCGACCGCTACCACGTCATCGCACCCGACCTGCCCGGCTTCGGGCAGTCCGACATGCCGGACCGTGACAGCTTCTCCTACACCTTCGAAGCCCTCACGGACATCGTCGAAGGCTTCACCGACTCGGTGGGCTTCGACCGCTACGCGCTCTACGTGTTCGACTACGGTGCCCCGATCGGGTTCCGGCTGGCCGTACGGCGGCCGGACCGGATCACCGCGATCGTCACGCAGAACGGCAACGCCTACGAGGAAGGGCTCAGTGACGGCTGGAACCCCATCCGCGCGTACTGGGAGGAGCCCACACAGGCCAACCGCGACGCGCTCCGCAGCCTGCTGCAGCCCGAGACGACCGTGTGGCAGTACACCCACGGGGTGACCGAGCCGTCGTCGGTCTCGCCCGACGGTTACACGCTCGACAACCACTACCTAGCGCGTCCGGGCGCCGACGAGATCCAGCTGGACCTCTTTCTCGACTACGCGAGCAACGTGCGGCTCTATCCCGCGTTCCAGGAGTACTTCCGGACCCACCGGCCGCCGCTGCTGGCCGTCTGGGGCCGCAACGACCCGTTCTTCCTGCCCGCTGGAGCCGAGGCGTTCCAGCGGGACATCCCCGACGCCGATGTCCGGCTGCTGGACACCGGTCATTTCGCGCTGGAGACGCACGCAGAGGTGGTCGCTGCTGCCATCCGTGAATTCCTCAAGGCCTGAACCTCGCCCGGGTGGCGGCCGGCAGTACGGGCTTGCCCACGAGGGCGTCCCGGGTCGGTTCACGGTTGCCGAACCGACCCGGCCCCGAGGCTCCCACCTCGCCCGGACGGGCCAGAACATCTGGGTGGAGCCGTCCCTGTCGCAGGGAGGTCGGCGCCGGGAGACACGGTGTCAGGGGTGACTCAGCGCCCGGCGACGGTGGCGGGGATCCCGGCCCTCGTACGACGGGTGGCGACGCGGTCCAGCGCGTACTGGACGGTGAGGCAGCCCAGGGCCCAGAGCGCCAGGGTGCCTATGGCGTCGGCCAGATGCGTGTCGTGGAAGTACGCGGCGCCTCGCAGTCCACGCACCGCGGCCGCCGGAGGCATGACCGAAGCGAGCGGCGCGAGCCAGGCGGGCAGGAAGGTGGCCGGCAGGATGCCACCGGAGGTGGCGTTGCCGAGTATCAGCAGCACCACGGAGGCGACCGGCATGCCGAGCGGCCCGAACAGGCGCAGCAGCAGCCCGGCCGCCGCGGCGGACGCCCACGCCAGCAGGCCCACCACGAGGGTGATCACGGCGAAGGAGCCCGGCAGCGCGCTGAAGCCGGTGTGCGCGATCAGTGCCACCACCACGCCGGACGCGGCGGAGAAGACCAGCATCGAGGCGACGCGGACGGCCAGCCTCAGGCGCGGGGCGATCTGGTAGGAGGACACCGCGAAGAGGAAGCCGGCGAGGACCACGCCGAAGGCGGCGTAGAACACCGACAACCCGCGGGAGTCCCCCGCCGCCAGGGGCAGTACGTCCTTGACGGGAACCGGCTTTCCGACGGCCGCCGTCATCGCCGTGGCGAGGCTGGAAACGGTGGACGGCCCCTGCGCACCGGCCACCAGCACGCGCGTACCGTCGCGGTCGGCGACCAGGGCGGCCGGGACCTCGTCGTGGGTGACGGCATGGCGGGCGGCCTCGGCGTCCGGATAGCGGTAGAAGGTGTATCCGTCGGGCGCCGCGTTGTTGAGGGCGAGTTCCGTGCGGGCGGCCACCTTGTCGGATGCGGCGATGCCCACGGGCTGATGCCGCGCCGACGGTGCGTGGAAGGCCGCGAGGTACACGGCGACGAACACGGTGCCGATGGCCAGGGCGGTGACCACCGGCACGAGTACCGCCTTGCGGACGCCGGCCGCCGCCGCGAGCACGGGCGCGGGAAGGCCCGGCTCGGAGTCGACCAGCGCGTGCCTCGCGTGTCGTCCGTGTTCGGCCGCGTAGTCCGCGCTCGGAGCGTGCGGGGTGAAGTCGGGCGGGGCCCCGGGTGGGAACGTCGTGGGGTGGTGCATGTGGTGAGGAACTCTCCGAGGTCGCGGGGCCGCAGCCCCCTGGGGTGGTGTGCTCCCGACGAGGCCGCGAGCCGGACGGGCAAGGGCGGTCGGGACAGGAGGCGGTCGGGGCGGGAGCCGGGTGCACCGCCCCTTGGCGAACCGAAGCCGTACCGTCCGCTAGAACATCCCGCCGTCCAACTGCAGGGTGCGGCCGGTCATGTAGGCCGCGTCGTCGGAGGCGAGGAAGGCGTATCCGGCGGCGATCTCCGAGGGCTCCGCCAGCCGCCGCAGTGCGACCCCGACGTTGAGCCACGCGGACAGATCCTGCTTGCCGACCAGGTCGGGGTGCAGATAGCTCGCCCCGTGCGCCACGGCCATGTCCGTGGCGGTGCCACCCGGGGCGATGGCGTTGATGGTGATGCCCTTCTGACCGAGTTCGGCGGACAGGTTCAGCACCATCGACTCCACCGCCGCCTTGCTGGCGGCATACAGGGTGTGCCGGAAGAACGCCCTCGACGCGCTCACCGACGACGTCAGCACGATGCGACCGCCCTCACTCATGCGGGCGACGGCGTGCTGGACGGCGAACAACTGCCCGCGCGTGTTGACCGCGAAGACGCGGTCGAAGTCGGCAGGCGCGATCTTCTCCAGCGCGTCGAAGTGCTCGATACCGGCGCAGGACGCGAGCACGTCCAGCCGGCCGAACTCGGACACCGTCCGCTCGATCAGCTCGCCGGTCTGCTCGGGGTGCGCGGCATCGGCCTGGAGCGCGATCGCCCGGCCACCGGCGGTCACGAGTTCGGCGACGAGCGCGTCCGCCGCCTCCTTGTTGCCGCGGTAGCCGATCGCCACGGCCGCGCCTTCACCGGCCAGCCGCCGCACGACGGCCGCGCCGATCCCCCGGCTGCCGCCGGTGACTACCGCGACCTTGCCTTCGAAACGTGTCCTCTGCACGGATGACACCACTTCTCTTGTCTCGGGTTACGCGGGGAAGGCGCGACGAGCGACGCCTGCGGCGCCCGAACGCGCGGCCGGCCGGGGCACCGGGTCCCAGAGGAGGTCCCCGTGGTTCCTCGCAGTGCGTGCCGCCAGCGGTCTCGGCAACCGTAACACCAAAGTGCAGGAAATCCTTCACTTAGAACTTCAGATGGCCCACGGTGACGTAATCTCAAGGCGTCGACCGGCAGACGTCGGGGCCGGGCGACGTGATCGAGAAAGGACGGAGTCACCGTGACTTCCCGCAGCGTCAGTGAGGGCGGCAGGCCGCGGTTGCGGGCGGACGCGGCCCGCAACCGGGCCCAGATCCTCGCCGCCGCGCGCACCGCCTTTCGCGAACTGGGCACTGCCGCGCCCCTGGACGAGATCGCCCGCCGCGCGGGAGTGAACATCGCCACGCTCTACCGGCGCTTTCCCGACCGCAACGCCCTCGTCCAGCAGGTCGTGCTCGACGGGTTCACCCTGGTGATCGAGGCCGCTCACCAGGCACTGGACGCCGCCCCGCAGGACCCCCTGGCCGCCATCGAGGGGTTCCTGCTGCGCCTCGTCGAGAAGCGGGACACGCTCGTGCTCCCCCTCATCGGTGGCCCCGTTCCCGCCACTCACGAAGCGGCCGAGCTCCAGAGCCGGATCGCCCCCCTCCTCGAAGAGCTTCTGGCACACGCGCGCACCGAGGGCGCCATCCGCCCGGATGCCACGCACATGGACCTGATCACCACCGGGGCCCTGGTCTGTCGCCCTCTGCCGTACCTCCCCGAGGAAGAGGCCACCGCCCTCGCCACCCGGCACGTGCACATCTTCGTGGACGGACTGCGCCCGCACAGCTCCCGGCCGCTCCCCCCGTCCCCGACGCACGAAGAGCTGACCGTCCACCTACGGACGGGGCTCGACCGGACGGGGCTCGCCGAGAGCTGAGACCGCCGGCCGAAAGCACTTGGGTGACCTGCGACAACAGGTCCACCCACACGACCTCTCGGAACGGACGACGGCGACACTGCGGCCGACAGCCCATGGCCAGCATGGTCCCGGTCGCCGACCAGCGAGACCCGCTACTGGGCCCCAGTGCTCAACATCCGCCGCTGGCTGGACAGCAACCCCGAGGACGAACTCGCCGCGGCGCTCCGGGAGGAACTCAGCACCGGCCCCGTCCGCTCCACGCGCTCCGAGCACCTGGGCTGGGGCGTCTTCGCCCTCATGCAGGCAGCTACAGTGCCGACCTGAAGGCAACTCATCGGACAAGCGGTCGTACGTGTGTGAAGGAGCCGCAGGACCACCATGAGAAGCGCCGGGGCCGGAGCAACGCCACCACAGGTCGCACAGATCACCCTGCCAGGCGAGGTCACCTCGGGCCTCAGACGGGATCTCGTCGACTGCTGGGTGACGGTGAGCAACGCCGGCGGGGCGGTCATCCCGTACGGGTTTCCGCCGCCGCCGGTGAGCGCGCGGGAGGTCGGGCCGGTACTGGACCGGATCGTCGACGGACTCGATCCGCGGCGATGCAGGCTGCTGGTGGCCACCGTCGACGGTGTACTTGCCGGTTGGCTGATCCTGCGCCGGGATCCGCACCCGCTCGTAGCGCACTGCGGTGTGGTCAACCATGTCCAGACGCACCCCCGGTTCCGCGGTCTGGGCGTCGGCGTCGCGCTCATGGACCGCGTCCGCGACATCGCCCGCGACGAGATGGGGCTGGAACGGTTGGGGCTCGGCGCGAGGGCGGGCCTGGGGTTGGAGGAGTTCTACCGCAAGCTGGGGTGGGTCGAGGTCGGTCGATGGCCGGGGGCGCTGCGGGTGGCGCCCGGCGACGACCGCGACGAGATCCTGATGAGCCTCGTCCTCTGACAGCCGCGGCCGCGGAGGCCTGGGCGTATCAGTCCTTGACCGCCACGAGGACCTGGCTGTCGCCGAACTGCCAGACCGGCGTGACATGGTGAAAGCCCGCCTGCCGCAGGAGTGCGGCATGGCGGTCCGCGCTCAGGTGGCAGCCCGTGCTTCCACGGGCGTGCCCGGACGGGCGGCGCTCGCGCTGGACCAACAGGTCGGCGAGCTCCGGGTCCTGGGCCGCCCTGCTCCACCAGGACTGCCAGTCCTCGTGGGCATGGCTGCCGGCGCGCTCGGCCCGGCGGCGGCCCACGTGCGCGGTGAGTTCCGAGCAGCGTGGGGCGTCCTGGGGGAAGTGGTCGCCGTTGACCAGGGCGCCACCCGGGCGCAGGAGTTCCGCGAGGCGCCGGTAGGTGTGCAGCAGAGTCGGCTCCGGGAGGTAGTGGAGGGCTGTCGTGGAGACGGCCGCGTCCAGCGGGCGGTCCAGTGCCAGGGCATCGGTCCAGCGGTCGTCACCGATCACGGCGTCCACGTAGCGGGCGGCGCCCGCATGGTGGGTGCGGCCGAGTTCCAGCAGGAGCGGGTCCATGTCGACGGCGACGATCTCCGCGTCCGGCAGGCGCCGGGCGAGCCTGGCCGCCAGGGAACCGGGCCCGCAGCCCAGGTCCAGGAGCAGTGGTCCGGCGCGGCCCGCCGTGACGTGCTCGACCACGTCGGCGATCACGGTGAACCGCTCCTCGCGGTCGACGGCGTAGCGCTGCTGTTGCCGTTCCCAGCGCTCCACCCACTCTTTGGCCGTCGCCATGCTCACGCCCATCTGGTCGCACCACCTCTTCGGTCTCACACCTGTCAAGGACACCGCCGAATGTACAGGTGGTGGAAACGGTTTTCATCGCGGATTCACCCGAGCGAGGTGAGTACGGCCAGAAGGCGGTCGATTTCGTCGACGGTGTTGTACACGTGCAGGCTGACCCGTACGGAACCGTCCTTCCTCTCGTCCGTGCCGGCCTGGCACAGGTTGTCCGCCCGGACCATGAAGCCGTGACTGAACAGGATGAAGCCGAGGTCGTCCGAGGGGATGTCACGGTGTCTGAAGGTGACGATGCCGTGGCGTCGTTGTCCGGCGGGGAGTGCGGAGCCGGCGGCCAGGCTGGATCCACACCCCAGGATCTCGTAGGGGGTAAGGCGGTGTAGCGCGTCGGTGAGCCGGGTGGTGAGGGCGGCCGTCCAGTGTGCGATCCGGTCCGTGCCGACCTCGTCCAGCCAGTCGAGCGCGGCCTCCAGCGAGGCGATGCCCACGGTGTTGGGGGTGCCCTGCCAGCCACCGGGCCGGAAGGCCGGGCCGCGTGTGTTGCGCGCCCAGACCGCCCCTGAGCCGGGCAGCGCCAGTGCCTTGTGCCCCGAGAAGACGACGAAGTCCGCGTCGAGCGAGGACGCGCCGACCCGGACCGGCAGATGGCCGACGCTCTGGGCTGCGTCCAGACAGATGGGTACGTCCGGGCCCACGGCGTCGCGGATGCGGTGCACGTTCATGTCGCCGCCGTACACGTGATGGACGTGCGTGACGGCCACGAAACGGGTGCGCGGGCCGATGACCCGGTCGAACGCCCGGTGGTCGTAGTCGCCCGAATCCCGCTGGTACGGAAGTGCTCGCACATGGACGCGGATCCCGCGGTCGGCCAGCAGCCGCTGGGCCTCCAGCCAGGGGTCCAGGTTCGCCCGGTGGTCGGCGAACGGGACGAGGATCTCGTCGCCGTCGGTGAGCCAGGTGGCCAGCCAGTCCCGGGCGACGGTGCGTAGTCCCTCTGTGGTGCCGCTGGTGAAGTGGACGGCCGATCGCTGGGGATCGGCGTCGCCCAGGAACTCCTTGACCCGCCGTCGGGTCCGTTCCACCAGGTCCGTCGTCCGGTTCGCCCATGGATAGGCGCCCCGCCCCGCGTTGGCGTTCGACGTCGTGAGATACGTCTGCACGGCCTCCAGTACGGCCCGCGGCTTCTGCGCGGTGGCCGCGCTGTCGAGGTAGGCGAGCTCGGGGTGGGCGGCGATGATGGGGAACTGCTCCCGCACCTCACGCTGCCAGTCGGCCGCCTCGTCCCGGTCCTGTCCGAAAACGGGGTGCAGAGCACTCACTCCCGCACCAGCGGAGCGCCCGCGTCCCGCCAGGCGACGATGCCGCCGGCCAGGCTGCGCACGTCGGGATGTCCCATCCGGGTCAGCAGCGCAGCGTACCGGGCGGACTTCTCACCGACCGGGCAGGACAGCAGCACCGGCCGCCGTTTGCTGAAGGGCAGTCCGCCGCGGACGAGTTCCTCGAAGATCTCGTCGACGATGTTGACCGATCCCTCGATGTGCAGCGCCGCGTAGGCGTGCGGGCCCCGCAGGTCCACGACGAGCGGGGGCGGCTCCCCGCCGGTGATCCATCGCCGGGCGTCGTCGGTGCCGATGGCCTTGCCCTCGGCACGTACGTCGGCTTCCGTCAGGGCGGTGACGGAAGGTCCGCGGCGAGGGCTGCCCAGGAGTTCGGGCCGTCGCTGCCGTACGTAGCTGAGATAGCTCTCGGCACGGTCGCAGACGACGAAGACCGCCGTCCGGCGCGGTTCAGACTCGGGCAACTCCTCGTCCACCGCCCGCAGATGACGTATTGCTCCCTGATAGGCGGCTCCCCCGGTCGGCCCCGACAGCAGACCGCAACGGCGGATGAGGGTCAGCATGCCGTCGATGGCCTCCTCGGAGGTGACCGATTCGATCGTGTCGTAGGTCGCCGGGTCGAACAGGCCGACCTGGCGCACCTCGTCGATGGTCCGGATCCCGGGGATGAAGTCCGACTTCTGGGCGACCAGGCCGAGGACCTGTACCTCCGGGTCGTGCTCGCGCAGCACCCTGGCCACGCCGGTCGACGAACCGGCCGTACCCACACAGGCGATGAACCAGTCCGGTGCCCGCCCGTCCAGGTCCTTGACGATCTCGGGGCCGGTGCCCGCCGCGTGGGCTTCCGTGTTGCGCGGGTTGAAATACTGGTCGGTGTGCACGTACTCGCTGCCCGGTTGCGAGAGCACCTGGTGGAAACGGGTCAGCGGATCGTCCGTGTCGGTGGGGTCGAGGCACTCGCTCTGGCCGGGCAGTTCCTCGATCTCGGCGCCGTCCAGGACCCGTGCCAGCGAGAGCCCGCACTGGTCGACGAGGGCCCGGCCCGGTTCGACGTACAGGTCGTAGAGGTGCTCCAGGAGCAGAGTGGCGGGCGGGCGGCCCAGGGCGGGCGCGGTCTGCGAGAGCAGCTCGTCCAGGTAGCCAGGGCCGGCGGTGGGGCGGTGGGCGGGGTAGAGGGCGGCGGCCCCGCGTACCGTGCCGCCTTCGTTGCGCAGCCCGTAGCCGTACCCGCGCCAGGTCAGGGGCGGGCGGATGCCGAGCACCGACTCGGTCAGCGCGGTGGTGTACCGCTCCCACTGACCGGCGTCGGCGACGTAGCCGACCCCGAAGCCCCCGCCGATGTCGATGACGCGTGGTGCCAGGCCCCGGGCGCGGCACTCGTCCATGACCGTCACACAGCGTTCCAGGGCGCGGACCTTCTCCGCCAGGGCCGTCGTGTCCAGGTGGTAGGCGACACCCGTCAACTCGACGGCGTCCCGGTGGCGTTCGACCGCGGACAGCAGCTCGCCCGCTTCTCCCACGGGTGTACCGAAGCGGCTGCGCCGCGACAGCACCCGCACTCCCGCGCCTGTCGAGTCCCCGGCCGCCTCGAACGCCGACAGGCGCAGCAGGACGTCGGTCCGGGGGAGGTCGTACTTCCGCACCATCCCGGCCAGTTGCTCCAGCTCGCCGCCCGAGTCGACGTTCACCGTCGCCCCGGTGCGGGCGGCCAGCAACAGGAACTCCGGGTCCTTCGGTCCGGTGGCCATGATGCGGTCCGGGGTGACGCCGGAGCCCAGGACATGCCGGAGTTCCCCCAGCGAGGCGACGTCGACGCCGACCCCGGCGGGATCCGCCGCGGCCAGCCGCCGCACCAGCGCGCTGGACCGGTTCGCCTTGTGCGCGTAGTACACCCGGCCGGCGAGACGGTGGTCGCGGAGGACAGCACGGAAGCGATCGGCGTTCTCGGCGATCCGCTCCGGCAGCAGCACGTTCAGCGGAGAGCCGAGGGCGTCGACGAGCGAGTGCAGGAACGGTGCGTCGTCCAGCAGCGCGGTGAGCGGCGGCTCCAGTCGTGGTCGCAGATACAAGGGCACACCCACGAAGGGCACCCTCCCTTCCCCCTCCTATCGGCCGACCTGGGCCCCCGTCGACCGTCCGCGCGTATTCATTTCCACCTACAACGGTCATTAAGCGCTGCTGTGCGGTCAGGTCACGGCCACGTCCTGGCCGACGGTTTCCCGGCTTGCGCCTTCTCACCCGGCGTCGTCGCGCGCTGCGGCCGTGCGGTCCCAGCGGTGTTCGACCTTGGCGATGCGCCAGTACGCCAGCGCGCATGCCCACACGAGGACGAAGAGGCCGACGATGACGAGACCGACGTTGTTGAGGTCGATGTTCGAGATACCGCTCGTCACGGGGTCGTGGAGGCCGAGCTGGTCGTGCAGGACCCCGACGAGTTCGATGGTGCCGATCAGGAAGGCGACGGCGATGGAGAGTCCGGTGACGGTGAGGTTGTAGTAGACCTTGCGCACCGGGTTGGAGAACGCCCAGTGATAGGCGAAGTTCATGAACGTGCCGTCGAGGGTGTCGAACAGGCTCATGCCGGCCGCGAACAGCAGGGGCAGGCAGACGATGGCGTACCAGGGCAGTCCGGCGGCGGCTCCCGAACCGGCCATGACCATGAGGGTGACCTCGGTGGCGGTGTCGAAGCCGATGCCGAACAACAGCCCCACGAGGTACATCTGGCCCGAGCGCGTGATGGATCCGGTGAGCCTGCCGAGGATGCGGTTCAGAAAACCGCGGCCGTCCAGGTGCTTCTCCAGCTCGTGTTCGTCGAACCGGCCGGCCCGCATGGCTTTGAAGACGCGCCAGATCCCGAACAGCGAGACCAGGTTGAGTGCGGCGATCAGGTAGAGGAAGCCTCCGGAGGCCAGGGTGCTCACCACGCCGAGATCCTGGCGGGTACTTGAGCTGTCGCTGGTGAGCGAGGTGGCCAGCCGCGCCCCGCCGGCGATTCCCGCGGCCAGGAGCACCACGACGGTGGAGTGGCCGAGGGCGAACCAGAAGCCGACCGAGACGGGGCGCTTGCCCTCGGCCATGAGCTTGCGGGTGGTGTTGTCGATGGCCGCGATGTGATCCGCGTCGAAGGCGTGCCGCATCCCCAGGGTGTACGCGGTGACGCCCAGTCCGAGGCCGAAGACCTGCGTTCCGACCTTGTAGTGGTGCGGCAGGACCAGCATCACGAGAATGCCGAACGCGGCGAGGTGCATGGCCGCGACGACAGCCAGGAGCCAGCCGGTGCGTATCCAGTCCCGCCGCTCCCAGCGTATGACCGGCGTCGCCGGTATGGCCCCGGGCAGGACCGCGGTGGCGGACGGGTTTTCGGGCAGGGGCATTTCGGGCCAGCCTCTCCAGCACCTCGTGGATGGGTCTCGTACGGTGCCGTGGCCGGTCTCCTGGCTTACGGGTGAAACGTCCGCGCGCCCGGCCTTCCCAGACACCCGCGTGCCCAGTGACCCCTCCCCGGCAAGCGGGGGGAATCGGCGCGAGGACTTCCCGATCACAGTGGCGAGGGCCGCTCCGGATTTTGAACCGGTCTTCCCGAGCACCACGGCGCCCTCACCCTAGGCTCCCGCCCTGGTCCGGTACAAGGCTGCACAGTTGCGCAGGTGTTGCGGAACGTTGCGCTTCACCGCCTGCGCCGGTGAAATGAGCCGCATGCATCTCGTGCCCGCCGAGCGTTCCCACCGCACGGCCATCGACGACCACACCGTCTGCGAAGCCATCGAGGGCATCGGTGACCCGGACCGCCTCACGGCCTGGGCCGACCGTTTCGCTCTGCTCGGCGAACCCCACCGGCTCGCCGTGCTGCTGGCTCTGCACCACGCCGGTCCCATCGCCGTCACCGACCTGGCCACCGCCACCGGCGTCAGTGACACCGGCGTGTCCCAGATCCTGCGCCTGCTGCGTGCCTCGGGAACCGTCAGCGCGCACAAGGACGGTCGTGTCGTGCGCTACCGGCTCACCGACCCGCAGGTGGCCGGTTTCCTCGACCAACTGCGCGGGAGTCCGGCCAGCGCTGTGTAGGTGAGGTGCCGGCGGGCGCTTCACGGACGGACCACCACGGCAAGGGCCTGGACGCGTCCGGCGTGTTCGAAGTGCAAGGTGAACGGCACCAGATCGCCGGGTTTCCACCGCCGGGTGACGGGTACGGTCACGTCGGTCGTGAGCGGCGACATGTCCAGCGTGGCGCCGGCCGGGACGGGCAGGGTGTCGGCGACCTCGCGGTAGGCCGAGGCGCCCTGGTTCATCCGGTGGCGGCTGAGGGAGATGCCGTCCTCGATGTCGGGCGAGGTCACCTTCTCCAGCCGGTCCGGTGCTCCTCCCGTGTTGGTGATCCCGAAGAACGCGGCGGTCTCGGGCACGCCCGCGTACGGCAGATAGAGCCGAGCGTGGGTGACCCCGATGCGCGGTGGGCTGCCCGCGTTTCCGGAGGCCGCCCACCCCGACAGGCCGCCCAGAGCCAGAACGCAGGCACTCACCGGGGCGATCGCGGCGATCAGCGCGTCGGCGAGGCGGCGGCGGGTCGGGATCCAGGGGTGCACGGTCATGGATGGCGGCTTCCGATCGGCGTCGAGGGGCGGGGGCGGGTGGGCGGCCGTCCCAGGGCAGGGCCGCCGGGCGTCATGGCGTGCTCCTGGCGGCCGGCCGCAGCGTGCGACCACGTACCGGTGACGGCTGCCAGGCGCGCAGCCGCAGGCTGTTGCCGACCACGAGCAGGGAGCTGACGGACATGGCCGCCGCCGCGAGCATCGGGTTGAGCAGGCCGACCATGGCGAGTGGCACGGTGAGGACGTTGTAGCCGAAGGCCCATACGAGGTTGGCGCGGATGGTGCCGAGCGCGCTGCGGGCGAGTCGTACCGCGTCCGCGAGGGTCTCGATGTCGCCCCGGACCAGCGTCACGTCGGCGGCGCCGATCGCCACGTCTGTTCCGCTGCCCATGGCGATGCCCAGGTCGGCGACCGCCAGGGCCGCGGCGTCGTTGACGCCGTCGCCGACCACGGCGACCCGGTGTCCCCGGCTCCGCAACGCGCGCACGAGGGCGGCCTTGTCCTCGGGCGTGCACCGGGCGTGCACGTCGTCGATACCCAGGTCGGTGGCGACGGCCCGGGCGGAGGCCGCACGGTCACCGGTGGCGAGAACGGGGCGCACACCCAGCCGGCGCAGCCGGTCCACGGCCCGGTAGCTTCCCGGTCGCAGGACGTCCCCGATCTCGATCAGGGCTTCCGCTCTCCCGTCCACCCGGACCATGACCACCGTGTGCGCGGCGGCCTCGGCGCCCGGCAGGGCGGCTGCGAGGGGCGCGGGCAACTCGCCGTCCGGGACCAGGACTTCGACCAGGTGCTCCCCGACCCGACCGCGCACGCCGCGCGCGGGCAGGGCGACGAAGTCGCGTACCGAGGGCAGTCGGTCTTCGGCCAGCAGTCGTACGGCGTGGGCCGCGACAGCCCGGCCCAGCGGGTGCTCCGAGCCCTGCTCCACGGCTCCCGCCAGCTTCAGCACCTGCCCGGCGCCGAGCCCGTCGGGCACGGCGGTGACCCGGGCGACGCTCATGTGGCCCGAGGTGAGGGTGCCGGTCTTGTCGAGCACCACGGCGTCGATGTGCCGCAATCCCTCCAGCGCCTGTGGGCCGCCTACGAGGACGCCCAACTGGGCACCCCGGCCGGTCGCGGCCATCAGCGCGGTCGGTGTCGCCAGTCCCAGGGCGCACGGGCAGGCGACCACGAGTACGGACACGCAGGCGGTGATCGCGACCTGCGGCTGCACACCGGCGCCGAGCCAGAATCCCAGCGTGGTGGCGGCCAGGGCCAGCACCACCGGGACGAAGACGCCGGCGACCGTGTCGGCCAGCCGCTGAGCGCGCGCCTTGCCGGCCTGGGCCTCGGTCACCAGCCGGGTGATGCGCGCCAGCTGGGTGTCGGCGCCGACCGCGGTGGCCCGCACGAGCAGCAGCCCACCGGCGTTGACGGCACCGCCGACGACCGCGGCGCCCGGGCCGACCTCGACCGGTTCGCCCTCCCCGGTGACCAGGGCGAGATCGACGGCGGAGCTGCCCTCGACCACGGTGCCGTCGGTGGCGACTCGCTCCCCGGGCCGGACGACGAAGACCTGCCCGACCAGCAACTGCTCTATGGGGACGAGCCTTTCCCCGTCGGCGTGGCGTACAGACACCTCTTTGGCGGCGATCCGGGCCAGCGAGCGCAGCGCCGCACCGGTTCCGCGGCGGGCTCGCGCTTCCAGGAACCGGCCTCCGAGCACGAACAGGGGTACCGCGACGGCCGCTTCGAGGTAGATGTGTGCGACGCCCTCCGAGGCGGAGGGCACGAGGCTGAACGGCATCCGCATACCGGGGTCGCCCGCACCGCCGAGGAACAGCGCGTACGCCGACCACGAGAACGACGCCGCCACGCCCAGCGACACCAGTGTGTCCATGGTCACCGCCGCGTGCCGCAACCCGCGCACCGCACGCAGATGGAACGGCCAGGCCCCCCATCCGGCCACGGGTGCGGCGAACACGAAGCAGAGCCACTGCCAGTTGCGGAACTGCAGGCCGGGGACCATCGACAGGACCAGGACGGGAACGGCGAGCAGGGCCGTGCCGACGAGCCGATCCCGCTCCCTCCTCGATTCCGCGGACTCGGCCTCGGGCTGGTCCTCGCCGCGCCGCGTACGGGGCGGGTCGGGCAACTCGGCCGTATAGCCGGCCTGTTCGACAACGGCGATCAGCTGGTCCGGGCCGATCTGCGGTGGATGGCTGATGCGAGCGCGGCCGGTGGCCAGGTTCACGCCGGCCGTGACGCCGTCCAGTTTGCCGAGCTTCCTCTCGACCCGTCCGACGCAGGCCGCGCAGGTCATTCCGCCGACCTGAAGGTCGGTGACGACCTCCTGCCGCGTCGGTTCGGCAGTCATCAGCCCCCGCTCCCGTGGATCATCTGCGCGCCGCCCATGTCACCCATGTCCGATCCGGCGCCGCGGCCACCTGTGCCGTCCTGGGGCGAACGGGTTGCGTGCATGCCGGGGGCCACGGGCCCGACGGACGCTCCGACGGCATGGGCGACGCCGAACATCACCACCAGCAACAGCAGGAACGCACAGAGGGCGGGCGGCGGAAGCGCCGTGCGCGAGGCTTCGGCCACGGTGCCGACGGCACGTGTCGGGATCTGGTCCATGTGTGGTTCTCCAGGTCGCGTCGTACGGCAACCGTCCTGTCGAGCCGTACCACTGCAGAGGTCGGACGCGTCGACGTCCGAGTTCCGCGGCAAGATCGTGGCAAGGGTCACACGGGCAGGACGGACATCACTTCCACGCCCTGGCCGGGCCTTCTCCTCCGGGGTGTCGTCAACCGATCCCTACAGTCCGCAGGAGGAGTCGGCTCTTGATGCAGGGAGTTCCCGTGGATTCCCGATGACCGTCAGCACACCTTCATCCGGTGGGGCGGCGTGTCTGACGTTGTCCGGCATCAGCCGTCCGACATGCGCGTCCGCCGCTCCGAACGGTTGCCTACGGTCTTGCGACCGGGCACCGCCCGGGAGCGCCGGACGCGCGCCGTCAGGCGGCGGCCGTCTCGGTCTCACGCACGAGGTCGGCCTCCAGCACCCCGGCCAGACTCAGCCGCGCACGCGCGACCCTGGAGCGCACGGTGCCGACCGGGCAGCTGCTCGCGGCCGCCGCTTCGGCGTAGGGCAGCCCGAGCAACTGGGTGAGGACGAACGCCTCGCGCCGGTCGGGCGGCAGGGCGTCGACGAGGTCCATGAGGACGACCCCTTCCTCGAATCCCGGCAGGCCGAGCGGCTGGCTGCGCTCCGCCGCGCTCTGCCAGTCACCGGTGTCCGAGAGCCGGGGCCGGGCGGACGCGTACCGCATGCTGTCCACCACCGCACGGCGGGCGATGGACAGCAGCCACGACCGGGCCGAGGAGCGCCCCTCGAACCGGTGCAGGCTGCCCAGGGCACGCAGGAAGGTGTCCTGGGTGAGGTCGTCGGCCGTCTGCGGGTCCCCGGCCAGGTGTGCCACGTAGCGGCGCACGTCGCACTGGAGGGCGCGGACGAACCGGTCGACCGCGTCGCTGTCGCCGCCCGCGGCGGCGAGGGCCCATGCGGTGACCGTCTCGTCGGTCACGGCGGGCAGGGCAGGGCTCATTACCCGTGGTCCTTTCACTGAATCCGTGCGACGGATCCGGCGGGCGGGCACGATGCCGCCGTCGGTCGCGCACGAGGGGGAGAGACCCGTCCGCGGACACGCGAACGGGACCCGCGCCGCGGGATGCCGCGGGGCGGGGAACCGGCTGTCAGAGGACAGCGATCTCCCTTGGCGGACCTCGGGTGGTGAGCGTGTGGACGAGGAGGAGGCGCCGTGGTCGGCGTACCCGACGACGCCGGGGGCGGCACAGTGGCCGGCGCGGGACCGGCAGCAGCACGGCGAGCACGAGCCGGAGCGGGACGAACGCCCGGTCCGCCAGGGCGCGCAGCAACCGGAACGCGGCGCGTTCGCCCTGGGCGAGCCACAGTCCGCACAGGACTGCGGCCAGGAGGTGGGCGAGGAGCATGCCCCATGAGGCCGTCCCCGTCATGCCGTCCATGTGATGCATGCCGGTCATGCCTGGCATGCTCGACATGCCAGGCATACCTGCCATGTCACCCGTGCCGGGCATCACATGGCCGGCATGACGCATGGTCCCGGTGCCCTGCGACGACGGGAGGCGCATGCTGTGCGTCAGTCCGGCACGCACGGCGAGGTCGTAGGCCCGGGCCGCGGCCCCTGGGTCGGGATCGGCCCCGCACAGCAGATAGGAGGCCCACTGCCGGATCGCGGCCCCGTCGTCCGGTGCGGCCATGGCCGGCTGGCGGCCCGTCTGCGCGAGCGTGAAGCAGATGTGCAGGCAGGTCTGCACGGCGACCGTCAGGGCGACCACGGCGGACCGGCCGCGCTCGGCGCCGCCCAACGCCCAGGCGAGGCCCCCCACTGCCGTCGTACAGCCGAGCAGGACCCACCAGGAGATCGGGGAGCCCGACATCAGGACGTGGCCGATGGCCGCGAGCACGACACAGACGGCCGCGAACACCGCGGCCCGCAGCACGCGGAACACCCCACCCACAGACATGACGCCCCATTTTGACATCCGGTGACCGGGCGCTGGCGACCGGGATACGCATCAGGCAGCATCCGCGCTCGGGCGCGTGCGCACCAGACCGCCCACCGTGCCGGGAACCCGGCGGGGTCCCCGTACGACTCCTGATGCGGGGGCGCCAGCGTCTCGGGAGTGGCCGGACTCGGTCAGTGCTCCATGACGGCCCCGGCCGTCCGGCCCTCCTGCTCCGGAGTGCCGGCGCTCGCCTCTCCGCTCTGCTGTCCGTCAGCGAGGGGCTGGGCGTGATACGTGATGCGAACGACACCATCGGCGTGGCGGTCGGTGCTCGCCCGGACGCCGAAGACGTCTCGGAGCACGGCGGGCGTCAGCACGTCCAGGACGGGTCCGGCGGCGACGGCCTTGCCACCGTGCAGGACGACGAGCCGGTCGCACAGCCGGGCCGCGAGATCGAGGTCGTGCAGCACGGCGAGCGTGGTGATGCCGGTGGCCCGGATGAGGTCGAGCAGCTCGAAGCGGGCTCGGATGTCGAGGTGGTTGGTGAGCTCGTCGAGGACGAGCAGTCGGGGCCGCTGGGCGAGGGCGCGCGCCAGCAGGACGCGCTGGCGTTCGCCGCCGGAGAGCGAGGAGTGGTCCCGGTCGGCGAACGGTCCGACCCCGCAGCGGTCGATCGCCTCGTCCACGGCACGGCGGTCCTCCTCGCCGTCCCGGCCGAGCAGGCCGTGGTGCGGGGTGCGGCCCAGCGCGACGATCTCGGTGACCGACAGACCGCCGGTGCCCCCGCCGTCCTGCAGGACGGCAGCGGTACGGCGGGCCGCGGTGCGCGCCGACAGCGCCCATACGTCGTCCCCGCCGACCCGGACGACGCCGGCGGCGGGGCGCAGGGAGCGGTAGACCGCGCGCAACAGTGTCGATTTGCCGCTGCCGTTGGGTCCCACGAGTCCGACGACGTCGCCGGAGGAGACCTCCAGACGTACGTCACGCAGGATCGGGACCCGGTCCAGGGTGATGCGGAGCTGTTCCACGGTGAGTTTCATGCGGTGTTCGGTTTCATCCGGAGTCCATGCCCTTGTCGCGACGCAGCAGCCACAGGAAGAAAGGGGCGCCGACAAGCGCCGTGAGGATGCCCAGCGGAAGTTCGTTGGGGCGGTTGACGGTACGGGAGAGCAGGTCGACGAGGACCAGGTAGACGGCGCCGAGGAGCGCGGTCAGGGGCAGCAGTCTGCGGTGGTCGGCGCCGAGCGTGAGGCGGACCAGATGCGGGATCATCAGGCCGACGAAGCCGATGCCGCCCGCGACCGCGATCACGGTTCCGGTGAGCAGCGCGCTGATGACCAGCAGGAGCGCGCGCAGCCTGTTGACGTCGACGCCGAGCGCGGTCGCGGACTCGTCCCCGGCGAGGAGCGCGTTCAGCCGCCGGCCGAACAGGGAGAGCAGCGCGGTGCCGGCGAGCACGACGGCGGCCACCGTGGGCAGTTGGCTCCACTGGGCGCCGGCCACGCTGCCCAGCATCCAGAACATCACGGTCCGCAGTTCGGTGGGCGTCGCCTCCAGCTGGACGAAGCTGGTCGCCGACAGCAGCACGTAGCCGACGGCGACGCCGGCCAGGACCAGCCGCGTCGGGGCGAGCCGGCCCCTGCGCCGCCCCAGGGCGAAGACGAGGGCGCCGGCCGCCAGCGCGCCGACGAACGCCGCACCGGACACCCCGATGCCGCCGAGCGCGGCCCCGCCCAGGGTGATGACCAGGACGGCCCCGAGGGAGGCGCCGTAGGAGAAACCGAGGACCGTGGGATCGGCCAGCGGGTTCGAGACGAGCGTCTGGAGCACCGCGCCTGCCACGGCCAGTCCCGCACCGACCAGCGCGGCCAGAACGACCCGCGGCGTGCGGAAGTTCCAGACGATCTGGTCGGTCGCCATGTCACTCGTCGTGCCCTGTCCGCAGACGTGGTGCACGACGATGCCCCACACGTCGCCGACAGGGATGTTCACCGCGCCGATGCTGATCGCCACCACCATGACGGCGATCAGCAGGGCGAGCAGGCCGACGAACGCGGCGGCCGGCCGGAGGCGGCTCAGAACGCGTCCGGGTGCAGCATCTTGGCGATGTTCTCCACGGCCAGGTCGTTGCTCGGGCCGAGGTACATCGAGTCGGACAGCACCACGTACTTGTTGTTCTTGGCGGCGGGCCACTGGGGGAACTCCTTGAGCAGCTTCTTGGCGTACGCCGTCGGGTTCGGGTCGTTGTAGCCGATCACGACGAGGGCGTCGACGTCGGTGGCGGCCACCTTCTCCTTGCTCAGGTCGGCGAAGGACGTCCTGGACGCCGACGCGAAGGCGTTGGTGCCGCCGGCCTTGGCGAGGATGTCGTTGTAGATGCCCTTGGCGACGACCGAACTGAAGTCGTTGCCGCCCATGGCCATGTTGGAGAAGAGCACCATCACCTTGGGCTGCCTCTCGCCCTTGACCTTGTCCGAGACCGCGGCGATGTGCTGTTGCGAGGCGGCGATCAGCTTCTCGGCGCGGTCCCCGACGTGGAAGATCCTGCCCATGTCGCGCACCAGTCGGTAGCTGTCGGCGATGGTCATGCGGGAGGTGTTCTGGTCGCAGCCCTGCGGGGAGACGTAGGTGTGGGCGCCGGCCTGCCGCAGCTGGTCGCGGGAGGCGAAGCCGTTCTTCTCGTCGAAGCCGTAGGAGGTGGTGGACAGCACCAGGTCGGGGCGCAGACCGAGCATGGCCTCGCGCGGGATGTCGTAGGCGTCGTTGACCTTGACATCGCCGGTGGGCAGCTTCTTGATGGCGTCGGCCCGGCCCGGGACCTCGGACATCCCGTACTTCTGCTGGTTGGCGACGATCCTGTCGCCGAGGCCGAGGGCGAGCAGGGTGGAGACCTCCGCGACCGAGGCGCCGTTCATCACGACCACCCTGCTCGGCGCTTTGGTGAACTTCTCGCTCACTCCGCAGTTGTCGAGGGTGACGGGGTAGCCGGTCCGCGCGGTCGTGGACGCCTTGCCGGACTTCTCGCCGGCGGTGTCGGCCGACGAGCCGGCGCATGCCGCCGTGATCAGACAGAGGGATGCGACCAGGGCGACGGCGAACCGCCGTTGCTTCGGCATGCTGGCTCCTTGTGGTGCGGAGTCGTGGTGGGACGTGGGGTTCTGTTGCAGTAGTCGGGCGGACGTCGGGGCTGGTTCCCGGCGATCCGCCACTAGTGCGCGGACCGGGCGGGCCGGGGTCGCGCGTCGGCCGGGGCGGGCAGCGCGCCGGAGGCGACGCAGTGGTCGAGGTAGCGGAAGAACAGGGCGCGGTCGACCGGTGGGCGGTGGACACCGCTGCCGTGCAGACCGGCCGACACGTTGTCCGCGCGAACCGCTCCCAGGCTCAGGTCAGTGGCCGCGTCGGTACGCGGTGTCGTGGAGTCGAAGAAGGCCAGCAGGGTCGCGGCGTCCGGCGAGGAGGGCGACAGGCGGGCGCGCCACTCGGGCAGCGGCAGTACCTGGACGGCGTAGCCGTATTCCGTCAGCCATTCGTGGACGTCGGCCAGCCGGACCGGAGCGTCGGCTGCGTGGTTGAACACCGTTGCGTTCGCCGGGTGTTGGGCGAGGCTCAGCTGGACGACGGCGGCGGCCGCCTGGTCGACCGGGGTCCAGATCTCCGACTCGAACAGATCGGGAAGCAATCCCGTCGGCACACCGGCCCTGATGACGCTCCACAGGAAGTCCCGCTCGTTGACGTATCCGGTGGCGGCAGGGCCGACGATCCGGCCGAGCCGGTGCACGGTCACCGGGAAGCCGCGTTCGGCGGCCTGCTCCAGGAGTCGCTCCGAGGCCCATTTGGACTGCTGGTAGCCGTAGCGCAGTCCGGGGTGCGGTGGTAGGAAGTCCTCCGGTACGTCCGGGGCGAGCGAGCGCGGTGGCGCCACCGACAGGGTGGAGACGAAGTGGAGCGGGATCGCGCGCGGCGCGGCCATCCGCAGCAGCTGCCGGGTCGACTCGGTGTTGGTGCCACGCAGGGTGGCGTACTCACGCATGATGCTGACCGTCGCCCCGTTGTGGAAGATGGCGTCGCAGGTGGCGGCGAGGTCGGCGAACGGGGCCTCGTCGAGGTCGAGTCGGGGCAGCGAGAGGTCGGCGGGCAGGGCGGTGATCCGGTCGAGTGCGGTGGCGGACGGCAGGACTCCGTGCGCGCGCAGGGCGGTGTGGACGCGGTCGGTCGCCTCGGCCGCGTCCCGGGCCCGGACGGTGCAGACGAGGTCGGCGCCGGTGCGGTCCAGGAGGCGGGCGAGCAGGTGCGCGCCGACGAATCCGGTGGCGCCGGTCAGCAGGATCCGGTCCGGCTCGCGGGGCGGCCGGGTGCCGTCGCCCGCCAGCAGGTCCGGGTCGAGAACCGCGTCGGCGAGCAGCGTCGCGGGCAACTGTGGTCCGGGGGCTGTCGGCTGCTCCGCCCGCTCGGGTTCCCGTCCCAGGAACAGGGCCAGATCGGCAGGCGTGGAGTACTGGAAGAGCCAGGCGACCTTGATGTCCCGGCCGAGTTCCACACCCAGGCGGTTGGCGGCCTGGATGGCCTGGAGAGAGTGCGCGCCGAGGTCGAACACGTCGTCCTGCGGGCCCACTTCGGCGCCCCCGAGCACCTGCGCCCAGACGGCGGTGACGATGCGTTCCAGTGGCAGGCCGGACCTCTCGGTGACGTCGGACCGGTCCGTCGCGCCGGCGGCCAGAGAGGCGCGGTCCGTCTTTCCGGAGGAGGTACGGGGTAGACGGTCGCGGAACTCGATGGCGGACGGGATCATGGCTGCGGGCAGCCGCGCCCTCAGGTGGTCGCGGACGGCGGCGGCCGTCGGGGTCTTGGTGCCGGGGACGAGGTGGGCCACCAGTCGGCGCGTGCCGTCCCGGAGCACACGGCCCACGACGGCCGCGTCCCGCACGTCCGGGTGGGCCAGCAGCGCGTTCTCCACCTCGGCCGGGTGCACCCGGTGTCCGCTGATCTTGAACTCGTCGTCGGTCCTTCCCCGGAAGCGCAACTGTCCGTCGGACCCGATGTCAACGAGGTCGCCGGTGCGATAGGCACGGGGCGCACCGGACAGCACGGGCAGGGGCGCGAACCTGGCCGCGTCAGCCGCGGACGCGCCCCGGTAGCCGTCGGCCAGGTTGCCGCCCAGCAGATACAGCTCGCCGTCGACGACGGCCGCCCGGGTTCCGGGCAGCGGCAGTCCGATCGGGACGTCACCGGGGGCGAGGGCGGGATCGTGGAGGTCGGCGACGGTGGCCACGACCGTCGCCTCGGTCGGCCCGTAGGTGTTGAAGAGGCGGACCGAGGTGCCGACGGCCTTGCGCCACCGCTCGGCGCGGTCCGCAAGGGCCGCCTCGCCGCCGATGACGACGGTCCGCACGGTGGCGGGCAGGGTGGCCGCGCCGCTGGAGACCGCGTAGGCGATCTCGTGCCAGTAGGCCGTGGGCAGGTCCAGGAAGCTCACCCGCAGGCGCTCGCACTCCCCGAGGAATCCCGCGATCGAGTCGGTCATGCCGTCGGGACGGATCACGAGGGTGGCGCCCGTGCACAGGGTCAGGAACATCTCCTCGATGCTCGCGTCGAAGTGCAGGGGCGCGAACTGCAGGACCCGGTCCGCACGGCGCGGCCCGTAGCGGTGGCCGGCACCGGCGACGAAGCGGGCCAGCGCCCGGTGCCCGGTCTCCACGCCTTTGGGCCGTCCGGTGGAGCCGGAGGTGTGGATGACATGCGCGAGGTCGTCCAGGCGGGGGGCGGGGGGCAGGGGGGTCGCGGGCGCACGGCCGGCGACGTCGAGGCGCAGGACGGGGTGGGCGGCGAAGCGGGCGGCGTCCGCCTCACCGGTGGTGAGGACGAGTGCGGGTCGGGCGGAGTCGAGCAGTTCGGTGCTGCGGCTCGTGGGCGCCGCGGGATCGAGCGGGCAGTACACCGCTCCCGACAGCAGGACACCGAGCAGAGCCGTGACGGCGTCGATGCCGCGGGGCAGGGCCACCGCGACCAGGTCGCCCTTGCCGACGCCGCGGTCCGCCAACCGGCGGGCGACCTCGCGTGCCGCACCGAACAGTCCTGCGTACGTGAGGTGTCGGCCGTCGTGTTCGACGGCGGTCGACCCGCCGCGCCGGGCCGCGTGGCCGGCGATCAGCGCGAGCACCGGGCGCTCCGGCCCGGGCAGCGGCCCGCCGTCCAGGAGCACAGGAGCCACGGCGGTCGCGCCGTGCGGGGTCAGGGCGCCCAGGGGCCGGTCGGGGGCGGTCACGGCCGCGTTCAGCAGCGCGAACAGGCGTTGCTGATGCTCGGTCACGTCTGCGGCGTCGTAGAGATCCGGGTTGGCGTCGACGGCGAAGCGCAGTCCCCCGCCCTCGGACCGGTCGTAGACGTTGAAGGCGAGATCGTCGACCGGGCCGGCGGAGACGTTGTGGACGGTACTGCGGTGGCCTGCGAAGTGCAGGTCGTAGGCGAACGGCATGATGTTGACGCCGGGTCCGGACAGCCTGCGCTGTCCGCCGACCAGTTTGAGGTCGCGGCGCAGTTGTTCGTACCGGTAGCGCTGGTGGGGCAGTGCGGCGCGCAGTTCCGCCGAGACGCGGACGGCCAGGTCGCGCAGCGTGTCGGTGGCCGAGACCGGAACGCGCAGCGGCAGGATGTTGCGGACCGTGCAGGGCACGCGGAGCGAGACGGAGCCGAGACGGCCCATCGCCGGGACGCTGAGGACGATCTCCGGGGCTCCGGTGACGCGGTGCAGATGGGCCGCCGTGACGGCGAGCACGATCTCGGACCAGGTCACCGACAGGTCGCGGGCGACGGCCCGCAGCGCCCGGGTGCGCTCGGGGTCCAGGTCGGCCTCGCGCCGGTGGAAGGTACGGGCGGGCAGCGCCGTGCGGCCGGCCGGGCTGGCCACCTCGGGCCGGTCCGCGCAGCGCTCGGTCCAGTAGGCGCGGTCCCGGGCGTATCGTTCGGAGGCACGGTAGGTGCTCTCCTCTTCGAACACCGAGGCCGGCGTGCCGAAACCGCTGTCGCCTACGGCTTCACCGGCCATGAGCGACGTGTAGACCTGGGCGACCCGCCGGGCCACCAGGGAAAGGCCGAAGCCGTCGAGGGCTATGTGGTGCACCCGGTGGTACCAGAGGAAGCGGTCGTCCGCGAGACGCAGCAGGGCGTGCCCGAAGACGGGGCCCCTCGTGAGGTCGACCGGCCGCTCCATGTCCTGGGCGATCCAGGCCAGTGCGGAGCCGTGCGGGTCGGGCTCGGCGGTGAGATCGGCGTGGTACAGCCGCCAGTCGGCGGTGGCAGGCGCGTGCACCTCCTGCACGCGGCCCTGCTCGTCGGCGGTGAATGCCGTGTTGAGCGCCTCGGTCTCGGCGACGACGTGGTGCAGCGCGGTGTCGAAGACGCCCGTGTCCACGGGACCGTCGATGAGGACGTACTCGGCGGTGTTGTAGGCAGGGCTGCCCCGGTCCAGTTGCTGACCGGTCCAGATGCCCTCCTGGGCGGCCAGCAGCGGGCGGCCTGGTCCGGCGGCCCGGTCAGTTGTCGGCACGGACCGCCCCCGTCCGCTCGGCGAGCAGGTGCCACCAGTCGGCGAACGTGGCGCGTTCCGCGAGTTCGACGAAGGTCACGTCCACGCCCGTCTCCCGCCAGCGTTCGATCAGGGTCACGATGCGCAGCGAGTCCATGCCCGCGTCCAGCGCGCCGTTGTCCAGGTCGACTTCGTCGGGGTGCTGGTGGAGGCATTCCGCCAGGTCGGCGCGGAACGTCGCCAGGGTGAGGGGAGAAGCCATGGGTGTCGGTCTCTTTCGGTAGCTGGTCGGCGGTGGTCAGTTGACCTTGCGTTCGGCCTCGCCCCAGAAACGGTCGCGCAGTTCGCGGCGCAGGATCTTTCCGCTGGGGTTGCGCGGCACGTGGTCGATGAACTCGTAGCGGGCGGGCAGTTTGAACGCGGCGAGCCGCGGGACCAGGAAGGTGTGCAGGTCGCGGGGGCTTGGCCGGTCGCCGGCCGCGGGGACGACGAAGGCGTGCACGTACTCGCCCCACCGTTCGTCGGGGGCACCGACGACCACCACCTCGGCGACGCCGGGGTGGTGCTCCAGGGCGTTCTCGATCTCGGCGGGGTAGACGTTCTCGCCGGCGACGAGGATGGCGTCCTTGATGCGGTCGCGGATGAAGAGGTAGCCGTCGGTGTCGACGTATCCGGCATCTCCGGTACGGATCCAGCCGTCGACGAGTGTCTCCGCGGTCCTGTCGGGCAGCCCCCAGTACTCGACCATGTGCGCGGGAGTGGCGAGGCAGACCTCGCCCACCGCTCCGGACGGCAGTTCGCGGCCCTGGCCGTCGATCACCTTGACGCGGACGCCGGGATAGGGCCGGCCGGCCGCCCGCAGGAGACCAGTGCCGGGCACGTGTGCGGCGGGCGGCAGACAGATCGCGGTGTTGCCGGTCTCGGTCAGGCCGTAGATCTGCGCGAACTCGCAGTCCAGGACCGCGAGGCTGGTGGCGAGGAGGGCCTCGGAGACGGGTGAGCCGCCGTACACGGTCTTGCGCACAGTGGTGAAGTCCTCGGCGTTCACGCCGGGTTCCGACAGCATCATGCGCAGCATGGCCGGGACCACGCAGACGGTGGTGATACCGAGGTCCCGGATCAGGTCGACGGCCTGGCGGGCGGCGAAGGCGCGCATCGCGACCACGGTGGTGCCGGCGTTGAAGTTCTGTGTGGCCCACCACAGGCCGCCGATGTGGAAACCGGGTATGCCGATCAGGGCCTTGTCGCCCGGCAGCCAGTCGATCCAGTCCACGCCCGCGTCCGCCATGGCGCGCGCGATGGCGAAGAAGCTGCGGTGGGCGAGGACGACGCCCTTGGGCAGTCCGGTGGTACCGCTCGTGTAGAGCTGCGCGATCGGGGTGTCGGGGGTGGCCTCGACGGAGTCGGTCTCGTCGGCGGGGTGCGCCGCCTTCCAGGCGGCGAAGCCGTCGTCGGTGTCGAGGGGGACGACGGCCTTGGGCGGATCGGTCGGCATGGCCTCGACGATGTGCCGGAACTCCTCCTCCAGGAACAGCAGGCGGGTGCAGGAGTCCTGGAGGATGTGGCTGACCTCGGGTGCGGTCAGCCGCCAGTTCACCGGGACCAGGACGGTTCCGGTCTTGGCACAGCCGAAGAGGACTTCGTAGTAGTGCTCCGACTCCTTGCCCAGATAGGCGATCCGGTCGCCGGGACCGATGCCGGCGGCCCTGAGGGCGTGCGCGATGCGGTTGCTCTCGCGGTGCAGCCCGCCGTAGGTGAGAGTGCGGCCCTCGCAGAGCACGGCCGGGGTGTCCGGCTGCCGCTCGGCGTGCAGGCGCGCCGTCTGCACCAGGGTTCGTAGCTCGTGTCCTGGCTCCCGCGCGGCCGTGGGGCTGTCCATACCGGTGTCTCCGTCCTGTGTCGTTCCTCGGGTGGGTGGCGGGTTCAGGGCAGGTTGACGAAGGCGAGCGTGGTCTCGCCGTCGCACTGTCCGCCGTCGGCGTCCCAGTACCGGTGGACGGTCTGGGCGTGGAGGAACGGACGGGACGCGGCGGGGGTGCGTCGGGCCACGGAGCGGAACTCCAGCTCGCCGTGGAAGGCACGGGGGTCGACCGGCCGCCGGAACCGGGCCGAGAAGCGGGCGATGAGGATGTCCGGGAGCTGGTGGCGCCAGAAGTCGTCGAGGGTCCAGTCCTCGAAGCCGGTCAGCAGTCGCTCCTGGACGGACTTGGCGACCAGGTAGTACATCATCTGGTTGTAGGCGATGTTCACCTCGACCGCGTTGAGATGGCCGGTGTCGTCGATGTAGCAGGACTCGGGGATGGCGAACTCGCAGCGGGCGGCGGAGAGCCCGTCGTGTGCGGTGACGACGGCGGAGCGCAGATACGCACAGTGGGCCTTGTAGGGCGCGAGGACTCGCGCGAGCAGGTCCTCGTCCGTGTCGTAGGCGGCCACCGGCTCGGCAGCGGGGGCGGTGGGAGCGGTGGTGGTCATGCGGCGGTGATCCCGTCGTACAGCTCGTGCTCGTCGTGGACGGTGACGCGGTAGGAGACCGTCGGTTCGGGCGTAGTGGTGTGCCGGGCACGGTGGATGAGGCTGCGGTTGTCCCAGACGAGCAGATCGCCCCGCTCGAAGCCCTGCAGGTGGATACCGGGGTGCTCGAAGGTGCCGTCGAGCTGGCCGGTTGCCTCGAAGAGCCGGTTGAGCAGGTGTTCGTCGAGCGGGGTGCCGCCGGCGTCCTCGATGCCGACGGTGAAGCCCTCGCTGATGTAGAGGACGGTTTCGCCGGTCATCGGGTGGGTGAAGGTGGTCGGCCGGCGCACGGCCGGGGTCTTCTGTTCGACCTCCTCGATGATCTCCGATATGGGCCGGTAGACGTCGTGCGGCCGGATCTTGAAGTACTTGCGCACGGAGTGCGTGCAGTACGTTCCGGCGATCTCCTTCTTCAGTCCCCCGGGCAGCCGCTCGTAGGCGGTGCCCATGTCGATGAAGTAGGTGCCGCGGTTCTTCTCCGGGATGACCTGGGGGTGGATCAGGGTGATCCCGAAGGGGTCGGGCATGAACTGATAGTCGGCGTGCCAGAACTTGCCGGTCTTGGGCACACCGATCTGCTTGCCGTTCTCGGGGACGTTGGAGGAGACGAAGATCTCCTCGATCTCCGGGTGGTGGTACATCGGCTCGTAGTAGGTCTCCGGCCGGCCGAGGCGCTTTCCGAGGTCGAGGAAGGCTTGCGGGGAGAGGTCCTGGTTCTTCAGGACGGCGATCTTCTTCGTGTAGACGGTCTGCTTGAGGGTCTCGATGTCGGCGTCGGAGGCGGTGACGTGGTCGAAGCCCTCGACCGTGGCGCCCATGGCCTTGCCGGGCTGGTCGGTGATCCTCATGGTGAGGCGTCCTTCGGGGTGAGGTGGTGAACGTGATGGCGGCAACCGGCCGACGCCGTGCGGCCGTTAGGGCAGGGGCCGGGGGCGGGCCGCCAGTCCGGCCTCGATCAGCACCGCGGTCGCGGCGAGCGTGAGGTCGGACCGGAGTTCGTCGTCGGCGACGGTGACACCGAGATCGCGTTCGATGCGGATGCTGATCTCGACCATCGTCAGCGAGTCGACGTCGAGTTCGGCGAAGGTCGCCTCGGGCCGGATCCGGTCGGCGGGGGCGTCGTGGAGTCTTGCGAGGATCTCTACGAGTCGCCCGTAGGTGGTGGTCATGGGGTGCTTTCCTCTCCCTGTTCGTGGGGCGGGACCGGCGCGGGCAGCGTCGGCCAGGTCAGGAGGCCGGAACCCCAGGTGAGGCCGCCTCCGAACGCCGTGAGCAGCAGCCGGTCACCGGGGGTGAGTGTGCGCCGGGCCGCGGCGTCGGCGAGGGCGAGCGGGATGGACGCGGCGCCCGTGTTGCCGACCGACTCGACGTGCGTGAGGCAGCGTTCCCGGGGCAGTCCGAGGTCGTCGGCGACCGAGTGCAGGATGCGCAGGTTGGCCTGGTGCGGTGCGAAGTGGTCGATGTCGCCGGCTTTGCAGCCGGCCTGCGCGAGCACCGTGCGCGCCGACGCGGCCATGCGGGTCACGGCATGCCGGTAGACCTCCTTGCCCCGCATGGCGAAGTACAGGTCGGCGGGAGCGGTCCGGCCGGGCGTCGCACGGTGGCGGGAGCCGCCCGCGGCCACCATGATCATGTCCTCGTGGGTGCCGTCGCTGCCGAGGTCGAACGGGCCGACCGCGCCGGGCTCGTCGGGATGGCCTGCGCGCAGCACGACCGCTCCGGCACCGTCCCCGAAGATGATCGCGTGGGCACGGTCCAGCGGATCCACGATGGTCGAGTAGGCGTCCGCGCCGATGAGCAGTACCCCTCGGGCCACTTGGGAAGCGATGAGTCCCGCGGCGGCGGCGAGGCCGTACACGAATCCTGTGCACACGGCGGCGACGTCGAACGCGGCGGCGCCGGCCAGACCGAGTCGGGCCGCGACCAGCGGCGCGGTGGCCGGGCAGGTGCGGTCAGGGGTGGTCGTGGCGACGACCACGGCGTCCACGGCCGAAGGGCCGCACGAGGCGAGCGCGCGACGGCCCGCCCGGACGGCGAGGTCGGAGGTCGCCTGCCCGGGCCCGATCACATGACGACGCCGGATGCCGGTCCGGGTACGGATCCAGGTGTCATCGGTGTCGAGCCGTCGTGCGAGGTCGTCGTTGGTCACCACCTGGGGCGGCACCCAGCCGCCCAGACCGCACAGGACGGCGGCGGGTACGGCCGGCGCGGGCGGGCCGGGGACGGCAGGGGGCATGGGGTACTCCAGGCGGGAACGGGGCGCGGCAACAGGTGCCGGGAGAGCGGTTCTTGGGGGTGCGGGGCGGGGACGGGTCGCGGGCGCTAGGTGCTCCGGCGCACGGTCAGCGTGGCGAGCGCGCCACAGGCCAGAGCTGCCGCGGACACCAGGAATACCGTGCGGATGCCGTCGAGGAGCGCGCTGCCGTCGGATCCCTGGCCGACCCCGCCGGACGCGGCGACCAGCACCGCCAGCCCGACGGCCCCGCCGATCTGCAGGGTCGTGGACGCCATGCCCGAGGCGACGCCTTGGTCGCCGGGTGCCACACCCGAGGACGCGGCGATCCACATACCGGTCCAGGCGGCGCCCTGTCCGATTCCGAACAGCACGATGCCGGGCAGCAGTACGGCGTAGCCTCGATCGCCGCCGAGTGCGAGCGCGAGGGCCACCGCTCCTACGGTGCCAAGACCCAGGCCTCCTGCCAGCATGCGGCGCATACCGAAGGCGGCCACGGACCGCGCGCCCGCCTGGGTGCCGATGGCCACCACCACGGCCGGGACGAGGAAGGCGAAGCCGGTCGCCAGCGCGCTGTAGCCGTGCACCCGCTGGAAGTAGAGCGTGAGGAAGTACGGCGCGGAGCTGAACGTCGCGCTGAACAGGGCCGTCACCGCCATGGCGGCGGGCAGCCCGCGGTGCGCCAGCAGACGCCCCGGCACGAGCGGGTCGCGGGAGCGCGACTCCGCCACCGCGAACAGGGCCAGCAGGACGAGGGAGGCGGCGGCGCTCGCGAGGGTGCCCGGGCTGCGCCAGCCGGCGGCGGGTGCGTGCACGAGCAGGAACACCAGCAGTGTCAGGCCGCCCGTTGCCGTCAGCGCGCCCACGGCGTCGAAGCGCCTTGAGCCGTCGCGGACGCGGTCGGCCGGGAACAACGCACGGCCCGACAGGGCGATGCCGGTCGCCACCGGCACGTTGACGAAGAACACCGATGGCCAGCCGAACGTCTCCACCAGGACCCCGCCGAGAAGCGATCCGAAGCACAGTCCACCGGCCCCGGCGGCGCCCCACACGGCCAACGCCCGGTTCCGGACCGGGCCTTCCTCGTAGAGGGTGTTGATCAGGGACAGGGTGGCCGGGAAGAGCAAGGACCCTCCGATGCCCTGGACGGCCCGGACGGCTATGAGCAGCCAGGGCTCCTGGGCGAGGCCGCCCACGAGGGACGATCCGGCGTAGAGCAGCGCGGCGACGACGAACATCCGACGCCGGCCCAGCAGATCGGCAGCCCGGCCACCCAGCAGCAGGAAGCCACCGGAGGTGACGACATAGGCGCTCACCACCCACTGCAGGTCGTGGTCCGAGAAGCCCAGCCGCTCCCCGATCCCGGGCAGCGCCACGTACACGATGCTGTAGTCGAGCGAGATCACCAACTGCCCCGCTGCCAGGACCAGCAGCGGAAGTCCGAGCCGTTCACGATGCGGTGCCCGGGCCGGTTCGGTCACGGACATCATCGGCCACCCCTCGGGTTCAGAATACGGAACGGTGAATGCGAATTCCACTCGGCTCGATATCACCGACAGAACACGGGACACACGAACCGAGCACGAACAATAACCACCCACGAGGGCGATCAACAGATCAAGAGTTCGATCTTTTTCAGTCACCATAGCATCCTCAACCAGGCTTGGAAACGGCCGAATTGAGCGGAGTGCCTATTCTCCAATTCCTGAAAGAATGCAGCACGAAATCCCGACAGCCGTAGACTGTCGGGTGAGCGCGGGCGGCCGGTCGAGAATGCAGGCGTAATTAGGCGAGCTCTGTTTTCCGCATCACTTCTCCCCCATGAGCCGACGGATTTCCGTGATCAGTGCCACCAGGGCACGTCGTTCAGGCGGCGTGGTTTCCGGATGCCACAGATCCACGAGCAGACAGGTTCGCGGACGCGCCCCGTCGTTACGCGCCTCATGCTCGAACGAGTAGTCGAACAGCAGGCAGCGACCCTCCTCCCAGGTGCGCGTCTCACCTGCGACCGTGATGCTGGATCCCTCCGGAATGTCGACCGCGAGATGCAAGTTGATGCTGAAGTTCCACAGATCGCAGTGGGGCGCGATGGCCGCGCCGGGCAACAGGGTGGAGAAGTGGCACTCGAGGAGCGGACAGATCGTCCCGGTGTCGACGGCGAACTCCTCGAGGACCCGGTAGGCGGTGGGCACGGAGGCCGCCGAAGCCGGAAGAAGGGCGCCACCACGATAGAGATAGAGGGCCTGCCAGTCCCGTTGACGCGTCACATGGTGCTCGTAGTCGGAGAAGACCTCCCGGTGATCGGTCCAGGCCGCGGCGAGTTCCTCCTTGATCGCCCGGTGACTCTCCTCCAGCGCATTCACGCACGGGGCGAGTTCCGGATACCCGTAGGGATCGTGCCAGGGAGTCGGCGAAAGGCCCGGCAGAATCCATTTCGCACCCTTCTGCAACGGGTGCCGTTCGTCGCCTCGACGCGGCGCGAGCATCTCCTCCACGCGCGAGATCGAATCCGGTCCGAACTCCGCGCGTATGGCATCGAAAGCGTCGTCTATCTCGGGTGTCACATGAGCCTCCGGGACAAGAAGGGAGGGCGGACAGACCTCCCGCGGCAGGCGTCGGATTTCCGCGCACACCACTGCTCCCTTGCCGCCCTGGATGTGCAGGGTGCCATCGGCGCCACCTTCCAGCGTCGGGCCCGTGTCCTGGCCCTACAGGTCCGTGATTTCAGCCTGCCGAACTAGAAGTCGGACCGTCAGGACGATGAGTTCCCGAGACTTTCGGCCCATTCGGCCGGTGGGGCGGCAGGGCTGAGTGTCGGGCCGCGAAGGGGGCACGTCGACCGGGCGGTTGCCGGCGGAGACCAGCGGCGGGGCACTGACCGTCGCGGACGGGGGCAACGACGGGCGCCGAGGGGCGCTGGAGGCCATCGGCAGGGTGACGCGCGGCTTGGACAGCCACGGCCGCTCCGGCCCCGGGTCACCGACCCGGATCTCACCGTGCGGCACTGGTTCCGCGCAGCGGCGTTCCACTCGCCGACGACCGGCTTCAGCCCGAACTCACGCTGCACCTATCACAGTTGGTCGGGCAACAGTACCGGTGCACCCGCCCCGGGATGGGGCGGGGGACGCCCGAGGCGATCAGCTCACCGTCCTTGTGCGGACCGGTCCGCTCGCCAGGATGAGTCGGCGATTCGTCGTCGGGAGTATGGAGCGATGGAGTGATGCAGTAATGGAGTAATGCGGCCAGGCGACTCGGGGCACTAGCCCGCAAGGAACGCGGCCAGCGCCCGTGCTGTCTCCTCAGGCGCTTCGACCTGCGGATAGTGGCCTACGCCGTGCAACACGGTGAAGGTGGCCCGGGGGCGTCGTTGGCGGAGGCGTTCCAGGACGTGGGCCCCGCTGACGGGGTCTTCCGGCCCCCAGACGAACAGGAGCGGGCCCTCGTACTGCTCGAGGGAGCCGGTCCAGCGGTGGAAGTGCGCGCGGCGATCGTCGATGTACTGGAGCAGACGCGGGGCCAGGTGGTGGCCGTTCTCACGGATCACGGACGTCCACATGTCGTGCAGAAGCTCGTCCGGCACGGGTTTGGCCAGGACGCTGCGCAGATTTGCGCTGAACCTCTTCTCGTCGGTGAGCCGGGCCAGGAGCGGGCCGACACGGCTGTGCAGGAGGCGCTGTACGAAGATCGGGCGGTGCAGGTCGGCGTAGAGGCCGCCGTTCAACAGGGCGGTGCGGGTGAGGCGACCCGGGTCACGAGCCAGCAGCTCCTGGGCGACCGAGACGCCGTAGTCGTGGGCGACGAGCGCGGTTTCGCCGATGCCCAGATGCCTCCAGACGGCCTCGATCAGGTCGGCCTGCTCATGGATGGAGTAGCGGTGGCGGGACGGCTTGTCGCTCTGTCCGAACCCGAGCAGATCCACGGTGGTCACCTGGCATCCGGCCTGGACCAGGTGCGGGACGGTCATCGCCCAGTCGTGGGACGAGGTGGGGAAGCCGTGCAGCAGCGTCACAGGTCTGCCTGCGCCGTCTTGGCGGACGAAGAGGCAATGCCCGGTCAGCTCCACCCTGTCGCCGCCGGCGATCCAGTCGGCAAGGCTCATCAGGGGTCTCCCATACCGTTGAGGAGGGCGCTCAAACCGAAGGTGAACTCCTCGTCACCGTCGGGAAGGTTGAGTGGCTCGGCGAGTTCCCGTACGAGCGGGTACTGCGGCAGCCCGGCGAACAGGTCCCTCATGGCGTTCCGCTCCACGACGCCGCGCGCCGCGCCGCCGGTGCCCAGCAGTGCGGCGCCGATGACGAAATGCGCGACCGTCAGATAGATCCGGACGGCCCGTGACGGTTCCCATCCGGCCCGGATCAACAGTCCGAGCCCGATCTCCCGTCCGCGCAGGGCGTTGGGCCCGAGCAACTGCCCCATCGTCAGCAGCGGAACGATCGCGGGATGCGCGAGCAGAACCCGCCTGAACTCCCATGCGACGTGTTCCAGATCCGCTCGCCATCCTCTGCCGGTCACCGCCGGCACCACCTCGCCCAGCACCTGGTCGACGAGTTCCACCAGCAGTTCGTCCCTGCTGGCCACGTGTCGATACAGCGAGGTGTGCCGCACACCCATCTCCTCGGCCACCCTGCGCATGGTGAGCGCCGCAAGCCCTTCGGCGTCCACGATCTCCAGCGCCACGTTGGTGATCCGCCCCAGCTCAAGCCCGCCCGCACGCGGCCGCTGCCGCCCCAACGCCGCGTACCGCGCCCGCCACCATGGCGCCGATCCCGCCTTCATGGCGCCACTATGCGTCCAATGGACGCATAGTGCAAGGGTGCGAGAGGACGCGACGGGGACTTCGGCGGCTGGGCTCGGCCCCGGGCAGCGCAGCACGTACCGCACGCCGTCCTCGCCGCTCAGACATGGCTCGTCGGGGTGGTAGCTACGGCTGATCACGACGGCTGCCGCGCCACGGGCCGGGGTCAGCGGCGCGACACGTCTCGTCGGGGTGCCGGGTGTCCCTGAACACGAGGCACGCCGATCCCTTGGAAGATCACGGCAGGTAGGCCTGTCCGGGGCGCAACGCCGCCACGCCGTGGCGAAGGTGCCGAAGATGACGACCAGGGCGACACAGCCCGACTCCATGAGGCGATGCACGAATCCGACTGCCGGCTCGCGAACCTCCTCGTGTGTCAGGACGAGGCCACCACCCATCGTGCGGGCCTCGACGGGAGCCGCAGCATCGGCAAGCGGCGGAGGCGGAGCCATCGGCGGCGGACCCGGTGAGCGGTGTCGGCCGAATGGCCGACAGGCCGGTGCGCGCCGGGTACGAACGACCGGCGCGGTACGCCCCTGCCCGGTACAACGATGGTGACCGCGGCAGCGGGCGCCCCACCCCCCGAGGGCCCGGCCGCCGGCCAGCACGCCTCGGGGTGAGAGACGAGGGACAAAGGACGAGAGACAGGGTCCGGCCCACGGTGACCGAGTGCTTTCCCGGCGTGCCGGACCCTTCTCCTGAGGAAGCAGAGGTCGTATGAATCACGGTGCACTGGTCGTCGGCGGAGCGGGTGCCAGGTCGACGTCTGCTCCCCCGCTTCCGTCGCCGAGCCGGCACGAGCGGGGGCGGCGCCGGGTCCGGTCGCCGACGTCGTGCACACCGCCGGTCGCTCCTACGCAGACCGGCTCACCGCCGAGGAGCGACTGCAACCGCGCCCCACCGCTGCCCAGGAGTCTTCCGTCCCTGCCGGTCACGCAGGAGAAGAACCTCGCCGACACGGGGCAGTCGTACGGCTCCGCCAAGCGCGCCGAACCGGGCGGCTTCCCGGTTGGGCGGCCGGTCCTGGCCGAGCGCGAGGCGCGGATCAACTCCATCGGACCCCGGCGTCATCTGCGCCCCCATGGGCGAGGCCGAACTCGACGGCCCGAAGGCCGAAGTCATGCGCACCGTGCTTCGCACGGCTCCGGTGCCGCGCCTGGACGCCCCGGAGGACGCCGCCGCTCGGCCCCGTCCGCACAGAGTTCGTTCCCACGGAGTCCTTCCCCGCTGATCCCGTCCGCACTGGGCCCGCTCACCCAGAGCCCGCACCCACGGACCCCGTCCGCACCCACAGACGGAAAGTTGTCGCACTCCCATGGCCACGTTCCTGCACCGAATCGGCCGGACCGCCTTCACTCGGCGCTGGCCGGTCCGGTGGCCCGCGTCATCCGCGACCTCATGCTGCCGGTCATGTTCCGCAAGGCGGCTAAGGACGGCGGCGAGTCGATGATGTGGCTGCAGGGGCACCACATCGACTTCGACCAGCCGGTCACACCGACCGAACCGACCACACCGGTCGTCCGCTGAACCCTGGGTCGGCGTGGGCCCGATCACCAAGGAGGCGGCCGCCGCCCAGCCCGAGCCGGGCAAGTTCCCGCGGTCCGGTTGCGGGTGCGCATCGCGGGCCGTACTCGCGAGGAACGCCAGTGGTTCCCGGTCTCGATGGAGTTCACCCTGCACGCGGCCCGCAATGCCTGGCCGATCACCCGGTGACCATGCTCACGACCAGGTTGAGGGTGGTTGCGAGGATGCCGGTGCCGAAGACGTACGACAGCAGTGTGTGCCGCAGCACCATCGCACGGATCACCGGGCTGGAGACGTCGGTGTCGGAGACCTGATAGGTCATGCCGAGGTTGTAGCTGAAGTACAGGAAGTCCCGGTAGGCGGGCGGCTGCTGGGAGTTGAAGTCGATCCCGCCGGCGGGTTCGCCGTAGTACAGGTAGGCGTAGCGGCCGGCGTACATCAGATGCAGTGCGGCCCAGGCCAGGAACACACCGGCGAGTGCGGTCGGGGCGGCGGCACGGCTGGTCCCGGCGTCGTTCACGAGCAGCAGCGAGACGATCGCGACCAGGCCGCACAGGGCGGCGGCCACCACCACCAACTCCTCCGCGAGGGGCCGCAGATCCTCGCGTCCGGCATTGCGGTGGGTGGCGGAGGCGTCCATCGGCCAGAGCACGAGCCACCCCGCCACGTTGAAGACGGCTCCCGTCGCGGCGATCCCGGCGAGGTTCCCCAGCAGTGCGTGCGTCGCCATGCCGACGGCGGCACCGACCACCGCGCCGACGGCCACCGAGCAGGCCAGCCTACGGACCGCGGACACCGGCAGCCTCATGCTCATACGGCCCCACCGTAGCGGTCCCGCCGCTGGTCAGCGCGGTGAGGACGCCATCAGGGGCCCCGGCTGTACGCGGGCGGCGACTGCGAGGGGCAAAATCTGTGGACCGGTGCGATCACCGCCCGATGCGACGTCGCCATCGGATCTCTCCGTCGTGCCATGCATCGGTGCGGCTGAGCCCGGCGGCGGCAGCGACGGCAGCGGACGCGCGATGATCGGGGTGGATGTGGGCGATCACGGTGTGCACCGACTGCATGGCGAGCCACTCGACGAGTCCTCGGGCTGCTTCGGTGGCGATGCCTCTTCCCTGCCACGGGGTCCCCACCACCCAGGCGATCTCGGCTGTGGGGCCGGGGCGGGAGGAGCGGATCGTCGCCTGGACCGTGCCCGTCAGGCAGGACTCGGCACGGAGCCGGATCACCCAGTTCAGCCAGGAGACGGCCGGGTCGGGGGAGCCTGCGGTCATGCGCTGGTAGCGCGAACGCAGCAGGTGCGGGGTGTCCGGAGTGCCGCCGATGAAGGTGTGCAGGGCCGGATCGGACAGCACCGCGGCCATCTCGACGGCGTGCTCGACCCGCAGGGGCAGCAGGTCCAGCCGCCTGGTGCCGATGGCCTGGGCCGTGCGGAGCCGAGGAGCGTTCACAGCCCGTCACCCTAGCTGGGCGGATCGAGGCCGGGGGCTCGCGGACTGGTCTCAGTCATCCGGGATGTGCCGGGTGGACCGATGCCCGATGCGAGATGGAGGAACCCCTGGACCAGCGGTTCGCGCGTGCCTGCCCGGGTGACGACGAGGAGTTCGGCGATGTCGGCGCGCTCGGTGAGCGGCCGGTAGGCGACGGCTGCCGGAACGTGCGCGATGCTGTCGCGTCGGGGACGAGAGCGACACCGAGGCCGCGGGCCACCATGGCCGACTGCGTCACGAACGAGTCGGCGAGGTGGCGGGCGTCGGGAGGTCACCGTACGCGTCGGCAGCGAGTTCGGCCCAGCGCACACCGACACATCCCGCTGTCGTTCGCGACCGACCTCGACACCCGCGACGAGGGCGGCACACGTCTCACCGCCTCACTGGAACGACCGCGCGCCGAGCGGGGCGCATGCGACGGCCCGGTCTGGTGGACGGAGAGCAGGGCGGGAGCCTGCTGATGGCCCATACCGAAGTCCCGGCGCCGCCGGCTGGTGCGGCATGTCAGCGAGTCCCGCCCGTGGCCGCGGCGGACCATTCGATGTGCGGTGGCCGCACGGCGGCGCACAGGGGATGGCCCTTGGCGTCGGTGAGTCCCAGGCGCGCCAGCAGCAGTCCGGAGCCCATCGCGGCCTCGGCGACACCCGAGTCGATCCCGTCGAACATCAGCTTCGCCCGGCGGAACAGGGTGAAGGTCCCGGCCTCGTCGACGGTGCCCCAGGACAGGTAGACGAACCGGCCTCCGGGCCGGCCCTGGATGTACGGCCCTTTCAGGTCGATGCCGGACGCGGACCGTGTCGCCGTGCAGTCCAGCGTCCAGGTCGCGGAGGGGGCGTCGCCGGGGTGAGGATCGAGCAACTCGTCCCTGAGGCCGCGTCGTTGGACCGCGACGTGGATGTTGTCGTAGCCGGGAAAGTCCGGGCTCGCACCACATCTACGGCCCGGCAGGTCGAATGCCTCGATCCGGATCTGCATGTGCCCATCCTCCTTGGCCACTTCCGCGCATGGTGACAGGGCCTATTTCTTAGCTTCCACCTGCCGGTCGGCAGCCGACAGGATGGTGTTGACGACGCTGTCCACGTTCTCTGTGGCAGGAGTGATCGAGGCGACACCGAAGATGATGCCGGTGCCTTGTCTGCCGAGGTCGTCCGGATGCTTCGGATGCCGGATCTCGCTGAGCCCCTGGGCCTCGACGTACTGCTTGATGGCTTGCTGTGCGGAGACCAGCGCCGAGTCCACGGCACTCGGAGTGGCGTCGTGTCCCACGACGATGAAGCTGAATTCGTCTCCGCCGTGACGGAATCGGGAGACGTCGGCGTCGAGGCCCATCACCGCCTTCTCGGTCATGGCCGACATCGCGGCGTAGACCTCGTCGGCCCGTTTCCTGCCCAGTTCCTTCGTCAAGCCGCCCAGATTGCGCAGATCGACCTCGACGTAGACGCCCGTGGCAGCGGCCTCGGCCACGTAGCGGACGGCGTTGGCCAGGGTGAGGCGTCGATCGGCGGCCTTGTCGAATCCTGTGAGTTCGTCGACCTCGTCCGCGCCGCTGCTCGCGAACAGTTCCGCGGCGCCGGAGGACGAGAGCCCGTAGCTGTCCACGGCTGCCCCGAGGAATTTCTCCTTGCGTTCCTGGGCGGAACTCTTGAAGGCGGTTCCCCGTCCGTGACCAGGAGTGCCGGCGGTGCCCCGTTCCTGGCCGGCCGGGCTGTCGGCGGCCCTGATGGGACGGATGCCGTATCGGATTCCGCTTCCCTTCTCGGAGAGGTCACTCTGGTACTTCGGGTGTCCGACCGCGTCGAGACCGCTTGCCGTGGCCTGCCGCTGGATCTCTGCCTGAGCAGCCATCAGCTGTGCCTCGATGTGGCTGCGCCGCACGTCGTCGCCGACGACGATGAACTCCAGACGGGGACCGAACCGGAATTTGGAGACGCTTCCACCGACTTTGTCCATGGCCGCGGAGACGCAGTGGGTGAAGGTGTCGAGCAGGCTGTCGGCGCCGTTGTGTCCCATGAGCGCGTTCAGGCCGCCGAGATTGCGGACCGCCACGCTGATCGCGAAGGCGCTCGCCACCCGTTGGGACGCGCCGCGCACCCGCATCGCCTCCGCCGCCCGCACATGCTCGGCAGCCCGGCGCATGGTCGCTTCATGGTCGGTCGGCTTTTCGAAATCGCTCCGCAGGGTGCCGACCGCGGTGACATGGAGATCGTGTGCCTGGGACGGTGACAGGTTGTTCGGAGCCCCTGTGGCGAGCCGGTGGAACTCCTCCTGCCGCACCTCGGACTGTTTCGGAAAGCGCTGGACGTCCGGGCGTCCGCCCAGCCCGTCCCGCGAGGTCGAGACCCGGCCGATCATGCGCGTCACCGCGGCGTTGCCCGCTGCCCGCTGCAGGTCCGGGAGCCCCCGGTGATCGGGACACGACCGCGCGTGGGGAGTGGCGTTCGCGCGGGTCTGCCGTTCCTCGTGCCGCGCCTCGCCGTAGGTACGCATCACCGCTCCTGATGGGTAGTGAGGCAGGACATTCTATGGAGACGACCGTGACCGCGGGGCACCCAGCGCGGCGAAGCGCACAGCAGGCCGCCGCCCTCCAGACGAAACGTCGTGTCGCGGCCGGCTCGCCGGTCTGCCGTACTCACCTGGTCGGGCGATCGCGTCCCACCGCCGCGATCTCGGCGGCGGCCTCGCCCTCCGGCTCGGCACATCATCGGCCGAGTTCTCCCTGTCAGGTGTCCTCTGTGATCGCCGAGGAAGCCGCGTTGTAGCGGGCGAGGAGGCTGCGCAGGGTCCTGACCTCGCCCGGGGACCAGCCGTCGGTGCGGGTGTCGACCTCGCGGTGCATCAGGGCATCGGCGCGGGCGAGGAGTTCCCGGCCCTGGTCGCTGGGGTACAGCAGCTGGACGCGGCGGTTGTCCGGGGCGGTCTCGCGTACCACCAGGCCGGCGCGCTGCAGGGCGGCGACCTGGCGGCTGATCGTGGACTTGTTGATGCCGTAGAGGCCGACCAGGTCTCCCGCGCGGGCCCCGTTCCGCTCGGCCATCTCGGACAGCAGGGAGTAGTCGACGAAGCTCAGGTCCGGGTGGAGCCGTTCGGCGTTGGCCCGGAAGCGCCGGGAGAGGGTCACCAGCTCGCGGACGAGCCCCTGGAGCTCTCGGTCGTCATCGGCCACGTGCTGGTCCTTCCCTTCGGTCCCGCGCGCCCCGCCGCGACACCGCCCGCAGACACCGGACGGGCGAGGTCCGGCACGGGCGATCCTCATCCCGTGCATGATCACACATACCGCACCCCTCGTGAGTTGCAGTTTGCAACACAGCACTCTCCGGGTTTACGGTGAACTTGTTGCAAAATGCAACCCGCTGTCCATCGTGCGCCTCTCCGGGGCGACGGATGAGATGTGTGCGGTATTTCATCCCGGTATCGTCCACTTGGGCCGAGGGACGAGAAAGGTGGGCGAGAGCCATGCGAGCCGAGAACGTCGTCCGGGTACCGACCACGCCACTGGACGCACCAGCCTTCCCCACAGGCCCGTACCGGTTCGTGGACCGCGAGTATCTGAACATCACCTACCGGACGGACCCCGAGGCCTTGGAGAGGGTCGTGCCGCAGCCGCTGCGGGTGGTGGAGCCGCTGGTCCGGTTCGAGGTCATGCGCATGCCGGACGTCACAGGACTGGGCGACTACACGGAGTCCGGCCAGCTCGCCGTCGTCGAGTACGAGGGCGAGCCGGGTGAGTACAGCCTGTCGATGTACGTGGACAACTTCCCGGCCATCGCCAGCGGGCGCGAGACCGGCGCCTTCCCGAAGAAGCTCGGCCGGCCACGGCTGTTCGTCGACCACGACACCCTTGCCGGCACCCTCGACTACGGCTCACTGCCGGTCGCCCGCGCGACGATGGGCTACAAACACGCACCGCTGGCCGCGGAGCAGGCGCGAGAGGAGCTCACGCGGCCCACGTACATGCTCAAGAAGCTGCCGAACTACGACGGTTCGCCGCGCATCTGCGAACTCGTCCGGTCGCGGATCAGCGATCTCACGGTCAAGGGCTCCTGGACCGGTCCCGCCCGGCTGCAGCTCTTCGCCCACGCCCTGGCCCCGCTCGCGGACCTGCCGGTCCTGGAGGTGGTCTCCGCCGCCCACATCCTCACCGACCTCACCCTGGGCCGAGCCCGGGTCGTCCATGACTACCTGGCCTGACCTCCCCCACCCACCGAGCCGAGAAGGTCCCCATGTCCTCCCCCACGCCCTCCCCCATGTCCGAGAACGACGGCATCGCCGGCATCCGCAAGGTCACGGTGGTCGGGGGAGGTGTCATCGGCGCCTCCTGGGCGGCCCTGTTCCTGGCCCGCGGTCTCTCCGTCACCGTCAGCGACCCGCAGCCCGGCGCAGCCGAGGCGGTGCGCGGACACATCGCGGAGGCCGCGCCCGCACTGGAGGCGCTCGGGCTGGACACCGCGGACCTCACCGGTCGCCTGGCCTTCGAGGCGGACCTGGCCGCCGCGGTCCGCGAGGCGGACATGGTGCAGGAGAACGGACCGGAGCGACTGGACGTCAAGCACGAGATGTGGCGCACCATCGAGGCCAACGCGCCCGCCGGCGCCCTGCTCGCCACCTCCACTTCCGGTATCCCGGCCACCGAGATCGCCACCGTCCTCAAGGCGCCGGAGCGGCTCGTCGTCGGCCACCCGTTCAACCCGCCGCACCTGGTGCCGCTGGTGGAGGTGGTGCCCGGCGAGCGGACCTCGGCCGAGACGACCGAACGCGCCCGCGCCTTCTATCGCCAACTCGGCAAGCGGCCGCAGGTGCTACGCAAGGAGGTGCCCGGTTTCGTCGCCAACCGGCTGCAGTCGGCGCTCTTCCGCGAGTGCGTGCACCTCGTGAGCGAAGGCGTGGTCACGATGCAGGAGCTGGATGACGTCGTCACCTCGTCCATCGGCCAACGGTGGGCCGTCGCCGGCCCCTTCCGCTCCTTCCACCTCGGCGGCGGCGAGGGCGGTCTGGCCCACTTCATCAGCCACCTAGGCATCGGCATGGAGCGCCGCTGGGCCGCGATGGAGCAGGAGAAGGTCGCGTTCGACGAGCCCACCAGACAGTTGCTGACCGCACAGGCCAAGGACTTCGGCGCGACCATCGACGAACTCGCCGCCGAACGCGACCGCAAGCAGATCGCCATCATGCACGCCCTCGGCGAGACCTTCGACGTCTGATCGGCCGTCCCGGGCCGCCGCGCGCGAGCGCCGCCCGGACCAGCCCCACCCGACCACCTCACCACGAAGCAAAGGCTGCAGTGTCCATGAGCGCCGACGAACTCACCGACCGCATCCAGAGGGCCATCGCCAACCCGCTCACCCACGACGACGGCTTCGACATCCACCAGGCCCTGCGCGAAATCCTCGCGACGGTCGGCCTCCACCCTGAGGACAGCGGCGGAACGATCACGTTCATCGGCAGCGACCCGATCGTCCCGAGCATCATGCGCCTGGGAGCCGTCCCGGCGCTGGGTATGACCGCCAAGTCCGTTGCCCTGGCCGCGCTGTGGCGGCACCGCGGCGGCGAAGGCCAGGACATCACGATGGACCTGCGCAAGGCCCCGCACCGGCTCTGCCCCTTCTACGACAAGAAGTGGGAACTGCTCAACGGCTACCCCGGCGGCACGCCCTCGGATCCGGCCAACCCCCTGGGCTTCGACTTCTACCAGGCACGCGACGGCCGCTGGGTCATGCCGCTCAACCCGTATCCGAAGATCAAGAACTCCGTCTACAAGCTGCTGCGCACCTGGCCCGAGAAGGCGGCCGTCGCGGACGCCATCGGCAAATGGAACGCCGCCGACCTGGAGCAGGCCGGCGATGAGATCGGCGTGGTCATGCCGATGCTGCGCACCACCGAGGAGTTCCTGCGGGAACCGGCGTACGAGTACATCGCCCAGGAACCGCTCATCAAGATCGAGAGGATCGGCGACAGCGAGCCCGAACCCCTGCCCGCCGCCGTCGACCAGCCGCTCTCGGGCGTACGTGCCCTGGGCATGGGCCACATCATCGCCGGCGCAGGCGTCGGCCGGGACCTGGCCCAGCACGGCGCGGACGTGCTGAACATCTGGCGGCCCGACGAGTTGGAGCACGACTCCACGTACAACACCGCCAACGTCGGTGTCCGCTCCACCACCATCGACCCCTACGGCCCCGAGGGGCAGGCACGGATCCGCAATCTGCTGCGCGACGCCGACCTCTTCTACGCCAACCGGCGCCCCGGCTACCTGCAGAAGATCGGCCTGAGCGCCGAGGAGGCCGCGGCGATCCGCCCCGGCATCATCCACCTCAGCTTCTCTCTCGCCGGGGAGACCGGGCCATGGGCCGACCGCGTCGGCTTCGACCAGACCGCCGGTGCCCTCGGCGGGATCATGCTCATGGAGGGCGAGGACGGTGTCGCGGCCCGGCCGACCAGTGCGCCGGCCCTTCCCTACATCAGCGTCGTCAACGACTACGTCCTCTCCTGGCTGGCCACCACCGGTGCGCTCGCCGCCCTGATGCGCCGTGCCACGGACGGCGGCAGCTACCGCGTCACCCTCAACCTCACCCGTGTCGCCACCTGGATCCTCAGCCTCGGCGTGTTCGACCGCGCCTACGCCCACGAAGTCGCCCTCAACCCCGACCCCGCCTCCCCGCACGCCTACCTCGACCCGGACACCTTCACCGCCGACACCCCCTGCGGCCACTACCAGGGCGTCACCGACCAGGTGATCATGTCCAGGACCCCCGGACGCTTCCGCACCATCCTGGTCCCCCGCGGCAGCAGCGCCCCCGTCTGGCTCCCCCGCCACAGCTGACCCTCACTGACCGGTCCGTGCGGCCCGGGCCCCCGCCCCGGGCCGCACCTTGCCATCCAGCCACCGACAACTTTCCTCTCCTTGACAATTTTTTTCGTCGGTCAGACACTGGAGCAGTGCTGGATGCCGCCGTGACCTCAGGGGCGCCCATGCCGTGAATGCGGCTCATGCGCGGTGAAGGCGGCCCATGCGGGCGCCGCGCAGCCAGACACCGCACGTCCACGTCCACGACACCGAGGAACAGCTCCCATGCGCACATTGATCAGCACGGCCTTCATCTCGCTCGACGGCGTCATGGAGGCGCCGGGCGGCGAGCCCGGTTACCGCAACTCCGGATGGACCTTCAAGGAGGTCGAGTTCGTCCCCGACGCGTTCGAGATCAAGGAGCGTGAGCAGCGGGAGTCCGCTGCGATCCTGATGGGCCGGGTCAGCTACGAGGCGTTCAGCCCGGTATGGCCGGACATGGCGGAGTTCGCGCACTACAACACGCTGCCGAAGTACGTCGTCTCCAGCACCCTCACCGAGGACGAGCTGGTCTCCGACTGGGGCGAGACCACCATCCTGCGCTCCCTCGACGAGGTCGCCGCCCTCAAGGAGACCGACGGCGGCCCGATCATCGCCCACGGCAGTGCCGCGCTGAACCACGGCCTCTCGGACGCGGGCCTGATCGACCGCTACCACCTGCTCGTCTACCCACTGCTGCTCGGCGCCGGCAAGCGCCTGTTCAGCACCACGGACAAGGACACCCAGAAGCTGAGGCTGGTCGAGCACGAGGTCTACGGCAACGGGGTGCAGAAGCAGGTCTTCGACGTCGTCCGCCGATGACGCCCCGGGCGTCCTGCTGCCCCGTGCCGGCGCCAACCGCTCAGCGATGCCGTCCGCCGGATCAGCTCCAGGCCTGTCGCTCCCGGCGGCGGGGGTCGTCCACCTGCGTCCACTCGGCGCCGATGCGCATCGTGGCCCGGCGTGTGGTCTCGTACGGATCCCAGTCAGGGGTGCCGGTTCCGGCGAATCGGATCCAGGTCTCGTGCATACGGGCGGCCAGCCCCGCGGGGGGCCTGTCGGGGCCGAACAGGGCGTCAGGACCGCGTAGTTGAGGAAGGTGCGCGAGATCGAAGGCGAAAGGCAGCTCCATCGCGTGGGCGGCGCCGAGTTCTCCGCCGAGGGCGTGTGACCGCCAGGCGAACTCATAGCCGTAGGTGGCGGATTCGGGGTGGGCGGCATGCGCGTCGGCCAGGGCCCAGGTGCCCGCGCCGAACAGCGCGTCGCCCATGATGGCGGACCGCAACTCGCCGGAGGACGCCGCAGGGCGTGCCTTCCGGTATGTCTCGACGAGCTGCGCCGGGTCCGGGTGCGAGCTTGCTGCCGCCGCGGCGACGTCCTCGGAGGTCGAGGTGGAGTACTTGCCCACGGGGACGAGGTAGAGGTTCCCCTCTTCGGCGTTGGTCCCGATGAGGAGGTCGACGTCGGCGCCGAGACCGGCGGCGACGGACTCGGCGGGCTGCGTGTCGAGGACCAGGCTGAAGGGGCTGAGCCCGATCAGTGGGTCGTAGTGCGTCTCGGTCCGCAGGTCGATGCCCGCCAGTCGGGAAGCGGCCTCGACCAGGCGGTCGTCGGAGATCTTCGCGAAGGCGTCGGCATGGGGCTCGGTGCCGAGGAACTCGGCCGCCGCTCCGGTGACGCGGGCGGCCTGCTCGGCCGTGAACGCCCCCAGACCGCTGCCGCTCTGGACGATCGCCCTGCGGAAGAGGCCCGTCGCCCGGGAGGCGGCAAGGACGCCGCCGACGATGGTCGCCCCGGCCGACTGGCCGAGCAGGGTGACCTTGTGGGGGTCGCCTCCGAAGGCGGCGATGTTCTCCCGTACCCAGCGCAGCGCGGCGACGACGTCGAGCAGGCCTCGGTTGGACGGCGCTCCGGGGAGGTCCAGGAATCCGGCGATGCCGAGCCGGTAGTTCAGGGTGACGAAGACCACGCCGTCGCGGGCGAAGGCGGAGCCGTCGTACAGCGCGGACCGCGTCGATCCGGCGACGAATCCGCCGCCGTGGACGAAGACCATGACAGGCAGGTCACCGCTGGGGACGGCAGGCGTCCAGACGTTGACGGTGAGGTAGTCCTCCCCGCGGCTCCAACCGGTGCCGAAGTACGGGGACATGTCGATGCCGCCGAGCCCGCGCTCGGACTGCGGCGCGTTGGGCCCCGGCACGGTCGCGTCCCGTACCCCGTGCCAGGGCGCGTGCGGCTCAGGCGGCGCGAACCGGCCGGCACCGCTGGGAGGAGCGGCATAAGGGATGTTCAGGAACATGGCGGTGGTGTCCTGGGACAGGCCGCGGACAGCGCCCTGAGCGGTGGTCACGACGGGGTGGGGGTGATGGGCCACGGTGGTGCCTTTCCGTGAGTTCTCAGGCCTGTTCGAGGTACGGGGCGAAGGGCGCCCAGCCCTTGATGGCGAACGTGTCCCCGTCGCGCGTGACTTCCGCGGCGCCGTGCCCGCCCAGGTGCGCCGGGATCACGAGCGCGTTGTTGTCGGCGGCCCAGCCCAGCACCTTGCGGCGGGTGGCGCGGGCACCCGCGGGGTCCTCGCAGAAGCAGCTGTTGGTGTCCGGTTCGAGGATCTGTACGGGGCTGTGCAGCAGGTCGCCGACGAACACCGCGCGGTCCGTCCCCGAGGTGAGAGTGAGCACGGAGGAGCCGGGGGTGTGCCCGGGAGCGGCGTCCAGGCGGAGGCCGGCGTCGATCCGGTAGCTGTTCTCCCAGAGTCGTGTCCGACCGGATGCGTGCACGGGGGCCACGCTGTCCTCGAACACGTTCTGGTTGCCGCGGCCGAGCACCGACGTGTGGCCGTTGACGGGATTCCAGAAGTCGAAGTCGTCCTTCGGCATCAGATACGTGGCGTTGGGGAATGTGGGCACCCAGTTCCGCCCGTCCAAGTACGTGTTCCAGCCGACGTGATCGACGTGGAGATGCGTGTTGATCACGATGTCCACGTCCTCGGGTGCGACGCCGGCCCGGGCGAGACCGGCCAGGAAGTCGGTTTCGAGGTGGCGCCAGACCGGGGCGTACGGGCGCTCCTTGTGATTTCCCACGCCGGTGTCGACGAGGATGGTCCTGCCCTCGCTGTGCAGCACCCAGGTCTGGATCGCGCAGTTCACGACGGTGGACTCGGGATCGAGGAAATGCGGGGTCAGCCAGGAGCCCCCGTCGTCCCACACCTCCTTCGGGCTGTCCGGGAAGAAGGTGTCAGGCGTCATGTCGACGGAACCGTAGTACTCCCAGACCCTGGTGACGCTCACATCGCCGAGCTTGATCTGTTCCACGAGGCATCCCTGGTGTCCGCAGGATTTCGGCTTTCCCCGGAACCGTACGAGCGGCCCCGCCGGGCCCGGTATCCGTCACCTGACTGCACCTGCGCACACGCACCCGGACACCGGACTCGCCGCTTGTAGCCTGGGCTGGACGAGGCGAGGCGGCTCCGGTCCAAGAGCCACGATTCCTGGAGAGTCCGTGGACGAGCAGGCAGACGGCCTCAGCACTGTCATGGGAGCGGGGCAGGCTCCGGGGGATCTGATCGTCGGCAGGGACGAGGAGCTGGCGCGCCTGTTCCGTGCGGTCGACTCGGCGGCGGCCGATCCCGCTCTGGTGCTGGTGGGTGACGTGGGCACGGGGAAGAGCGTGCTGTTGGACCGCGTGCTGCGCCGGGCCGAGTCCGGCGGCGCCCGTGTACTGCGCGCCGAGGGAAGCGAGTCGGAGTCGAGCCTGGCGTTCGCCGCGCTGCATCAGCTGCTGCGGCCGGTGTCGGCCGAGGTGGACGTGCTGCCGCAGAGGCAGCGGGCGGCGCTGTACGACGCCTTCGGCACCGGACCGGCCGCGTCGGGCCCCGACCTCATGCTGACCGGGGTCGCCGTGCTGAGCCTGCTGTCGGCCCTGGGCGAGCGGCATCCCGTTCTCGTGGTGCTGGACGACGCCCAGTGGTTCGACCGTTCTTCCCTGGACGTACTGTCCTTCGCCGCGAGACGGCTGTCGGGCGAACCGGTCACGCTGCTGATCGGCGCCCGTAGCGGCGAGCACCTCCCGGGCTTCGACCGTCACGTACCGACGCTCACCGTGGAGCCGCTCGACGTGGTCGCGGCCAACCGACTGCTGGACGTACAGCCGAAGGCTCCCACCGGCCGGACCAGAGCGCGGATCCTCGACCAGGCCGGCGGCAACCCGTTGGCGCTGACCGAACTGGCGAGGGCGGCTTCCGTACAGGACACGGCTGCCGAACCGCCGCCCGCGCTGCCGTCGGCAGGTCCGCTCCCGCTCACCGATCACCTGGAGCGCGTCTTCGGCGCCCGTCTGGCCCGCCTTCCCGCCGCCACCACGCGGGCCCTGTTGCTGCTCGCCGCCATGGATACCGTCGACTCCGCGATCGCCGTCGCCGCCGGGCTGCCGAACGCATCGGACGACGCCTGGCTGCCCGCCGAGCAGGCCGGGTTGGTCCGCCGGACCGGCCCGGTCGTCCGGTTCCGCCACCCGCTCGTCCGGTCCGGCGTGTATCACGCCGCGTCCTTCGACGACCGGAGCAAGGCCCACCTGGTCCTCGCCGCGATGCTGCGGGACGAACCGGATCGGCGTGCCTGGCACCTGGCCGCCGCCTGCCCGGGCCCGGACGCGGCCGTAGCGGCGGAGTTGGAGCGGACCGCCGACCGGGCCCGCCGGCGCGGTGGCCATGCGGCGGCGGCCAGGGCGCTGCAGCGCGCCGCCGAGCTGGCGCCGGGGCGCGAGGACAGTGCCCGGCTGCTGGTCGGGGCCGCCGACGCGGCTGTGTTCACCGGGGACATCGCCTGGGTCGAGGAACTGACCGCCGGGGCACGCGCGCGCACCGATGACGCGTCGCTGCTGGCCACCGCCGCCGTGCGAGCCGGACGGCTGGCGGCCCTGACGGCACGCCATACCGTGGTCTTCGCCCGACTGGCCCACACCGCCGAACAGTTGGCGGTCTCGCAGCCCACCACCGCGCTGGACCTTCTGGGCAGCGCCGCCGTGGTCCGCTTCTACTCCGGAGAGGACGGCCAGCGCACCCGCATCCAGCGAATCCTGCGGAACCTGCCCGAGGACACCTCCCGCACCTGGTTGCGCACCTGGGTGAGAGCCGTCACGGATCCCTTCGACGACCGCGCCCAACTCGTCAGCTCACTCGGCCAGTTGATGGCCGATGCAGATGCCCGGCCCGAGCAGCTCGCCGCTCTCGGGATCATGGCGTGGATCCTGGACGACACCCCGCGGGCCGTCCGCGCCTTCGACGAGGCCCTCGACCACTGGACGCTGCAAGGAGCGCTGCCGGAGGGACTGGGCGGTGCGGTCGCCTGGGCCCATGTGGAACGAGGAAGGTGGGACCAGGCACGTGAGGCCTGCGCCCGCACCACCCTGGTCGGCTCGGCAACCGGCCTCGACCACGCCGTGGCCTGCGCGGCCACCGCGGATGCCACCGTGCTGGCCCTCCAGGGGGACACGGCGGCGGCCCGCGCACGGGTCCGTGACGCGCTCGCCCTGATCGATCCGCTGGAGAGCCGCTCCGTCTCCGTCTACGCCCGCCGTGCGCTCGGTGTCGCGGCAGCCGCGGACGGCGCCTACGCGACCGCCTACGACCAGCTCCGTACGGTCTTCGCACCGGACGGCGCGCCCGTGCACTACCACGCCTCCTATCCGGCTCTCGCGGATCTGGCCGCCGTCGCCGCGCGCTGCGGGCGGCGCGAGGAGGCCGCCGCGCTCGTCGAGCGTTCCGCACGCGCGCTCGCGGACAACACCTCACCCCGTCTGCGTGCGCTGCTCGGGCGGGCCCGGGGCCTGCTGGCGGACCCCGAGGATGCCGAGCCGCACTTCCGGGCGGCCCTGGCGGACCCGGCGTGGCGGCACTGGCCCTTCGAGCGCGCCCAGACCCAGCTGGACCTGGCAGAGTGGCTACGGCGTCAGCGGCGGATCGCGGAGGCGCGACCTCTGCTCACCGAGGCGCTGGAGACCTTCGGGCGCCTTGGCGCACGCCCGTGGACCGAACGCGCCCGGTCCGAGTCACGTGCCGCCGGCCTCGACGTCACGGACGCGGCTCCCGACGTGCTCGCCGAACTCTCCCCACAGCAGCGGCAGATCGTCAGGCTCGCTGCCCGCGGGCTGACCAACCGCGAGATCGGCGAGAGGCTGTTCCTCTCCCCGCGCACGATCAGCTCTCACCTCTACCGCACCTTCCCCAAGCTCGGCGTCACCGCCCGCTCCCAGCTCCGCGACCTCGTCGAGGGCACCCGCGCGACGGCCGGACATCAGACTTGAGGGCAGGCCCGAAAGCCCCCTTCCCCTCGGTGTGCGTGCGGTCCCCCTCGGAAGTGAGGAGTCGTCCGGACACGGGTCACAGGGGTGGGGCGTAGCCGCGGGTGCGGACGAGGTCGTGGGTGAGCTTGGTGAATGCGCGGGCGGCGGCGCTGTGGTAGGCGCCTTCACGCCGGAGGAGGGCGACGGTGCGGGTGGGCAGGGGCGGGTCGAGGGGGACGGGTGTGAGGTGAGGGTGGTCGTGAGTGATGGCGTCGGGCAGGACCGTGGTCAGCGGGGTGCGCCGGACGATCTCGGTGAGGGCCTGAATGGAGTTGGCCTCGACCGAGATGCGTGGAGCGACCCCGTGGTCGGCGAAGTACGCGTCAATATGGCCGCGGGTGGCGAAATCGCCGCTGAGCAGTGCCAGTTGACGACCTCTCAGCGACCCGACCGGTAGGCAGTCCGCCGCCTGGTCGCGGTGGGTGCCGGTGCCGGCGACGAGGCTGAGCGTTTCGGTGAACAGCGGTGCGGCGCTGAGGCCGGTCGGGTGGGGGCGGGCGAAGGCGATGCCGAGATCGAGGTCGTCGGCGAGCAGGGCCGCTTCGATACGGTCCTGGTTCATCTCCACCAGGGTCAGGCTGATGCCGGTGTGGCGGGTGTGCAGCTCGGCGGTGAGCGGGCCGACCAGGTAGGCGGTGAAGGTCGGGGTGACCGCCAGCCTCAGATGGCCGCGGGAGAGGTCCTGGACGTCGTGGACGGCGCGTTCGGCAGCGGCCAGGTCGCGCAGCGCTCGCCGGGCGTGGTCGGCGTAGACGGCGCCGGCGTCGGTGAGCCGCACCGTGCGGCCGGTGCGGTCCAGCAGTTGCACGCCAAGGGTGTGTTCGAGCTGTTTGATCTGCTGCGACAGGGTGGGCTGGGAGATATGCAGGTCTTCGGCGGCGCGGGTGAAGTGCCCGTGCTCGGCGACGGCCAGCAGGTAGCGCAGGTGACGCAGTTCCAGAGCAGCCATGGGAGTAACTATAGATGACATCAATAGGGGTCATGGTTATTGACTCTTGGACTCTATAGACCCAGGTCATGCATGGTGGATCTCGTCGACCCCGAGGGGCTCGACAGCTATCGAAGGGAGTGACCCATGCCTGACCTCGCCGACGGCATCGCCCGTTTCCAGCAGGACGTCTTCCCGGCCAAGGCGGACCTCTTCGCCCATCTGGCCGCGCACCACACACCGCACACACTGTTCATCGGCTGCTCGGACGCCCGGGTCGTACCGGAGCTGATCACCCAGGGCGAACCGGGTGAACTCTTCGTCATCCGCACCGCGGGCAACCTCGTCCCCGCCTACACCCCCCGCGCCAACGGCGTGACGGCGAGCATCGAGTACGCCGTCGCCGTGCTCGGGGTGACCGACATCGTGGTGTGCGGGCACTCCGCCTGCGGCGCGATGACCGCCCTGGCCGAAGAACACGACCTCACTGGCGCGCCGGCGGTCGCCGACTGGCTGCGGCACGCGGACGCCGCACTGGCCCGCACCGCCGGCCTGGCGGCGGGCCCGCAGAAGGCAGGGGCACTGGTGCGCCAGAACGTGCTCGCCCAGCTGGCCAACCTGGCCACGCTCCCCTCCGTGGCCCGGGCCCTGGCGGAGAAGAAGGTCACGCTGCACGGATGGGTCTTCGACATCGCCACCGGGCGCGTCGAAGCCCTCGGTGTCACCGGCACGGAAACCGCCGCCCTGGCGTCCTGACCAAGGCCGGATTCCAAGACCACTCCAAGCCGATCCAAGGCCGGATCCGAGGCCCGATCCAAGACCGATCCAAGACCGATCCAAGCCGATCCAAGGCCCTGTCCCGGGCCCTCGTCCACGGCCCCGGTCCCTGAGCCCTTGACGTGGTCCCGCCCGCGGCACGGCCCCGGGACCGTCCCCCTGACAACCCGCTGTGCCGCACATTCCGTACGGACCGGCACCCCAGAAAAAGGAGCCCTCTCATGGTGCACGCCCAGTTCGACTCGACCGCCCGCCAGCAGCTCGCGATCGTGGCCGTCGAGGCCAAGGTCCGCAAGAACCTCTCCTGGCAGCAGGTCGCCGACGCCTCCGGTCTGTCGGTCGCCTTCACCACCGCCGCGGTGCTCGGCCAGCACCCGCTCCCCCAGGCGTCCGCCGAGGCGGTCGCCGAGCTGCTGGGCCTGGACGAGGACGCGACGCTGTTGCTCCAGACGATCCCGACCCGCGGTTCGATCCCGGGCGGCATTCCCACCGACCCGACCGTCTACCGCTTCTACGAGATGCTCCAGGTCTACGGCACGACCCTCAAGGCCCTGGTGCACGAGCAGTTCGGCGACGGCATCATCTCCGCGATCAACTTCAAGCTGGACGTGAAGAAGGTCGCCGACCCCGAGGGCGGTGAGCGTGCCGTGATCACCCTGGACGGCAAGTACCTGCCGACCAAGCCCTTCTGATCCGGAGGCCGTACCAGCAAGCGGGGCAGGGACGGACCACCTACCGGTCCGGTCCGGCCCCGCGACGCCTCTCCCCCCACCACACCGCCCTGCGAGGCGGCACCCGCCCTTCACCCACGGAGGAGATCCCATGGACTTCGTCCAGCGCACCATCGACATCGCCCGGCAGAACGTCGCCGAGGGCGGCCGCCCGTTCGCGACCGTCATCGTCAAGGACGGCGAGATCCTGGCCGAGAGCCCGAACAGGGTCGCCCAGACCAACGACCCGACCGCGCACGCGGAGATCCTCGCCATCCGCGAGGCCTGTATGAAGCAGGGCACCGAGCATCTGACCGGGGCCACCATCTACGTCCTCGCCCACCCCTGCCCGATGTGCCTGGGTTCGCTGTACTACTGCTCGCCGGACGAGGTCGTCTTCCTCACCACCCGCGATGCCTACGAGCCCCACTACGTCGACGACCGCAGGTACTTCGAACTCGACACCTTCTACGGCGAGTTCGCCAGGAACTGGGCCGAGCGCCGGCTGCCCATGCGCTACGAGCCGCACGAGGACGCCGTCGAGGTCTACCGGTTCTGGCAGGAAGGCAACGGCGGCGAACGCCGTGTGTCCGGCGCCCCGACTGCCGGCTGACCCCGCCGTCCCCGACCTGGTCGACGAGGTGCCCTACGACGTGCTGCCCGGGCGCGAGCGGCACGTGATCCGCCGGCATGTGCTGCGCAACGCGCCGGGCACCGTGCTGACCACGGGAGGGCTGATCGTCTCGATCTTGTTGGTCTGCACGGTCCTCGTGGAGAGCGCGTCCGGCGCGGGCGGCTCGGGCAGCTTCTCGAACTGGCCGCCGCGACCCAGGACTTCCCGACCGTACAGGCCATCTCCCTGGTCATCGTCGCCCTGTTCATGACCGTGCACCTCGTCGTCGACCTGATGCTGCCTCTGGTCGACCCGCGGATCACCCTCAGGGCGAGGAGGTCTGCGGCATGAGCGTCGTCCTGACGCGTCGACCCGTCTGGCCGCACTGCGGTCCGCGGCCGCGCGGTCACCGCGGCAGCTGTTCTGCTTGGGCTTCGTCGCCCTGTTGAGTCCCGCCGCGCTACTCGCCCCCTGGCTCGCGCCGCACGGTCCGAACTCCGTCGACCTCGGCAACGCGCTGGCGGCGGAATCCACTGCGTGACCCAGCAGCAGCCCCTCCCCCAGGAAGCAGCACACGGTTCACCAGTCCGCGCGGTCCAGCTCCCCGTCGAGCGCCATGGCCGCCGTGATGAGCGCGAGATGGGTGAACGCCTGGGGAAAGTTGCCGAGTTGCTCGCCCCTGGCACCGATCTCCTCGGCGAAGAGGCCGACGTGGTTGGCGTAGGTGAGCATCTTGTCGAAGGCGTAGCGGGCCTGGCCGAGTCGGCCGGCGCGGGCGAGGGCATCGACGTAGAGGAAGCTGCACAGTGAGAAGGTGCCTTCGCTGCCGCGCAGGCCGTCGGGGGACGCGCCGGGGTCGTAGCGGTAGACGAGGCTGTCGGAGACCAGTTCCGCGTCCATGGCATCGAGGGTGGACAGCCAGCGCGGGTCGCGTGGCGTGATGAAACCGACCGCCGGCATGAGGAGCAGGGAGGCGTCGAGGACGTCGCTGCCGTAGCGCTGGACGAACGCCTTACGGCGCTCGCTCCAGCCGCGGTCCATGATCTGCCGGAGGATCGTGTCACGGGCCTCGGTCCAGACGGGCACGTCGGCGGGTCGGGCCAGTTCGTGAGCGACGCGGATGCCACGGTCGAAGGCCGTCCAGCACATCACACGGCTGTAGGTGAAGTCCTGCCGGCCGCCGCGGGTCTCCCAGATGCCCTCGTCCGGCCGGTCCCACTTCTTCACCAGCCAGTCCAGTACGCGACACAGGCCGCGCCAGCCGTCGTAGCCCATGAAGTGGGCCAGGTCGTCGGTGTGGGTGAGGGCGTGGACGGCCTCGCCGTAGATGTCGAGCTGGAGCTGGTCGGCGGCGGCGTTGCCGATCCGGACGGGGGACGAGCCGCCGTAGCCCTCCAGTTGGCCGAGGATCTCCTCGCCCAGGTGGGGGTCGCCGTCGACGCGGTACATGATCTGCAGGGGTTCACCGGTGACCGTGCCGCCGGCCAGCACCCGCTCGATGATCCAGCGGCGGAAGGCATGGGCCTCGTCGGCGAAGCCCAGGCCGAAGAGGGCGTGGACGGACAAGGAGGCATCGCGTACCCAGGTGTAGCGGTAGTCCCAGTTGCGTTCGCCCCCGAGTTGCTCGGGCAGGCCCGTGGTCAGCGCCGCGACGGGTGCGCCGGTGGGAGCGTAGGTGAGCAGCTTGAGGGTGATCGCGGAGCGGTTGACCGTCTCCTGCCAGCGTCCCCGGTAACGGCTGCGCCGGATCCAGCGGTACCAGTAGGCGCAGGTTTCCTCGAAGTCGGCACGTATGCTCCGTTCGGTCGGTTCCGGGGGCGCCTCACCGCCCGTCGCATACACGGTCAGTACGGCGGCTGCCGACTGTCCCTGCTCCAGCTCGGCGACGGCCGTGACGTCCTGGCCGTCGCGCTCCAGGTGTATCGGGCCCGCTCCGGTGACCTGGAGGCGGGCGTCGGTGCCGGGGCCGGAGAAGTGCGCCGTGTCACCGCGCAGGTCGAGCCGGTGGGAGGCCCGGGCGTAGTCGAAGCGGGGACGGCAGGAGAGGCTGAAGCGGATTCTGCCCCGGGTCACCCGTACGACCCTGACCAACTGGTGCCGGTCCGTGGCCCTCCCACTGCGGTTCGGCGGCATGAAGTCGACGACCTCGCCGACGCCGTCCGGGGTGAGGAAGCGGGTGATGAGCACCGCGGTGTCGGCGAGGTACAGCTGGCGGGTGGTGACGTCGGGGCCCGCCACGCTGATCGCGAAGTGGCCTCCGCGATCGTGGTCGAGCAGTGCCGCGAAGAGGCTCGGCGAGTCGAAGCGCGGCGAACAGAACCAGTCGACGACTCCCTCGGAGGAGACCAGGGCCGCCGTCTGGAGGTCGCCGACCATGCCGTGGTCGGCGATGGGCGGATAGCGACGCATCAGCGACGCGTGGCTTCCGGCTGGTGGACCGCGAGCGCCCAGATGACGAACACGTCGATGGCCATCATGATCACGGACCACAGGGGTGCGTACGGGAGGAAGAGGAACTGGGCCACCAGGCTCAGGGAGGCCAGCACGATGCCGACCGCGCGTGCCCATGCGGCGCCGGAGAGGATGCCCCAGCCGGCGACGGCGGCGATGACACCGAGAACCAGCAGGATCCAGCCCCAGCCGGTGAGGTTGGCCTTGTACACGTAGTGGTCGATGCGGGCGTAGACGTCGTCCGCGGCGATCGCGGAGATGCCTTGGAAGATGGCCAGGATGCCGTTCAACAGCATCAGCACGCCGGCGAAGGTGGCGCCGCCGGTGGCCCAGGAATTCTTCGGGGCGGGGCCCGGGCCGTAGCCACCGGAGGACGGTCCGGAGTGGGGCTGTGCGGTCATGGTGGCGCTCCGTTCTCGTGGGGCGGACGGCGCCCTCGGGCGCCACGTCCTCGCCCTTTCGACCGTGGGGCCGGACAGGTGACTCGGCCACAGGCGTTACGCCGCTCGGGTGAGGGGTGCCGGGAGCTGCCGTGGCCCACCGCACGGCTGGGCCCGGGGCCGCACGTGTGCTGTCGGGCCTCCGCCTGCCCGGACCTGGACATGCGGGTTTCGGCCGCTGGTACTTCACTCGGAGGACCGCAAGAGTTGACCGACCACGGGGGCAGGGAGGCCGGTGCGTGCTGGGCGACATGGGACGGGGTGCGACGGTGACCGTGCTGTTGGCGTCTGTCGCCCTCTGCGCGAGCGGATGCTCGGACCACACCGGTACTCCGTCGGGCGTCGCGAGCAAGGCGGCCTCCGCGGCCGCGTCCGTGGGCTCTGGGGCGGCCGATGCCCTGGCCTCGGCCAACGCCGAGGCCCGCCGGGAAATCGACTCGGTCAAGGGCGGCATCGACACCAAGGCCGATGTGAAGCTCGGCGCCAGGGGCACGGACGGCAGCGGGCGCAGCACCGTCACGGTGACGGCGGACAACACCACGGACGCGAAGAAGTCCTTCGCCGTTCAGGTCGACTTCCGGGACTCGGGAGGGAATCTGCTGGACGTGGTCGTGGTGACGGTCCCCGATGTGGCGGCAGGCACGTCGGGCACGGCGACGGCGCGCAGCACCCGCGACCTCTCCGCAACGGTGCAGGCCGAGGTCGGTGCCGCTGTGCGGTATTGACGCGGCAGCGGCCACGGCATGGGCATGGCCGGCGTGGTCTTGGCGTGGTGTGGACGCCCGGCGCGCATGCCCGCCTCCCGCGTTGGTGGCGGGGACGAGAGCTGACCGGCCGGGCGGGGGCGGACGCATGTCAGGCGGACGCCCCGGCCGCGGCCTGCTCGCCGGGCGAGGCCGACGGCTCTGCCGCCAGGAACTCCACCACGGCCAGCAGGAACAGCAGGCACAGGGCGATGCCGACCACCACCCAGCCGGTGGGGTACGACCACAACAGGTAGACCAGCAACGACAGAGCCACCAGGATCCAGGTGAGCCACGTGCGGTGACGGCGTACGAAGGGACCGACCGGCCCGGTGCGCAGACCGGCGCGGTCGGCGGTGACGCGTACCGCTCCGATGCCGGAGGTCCACAGCCGTCGGACGAGCCCCGCGTGCCGGCCCGGGCCGGTGAGCCAGGCGCCCAGGGCGATGACGACACCGAGGGCCACGACCATGCGCACGGTGGTCTGCAGGAAGTGGGTCAGCGCGTCGTACACGGCGCCGGCCGCGCCCTGGGAGACGTCGGCGGGCAGCCGGTCCAGGTAGATCACGCGGAACGCGCGCAGTCCGATGCCGAGCACCCCGGTGGCGACGGCGACGCCGAGGCAGCCGGCGACCAGGGCCCGGCGCCGCCGGACCGAGAGCAGGACGCCGGCGGCGATCAGCACGACGGCCAGCACCGGCAGCCAGTTGCCCGCGAGCTGGAGCAGCCGGACGTATGTCCTCGCCTTGCCGACCTGCTCGGATCTGACGAGGGTGAAGTCGGTGTGCACGGTGGGGATGTGTGCGGCGACGGACATCCCGGCATCGACGAGGCGCGTTCTGACCTGGTCGATGAGGGGAGCGAGGTCGAGAGTGACCGTGTCGTTCTTCAGCTGGACCGCGCCGCCGCCGCTGCCGGTGAGGGCCTTGTCGAGAGAGCTGTGGATCCTGCGGTTGGCGTCGGTCCAGACGGTCTTGAAGGCGTCCGACGCGGCGACCGCCCGGGCCTTGTCGTGGACGAAGCTGCGCACGGCCTCTTCGAGCGAGTCGCCGAGCCTGCCGCCCAGCGCCTTCTGCAGACGGGGCCGGTCCTGGGGGACCGCTTCCGAGAGCAGTGCGGGCAGGTCGAGGTGGGTCATGAGCGCGTCGGTGGCCCTGTTGGCCACGGCGTTCTGCACCTCGGGGTTCGAGGCGAGCGGGGCGACCGTGGCCACGTAGCGGTCGGTGTCGCCCAACTCGTCGGCCGCCCACACGGCGATGACGGAGAGCGGGGCGAGGACACATCCGACGACGATGAGCACAGCGGCGAGGAAGGAGGTGAGGCGGTGCCGGGGCGGCCGCGCCTGCTCGCCTTCGAGGGCCGCCGCCCGCGCCCGCGGTTGTTCCGGATCGGGCCGTTCCGCAGGGTCCTCCGGATGTGCGTCGCCGTCAGCCACCGGTACCTCCTCGCCGCCTCCACCTCCAAGTCTGTTCAGCCGACCTGTAACGGGGCGGCCACGCGACCAGGGGTAGCCCGTTCGGGTCAGCGGCGCCGACACCGCCGTACGCGCTCCGTCCCCCGCGGTCGGCCGGGCCGCTGCACGCACTGCCCGACCCGCTCCTGGCCGGCTCCCGAGGACCGACGAGGTCCGGTGATCGAACGCCGGAACGCTCTCTGGAGCGGCTGACCGCCGCCATGCTGCCGGACCCCCGCCGAACCGACCGGTCCACAGGGCCTGGGCGGGCTGCCTGCCCTCGCGCCCCCCCGTGACGGCTGAGCGCGCCCGATCGGGCCCGCCCCGCTCGCCGCCCACGTGTCGGGCCGCTTTGACTGTCCTACGACAGGGCGGCACGCGGTCGGGAGGCGGTATGTCGTGGACGGCACGGCTGGTGCGTCTGCGAGCCGACGCCGAACGGCGTTTCCCCGTCGTCACCGCGCTGACGAGCCGCCTGCTGTCCGCGAACCTGCTGGACGCGGCCACGAGGCTGGCGGCTCAGGCATTCCTGGCCTGCGTACCTCTGTTGTTCGCGATCGCGGCGTTCACCCCGCAGGCCGTCCGCGAGCAGCTCAGCGAGTCGCTGCGGGCCCTGTTCGGTCTCACCGGCCCTGCCGACCAGCAGGTGCAACAGGTTCTCACCCCGTCCACCGACACGGCCCTACGGGACACGAGCGGGGCCGTCGGCCTGCTCATCACCCTGATCTCCGCGACCAGTTTCAGCCGTGCCATGGCCCGGGTCTGCGAGCGCGCCTGGCGTCTGCCGAGGCTGGGCACCCGAATCGCCGCCTGGCGCTGGGTGGTCTGGCTGCTCGCACTGGTGCTGGTCGTCCTTCTCCAAGGGCCGGTCCGCAACGGTTTCGGCTCCGGCCTCTGGCTCGGTGCCCCTCTCGTCTTCCTGGTGGGCATCGGGATCTGGCTGGGGACGCAGCACCTGCTGCTGGCCGGCCGCGTTCCCTGGTTGACGCTCCTGCCGGGCGCACTGCTGGCCTCGGCCGCCACGACCGCGCTCAGCCTGACCGCACGGCTGTACATGCCCGGTGCCCTCAACCGCTCCCTGAACGAGTACGGCTCCTTCGGCATGGTCCTCGCCCTGCTGTCCTGGCTGATCGTCCTGTCCGCCGCGATCACCTTCGCGGTGACCATCGGAGCGGTGCTGGCCCAGGAGCCGCCACTGAGCAGGTATCTGGCGGCGAAGCGGGGATCGTAGCCCTGGTCGGACGGCCTCCGGCCAGGACAGCTGGTGCGACATGCCGACCGGACACCTGTGGTGCCCAACCCGCGCCGGGCAACTCGGGCGGGGCCAAGGAGGGAGCCCCGGGGAAAAGATCGTCACGGCACTGGCCCTGGGCGGTGTCCGCGCGTTCTCCGAGCGCGACGCGGGTCTGTGACGCCCCGGCTCACCTCCGCCGGGATCGGCAGGGTGGGGATCGGGACGGGAGACACGCGCCTCACCAACGTCAGCGGCCAGGTCCGCTGATCCGCTCCGGTCGGATCACATAGATCACCCGAACCTGGTCACGACCGCCGAACCAGGGGTAGGGCCCGCCGAGATACTTCTGCGCGAGCGTCTCGATGTGGTCGACCGCGCCCTCCGTGGTCACGCGCACGACACGGCCGCGGATCTGGATGTAGGAGGACGGTTCCGCAGGGTCGGCGACCGCGACGGCCACCCGCGGGTCACGCGCGATGTTCCGGGTCTTCTGATGCGACTCGACGCTGTTGATCAGGACGTGCTCGCCGTCGGTGTCGACCCAGGTCTGGGTGAGCTGGGGCGAACCGTCAGGCATCGTCGTAGCGATGTAGCAGGTGCTGGGGCGGCGCAGCAGCGCTACCAGGTCGTCGTCGAGGGGCACGGGCACGGGGGCTCTCCCGGGGTCGGCACGAAGGGGGCTGGAGCAACGGTAGCCCCGGCAACGGAACCGGCCCTCCCCTCCCCCCTGAGACCGACGACCACCAACTGCACCGCGCCTGCACGGCTGCATGGCTCCATAGCTCCTATGACTGGTCGGCCCGACTGGCGACCCTCGCCGCGCCGGCCGCCTGTCGGGGCGCGGCCGGGCCGGCGAGGGTCGCCAGTCGACGCAGGCCGGTCCGTCGCTGCACCAGGCTCAGCCCGGTGACCACCGCACCCAGGGCCAGCCAGCCCGCCGGACCGGCCGTCATCACCGCACCGGTGAGCAGCAGCGGACCCACCGACTTCTGCACCGACTGGGACATCCCGGCCACTCCCAGGTAGGAAGCCCGGGCACGCGGCGGAGCCAGGCTGACCGCCAGCTCCCAGGAACTCACCGAGCGCAACAGTTCGGCCAGGGTGACCAGAATCGCGGCTCCCAGCATGGCGAATGAGGCCGACCAGGCCCTGCCGCCGGTGGCGGTCGCCAGTACCAGGCAGCAGGCGAGGAAGGTCATGCCGTACCAGCCCACTGCCGCAGCCGCTCCGCGCGCCCCTTCGGCCCGGGCCGAGACCCGGAGCTGGAGGACCACGACGAGCACGGTGTTGACCACCAGGAAGGCGGGGACCACTGCGTGCGGCGCGCTGGTGTGATGCACGAGCCACAACGGCAGGCCGACGTTGAGAACCGAGTCGTCCAGGTTCATGGGGATGTCGAGCAGTACGAAGAGCAGGTATCCGTGGTCCCGCCAGGGGCTGGGGGCGGACGACGGTTCGCCAGGGGTACTGCTGTCGTTCTGCGCCACGACCAGGCCGTGGCCGACCGGCTCCCGGGTCCGCCAGACCAGTGCGGCGGCCAGGACGAAGGAGAGCGCGTTGGCCAGGATCAGAGCACGGTAGGCGTTCGCGGTGCCCACGCCGAGGCCGAGCGCGGCGATGCCCGCGCCGATCGCGTATCCGGCGTTGGCCACACTACGGAACAGCGCCTGGTAGGTGGATCGCCGCTCGCCCGCGACCCGGGTGGCGAAGAGCATCTCCAGGGTCTTCGCCGCTCGCTCCCCCAGGCAGGTGAGAGCGACCACGGACAGCAGCGCGGCGAAGTCGTCGGCGACCAGCAGCAGGAGCATGGTACCCAGTCGCAGCAGATGACAGCCGATCAGCAGGGCGCGCACGGAGAGCCGTTCGGCGGCCCGGCCCGCGAGCGGTGACCCGGCGATCCCCGCGATCGCCCCCACCCCCAGCAGCAGCCCCAGCTGGCGCGCGTCCAGCCGGCTCACGAAGGTGAAGTACAGCACCGAGGCCGCCGCCCACACCCCCGTCCCGGTCCGGTCCACGCACTGCGCGAGCAGCATGATCCGCGCGTCCCGCCCGCCCGGCGGCCGCCGCAGCTGCGCTATCAGTCCGTCCCTGTCCCCTCGCATGGCGAGGCCCCCGTTCCACCGTAGGTCAAATCTCGACATCAAGATACTTGATATCGATAGACTTCGGCTTGCACCGCCTGCCGTCGCCGATGCAGGTGGCGACTCCGTCCTGCCGGGCGTTCGCGATCAGGCACGACCACCGGCGGCTCGTGATCAGTGCCGTCAGCCATCCGAGGGTGGCCACCACCCGCTACCCGGACAGGGCCGAGGTCCGCCCGCTCATCGCCGAACTCCTGGCCGGCAGCGAGGACTTCGCCCGGCTCTGGAATTCCCAGGAGCTCGGAATCGACCACCATGCCCGGCAGGTCTTCCAGCACCCGCAGGTCGGCCCGATCGAGCTGGACTTCGACCTCCTCACCGTGCCGGACCGCGAGCAGCAAGTAGTGCTCTTCACCGCCGAACCGGGCTCCAGCGCCTACCGGAACCTGCAACTCCTCAAGGTCATCGGCGCCCAGCGGATGGACACGCCCGCCTGAGCCCCGGACGTGCCGGGCCCGGGCGCCACGGTCGGCCCGGACAGGCTCGACCGCCGGCCGTCAGGACCGCCGGCCGGGTGCCTCCGCCGCGAGAGCGACGCGGCGCAGCAGGTCGGACAGGGTGCGGCGTTCCTCGCGCGAGAGAGTGCCGAGCAGCCGGTATTCCTCGTCACCGAGCACGTCCATCGCGCCCAGCCAGATCGCACGGCCGGCTTCGGTCAGTTCGACGTCGACGCGGCGCCGGTCCGTCTTCGACGGCGTGCGGCGCACGAAGCCGCGGCGCTCCAGGGCGTCGAGGCGGCCGGTGACCGACGCCGGGGCGAGGTCGAGATCGGCGGCGAGTTCGGACGGGGCCGCCCGGCCCGCGCGGGCGGCGAGCCTGTGCAGGGTTTCGAACTCGTGGCGTTCCAGTTCGTAGTTGACCAGCGACCGCTCCCGAACCTTGCCGAGATGCGAGGTGATCTTCTGCATCCGGGTCACCGCGCCCTCGATGTCAGGGTCGAGGTCGGGCAGCACCGTCTTCCAGCGGGTGACGTGCTCATCCGTCCGGTCGTGCCCTGTGGGCTTCGTCCGCTCCATGTCTCCCAGGGTACGGCGTGGCGCTTCGGCTTCAGATATTTCGGCACCTCATATTTCGCTGCCATATATTTCGTTGACGAATCTTTGGCATCGAAATACATTCGCCGCCATGCCCTACCGACTGCTGCACAACCGCGCCTTCCGGCTGCTCTTCCTCGGACGGTCGCTGTCCCTCGTCGGCGACGCCGTCGTGCCCGCCGCACTCTCCCTCGCCGTGTTGCGGGCCACCGGGTCCACGTCGGCCCTCGCACTCGTCCTCGGTTGCGCGATGGTCCCGCGGCTTCTGCTGCTGCCCCTCGGCGGAGTCGTCGCGGACCGGTTCAACGCCCGCACGGTGGCACTCGGCACCGATCTCGTCCGGTGTGCCGCACAACTCTGGGTGGGCATCCAACTCCTCGGCAGCACAGCCGAGTTGTGGCAGATCGCACTCGCTTCGTCGGTCGGCGGCGCCGCCTCCGCGTTCGCCATGCCGACCCTGCCACGGCTGATCACCGGCACGGTGCGAGAGGAGGACCGGCAGGCCGCCAACTCCGCGCTCGGCGTGGTCAGCAGTACCACCGGCTTCGGCGGCCCGGCCCTGGCAGGAGCGCTGATCCTGACCGCCGGACCCGGGTGGGCGTTCATCGTGGACGCCACGTCCTTCGCCGTCAGCGCGGCCAGTCTCGCCCTGATCCGCATCGCCCACCTCCCGGGAGAGCGCGGCTCGCTGCGGGTCGACCTCGTGGAGGGCTGGCAGGAGGTCCGCAGCCGTGACTGGTACTGGACGAGCCTCATCGCGCACGCCGTCTGGAACGGTGCCGCGGCCGTGCTGTCGACGCTCGGACCCGCCCTGGCCGTAAGGCAGTTGGGCGGTGAGGGCACCTGGGTGGCCATCCTCCAGGCCGGCGCCGTCGGACTGCTGCTCGGTTCCCTCCTCGCCGGACGTGCCCGCCCTCGTCGGCCGATCCTGGTGGCCAACCTGGGCATCGCGACATACGCACTGCCGCTCGCCCTCTTCGCAGCCGGCGCCCCAGCCGTCGCCGTCATCGTCGCCTACGGCCTCGCCCTGGCCGGCCTCGGCTTCCTCAACCCCGTCTGGGAGACCTCCGTCCAGGCCGCCATCCCGCCCAAGGTGCTCGCCCGCGTCACGTCGTACGACTGGCTGCTCTCCCTGGGCGCCACGCCCCTCGGCTACGTCCTCGCCCCGCTCGCGGCAGACGCGTGGGGCCCACGGGCTCCCCTGTGGGCCGCCGCGATCGCGGTGGGCCTGGCCTGCACCGGAACCGCGGCCGTACCGGGCGTCCGCCGCTTCACCGCCACCGACGGAGTAGCGACCCCGCTCACCCGCGCGAACTCACCCGAGAACCATCACGGCGAAGAGCACTCGACCGAACCGGCGCACGCATCGACCGAGCACCAGCACGGACGCACCGGGTGACCGCGCCTGGTGCGGTCTTCGCCAGGGACCGGTACCGCGCGTGAGTCCGACCGGGACCTCGACGCCGCCGGATCGGAGCCGATGCCGGCCCGGCCCCTCGCCGAAGACGCCCGGCCGGTCACCGAGGGCCGACGGCGGCCGCCTCAGCGCTCCGGCAGGCGGCGGGCCTCGCCGGTGCCCAGCGTGATCACGGCCCGGGGCCGCATGGGTTCCTCGCCCCGACGGCTGAGCACGACCACCTCCTCCACCACCGCCGACAGAGTGCCGAGCCGCGCAGCGCACTCGGCGGCCAGTCGCCGCGGGTCGCGTGCGCGGCCGAGGGAGAGATGCGGGGTGAAGCGGCCACCGCGCCCGTGGCACAGCGGGAACCGCAGCTCGAGCGCCCCCTGGAGACGGGCCCACGGTGCCAGGCCCGCCGCTGCCGGATCGAGCCACACCGTCGCGTCGTACCGATGCCGGAAGTACCGCACGCCGGCCAGACGCGCGGTGAACGCCGGGTTCTGCGCCGCGGCCGCGGAGAGCAGCGGCACGGCCCGCGCGAACTCCTCCTCCGGTACGAAGCCGAACAGCAGATTCACGTGCGGCGGCCACCGCCGTACCTGCGGATCGTGCTCCCAGCGGATGTCCTGGATCACCGGCCAGAGCGATTGCGGCGGCAGCCACGCCACCGCCGTCCTGGGTGTCCGCGCCACTTCGAGCGCGTCCATCGGCTCGCCCTCACCGAAAATCTGGTTTCCGTCCACACTGCCATGATTCATGCGGAACAGGGCACGAGGTCGTCCGCGGCGCGGTGGACCACCTGCCGTGACGACCCGGTCGGAGAAAAATCTTCGGCCGGCGATGTCGAGAACCCGTGGCCGGCTCCGTCCCAGTGGTGAACGCGACCACAATGGGTCGCACCAGCACCGAGGAGAACCACGATGGCCAAGTACCTGCTGCTCAAGCACTACCGCGGCGCTCCGGCTGCGGTCAACGACGTGCCGATGGACCAGTGGACGCCGGAGGAGATCTCCGCGCACGTGCAGTACATGAACGACTTCGCGGCCCGGCTCGAGAAGACCGGCGAGTTCGTCGACGGTCAGGCGCTCGCTCCCCAGGGCACGTTCGTCCGGTACGACGGTGAGGGGCGCCCGCCGGTCACCGACGGCCCGTTCGCCGAGACCAAGGACCTCATCGCCGGCTGGATGGTGATCGACGTCGACACCTACGAGCGCGCGGTCGAGCTGGCCGGAGAACTGTCGGCGGCCCCCGGCGCGGGCGGCAGGCCGATCCACGAGTGGCTCGAACTGCGCCCCTTCCTGACCGAGCCGCCCACCATCACGGAGTGACCACATCGATGGACGAGGTCCTGCTGAGGAGCCTCACGCCGGGCGTGCTCGGGATCCTCGTCCGCCGCGGAGCCGACTTCGCGGCGGCCGAGGACGCCGTGCAGGACGCGCTGGTCGAGGCCGTGCGCGTCTGGCCGGCCGACCCGCCGCGAGACCCGAAGGGCTGGCTGGTCACCGTGGCGTGGCGCCGGTTCCTCGACGCGACCCGGGCGGACGCCGCCCGCCGCCGGCGTGAGGACCTCGTCGACGAGGAACCGGCGCCCGGGCCCGCGCCCGCCGTGGACGACACGCTCCAGCTCTACTTCCTGTGCGCCCACCCGTCGCTGACGGCGTCGTCCGCGGTCGCCCTCACGCTGCGCGCCGTCGGCGGGCTGACCACCCGTCAGATCGCGCAGGCCTACCTGGTGCCCGAGGCGACGATGGCGCAGCGCATCAGCCGTGCCAAGCGCACCGTCTCCGGCGTGCGGTTCGACCGGCCCGGCGACGTCGCCACCGTGCTGCGCGTGCTCTATCTGGTCTTCAACGAGGGCTACTCCGGCGACGTCGACCTCGCCACCGAGGCCATCCGGCTCACCCGGCGACTCGCGGCCGCGATCGATCACCCCGAAGTGGCGGGGCTGCTGGCCCTCATGCTGCTCCACCACGCCCGGCGGGCCACCCGGATCGCACCCGACGGCAGCCTGGTGCCGCTCGCCGAACAGGACCGCAGCCGGTGGGACACCCAGTCGATCACGGAGGGTGTGGAGATCCTGCAGGCGGCCCTGGCCCGCGACCGGCTGGGCGAGTTCCAGGCCCAGGCCGCCATCGCGGCGCTCCACGCCGACGCGCCCACCGCCGGGGAGACCGACTGGGTGCAGATCGTCGAGTGGTACGACGAGCTGGCCCGCCTGACCGACAGCCCGGTCGTTCGCCTCAACCGCGCAGTGGCCGTCGGCGAGGCCGACGGACCGCGCGCGGGGCTGGCGGCGCTCGCACCGCTGGACGACTCGCTGCCCCGCTACGCCGCGGTGTCGGCGTACCTCCACGAGCGCGACGGCGACCTGGCGACGGCGGCACGGCTGTACGCCGAGGCGGCCCAGAAGGCACCCGCCCGCGCCGAGCGCGACTACCTGACGCGCCAGGCGGCCCGGCTCAACGCCCGCCGCCGCTGAGGGGTCGTGCTCGGACTCCCCGCGGCACGTGGCCCGACGTGAGCCGCGGCCGTGCCCCGGAAACCGTCGAGTGCCGGCGAGTGCCGTGTGCCGGTGACCACGTCTCGCGGCTCGTTCGCGGTCAGCCCTCGCGGTGGTGGTCGTAGAAGCCCCGCCCGGTCATCACGGCAGGCGAGGCCGAGACGCGAGTGCCGACTGCCGCAGCGCGGACCGTCGCCCGGGCCACGCCCGGCTCGGCGGCGGCCGCGGACGGCGGCAGGCCGCGGGGCTGGACGACCCCGAGCGTCCACTCGGGTGCCTGCGGCACCAAGGGGCGGGGGTGGAGCCCCCTGCGTCACGCCGACCGTGGTCTCGCCGCACGGCTCGCCCCGGACGAGGTCGACCGCCGCGCGCAGCTGCCCGGCTGCCGGCAGGGTGGCGCGGGCGGTCCGTGTCACTGACGCTCGTGTCGACCGCGGCCAACGTCGGCGGTCTGGGCCTCGGCCCGCTCGCCGCGGGGGTGCTCGCCCAGTACCTGGGCGCGCCGCTGCACCTGCCGTACGCGGTCTTCGGCGTGCTGCTCCTGACGGGCGTCGCCGCCATCGCCCTGACTCCGGAGACCGTACGCAAGCCGGCGGTCCGGCCGTCGTACCGGCCCCAGCGGGTCGGCGCCGCCTTGGGCGAGCGGGGATACCCGGGCGCGGCAGCGGCGGGGTTCGCGTCCATGGCCGTCTTCGGCCTGTTCGCGTCCGTGGCCCCCGGGTTCGTCAGCGGGACCCTGCACCACCCCTCCCACGCGCTGGCCGGGCTGATCGTGTTCACCGTGTTCGGTGCCGCCGCGGCGGCCCAGGTTCTCACCGGCCGCCTTCGCGACCGGACCCGGTGGACGGTCGGCCTGCTCGCCCAGGCCGCGGGGATGACCCTCCTCGCGGTCGCCCTGCACGTCACCGGCCTGCCGGTCTTCGTGCTCACCGCCGGTGCGGGGGCCGGGGTACTGTTCAAGTCTGCCGTCGGCCTTGTGGCCGGTACGGCCGCCGCGGCCCGGCGCGGTGAAGCCCTCGCGGGTCTCTTCCTCGCCTGCTACCTGGGCCTGGCCCTGTTCCCCGTCGGCCTGGGCGTGGCCAGCCGCTCGATGACCGTGACCGCGGCGACGACGTGGTTCACCGGTGTCGTCCTGGCCCTGCTCGCCGCCGTGGCCGTGCTCACGAGCGGCCACGGCTCCCGCACCACGCGCTGACCGGCCGTTCCGCCGCTTCGGGTTCAGGGCGCCGGGACGTGCCGGAACCGTTTGCGGTAGTCGCTGGGGGTGGTGTTGAGGCGGCGGCGGAAGACGCGGATCAGGGTGTCGATGGTGTTGAAGCCGCTGAGGGCGGCGATGCGGTCGAGGGTGTCGTCCGTGGTCTCCAGTCGGGCCCGGGCGGCTTCGAGGCGTACGGACTCGACGTAGGCGCCGGGTGTGGTGCCGAGTTCGTCGCGGAAGAGGCGGCTGAGGTGGCGTTCACCGATGCTCGCGTGCGTGGCGAGGTCGGCGACGGACAGTGGCCGGGTGAGGTTCTGGCTGATGTGGAGCCGCAGGTCGTCCATGCGGCGGGAGGTGGGGCCGGTTTCGAGAGGCACGCTGAACTGGCTCTGGCCGCTGTGGCGTTTGAGGTACATGACGAGCTGGCGGGCGACGGCGACGGCGGCGGGCTCTCCGAAGTCCTCGGCGACCAGGGCCAGGGACAGGTCGAGGCACGCGGTCAGACCTGCGCCGGTCCAGACGTTGCCCTGGCGAATGAAGATCGGGTCGGCGTCGACCTCGACGGCCGGGTGGTCGGCGGCGAGCTGCGGCGCGGTCGACCAGTGGGTGGTCGCCCGTTTGCCGTCCAGGAGTCCGGCCGCGGCGAGCAGGTGCGCGCCGACGCACACCGAGGCGATACGGCGCGAACGAGCGGCGAGCTGTTCGACCCGGGCGACGACCGCGGGGTCCACGAGGGCGTGGACCTGACGGCGGTGGTCGACTTCGACGGAGCCGGGGACGAGGAGGGTGTCGATGCGGCGGCGGGCGGCGTCGTCGAGCGTCAGGTCGGGGACGATGCGAACTCCGGCGGACGTGGTGACGGGTTGCAGGGTTTCGGCGGCGAGCGCGACGTCATAGCCGGGATCGCCGTCCATCTCGCGGCGCAGGAGCGCGAAGACCTCCGGTGGTCCGGTGACGTCGAGCAGGTCGACGCCCTCGAACAGCACGATGACGACGAGTCTTCGAATCTGGCTCATTCGGTTCCCCCCGGGTGTCCGGGCGGCATGTCAGGTTCTGCAAGTTTTACGACATTGCCGCCGACCTGGCCGGATCGTAGCGTCTACTCCGCCCACACAGTTGGCCGAAAATCTCCACATGATCTTTACGACAAGGGGCAGTTGTGCCTTCGAAAACCCTGCGTGACCTCAGCTCTCTCGACCAGACCCCGGCGGTGCTCGCGAACTCCACGCTGGTCCTGATCGACGTCCAGAACACCTACACCCGGGGCGTGATGGAGCTGGAGGGCTGGCCGACCGCCCTGGACCGCGCGTCCGAGCTGCTGGAAGACGCCCGCGCCGCCGGTGCGAAGGTCATTCACGTCCGGCACGACGGCGGCGAGGGCAGCCCGTACGACCTCAACGCCGAGGTCGGGCAGATCCACAAGCGGGTCGCCCCGATCGACGGTGAGCCGGTCGTCACGAAGCAGGCCCCGAACGCGTTCCACGGCACCGACCTCGGCGAGCTGGTGGACGAGGCCGGGAACACCGACCTGATCCTGGCCGGCTTCATGACACACATGTGCATCGCGTTCACCGCCCAGGGCGCGTTCCTGCGCGGCAACAGGCCCACCGTGGTCGCCGACGCCACCGCCACCAGGTCCCTGAAGACCGACGTCGCGGAGGTGTCGGCCGCCCAGCTCCACCACGGCGCTCTCGCGACGATCGCCGACCTGTACGGCGTCGTCGTCCCGTCCGCCGACGTCCTGGGCTGACGGCAGACCGGAACACCGAACTCCGCCGCGGAGAAGAACACTTGCCCCCCGCGCGATCCGCTCTCCGCGGCGGCGCGGCCATCCCCGTCGTGCGGGGCGGGATGTTGCTGTGATCGCACCTGTGATCGATCGGGGCGCACCGCCGAAATGGCCGAAAACGTGTGCCCGCCGGGGGACAAGCACCACACCACACAACGCGCGTACACGGGGATGCCGCGCGTCCATTCCAGAGGGGGATGACAGGAAGTGCCCATACCCAACCGCAGAACCGTTCTCGCCGCCGGCGCCGCCACCGCGGCGACCGCCGCCTTCACCAACCTCGCCGCGTCCGGCACCGCGAACGCCGACGGCGGAACTCCCGACACCAGCACCGCCGAGGCCGCCCGGAAGAAGGCCGCTCGCGACAACATCCGTGCGGTCGACACCGGCATGCGCACCAACTACGACACCCTGCGCGGCAACCTGAGCAAGCACCTCGGCCCGGTCGTCATCGTCAACAACGACATGGTCGGCGGCACGTACTACCTCGTGAACAACGGGACCGTACTGGAGACGGTCAAGCCCGTCGACGAGGTGTTCGAGCTGGCCAAGTCCATCGCCCACACCCCGCTCGGCATCTACTCCATCTGCGCGCCCTCTCTGGACCCGAACTACATTCCGCCGGCCCAGGCCCCCTACACCGACGCACACGATCTGGCCATGGTCGCCTTCAACGGCCCGAAGGACACGAGCTGGATCACCCCGCTCCAGACGTTCTCCGCCACCCTGGACACCGCCCGCAAGACCCTCGCGGACGCCAAGCTCCCGGCCGATCTGCAGGACTCCTGCGCGTTCATCCTCGACAAGGCCCACGACTACATCGCCGCCACGATCAGCAGGCGCGAGTTCGACATGAAGGCCTTCGAGGACTTCTCCGGCTCCGTGTACCCGAGCATCCGCACGAACATGTACTGGTCGTCCAAGGTGCAGATCCAGGGCGTCAGCGACCTGATGACCCGTTGGCGCCAGAAGGTCGGGGACGCCGCCTGGTCCGGCCTGTACGTGGTGGTGCTGTCCCTGTGGACCACCTACGAGCTGAACCAGAACAGCATCATCATCAAGAACTTCATGAACCAGGACAAGGTCGGCTCCCATCTGATCGACCTCATGACCGCGCAGTCCGCCGCCGACCCGGTGGCCGTCGCCCTCGACAACCTCGCCCGCATCGTCATGGACAACATCGCCGCCGAGATGGTGTTCTCCACCGACCAGACCACCGCCGACGCCCTCAAGGGCAGGCAGGATCTGCTGTCCACCGAGATCCTCCAGCTCCTCGGCGGAGCCGGTACCGGCGCGTCCGGCGCCGCCGCGCTCACCAAGGGCCAGGCCAACCAGCTCGTCTGCCCCTTCCACAACCGGTCGGCCGCCACCCCGGCCCTCGTCTGACCCGCCGCAACCCCGGCACCACGCCCCGAAGGCTTCCCCCGAACCCGGAGACACCGTCTCCGGCAGGGGGAAGCCTTCGGGCATTTCCAAGGGAAACAGTGAAAAACTCACGCGTCATTCATCGCGCGGCCAGACTCTGGGCACTTGGCGGCCTGGTCCTCCTCGCGCTCAACCTGCGCGCCGCCATCACCGGCATCTCCCCCGTCCTCAGCCAGTTGCAGGACGCCTTCCACCTCTCCGGCACCCAGGTCAGCATCCTGACCACGCTGCCCGTGCTCTGCCTCGGCGTCTTCGCCTCCCTCGCGCCGCCGATCGCCCGCCGCATCGGCACCGAGACCACCATCACCGCCGCCCTCGCCCTCCTCACCCTGGGCATCCTCCTCCGGGCCCTGCCCTCCCCCTTGACGCTGTTCACCGGCACGGTCCTCGCCGGTGCGGGGATCGCCGCCGGCAACGTCCTGCTGCCCGCCGTCATCAAACGCCATTTCGCCGCCCGCGTCGGCTCCCTCACCGGTGTGGCGATGATGCTCATGGCCGCCAGCGGGGCCCTCGCCGCCGCCCTCGCCATCCCCCTCGCCGACGCCGCCGGCTGGCGCACCGCGCTCGCCGCCTGGGCGCTGCCCTCCCTGCTGGCCGCACTCGCCTGGGGGCCACTCGCCGTACGCGGCCACCGGCGCCGCGCCCACAGCCGGCCGAGCACACCCGACGCCACGGTGTCCCTGATCCGCTCTCCGCTCGCCTGGGCGGTCGCCGCCTTCCTCGGCCTGGTCTCCCTGATGTTCTACGCCCTCATGGCATGGCTGCCGGAGATCATGCACGCCGACGGCTACCGGCCGGCCGAGGCCGGGATGATGGTGTCGGCCGTGCAGATCATCAGCATTCCCCTCGGCCTGGCCGTTCCCGTTCTCGCCACCCGCATGGCCACCCAACGCCCGCTCGTGGCCGCCGTCGCCGCGACGAAGGCCGCAGCCCTGACCGGCCTGCTCCTCGCGCCCCACGCCGGATGGCTGTGGATCTGCGTGCTCGGCCTCGCCACCGGCAGCGCCTTCCCGCTCGCCTTCACCCTGCTCAGCCTGCGCTCCCCCACCCCACAGATCGCCGCCCGCCTCTCCGGCATGGCCCAGACCGGCGGATATCTGATCGCCGGCGCCGGGCCCCTGATGATCGGCCTCCTGCACAGCCTCACCGGCGGCTGGCGGATACCGCTCCTGCTCCTGCTCGCCCTCCTCGTCCCCGAGGCAGCCGCCGGGCTGCTCGCCGGCCGCCCCGCGTTCGTCGCGGCCGGGGCCGGCTCCGGCCGCGACCGCGACCTGCCCCAGCTGCAAGCCGTCCGCTGACTGCCCTGATACGGGAGGTGCCCCCGCCCGGTCCTGGAGCGGGGGCACCTCTGCGGACTCGCCCAGCGAGCTGACGGGACCGGTCGCCGAGCCCACGGGCGGCCACTGCGAGCAGCTACTGCCCCGGGTGCAGAACGACCTTGGTGTAGCCCTCGACGCGCTTGTCGAACTTGTCGTAGGCCGTGGGCGCGTCGTTCAGGGACAGCTCATGGGAGACGACGAAACTCGGCCGTGCGCGGCCCGAGATGATGAGGTCGCGCAACTGCCGGTTGTAGCGCTTCACATTGCACTGCCCGGTGCCCAGACGCAGACCCTTCTCGAAGAGCTTGCCGATCGCGACCATGAGCCGGCCGTGCTTGGCCTGCTCGTCCGGCGCCCCCGGGTCGGCCGGCACGTACAGGCCGGGTATGCCGAGCGCTCCGGTCGCCCGGACGCTGTCGATGATCGAGTTCAGGACGGCCGCGGGCTCCTCGCGGTCCGCGCCCTTGGCCATGGCCTGGTACCCGACCGCGTCGATGCCCTTGTCCGTACCTTCACCGTTCGTCTGCTCCTTGATCTGCTCGACCGGGTTGCCCTCGGCGAAGTTGATCGGGATCGCCCCTATCTCCTCGGCCTTCTGCAGCCGCTCGAGCACGCGGTCCACGACGAACACCTTCGACGCACCGCGCGCGCGGACTCGTCCTCGTACGGCAGCGTCGTCCCCGGCAGGGCGTACTCGTCGCGGCGCCCGCACATCCCGAAGCCGCCCAGGCGGCTCGGCTCGCTCCGGTACGCGGTCGCGTCGTCGAGATAGGCGGGCTCGCCGGACTCCAGGGCGTCGAGCTGGGCGCCGGTGCGTTCGGCGGCGGCGAGCGCGCCCGCCCGCCACAGCTCGCGCCAGGCGGGCACCCGGGCCCGCACCAGACGGGCGGCGGACTGCTGGAAGGCACGGTACGGGCCGCTGTCCCCGGCGGTCATGGCCTCGCGCAGGGCGAGATAGCCCTCGACAGCGAGGTCCCTGCGGCGTCGGGCGGCGGCCTCGGTGTCCGCTCCGGTGCCCGGCGGCAGGGTGGCGGCGGCCGCGTACCGCTCGGGGTCGGCGAGCACCTCGGGCGGGAACGTGAACACCGCGTCCCCGGCTTCGGGCAGTCCGCTGTTCTGCATGAGCACGGTGATCCGCAGACCACCGCCCTGCACCAAGCGGTGCACGGTGCCCGGGGTGAACCAGGCGAGGGAGCCCGGTCCCAGCGGGATGTCGCGGTAGCCGTCCGGGCTCAGGGTCTGTACCGCGCCGCGGCCGGCGGTGACGACGTACGCCTCGGTGCACACCAGGTGCAGATGCGGGCTGCCGCCGCAGACACCGTCGGCGGCCTCCCAGTCGTAGGCACTCAGGTGCGACAGTCCGACGGCACCGGGCAACGGCCGGGTCGGCGCGGGCTTCGCCTCGCTCACCACGCCAGGGCCTCCAGATGGCGGCCGACCTGCTCGCGGTCCCAGGCGCCGTCGGCGATCACGATCCGGTAGCGGTAGTCGAAGCTCTCCCCCGGTGGCAGGGCGAACTCCTCGAAGAAGGCCCAGGAGAACGCGACGGTCGGGATCGGTTCGGAGCGCACGAACCAGTGCGAGGCGTGGACCGCGGACGACTCGTCCAGGTTCTCCGGGGCGTGCGCGAAGACGAGCGTGGAGTGGCCGTCGGTCCCGTCGTGCTCGGTGGTGTAGGCCAGCCACGGCCCCTGACTGCCCATCACCTTGTCGGCGCCGAAGCCCGGTTCGGAGTCGGGTGTGAACACACCGCCGCCGGTGAAGTCGCGCGGACCGCGCCACTGCAGTCCGGTGTAGCCGGCCATCTCGCGGCCCGCGGTGGTCGGCGAGCCGAACAGCAGGGGCTCGTCATGGATGTTGGCGAGCTGGATCGACCAGTCCAGGGTCCAGGCGCCGGCCTCCTCGTCCACCGTGTGCACGGCGAGTCCGCGCACCTCGCGGGCCCACTCCCGGCCGCCGTTCTCGACCCAGGTCAACTCCTCGGTGAGGTCGAGGCGTTCGTCGGTGACGGTGAGGCCGGTGAAGCCGTCGTGCCGCATCGAGCCGACCCGCTCGGGCAGACGGAGGTAACCCTCGCCGTGCACATAGCAGTTGCCGCCCCAGAAGTTCTGCCCGGACAGATGGCTGGCCGTCATCTGCAGACCCTTGTGCCAGCGGTGGTCGTTCGGCCGGTACCCGGTCACGGTACGTCCGGCGAGGGTGCGCACGGGGTGGGCGTAGGGCTTGCGGGCCTCGAAGGCGTCCGGGTCGGGGCGGTACACGTAGCGGAGGATCTCGGTGCCGTTCGGTGCCTCGACCGCGAGGTGGTCGCCGTGGACGTGGCTGACTCGGATGCTCATGCGCGCTCCTTCGGTGCCCAGTCGGGGTGGTCGCCGTGCATGGCCGCGTAGTAGGGGTCGCCGGGGCCGATCTCGCCCGCCCGCACCGGTTGCCCGGTGAACGCCGCCTTGTACAGGGCGGCGGCGAACTCCAGGGTGATGCGGGCGCCGGTCCCACTGCCCGGGGGCCGCACACCGCGGTCCAACGCATCGAGGAGGGCGCCGAGTTGAGCGCTGTGCGAGCTGGGCACGTCGGTGGCGGGGGTGCGCCAGACCTCGGCACGCCCGGGGTCGACGTGCGGTGCGGGGGTGTAGACCCAGTCGGCGTTGCCGTGCCCGTACAGATGGGTCAGTTCCAGCGTGGCGTCGGCGCAGTCGACACGGATACGGCTGACCTCGTCCGCGGACAGGACGCTGTTGACGACGGTGGCGAGCGCGCCGCTACGGAAGCGGACCAGGGCGGTGGAGACGTCCTCGCTCTCGACGTCGTGGACCAGCCGCGCCGCCATGGCCCGCACCTCGGCCCACTCCCCCAGCAAGTGCAGCAGCAGGTCGTACTGGTGGATGCCGTGGCCCATGGTCGGCCCGCCGCCCTCGGTCGCCCAGCGGCCGCGCCACGGTACGGAGTAGTAGCCGGTGTCCCGGTGCCAGGTGGTCTGGCAGTGCGCCAGCAGTGGGGTACCCAGCTCGCCGCGCTCGATCAGGTCCCGGGCATGTACGGCTCCGGAGCCGTAGCGGTGCTGGAAGACCACCGAGGCGTAGGCGCCGGAGGCCTCCTCCGCGGCGGCGATGTCGTCGTACTCGGCGAGCGACAGGCACAACGGCTTCTCGCACAGCACCCAGGCACCCGCCTTGAGCGCGGCGACGGTCTGCTCCCGGTGCAGCGCCGGCGGGGTGCCGATGAGCACGAGATCGGGGCGTACGGCGTCGAGCATGGCCTCGGTCGAGGTGAAACCGGTGACCTGCGCACCCGCTTCCTGCCGGAAGGCGGCCAGTCTGCTCTCGTCCACATCGACGGCGGCGACGAGTTCGACGCGCTCGCCATGGGCTCTGAGGGCGGGGAGATGGCTGCCGGTGACGATGGCGCCGGTGCCGATGACGGCGACGCGGCGGCGGGGTGCGGGCAGGGACATACGGCGCTCCTGAAGGCTCGGCAGACGGAGTCGAGCGCCATGCAGTAAGCGCTTGCTCCGTACGAGGCGACCCTAGGGGCGCGGGGATTGTCAGGACAACCCCTTGTGCGGAGGGATTCGCAGGTGCGAGAGGGACAGGGCCGGCTCCCGGCCCTGTCGGCGACGACGTCAGTACGTCAGTACCGCTGCGCCTTGGCGACTTCGGCGGTCAGCCTCGGCTCCGGAGGCTGATGACTGATGGCCAGCGGATGGACCGTCCCACCGGACTTGAGGTGTTCCGTGCCGACGTAGCGGGTCTCGACGACCTTCCCGTCGGAGTTGCGGAAATCGACCTGGACAGCGTAGGACGCCGTCTTGGCCGTCGAGTTGCGGATGTTGACGTGCAGCGCGAGCAGCCCGCCGGTCTCCGACCGCGGCAGGCCGGTGAGGGAGACATCGGACGTCGCGTTGCCGCGCCCCTTGACCTTCGCCAGCTCGGCGCGGGCCGCGGCGTTCGCCCGCTCGGTCTCGGCCGACACCGACGCCTCGAACTCCGAGGCCCGGGCCGAGGCCGAGGAGGCCGCGGCGGATGCCGACGCGTGGGCCGATGCCACGGCGGAGGAGGCGGCCGAGGCCAGCGCGGAAGGCGCGGTACCCGAGAACGACGCCGTCACGGGCGGCGAGGGACGGGCACTGAACGACGCACCGCCGTTGTCCTTGCCACCGTTGCCACCGCATGCCACGAGCGACAGGCTTCCCGCAGCAGCCAGAACGACTCCTGCGACAACGCCGGCGCCGTGATACCGCCGTGGTCGTCCGCCCCAAGACGCGCCGCTTCCCATGGCATCGACTCCCTTCCCTGCCACATCCCACCGGACTTCGCCGCATCCCGCCTGCGCGGAGGAAGAAGTCGCGGCGGGCACGCGGCACAGAGAAAACGTGGTGGCCTGGCCGACACCCCACTGGACACCCGAGGCGACAGAACGCCCGTGGCGGCCGGTATGCCGACCCTGCCCGGATTCCCCTCGATCGTCTCGTTCATGGTGCCCCAGGAGCGACGGCCCCGCGACCGGACACGAGAGACCACCTGGCCTGCTCGGGGACGGGTGGACAGTGCAATGATCGGCTCAGGCGCAGGTGTGGTCCCTGCCGCGACGGAACGAAGGAGCCCAGGCCCGTGGCGAGCGATTGGCGTGACCTTGAAGAGCTGAGTGCGGACCTCGCGGACTTCTATCGCGATCTCCACCAGCACCCGGAGTTGTCCCTTCAGGAGCACCGCACGGCAGGGCGCGTGGCCGAGGCCCTGGGCTCCGCCGGCTTCGAGGTCACCGAACGGGTCGGCGGCACCGGGGTGGTCGGCGTACTGCGCAAGGGCGACGGGCCGGTGGTCATGCTCCGCGCCGACTTCGACGCCCTGCCCGTCGAGGAGAAGACGGGCCTGCCGTACGCGAGCAGCGCGCGGGCGACCGACGCCGAGGGACGCGAGGTCCCCGTGATGCACGCCTGCGGGCATGACATGCACGCCACCTGCCTGGTGGGCGCCGCCACCCTGCTGGCCCGTGCCGCCGATTCCTGGTCCGGCACGCTGCTGGTCGTCTTCCAGCCCGCCGAGGAACTGGCCCGCGGGGCCCGGGACATGGTGGAGGACGGCCTCTTCCAGCGCTTCCCGAAGCCGGACATCGTACTGGGCCAGCACGTGGGACCGCTCCCCGCCGGGTTCATCGGTCACGCCGGCGGACCGCTCATGGCCGCGGCGGACAGCGCGTCCGTCGTGCTCCACGGGCGGGGCGGTCACGGCTCCCGCCCGGAAGCCACCGTGGACCCGGTCCTGATGGCCGCCCACGTGGTCACCCGGCTTCAGGGCATCGTCGCCCGGGAGGTCCCGCCCGCGGAAGCGGCCGTGGTCACCGTCGGCCGGCTGCAGGCCGGGACCAAGGACAACATCATCCCGGACACGGCCGAACTCGGCATCAATGTGCGCAGTTACTCCCCCCAGGTCCGCACCCGCGTCATGGAGGCGATCGAGCGCATCATCCATGCCGAGTGCACGGCCGGCGCGGCCCCCGAACCGCCGGAGATCACGTGGACGCACAGCGCCCCGCTGCTGGTCAGCGATCCGGAGGCGACGACGGCCACGGTCGCCGCCTTCGCAGCCCACTTCGGACAGCAGCGCCTGCTGCCGATGCCGCTCGTCGCCGCGAGCGAGGACGTCGGTGTCTTCGGCGAGGCAGCCGGCGTCCCGACCGTCTTCTGGTTCTGGGGCGGACTCGACGCGGAGACGGCCATGGCGGCATTGAGCTCCGGGAACACCGATTCCCTGCCCAGCAACCACTCACCGCACTTCGCTCCGGTCATCGAGCCCACGCTCAGCACCGGAGTCCAGACCCTGGTCGTCGCCGCCCGCACCTGGCTGGCCGGGACCGCCGCCCCCTGATCCAGGGGGCCGGGACGAGGCGGGCCGCTTCACCTGTAGCGCAGCAGCAGCATCGCGGCGTCGTCGTCAAGGGGGCCGCTGACATGCTGCAGCAGATCCTGGCGCAGCGTCTCCAGCGCGGTCTCGGGATCGTGTTCCTTGAGCAGATGGGCACGTTCGGTGAGCGGGTAGAAGCGGCCCGCGTGGTCGCGGGCCTCGATGATGCCGTCGGTGTAGAGCAGCAGTTGGTCACCGGGGAGGAAGGCGGCGTCGTAGGGCTCGGGTTCGGCTGTGCCGTGTGCGCCGAGGCCGAGCGGCAGTGCGTAGGAGGCCGGTTCCGGCAGCTCCACGGTGCCGTCGTCACGCAGGAGCATCGGGGCGGGGTGGCCGAAGTTCAGGAATGTCACTCGATGCGCGCTCGCCTCGGCGAGGATGGCGGTGACGAACTTATCGCCGTCCAGTTGCCGGTCGACGGAGCGGGCCAGTCTGCGTCCGGCCTGGATCAAGTCCGCTTCGTCCAGGGCCGCTTCGCGGAACGCGCCGAGGACCAGGGCCGCGGTCTCCACTGCCTCCAGTCCTTTGCCCTGCACGTCGCCGACGATCACACGTACGCCCTGCGGGGCGGCGACGACCTCGTACAGGTCTCCGCCGATGCGGGCCTCGGCCACGGCGGACGTGTAGGAGACGGCTGCCCGCAGCCGGCCGGCCAGCCGTGGCACCGGCTTGAGCAGCACCCGCTGCGCGGCCTCGGCGATCGACCGGACGCTGTCCAGCTCCGCTTCCCGTTTCCGGCGCATGGACACGGCCACCAGTCCGGCGACGGTGATGCCCAGGACCGAGACGAGGATCGTGGCGCCGCGCCGGAGGTTGGTCATCTCGTCGTACCAGCTCAGTGCGGTGCAGAGCAGCAGGGACAGCCCGCCGACGCAGGCGGTGCGCTTCCACCCGCCGACCAGCGGGGCGAACGCCGGGCCCACCGCCACCAGCGGAAAGTAGCCCACCGACGGGCCGGACGCCAGGTCGACCACGGCTACGGCGCCCATGACCACGAAGGGCAGCATGGACAGCACCCGCGACTGGCGGTTCTCTGTGGACACGTCGTTGAAACCCCTCCCGCGCACCCTGACCGGCACGGCGCATAATCGCAGACGTACCCGTCGCTCCTGGTAAATAGACGACATCACCGCCTTCGAACCACCCCCGCCGCACCGAACTCGGGCATCTCGGCCAGCGGTTCAACTGGCGTCACCGGCGCGCCGTCGGCGTCACCGGCCCGGCGCGGGGTAGGCGTCGCAATCGACGGAACGGCCGGAAGGGGTGCGAGGTGGGTATGGCAGGGGCAATGGTGTCGGCGCCGTTGTGGGACATCCACAACGGCCAGGGACCACGGCAGTTGGCCGAGCTGGCCCTGGCACTGCTGTTGTCCAGCCTCATCGGCTGGGAACGCGCCGCCCAGCAGAAGAGCGCCGGCCTGCGCACCCACACCCTGGTCGGCATCGCGAGCGCGTTGATGATGGAGGTCTCCCAGCACGGGTTCACGGCGATGCTCGGAACGGAGACCGTCTCCTTCGACCCCTCTCGCGTGGCGGCGCAGATCGTCTCCGGGATCGGTTTCATCGGCGGCGGCCTGATCTTCGTGCGCAGAGACGCCGTACGGGGCCTCACCACGGCCGCCACCATCTGGCTGACCTGCGCGGTCGGCATGGCCTGTGGTGGCGGGCTGCCGATCCTCGCGCTGGCGGTGACGGCCCTGCACTTCCTCGTGGTGCGCGGCTACCCCGTGTTCACCTCCCGGCTGGAGCCCGGCACCACCGCCGCGGCCTTCGAGGCGCGCCTGACCTACCGGACCGGCACGGCGCTGCTGCCCCGCCTCATGCAGGCCTGTACCCAACACGGTTACCGGATCGTGCAGGTCAGGGTGGACCGACTGCCCGGCCGCACCGATGACGCCGCGCGCGTACTGCTGCACCTGGAAGGCGGTGCCGACACCGCTCGGCTGACCTCGGAACTGTTCCACGACGAGGGCGTGCTCGAGGTCGAGATCACCGCCGCCGCGGACGACGAATAGCCGCTTCGCCACGCCGGTCCGCCGTGTTTCCCGTGCTGTGCGTGACTGCGCCGGCAACGTCAGCCCAGCCACGCGGACCATACGGTCCTCGCCCCTCCTGGGACGCTGCCGGACCGCAGGCGTCCGGCGCCCCTCCCGCCCCTCATGGGCTCGCCGCCGGCGCATGCGCGACCGGGTGGCGCGCACAGGCCGCCGACGTCACGTTTGACGTTTCGTTCACCCGGATCTCACCGTGCCGTTCATCGGCTCCCGGAGAGAATCGCCGGTCATGAACACACCTGAATCCGTTGTCCGTTCAGGCCCCAGCAGACGCACGCTGCTGGCGGGCGCGTCCGGGGCGGGGCTGGCCGGTGCCGTGGGACTGGCCGGTGCGCCCTCGGCCGCGGCGAGCCCGATGCTGTGGGAGAAGCCGGGTGCGCTGGGGGCACCGAGGGTCGCCGGTCTGCATCTGCAGTTCGGGACCGACGCCTCCCGTGAGGTCGTGGTCTCCTGGCACACCGCCGCCTCCGTGTCGCGGCCCCGCGTGCTGCTCGGCACCCCGGCCGGCGGCCTCGGCCGTAGCGTCCCCGCGCAGACCACGACGTACCGTGACGCCAAGTCCGGCACCGAGGTGCAGGTGCACCACGCCCGGGTGAGCGGCCTCAGGCCGGACACCGACTATGTCTACGCCGCCGTACACGAGGGCGCGCAGGCCGAGTTCGGCACCGTACGCACCGCCCCGCGCGGCAGGTCGGCGTTCACCTTCACCAGCTTCGGCGACCAGGGCACACCGACCCTCGGCCAGAAGAACGCCGCCGGCCTCTACGTCAACGACAACCTCGGTTCCCCCGCCGCCGGGGACACCACCGCCGGCGTCGAGCGGATCGCTCCGCTGTTCCACCTGGTCAACGGCGACCTCTGCTACGCCAACCTGTCCACGGACCGGGTGCGCACCTGGTCCGACTGGTTCGAGAACAACTCCCGATCGGCCCGCCACCGTCCCTGGATGCCGGCCGCCGGCAACCACGAGAACGAACTCGGCAACGGCCCCATCGGCTACGGCGCCTACCAGACCTATTTCAGCCTGCCCGACTCGGGAGCCGACGCCGAACTGCACGGCCTGTGGTACGCGTTCACCGCCGGAGCGGTGCGCGTGATCAGCCTCAACAACGACGACGTCGCCTTCCAGGACGCCGGCAGCTCCTACGTGCACGGCTACTCCGACGGTGCCCAGAAGCGCTGGCTGGAGGCCGAACTCGCCGCCTCCCGCGCGAACCCCGACATCGACTGGGTCGTCGTGTGCATGCACCAGGTGGTGATCTCGACGGCGGACAAGTTCAACGGCGCCGACCTCGGCGTCCGCGAGGAGTGGGTGCCGCTCTTCGACCGCTACGGCGTCGACCTGGTCGTCTGCGGCCACGAGCACCACTACGAGCGCTCGCACCCCGTCCGGGGCCAGCAGCCCAACGACACCCGCACGCCGATCCCGGTCGCCACCGACACGCACACCGTCGACACCACCAAGGGCACCGTGCACATGGTGATCGGCGGGGGCGGCACCTCGGCCCCCTCCAACCAGCTGCTCTTCCCCACCCCGCAGTGCCGGGTGATCACGAAGGTGGGCCCGGCCGACCCGGCGACCGGCAAACGGCCGCCTGTCTACGTCATCGAGGACGCCCCCTGGTCGGCGGTGCGCGACGGCCAGCACCCCTACGGCTTCGCCGCGTTCGAGGTCGACCCCGGCCGTCGCGGTGGCACGACCTCGATCCACGTCACCTACTACACGGTCAGCGGACCCTACGGCGACCTCGTCCCCGTCGACCGCTTCACCCTCACCCGTCCACGGGGCGACCGCTGACGCCGACCCGGCTCAGTGCAGGGGATGCGGCGCCAGGACGGTCAGCCAGAGCAGGACGATGGTCCCGGCGCCCATCAGCGGTGTCAGTATCTCCGTCTCCACCTTGTTGCCGCTGCTCTTGATCAGCACGATCTCGTAGCGGGTCTTCAGCGGCCACAACCAGGGCGCGCCCCGCTTGGTGATCGAGTCGCCCAGCAGATGGGCCACGCAGCCCAGGCCGATCGCGTAGGGCAGCCAACCCGGCGCGGAGGGAATGAACTTGGCGATGGCGGCGGTGCCCAGCGCGGACATCGCCACGATGGTTCCCCAGGCGTGGAAACCGTGCCCGGGCGGGCAGAGATTGAGTGCCCGCACCGCCAGCGCCAGCAGGAAGAAGCACATCGCGAGCGTGAACGGCCTGCCCAGATAGGCGATTCCGGCCCAGGTACCCACGGTCATGAGGGCGACGAAGAACAAGGAGTGGGTGGCATGGCGGTGACCGCCGGAGACGAAGGCGACGAACCGGCACAGCAGCCGGGAGACCGGACCGAGGAAGTTCGCGATCGTGCCGTCGTGGTGGTCCAGGTCGGGCAGTAGTGCGGCGCCCGCACACAGGACCGTGCCCATGAGGATCTCGCGGGGCGACAGGTGCGTGTGCAGCAGCACGGGCGGCAGATAGGGAGCGGTGCCGGCGAACAGCAGGGCGCCGCTCACGGCGTGCGAATGGCCCATCATGGTGAGGTGGTTCTCCCCCGATTCGGCGCCGCGACAACGGCGCGTCGATGTCCGAGTGACACAGATGTGCTTGCGTCAGAGGTTGGTGAGCTGCTCGCCCTCGCGGTCCTCGATGATGTGGTCCACACACACCGCGAGAATGATCAGCAGCAGCCAGTCCGGGTCGCTCATCACGTCGACCGCATAGGCGTCCCGGATGGTGAACCAGCGGCGCGAGATGTGTGCCAGGGTGCCGCTGTCGTCCGCGATGTCGAACTCGCGGTCGAAGAGGTTCCCCGCGATGCGCAGCCGGCGCCCGCCGCGCAGGCTCACCTTGAAGCGGTCCCCGAATATCCGGAACGTCCGCTTGCTGATGCGGCCCACGATCTCACCGTTCTGCTTGATGAGGATCGTGTGGTGGAAGGTGAGCGCCTTCTTGACGATGCTCGCCACCTGGTCGCCCCCGGTGTCGACGAAGTCGAACGTGGTGCGCAGCCGCAGCAGTTTGCGGTTGACCTTGAACAGCTTCTCCCGGTGTTCCGTCTCGACCCAGGCCTCCTCGTGGAAAGCCAGCATGCGGTCGCGTATCAGATAACGCATCAGAACCCCGTCCAGATCCGGAGATGGGAAGAATCGCTGTCCGCAGCGATAATAGTTGCGGCGTTGCGCAAGACAGCAACGGCATCCACACGTGACACGGGGAGACTCGCATGACCCACACACACCGGCAGGGCCGCAAGGGCCGTGCCGTGGCCGTACTGGTGACGCTGCTGCTCGGCCTCGGCCTGGCGGCGACACCGGCCGCCGCCGCACCGACCGCGGCCAGGCAGAACACGACGACCATCGGTACCGTACGCACCGCGCCGACCCTTCAGGGTGCCGTCTCCACCATCCGCCTAAGGCACACCACTTCTACACATCACGCGTCGGCGGTCCGTCTCCACAGGACGACGACCAAGAAGAAGAGCTTCCTCAAGAAGCTCGGCATCTTCCTCCTGGTCCTCGTGGTCCTCGTGATCCTTTTCATCGTCCTGGCCGTCTGGCTCGTGATCCGCCTCATCCGCCGGGCCTTCCGCGGGAGGCGCGAGTACTGAGGTCCCGGCGCCGCCCGGGCGCACCCGGGTTACCCAGGGCCCAGCCTTCTTCGTTCAGCCGGCTCGGCCGATCGTCACGGTGCGGGACCCCGGGGTGAAGCCGTCGAAGGACTGTGCCCAGGACTCGCCGGGCCAGTAGTAGGTCACCTGGCCTTCGGAGGGCTTGTAGTGGGCGGTGTAGACCGTTCCCGACCCCTCGTCGTCCCCGGACCGATACAGCGGCGCCTTCAGCATCGCCGCCACGTCCGTGCCCGCCGCGCGAACGGCCTCCAGGCGCTCCTGGGTCTGGGAGGACCGCTCCTGTTCGTCAGGCACCGGCAGATGCTGGTGGTTGGCAGCGCAGGCGTCCGGCGCCTCGGTCAAGGGCATGTCCGGTCCCACGAACACCGTCACCGCCTCGACCGGGTCGACGAGGGTGACGTTCTGCGGTAGGGAGATCGGCAGGGACCGCAGCTTGCCGACCGCCTCGTCAACGGTGTCACACGTTTCCAGCAGGTAGCGCAGGACGATGAGGATGGCGAAGCCCGGGCCATGGATGAACCTGCCGCCGAAGGTGAGCGAGACCGCGAGCCCGGCATCGTTCATCCCGTCCAGCAGGCCCCAGGCCGCGTCCTGCATTCCGATCACCGGGCGCAGGAAGTGGGAGGAGACTATGGTGCCCTCGCATTCGTCGGGGCTGAAGTCGTAGTTGCGCAGCAGGGTGCCGTTGTCGCCGATCTGCGTGCAGTTCGAAAAGAACGGTCGCAGGTTCGCGAGCGTGAGAAAGGTTTCCCCATCGGGCCGGTCGAGCTGACCGGCGAGACGATCGAGCACCGGGACCAATTCCGGCATGTGTGCCTCGAAAAGTCTCCGAGCGCGAACCGCGCCCTCCGGGGTCCGACGCTCCTCGGTCATCCACCCCTCACCGAGCGGCCACAGGGCCTGTGCATGGGCAGCCCACTGTCCATCGCTGCCGTCGCCGACCTCGATGGCACGGAAGGTCTTCTGCTGCTGGCTCATGAGTGCCGCTCCCTTGTCGGGGTCAGGTGAAGTGATGGCAACCTAGCTGAATTCGCAGGCAATTCACGATGCCGAGACAGACCTGGACGCGCTTCAGCTCCATGCCGGGGCGGAAGCCTTGTTCGTACGGGGCATGCCGGATTGCCGGCGTGGTGCAGCGGACCGGGCACGGCAGGGCACCCGCCTGATACCAGGCACCGGCCGGCGGATGGCAGCGCCAGGCGCATTGATGTGTGATTGGCTTGTGACCGCCCCTGGCGGGCATGCTCAGGGGCAAGTTGATCCGTCGGCACCGCCTGGCCCGTCCGCCGTTCGCGTGAGCATGTGTGAGGGGGCAGCGGGAAGCGAAGAGCAGTACGTGCGAATGGAGGCGGTTGTGGCAGGCTTTCTCGACCGGGCCAAGGAACAGGCTCAGAGCGCCCTGAACCAGGGCAAGCAAAAGGTGGACGAGGTCCAGCAACAGCGTGCTGGCAACGATCTGCTGAAGAAGCTCGGTGCGGCGTACTACGCCGAGCGCCGTGGTTCCGGCACACCGGACGTCACTCAGCAGGCCCTCTCGGCCCTGGAGGCCCACATCTCCGCTCATGGGGACGGGTTCCTGCCCGGAGCGTGAACCAGGCCAGTGACAGGCTCCTCCCGGGTCGGATCTCGGCCGCCCTTGCCGCGGCTCGGATGCGGCCGGGACCACGATCCACGCCGGTCGTCGCCCAGGTGGCGGGCCTCGGGCCCGGCTGGAGTCACACGTACCGAAGAACGTCGTCCGGGCCGGGCGGTGGAAACACCAGGTCCGGCGTGGCCAGCCGGCTCCCCGGTCGGCGCAAGGCCGGCGGCCCGCACTCTCGGTGCGGTGTGCGGGCCGCCGGCGGGACGACGCAGGTAGAGCGCCGACCCTGACTCCGCCGGGGGCCGCGCCACGAAGCGCCTGCGCCCGCCGCCGAGCAGAGCCATCCCCCAGCTCGAAACCGAGTTCGGTGTCGCCCTCCTCCGACGCACGCCCGGCCGGCACGGTGCTGCTGCCCCAGGCGCGGAATCCACCGACGCCGTCGAGCATCTCGGCGCCCGCCTGGCTCCGGCACTTCATCAAGACGCACCCCGGGCGACCAGCGTCCTGCGCGTAGCGGACCTCGGCGATCCACGCGCCGACGAACGGTGGCGCACGTACTGGACCATCGCCGGGGTCCGCGAGGAACGTGACGGGCCGGGTTCGCCCGGACACGGCGCACCAGGGCGCCGAACTCGGCCATGACGCCTCCCGCTTCCACGCAGATCTTCCCCACCACAACCCGGCAGCATGACGACGTCATATCCCCCTCACCTGTATACGTCGGTCAACGTCATATACAGTCTGAGCGACACGCGCCGCCGCTCCAGGGGCGGACCCTGTGGAATCGAAGGGATGGAGCACGCATGGCCAGCAAGAAGAACCTCGTGGTCAACCGGGGCACGCTCGCGCACAAGGTCCGGTACGCCGTGACCCGGCCGCAGCACATCGGCCCTTACCTGAAGCGGGCCGCACGGGACCGGTGGCTCGCCTTCAAGCACCCCGACCACGTCGCCTACTACCGCGCCGTCATGGCCTCGGACACCCGCCGCAACCCCGAGGCCGCGGTCGGCAGCCAGACGCACGAGCGATGGCTGGCGCTGGGACAGATGCAGTTCGACTACCTGTCGCGGCACGGACTCACCCCCGGGTCCCGCATGCTCGACATCGGCTGCGGCAACCTGCGGGCCGGGTGGCGCTTCATCGAGCACCTCGAACCCGGCCACTACTACGGCATCGACATATCCCCGGACATCCTCATCGCCGCGAAGCGGACGCTGACCGCACAGGGACTCCAGGACAAGGTTCCGCATCTGACCATCACGCAGAACCTGACCCTGGACTTCCTGCCCACAGGACACTTCGACGTCGTCCACGCGCACAGCGTCTTCTCGCACTCGCCGATCGGCATCATCGACGAGTGCCTCGCCCACGTGGGCCGCGTGCTGGCTCCCGGCGGCTTCTTCGACTTCACCTTCGATCGCACGTCAGGTGCCGAACACCAGGTCCTGCGCGAGGACTTCTACTACCGCACGGAGACCCTCGTGTCCCTCGCCGAGAAGCATGGGCTGCATGCCCGCTTCATGGACGACTGGGAGGCGCTCGGACACGGCCAGTCCAAGATCCGCGTCACCGCCGGCTGAGCGCACCCGCCTGCACCGCGCTCACGGCCGGGGTCGCCACCCGTTGCCGCCGTCAACTCAGGCCATGTCAAACGGAGTTCGCCGTGCCGGAGTCGCCACCCCGGCGGAGGCGGAGGGTTACGGCGGTGACGGCGAGGGCACCGAGGAGCGGGAGCAGTTCCTCGTTGTGGACCACTCCGGCGTAGTACCCCGTGACGAGGAACGGTACGGCGGCACAGGTGAATCGGCCGGCGGTGCGGATCCGGGCGAAGGCCGGGCGGCCTGCCAGGGCCAGGGCGGCGAGCATCGGGACGCCGTAGCGCCAGCAGAAGACGAGGCCGAGACCGCTCGGGTCGATCACGACAACGGCCGCCAACAGCAGCAGGGCCCAGATCACGAGGGCCACGATCCCGGCGGCACTGCGCACGCGGCGGGCCGGGCGCAGATCGGGCGGGCAGGCCAGCGGGAGGGCGGCCACCAGGACCGGAGCGAGCAGGAAGGACGCGAATGCGAACGGCTGAGGCAGGTCGGACCAGAGCCCCAGCGGGGCGACGAAGCAGACGGAGGCGCCCACCATTCCGGCCAGCGCGCACAGCGCACCGGGGACGAAGCGGCCGCCCAGCGCGACGACGGCGCCGAGGAGCGCCAGAAGGTAGCAGCCGTTCATGGTGTAGACGAGCGGCGCGAGGAAGGCGGGGTCGCCGATGGCGTACATGTCGCCAAGCGTCGAGATGAGGTTGAAGGCGGCGTACGCGGCCGTCGCGGCCAGCGCGAAAGGGGCGACCGCGGCGAAGAGCCGGCCACCGGGGTAGGCCGAGCCGACACCGAGACGCAGTCGCAGGGCGTGGGCGACGACGTCAGAGGCCTCACGCAGGCGGGCCGTTCGACCGGCCCCCTCGGTCGCCTCCCGGTATGACTCGGCTATCTCGTCGCCGAACACCCGGCGGAAGTCCGCCGGGTACAAGCGCAGGAGAAAGGAGTTCATGCGGTGGCCGCCTCCCCGGCTGCGCCCAGGCGCCGGGTGGCCTCGTGCGCGGTGGCGACCATTCGCTCGGCCTCGGCGGCCAGGACCTGGCGGCCGGCGGAGGTGAGCGTGTAGGTGCGGCGCAGTCGGCTCTCGACGACCTCCTCCTTGTGCACCTCGATCAGCTCCTGCTGCAGCAGTCGCTCCAGAGCGCCGTACAAGGTGCCGGTCCGCATCGTCACCCGCCCGCCCGAGATCTTCTCCACCTCGCGCGCGATCGCATAGCCATGGCGTGGCTCGTCCGCGAGCGCGGTCAGGAGCAGCAGCGTCGGTTCCTGCATCGCACGGTCACTCATGCCCCCACCATAAGTCACCCACCGGCATATACCGCCTGGGCGGTGGCGGCCGGGAGGTCAGGCCGGACCCACGACGACGCGGGCCATCACCTTGTCAGGCTCAAGAGGGGACGACTCCAGGCCGGAACGGTTCGACGCCCACGATGTGCCGCACGCGCTCCGGCTCGACCACGACATGGACCCGCTGCTCGCCTTCGACCAGCCACGGATACCCGTTCAGGCCCAGGTACTTGCGGGCCAGTCGGTCCATGCCGCGCTCGGCCTCCTCGCCCTCCACGAAGCGCACCGCGCGGCCGGAGATCTGCACCCGGTCGTAGGGGTTCTCGGCGTCGGCGTGCGAGAAGTAGACCCGGGCGTCATTGCGGAGGTTCTCCTCCTTGACCCGGCCGACCGAGGTGTTGAAGACGATCAGCCCGTCTTCCAGCCCCACCCACATCGGCGTGACATGCGGCGCCCCGTCCGGTGTCACCGTGGCCACGTACCAGAAGTTCGGCTCCTCGAGCCGCTTGCGTACCAGCTCGGTCAACTCCGCTGCCATGACCGCTCCTTGCCTTGATCATCTCTTGCGGAGCCACTGTGTCACAGCCGTTCTCCTCACGGATCCAGCGGGCTGTCGGGCCCCGGCGGGACATCGGAACAGCCTCCGTAAGGCCAGATCACACTTACCCGCCGCCCGGCGGCGGTGATACACCGGGAAAAAGGCTGACTCCAGCCGTTCTGTGCCCTGCGCGGATCCGAGGAGGGCTTATGAACGCCTCGACCGACACTGTGGCCTCATCAGCCGCATTCGCCGATCAGCAGGACAAACCGACCGTACACATTCTGTGGATCAACGCCGGGCTGAGCTGCGACGGGGACTCGGTCTCGCTGACCGCCGCGACCCAGCCGAGCATCGAAGAGCTCGCGCTCGGAGCCCTGCCCGGGCTCCCCAAGGTGGCCGTGCACTGGCCACTGATCGACTTCGAGTGCGGGCCGGTCCAGGGAGCGGACACGTTCATCGAGTGGTTCTTCAAGGGAGAACGGGGCGAGATCGACCCGTTCGTCCTGGTCGTCGAGGGGTCCATCCCCAACGAGAAGGTCAAGGCGGAGGGGTACTGGTGCGGTTTCGGCGACGACCCGGAGACCGGCCAGCCGATCACTACCAGCGAGTGGCTCGACCGCCTCACGCCGAAGGCGCTCGCCGTGGTGGCGATGGGCACCTGCGCCACGTACGGCGGCATCCACGCGATGGCGGGCAACCCCACCGGTGCGATGGGCGTGCCCGACTATCTGGGCTGGGAATGGAAGTCCCAGGCCGGAATCCCGATCGTGTGCATCCCGGGCTGTCCGGTGCACCCGGACAACGCCTCGGAGACACTGCTCTACCTGCTCTACCAGGCCACCGGCGCGGCACCCATGATCCCGCTGGACGCGGAACTGCGGCCGACCTGGCTCTTCGGCGCCACGGTGCACGAGGGCTGTGACCGGGCCGGATACTACGAACAGGGACAGTTCGCGGAGGAGTACGGATCGCCGCAGTGCCTGGTGAAACTGGGCTGCTGGGGCCCCGTGGTCAAGTGCAACGTCCCCAAGCGGGGCTGGATCAACGGGGTCGGCGGCTGCCCGAACGTCGGCGGTATCTGCATCGCCTGCACGATGCCCGGATTCCCTGACAAGTTCATGCCGTTCATGGACGAACCCCCTGGCGGACACGTCTCCTCGACAGCCAGCAGCGTCTACGGCTCGGTCGTTCGGCGACTGCGGCACTTCACGGAGAAGACCGTGGACAGGGAACCCAAGTGGCGGACCAAGGGCGAGAAGCTCAGCACCGGCTACCGGGCGCCATGGTGACCGGCCGGGCGGACACCTGCGCGGACCACGCCACCCGCGTGAGCGCCGCGCACAGCACTCGACAGGAAATCGGAGCGGCATCATGGCGACGGTGACGGGCAAACCGGCCGGCGGCGGCCTCGTGGAGATGTCCTGGGACCCCATCACGCGCATCGTGGGCAGCCTCGGCATCCACACGAAGATCGACTTCAAGGCCAAACGGGTCGCCGAGTGCTACAGCACCTCGTCGGTCTTCCGCGGCTACAGCATCTTCATGCGCGGCAAGGATCCTCGTGACGCGCACTTCATCACCAGCCGCATCTGCGGCATCTGCGGCGACAACCACGCCACCTGCTCGGTGTACACCCAGAACATGGCGTACGGCGTCGCGCCCCCGCATCTCGGCGAGTGGATCATCAACCTCGGCGAGGCCGCGGAGTACATGTTCGACCACAACATCTTCCAGGAGAACCTCGTCGGGGTGGACTACTGCGAGAAGATGGTCCGGGAGACCAATCCGGGTGTCCTGGAACTGGCCGAGCGGACCGAGGCGCCGCACGCGGCGGACCACGGGTACCGGACCATCGCCGACATCATGCGCTCGCTCAATCCCCTGGAGGGCGAGTTCTATCGCGAGGCCCTCCAGGTCAGCCGCTACACCCGGGAGATGTTCTGCCTGATGGAGGGCCGCCATGTGCACCCCTCCACCCTCTACCCGGGCGGTGTCGGCACGGTCGCCACGGTCCAGCTGTTCACCGACTACCTCAGCCGCCTGACCCGGTACGTGGAGTTCATGAAGCGTGTCGTCCCGCTCCACGACGACCTCTTCGACTTCTTCTACGAGGCCCTGCCCGGATACGAGAACGTCGGCCGACGCCGCGTCATGCTCGGCTGCTGGGGCGCGCTCAACGACCCCGAGTACTGCGACTTCACCTACGCGCGCATGACCGACTGGGGTCGGCGGATGTTCGTCACCCCCGGTGTCATCGTCGACGGCGAGCTCGTCACGAACGACCTCACCGAGATCAACCTCGGCATCCGCATCCTGCTCGGCAGCTCCTACTACGAGGACTGGGCCGGTATGGAGAAGTTCGTCGAGTTCGATCCGCTGGGCAATCCGGTCGACGAACGCCACCCGTGGAACCAGCACACCGTCCCCGCCCCGCAGAAACGGGACTTCGAGGACAAGTACAGCTGGGTGATGTCCCCGCGCTGGTTCGACGGCGAGAACTACCTCGCCCTGGACACCGGCGGCGGTCCCATCGCCCGCCTGTGGTCCACGGCGCTGTCCGGGCTGGTGGACATCGGATACGTGAAGGCCACCGGGGACAGCGTGGTGATCAACCTGCCGCGCACCATGACCAAGCCCGAGACGACCCTGGAGTGGCACATCCCGAAGTGGAGCAACGCCATCGAACGCAATCGGGCCCGCACCTACTTCCAGGCCTACGCGGCGGCCGCCGCCCTGCACTTCGCCGAACAGGCGATGGCCGAGATCCGGGCCGGCCACACCCAGACCTGGGAGCGGTTCGACGTCCCCGACGAGTCGATCGGCTGCGGTTTCACCGAGGCCGTGCGCGGCGTGCTCAGCCACCACATGGTGATCCGCGACGGGAAGATCGCCAACTACCACCCGTACCCGCCGACTCCCTGGAACGCCAGTGTGCGCGACTCCTACGGCACGCCGGGCCCGTACGAGGACGCGGTGCAGAACACACCGATCTTCGAGGAGAACCCGCCGGAGAACTTCAAGGGCATCGACATCATGCGCGCCGTGCGCAGCTTCGACCCCTGTCTGCCCTGCGGCGTCCACATGTACGTCGGCGGCGGCCGGACCGTGGAGCACACACACATGCCCACCGGCCTGAGCGGGCTCGCCGTCTGACCCGACGCGGGGAAAGGGGCCGTCGATGGCCGGACAGGACACGGGCGAGCGGATCGCCGCTCTCCTGGACGAAGTCGCGCGCACGGCCGATCCGCAGGTCCGCGCGACCGCCGAGGAACTGGTCCGCACCCTCGTCGAGTTCTACGGCGAGGGTCTGTCCCGCGCGGTCCGGCTGCTCGGCAACGCCCCGCACGGAGCGGACCCCCTGGCCGTGCTCGCCGCCGACGAACTCGTCGCCGACCTGCTGATCCTGCACGACCTGCACCCCGAGGACACCCTGACCCGGGTCGAGCACGCCCTGGACAAGGTGCGTCCCTACCTCGGTTCCCACGCCGGCGACGTCGACGTCCTCGGTCTCGACGACGGCACGGCGGACGGCCCCGTCCTGCGGCTGCGGCTGCGCGGCAGCTGCGACGGCTGCCCCTCCTCGGCCCAGACCGTGCGCTGGACCATCGAGGAGGCCGTCGCCCGCGTCGCACCCGAGATCGCCCGCGTCGACGTCGAGGGCGCCACCGACGCCACCGGACCGCACCTGTTGCAGATCCTCCCCCACCGGCCCGAGGACGCACCCGGCCCGGCCGCGCACTGGCACTCCGTCCGCGCCGACCGCCTGCCCGCCCGAGAGCACGCCTTCGCCACGGTGCAGGTGGACGGCACCACCCTGCTGTTCGTACGGCTGCCGGGCGGTCTGTACGCCTACCGCGACCGCTGTCCGGGCTGCGGTACCCGGCTCGCCGAAGCGGCCCTGGCCGGTGACCTGCTGCGCTGTGCCGGCTGTGCGGCCGAGTACGACGTACGGCACGCGGGCACCGGCACGCGCGGGCACCTGGAGCCGCTGCCCCTGCTGGAGGACGCGGGAGCCGTGCGCGTGGCTCTGCCCGAACGCCAGGAGGCCGTGCCGTGACCGCCGAGGTCCTGCGGCAGTTCACCCGCCGGCCCGAGCGGCGCGGCGAGCGGTGCGAGCTGTGCGACGAGCCGCTGCCCGCCGAGCACCGGCACCTCGTCGACACCCGGCAGCGCAGCCTCAAGTGCGTGTGCCCGGCCTGTCACCTGCTGCTCGACCGGCCCGGTGCCGGGCAGGGCCGGTTCCGTGCGGTGCCCGGCCGCTATCTCCTCGACGAGTCCTTCCAGTTGGACGAGCGGGACCGGAGCCGGCTCCAGATCCCCGTCGGCCTCGCCTTCTTCTTCCGCAATTCCGTCCTGGACCGGCTCTGCGCCTTCTACCCCAGCCCGGCCGGCGCCACCGAGAGCGAACTCGATCCCCAGGCCTGGGACGACGTCCTCGGCCGCACCCGGCTGGCCGCGCTGCTGGAACCCGACGTGGAGGCCCTCCTCGTCCACCAGGAGCGCGGCGGGCCCACCCTGTGCGCGCTCGTGCCGGTCGACGTCTGCTACGAACTGGTCGGCCGGATGCGGTTGCACTGGAAGGGCTTCGACGGCGGCGCCGAGGCGCGTGCCGACCTCGCGGCGTTCTTCGAGCGCGTACGCTCCGCCGCCCGCACGCTGCCGGACGACCCCGGGGGCGCGCCGTGACCGACCTGGAGTTCAGCTGCACCGGCGTACGGCCCGAACCGTACGGTGCGAGTCCCACCCTCCTGTTCGGGCTGCGGATCGAGGAGAGCGACCACCGGCCCGTCCACGCGATCGCGCTGCGCTGCCAGATCCGCATCGAGCCCGCTCGCCGCACCTACGCACCGGAGGAGATCGACATGCTCGCCGACCTCTTCGGTGAACCCGGTCGCTGGGACACCACGCTCAAACCCCTGCAGTTCGCGCACGCGTCCCTCGCCGTTCCCGGGTTCACCGGGGCAACCGAGGTCGAGCTGCCGGTGCCGTGCACCTACGACACGGAAGTGGCCTCCGCGTCCTACTTCCGTGCGCTCGCCGGGGGCGAGATCCCGCTCCTGCTGCTGTACTCCGGCACCGTCTTCACGATCGGCCCCCAGGGCTTCCACGCGGAACCGGTCCCCTGGCACAAGGAGTCCGCGTACCGCATGCCCGTGCGGGTGTGGCGGGAGCTGATCGACGCCTACTTCCCCGGCACCGGGTGGATCCGCGTGCGCGACGACTGTCTGGAGGCGCTGCGCCGCTACCGGTCCGAGCGCGCCCTGCCCTCCTGGGAGCAGGTCTTCGCCGAACTCCTCGCCGCCGGCCGGACGAAAGGGGGCCCGCCACCATGAGCCGAGCCGTGCACACCGACGACACCCTCGACCACGCACGCGCGGTCGCCGACGCCGTCCTCTACGAGGGCTACGTCCTCTACCCCTACCGTGCCTCGGCCGCCAAGAACCGCGTCCGGTGGCAGTTCGGCGTCCTCGCCCCGCCCACCGCCTCCGCCCTCGGCGAGAGCAGCACCCAGCGCACGCAGTGCCTGCTGGAACCGCGCGGCGCGCCGAGGGTGGACGCCGAACTGCGCTTCCTGCGGGTGCGACGGCGCACCGTCGAACGCCTCGGGGCCGGCGGAACGTACACCGAGGTACCGGAACTGGAGCTGCACGACCGCATCCTCGTGCCGTGGGACGAGGGAGCCGAGGAGCGGGTCCGGATCCATCTGCCCGCCCGGGACCTGACCTCGGACGACGAGGACTGGGACGTCGCCTTCGACCTTCCGGCGGGCACCAGCCGCGAACCGGTGACGGACCCGGCCGGGCGGACCGTGGGGCGACTGGTGCGGCGTACCGCACGGGTGACCGGGACGCTGAGCCCCGAGCTGGCGGAGGTGCCCGGCCCCTACCGCGTGCTCCGGCTCACCGTCACCGTGCGCAACACCACCCGAACCACCGACGCGGGTACCGACCGCGCAGCGGCTCTCGCCCACTCCATGATCGGCACCCATCTGCTGCTCGCCGCGCCGGGCGGCCACTTCCTGTCCATGACCGATCCGCCGGAGTGGGCGCGGCCCGAGGTGGCGGAGTGTCACAACGACCACACCTGGCCGGTCCTGGCCGGTGCCCACCACAGCGACGACGTCGTGCTGTCCGCGCCGATCATCCTCGAGGACCATCCCGCACTCGCCGAGGAGAGCCCGGGCCCGCTCTACGACGCCACGGAGATCGACGAGATCCTCTCGTTGCGCACCGCTGCCCTCACCGACCGGGAGAAGCGCGAGGCACGGGGCACCGACCCGCGCGCCGCCGAGGTCATCGACCTGGTCGACGACATGCCGGCCGCCGTGCGGGACCGGCTGCACGGCGCGATCCGCGAGCTGCGCGACCTCGCCCCGGAGCCGGGGACCCGGCCCGGCCAGGGGCTCGAACTGCCCGGTGGGACAGGACACCCCTGGTGGGACCCGGAGCAGGATCCCGGGTCCCCGGACGGGGCCGCCACGGTCGTCGTGCACGGCGTACCGCTCGGCGCCGGCAGCCGCGTCGTGCTCACGCCGGGTCTTCGCCGCAGCGACGCCCAGGACATCTTCCTGCGCGGGCGGCACGCCACCGTCGAGGCCGTGGTGACCGACCTGGACGGGGAGACGCACCTCGCGGTGGTCCTGGACGACGACCCCGGCACGGATCTGCGCCGCGCCCAGGGCCGGTTCCTGTACTTCAAGCCGGACGAGGTCGCGCCGCTCACCGGGGAGACGCCGTGACCGGGGACCCCGGCCCGGCCGTGCTGGTGGCCGGTGTCGGCAACATCTTCCGGCGCGACGACGGATTCGGCGTCGAGACCGTCCGGCGACTGGCCGGCCGCGCCCTTGCCGCACTGCCGGCCGGGGTCGAACTGGTGGATGCCGGGATCCGCGGACTGGACCTGGCCTACCGGCTGCTGGACGGCTGCGGCACCCTCGTCCTGGTGGACGCGGTGCACCGGGACGGACCGCCCGGCACGCTCTACACCATCGACGCCGGCCACCCCGCGGCCGACGACACCGCCCCCGGGCGGGTGGCCATGGACGGCCACTCCATGGATCCGGCGGCCGTACTGCGCCTGGTCCACGGCCTGCGCGCCGCGGTGGGCGGCAGCCTGCCGGATCACGTCTACGTGGTCGGGTGCGAACCCGGCGACGTCGGCGACGGCCTGGGGCTCACCCCGCCGGTGGCGCGAGCCGTGGACCCGGCGGTCGATCTCGTGCTCGGTCTCACCCACCGGGCCGCACACCCAACGACGAGGAGCTGACGATGTGGGCACGTTCGGGCTTGACGTGGATCGGCCTGGCGGCCGGTCTGGTGATCGCCTACGAGATGGCGCGCAACCTGCCGGACGTACAGCGCTACTTGCGGATCCGACGCATGTAGCGGTGCGCCGGAGGTTCCGGCTCCGGGCCGCCGACGGGGCCCGCCGCGTCCTTCAGTTGCACATACCGTTCGAGGAAGACATGGAGGATGCCGTGCAGTTCGCCCAGGCGGACGAACCACAGCGCGAGTTCCATGGCGCCCTGGTCGGTCAGCGTGTACACGCGCCGCGCCGGTCCGTGGTCGGAGGCGTCCCAGCGGGAGACCACGGAACCGCACGCCTCCAGCCCGCGCAGCACCCGGTAGACGTGTGCGGACTCCGTCTCCGGCCAGCCCATCGGGTCCAGCCGCTGCACCAGCTCGTAGCCGTGTCCGGGACGCTCGGCCAGCAGCAGGAGCAGGACCGGGGTGAGCAGCATCCGGCGCTCGGTCTCGTGTGCGTTCATCGCTCTTCCAGCCTAGCCACCCGCCCCGCCCCTCCCCACTCGTCGGGCGCGGACGGGACGCACGGGAGGTGAGGGCCATGCACGAACTGTCGATCGCCACGGCCGTCGTCGACGCGGTGACACCGCTCGTGGGCACGGACCTCGTCCGCTCGGTGACGCTGCGGATCGGTGAGCTGGCCGCGGTCGTTCCCGAGGCGCTGGACCTCGCGTTCGCGGTGGCTACCCAGGACACCCCGCTGGCGGGCGCGGACCTGTTGATCGAGACTGTTGAGGGACGGGCCCGCTGCGACGGCTGCGGCCACGCGGGCCCCACCGGGATGCCGCCGATGCTCTGGTGCGACCCGTGCGGTCGGCCGCTCGTCCTGCTCTCCGGCCGCGAACTGGAGATCGTCCGGCTGGTCACGGACCCCCGCCCCGCGCCGGACCCCGCCGTCCCCGTCACGGAGCACTCCACCACCGGGAGGTAGCCCATGTGCCGCTCGGTCGATCTGCACCGAGCCGTACTCGCCAGGAACGACGAGAACGCCACCGCGCTCCGCCGCTACCTCGACCGGCACGGCACGACCGCCGTCAATCTGATGTCCAGCCCCGGCAGCGGCAAGACCGCCCTGCTGGAGCTGCTGCTCACCCGCGCCCGCGAGCGCGGCACGCCGGTCGCCGCCGTCACCGCCGACCTCGCCACCGAGAACGACGCCCGGCGCCTGGCCCGCTCCCGGGCCCCCGTCCAGCAGATCCTCACCGACGGCCTGTGCCATCTGGAGGCCGCGCTGCTCCAGGCCCGGCTCGAACCCTGGCTCCCCGAGGGCACCCGGCTGCTGTTCGTGGAGAACGTCGGCAATCTCGTCTGCCCCGCCTCCTACGACCTCGGCGAGACCCTGCGGATCGTGCTGGTCTCGGTGACGGAAGGCGAGGACAAGCCGCTGAAGTACCCGGCCGCCTTCGGGCTGGCCCAGGCCGTCGTGATCACCAAGAGCGACCTCGCGGAGGCCGTCGGCTTCGACCGGCCGGCCTTCCTGGCGGGCGTACGGCAGGTCAACCCGGGCGTTCCCGTCATCGAGACCTCCGCACGCACCGGCGAGGGCGTCGACGCGCTCCTCGCCCACGCACTGGCCTGCGCCGACGGCGGGACCCCGCACGAGCCCGTACTCGCGCGGGCACATGACCGCCCCCCGCACCACCACGACCACCCGCGTCCCGCGTCCGCGGACACCGGCCCCGGGGCGGCCGGCCTGCCATGACCACGACCCGCGCGCGTCGGCACGTCACCGTACGGGGCGTCGTCCAGGGTGTCGGTTTCCGCCCGTTCGTGCACGCGCTCGCGGCCGAGCACGGGCTCACCGGCTGGGTCGCCAACGACGCCCGCGGTGTGGACGCGGAGGTCGAGGGCCCGGCCGCCGCCGTGGACGCGTTCTGCGCGGAGATCGGCACACGCGCGCCGCCCCTGGCCCTCGTCGAGTCCGTGGCGCACCACGCCGTCCCCCTCGGCCACGACAGCGGCTTCACCATCCGGCCCTCCGGCGCCGGACCGGGCCGCACCCTGGTCTCCCCGGACACCGCCACCTGCGACGCCTGTCTGGCCGAACTCGCCGACCCCGCCGACCGCCGCCACCGGCACCCGTTCATCACCTGCACCCACTGCGGCCCCCGCTTCACGATCATCACCGGCCTGCCCTACGACCGGGCCACCACCACCATGGCCGGCTTCCCCCTCTGCCCCGACTGCGCCCGCGAGTACGAGGACCCCGCCGACCGCCGCTTCCACGCCCAGCCCATCGCGTGCCCGGACTGCGGCCCGCGCCTGGCCCTGCTGCACGCACCCGGCACCACCCACACCCTGCCCGACGCCGTACGAGCGCCCGGTGCCGTACGCGACGCCGAGGCGCTGGCCGAGGCCCGGCGGATGCTGGCGGACGGGGCCGTCGTGGCCGTCAAGGGGATCGGCGGCTACCACCTGGCCTGCGACGCCTCCGACCCGCTCGCCGTACGCACCCTGCGCAAACGCAAGAACCGTGGCGCCAAGCCCTTCGCGGTGCTCGCCGACTCCCTCGTCACGGCGGAACGCATCGCCCGTGTCGGCGATGCCGAGCGCGCCCTCCTGCTCGGCCCGCGCAAACCGATCGTCCTGCTGCGCCGCCGCGATCCCGCCCCGCCCGACGTGACAGCCGAGGTCGCGCCCGGCAGCCCCGACCTCGGCGTCATGCTGCCGTACTCCCCGCTGCACCGGCTGCTGCTCGGTCTGCCGGGCGATCCGCCGGGCCCCAGCGTGCTCGTGCTGACCAGCGGCAACCGGGCCGGCGAGCCCATCGCCACCGACGACGGGGACGCCCTGGTCCGGCTCGACGGCCTGGCCGACGCCTGGCTGCTGCACGACCGGCCCATCCACGTGCCGTGCGACGACTCCGTCGTCCGCGTCTGCGACGGCGCGGAACTGCCCGTACGGCGCTCCCGCGGCTACGCCCCCTTCCCGGTCGCGCTGCCCGCACCCGTCGTCCCCGCACTCGCGGTCGGCGGCGACCTGAAGAACACCTTCTGCGTCGGTGACGACCGCTACGCCTGGCTCTCCGCGCACGTCGGCGACATGGACGACCTGGCCACGCTGACCGCGTTCGAGCGGGCCACCGCCCAGCTGGCGGACCTCACCCGCGTCACCCCGCGCCTCCTGGCGGCCGATCTCCACCCCGGCTACCGGTCGTCCCAGTGGGCGGTCCGCACGGGACAGGCGCGTGACCTGCCGGTCGTACGCGTACAGCACCACCACGCGCACATCGCCTCCGCCATGGCCGAGCACGGTCTCGACGGCTCCCGCCCGGTGATCGGCGTCGCCTTCGACGGCACCGGATACGGCGACGACGGCGCGGTCTGGGGCGGCGAGGTGCTGCTGGCCGACTACGCCGGCTACCGGCGCTTCGCCCGTCTCGGCTACGTCCCGCTGCCCGGCGGTGACGCGGCGGTACGCAACCCGTACCGGATGGCGCTCGCCCACCTGTGGGCGGCCGGCCTGCCCTGGAGCGCGGACCTGCCGAGCGTCGCCGTCACCACCGCGGACGAACGGTCCCTGCTGAGAAGGCAGTTGGAGCGCGACTTCAACTGCGTGCCGACCTCCAGCATGGGCCGCCTCTTCGACGCGGTGTCCTCCCTCACCGGGGTCTGCCACCGGGTCGCCTACGAGGCGCAGGCCGCGATGGAGCTGGAGAACGCTGCGCTGTCCGACGGCGACAGCACCGCCGGCGGTGCCTACCGGTTCGCTCTGCACCCGGAATCCGAAGCGCGGGAAGCCCCGTTGGTGGCCGACGCCGGGCCGGTGCTGGCGGCCGTGGCCGTGGAGACCCTGGCCGGGGTCCCGGCGCCGCGCGTCGCCCGCCGCTTCCACGACGCCGTCGTCGCCCTCGTCCACGACGTGTGCGACGCGGCCAGAGTGCGCACGGGACTCGACACGGTGGCCCTGTCGGGCGGGGTGTTCTGCAACACCCTGCTCGTCTCGGGCTGCCGCACCGCACTGGAACAGGACGGCTTCACCGTACTCGCGCACCACAGGGTGCCCCCCAACGACGGCGGCCTGGCCCTCGGCCAGTTGATCGTCGCCGCCCGGACCGGAGAGTGAGGAGCTCATCATGTGCCTGGCCGTTCCCGGCCGTGTGCTGGAGATCGAGGAACGGGACGCGACGCGCATGGCGAAGGTCGACTTCGGCGGAGTCGTCAAGGACGTGTGCCTGGAATACGTACCCGACATGCAGGTCGGCGACTACGCGATCGTCCACGTGGGCTTCGCGTTGCAGCGACTGGACGAGGAGTCGGCGAAACAGACGCTGGAACTCTTCGAGAACCTCGGGGTGCTGGAGGAGGAGTTCGGCGACGCCTGGGCCAAAGCGGCCCGCGACGCCGGTGCGGAGCGTCCCGCGGACACCGCACCCCATGCCACGGAGTCCGCCGACGAGGAAGGACGGTCATGAAGTACCTCGACGAGTTCAGCAACCCCGTGCTCGCGAAGCGCCTCTTCGACGACATCAGAGCGATCACGACCCGCCCATGGTCCCTCATGGAGGTGTGCGGTGGGCAGACCCACTCGATCATCCGGCACGGCATCGATCAACTCCTGCCCGGGCAGATCCAGCTCATCCACGGTCCGGGCTGCCCCGTCTGCGTCACCCCTCTGGAGATCATCGACAAGGCCCTGGACATCGCCGCCCGTCCCGAGGTGATCTTCTGCTCCTTCGGCGACATGCTCCGGGTACCCGGCAGCGGCCGTGATCTGTTCAAGGTCAAGAGCGAGGGCGGGGACATCAGGGTGGTGTACTCGCCGCTGGACGCACTGCGCCTCGCCGAGGCCAACCCCGACCGGCAGGTGGTGTTCTTCGGCATCGGGTTCGAGACCACCGCGCCGCCCAACGCCATGACGGTCTACCAGGCGAAGAAGCTCGGCATCACCAACTTCAGCCTGCTCGTCTCCCACGTCCGGGTACCGCCGGCGATCGACGCCATCATGAACGCTCCCGACTGCCGGGTGCAGGCGTTCCTCGCGGCCGGGCACGTCTGCACGGTCATGGGCACCGCCGAGTACCCCGAACTCGCCGAACGCCACAAGGTTCCCATCGTGGTCACCGGCTTCGAGCCGCTGGACATCCTGGAGGGAATCCGGCGCGCGGTGCGGCAGTTGGAGGAGGGCCGGCACACCGTCGAGAACGCCTACCCGCGTGCCGTTCAGCCGGGTGGCAGCCCCGCCGCCAAGGCGATGCTCGCCGACGTCTTCGAGGTGACCGACCGGTCCTGGCGCGGGATCGGCATGATTCCCCGCAGCGGCTGGCGGCTCTCCCCCAAGTACCGGGACTACGACGCCGAGTACCGCTTCTCGGTGACCGGCATCAACACCCGCGAGTCCACCGTGTGCCGCAGCGGCGAGGTCCTCCAGGGGCTGATCAAGCCGCACGAGTGCGCCGCCTTCGGCAAACAGTGCACCCCGCGCAACCCGCTCGGCGCCACCATGGTCTCCAGCGAGGGCGCCTGCGCGGCCTACTACCTGTACCGCAGGCTCGAGGTCCCGCCCAGGGAGGAGGCGAGTTCCCTTGGCTGACGCACCCGACGCAGCGGGCTCGAAGTACCCACCGGCCGACTTCTCCGGCTGGACCTGCCCCGCGCCACTGCGCGACCACGAGCGGATCGTCATGGGCCACGGCGGTGGCGGAACCCTCTCCGCCGAGCTGGTGGAGCATCTCTTCGCCCCAGCCTTCGGCAACCAGATCCTTGCCGAACTCGGCGACTCCGCCCGCCTGCCCGCGTCCGCCGAACGGCTCGCCTTCTCGACGGACTCCTTCGTCGTGCGACCCCTGTTCTTCCCCGGCGGCAGCATCGGCGACCTGGCCGTCAACGGCACCGTCAACGACCTCGCCATGGCCGGCGCCCGCCCGCTCTTCCTCTCCTGCGGCTTCATCCTGGAGGAGGGCGTCGAACTCGCCGTCGTCGCCAGGGTGGCCCATGACCTCGGCGAAGCCGCCCGCAAGGCCGGGGTCACCGTGGTCACCGGGGACACCAAGGTGGTCGAAGCCGGGCACGGGGACGGCGTGTTCATCAACACCGCCGGCATCGGCAGGATCCCCGACGGCGTCGACATCGGTCCCGGGCGCGCCCAGCCGGACGACGTCGTCCTGGTCAGCGGCCTCATCGGGGTGCACGGCGTGGCCATCATGAGCGTCCGCGAGGGCCTGGAGTTCGGCGTGGAGATCGAGAGCGACACCGCTGCGCTGGGCGACCTGGTCGTCGATCTGCTCGCCGCCTGCCCCGACGTCCATGTCCTGCGCGACCCGACGCGCGGCGGGCTGGGCACCACGCTCAACGAGATCGCTGCCGCGTCCGGCGTCGGGATCGTCCTGCGCGAGGACCGCCTCCCGGTCCCGGACACGGTCGCCAACGCGTGCGCGTTGCTGGGCCTGGACCCCCTCTACGTCGCCAACGAGGGAAAGCTCGTCGCCTTCGTCCCGCCGGATCAGGCGGACGAGTGCCTGGCAGCCCTGCGCGCGCACCCCCTCGGCAAGGAGGCGGTGGCCATCGGCCGGTGTGTGACCGACCATCCGGGCATGGTCGTCTCCGCCACCGGCCTGGGCGGAACACGCGTGGTGGACATGCCTCTCGGGGAACAACTGCCCAGGATCTGCTGAGGGACCGGGGGCGCGCGGAGGGAACGTTCGAGACCGCCCTACGAGACCCCGATGTCCTTGAGGTGATCCGCCTGGGTGCCCAGAACGGGGGCGAGGGCGAGGCGCTCGGCGTCCTCGGTGCCGGGTTCGGCGGTGCGGACCGTGGTGCGCAGATCGTCCAGGGCGACGAGGAGCGTGTCGCAGTCGAGCGCGGTCCGGCCGACCGCGGGGTGGTCGACGACCTTGCGTTCCGGCAGGTCCGGGAGTGGGGCCGGGGCGTCGGAGTCCCGGAGTTCGCCGTCGGGCACGACGTGTACATCGGTGCCCGCGACGAGGCCCGCGGCCGGACGGCCGCGGAGGAATCCGGTGCCCGTTTCGTCCAGCTCGATGTCACGGACGACGCCGCGGCCGCGGCCGCCTTCGCCCAGATCGAGGCCGACGGCGGACTCGACGTGCTCGTCGGCAACGCCGGCATCGCCCTGCCCGCCCGCTACGGCCGTGTCGGCCGGTCAGTGTGCGGCGTGGCGCAGTCCGGTGATGAAGGCGGCGCCGTTCGGGGTGCCGAGGCCCGTCATGGTGTCGTAGCCCTTGGCGGTGACCTGCTGGGTGTAGGCGTGTTCCTGGGAGTCGAAGACGTCGACGCCCGCGCTGTCCGCCGGTCCGTTCGCCGGGAGGTAGGCACCCCGGTTCTGCTGGGGCGCCGACGCGCTGACCGGCAGGATGTCGTGGAACGCCCGGGTGCCGGCGAGCCGGTAGATCAGCGGGTTGATGAAGCCGAACGCCGATGTGCGGCCCTGCTGAGCGTCGGCGACGAGGCCGGCGATCAGCGGGCACGCCAGGCTGGTGCCTGCGTTCACCATGGTCCGGTACGGTCCCGGCTTCCCGTTGCCCACCGACTCGGTGTACCCGGTCAGAAGGCCGGTGTCGGGGTCGGCGTCGGCGGCGAGGTCGGGCACGGCCCGGTCGGTGGCGATCCGCTTGCCGATCCGGACGCGCGACATCGACGCGGGGACGACGCCCTTCTGGTAGGCGGGCTGTCCGTAGTCGAGGCTGGTGCCTCCGCCGCCCCCGCTGACGCCCAGGTCGGTCCACTTGCCGTGGTCCAGGGAACCGTAGTCGTCGGACCATCCGGTCTCGAACACCCGGTTGTCCGCCGCCCCGATGCCGAGACTGGTGCCACCGACCGCCATGACGTACGGGTCGGAGTCGGTCGCCGTCAGGCCCGGAGTGTCGCCGGAGGCGAAGTACGCACCGACCCCCTCGGCAGCGGCCCGCAGGTCGATGGCGTGCACGGTCTGCTCCGGCACCTCGCCCAGGGGAATCTGCCACGAGTTGGATTCGATGGAGGCGCTGGGCCGGTGCCCGTCGCCGGTCAGTACGGCGAGAGCGGCGTCGAGCAGTGCCTGATCCTCGTCGCAGCCCTCTCCGATCACCATCAGCTGGTTGGCGTCCGGCGCCAGAGCGTAGACGGCCTCGGAGTCCATCTCCGCCTCGTCATTGACGGCGGCGGACTGCGCCGCACCGTGCGTGGGGGCGGGGGTGGTGCCACATGACTTTCCCGCCCGGACTTCCCGGAACTGAGAGGGTTTCGGTGCGGGGAGGTGGTTGGCCTTCGCGTAGTCCTTCAGCGTCTGGAACATCGCGGTCGGCGTCTCGTCCTCGGTCAGCGCCACGGTCTGGCCTTTGCCGGTGTCCGTCCACGTCGCCCCGTAGGCGGCACGGATCTGGCCGGCGGTGTAGCCGCACACCGGCAGCGATCCCTGGGTCAGCCCTCGGTAGGCCGGGTGGAAGGTCTGTGTGCGCTGCGCCCAATACCGGGAGCAGGCCGGTGCTTTCACCGCCTCGGCGGACCGGCCCGCCGCCAGCATGGCCGCGCTCCGGGGCGCGGCCGGCCGGGGGCCGCCCAGCCCGGTCACTCCCAGCACCTCGGGCGCCAGCGCGGCCGGCACCGACACGTCACGGTCGTTGGACTGGATCACCCTGGGCCTGCCGTTCGCGTCCTTGCCCCGATACCGGTTGATCCGTACCTGGAATGCCGACTGCACCTGCGACACCGGCCCTGTCGCGGAGACGTAGTCACGGTCGCCGCTGACGTGGACCTGTGTCAGGCCCTCGGCGCTCAGCCACGCCGCAAGCGCCTTGGCGTGTGCGGCGGAAGGACCGAATCTGTCGGTGTAGGCACGGGGGCTCAGATAGTGGTGGAACTCGGCGCTGCCCGGGGTGGCGACCGCGTCGGCGAACCTGGCGGCTCCGGCCAGATCAGGCTTCAGCCACACCTGGACGGTCAGATGCTGCGACGCCGACACGGCACCGGCAAGGGGCCCGGCGTACACAGCGGGGGCAGCCGTTCCCGGCACCTGCGCGGTGGACGCCGCCTGTGCGGTGCCGGGCACCTCCAGCCCCGCTCCGGCGGCCACCACAACGGCACAGCCGACCAAGGCGGTTGCGGCTCTGCGACGGCCTCCGGTCACGGAAGCCACTCCCCACCTCTTCGACAACGCTCTTGCCACGTCTGTCCCCCAGCCCAGCCCGATCGCTCCGGCACCCGGCGGATCCCGGCCCCGCTCCTCGTATGACGTGGCACCGGGGCCCCGGGTTGCAGTGATCTGCCGAGCACAGTCGGGTTGCGGGGCCGGGGCGGTTGGACACCGGCGGCAGGCGCGACATGGTGCCGTGCCGCCCGTCGGGCACCCGCCACCGGGTGCCGCGCGACTTTCACCCGCGCGCCGGACGCGCCACCGGTCCCGGGTCCTGGCTGCGCCGGGAGATCGACCGGCTGAGGGAACATTCCGACGCCATCGACCGGGGCCTGGAGACCGACGGCCGGCAGGCTGACCGACGGCGTGGACGACACCGTCCGCGCTCGCGCGCACGCCGCCCGGCGAAGTGATGCCATCGGCCACGGCTGGCCCGGCGTCAGTCGGTGGCGAAGTAGTGGCCGTCCTCCAGGTCGGCGATCAGGCCGGGGTGGGACGGCTCCCAGCCCAGCAACCGCCTGGTGTCCGTGTGGGACATCGTGATGTCGAGCGTGATGAACGGGAAGGCCCTGAAGTGGTCCGCGGCCCGCTCGGGCGGGATGCTCACGGCCGGGACGTCCAGATGGCGGCCGATGGTCTCGGCGATCTCACGCACCGTGATGCCCTCCTCGGTCGCCGCGTACAGCTGCGAGCCGGCCGGGGCCTTCTCCAGCGCCAGTCGGTACAGGTGACCGACGTCCAGGGCGTGACCGGCGGGCCAGCGGTTGGCGCCGTCGCCGACGTAGCCGGAGACGCCGGTGTCGCGGGCGATCTTGATCAGCGTGGGGATGAAGCCGGTCCTGTCCCGCGCGCTGTGCGTGACGGGCGGGATCGCGACGAGCACGGTCCGCACGTCGCGTTCGGTGAAGCCGGTGATCGCCCGCGCGACGGCGGACCGGGGGTTGGCGTCGATCGCCCTGTCGCGCTTCGCGTCGCCGGTGCGCGTCAGGCCGACACCGATCAGTGCCTTGCCCGTGCCGGCCAGCGCGTCGCCGAGCGTCCGCACCACGGTCAGGTCGGCGGCCACCGCGTCGGCGAACTTCCCGGCGGCGATGGCTCCGTGGTCGAACGCGAGGTGGATGACCGCGTCCGCGTCGACGGCGGCCTCCCGCAGACCGTCCAGGTCGTCGACGTCGCCGCGGCGCACCACTGCGCCCATGGCGTCGACCGCGGCGGCCGAGGCCGCGGACCGGGCCAGGCCGACGACCTGGTGTCCGGCCCGGATCAGTTCGGGCACCACGGCGGATCCGATGTGACCGCCGGCGCCGGTGACGAATACACGCATGAGTGGCCTCCTGGGACGTGGCTCCGCCCGGGCGGGACGAAGTGATGTGACTTGGTTCCATCACCATACTCGAGATGACGGTACCAAGTCACATCACTTATGCTGTTCCCATGGCTCGATGGGAACCGAACGCACGGGAACGGCTGGTGCGCGCCGCACTCGACCTGTTCACCGAACAGGGCTACGACGCCACCACCGTCAACGAGATCGCCGATCGAGCCGGTCTGACCAAGACCACCTTCTTCCGGCACTTCCCCGACAAGCGGGAAGTGCTGTTCGCCGGCCAGGACACGCACGCCCGGCTCCTCGCCGACGCGATCACCGCGGCACCCGGCCCGGCCACACCTCTCGACGCGGTCCGGGCGGCCCTCGACGCCATCACCGCCACCTTCACGGACGACCGCCGCGCGTTCAGCGCCCAGCTCCGCCCGGTCATGGCCGCCAACAGCGAGCTGCAGGAGCGCGCCGCCTTCAAGCGCGCCAGGCTGGCCGGGGCCGTGACCGACGCACTCCGCGAGCGCGGCGTACCGGAGCCGACCGCGAGCCTCGCCGCCGAGCTCGGCATCCGCGCCTTCTACGACGCCTTCGAGCAGTGGGCCGATCCGGCCAACCGGCAGACGCTGGCCGAACTCACCGGCCACGCCCTCGATGAACTCCGAGCCGCGGCGGCCGCACTCGGCTAGTACCTGGTCGAGGTCAGTCCAGAACGAGCGGATCAGGCAGATCGGCCGCGTGATGCATGCGCAGGAGCGTGTGCAGGACTCCGGAGAGGCCCGACATCAGGCTCGGGGAGAACGCTTCGCGGGCCAGACCGCCGACCGGACCGCGCTGTTCCAGACCGGTGAGGATCTCGCCGTCGAGGTCGGACGGGTCACCGAAGCCGAGGGTGGTCAGGAACTGCCACAGGCCGAGGTCGCCGTGGCACAGGGTGTGGCTCCAGCCGAAGCCCTCCGCGGCGCAGGCCTGCGCGGCCCGTTGCGCCATGTCGAGGTGCCCGGGGTCACCGGTCCGCCGGTGAAGGTCGAGCATGCCGACGCCGATGCCCGCGCTGCCGTGACACCAACTGGTGAAGAAGTCCTCCTCGGCGCCGATGCGGACGTCGAGCCAGTTGCCCGCGGCCGGCTGGTACAGCGACTCCTGGTAGGCGAGGGCCCGCCGTGCGAGGTCGGCCCAGCCGCGCCGTTCGGTGGCGGATCCGGCCTCGCTGAGGGCGAGCCGGGCCAGCGCCCAGCCGATGCCGGTGGCCCCGTGGGCGAACCCGCCGATGCCCTCGGGGTTGAGGCGGGTGACCCAGCGGGCACCGCTCGCGTCCAGCGTGGCCTGCCCGGAGAGCCGACGCCCGAGGTGGGCGGCGGCGGCCAGCCAGCGCTCCTGGCCGGTCGCCCCCGCGAGGTTCAGCAACGGTACGACCGCACCGGCCGCGCCGTTCAGAAGGTCCACCTCGACGTCGTCCTCGACGAGCCTGGCGCCCGGCGCGAGCAACGCGGCTCGTTCGGCGGCCCGTTGGAGCATCCAGTCCTCGCCCACCACCCGGTGCAGCGCCAGCCAGGTCCACACCTGCGACGCGGCGCCGCTGAACGCTCCGGCGGACGGCGTGGGCGTCCGGTCCTCGGTACCGACCAGCACCCGCAACGCCCCTGCGAAGTGCTCGGCGACGCCGGGAATCCCGTCCGCGCGCCCGGCCCGCACCTCGCTCAGGTATTCGGCGAGCGCGAGCACCACACCGCCCTGACCGGTGTAGAGGTCCGCGGGCAGTACGCGGATGGACCAGCCGGCCGGGGTGAACACCGGACTGATCCAGGTGACCGTGCCGTCCTCCCCGCGCACCGCCCCGTCGCACAGCCGCCGTACCATCCGGGCCGCCAGAGCACGGCGGCGCCGCTCCCGGTCACGGGCGTGCGGACCAACGGCCGCGGCCTGCTCCCGCGCGGGCAGCGAACGCTCGTTGAGGTACGCGCCGACCAGCGCGTCCTGGATCACCGACTCCTCCAGCGCAAGATCGGCGGTGCGCCAGTCCTCGACCGTGTTCCGGATCGCGGCCGCGTCCACGGTGAAGCCGAACATCGGTACGTCGCCTGCCAGCAGGTCGGCTGTCTCACCGTCGATGGCCGCCCGGTCCGACGGTGCTCCGGGCAGGACCTCGGCGTTGCGCCGGAGGATGTCCCGGGCCCGCTCGACGGCCGCCTTCTCGTCGTGCAGGGACGCCGGGTGCCACAGCATCCGGCCGATGTCGACGTAGGCCTGCGTGGGGCGCAGGATGCGGCGTGCCCAGGTGCCCTGGAAACGGCGCAGCAGCGCGGACGGATCTGTTCCGGGCCGACGCAGGTAGGCGGTCATCTCCCGGAACCCGTACAGGATCCGGTCCCAGTACGTGCTGAGCACCGGAGTACGGCTGGGATGGTTGCCGGCGACGGGCATCGCCACGAGGTCCACCTGGAAACGGGCGGCGGCGGTTCCCGCGTCCGCGATCACCGGGTTGGGGATGAGCGGCTGCTGACCGGGCAACGCGCCGACACCGGAGATGTCCACCCCGCCGAGCGCGAAACCCGTGCCGCGTACGGGGAGCAGTCCGGTACGCAGCACCGTACGGCGGATGGCGGCCGCGGCCACGTCCACCGCGTCACCGCGGCCGCTGGGCGGGAAGGGCGCGGGCGCGTCGAAGAGCGTCTCGGCGTCCACGATCACCGGGACCGGGCCGGCGGCGATCATGTTCTCGGCGTGCATGTCGGTTCCGCCGGTGAAGCGGAGTACGGCCAGCCAGTGGCCGACGTTGCGGTAGAACGCGGCGAGTTCGGCTTCGTCGGCGCAGAACCGGTGGCGTATGAACTCGGCCCATCCGTACCCGGCACACGCGAGCGTACGCGGCACGCGGATGCGCTCATGCGGTGCCGGGGCATCGGGGAAGGACGCGAACAGCTCCTCCAGCAACGCGCCGAGCGCCACGTCCGCCTCGGACGGCCGGGGTTTGTACATGACAGTGCCGCCGTCGAGGTCGACCCGGCTGACCGTGAGTCCGCCTCTGTGGCTGTCGCCGGCACCGAACGAGACCGCACGTACCGCACCCGCGGGTGCTCCCGACAGCGGACGCAACCGCTCGCGGTCCGCGGCGAGCCGTTCGGCGAAGGCGGCCGTCGCCGTCAGCCACAGCCGTGCCACGGACGCGACCCGCGGACCGGCACTCGGGTACCGGTCCGCCAGCCGGTCGAGGTAGCCCTCTCGGCCGGCCTCCTCGATGAAGGCCGCCCAGGTCTGCGTGTCGGATCCGGCCTGCGCGCCTCCGTCGCCCGCGGCCAGGCGGAGCGCGTGCAGTTCGATCAGGAACAGCCGGGACAGCTTCGCGTGCAGGGACTTCAGCAGGGCGACGTGCCCGGCGTCCAGCACCACGTCCCGTTCTGCCCGGTCCAGGCCGTCCACGGCGGCGAGCCGCCGGGCCAGTTCGTCCCGCCACGGCTGGGCGATACGCCGCACGGGCCGGGCGAACCACTGGGTCTCGTCCTCGTCCTGCGGCTTGCGCGGTACTGTTCCGGTCACCCTCGGCCTTCCCCTCGGCGTCGCACGCGCGCTGCTCGCGGTGCCCCAGGACGCGGGGAACACAGAGCTGTTCCCCGCGTCACGGTCCTTGGACCCGCGCCCTTGGTCCGCGAACGCGAACGAGGCTCAGGCCGTGTGGACGATCAGCAGCACCAGCTGCCGTGCGATCCGCTCGGGCTGGAGCAGAAGCCGTACAGCGAGTCACTCGGGTCGGTGAGTGCGGCCTCCGCGGCGGCACCGCCGACGTAGAGCGGGCCGGCGGGGTTCACCTGCCCGAACGCACTCTCGGCGCCTGTCAGCCAGGCGTCGAGCACCGCGTGGGCGTGCACACTGCTCTGGGGCATGGTCGACCTCCAGGGATGAGCGAGGGGATGGACTGGGCAGGCTCTGAGTATGTTGGGGTTCGGCCACGCGTGAGACGGCCAATCCGGCCACAGTCGCCTGAGTCGTGCGAGGCGCCCGGGGCATGTGGGACCGGCGGTACGACGCCATGATCGAGCGATGACCGGGACGGGGAGCGGCGTTCGACAGACCGACCGGATCCGCCGGTGCGCAGGGCCGGGCGGAAGCGAGCGACCGGGCCCCGCCGGATCGGTATGCCCACGCCACACGCCCCAGCGTCTGCGGCGAAAACCACATGCGAGGGCGGCAGGAGTGCGGTGCCGGATGCGGCCCCGTCCACGGCCTCCCGCCCTCGCACTGCCCGAAGCGACCTGCCCTGTTTGGCCCTTGCGGCGGACCGTGGCCCGGATGTGCGCCGCGCGACGGGCCGCACGCTCCAGGGGGTCTACGAGGAACGGGTGCGCCGATCAGTGGAAGTAGACGAGAATGCGTCCGGTGTTGTCCGTGTCCACCTCGCGTCTCACGTACAGCTTCCTGATGTGCTGCTGGTCCAGGAACGCGAGAACGCGAGCCTTGAGCCGCCCGGAACCCTTGCCAGGAATGATCTCCGCAACCGGCTCGCCCGAGTGGTTGGCCCTGAAGAGGAACTGACGCAGCGCCAGTTCGATGTCGCGGTTGTTGCGGAAGATCGGGTGGAGATCGAGCGACATCATGCGGAACCTCCTGGTGACGCGGCACGGGTGCCCGGAATAACGACCGCTGCGGCGGCCCAGGCAGCCTCTCATGAACACCGCGGCCCCACCGGCCGGCCGGTCGTGCGCGCTTCGACCGCCCTGGATGCGCGGCGTCTCTGACTCCAGGAAGCCGCGGAGCCGCCCACGGCCGTCGGTCAGAGCCAGCCGAGGGAGCCGAACACCAGCAGGGCCACGGCGTCGATGCCGAGGATCGCGCTGACCGTCATGGCCTTGGTCCGCACCCGCGGCATGTCGTGGACGAGGAAGCTGACCACGAAGAACGGGGCGTACCCGACCAGGAGGATGAGATAGGGAGCGTCCGCCTGCCACCAGCTCCAGTCCCACGTGAGCACGCCCACGTGGTGCAGCCAGATCTCGACCACCACGGACGCGGCCGAGTTCACGGCGATGAGCACGGGCCGGTTGGGGAGCCCCAGAACGCGTGTGCCGCGCGGGGGAAGGAGCTTCGCCGCCGCGATGCCCATGACCGCGAACATGAAGCAGATCTCGATGTTGAGGCCGATGAGGATCTGATAGGCCGTCCTGCCCGACGCGCCCCAGACCGGGGCCCGTCCGGTGAAGTGGAAGACGAGTGCGTTGCCTATCTCGTTGAACCAGTCCATGCCCCACAACGCGAGGCCGGCGAAGAACACGCTCCAGTTGCGCCGTTCCGCCTCCACGGCGTAGACGTAGATCACGAAGAGCAGGAGAGGGATGACGTACCACTGGAAGTGGCCGTTCTCGCGCAGCAGTTGCAGCGCCGCGCGGGCGTGGTCGGTCATGTTCTGCGAGCCCCCTGGTCGAGCCGTCGACGGCGACAGCGATCCCCTACCGGCCGGTAACTATGGCGGTCGGGGGCCTGCGCGTCAACGGGTTCTCCGAAGCGGCGCCCCGGGGGCGGGAGTCGTGGCTCGGGTGACCGCCCGAGCCCGGCCTGACCGGACCAGGCCGGTCAGGCCGCCAGGCTCACGCTGCCGGCGGCACAGGGTTCACCAGGGGACCGGTGTCCCGTTCCAGGAGAAGAATGCTCCGGTCGGCCCGTCGTCCGGCAGCAGAGCGAGCCGTACGGCCCCCCACGCGCCCTCCTTCGGATCGCCGCCCCGGTCCCTGGCCCCGGGGCTGAGGTCGGTGGCCCGCACTCCGGGGGCGAGGGCGTTGACCTTGAAGGGGGCGCCGAGTGTCTGGGCGTAGAAGACGGTGAGCGCGTTCAGCGCGGCCTTGGAGGAACGGTAGGCGGCGCCGGAGCCTACGCCCGGGGTGAACTGGGGGTTGGGGCCGGTGCTCCAGGTCAGGGAACCGGTGCCGCTGGAGACGTTCACGATGCGGGGCCGGGCCGAGCGGCGCAGGACGGGCAGGAAGGCGTTGGTGACGGCGACGACACCGAAGAGGTTGGTCTCGTAGATCCGCCGGAAGTCAGCGACGGTCGCCTCGGCGGGCGGGTCGAGGGGTACGGCGATGCCGGCGTTGTTGACGAGTACGTCCAGGCGGTCGACTCGGGCCGCGGCGTGTGCGATGCCGTCCGCGTCGGTGACGTCGAGGACCAGCGGGCGGGCGTCGGCGCCGATCTCCGCGGCCGCGGCCTCCCCGCGGCCGGCGTCGCGGGAGCCGACGTACACGGTGAACCCCTCGGCGGCGAGCTGGCGGGCGATGTGGTGGCCGATGCCCTTGTTGGCACCGGTGACGAGTGCTGTGCGATCGTTCATGTCAGCCACGGTTCCCCGGCCGGCGCCGTCCTGCCAGGGATCACCTGTACCAGGCAGGACGAGGAGGCAGTGGCATGGCGAGGCAGGAACTGGCCCGCTATCTGCGAGAACGCCGAGCGGGGCTCACGGCGCGAGAGGTCGGCCTGCCGGACGGCGCCCCACGCCGTACGCCCGGCCTGCGCCGGGAGGAGGTCGCGGAGCTGGCCCACATGTCGGTCGACTACTACGTCAGGCTCGAACAGGCTCGTGGCCCCCGGCCCTCTCCCCGCGTCCTGGACGCGCTCGCCACCGCGCTGCGGCTCGCCCCGGCCGAGCGCAGTCACCTGTTCCGGCTGGCCGGGTCGGCCGCACCGCCCGCCGCCCGGCCCGTACGGCGGGTGCGCCCGCAGGTGGCGGGGATGCTGCAGCGGCTGCCCGGAACCGCCGCGATCGTCACCGACGCCGCCTACGGTCTCCTCGCCTTCAATCCGGCGGCCCGGGCCCTGTTCGGCGACGATCTGGGGCGTCGCACGACCAACCTGGCCCGGCGCCGCTTCCTCGGTGAAGGGCGAACCTACGAGACCTCCAGCACAAGGGAGTTCGGGCCCATCGCGGTGGCACGGCTGCGCCGAGCCGCCGAGCGCTACCCCCACGACACCCGACTCGCCGCCCTGCTCGACGAGTTGCACGCCGGCAGCGAGGAGTTCCGGAAGATCTGGCGCACCCACCCGGTGCACGCGCCGGGCCATCGCACCAAGACCCTCGACCATCCGGAGCTGGGCAGGCTGCGGCTGAACTGCGACGTGCTGCTGGTGCCGGAGGACGACCAGGAGGTGGTTCTGGTCACGGCCGACCCGGGTTCGCCTTCCGCCCGTGCCCTGGAGTCCCTCGCCGTCGCCACCCCGGTCACCGGAGAAAGCCCTGACGGAGGGGGACGGCCAGGCTCCGACGCGGACCGGCCGCTCTCGTAGGCGAAGATCACGGTGTACACACGGTCCCGGCCGAGGTACCGCCGGACGGCGGTCTCCTGGCTGCCCGGGCCGCACGCCGACAGCGCGAGGCGGACCGCGCGGGGCCCGTAATCCGGCCACCTTCGATAATGCTTCGCCAGGAGGGCGGAGGGAGCCGGGATGACGGAAGCGTTCAAGCGCCGCACGCCGAGCCAGTGGGGCGAGGGCAGTGCCCTGAAGGAGGAGATCCTCGCGGCCGCCGCGCGGCTCTTGTCGGAGTCCGGCCGGGAGGAGGCCGTGTCGTTGCGCGCGGTCGCACGGGAGGTCGGGATCTCGGCGCCGAGCATCTATCTGCACTTCAAGGACCGGTCCGAGCTGGTGGCGGCGGTGACGCAACGGGCGTACGACGGACTGGTCGCCGAGTTGCGTGAGGCGTGGGCCCGGGAGCAGGACGGTGGACCCCGTGCGGCGTTGCGCGCGATGGCCCAGCGGTACTGCCTGTTCGCAGTGGAGAAGCCCAGCCGGTACCGGCTGATGTTCGGCCTACAGCGCATCACGGCGCCGCGCGCACAGTCGCCACTGCATCCGGTGTGGGCCTTGTACGAGACCTGGGAGGACGCGGTCGCAGCCTGCCGGGGCGCCCGCCGTGCGTCGGCGGACAGCGAACTCGACGCCCTTCTGTTGTGGTCCTCGCTGCACGGCATCGTGGCCATCGCCATGGCCTTGCCGTTCGAGGCCGACAGGGAAGCAATCGCACGGAGAGCGGACAACCTGCTCGAGCGCATCATGGCCGGATAGCGACTGTGAACCATGAGGCGTGGTTGATGCGGCGGACAGAATCCATATCGTTGCCTTGAGCACCTAACGCCGTTAGGAGTGTGCCGTGACCACTCCTGCCGAGGAGGCACGTATGGCTGAGACATCGGCGGACACGACAACCGAACAGCTCCCGTTCCCGCTGCCCAGGGCGACCGGATGCCCCTTCGATCCGCCGCCCGCGCTGCGGACCCTCCAAGCGGACAAACCCCTCTCCCGGGTTCGCATCTGGGACGGCACCAGCCCGTGGCTGGTCACCCGCTACGACCACCTGCGCACACTGCTCGGCGACCCCCGGATCAGCGCCGACGCCTCACGTCCCGGATACCCGCACCGCAACGCGGGCGGCAAGGCGACCGACTCGGTCCGCCGCACGTTCCTCACCATGGACGACCCGGAGCACGCCCGCTTGCGGCGCATGGTGACGGCACCCTTCGCCATCAAGAAGGTCGAGGCACTGCGCCCGTCCATCCAGAAGACCACCGACGCCCTGATCGACACCATGCTCGCCGGTCCCCGGCCGGCCGATCTGGTCGAGGCACTGGCGCTGCCCCTGCCGAGCCTGGTCATCTGCGAACTGCTCGGGGTGCCGTACGAGGACCACGACCTCTTCCAGCGCAACACCAAAGTCATCGTCCGCCGTACGTCGACACCCGAGGAGGTCCTCGCGGCACAGACGACCCTCACCGACTATCTGGACGATCTGCTCAGCACCAAACGCACCCGCCCCGGAACGGACTTGCTGTCCGCGCTCGCCACCGAGCGCGTGAACACCGGCCAGATGACCCAGGGCGAAGCCGCGAAGACGGGTGTCCTCATGCTCGGCGCGGGCCACGAGACCACGGCGAACATGATCACGCTCGGTACCCTCGCCCTGCTCCAGCACCCCGATCAGCTCGCCCTCCTGCGCGACACCGACGACCCCAGGGCGGTGGCCGCGGCGGTGGAGGAACTGCTGCGCTACCTCACCATCACCCACTCCGGGCGCCGCCGTACGGCGCTGGCGGACATCGAGATCGACGGGCAGGTCATCCGCGCGGGCGACGGAGTCGTCCTGGCGGGCGACATCGCCAACCGTGACCCGGAGGCCTTCCCCGACCCCTACCGGCTCGACATCACCCGCAACGCACGCCACCACGTCGCCTTCGGATACGGCGTGCACCAGTGCCTCGGCCAGCCGTTGGCCCGCATCGAACTCCAAGTCGCCTTCAGCACCCTGCACTCCCGCGTCCCGACCCTGCAACTCGCCTGCGAGATGGACCAGTTGGAGTTCAAGCACGACGGCATCGTCTACGGCGTCTACAAACTCCCGATCACCTGGTAAACCCCGCCGGTCACCAGTGCGTCAGAAGGGAAAACCCATGCGTGTGGAAGTCGACCAGCCCAAGTGCGTGGCGTCCGGACAGTGCGTCCTGGAGGCTCCCGAGATCTTCGACCAGGACGACGACGGCATCGTCGAGCTGCTGAACCTCCATCCGGACGCCGCGCACCAGGACGGGGTCCGAAACGCTGCGGCCATCTGTCCCGCCGCGGCGATCCGGCTGGTGGCGGAGTGACCGTCGGCGCACCCCGCCGCGTGGTCATCGTGGGAGCCTCGGCGGCCGGGCTCACGGCGGCCGAGACGCTGCGACGCGAGGGCTTCGACGGCTCCCTCACGCTCGTCGGCGAAGAGAGGCATCTCCCCTACGACCGGCCGCCGCTGTCCAAACAGATCCTCACCGGCGCCTGGCCGGCCGAGCGCGTCCAGCTGCGCCGGACCACGGACCTGGACGCGCTCGGCCTGGACATGCGGCTCGGCGTGCGCGCGACCGCCCTCTCCCCCGCCGCACGCACGGTGACACTCGCCGACGGCACCGAACTCGCCTACGACGGACTCCTCATCGCCACCGGAGTCCGGCCGCGCCGTCTGCCCGAGTGCGACGTGGCGGGGGTGCACGTGCTGCGCGACCTGCGGGATGCCCTCGCCCTGCGCGCCAGGCTGGCCGCCGGCGGCCGACTCGTCGTGGTGGGCGCCGGGTTCCTCGGCGCCGAGGTCGCCGCCGCCGCCCGTACCCTGGGCACGGCCGTCACGCTCGTCGAACCCGCCTCCGTCCCGCTCGCCCACGCCGTCGGCCGGCAGGTCGGCTCATACCTGGCACAGGTGCACCGCGAGAACGGCGTGGATCTGCGGACGGGCACGACGGCCGCCGGGATCGAGACGGCTGCCGGACGGGTCACCGGAGTACGGCTGGACAGCGGGACGGTCGTCCCGGCGGACGACGTACTGGTCGCCGTCGGCTCCCGGCCCAACACGGCTTGGCTGCAAGGCAGCGGCCTGCGGACGACCGACGGTGTGGAGTGCGACATGTACAGCGCGGCCGCGCCCGGCGTGTACGCGGCCGGGGACGTGGCCCGCTGGTTCAACCCGCTGTTCGGCACGAGCATGCGCGTCGAGCACCGCACCAACGCCGCCGAACAGGGCATGGCCGCCGCCCGCAATCTGCTGCGTCCCGAACAGCCGCGGCCGTACGCCCCCATCCCCTACTTCTGGTCCGACCAGTACGGGATCAGGATCCAGGCGTTCGGCAACCTCCGCGGCCACGACGAGGCGCAGGTGCTCGACGGCGACCCGGCGGACGGCCGCTTCCTCGTCGCCTACCGCGCCGGCCGGACACTCACCGGGGCACTGGCCGTGGGCATGCCCCCGCGCGAACTGCGCCGGTGGCGGAACGCCATCGCCGCCAAGTCCGTATGGCAGGAGGCCGTCACCGACCGGACGGGGCCGCCCCGGCCCGCGGCAGTGGCCCAGGGCAGCGGGCCGGGCTGACGTTCGCCGTGCCGATCCGCGGACGATCGTGCCTGCTCGCGCGCCCCGAACCGGGCGCGAGGCTGCCGTCGGCGTCGACGGCCGCGCCTCCGTGGCGCCGGGCAGGCCGATGACGACCGCCACCATGGAGCCCTTCCTGGTCAAGGGCAATGCGGCCAGGGGAGGCGGCGCAGCAGCGGCTGACGTCCGGGGCGGCACGCAGGTCCGCGGCCTCCTGCACCGGAGAACGGATCTTCTCCGTAGCCTGGGGCGTCGTCCTGCTCAACCCGCCAGGAAGGGCCGCAGCAGATCAAGGAGGGCCCGCGGGCGGTGCAGCGGAATGATGTGTCCACAGTCCTCGATACGACGTCCCGTCAGATCGTCGGTGATGGGGCGGAGTTGGTTCTCCAGGGCCGCACCGACGGGGTGTGCGCCCACGGCCATCGTGGGTACGGTCAGCCTTCCGTCAGCGACGGCCTGCTCTATCTGCGCCGCGCTTTCGGGCAGGGCCCGGTAGTACGAGAACGCACAGCGCAGCGCCTCCCGTCCGGTGAAGGCCCGGACGAAGGCGTCCCGGATCCGCGGCGTTGCTCCCTCACCGAGAGTCCCAGCGGTGAGGAACCAGGCGATGTAGCGGGCTTCGTTGCCGCTCAGGACGTGCTCCGCGAGGCCGGGCACCGCATGGAAGCCGAACCACCACGGGGCGCCCGCCGCGAGGAAGTCCTCGGCACCGGGCAACCGTCCGAGCAGGGACTCCATGACGACGAGTTGTCGCACCAGGTCCGGTCGGCGCATGGCCAGGAGAAACGCCGGAGGCGTCCCGGCATCGATGGCGATCACCGCGGCGCCGGACACCCCGAGTTCCGCGAGCAGTGCCGCGGCGTCGTCGGCCAGGGTACCGGCGTCGTATCCGGACGCGGCACGGCTGCTCGCCCCGAAGCCGCGCAGGTCCGGCGCGATGACGGTGTACCGGTCGGCGAGCCCGGCCATGATCTGCCGCCACAGCTCCCACGTGTGCGGGAACCCGTGCAACAGCAGAACGGCGGGGCCTGCCCCGTCCAGGGCTACGTTCAGTTCCACACCGTTGACGGCGACTCGACGCAGCTCAGGCATACGTATCTCCATGCGGGAAGCAGTATCCATCGGTGACGAAGCAACCGTAGGGAACTACCGTTGAGGTCCCAAGACGGCACTTTTCCCTCAGGTGGTGAGTCCGGCGTGACCACGTCGCAGCGCGGTGACCTCTTCGATCCGCTGTGTCCGACACGACAGCTCCTGGACCGGATCGGGACAAAGTGGACCTCGATGGCCGTCAAGGTCCTCGCCGAGGAAGCCCCTGGCGAGATCCGCTTCGCGGACCTGCGGCGCCGCATGCCGGGTGTCTCGCAGAAGATGCTCTCCGTCACCCTGCAGAGCCTGGTCCGTGACGGTCTGGTCGCCCGCCGCGTGGAGGCGACCGTGCCTCCAGCGGTGCACTACCGCCTCACCGACCTCGGTCTGTCCCTGGAGCAGCCGCTCGCCGCACTGCGCGCATGGGCCGAACAGCACATGCCGGAGATCGCGGAACTGAACCGGCGCCAGGCCGACGAGCCGCCGGGAGGGCGTTGTTGACGGTGCGGTCGCGGATCCCGGAGGCGCGCCCTCCCGACCGAGTGACCATCGTCACGACGGCACCGGGGCAACCGGCCGGCGCTTCGCGAAGCGGTCCGTGTGCCGGTTCTCACGCCTGGGCCGCGACGGAATCACGGCTCTCACAAAGCGCCCAACTGTGATTATGTGGCGCACGGCTATCACTTCACCATCGAACTGCCAGGGGGATCGCCCATGAGTCTGACGGGGACACCGTTCTTGGTCCTGCTGATCGCGGCCACCGCATTGTGCGTGGTCGGCACCATGGTGCTCTGGTCACATCTACGGGGTCCCCAGTCACTGCGCTGGCTGCTACGGCTGATCATGATCGGTCTGTGCCAGCTCACGGCAATCTCGGTGGTCGCGACCTGGATCAACAACGACTACGGCCTCTATGCCTCCTGGGACGATCTCCTGGGCAGGAACAACGGGGCCGTCGCCATGCCCGGCCCCCCGGCCGACCGCGCGAAGTTCACCCACAGCGACGCGGGACTCCTGGACACCTACTTCCGCGGCAAGCACTCACAACTGTCCGGGCAGGTCATCGTGTGGACGCCGCCGCAGTACAACCAGCCCCAGTACCGCCACACGCGCTTCCCGGTCGTGCTGCTCCTGCACGGCGTGCCGGGCAGTCCCGCGTCCTGGCTGGAACACGGCGGCATGCCCCAGGACTTCCAGCAACTGATGAAGACGGGCACCTCACACCCGTTCATCCTGGCCATGCCGGTGGTCGATCCGGGCGGCATCGACACCGACTGCACCGATCAGCCCGGCCGGAAGGTCGCCACCTGGATGGCGCGTGACGTGCCGGAACTGATCGGCCACAAGTTCCGTACCCTCTCCGGTCCCAAGGGCTGGGGCGTCATGGGCTTCTCCACCGGAGGCTTCTGCGCCGCGCGGCTCCCCCTGGCCTACCCGAAGGTCTTCGGCGTCGGCGCCGCACTGGATCCCGATCCGCTGACCGGCGACACGGGCGTGATCACGGACCCGCGAACACGCGAACACACCAGCCCGACGTACATGGTGACGCACACCACAGCATCGGTGAGCCTGTTCCTGGCCACGTCGGCCGAGGACCGGCTCAGCCCGCCGCACTACATCGAGCAGTTCGCGAAGACCGCTGCCACCACCAAGGTCCAGACGCAGACCATGGTGCTGCCCAACGGCGGCCACAACTACAACACCTGGACGCGGTTGTACCCGGCGGCCTTCAACTTCCTGAGCCGCCACACCACCGCGCCGAAGGCATGACCAAGCCGTCCGGCGACAGGCGGAGGCGACCGAAGTAGCGGCGAGACCGACTTTGGGATGACTGCCCCGCCCGGAGCGCGCACCTTCGGCGACGACGCCTCGACGCACGGCCGATAGCACGGGCGCGTGCCTGAGGTCAGAGTCGTGTGCATGAAGAAGGTGCTGGAAATAGTCGGGTTCATCGCCCTGGTGCAAGGTGCGCTGGGGCTGGTGCAGGAGTTCACGCAGTGGCACGTAGGCCTGGTGCGACGCCTGTCGTTCTTCCATGGCTACGAGGCCATCGTGAGCTTCATCCTGATCATCCTGGCTTGCGCACTGTTCGCCGCCGCCGAGAGGCGCGAGCAGTGACCTCGACCACTTCTACCGGGAGTACTTCTACCCGATCGGGGGGTAGGCAAGGGGGCATACGCGTCGCACGAGGGGTCTAGGATCCGTGCCCGTGGCAGACGTCCCCGATGAGTTGATCAAGCTGGAACGATCCGCCGAGGAAGAGCGCGCGAAGCTCGCGGGCCTCACCGGTGACGAGTACGACGCTCAGCTGCGGCGCTGGCGCCAGGCGTCCGACGCGGTACAGGCGGCCATCACCGCGCACGCCGCGGCCACCGAAGCCAGCCGCTATGACGTGGAGCAGGCCGTGAAGAAGGCCGTGCGGCATGCCCAGGAGGACCCGGCGGTCGAATAGCCGCGCGGGTCCTAGGACCGCTCGGGCCAGGTGCCCAGTACATCGCCGGTGTCCTCGTCGGTGAGGGTGACGCGGGCGCCGGCCATGCCGACGTACCCGCGGACCCAGCTACGGAACTTCCCGCGGGCGATCTCCTCGATCCGCCACCAGCCGTGCTGCACCGGACGACCGTCGCGGGCGAGCAGCAAGTGGTACCGGCCGGGGCCGGTCAAAGGCCGGCTTCGCAGGCCGAGCACGGCCCCGACCTGTCGGGGTGCCGGCGCTTCGCCGTGGTCGACGTGACGCATGCCTTGAATTAGATCGCTTGTTCGATTTTTGAGGCAAGCCACAGCCTGCCGACAGGCGAACACGGTAGGCGGGTGCCCGATGCCGCCGTGCCGTTCGACTGGCCGATGAGCGCCGATCCGGACGCCGTACCGACCACACACCCGGCCCAGAGGCAGGCGCTCGCCGACCTGCTCTCGCGGTTCGCGTGGGCAGGTGATCCAGGCATCGCACGACTCCGGCGCGGAAGAGATGGCCGCAGCCCGGGAAGGGTGAAACCGTCGCGAACTTCGCCGGCCTCACGGATGGATCCAGGCAGTGGCGGGACCCGCGAACCGGGAAACCGGGCGAGGTGATCCACGGCAAGAGGTCGTGGACGCCATCGCCGAGGCCCCGACAGCACGGAACGGCCGCCCCCTCACGGACGTCGGGATCCAATCCGTCACCGTCGACAGGCGGCAGTCCTGAATCAAGGGGCACCACGTCGACCGCGCAGTCCGGCGCTCCGGCATGTCGCGGTCCACGCGGTGAAGTGTGCGGCCGAACGTCGCGCGGGCCGTCGATGTCTTCGCGCGGCGCGATGAGGAGCGCCGCCGCGACCGTCCGGACGACTTCCGTCTCGGCCGGGAAGACCACGGCCGAGGCTTCTCCTCCGGACACCGGCACGGGGCGGATCCGCGGACCGATCCGCCGACGGGCCGGTACGTGGCAACCCGTGCCGGATGCGCCCTCCCGGGCATCTATGATCATGAGCATGTCCGCCCTGCACGAGCGTTCCGCACTCAGTCAACTGGCCCCCGATGAGCGACTCCTGGGGTACGGCTCCGTCGTCCCCGCCAAGAGCGCCAAGGGCATCAGCGTGAACATCGGGGGCGCCCTCGCGAACCAGCTGGTCGGCGCCGTCGGCGCTCAGTCCGGCGGAGCCGACAGTATCGCCGCGGGTATGCCGCGCAGCTCCGGCGCGCTGCTGCTGCGCGTGACCGACCAGCGGGTGGGACTGGTGAAGCCTCTCGACGGCACCCCGGTGTGGGAGGTGCCGCGGACCTGGGTCACCCGGGTCGAACGCCGGCCTCGTACCCAGCTGATGGCCCGCTTCCGGCTGCACTACGCCGACGGCTCCTGGCTCGCCTTCCTCACCATGAGGCGCCGTACGCTCGAGCAGTTCCGCTCGCTCATCGGCTGATCCCGGGGCCGGACCACGCCGACGGCCCGTTCCGTTTTTGAACGGTTTCAATGGACCAGCCAGACCGTACGAGGGCATGGCCGGCATCGCCAAGGACCCGGCCGGCCCCGGCTTCCGCCACTTCTTCCTGTGCCCTCACCTCGACCCGACCGGGAGGATCACCCACGTGTCCGGCTCGCACGTGTCGCCGTACGGCGAGATCGTCAGCGAATGGCGGACCGAACACGGGACCCTCGCCTACCGGGCCACGATCCCCGCCAACAGCACGGCGACCCTGTCCATCCCCACCACGGACCCGTCCACCGTCCGCGAGGGCAGGACACCCCTGTCCCGCGTCCAGGGCGTGCAGTACCTGGGCTTCACGAACGGCACGGCCTCGTACCGGCTGCCGTCGGGGCACACTACGACCTGACGGCAACGCTCATACCCACGGGGGCGGAGGACCGAGAAGCCCACTGAAGTGCCCGTTTTCTGCCCTTGTACGGTGTCGGCATGTGGCGCACGGACATCATTCACGGCGACGGCACGTGGACGGGCTTGTCTCTGGAGGTCCAGGCACGCCGGCAGCCAGGCCTGTGCCTCTTCAGCGCCGAGCGGCGGCTGCTTCTTGCACAGCAGTCACGAGTGACGCTCCTCGCCGCCGTCGACGAGGACTTCTGCGGAGTGGAGTTCTGGCGCACGGACGCCTACCGCTCTCCTCTCCCGCCGTTGCGTGCCGCGACGGGACGGGCTCTGGCCGACCGCCTTGACCGCTGGGCGTACCGCTTCGTACAGCACCTGCTCGACGCATCGGGCAGCCCGCTGCACGACGGCCGCTGGCTGCTCTCCCGCGAGAGCCCGCTCCTGCGCTGGAACCACGGACGCCGGCCGCAGGCCGAGTACTGGAAGTCGATGCTCGTCGAGGGCCATCCCGACGGATACATCGACTGGTTCATCCACAACGGCTCGTGGGAGGTCCTCCCGCTGCGCCCGATGCCCGACGCGGACGACAGCCGGGTCAAGGCGTATCGCAAGCAGGCCCGTGAGGGAACGCTCCCGCCCGTTCTGTTGTGGTGGGTCAGCGGTCTGGACTGCCATCTGATCCTGGACGGGCACGCCCGGCTCGCCGCGGCGATCGCCGAGTCGACCGCACCCTCACTGCTGCATCTGCACCGCACTGCCCCGAGCGACGAGGTGGCCGCGGGCACCGAGCAGGCGATACACCTCTACGAGGCCGAGTTGGCCCGTTTCGCCGAACTCCGCACCGCCCACGGCGCCGGCGTCCCGGACGGTGCCGCCATCGCAGGACCGGCCCTCGCCCGGCGCCTCCAGGAACTGCACACGGCCCGACAGCCGAGCTGGGCCTGGCCTCTTCCGGGTGGGGAAGTCCACTGGCGCCGCGTCGCACACGAGGTGACCGACGGCGAGTGGCCCGCGGGCGGCGGGGCAACGGTGTGACGCGGCGCGGGTGCTGAGGTTTCTGAGCTGCCGACGGCACTGGACCAGGTCACTGTGCCGCGACAAGCGCGCGGCACGGCAAGGCCCGCTCCTCGGTCCCGCCGCCGCCGTCGCCCGGCTCCACCCGGTACAGACGGGCCTGCGGCACGCGGGTCACGGCGTCCGACAGCGAGCCATCCACGAAGAGGGCCCCGACGCCGTCTTCGAGCGCCCAACCGGCAGACAGCGCGCCGGTTGCCACGGCGGCCCGGTAGGAGGAGCGGCGGCCCGGTTCACCGTCGTCGTCGGTGGAGAAACCGCCCCCGAGGAGAGTCAGACGACGGCCGGATACGAAGGTGCGGCGCATGGGTCCGGACCGTTCCTGGCTCATCGATCTCCCCCTCGGTCGAGCAGCCTTGAGTGCAGCCTAGGGGAGTAGGAGCCGGTCGGTCTCGGACGTTTCCCACACGTCCGGCGGCGTCGGTCACATTTCTCGGGCGCGATCCGTCAGGGCAGTGACCACGACAGAAAGCCCGAAGGAGACGGCGATGGAGACACGTTCGATCACGGCGGAGGTTCCGATGGCTCCCCGGATGTCCGAGGACCCCGCGGACCTCGTGCCCGAGCTGGCCGCGGTGTCGGCGGCGCTGTTCAAGGTCACCGGCAACGGTTCGGTTCCGCGCACCACGATCAGCCTGGCGCAGCTGCGTGCTGGTCAGATCGTCGGCAGCACCTACCTGACCGTCCTGCACGCGGGCTTCCTGCGCAAGGCCGGGGAGTCGGACGAGCGGATCACGTCGGTGGTGTCCTGGCAGGACTCGCCGTACTTCACCGGTGCCGAGCGTGCCGCGCTGGCCCTGGTGGAGGCGGTGCTGCAGCCGTCCGCAGACGGCGAGCGGGTCTCCGACGAGCTGTACGCGCAGGCAGCCGGGCACTATGGACCCAAGGCGCTCGCCACGCTCATGTTCGCGATCGGCCAGGTCAACTTCTTCGTCCCGGTGGCGCTGATAGCCAAGCCGGTGCCGGGTCGGTCGTTCTCCGCCCCGTGGAAGTGAGGCCACCCGGGCCGCCGGCCCTCGAAGAAGTCCCCAAGGGGAAGTGGTCCTGCTCGACGGCACCCTCGTCCCCACCCACCGCCCTACCGGAAGGACCAACCGATCTGTTCCGGCAAACACCACCGCCAACGCGCCCCCGTCGGGCATGGCTTCGCCCACCTCCAGAACTGGCGAATCCTCACCAGACTCCGCACCGGCCCCGCTGGGAGGGGGCGCCAGGCTGGGACAAGGCTCGCCAGGGCCTGAGGCCGTGCGGGAGCCGCGGCGCCATGGGTGGCATGGGCGGCATGAAGTGTCAGAGCGGGGCGAGCATCATCAGGATCTCGTCACAGTCGTCGCCTGCCGCAAACCTCAGAGCGCCTGGCCACCGGCCGATCTCCTGCCAGCCGAGCCGTCGGTAGAAGCCTTCAAGGCCCACACCGCCGCGAGCGGCGAGATGCAGTTGTTCCAGCCCTATCTCGTCCCGCGCGATCCTGCGGGCTTCTTCCATGAGGGCACGCCCGACACCTTGCCCGCGCACGGAGGTGCGGGTCTGGACGTGGTGGAGGGTTCCCCAGTGTGCGATCAGCTCGAACGGGTCACGCCGGATGTTGAGCCAGCCCGCAAGCTCCCCGTCCACCCTTGCCGTGAGGAGTCGACAGGTGTCCGGGCAGAGCTGGTTGATGATGCGGTCGAGAGCCGACAGCACGGTGGCGGCATCGACGGGAGGAAACGGGAATCCGGCCGCGCCGCCTGCATTGGTGACCTCGACCCAGCAATCAGCGAGAGTCTGTCGGAGCTCCGGGGCGACGTCCTTGGCGGTCGTGAACTGTTGGAAGGCGATGGTGCTTGTGGTCATCCCGGGATCATGACACCCGCCTCTGACACACCCCCTCAGCGCAGAGGCGGTCGGGCAGCGGGCTCACGCCATGGGCGGGTGCAGCGATGACGGTGTGGTTGAAGGTGGCTGTCATTCGGCTGACCTCGTTGTTGTCCGACACGGAAATCGGACTCGCGGTGCGCGAGTGCCGGGAGGTCCGCGTGCCGAACTGAGGGGGCGCGTTCTTAGCACCCGCCGTGCGATCAGCTCTCCACCGGGTGGCCAATCCGTGTGTGCGTAGCGCCGGTCCGGTGTTCACGTCGGGTGTCTCTGGTTGATCAGACCGGCTGCCACAACAGAAAAGCGGCGGCGGAAAAGTGATCATTCGTTTGGGTGGATGGATGTGCTGCGGGGTGTCGCGCCAACACCGCCGGGGAGGTTGGGGACGTCCCATAGCCGATCCAGGAACGGGACGAACAGTGTTGATCAAGAGGGGAATCCATGCCGGACAGCCAGACGAACACAGCGCAGGACACGGTCCGGAGCGGGAGCCCGGACTCCGCAGTGGACCGGGTGGCCGACTTCTACGGGGCGTACATCGACGCCGTCTCTGACGGCACCGACGATCTGTCGGACGAACTGCGCGCCCACTACCTGACGCAAGACTTTCGCCAGCGCCTGGCCGCCTGGGAGGAAGCCAACCACGCCGATGGTGTCCTGCGCGCCCAGGACGTGCCCACCCGTTGGGAGGTCCGGTACTTCGACAGCGGCGCCGGGCACCTGTTCACCACGGTCACCCTCACTTGGGGCACCGGCCCTGACGCCGGGCACACCCAGCTGTCGGTGCAGAGTGATCTGAGCACCAAGCTCATCTCGGACATCGAGGACGCCCCAGCAGGTTCCTGAGTGCCGAGAGTCCTGGGGCATGGTCACACACGCAGCCGGATCCGGATCCGGGCGCAAGGGGACCATGCCCCGACCCACCAGAGACGCCCTGGTGCGTCGAATCCCCGCTCGTCGCAGGCGTGGACGACATCGCCGACGTAGTCCTCACCGACCTGCATCAGTCTGGTTGATGTCCTTGACCGTCCGGCCCTGGGCCGACATCACCACCACGATCGCCCGGCAGAGTTCCACCGGGTCCTTCGCGGTCCGGGTGATCCGCTGCGATTTTTGATCCTCCACGCGCCAACTCAGGTATCTCACACAGGGGTTGCTGCGCAGTTTCCAGTTCGCCCACTACGGGGCAGGGTGTTCGCGCAGGCGAGCATCGAGGTCGACCATGCCACGCCCGCAAGTGATAGGTGTTGACGGTCCGACCGGTCCGACCGGTCAGGCGCGGGCCACCGGAGAGAAGGGGGAACCCTGTGCACGCGATAGTGGCGGAGGTCTGGCGAGGCGACTTCCTGGAATCGGTGCACCACGGAACCGTCCATGCGACCGGGCCGCACGGACAGACCGTGCTGAGCGTCGGCGAGCCGGACCGGCCGATGTACCCCAGGTCGGCCAACAAACCGCTTCAGGCGCTCGGCATGCTGCGTGCCGGGCTCGGCCTGGACGGCGAGCTGCTGGCGCTGGCCTGTGCGAGTCACTCCGGCGAGGCCTTCCACCTGGACGGGGTACGCGAGATCCTCGAGGGCGCCGGCCTGGACATCGGCGATCTGCGGTGCACGCCGGGACTGCCCATCGGTGAGGCCGCGCTGCGCGCCCACGTCGCGGACGGTGGCGGACCCACACGGCTCACGATGAACTGCTCGGGCAAGCACGCCGCGATGCTCGCCACCTGTGTCGCGAACGGCTGGGACACGGCGACGTACCTTGATCCACGCCACCCGTTGCAGCGTGCCCTGCGCGAGACCGTCGAGGATCTGGCCGGAGAGAAGACAGCCGCGACCGGTGTCGACGGCTGCGGTGCACCGCTGTTCGCCATCGGCTACCGAGGCTTGGCCCGCGCCTTCGCCGAGCTGGCGACGAGCCCGACCGGATCCCTGGAGCGACGGATCGCCGACGCCATGAACCGGCACGCCGAATACGTCGGGGGCACAGGCCGGGACGTGACCCGCCTGATGCACGCGCTGCCCGGCTCGGTCGCCAAGGACGGCGCGGAAGGCGTCTACGCGATGGCGCTTCCCGACGGCTCCTCCGTCGCCCTGAAGATCGCCGACGGCTCGCCCCTGGCCCGGCCCGTGGTCCTGATCGCCGCGCTGCGTCGGCTGGGTGTCGCCACGGACACGCACCCCACGCTCGCCGAGCTGGCCACGACCCCCGTCCTCGGACACGGCAAGCCGGTCGGCGCCGTGCGCCCCGCGGAGATCTTGCAGGAGTAGTCACCGCACCCCGCGCGCAGTCCGCGTTTCCGGCAGCGCACCGCTCCGCGGCGGTCTTCGACCCGGTCACCGGACCCTGTGTGCCAGTCGGGGAGAACCTGGTGGGACCCCGAACGGCGATCCGGGGTTTCCCTGATGTGCGGGGGTCCGCGAAGGATGATCCTGGATGCATGACGAACCGTCACCCGCACCGTCGTCGTACGGCCGCCACGTGGCTGCGCGCACTCGCCGCCTGCGCTGTAGCACCACTCTGCGCCCTGGCCACCGCTCTGCCCGCTGGCGCTGCCGTCCCACCCGCGGACGCGGCCGTCCCCGCCGCCACCGCCGCGTCGCCTGCCCGGCAACTGACCCTGCCCGTCCCGTCCGGCCGACATCACGTCGGTGCGGTGCCTCTCCATCTGGTGGACCGCTCACGCCCCGGTCCTTGGCAGCCCGGGCAGAAGTACCGGGAGCTGATGATCACCGTCTACTACCCCACGACCCGGACGACCCACCATCCGCCGGCCCCGTACATGCTGCCCGCGGCTGCCACGCATTTCGACCAGGTCACCGCCAATGACTACCTCGGGATGGACCTTCCGGTCGGCCGGGCGGACTGGGCCGGTACCGTCACCCATGTTGCGACGGGCGCTCCCGTGGCGGCCGGACGCAGCGGGCACCTGCCCGTGGTGCTCTACTCCCCCGGGCTCGGCGAACCCCGCACTTGGGGCACCACGTTGGCGGCCGATCTGGCGGGCCACGGCTATGTCGTCGTCACCGTCGACAACACCTACGAATCGCCCGAGGTCCAGTTCCCGAACGGCACCCTCGCGACCATGTCGCCGCCCGCCGATCCCGACGCGTACGTCCGCAAGTCACTGGCCATCAGGGTCGCCGACACCAGCTTCGTCCTTGACCAACTCCAGTCGCTGGACAGCGGCCGAAACCCCGACGCGGACGGCCGACGGCTGCCCGACGGCCTGGCCGGCGCCCTGGACCTGTCCGAAGTGGGCATGTTCGGCCACTCGATGGGCGGCACCGCCGCCGCGCAGGCGATGGACGCCGACCATCGGATCGCCGCAGGGATCAACATGGACGGCAACCTGACCAATATCGACGGTTCACTCATGCCGGTCGCCCAGCACGGCCTCGACCGGCCCTTCCTGCTCCTGGGCAAGGACGGCGACACCGACACCGGGCCGGGTTGGCAGGCGTTCCGCGCCCATACTCCGGGCTGGACCAGACAGCTCACCCTGCGCGGCTCGGAACACGCCTCTTTCACCGATGCGGAGGCGCTCCTCCCGCAGTTGCATCTGCCCTGCTCCGTCCGGACGGCCGACCTCGGCACCATCAGCCCGACCACCGCGATTCGCACCAACGAGGCTTATGTTTCCGCGTACTTCGACCACTGGCTGCGCGGTGGCAGCGGCGAGCTGCTGGAAGGGCCGTCGGCGAAGTACCCCGACATGATGTTCGTGAACTGAGCCAACCCGATGCAAGCCAAGTCGCCCAGCTGGCCGATGTCGAGTCCGGCCCCGGTGAGTCCGTGTCCGTGTCACCGCGTCCGGCGTCGGTCCGGGCACGGGGTCGTTCGTGCGACTGCAGCCGGATGTCGTGGAAGCGCGGATCCCCTCATGCAAGGCGGGCGGAAATCATCACGGCATTCCATGTGCGTCCAGGCAATCGCACCTCCGCCGGCCTCTGCGACCGGACCGAGTCGGGAGCGGACGGAAGAGACGTTCCCGGTGCGGCGCGGCACAGCGCTGGGCACTGGGCACTGGGCACTGGGCACTGGGCGGGAGCATCAGGCGGGGCTGTTGGATCGGACACCACCCAGCGCTCAGACGCTGGAGAGCAGACCGTCGAGTGGGGCGGGTACGCGGTCGGGATCGAGGGCCTCGACGAGTACACGCCCGTAGTGGATCTTGCGCCCTTTCTTCGTGCCGAGGAAGCGCCGCAACTGCTGCTGTGAGGTACGGCTCCGCTGTGCGGGCTGGCGCAGGAAACTCTGCAGGGCACGCAGATCGCCCTCCGCCCTCACGAGTTCCTCCACCCGGGTCACACCCAGCGCGCGGATCAACTCGTCCTCCAGATCCGCCGCGCAGACGAAGAACCTCTGCTGTGCCGCACCGGCCCGCCCCAAACCGCGGGCGTAATAGCTACGCTCCGCCTCGTCGCACAGCCCCGTGAGGCGCAGGCCGAGGCCGAGTGGCCCGAGGAGGCGGGCGAAGCGTCCGACACTCATCGCACCGCCCATCGGCAGGACGCAGACTCCTTCGGCCGCCAGGTTGCGGCCCCGCCGCGCGGCCAGCGCGCCGACCGCTGCGGCGTCGCTCGGCCCTTCGAGCAGGACGCCCGTGCGGACGGACAGCCTCGCGGCCAGTTCACGTGCGGGGTCGCCGGGGCCCCCGGCCGCCCACGCGATGACCGCCTCCCGGAACGTGCCCATGTCAGCCATGAGACGAGTGTCCGCCCTTGCCGGTCATCGCGGTAGGGAATTTCGGCCGGAGCGGAGGGAATGTCGCATGACCCAGGTGCGCGTTGCGCGCTTCGGCCATGGCCGCGTTCGCGCATTGCGGACCCGAACTGGTCGTTGAATTTCTTGACCGTGTGGGCACGCCTCGCTTCGACGGCAGCCGGTGGCCAGGCCGGGCGAAGGCGGGATCCTGCCGTGTCTCGCCGAACGTCGGCCCCAACTGCCCCTGCGCATCGAACAAAAGGCCGCCCACCCTGAGCGACGTAGCAGGTCACCCACTGATCACGCAGAAATCAAACCGTTCTCACGCTTTTTTCTTTCCCGAATCGGAAAGAAAAAGTGTACGTCAATCCCAATGGTCGAATAACGGTTTGGGGTTCATCAACTTACCCCCATGAGCCGGTCGTGGATTAATTGCATTCAGTTGGTGAACGTCCCGGGGAGCAAGCCCCTCTGACAAGCCGTAATGGACTTCGCATCCCTCGGCACCGCACACCAGAGGCACCACTTTGTCTTCGCCCGCATTCGATGCGCCCCTCCCGCCCCTCACACCGCTCCCACCCCTCGCACCCCTCACACCGCCTGACGACCGGGCCCTCTTCCGTTCCGCGCCCGCTTCACCCCCGCGTACCCTCGTCGACGTCCTGCACACCACCGCCGCCCGGCACCCGGACGCTCCCGCCCTGGACACGGGGGCCGAGGTGCTGACGTACCGCGAGCTGTGCGCCGAGGTTCTCCGCCGTGCCCGGTGGCTCACCGCGCAGGGCGTCGGTCCCGGCGACCGGGTGGGGATCCGGGTGCCCTCGGGTACCGCGGAGCTGTATCTGTCCATCCTCGCCGTACTGCACTGCGCAGCGGCCTACGTCCCGGTCGACGCGGACGATCCCGAGGAGCGGGCCCTCACCGTCTTCCGCGAGGCCGGGGTGTGCCTCGTGCTCGGACCCCAGCCGCAGCCCGCCGGCCTGCGGGTACCCGCGGGAGCGGCGAACGACCGCCGCGCGCCCGTTCCGGAGGACGACGCGTGGATCATCTTCACCTCCGGCTCGACCGGCGCGCCCAAGGGCGTGGCCGTCAGCCATCGGTCCGCGGCCGCCTTCGTCGACGCCGAGGCACGGCTGTTCCTGCCGGGCCGGCCGCTCGGCCCGGGCGACCGGGTCCTGGCGGGACTGTCCGTCGCCTTCGACGCCTCCTGCGAGGAGATGTGGCTGGCGTGGCGCTCGGGCGCCTGCCTGGTGCCGGCCGAACGCTCGCTGGTCCGGGCCGGGCATGAACTCGGGGCCTGGCTCGACGACCGGCGCATCACCGTCGTCTCCACCGTGCCGACCCTGCTGGCCATGTGGCCCGAACAGGCGTTGCGGCGGGTGCGGCTGCTGATCCTGGGCGGCGAGGCGTGCCCTCCCGGCCTGGTCGAGCGGTTCGCCGGTCCCGAGCGGGAGATGTGGAACACCTACGGCCCCACGGAGACCACCGTCGTGGCGTGCGCCGCCCGTCTGGAGCCCGGCCGTACCGTGCGCATCGGACTGCCGCTGGCGGGCTGGGAACTGACCGTGGTCGACGAGGCCGGGGAACCGGTGGCGTACGGGGAGCAGGGCGAGCTGGTCATCGCCGGGGCCGGTACCGCGCGTTACCTCGACCGTGCGAAGGATGCGGAACGGTTCCGGCCGTGCCCCGCGCTGGATTCGCCGCGCGCCTACCGCTCGGGCGATCTGGTGCGCGCCGACGCCGAGGGGCTGGTGTTCCTCGGACGCGTCGACGACCAGGTCAAGCTCGGCGGGCGGCGCGTCGAGCTGGGTGAGATCGACGCGGCTCTGCTCACGCTGCCGGGGGTGCGCGGCGCGGCCGCGGCCGTGCAGTCGACGGAGGCCGGCGCGCAGATCCTGGTGGGCTACGTCATGGCGGACCCGGCCGCCGACGGGCGGTCCGCGTTCGAGGCCGGCCGGGCCAGGGCCTTGCTGGCCGAGCGGCTGCCCGCTCCGCTGGTGCCGGTGCTGGCCGAGGTGACGACTCTGCCCACGCGTGCCTCTGGGAAGGTCGACCGCAAGGCGCTGCCCTGGCCGGTGCCGCTGGCGGGTGGCGCCGACGGCGGCGGTGACGCGGCGCACCGGCTCACCGGGACGGCGGCGCGACTGGCCGACGTCTGGGAGCAGTTGCTCGGTCTGCGGCCCGGCCCCGACAGCGACTTCGTGGCGCTCGGCGGCACCAGTCTGACCGCCGCCCGCATGGCCTCGATGCTGCGCGAGGAGTATCCGGGCCTGTCCGTCGCGGACCTCTACCGGCACTCGGTGCTGCACCGCATGGCCGCCCATCTCGACTCCCTCGCCGGTCCCGCGCAGGAGGTGCGCCCGGCACGCCCGGTGCCTCGGCGGACCGCCGTCGTGCAGTTCTTCGTCCAGTTGGCCGGCTACGGGATCACCGGGCTGCGCGGGCTGGTCGGCCTGGCAGCGGCGGACAACGTGCTCGGCTGGATCGCGCCGCACAAGTGGGCCCCGCACACGCCCTGGTGGCTGGTCCTGGTCGGCTGGGCGGTGCTGTTCAGCGCACCCCTGCGCTGTCTGATCGGCGCGTCCCTGGCCCGCGCGCTGGCCGGTTCGGTCACTCCGGGCGCCCATCCGCGCGGCGGAGGCGTGCATCTGCGGCTGTGGAGCGCGGAGCGGGCGGTCGCGACGTTCGGCGTGCCGTCGCTGCTCGGCACGCCGTGGGCGGCCGTGTACGCCCGCCTCCTCGGCTGCCGGACCGGACGCGACGTACGGCTGCACACCATGCCCCCGGTGACCGGCCTGGCCGACCTGGGCGAGGGGTGCAGCATCGAACCCGAGGCGGACATCGCGGGCTGGTGGCTCGACGGTGACACGCTGCACGTCGGCCGGGTCAGCGTCGGCGCGGGTGCGCGGGTGGGTCACCGCAGCACGCTCCTGCCGGGCGCCGTCGTCGGCCGTGGCGCGGAGCTGACCGGCGGCAGCTGTCTCGGCGACCGCATTCCGGACGGCACCGTATGGACCGGTTCGCCGGCGAGGCCGGCCGAGGCCGCCGAGCGTCTCGCGGGTGTCGGCTGGCCGGCGCCGCCGGAGGGCCGCCGTCGCCGCTGGCACCTGGCCTACGCGCTGTCCCTCACCGGGCTCCCGTTGCTGTCCCTGCTGGCCGCGGCCCCGGCTCTGTTCACCACCTGGCTGCTGGTGCGCCACACGCCTGCGCTGTCGGGCGCGGCCCTGCGCCTGCTGGCCGCCGCGCCGCTGTTCGCGGTCGTGACCACGGTGTGCGGGATGCTGCTGACCGCGCTCGCCGTACGGCTGCTGAACCGCTCGATCAAGCCCGGTCTGCACCGCGCGGACGGGGGCGTGGCCTGGCGCGCCTGGCTGGTGTCGCGTCTGCTCGACGGTGCCCGGGCCGGCTTCTTCCCCCTGTACGCGAGCCTGGCGACGCCGTACTGGCTGCGGCTGCTCGGCGCGCGCGTCGGCCGTGGCACCGAGATCTCGACGGTGCTGCCGCTGCCGTCCCTGCTCCGGGTGGACGACGGGGCGTTCCTCGCCGACGACACCCTCGTCGCGCCGTACGAACTGCGCGGTGGGTGGATGCGGTTGGGGCATGTGCGCATCGGTGAGCGGGCGTTCGTCGGCAACTCGGGCATCGTCGGCCCCGGCCGCGACGTCGGCGACCGCGCTCTGGTCGGTGTGCTGTCCGACGCGCCGACGCAGGGCGAGCCGGGGATGTCCTGGATCGGACGGCCGGCGATGCCGCTGCCGCGGCTGCCGGAGACCGGTGACCCGGCACGGACGTTCGCCCCGCCCCGGCGGCTGGTGGTGGCCCGTGCGGCGGTGGAACTGTGCCGTCTGCTGCCCGTGATCCTCGGCACGGTGCTGGCGGAGTGCCTGTTCGTCACTTCGCAGGAGACCCTGGACCTCGGCGGGCTGCCGCTGGCCGCGCTCGCCGCCGCGCCGCTGCTGATGGCCGCCTCCCTGGTGGCGTGCCTGACCACGACCGGCGCCAAGTGGCTTCTCGTGGGCCGGTTCCAGCCCGGCGAACGGCCGTTGTGGTCGTCGTTCGTGTGGCGCAACGAGCTGTTCGACACGTTCGTTGAGGTGCTGGCCGTGCCGTGGGGGGCGGGGGCGCACCTGGGCACACCCGTGCTGAACTGGTGGCTGCGCAGCCTCGGCGCACGCATCGGACGCGGGGTGTGGTGCGACTCGTACTGGCTGCCGGAGACCGACCTGGTCAGCCTCGGCGACGGGGTCAGCGTCAACCGCGGATGTGTGCTCCAGACGCATCTCTTCCACGACCGGATCATGCGGATGGACACCGTGCACCTGGCGGCCGGCGCCTCCCTGGGCCCGCACAGCATCGCCCTGCCCGGCACGGAGATCGGCGCCGGCGCGTCCATCGCCGCCGCTTCGCTCGTGATGCGCGGTGAGACGGTGCCGGACGGCACCCGCTGGGCGGGCAACCCCATCGCCGGTGTCGGCGCGCCGGCCACCGTCGCCCCGCTCGCCGGAGGTGAGGCGGCATGAGCTGGTGCAGCCGGCGCGCGCTCATCCGCGGCGCGGCACTCCTCCCGCTCACGGCGACGGTCGCGGACCACGTGCCGTGGCAGGCCGAGCGCTATTTCGCGAGCCACGGAACGGACGGTCACCGCACCCTCTCCTACGACCTGCACCTGGCGTACGACCCGGTCGCCGGCACGCTCGACGGGCGGGCGCACATCCGGGCGGTGGCGGACCGGACGCTGCCGCAGGTCGAACTCGACCTGTCCAAGCTGACCGTGTACGACGCGAGGATCGACGGCACCGCGGTCCGGCCCGGCAGGAGGCGGAACAAGCTGCTCCTGCCCGCGCCGCGCCCCATCCACGCGGGTACCCCCTTCAGCCTGGAGATCGGCTACGGCGGCCGGCCGCGGCCGGTGCACACGACGTTCGGGCAGATCGGCTGGGACCGTACCGGCGACGCGCACGACGGAACACTGGTCGCCTCCCAGCCGCTCGGCGCCCCGTCGTGGTTCCCGTGCAACGACCGCCCGGACGACAAGGCCGAGTTCACCTTCCGGGTCACCGTGCCGCGCGGCCACCAAGCACTCGCCAACGGAACGCTGCTGGAGCGCAGCGAGACGCGCACCGGGGCGTGCTGGACCTACCACCACCGGGGCCCCATGGCCCCCTATCTCGCCTCGCTGTACACTGGCCGCTTCGCCCACGAGAGCTGGCAGGCCCAGGACACCGCGACGGGCCGCCGTATCACCGGCCGCAATGCCTTCCCCGCGCGCCTGTCCCGTCAGGCCCGGCACGATCTGGGCCGCCAGCCCGCCATGCTCAGCGCGTTCACCGGCTGGTTCGGGCCGTATCCCTTCGAGACGTACGGCGCGGTCGTCGTGGACGCCGACCTGGACGAGCCCGTGGAGAACCAGACCGTGTCCGTCTTCGGACGCAACCACATCGACGGCGACCGGAGCTGTGAGACGCTCGTCGCGCACGAACTCGTCCACCAGTGGTACGGCAACAGCGTCAGTCTGCGGGACTGGCGCGACATCTGGCTCAACGAGGGCTTCGCCACCTACGGCGAGTGGCTGTGGTCGGAGCACATCGGTGAGGACTCCGCGGACACCATCGCCCGGGAGTCGTGGCACACGCTCGCCAAGGGTTCACAGAGCCTGCGGATCGCCGACCCCGGACCGCACCGTATCTTCGACGACCGCGTCTACAACCGGGGCGCGTGCGCACTGCACGCGCTGCGCCTGACGTTGGGCGACGAGCGCTTCTTCGCGGTGCTGCGCGGCTGGCACGAGGCTCACCAGGGCAAGAGCGCGGACACCGCCGCGTTCATCGCTCATGCCGGCCGCTCCCGTCCCTCGACGATCGAGCCCCTGTTGCGCGCCTGGCTCTACGACAGGCGGCTACCGCCCTTGCCACGGCCGGGGCCCGTGGGCGCGCAGGCCTGAACCGGCCCTGTCCGGCGGCCCGTCCGAGACCGCGATGCCTCGGACGGGCCGTTCGCCGGGGCGCAGGAGTCGGGCGCGTCGGGACTCCGGCTCCCCGGCCGGTGTCGTGCGGACATCCGGGGAGTCCTCCCAGCGGGCGTGGACGAGCTGCTGGGTGCGGCATCCGCTGCGCACCGCCCAGGCGTGACAGGCCGGGGAGACCGCGAGCAGGACGAGCAGGTCGTAGGGGGTGGGCACGGCACGGCCTCGTCGGAACCGCCGACGACCGCACCGGCACGGTCAAGTCCCTTGCCCTGCCGGCCGGTGAGCAGATCGCGAACAGCATCTCCACCGCTCCGCAAGGCACGTTGGTCGCGACCACCTACGCGACCTATCTGCTGACCGCTTCCGCCGACGGCACCCCGCACGTGTGCTGGCGGCGGGCGTACGACCGTGGTCCGGGCCGCAAGCCGGGGCAGCTGAGCCGGGGTACGGGGTCGACCCCGACCTTCTTCGGCCCGCGCACCGGCACCGACTACGTCACCCTCGTCGACAACGCCTCCCCCACCGTGCACCTCCTCGTCTACCGCGCCGGTGACGGCCGACAGGTCTGCGAGGTCCCGGTGTTGCGAGCAGGTGGCAGCGGCAGCGAGAACTCGCCGATCGGCGCGGGGCGTTCGGTGTACGTGGCCAGTACCTACGGCTACCCGTACCCCGCCCTGCCGCCCGGCTCCGGGCCGAGTGTGCCGCCGTCGGCCGGCTTCACCGGAGGCATGAGCCGGGTCGACGTCCGCCCCGACGGCAAGGGGGGGGCGAGCTGAAGTGGGACAACACCCTCCGCTCGGCCGCCGTGCCACGGCTCTCCCTCGGCGACGACCGCATCCACACCGTGCTGCGTAACCCGGCGACACCGGGCTCCACGGCTCCTTCGCCCCGGGACCGGTTCGCCTACGTCCAGATCGACCCCGGCACCGGCAAGGTCAGCCGCACTCTCCCCCTGGGCGCGGGCGTACCCTACGACACCCTCCAGCAGGTCGGCACCCTCGCGCCCGGCGGCGTCCTCTACGAAGGCACCATCGCCGGCATCCTGCGCATCGCGCCACGCGGGTCCGCCAAATCCCTCGCCGCCCCTCGTTCCCCCTGTTTCCCCCAAGTTTCCATCCGTGCCCTGGACACTTGTCTACCCGTCAGTAAGGTTGCCCCGGCGGACGCGTCCGGCCCTCGGGCGTGACACTCGAATGCCGCCGTGGACAGGGGGATTCATGAGCGGGTTGAGCCGTCGTCGGTTCGTGTCGGGAGCCTCCGCGGCCGTTGCCGGCGCGGCGTTGTGGCCGGTCCTGACTCCGGGCCGCGCACTGGCGCAGGACAGGGCCCTGGCAGCGACGGCCGCGCGTGCGGTGCGCATCGACGGCACCACTTTGGAGCAGGTGGCGACGCCGGTCGGCGACGGTGCGTACAAGCGTCTGGCGGCCGGTCCCGGCTGGCCGCTGGTGGTGCGCGCCGAACTGGCCGGTGCCGCGTCCGGGCGGGACGACCGGCGGACCGGGCTCGCCTCCTTCGTCCAGTTCACCGACCTGCATCTGACGGACACCGAGTCGCCGGTGCGGTTCGAGTACCTGGCGCGGCTCATCGACAGCGCGCACCGGCCGCAGGAGGCGCTGACCGTGCGGGGCGCCTCGTCGCTCGTCGAACGGGTCAACGCGGTGCGCCAAGGTCCGTACACCGGGCTGCCGTTCAGTCTGGTCATGGCCACCGGTGACAACACCGACAACCACGAGCGGATCGAACTCGACTGGTACCTGTCGGTCATGAGCGGCGGCCGGATCACCCCCAACAGCGGTGACCTCGCGCGGTACGAGGGCGTGCAGAACTCCGGCAGCGCCGAGTACTGGAATCCCGAGTCGGCTCTCCAGGACAGCTACAAGGCCAAGGGCCTGCCGCGCATCCCCGGATTCCTGAGCGGTGCCGTCCGTCCCTTCGACGCGCCCGGCCTGAGCGTCCCGTGGTACACGACGGTGGGCAACCACGACGACAGCGTCGAGGGCAGTCTGCCCGACCTCGGTCTGCTGGGCGACCTCTACACGGGCTCACTCAAGGTGGAAGGCTGCGACGACGCCACCGCCGCCGCGCTGGCGGACGCCCTGCTGCACGACCCGGGCCAGGCCGTCGTCCTGCTCGGCAAGCTGCTGGCCGGCGGCGGTGCGATCCGTACGGTGACGCCCGACGAGCGCCGCCACCCCTTCACGCCCGTCGAATTCGCCCAGGCCCACCTGAACCCCGCGTACACGGGCCCCGGCCCCGTCGGCCACGGATTCACCAAGGACTCGGTGAGCAGCGGGCACCTCTACTACACCTTCGACCTCGCCGACGGCGTCCTCGGCATCAGCCTCGACACCACCAACCGCGCAGGCTTCGCCGACGGTTCACTCGGCACCGGGCAGCTGAACTGGCTGGAGTCGGTCCTCAAGACGCACAGCGGTCACTGGTACGACTCCGACGGCGGCGTGGTGCGCGGCGGATCCGACGGGCGCCTGATCGTCGTCTTCAGCCACCACACCAGCGGCACGATGGGCAATCTGCTGCCCGACCCGTACCACCCGTTCGAAGGCCGCCACAGCGGCGACGAACTCGTCGCTCTCCTCCAGCGCTTCCCGAACGTCGTGGCCTGGGTCAACGGGCACACCCACACCAACCAGATCATCCCGCACGGCCACACCGTCCCCGAGCGCGCCTTCTGGGAGATCAACACCGCCTCCCACGTGGACTACCCGCACCACGCCCGGATCATCGAGGTGGCCGACAACCAGGACGGCACCCTCTCGCTGTTCACCACACTCGTCGAGTCCGCCGCACCGTACCGGACCGACTTCACCGACACCTCCGACCCCGGACTGGCCGCCCTGTACCGCGAACTCGCCTACAACGACCCCTACGCCACCCCCGCCGCCCGCATCGGCACGGCCGCCGACCACAACACCGAACTGCTGCTGACCAAGCCCGCGACGTAGCAGCCGGCGAAGGCGACGCCGCACGCCCCGCCGCGGGCATCAGCGCCGCCGATGCCCGGTTCGTACGGCCGTGACCTCGGAGGTCTCCGCAGGCACCGGAAGCGGTTGGCGGCAGGGCGTGGACGTGTCGATCCTCGGCGCGCTCCGGCCGAGCGATCGAGCGACGGCCCCCGCCTCCGCACCGGTCGGCACGCAGACGGCAAGGAGGCGGAACGGAGCGGTCGGCCGCAGCTCGACGCACACGACGGGCCTGCCGGACCGTACGCTCACGAAATCCAGACCCGCCTCGTGGCCACGCGTACCGACGCACCGCACCCCGGGAATCCAGACACCGCGCCGCGGTACCCCTCGCAGGGCACGCCACCAGGCGGTTTCGACCGTCACGCGGCACACCGCCGTCAGCGGCACACGCACATCGCCCCGGCGTGCGGCTGCCTTTTCCCACCACGCCAGACGTACGGCCACATCGTCACCGTCGACGAAGATCCACGCCATCGCTCGGCTCCTCCGTTCCATCATCGCTCAGGAGGCGACGGGATGGACGTGGGTGCTGAGGCCCTCGAGGAGCCGGCCGTGGCACGGCGTGGACCGGCGCCGGACCGGTCACCCGATCGCGAAGTAGGCGAGGCTGCCGAGTCCGGCGACGGAGCAGTAGACGGCGAACGGGATGAGGGTCCGGTTCTCGAAGTACCGGACGAGGTAGCGCGTGGCGAAATACGCCGCCACGAAGGCGGCCACACTGCCCGCCAGCAGCGGACCGCGCAGGCCGTTGCCCTGTGCCCCGAGCAGCGGGGGCAGCTTGAGCAGGGCCGCACCGCCGATCACCGGTGTGGCCAGCAGGAACGCGAAGCGTGCGGAGTCCTCGTGATTGAGGCCACGGAAGATGCCCGCGCTGATCGTGGAGCCGGAACGGCTGATGCCGGGAAGGAGGGCGAGGATCTGGGCCGCGCCGATCACCATCGCCTGCCGCATGGACATCCCGGTGATCCGCTGGTCCGACAGTTCCTCCGGGGTCAGCTGCTCCTCCTGCGCCGTTGCGGCGGCTCCGGCACGCCGGCGTCCCGTTCCACCGCGCCGCAGCTGCTCGGTGACGAAGAGCACGATGCCGTTCAGGGCCAGGAAGATCGCTGTCGGTACGGGCCGGCCGAGAGTGGTGCGGAACACTTTGTCGAGTGCCACGCCGGCCACGGCGACCGGGACACAGGCCGTGACGATCAGCCACGCGAGCCGCTGGTCCACGGTCTGGATGCGCCGCTGTGTGATCGACGTCGCCAGCCCGCGGACAACCCGCACCCAGTCCCGCCAGAAGTAGGCGACGAGCGCCAGTGCGGTGGCCAGATGGAGACCGACCAGCTCGTTCAGGTACAGGGACCCGTCGGCGGAAACGTCCAGATCGTGCTTCCAGTGCCCGCCCAGGAGGGCGGGTATCAGGATGCTGTGCCCGAGGCTGGACACCGGGAACAGTTCGGTGACGCCTTGCAGCAGACCGACGCCCACTGCTTCGGGATAGGTCAGGACGGACATGGGCTGGCCTTTGACTCCGGGTGCGCGAGAGGACGGAGCCCAGGACAACGCTCTCGGCGGCTCCGCACGCAGAAGCTACTGGCCGAGTGCAAGAATCCGATCAGGTCGCGTGATGCGCCCGGTTCACCGATCGACGCCGTTCCGCCGCTGCGGCTCCAGCGGCAGGAATGCCCGGATTACAGCGGTTCTTCCGGGCCGATGAGGTTCCTCTCGTAGCGCCCCCGGGCCAGCACGAGCCCGGCGGCATACAGCGCCAGCACGAAGGTGAGAAGCAGGTAATACTCCAGCGGCAGCGCGGTCAGGCCGAGCAGCGGACCGAGCGGTGACGGCGGGAGGACCACGCCGATGACCGCCAGGGCGGCCGCGGTCCAGCCGACCGGGCCGGGCGTGCGGCCCTCGAACAGCCGACGGCCGGTGCGCAGGAGCAGCATCACCAGACTCTGGGTGATCAGGTTCTCGGTGAACCAGCCGGAGTGGAAGACCGCCTCGTCCTCCCCCGGCCCGGCGCCGTTCAGGGCGAGGGCCAGGACGACGAAGGTCGCCAGGTCGGCAGCGGCGTTGAGGACGCCGAACCCGGTGATGAAGCGCAGCAGGGCGCGCGGGTCGAGCGCGGTCGGGCGGCGCAGCAGAGACGGGTGGGGGCGGTCGTAGGCGAAGGCGAGCTGCACCGTGTCGAAGCACAGGTTCTGCACCAGCACCTGGGCCGGGAGCATCGGCAGGAAGGGAAGGAGCAGGCCCGCGGCGAGCATCGCGATGACGTTGCCGAGGTTCGACGACAGGGTGATGCGCAGATACGTGGCGATGTTGCCCCCGCTGTGGCGGCCCGCGGAGATGGCGTGGTCGATGGCGGTGAGGTCCTTGTCGGCGAGTACCACGTCGGCGCCCTCCCGAGCCACGTCGGCGGCGCCCTGCGGGGCGATTCCGACGTCGGCCGCCCACAGCGCGGACACGTCGTTGACCCCGTCCCCGAGGAAGCCCACCGTGTGGCCGCCGGTGCGCAGCGCGGCACTGATCCGTGCCTTGTGCTCCGGGGTGCAGCGGGCGAAGACCGTCGTACGACGGGCCAGCGCGGCCAGTTCGGCATCGGTCAGGCCGTCGATGCGGTCGGCGGTGAGGACGTCGTGCGGGCCGAGCGAGATGCCCAGGTCGCGGCAGGCGCGCGCCGCGGTGCCGGGGTGGTCACCGGTGAGGATCTTGATCGTGACACCGCGCTCGGCGAACGCGGTGAGGGCGGGCGCGGCGGTCGGCGCGAGGGCGTCGCGCAGCGTGACGAAGCCGCGGAAGGCCAGGCCACGTTCGTCGGCCGGGGTGTAGTCACGCAGGCGGGCCGGGCGTTCGGCCGTGGCGACGGCCAGTACCCGCAGTCCGTCCCGCGCGGCCCGGTCCGCGAGTTCCGTGAGCCGTTCCGTCGCGTCCGGCTCCAGGTCACAGCGTTCCAGGACGGCTTCCACGGCACCCTTGACGACGAGCGTGTGCGTGCCCAGCCGGCCAGGGGTGCGGACCACCGCCGTGGACAGGCGGCGCACGGGATCGAACGGGAGCGCCGCTACGCCGTCGTACGCCATGAGGTCGTCCTCGTCGGCCGCGTCCAGGAGCGCCTCGTCGAGGGCGTCGGGCTCGGGCAGTTCCGCGAGTTGCAGGGTCCACCAGGCGTTGACGGCGGCCCAGCGCACCGCTTCGGGATCGGTGCCGCCGTCTGCGTGCAGGCCCCGCTCGACGACGGGCCTGTCCTGGGTGAGGGTGCCCGTCTTGTCCAGGCACAGTACGTCGACGGCGCCCAGGTCGTGCAGTGCGGGGAGCCGTTTGACGATCACGCCGTGCGCGCGGGCCAGCAGCGCCGCCCCGCGGGCCAGGCACGTGGTGACGACGACGGGCAGCATCTCCGGTGTCAGCCCCACCGCCACCGCCACCGCGAACGGCAGGGTCTCCAGGCCGCGGTCACGCAGCGCGGCGTTGGCCATCAGCACCAGTGGCGGGGTGAGGAGCATGAACCGGATCAGGATCCACGAGATGCCGTAGACGGACCGGTCGAAGGCGCTCGCCTCCCGCCGTCCGACCGTGCGCTCGTGCGCGGCCGCGAACCGGGTGCGCCCGCCGGTCTCCACCACGACCGCGGTGCCGCTGCCGGTGGCGACGCTACTGCCCTGGAAGCACAGCTGCGGCTGCTCGAACCCCGCGGTATCGGCGGCCGCGGGAAGGTCCGCCGCGTGCTTGACGACGGGGGCCGACTCCCCGGTCAGCGCCGACTGGTGGACCGTGAGCCCCCGTGCGCGCAGCAGCCGCATGTCCGCCGGGACCAGGTCCCCCGCGCCGAGCTTGACGATGTCGCCGGGGACCAGCTCCTCCACCGGAATCTCCCGGGCCGCCGGTGCCGCGGCCTCCTCGGCGCGGCGCAGGACGGTGGACGTGGTGGCGACCAGCTCGCGCAGCCCGGCCATGGACCGGTCGGAGCGGTACTCGCCCGAAGCCCGCAGCACACAGCTGGCCGCGACCAGCGAGAGGATCACGCAGGCGGTGGACCAGGCGAAGACGGCGGCGGAGACCAGGGCCAGGCACAGCAGCACCGCGGTGAAGGGGTCGCGCAGGCTGCGCACGAGAAGCCTCGGCCAGGACGCGTCCTTCCGGGCCGGCAGCGTGTTCACCCCGAAGCGGGCCAGCCGGAGCGCGGCCTCCTCCTCCGTCAGCCCACGCGGCCCGGCGCCCAGGCGGCGCAGGACCTGCAGTGCGGTCACCGCGCCCGATGCACCGGCAGCCGGCTCGGGCTCGCCCGCCGCTCGCGCGCCCGGCACGGCCCCGGGAATCGGCGCCTCGGCGTCCTCTCCCCGGACCGGGACCGCCCTAGGCACCGGTCCCCTGCAGCCCGCGCGGCGGAGCGGGCGGTTCCGCGGCGCGCTGGGCCAGTTGCCCCACCATCACCCGGACGACCATGACGACATCGGGGTCGCCGACGTAGTAGATCTGTCGCCGTCCCTCGCGGCGGGAGCGGACGAGTCCCGCGAGCTTCAGCTTCGACAGATGCTGGCTGACCGCGGGCAGCGCCCCGCCGACCCGGTCCGCGAGACGACTCACGTCGCTCTCGCCCTGGGACAGCGCCCACATGATGTGCAGCCGCGGCGCCGCGGCCAACAGCCCGAAGGCGGCGGCCGCCTCGGCGAGCACCTCGGTGGACGGATCCTCGAAACCGTCGGCAACCTGCGCCACAGTTCTCTCCCGTCCGCCACATCACAGCCACCGCACGCGTGCCCACCCAGTGTAGGGGTGCCGACGACGTGACCTGTGCGCAGAGATCTGCGCTCAGGTGTGCCGTCCGCTACCTCCGTGCACCACACCCCGGGCAGAAGGCGGCGCCGTCCGGCACGACGGTGGAGCAGGAGGAACACCGGGTGGGCTGGGCCAGCCGGTGGCCGCAGCCGGAGCAGAACGCGGCGCCGTGGGTCTCGGTACCGCACTGCGGGCAGACCAACTGCCGTGCTGCCGTGGGGTCGTAGCCCTGCCCGGCCTGCCGGCCCGCCGCGTACGACCGCTGCGCGGCCATGTCGTTGAGGCCGCGCTGCTGGGCCGCCACCGCCTCGGCCGCGGTGTCCGGGGCGCAGTGCAGGCACAGGCCCTGGGCCGCGTTCCAGCAGCGGCCGCACACATAGTCGGTGCAGCGCGCGCAACGGTTGAAGTGCCCCTGCGCGTTGCTGATCGCCCGCTCGAAGGCGTGGTCGCGGGCCCGTCCCCAGCCGGCCCCCACCAGTCCGTCGGCCGCGGAGGTGAGACCACCGCCGGTCCGGCCCAGCACCCCCCAGGCCAGGTCGACACCCTTGCGGAGCCAGGTGGCCGCCCGCTCGCCGGTGTACGGCTCGAACGGGGAGCGCCAGGTGTCGTAGCAGCGCGCGCACGAGAACTCGAACTGGAAACCCGCGCCCGTGCCGTTGCGCTCGCACAGGTCTCGGTAGTTGTGGCTGAAGTAGATCTCGCCGGTCATGTGGTCCCCCCACAGGTCAGGCCGTCGGCACACACTGCCGTACGACGCTGGGGGAGACGTACTGGTTCTCGCCGTCGCATCCGACCCCGGACCCGAGACAGCCGCGGTGCAGAAGCCGGGCCACCGGCCGGACAGCGGCAGGCGGGTGCTGGGCACCCTCGCCATGTGCCTGTCGGTGCTGGTCCTGGTGGCGGCGGGCGTCGGATGATGTGCGAGGACCTGAACGGCGCCATCCACGGCGTCTCGCTCGACGACGGCTTGGGCGGTGTCGGCAAGCTGGTCGGCCGGACAGCCGTGAAGATCGAGACCGGCACCGGCCGGAACGGCGCGGCCCAGGCGGTCACCGGTGCCCTCGGCCTTCCCGCCTCGCGTCTCGAACTGGGCAGCGGCAGCGGCCTGACCCTGGTGATCGGCGACGGCTGGCCCAGCTGCAGCACCTCGCCGGTGCACTCCGCAGCCGGCGTCCAACCCGGCTCCGATGCCTGAACCGCCCCTCGCCACAAGGGTGTTCACACCCGCGGCACATGGACCGCCGGCCCACGCCCCGCCCGGCTCAACGAGGTCGGCGACCGCCGCGCCCCGTCACGGTCGCCTCCTCCAGGCGGCCCAGCAGGAAGGGGATGACGCCGCGCTCGAGCAGAGCCAGTTCCCACTCCTCGCGCGCCCTGGGCAGATCCTGGGCCGGGCCGTCCTGCGGATCCGCCGGATCGTCCGATCGGTTGCGCGCCGCCGCCACCAGCACGTGGACGAGGTCCCCGATCAGCACTCCGGCGGTCACCACCGCGGCGATCACTCCCGCGGTGATCAGTCCGTCAGCGACATGGAGGCGGCCCCCGAACGCCCGCAGGCCGTACCCAGACACGAGGAGGGCGGCCGCCGCGGCGGCCGCCACACCGGGTACGAGCACCGCCAGCAGGGGGAGCAGGCCGCCACCGCCTCGCGCCCCGGTCCGATGGAGGCCGACCTCGTCGTCCCGCCCACTCGTCGCTGCCGCCGCCCGGACTTCGAGGAACGCGCGATACTCCACGGCCGCGGCACCGGTGATCGCGGCGCGCGCCCGCAGCGCCCTGGTGCGCAGTTGTTCGCGGTCGAGAGCGGCGGAGCGGTCCAGCGCGTCCTTGACCTGCTGTGAGTTCAGGGCCTTGTCCAAGGCCCTTTCAAACGTCACGTTGATCTCTGCCTCTGAAGGTTCGGGCCCCTGCATGTCTCCCCCGCGAAAGGAAAGCGTCGCCGTCCGGAGAGCGGGAGTCTAACAGTTGCCTGATTGCGCAACTCATAAGTGCGGATCGACCGGCCGGGGTGTCGCCCCGCGTTCGCCTTCGCCACGGACGCCTGTGATGCGTCAGCGGGTCGTCTGTGACCTGTCATCAGGCGCGACAGGGGCGGGGATGTGAGGATCGTCGACCATGAGCGACAGCGATCTGGGCCTCGTCGGCGGCGGGCCGGACTGGGATGACGAGCGGGACTTCGCGGACGCCGGGCGGGGCTTCGTCGCCCGGCTGGAGCCCGGTGTGGTGCGGGATGCCGGGGGACGGGTGGTGTGGGACGCGGATGCCTACGGCTTCCTGGAGCAGGAGTGTCCGCCCTCCGCGCATCCCTCGCTGTGGCGGCAGAGCGGACTCGTGGCGCGGCAGGGGCTGTACGAGGTGGTGCCGGGCATCTACCAGGTGCGGGGCCTGGACCTGTCGAACATCACGTTCGTGGAGGGCGAGCGCGGTGTCGTCGTCGTCGATCCGCTGATCAGCGCGGAGGTGGCCGCCGCCGCGCTGGAGTTGTACCGCGAGCACCGCGGTGTCCGGCCCGTGACCGCCGTGATCTACACCCACTCGCACGTCGACCATTTCGGCGGCGTGCGGGGCGTGGTCGATCCGGAGGAGGTGGCGGCCGGGCGGGTGCCGGTCATCGCGCCGGCCGGCTTCCTGGAGCACGCGGCGAGCGAGAACGTCTTCACCGGCACCGCCATGGCCCGCCGCTCCGGCTACATGTACGGGGCGGCGCTGCCGAAGGGGCCGGCCGGGCAGATCGGGTGCGGCCTCGGGCAGACGACGTCGACGGGCACCGTCGGCCTGATCGCGCCGACGCTCGACATCACCGCGACCGGGCAGGAGGAGACCGTCGACGGGGTCCGGATGGTCTTCCAGCTCACCCCGGGCACCGAGGCTCCGGCGGAGATGAACTTCCACTTCCCCGACCTGCGGGTGCTGTGCGTCGCCGAGAACGCCTGTCACACCTTGCACAACGTGCTGACCCTGCGCGGCGCGCTGGTGCGGGACCCGAGCGCCTGGGCGCGCTATCTGACGGAGACGGTCCGGCTGTTCGCCGACGCCACCGACGTCGTCTTCGCCTCCCATCACTGGCCCACCTGGGGGCGGGAGCGGGCCGTACGCTTCCTGGAGGAGCAGCGCGACGCCTACGCCTATCTGCACGACCAGTCCGTCCGGCTGATCAACGCCGGGCACACGGGCGCGGAGATCGCCGAGGAGCTGCGGTTCCCGCCCGCGCTGGAGCGGGCCTGGCACGTGCGCGGCTACTACGGCTCGCTCAGCCACAACGCCAAGGCGGTCTACCAGCGGTACATGGGCTGGTTCGACGGCAACCCGGCCCATCTGTGGCAGCACGAGCCCGTCGAGGCGGCCCGCCGGTACGTGGAGTTCATGGGCGGCGCTGACACGGTGGTCGCCAAGGCGAGGAAGTCGTACGAGGACGGGGACCTGAGGTGGGTGGCGGAGGTGCTGGCGCACGTGCTGTTCGCCGAGCCCGGGCACGCCGGGGCCCGGGGCCTGCAGGCCGACACCTTCGAACGGCTCGGGCAGGGATCCGAGTGCGGCCCCTGGCGGAACTTCTATCTCGTGGGTGCCGCCGAACTGCGCGAAGGGATCCTCGGCACTCCGACGCGCTCCGCGCCGGACATCCTGGCCGCGCTCACCGCCCGGCAGGTCTTCCAGTCCATGGCCGTACGGCTGAACGGTCCGCGCGCCGCCGAGGCCGGACGGCTGCTGCTGCGCTGGGAGTTCACCGACACCGGCGAGGCCTGGTCGCTGCTGCTGTCCAACGGCGCGCTCACCCCCATGCCCGGGGACGCCCCGCGCGGTGAACGGCCCGCCGTCACCCTGCGGCTGGCCCGCACCACCCTGAACGCGGTGCTGGGCGGTCGTACGACGTTCGCGGCCGAGATCGCGGGCGGGGGTGCGGTCCTCGACGGTGATGTCCAGGCCCTGCTGACGTTCGGGGCGCTGCTGGACGCGCCCGACCCGGACTTCGCGATCGTCACCCCCTGATCTCGTCCGGCCGCGTCTCCCGCAGCAACAGCGCCGCGAGTGCCAGGGCCACGTCCCGGGGGTCGGCGAGATCCAGGCCGGTGAGTTCCTGAACGCGGGTCAGGCGGTTGTCGACGGAGTTCGGGTGGAGGCTGAGCAGGCGGGCGGTGGCCCGGCGGTCCTGGCGCTGGGCCAGGTGGGTGCGCAGGGTCTGGACGAGTTCGGGCCGTCCGTCCAGCGGTGCGAGACGAGCGGCGATCCTGGCGCTGCCCTCGCTCGGGCGGGACAGGTGGTACTCCAGCAGCACCTCCTCCAGGTGGTGGACGGCGGGTTCGTGGCCGCATGCGGCGGCGATCCCGACCACTTCCCGGGCCAGCCGGGCCGCGTCCGGGGCGTCCGTGGCGCCGGCCGCGACGGCGGCGGCCAGCCGCAGGTCCGGGTCGGCGGCCGTCTCGCACAGCGACTCCCGGGCCCGCTCCGGCAGACGGGTGGCACCGGGTACGACGGCGTGGCCTCCGTGCGCGTCGAGCAGCGCCAGGGTCTCCGTCGCGAAGGCGCGGTCCAGTGCGGCCTGGACCCGGCGCAGCAGGCGCCGGGTCGCCACCGGTGAGGAGCCGGCGCCCCGGGCCGCCGAGCCGCCGAAGCGCACGAACACCACCAGCGCGGGCCCGTCCAAGGGCGTCCGGCCCTCCAGCACGGACCGGGCGCGGGAGCGGCGCCGCTCCTGCCGTTCGGCGACGAGGGCGGCCTGTTCGTCGAGGTAGCTCTCGGTGACGGCGCCCACGATCAGGTCCTCGGCCGTGAACAGCGCCTCGGCCAGTTCGGCCAGTGGGGCCAGTTCGTCGGGGGCGGCGGCTTCCCGAAGGGCCCGCCACAGCTCCCGTACCCCCAGACCGTAGGTGTGCAGCAGCAGGTGCAGCGGCATGCCTTCCTCGGCGCGCTGTGCGGCGCGTTCGCGGAAGTACTCCAGCGCGTCGGGACCCGCGCCTTCCGCGGTGCCGCGCAGGAACAGGCGCATGGCGTGCCGGGCGGTCGCGGCGATCTCCACGTCCTTCACGTCGGAGGGCAGTTCGGAGTAGCCGCGCAGTTGCTCGAAGACCCCGCGGGCCATGCGCCGGGCCAGTGCGTTGACGCGCGGCTCGCAGCGGGCGGCGAGGGCCGCCGCTGCCGGGGACAGCCCGGTGGACTGCCCGTCGTACGAGCGCTCCGCGTACTCCATGGACCACCTCACCGCTGACTGTGATCCGTCACAGTACTGGCCGACCACGTCTGTGATCCCGACGGGTGACCTTCCTGCCGCGCTGCCCGCAGGATCGGCGCCACGCCGGTGATGCGACCAGGCGAAGAAACGTACGGGCGACCGTGCGACGGACCCTGCGGAGGATCCTCATGTCCCCTATGACGCGGCACAGCACGGGCTGGCGGACGACGTGGGCATTGCGGCTGCGTCCCGAGCGCGACGCACAACTCCTCGCGGTGGCGGGAGGTGCCGGTCCGCGACCGTTGCGGGCGCGGCGCCGGTGAAAGCCGGGCGCCCCGACCAGCTTACGACGTGGTCTTGTCCAACTGACCGCCGCAGGACGCGAGTTCGGGAACGATCTTGGCGCCCGGGGGCAGTCCGATGACACCGTCCCACGCGGCGCATGCGGTCGCGGCCCGCGGTACTCGACCACGAGCGCGACCTCCGGCTCGACCAGGTTCCACTCCCCCCTCAGGTTGTCCGGTTTGCCCGAGAATATTTAGATATGAAGCATGTCGCATCCCGGGACGCTGATCCTCATCATGGCCATCGCGGTGCTCGCCCCGCTGCTCAGCTACGCGCTGAACCGCCGGCTTCCCGTCCCGGTGGCCGTGTTCGAGATCGTGCTCGGCATCGTCGTCGGGCCGGACGCTTTGGGCTGGGCGCACCACGACCAGACCATCGACACGCTGTCCGACCTCGGCCTGACCATGCTGATCTTCCTGGCCGGGTACGAGATCGAGTTCGGGGAGGTGCGCGGCGAGATCCTGCATCGTGCCGCGGGTGCCTGGCTCGTCTCGCTCGCGGCGGGCCTCGGCCTCGCCTTCGCCCTCAACGGCGGTGACGTCCAGCGGAGCTTCGTCGTCGGCACCGCGCTGACCAGTACCGCCCTCGGCGCGGTCCTGCCGATCCTGCGGGACGGCGGTCTGCTCGGCGGCCGGTTCGGCACGGTGGTGCTGGCGGGGCCCTCGGCGAGTTCGGCCCGATCATCGCGATCTCCCTGCTGCTCAGCGGCCGTAACCCGGGCAGGTCCACCGTCCTGCTCGTCGCCTTCGCGGCACTGACCGCGCTCGCCGTGCACTGGGCGCTGCACCCGCGTCGCCCCTGGTTCTCGCGGGTCGTCACGACGACGCTCCACTCCAGCGCCCAGTTCGCGGTCCGATTCGTCATGCTGCTGCTCGCCGCCATGCTCGGCCTGGCCGCCGTCTTCGGACTGGACACCCTGCTGGGCGCCTTCGCGGTCGGCCTGCTCACCCGGCTGGTCCTGCAGGGTGCCGTTCCCGACAGCAGCGCGGCGATCGTCGCCAAGGTCGAGGCCATGGGTTTCGGCTTCCTCGTGCCGCTCTTCTTCGTGGTGACCGGCATCGACTTCGACCTGAGCGCCCTGCTGCACGGCGGCCGGCCGCTGCTCCTGCTGCCGGTCTTCCTCGTGCTCTTCCTCCTCGTCCGCGGGGTCCCCGCCGCGCTTCTAGCGCCCCGCGACCTGAACCGCCGCGACCGCACGGGCCTGCTGCTGTGCTCCGCCACCTGCCTGCCGCTGGTCGTGGCCATCACGACGATCGGCGTCGACGACAGGACCATCAGCTCCGGGGAGGCGGCCGCCCTGGTCGGGGCGGCCATGATCTCCGTCCTGGTCTTCCCGCTGACCGCCTTGAGGCTGCGCAGCCCGGCCGCGCGCCCCTCGGTGGAGACGGAGGACGCGGAAGCGTGGTGAGCACGCGTCCGGTCGCGGCGGCGTCGGCGCCCGGCAGGGGTCCGGGCGCCGACACCCCTCGGACTCAGGCCGGTGCCGTGACCGCCCGGCGGAGGTGACGGGCGAAGAACCGGACCGCGCTGTCGGCCTCGAACCTGGGCAGTTCCTTGTGCCTGCCGGCGTTGGCGTGCAACGTCTTCTCCGTAGAGGCGAAGGCGTCGAACAACGCGAGACCGGAGGCGCGCGGTATGTGCTCGTCGTCCCACTGGAGCATGAACTCGACCGGGATGGTGATCCGCCTCGCCGTCTCGGCGAGCGCATCGGGCCAGTGGAGGCCGAAGACCGCGGCGGTGATCCTGGGGTCGGCCGCCACGAACGGCACCCCGATCGCGGTGCCCATGTTCAGACCGAAGTAGCCGACCGGCCCTTCGGCGCCGATCTCCGGAAGCTCCTCGAGGGCATCCAGGGTCGCCTGCCACTCGGGCACGGCGCGATCCGCCAGGTGGGCGTTGTAGCGGACGACGACCGGGCCTTCCGGCTCGCCCGCCGCCCGGGCCCGGTACAGCGCGGCGATCTCCTGCTCGTCGTGCGCGGTGCGCGGCCGATCGCCGTGGCCGGGCGCATCGATGACGGCGACGTGGAAACCGCCGCCGGTCACGAGGCGGTGTGCACGGCCGGTCATCGCCGGCCATCGCTTGTGCGTGCCGCCGCCGTGGCCCATCAGTACCAGGGGTGCCCGATCGGGGCCGGAAGCGGGCGACCAGAGGACGCCGGGGATCCCGCCCACGGTGAAGTCGCGTTCGACGACGCCGTTCGACGACGTCTCCGCGGTGAACTGCACAGAATGCATGGTGTGTTGCCTTTCGGGAGTGCCTTGTTCGGTGAGGCGCTCCCGGCGACACCTACGTCGATCGCCTGACCGTGACGAAGAGAGGGAGCACCCACTCGGATACAGCGTTCATGGGTCTCACCTCCTCGCTCGATGACACGGTGTCACGGTGTTCCACACGCTACCCGCCGTACGTGATCACCCCCAACCCTTTTTCCAGGCGTAGGGCACCCCCACCTGATTGGACTTGTCGGTCCATTTTTTGCGTCCTACGGTTCCCGGTGTCCGCACAACGCGACGCGCTGAACGCGTCGGCGAGGAAACAGGGAGCAGCACATGACCGGGCGCCTGCGGGGCAGGACGGCACTGGTGACCGGTGCCACGAGCAACATCGGCCGGGCGATCGCGGAGGCGTTCGCCGCCGAGGGGGCCCATGTCGTGATCTCCGGACGCAACGAGGAGCGCGGCACAGAGGTGGTGAACGGGATCCGGGCCCGTGGCGGCCGTGCCGAGTTCGTACGGGCTCGGCTCGACGGCAGTGCCGAGGCCTCCCGCACACTGGCCGCTCGCGCCACCGCCGCGCTGGGCGGGCACCTCGACATCCTGGTCAACAACGCGGGCGTCTATCCCGGCGACGTCACCACGGCGACCGACGAGAAGACGTTCGACGAGGTCTACGCCGTGAACGTCAAGGCCCCCTACTTCCTCACCGCCGCTGTCGCACCCGCCATGGCGCAGGCCGGCGGCGGCGCGATCATCAACCTGGGCTCGTGGATCGCCCGCCTGGGCATTCCGATGGGTGCGCTCTACAGCTCCACCAAGGGCGCGGTCGAGACCCTGACCCGTGCCTGGGCGGCCGAGTTCGGCCCGCAGGGCGTGCGCGTGAACGCGATCTCCCCGGGAGTGGTGCAGGATCCGGCGCCGGGCGAGGTGCACCCGGGCGTGGCGATGATGAACGGGACCCCGGCCGGGCGACCGGGCAGGCCGGAGGAGATCGCACACGCCGCGGTCTACCTCGCCAGTGACGAGGCTTCGTTCGTCCACGGCATCGTCCTGGACGTCGACGGCGGACGGACGACGGCCGCGGTCGTCACGCGCTGAGTGACCGTCCGACCGGACTCGCCCGGCCCACGGCGCCCGCCACCGCGCCTCGCCGCGCTGCCGGGCACGCCCGTGTACGTCCCCCGTACCAGGGCGACCCTCCGCCTTGCGCTGCACGGCACCGCGGACCGCGGGCCGATCCGACAGGAATGCTGCCCCGGCCGCATCGATCCGGGCCCAGCCCGGCCAGCGGCACCGCGCGCAGCCGTCAGGTGCGCGACGTCCGCGCCTGGCCGCCGGTCCGCACGCCGGGTCAGCCGCCGGTCACCTGTGGCCACAGGCGGTCGCCGTCGCCTTCCACCACGTGCCGCCCGATCCTCCGGAACCAGGCATGTTCGCTGCCGTCCTCGTCGCGCCAGGACCACATGCGGGTCGTGGCCAGACGGAGCGGGCTGAGCTCGGTGAAGCCGATCGCGCCGTGCAGCTGGTGGGCGATGCGGGTGATCTCGGCCACCGACGCGGAGGCCTGCGCGGCCGCGATCCAGGCGGCGAACTCGGCGGTGTCCGGTTCGGCAAGGGCGGCGGCCGCCGCCTCGACGGCCGCCATGATCAGCGCCGCCTCCTCGACCAGCCTGGCCTCCTCCTGCTTGACCGCCTGGAAGCGGCCCAGCGGGCGGCCGAACTGCACGCGGGACGTCGTATGAGCGACCGTCAGCTCGACGCAGCGTCGCGCCGCGCCGGCGATGAGGGCGGCCCGCGCCAGGCCCGAGCGCCATCGCCCCTCCCGGACGAGTGCGGCCGGGATCCGGCGGACCCGCTCGGCGGGTACGGCGGCGTCGGCCAGAACGAGGTCGTCCCTGGGCTCGCCCGCCAGGTTCACGCCCTCGACCCGCGTGCAGTCGGCGGGTTCGAGGAGCAGAAGCACGGGTCCGGCCGAGGGTCCCTGCGCCAGTACGACCACGGCGTCGGCCGCGCGGGCCCACGGCACCCGGTGCAGTGTGCCGCTCACACGCAGGGCGTCGTCGGTGCCGCGCGTACCCGGTGGGCCGACCCTGTTGCCCGCGTCCACGTGGGTGAACCGTACGTCGAGCGGGCCGGAGGCGACCGTGAGCAGGCCGGCCGGGACGGCGAGTCCGGCCTCGGCCAGCAGCGGGCGTGCCACGAGGAGCGTCTCGGCGAGCGGAGCCGGGGTGCCCCGGTGGCCGGCCTCGCGGACCAGGGCCACCAGGGCGGCCGGGTCGGTGCCGAGGGGCGGCAGGGCGTCGGCGCCGCGCGGTTCGTCCCGGACCGGCCGGGCGGAGTCGGCGTCGGCGTCGGCGGTCCGCTCCGGGGCGCCGGTCCCGTCCGCTCCGACCGGTACGGCGGCGGCTCGTTCGATGACGGACTCGGTACTCATTTCGGTACTCATGAGGACAGCTCCAGGCCTCGGGTGATGATTCCGCGCAGGATCTCGTTGGTGCCGCCGCGCAGCGTGTACCCCGGCGCGTGCAGGATCGCGGTGGCCAGCAGTTCGGGGAAGGTGCCGCGCGTGGTGTCGAAGCGGGCGGTGACGGGCAGGATCCGGCGGACCTCGTCGACGAGTTCGCCCTCGAAGCGGGTGCCGAGATCCTTGACCAGCGCGGCCTGTACGTCGGCCGGGCGGCCGGCCTCCAACGCGGCGGCCACGCCCAGCGACAATTGCCGGATCGAGGCCAGCCGTGCGGTCAGACGGCCCACACCCGCGTGCTGGTCCGGGCCGCACGCGGTGCGCCGCAGCTGTCCCACGAGTGCGGTCAGCAGTGGCAGCGTGGACAGGAAGCGCTCCGGGCCGCTGCGCTCCAGGGCCAGTTCCCCGGTGACCTGCTGCCAGCCGTCGCCCGGGCGACCGAGCAGTGCGTCGGCGCCCAGCTCGACGTCGTCCAGGTGGACGCGGTTGAAGGTGTGCTCCCCGCTGAGCAGACGGACCGGCTCGACGCGCAGGTGCGGATCGCGCAGGTCGACGATGAACTGGCTCAGCCCGGCGTGCGGGTCCTCGTCGGCGTCGGTGCGGGCGAGCACGATCGCGTAGTCGTTGACGTGCGCGCCGCCCGTCCACATCTTGGTGCCGGACAACCGCCAGCCGTCGCCGGCCCGCTCCGCCCGGGTCTGTACCGAGGCCAGGTCGGAACCGCTGTTCTGCTCGCTCATCCCGATCGAGAAGAAGCACTGGCCGGCGGCGATCCTCGGCAGGAAGCGGCGGCGCTGCTCCTCGGTGCCGTGCCGCAGGATGGACGGTCCTGCCTGCCGGTCCGCCACCCAGTGGGCCGATACCGGCGCTCCGGCCGCGAGCAACTCCTCGATGACGACGTAGCGCTCGAGGTTGCCGCGCCCGCCACCGCCGTACTCCCGCGGCAGCGCCATGCCGACCCAGCCGCGCGCGGCGAGGCGGCGCGTGAACGCGGGGTCCCAGCCGGTCAGCCAGGAGTCGGGCCGGCCCAGGACGGTTCCGGCGGCGCGCTCCTCGTCGAGGAAGGCTCGCACCTCGCGCCTCAACTGCTGTGTCATTGAAGGTAGTCGGACTGCCCCGACATCGAGGACGGAGAGAGACATTCGGGTGCTCCTCACAGGTGGTGGTCCGTGGCCGGTCGGGGGTCAGGCGCCCGTGAAGTGCGGGGGCCGGCGCTCCCGGTGGGCCTGGATGCCCTCGCGGAAGTCGTCCGTGGTGGTCGTCACCGGCTGAGCGAGCGCCTCCCAGGTCAGCGCCTGTTCGACGGTGGGCTGCCCCTGGGCCAGTCCGCTCTTGGCCAGGCGGACCGCCAGCGGGGCCGCGGCGGCCATCTCGTCGGCCACCGCGAGCGCGGCCCGGAGTACCTGTTCGGCGGGCAGGGCCTCGTGCACCATGCCCATGGCGGCCGCCTGCGTACCGCTGACCAGCCGTCCCGTCAGCAGCAGTTCACGGGCGCGCGGCAGGCCGACAGCCTCGGCGAGCAGGGCGGTGGTGGCCATGCCCGGGTGCAGGCCGAGCCGGACGAACGGCGCGCCGAGTCGTGCCTCCTCGGCGGCGTAGCGCAGGTCGCAGGCCAGCGCCAGGGCGAGTCCGGCGCCCACCGCATGGCCGTTGACGGCCGCCACGGTGGGGACGGGCAGGTCGCGGACGGTCAGCCAGGCCCGGTAGAAGGCCGACAGACGGGCTCGGGCGCCGGGGAGGCCCTGGGCGTGCCGGTCGGCCAGTTCGTCGAGGTCGGCGCCCGAGCAGAACGCGGGGCCGGTGCCGGTGACCACGACGGCACGCAGGTCGGGGGCTTCGCGCAGGGACCGCATGGTGTGCTGCCACTGCTCGGTCAGCCGCGCGGTCATCGGGTTGCGTCGGTCGGGGTTGTCGAAGGTGAGCACGGTGACACCGTTCGGCCGGTGCTCGATGCTCAGCGGTTCCTGCTCGCTCATGGGCTCCTCTTTTCCGGGGGTGATGCAGGCAGACGCTCATACGGACGGCTGGTGACCGATCTCGGCGAGGACCTCCTCGGTGTGCTCGCCGATCCGCGGGCAGTGCCGGTGCAGGCCGGCCGGGGTGGCCCAGAAACGCACGGGCTGGCCGATGAGGCGGTAACCGCCCTCGGTGGGGTGCTCGACCGTCCGCAGCAGGCCGCCTTCGGCGGCGTAGTCACTGCCGGCCGCCTCGTCGAGGCTCAGTACGGGGGCCGCGGGAATGCCGGCCGTGTCGCAGAACTCCTGCCATGCGGCGCTGGTGAAACGGCCGGTCAACTCGCCCGCCAGAACGTAGAGTTCGTCGACGTTGCGGGCGCGGTCGGCGAGCGAGTCGAAGCGGGGATCGTCGGCCAGTTCCGGGCGGCCGACGAACGCGAAGAAGTCACGCCAGTTGCGGTCGCTGTAGGGCAGGACGCACATCCAGCCGTCCGCGGTGCGCGTGGCCCTGCGCCGGGAACTGAGCGCCCGCGCATAGCCGATCGGACCCTGCGGCGGGTCCGGGGTCGCCGCCGCCAGATGCTCGACCAGGTTGAAGGCCAGCATGGTGTCGGCCATCGGGACCTCGACACGCTGTCCCTGACCGGTGCGGTCTCGATGGTGGAGTGCGGCGAGCACCGACTGGACGATGACCAGACCGCAGATCTTGTCGACGAGCACGGTGGGGACGAAGTGCGGTACGCCGCTGACCTGTTCGTTCAGCCACACCAGACCGGAGGCCGCCTGCACGACGTCGTCGTAGGCCGCGTGTCCGCCGAGCGCGGAGTCGCTGCGGAATCCCTGGGCGTTCAGATAGACCAGGCCGGAGTTGACGGCCGCCACGTCCTCGTAGCCCAGGGCGAGTCGCCGCAGTGCCTGCGGGCGGATGTTGGTGATGAACACGTCCGCGGTCGCGAGCAGGGCGAGCAGCGCGTCACGGCCGCCCGGGGCTTTCAGATCGATCGCGACACTGCGTTTGTTGCGGTTGAGGTTGAGCGCCAGCGCACCCATCCCCGGGCTGCGGGTCGGCGGGTACTGACGGGTCATGTCGCCGGCCGGCGCCTCGACCTTGATCACGTCCGCGCCGAGATCCCCGAGCTGCTGGGCCGCGTAGGGTCCCATGATCACGCTGGCCAGCTCGACCACCCGTACGCCGTTCAGCGGCCCCGGGCCACCGGGCGTTTCCTGTTCCGCCGACATGACATGTCTCCGATCCGCATCGGGGCCGGCTCCGTACGCCGGGCCGTTGACAGCCAGTCAAGCCCTCACCGGTTCATACCGTCCAATACTTCTTTCCGGCACATCTCATACGCTGCACCATATGGAACTCACCCAGCGCATGCTCCAGCAGTTCGTCGTGCTGGCCGAGGAGCAGCACTTCGGACGTGCCGCCGAACGGCTCGCCATGACGCAGCCGCCGCTCAGCCAGGCGATCCAGCGACTGGAACGCGGCCTCGGAGCCGCCCTGTTCGACCGGATCGGGCGTGGCGTTCGGCTCACCCCGGCGGGCAGCGCGTTCGCCGAGGACGCCCGCCGCCTCCTGGAGGCTCAGGCCGCCGCCGTCGAGCGGGCCCGGCGGATCGCGCGCGGCCACGAGGGCGAGCTGCGGATCGGGTTCATCAGCAGCCTCGGTTACGGCTTCCTGCCGCGTCTGCTGCGCCGTACCCACGCGGAGCTGCCCGGTCTGCGGCTGCACCTGAGCCAGCACCCGTCCGCGGAACTCGTCGACATGGTCCACACCGGGGCACTCGACCTGGCCCTGGTCCGCCTCCCGGTCACCGGCACAGCAGGTCTGACGGTCCGGCACATCGGGGTGGAACGGCTGGTCGCGGCCGTGCCCGAACACCACGTCCTCGCCGCCAGACCCTCCCTCGGCCTGCGGGAGCTGGCCGAGCACGCGTTCGCGCTCCCCAGGCCCGGTGCCCTGCCCGGGCTCGCCCGGCAGGTCGCGCTCGCCTGCGCCCAGGCCGGCTTCACTCCCCGGCCGCTCGGCCGGGCGGACGACCTGCCGGGCCTGCTCAGTTACGTCGCCGCCGGCCTCTGTCTGGCACTCGCCCCCGAACAGGTCCGCTCACTGGGGCTTTCCGGGGTGACCTACCGTCCCCTGCACGGCGATGGGACCCATCTGGAGACGACGGTCGCCGCGGTCCACCGCCCGGACGGCCACGACGCCGCGGTGGAGCAGATCCTCAGAATGTCGAGCGAGGCGCATGCCGTCATTGCGGGATCATGAACATTCCTCAGGTTTGTGTGGACTCTTCGATTCGGCGCTCCTATGGTCACGGCGGCGCGACCCCCTGTCGTACGCATCCGTAGGAGCCGCATGTCCCACAGGACACTCAGCCGTGCCCTGGCCGTCGCTCTGGCGCTGGCCGCGGGTACGGCTTTCGCCGGGCCCACGCCCGCGCTGGCCGACCCGATCCCCGAGGCGCCCGGCCACCGTCTGGTCGACGCCTACACCGGAGCCCCGGCCGCCGCGCAGCCGTTGCCCGGCACGCAGCCCCCGCACAATCCCTACCTCGCGGCGAACGGCCGCTCCGGTATGCACGCGGACAGCTGGGGCAGCGCGACCTACCCCTGGTCCGGGCCGCTCGGCAACCGGCCGCAGGTCACCAGCGAGCGGATGGCCCTGCTGGGCGGGGAGTGCGCCACCGTGACCTTCGACCGGGCAGGGCGGATCGTCACCGTGTGCGGAACGTTCACCGGATTCCTGGTCAAGCTGCTCGACCCCCACACCCTCGCCACCCTGGCCGAGTACAAGCTGCCGCAACGGCCGTCCACCGTGGAGGCGATCACCCGGCTGGACTTCTCGAAGATCTTCAAGGACACCTCCGGCGGCGCCTACTCCTACCTGGACAACCAGGACCGGCTGGTGCTCGCGGACTCGCGCCAGCACATCCTCCGCCTCGCCCACCGGCAAAAGGCGGACGGCAGCTGGGAGTTCACCGTCACCGACGACTGGGACCTCACCGGACAGGTCCCCCACGACTGTGTGACCTGGACCAACCTCCACCCCAGCGGTGAGTGCGATCCCATCACCTCCGTCATGCCGGACTGGCAGGGCCGCATCTGGTGGGTCACCCGGCAGGGACGGATCGGCACCGTCGACCCCGCCACCGGCACCATCCACTCCGTCCGGCTGGCCGGCGAGGAGATCCAGAACTCCTTCTCCGTCGCCGCCGACGGCGTCTCGATCGTCTCCGACCACGCACTGTACGAGTTCACCGCCACGGCGGACGGAACGCCCGTCGTGCGGTGGCGGCAGACCTACGACCGGGGTACCGGCACCAAACCCGGATCCGTCGACCAGGGCTCGGGCACCACCCCGGACATCTTCGGCGACCACGGCCGCTACGTCGCCATCACCGACAACGCCGACGACCGCATGCACGTCCTCGTCTACCGGCGCGGCACCGACGTCCCGGCCGACCACCGATTGGTCTGCGAGATCCCCGTCTTCGGATCGGGTGCGTCCACGACGGACAACTCCATGATCAGCTGGGGCGACAGTCTGGTCGTCGAGAACAACTACGGCTACGAGAACATCACCTCGCTCCCCTTCGGACGCAGCGTCACCGGCGGGGTCACCCGCATCGACGTCCGTGACGACGGCAGCGGCTGCGACACCGTGTGGCAGAGCGCCGAACGGTCACCCTCCGTCGTACCGAAACTGTCCACCGGCAACGGACTGGTCTACCTGTACACCAAGGACCCCAACTCCCTCGGCATCGACGCCTGGTACCTGACCGCCGTCGACTTCCGCACCGGCCGCACCCAGTGGAAGCGACTCGTCGGCACCGGCATCGGCTACGACAACAACTGGGCGCCCATCACCCTCGGCCCCGACGGCACCGCCTACATCGGCGTCTTCAACGGCCTGACCGCCGTCCACGACGGCGACTGACCTCCCCGCCCCGCATGCCCCTTGCAGCCCCGGTGTGCAAGGGGCATGCGCGCCGTCCCGCTCAGCCGGTCCGGTCGGCGGTCACCACGGTGGCGCTGGAGGACTTCCACCAGCCGCTCCTGGTGCGGGTCCACTTCTTCGGGACATGGGTGTTGCCGACGCCGCAGGAGCCCCGGTCGGCGGTTCCCGCGGGGATGCAGAACGCGTCGATGTCCTTGTGCTGCGGCTGTCCGTAGACGCTGCATCGCCGATCGCTTCGGCTGCGGTGAGCAAACGGTCGTAGGCGGCGTCGAGTTCGGCCGTTTCCATGGGTCCTGCGGCCCGTCTGCGGTGCCGAACGACCTCGCCGGGGCCGGCGGACTCCGCCCCGGCAGCACCCTCGAGCCCGGGATCCAGGACCGTCAGCCCGTGGGTGTGCCGGTGCGGTCGCGTTCCAGCGCGGCGCGCAGCACCGAGAGGACCTGGGCGGCGGCCGACGCCTGGGTGCGGTCGAGAGCACCTTCGATCAGTTCGGTCACACGCTCGGTGAAGGTCCGCTCGGCGGCATCGGTCAGGCGTGCGCCCTCGTCGGTCAGCACCAGCAGCGACGAACGGCGGTCGGCCGGGTTCGGCTGCCGGGCGACCCACCCCTGCCGCTCCAGGCGGTCGGCTCCCTTGCTCGTGGCCCCGATCCCGATGGCGAACTCCGCGGCCAGGTCGGCCACCCGGGATCCGGGGTGCTCACGCAGGTAGCGCAGGAACTCGAACTGCGAGGTGACGATCCCGTGCCGCTCGCGCAGCCGGTCGTTGAGCGCGTTGTACAGGCGCGTCTCGCAGCGGACCAGGTCGGCGAAGAAGACCCGGGGGTCGGGCGTGGAGCCACTTGATTTAGATGCCACGGCATATACTGTACAGGCATCCACTTGCCATGGAGGCGATGATGAGCAGGGAACAACGCGCGATGGTCGACGCGATGCTGCGCGGGCCGCGGCCCGAGGGCCCGCAGTCGGTCGAGGAGATCCGGACGGGGTTCGCGGCGATGATGGCCACGATGATCGTGCCGGACGGAATCCGGACCACGGAGGTGACGCTCGGGGCACGACGGGCCCTGCTGGTCGAGCCGGCCGACCGCCCGCACACCGCGACGATCCTCTATTTCCACGGCGGCGGCTATGTGTACGGCTCGCCCGAGACCGCGATGTCACTGACGGGGAACCTGGTGGCCAGGACCGGTCACCGGGCCTTCTCACCGGAGTACCGGCTCGCCCCCGAGCACCCGTTCCCGGCCGCGATCGACGACGGGCTCGATGCCTATCGCGCACTGCTCGAGGACGGCGAGGACCCCTCGCGCATCGCGTTCGCCGGGGACTCCGCGGGCGGCGGCCTCACCGTCACGGCCTGCCTCGCGGCCCGCGCCGCGGGACTGCCGCTGCCCGCGGCGATCGTGGCCTTCTCCCCCGGACTCGACGGCACCCGGACAGGCGAGAGCATGGACACCAAGGCGGGCATCGACCCGTTCTTCACACGCGAGGGCCTGGCCCACACGGGTGCGATGTATCTCGCGGGTCAGGACCCGCGTCAGGAACTGATCAGCCCCGCCGTCTTCGCCGACCTGACCGGATTTCCGCCGATGCTGCTCCAGGCGGGCACCAACGAGGTGCTCCTGGACGACTCGACCCGCATGGCCGCACGCGCGAGGAAGGCCGGCGTGGACGTGGTCCTCGACGTCACCGCCGATGTACCTCACGTGTTCCAGGCGTTCACCGGCGTGCTCGACGAGGCCGACCAGGCGCTCGATCGTGCGGCACTCTTCCTCCGCCAGCACGTCCACGCGCCCGAGTCACCCACCGCGTCCGCGCGACCGTAGACCGGGGCGAACGACACATCCCCCTCGACGGCGGCGGGGACGGCCCGCCGCCGCTCCGCCCCGCCCTGTCGGCGAGCCACGCGTCCGGTCGCGCGCGGACCGGTGTGCCGTGTCGCCGCCACGCCGCTGCTACGCCGTTCTCACCGCCGTCGCCGCCCCGGTCGCGGCGCCGGGGCCCTGGTCGCCCGGTGGGCGGCGCCGGCCACGGCCAACCTGCTCCAGGCGGTGAGCAAGGCGTCTCCTTCCACCGGCACAGCGCCTTCGCAGGGAACCGCGAGCACGCACCGGCCGTCATCCAAGACGGGCACCGGCCTATACCGCGTGCGGACGGAGCCAAGATCACGCCCCCGGACGCATATTTGCGTATCGATGCAACAAGGGGCACACTCTTGGAGTCGGGTCCTGCGCGCGCCGAGCGTGCTCGGGGCGGAGCCACATCACGGAACGGAGGCCGCCATGGGTGCAGAACCTCCCAGTCCGCGCTGCCTCCAGGGCATTCGCTGACTCTTACCAGCCGGGGCCGCTTCGCCCCAGTTTCCCCCGCCGGGACCGGCCTCAGCCTCGACGAGGCGGCCATGACCGCCCGGGCGGGCCTTTCCTGCTCAACTGACTTTCCCGTGATGCCTGGGTGACCCCTGCCCTGCCGTCGGTGCGTTGACCGCGGCCGGTCATGCCGTCGTGCCCAGAGTGGGGACGGAGGTCTTCGTGATGTCGATCCGTACGGACAACAAGCCCGCCGAGACGGTGGAGCGCACACCGCTGGTGGCAAGGCTGCCCGGGCGTCTGAGCCGGTTCTCCTGGGTGGACGCGGCGGTCGCCGCCGCCGTGCTGGTGCTCCTGTACGTGGTGCTGCGCGTGGGGCACGGCACCACCGTCGCCTTCAACACCCACCAGAACGTCAAGGTGGACACCGACCCGACGCAGCTGCCGTACGACGCGGCGCGTTCGCTGCTGCGGATGTTCGCCGCGCTGGCCGCGTCGATCGTCTTCACCTTCGGCTACGCCTACGCCGCCGCCAAGAGCAGAAGGCTGGAGCGGATCCTCATCCCGGCCCTCGACATCCTGCAGTCCGTACCGGTGCTGGGCTTCCTCACGGTGGCGGTCACCGGATTCATCGCCCTGTTCCCCGGCTCGCTGCTGGGCCTGGAGTGCGCGTCGATCTTCGCGATCTTCACCTCGCAGGCGTGGAACATGACGTTCGGCTTCTACTACTCGCTGACCTCCCTCCCGCGTGAACTCGACGAACTGTCACGGTCGTTCGGGTTCACCCGCTGGATGCGGTTCTGGAAGGTGGAGGTCCCGGCCGGGACGATCGGCCTGGTCTGGAACGGCATGATGAGCTTCGGCGGCGGCTGGTTCTTCCTGGTCGCCTCGGAGGCGATCAGCGTCAACAACCAGCAGTACGCGCTGCCCGGCGTCGGCTCCTACGCCGGTGCCGCGATCACCGACGGCGACCTCGGCAAGGTCGGCTGGGCCATCCTGACCATGGCGGTCATGGTGATCGGCGTCAACTTCCTGTTCTGGCGGCCGCTGACCGCGTGGGCGGAGAAGTTCAAGAACGAGCAGTCCGAGGCCGGCGAGATCCAGCGGTCCGCCGTCCTCGACCTCCTGCGCCGCTCGCACTGGCCGCAGGTGCTGGGCCGGCTGCTGCGGCCCGTGGGACGCGCGCTGAGCACCGCCGGCCGGGTCCTCGGCCGCGACGACCGCCCGCTCGTCGTCGACCGCACGAGACAGCGCACCGGCGACATCGCCTTCACCCTCGTCGCCGGCGGTCTGATCCTGTGGGGCCTGATCGACCTCGGCCACTACCTCCACGACCGCACCGGCCTCGGCGTTTTCGGCGAACCGCTGCTGCTCGGCCTGGCCACCCTGGCCCGTGTGGTGGTCCTCGTCGCGCTGGCCACCGTGGTCTGGGTGCCGATCGGCGTGAAGATCGGCTTCTCGCCGCGGCTGACCCGGATCGCCCAGCCGGTCGTACAGGTGCTGGCGTCCTTCCCGGCCAACTTCCTCTTCCCGCTGGCGGTGTGGTTCTTCCTGCGGACCGGACTGTCCATCGACCTCGGCGGCACACTGCTGATGGCGCTCGGTGCCCAGTGGTACATCCTGTTCAACACGATCGCCGGCGCCATGGCCATCCCGAGCGACCTGCGCGAGGCGATGGACGACCTGGGCGTGAGCGGCCTGCAGCGCTGGCGGCGTCTGATCATCCCGGGGATCTTCCCGTCGTACGTCACCGGCGGCATCACCGCGTCCGGCGGCGCCTGGAACGCCTCGATCGTCTCCGAGGTGGTCACGTTCGGCGGCACCACCCTCACGGCCACCGGCCTGGGCGCGTACATCGCGAAGGCCACCGCGAGCGGCGACTACCCGCATCTGCTCGCGGGGGTCGCGGTGATGAGCCTCTACGTCGTCGGGCTGAACCGGCTGCTGTGGCGCCGTCTGTACCGACTGGCCGAGACCCGCTACTCCCTCTGAACTTCCTTTCCCTGAGAAACACTTGGAGCGCATCATGGTGTTGAACGTCCTGCGCGACCTCCGCGCCGACCGCCGGGCCCGGGCCGGCCTCGCCCATCTGACCGCCGACGGGCCCCGCCGCCCCGCCGACGGCGAGCTGCTGCTGGAGACCGTCGGCCTCACCAAGTCGTACGCCGGTGCCGACGGCGAACTGCCCGTCCTGTCCGGCATCGACCTCCAGGTCCGCGCCGGTGAGGTCGTCGCCCTGCTCGGCAAGTCGGGCTCGGGCAAGTCCACCCTGCTGCGCTGCCTGGCCGGGCTCGTGCCCGCCAGTTCCGGCAGCGTCAGCTACAAGGGGACCCCGCTCACCGGCGCCAACCCGGGCACGGCCATGGTGTTCCAGACCTTCGCGCTGCTGCCCTGGCTGACCGTGCAGCAGAACGTCGAACTCGGTTTGGAGGCCAAGGGGGTTCCGGCCGCCGAGCGCGCGGACGCCGCCCGCCAGGCCATCGACCTGATCGGTCTGGACGGCTTCGAGTCCGCCTATCCCAAGGAGCTGTCCGGCGGCATGCGCCAGCGCGTCGGCTTCGCACGCGCCCTCGTCGTGGAGCCGGACGTGCTGATGATGGACGAGCCGTTCTCCGCCCTCGACGTCCTGACCGCAGAGAACCTGCGCGGCGAGCTGATGGAGCTGTGGGAGTCCGGCCGGTTCCCCACCCGCGCCATCGTCCTGGTCACCCACAACATCGAGGAGGCCGTGCTGCTGGCCGACCGGATCGTCGTCCTGGGCGCCCGCCCCTACGGGACGATCCGCGAGGTCTTCGAGGTCGGCCTCGACCGCCCCCGCGACCGTAACTCGGCCGCCTTCGACGACCTGATCGACCGGGTCTACCGCACCATGACCGGCCGTCAGAAGGAGGGCCGTGTCCCCGGCCGGCACGAGGCGGTGGAGCTGGAGAAGCGCACCCCGGCGAACACCCCGCTGCCCCGGGCCAGCGTCGACGGACTGTCCGGGCTCGCGGAGCTGGTGCTCGACCGCGGCGGACGCTGCGACCTGGCCGACCTCGCCGACGAACTCGGCCTGGCCGTGGACGACCTGCTCCCCCAGGTCGACGCGCTCGACCTGCTCGGCTTCACCACGCTCAGCGGGGACGACCTGCTGCTGACCGACACGGGTACGGCGTTCGCCGATGCTGATGTGCAGGAGTCGAAGAAGATCTTCGCCGAGGCGGTCCAGCACGCCCCGCTGGTCACGCTGATCACCAAGAGCCTGCGCGGCAACTCCGGCGGAACCCTGCGCGCCGGCTTCTTCCGCGACCTGCTGGCCCACCACTTCACCGCGGAGCAGGTCACCCGCCAACTGGACACGGCCACCGACTGGGGCCGCTACGCCGAGCTGTACTCCTACGACGCGGAGCCGCAGGAGTACCGCCTCGACGAGAGCGAGGCCACGCGTCTGGCCGCCACCGCCGTGGGGCGGGAGTGAGCCGGAGGCATCAGTGCTCCGTCGCCGTCCGCCGGACCCGGGCCGCCCGTGCGGGGACGCTCCGCTCCTGCGCGGCGGCGGCTTCCACCGCCCCCGCCAGCTCCGCGTCCGCCGCGGCCACGGCCTCGTCCGTGGCCAGGACCGCGCTCTCCAGCAGCGTTCGCACCTGCGGGCCCGTGGCCCGGTAGAAGATGCGCGTGCCCTCCCGCCGCGACGTGACGAGTCCGGCCGCGCGCAGCTTCGCCAGGTGCTGGGAGGTGGCCGCGACATGCGCCTCGATCAGCTCGGCCAGCCGGCTGACCGGCAGCTCGTGCTCGCTCAGCGCCCACAACAGCCGGTAGCGCGACGGGTCGGCGACCGCCTTGAGCACCGCCACCGACCGCTCGGCCCGCTCCTCGTCCCATGACGCTACTTGCGCTCCCATGCAAATATGGTAGCCGGTCGCACGCACAACGCCCTGCGCCGTCGCACAGCCGGGCCACGACGCCTCGCACCGCCGGCGACGACGCGCGACAGGCCCACCGCCCCCCTGTCCCCCGACTCCTCGGGCATCCGGCAGCCCCTCCCCCGGCCCCACGGCCGGGCGGGCCCCGTCCTGCCCCCGACCTGTCCCGCTCCCGCGGGGCGAGGGGAGCTTCCCATGGCGAACCTGACCACCTTCGACTTCGCGGTCCGTCTCGCCGTGGGCGTCGCCTGCGGCGCCCTGATCGGTGTCGAGCGCCAGTGGCGCGCCCGTACGGCCGGACTGCGCACCAACGCCCTGGTGGCCGTCGGCGCCACCCTCTTCGTCCTCTACAGCGAGGCCGTCGGCGACGCCGGCAGCCCGACCCGGGTCGCCTCCTACGTCGTCTCCGGCATCGGATTCCTCGGCGGCGGCGTCATCCTTCGCGAGGGCGGGGGCGTACGCGGCCTCAACACCGCGGCCACCCTGTGGTGTTCGGCCGCGGTCGGCGTGCTGGCCGCCTCCGGCCGGCTGGCGCTGTGCCTCATCGCGACGGCCACCGTCCTCGCCGTACACGTGCTGCTGCGCCCGGCGGGCCGGCTGATCGACCGTGTTCCGCAGCGCGACCCAGACAACGAGGGCGTACGCGCCACCGTGCACCTGATCTGCGAGCGCGCCGACGAGACACACGTGCGGGCGCTGCTGTCCCAGGCACTCGCGAGCGACGGGCTGGCACCCACCGGCCTCAGGGTGCGGCGCGACGACGAGTCAAGCACCAGCCTGCGGGCAGCCGTCGCCCTGAACGGTGACCCCGCCCGGGCCCTGGAGCAGCTCGTCGCCCGGCTGTCCCTGGAGCCCGGCGTACGTGATCTGCACTGGCACCTGGACGACATGCCCCTCGACACGGAGCGGGAGGCGGTGGCATGAGCGGACTCGGCATCCCGCGCGCCCGCCACGCCGTCCGGCGGTCCGCGCGGCAAGGGGCGGCGAACGCCCCGATGCCGTCCGCCGGCTCCGCGAGCGCCCTGCGGGCCGGGCTCGCCGCCCGCACCGCCGGGCTCCGCCGAGCCGCACGCGCGGCCTGGCCGGCGGGACGGCCGAGCACGTGATCGCCGCCGACGGGCGGGTACCCGTGGTGGTCGTACACCACGGGAGCGCGGCCGGGCACGCGCCGCGGCATGCCGAGGACAGGCGGGCGTGACACACGGCGTCAACGGGCCTGGCCGGCGGACGGCGGACGGCCGTGCCCACCGTCAGCGCCTGGCCGACGCTCCGGTCAGGACCTTCAGCGCGACCGCGGGATGGAACAGCGCGGCCGGGGAGGCCAGCATGTTCACGACGCGTACGAACCTCGCCCACACGGCCGCGTCCTTCACCGCCACCTCGAAGAGGCGGGTGTTGTACCAGTGGGCGAAGCGCGCGGCGAGGGTCCGGCCGTCCGGGTTCCACATCAGGTCCGCGTTGGTGGACAGCGCCCACGGGCCCAGCAGCAGACGGGCCAGCTTCTTCTGGAATTGGCCGGCGAGCCCGTCCAGGTGCCCGGACGCGCCGTGGCGTTCCAGCATGCCCTGCAGGAGTTGCGCCTCCATCGCGGCCACCGTCTGGCCCTGGGCGTAGACGGGGTTGAAGACACAGACGGCATCGCCCACGGCGATGAGCCGGTCCGGCCAGTCCCGTACGGCATGGTACGGCCGCCACTGGTTGTCGGCGTTGGTGTAGCGGTGGGTGGCCTCCTGGACGGTGCGCCGGCTGAGCTGCTTGGCCAGGTGCGGGATGTCCAGGCTCGCGGCGAACGCCAGGTAGCCCTCGTCGTCGGTCGGCGGCTGGTCCTCGAAGCCGAACAGCGAGCAGGTCCACCGGTTGCGCTCCACGGCGAACAGGACCCCGCCCCGGCGCACCCGGGGAGCGGACAGCATCTGGTAGGCGACCTGGAAGCCGGGGTGGCCGGGGTCGCTCTCGTCCGGTCGGTCGAAGGTCATCGACGTATAGGTGACCTTCGCCTTCACAGTCCGTTTGGGCGGCACGGTGATGCCCAGGGCGGCCAGCCAGTCCGCCAGGGAGCTGGACCGTCCGCTGGCATCGACGACCAGATCGGCGGCCAGCTCGAACGGCTCCGCGCCCTGCGACCGGCAGGTCACACCGCTCACCCGGCCCGAGGAGTCCCGGAGCAGACCCGTGCCCTGGGTGGACGGCATCAGTCTGACCTGGGGCAGGGCGAGCACCTTGCGTCGCAGCCGGCGTTCCAGCTCGTCACGGGTGAAGGTCTGGATCCGGACGCCCGTGCGCACGCGTGGCGCGAGGCCGACCGGCAGCAGGAAGTCGCTGCCCTCTCCGTAGTCGAACACCGGCGCTCCCGCCTGCCTCAACTCCTCACGCAGTCCCGGGAACAGCCGCTCGAGGATCTCCCCGCCCTTGGCCAGCATCGCGTGCGCGTGATAGCCTTGCGGGGCGCCCGGATGCACGCCGGTGTCCTCGTCGACGGCGTCCCGTTCCACGAGGACGACCTGCGCGAAGAAGTCGCTCAGCACCCGCGCGGTCACCAGTCCGGCGTAGCTGCCGCCGATGACAACTGCTGTGCCCCAAGGGCGATCCGTACTCAAGTCGTCTCCCACACGTGACCGGGCCAGGGCGTCCGCACGGGTCAACGGCGGCGCGGAGGCACCGGGCACGGGGCTCGGGAAGCACTCGGGGAGCGCGTTGCGGGCTCACGATCCCGCTCGTGCCGCCGCGGTGACGTCGGCTCAGCCCTCGATCGTGACGGACAGGATCGCCCCGATGAAGCCTCCGGTCCCCGTCTGAACGCCGTGCCAGGTGTCGCCCGCCTGCGGCCTGGTGCCGTACATCTTGAAGAAGAACAGGGGATCGCCGCCGGACGCGGTGGTGTTGCGGACGCCGGGGTCGCGGCGGGCGTAGTTCTCCATGGTGACGTAGTCGTTGCCGCTGGTCGCCACGGTGGCGCCGAAGTGGTACTCGAAGGTGCTGTCCCGGTCGCGGTCGCTCTCCTGCTGCGCGTCGCCGTAGCCGACCGTCACCAGTGCGGAGCCGGGAGGCGGGGGCGGCAGGAACTCGTTGAGGCCCAACTGCCTCAGGGCCGCGTCCAGTTGGGGCGAGTTGGCCGCCTTCAGGTCCTGGAAGGTGCGGCTCATCTGCTGGGAGTAGGCCAGGTACGCCTGCTGGTCCCCGGCGACTCCCTTGCGGAAGGCCTCCTCGACCCCGTCGAGATGCTGGGTACCGCTGTCCTCGACGAGGTCGAGGACTCGGGCCAGGAAGTTCTCCCAGGCCTTGATGCCCTGGGCCGACAGGCCCTTCTTGCCGGTGACGAACTCCGCCATCTCGTTGCAGCGCTGCGGGGTGAGGACAGACAGACCGGTCGCCTTCTTCGTCATGCCCACCTTTCCGGCCAGGCCGGCTCGCTTGTTCTCCACCACCGGCTTGACCTGGTACAGCCGCCGCTCTCCCGACTCGCCCTCCACACGCAGATAGCGGGTGCCCCGGCGAAGCTGTACGCGTCCGGCGAGCGCCTCGTTGGCCTGTCGGATGTGCTCCTCGGTGGCGAAGAAGACCTTGGACTCGCCCGGTCCCTGCTCGATCGCGAGATCGAAGGCGTCCGAGAGGCGCAACCGGACACTGCCGTTGAAGACGATGTTGGCCGTCCGCGTCCCGGCGTCGGAGAAGTAGCTGCCGCCTGCCTCATCCTGGCTGGGGAAGAAGTGGTCGTCGCTCTCGGCGGACTTGTTGGAGCCGATCGACGCACGCCGGTGCTTGGTGGGGTAGTTCTCGGCGCCGGGTTCGATCTCGACGTAGCGCTGGACGGCCGCTCCCGCGCCGTCGCTCCTGTCGGTCGCGCGCTGCAGGGCCGGGGCGGGCGCGCCGCCCGCCATGACGCGGTGTGCGGTGGCCTCGGCCTCCCGCTCGAACCGGTCGGAGGGGTCACTCAGACTCAGGCCCTGACCCGTGTCGGTACCGGAGACGGGCCCTGAACGCTGCTGGACGACATGGGTGAGTTCATGCGCGAGCGTGTGCTTGTCCGACCCGTTCTCGCCGATGACGATGTGCCGGCCGGAGGTGTACGCGCGGGCGCCGATCTCGCTCGCCGAGCGCTGGGCGGCGGCGCCCGAGTGCACGCGTACGTCGCCGAAGTCGGCGCCGCCGAAGCGGTTCTCCATCTCGGTGCGGACGCCGGAGTCCAGCGGCCGGCCCGGGGAGCGCAGCACGTCGTGCACGCTGGATTGGCGCTGTACGTCGGGCACAGCGGACTCCCGCCGCGCGGCCGGATCGTGGTCGCCCTCGGCGCGGTGCTCGTGCTCCGGCCCGGACAGCAGACGGGCCACCGCCGCGTTCCCCACGGTGCGTTGCAGGGCCCGCACCGCAGCCGGGGACAGCCGTCCCACCGGGGCGGAGGCAGGCGCCGGGGAGCGCGAGCCGACGGCCGGCCTGCCGGACCGGGCCCTCGCCTCGTCGGTGGTGGCGCCCGGCTGCTCGTGCTTGCGCATGGTGACCCTTCGCTGGAGGGCGGCGACAAGATCCGCACCCCAAGTCTCGCCCGCGCTCCTGGCGGAGGGGAAGCACCGGGAGGGCAGCTTCTGGGGCAGGCTCGGTCCGCACCGTGCAGACGGGCGGTGCGGCACCCTTCACCCGGGTCTGCCGCCGGGGCGGCCGAGGACGGCGTCGGTGGTTCTGAGGGCCAGGTCGTGATCCGGTGTCAGGTACGGCTGCAGGGTGACCCGGCCGTCCGGCCGCGAGCAGTGGGCCACGGGAAACGTGTTGATGTCCCGGCGGTCCGCGATGTCGCCGGTCAGCATGCCCAGGCGGAGTTCGGGGCCGCCGTACGCGCTCAGCCGCAGGTCCCACCGTGCCTCTTTGCCGGGGTGGTGCTCGGCCACGGTGGCGAGCGGGATACCGATGTCGAAGTCGCCGTACGGATCGACGTAGCAGTACGCGTCGAAGGCCCAGGCCCGGTGTCCCTGGAGCCGGGCCCGGAACCGGTAGTGGTGGGCACGGGCGGCCCGGCCGTGGAGCGAGCCGGTCAGCTCGATCGCCGCCTCGCCGACGGCGACCGACACCACCTCAGCGTGGGCCGGTCGCAGCCAGGTGCGCAGGGCCAGACCGCCGTCCTGGTCCGTATAGGGGATCCATGCGGTGCAGCCCGCGTCGGACGGGCGGCGCGCTGCGGGGTCCAGGAGCCGTGCCGTTTCGATCGGGCCCGCCAGGACCGGGCGTGAGGTGTTGCCGCTGACATGCTGGACGAAGGCGTCCCAGTGTCCTTCGGCGAGGGACCACGAAGCCTTGTCCAGCACCGCCCGCAGGCCCCGCCCCTCGTCTGTCGCCCACTGTTCGAGGCGCAGTCTCACGACGTCACCCGCGGCACTGTCGCGGGGACGCAGCACGAGGTTCCAGGCGTCGGGCGTGAGGGTGGGCCGGTCGACGTGGAAGGCGAGGGAACCGTCGGGCAGCACACGGCAGCCGACTCCGACCGGGGATCCGAGGCCGGCCAGGCCGACGAGTTCCAGCGCGCGACGCCACAGCGGAAGGCCGCCGTCGGCCTCCGGGCGGGCTCCGCGCAGCAGGGACAATCCTTTTCGGGTGCCGATGTCCGGCCTGAGGTCCGCGAAGAGCGCGTCGTACTGCGCGGCGATGTGCCGGGGGCGGAAGCGTACGGAGGTCCGGCGTGCCGCGGCGGCCATCCGGTGGCGTTCGGCGTCGTTCTCGATCAGGCGGCACAGCGCGTCGGCGAGCGCGTCCTCGACCGCACCCCGCGCGGGCACGAGCAGTCCGTCCTCGCCGTGCGTGATGATCTCGCGGGGCGCGTGGTCGCAGTCGGTGCTCACCACGGGCACCCCGCAGCTCATCGCCTCCAGGAGGGTCGTGCCCGACGGTTCGGTACTGCTCGACACGACGGCGATGGCTCCCTTGGCCCACTCCGGGTCCATGGGGGTGCGCTCCCCCATCAGCAGGACGTGGTCGTGCAGGCCGAGGGCGTCGATGCGGCGGCGCAGGCGGCCGTGCTCGCGGCCGCGGCCGTAGATGCGCAGCGTCCAGTCCGGGTGCACCGCCACGACCTTGGCGAACGCGTCGACGAGCCGGTCGTACCGCTTGGTCGCGGTCAGCCGCCCCGCCGTCACCACGGTCCTCGACTCCCCGTTCGAGGGTTCCACGCCGGGCGCGGGGGCGCAGACGGGAACGGCGGTGAGGCGCGTCGGTGCGGAGTACAGGACCCTGCGGTGGGCGCGTGCGTCCGCCGCGGACACGGTCACATAGGCGTCGAGGAGGGACGCGGCCCCGTCGAGGTCGTCCCGGAGCGCTTCCGGGTGGAGGTCGCGGGTGGCGTGCTCCTGGCCGATGCGCAGCTGGTCCGTGCGGCCGTGCTCGGCCAGGAAGCAGGTCAGGTACGGCCGTGTCGCGATCACCACGTCGGCGTCGGTTTCCCGGAGGTGGGCCGCGAGTCTCGCCTCGCCGAGTGCGCTGGGCGGCGTCGGGCCGTCGTGCACCGGGCCGTGGGGGCACACGGAGCCGCGGGTGTGCTGATCGGCGGTGCTCCCGGCGAAGTGCCGGGAGGTGGGCCGCAGGTCCACCAGGGCACGCACCTTCACGCCCGGCACCGGCGCCAGGCGCGGCCGGTCGGCGGTGCGGTAGTAGGAGAGGATCTCCACGTCGTGCTGTTCGGCCAGTGCGCCGGCGAGGTTGGTCGTGGCCCGGACCGTGCCGCTGATGCCGTAGGCGTCGTAGAGCAGGAAAGTGATCTTCATCGCGTCTCTTCGTGGCTCGCTCAGCCGATCAGGCCGGCGATCGTCGCGGCGACACGGTGGGCGAGGGCGGCGTACACGTCGGGTCGCAGGACGGCCAGGACCGCGGCCGAGGCCATGATGATCACGAAGGCGGCCTCCCTGCCGCCGCCCAGGTGTCCGTTCACCGGGCATCTGCTTCTGTGCTGTGCGTCATGCCTCCAGCCTGGGGCGGGGCCCGGTCGTTGAGGTATCCGACGGCAGGCCGGACCTGCCCCGCCGGGCGGCTGGAGTCGACCCCCCGGTCGGCTGGTTCCACTCGGCCGGGGCAACCGTGACGGTGGCCGAGCCCTCTTAGGGTCGTAGGCGCAGACGCGGGACGGACGACAGCGGGACGGGGTGCACGTGATCCGGGTAGTGGTGGTGGACGACGAGGCGCTCGTCCGCTCCGGCTTCCAGCTCATCCTGAACGCCGCCGAGGACATCGAGGTGGTGGCGACGGTGAGCGGTGCCGGGGCCGTGGCCCGCGTCCGCGAGACACGTCCGGACGTCGTCCTGCTGGACATCCGCATGCCGGACGTCGACGGGCTCACCGTACTTCGCGAAGTGCGTACGCTGCCGGACGGGCCGGTCGTGGCGATGCTGACGACGTTCGACACAGACGAGTACGTCCTGGCGGCGCTGCGTCATGGTGCGGCCGGTTTCCTACTCAAGGACACCGAGCCGGAACAACTGGCCCAGATGGTCCGCACGCTCGCCGCCGGCGGCATCGTCATGTCCCCCAAGGCCTCGCGCACCCTGCTGCTCAGCCACCCCGGCACCGAGTCGGCGGACGCCGAGGAGGCGGCCCGCGTACGGCGGCTGACCGCACGCGAACTGGACGTGCTCGTGCTCGTCGCGGAAGGGCTGTCGAACGCCGACGTCGGACTGCGCCTCCACCTCAGCGCCGGCACCGTGAAGGACCACGTCAGCGCGATCTTCACCAAGCTGCGGGTGACCAGCCGCATACAGGCCGCGCTCCTCGCCCAGCGGGCACGGCTCCTGGACGGACAGGGCCGGTCGGAGGGCGGCCGATGACCGGCCGGCGGGCGGGCTCGGCACGGCTTCCGGCGCCCGTCGTCGACGCCGGGCTCGTCGCCGTCGCCGTGGCGGACGCCTGGCTCGCCGCGTGGGACACCTCAAGGCTCGGCGTGGTGCTCGCCGCGGTGGCCTGTGCCGCTCTCGCGCTGCGCCGCCGCGCGCCACTGGCCGTCGTCCTGCTCACGGTGCCGGCCACCGTGGTCGTGGACCTCGTGGCGGCCCCGCTGGCGGCGCTGTTCGCGCTGTCCGAACGGTCCCGCGACCGCCGCCTGCCGGCAGCGTGCGCCGTCCTGACCGCGGCGGCCTCCGCCGCGCCCTGGCCGTGGCACGACCCCGAGTCGCGCGACCGCACCTGGACACTGATCCAGTTCGTCTACACCCTGGCCGGCACCGCCGCCCCCGTACTCCTCGGCCAACTGGTCCAGGCACGGCGGGACCTGTCGCAGCGCCTCGCCGAGATCGAGGAGGCCAGGGAGCACGAACGGGCCCTGCACGCCCAGGCCGTACTCGCCCGTGAACGCGCCCAGCTGGCCCGCGAGATGCACGACGTCGTCTCGCATCAGGTCAGTCTGATCGCCGTCCAGGCCGGCGCCCTTCAGGTCGCGGCCAAGGACACGGACGCCCGGGAGGCGGCACGGACCATCCGTTCGCTGAGTGTGTCCACGCTCGATGAACTGAGGAACATGGTCACCCTGCTGCGGGCCTCCGGCGGCCGCGCCACCGAGCTGACGCCGCAGCCCACCCTGGCCGACATACGACGGCTGGTCGCGACGAGCGGCATCGACGCGGAGCTGACCGGCCGGCTGCCCGACACGATCACCACTCCCGCCCAGCGGGCGATCTACCGCACCGTGCAGGAGGCCCTGACGAACGTGCGCAAGCACGCCCCCGGAGCCGACGCGACCGTCAGGCTGTGGCGCGACGGCGACGACGTCGGGGTCACGGTCACCAACGGCCGCCCCACCCGCCCCTCCCTCCCGCTGCCCGGCTCGCAGCAGGGCCTGGTCGGCCTCAGGGAACGGGCCGAGATCCTGCACGGCACGTTCGCCTCCGGCCCGACCGCCGACGGGGGTTACCGGGTGAGCGTCCGGCTCCCGGCCCCGCCGAAGTGACGTCGGGGCACGGGTGGCGTTCCGGGATGTGACACGGCCCCCCGCCCGGCCGCGCGCCGGGGCTGCGGCGCAAGGAGCCGGCCACGCCGGCCGGCGCCGACGGCCGGCCAAGGGACGGGTGCGCCGCTGCTCAGGTCAGGGCCAGTCGCATGAGCGTCAGGTCGAGCCAGCGGCCGAACTTGGTGCCGACCTCCGGCAGCGTGCCGGCGTGGTCGAACCCGAACCGTTCGTGCAGCCGGATCGAGGGCGTGTTCCCGGCTTCGATACCGGCGATCATCACATGGTGGCCCGCCTCGCGCGCGGCCGTGATGAGGACGTCCAGCAGCGCGGATCCGATGCCGAGTCCGTGCCGGCCCTCGCGGACGTAGACCGAGTTCTCCACCGTGTGCCGGTAGCCGTCCAGCTCCCGCCAGGGGCCGTAGACCGCGAACCCGGCCACCTCCGCGTCGACCTCGGCGACGAAGGCCGAGCCGCGCTCCAGGTGCGCGGCCAGCCAGATGACTCCCTGGGCAGGGGTCTGTGGAGTCTGGGTCCACAGGGCCGTCGAGTGCTCGACGGCGTGGTTGCGGATCGCGCGGACGGCCTCCACATCGCCGGGCCGCGCTGGGCGCACTGTCACGGCCACAGGGTTCCTTGCGTATATTGAAGTCATGTCCAACATAGTAGATCCACTGGTGGGGCAGATCGCGGCCCGTATCCGCACCGAACGGGAACGCCGCCGCTGGACCCTGGCCCAGCTCGCCGAGGCCTCCGGCGTGTCCCAGGCCATGATCAGCCGGATCGAGCGCGCGGAGAGCAGCCCCACCGCGGTCGTCCTGGGCAAGCTGTCCGCGGCGTTCCGGCTCAGCGTCGCCTCCCTGCTCGCCCTCGCGGAAGGGACGCGGGAGGACACGGAGGGCGCGGCGGGCGTGCGCCGCCCGGCGGACAGGGCCGAGTGGCGTGACCCCGCGACCGGCTACCGGCGCCGCCAGATCACCGGCCCGCGCTTCCCCGCGGAGATCGCCGAGATCCGTCTGCCGGCCGGCGCCCGCGTGCCGTATCCGGCCGCGGCCTTCGCCTTCGTACGACAGGTCGTCTGGGTCCTCGACGGCCGGCTGACCTTCCACGACGGCGACACCGTCCATGAGCTGGACGCGGGCGACACCATCGAGCTGGGCGAGCCCGCCGAGCGCGTCTTCGCCAACACCACCGGCACCGAGTGCCGTTACGCCGTCGTCCTCGCTCGCGGCAGCACTCCGTGACTCCGTAGCCGACGACGCCAACCCGGCCCCCAGCGCCTGGTCGGCGCACGGCTCACCGCTCCGGCCGCCGCTCTCGCCCGGCGCGGGCGTACTCCTGGCTGCCCGCCTCCGACCGCCGCGCACCTGCTGATCCGGCGACCGGAGCCGCCCGGCACGCGCGCCACCGGCGGGCTGTGGTGATTCGCCTTCAAGCTGATCCTCCCCGGGTTTCGCGGCGCTCCCACTCACCGGGCCCCGCACCGACCGGTACGCCCCGGCCACCGTGATCGTCGCCTGCGCACTGGCCGCCGCGGCGGGCACCGCACCGCTCGCCGCCGGTCCAGGACCCGCCGTCGTAGCCGCTGCGCCGCTCCGGCCCCCCGGCCGACGGGGCATCACGCTCGCCGCTCGCGCCGCGCCGCTCCTCGCGGCCGCCCTCGGGAGCCGGTCGCCGGTCAGCCGCTGACGACGCCGGCACGGACGGACTCGTCGACGTGGAGGGTGAAGACGTCGGGGCGCGCATAGTGGCCGGTGGGGTCGAAGTCGAAGCGGGCGCGGGTCAGTTCGTCGAGGTCGAGTTCGGCCGCCAGGATGCCCTCGCCGCCGCGCAACGGGCCGGCCAGGATCTCGCCGAGCGGGGAGACGATGACGGAGCCGCCGCCTATGAGGACGGTGTCGGGCTCGTCGCCCAGCACGGGGTGGACGTCGGCGGGCAGGGCGTCGCGGCGCAGGAACTGGTTGGCACTGAGCACGAAACAACGCCCCTCCAGGGCGATGTGCCGCATGGTGGCCTGCCAGGCCTCGCGGTCGTCCACGGTCGGCGCGCACCACAGGTCGACGCCCTTGGCGTACATGGCCGTACGGAACAGCGGCATGTAGTTCTCCCAGCAGATGCCGGCGCCGAGGCGGGCCGTGCCGGTGTCGACGACCGGGAGGGTCGAGCCGTCGCCCTGGCCCCACAGATAGCGTTCCCCGGCGGTCGGCATGAGCTTGCGGTGCAGGCCCAGATAGCCGCCGGGACCGAAGTAGAGGGCGACGCAGTACAGCGTGCCGCCCTGGCGCTCGACAGCGCCCACCACGGCGTGGCAGCCGAGTTCCCGGGTGACGGCGGCCAGGGTGTCGACCTCGGGGCCGGGGACGTCGACGGCGGCCGCGTGGCAGCGGCGGAACAGGTCGCGCCCGGCCGGGGTGCGGTTGCCGACGCTGATGCCGAAGTCGAGGCCCTTGGGGTAACCGCCGAGGAAGGCCTCGGGCAGGACGACGACCTTCGCCCGGTGCCCCAGGACCGCCTCCCGGATCAGCTCCCCGGCGCGGGTCAGCGCGGCCTGCGTGTCGAACAGCGGGGCGGCGGCCTGGACGACGGCGGCGGTGAGAGTGGTCATGGCATCGAGACTAGAAACGGCCCGCCATATCGATCAAACTAATCTTCATAATGATCGACATTTACGAAGCCGAATTCAGGAAGGCGGACCTGAACCTCCTGGTCGTCTTCGCCGCCCTGATGCGCGAGCGCAGCGTCACCCGGGCCGCTGCCGCCCTGCACCTGAGCCAGGGCGCGGTCAGTGCCGCCCTCGGCCGGCTGCGCAGGCTGTTCGGCGACGAACTGTTCACCCGCACCCGCACGGGCGTCGAACCCACACCGCACGCCGTCGACCTCGCCCGCCGCATCGAACCTGCCCTGGGGCTCATCCACGGCGCCGTGACCGCCCCCGACAGTTTCGACCCGGCCACCGCGCGCCACACCTTCACCCTGGGCATGTCCGACGACATCGAGGCCACGCTGCTGCCGCGGCTGCTGTCCGCCACGGCCGGGCTGCCGGGCATCCGGATCGCCGTACGTCAGGCCCACCGCAACACCGTCGCCGGCATGCTCGACCACGGCGAGATCACGCTCGGCGTCGCCGCCGAGCCCGCACACGGCACCGACCACCGCGGCCACGCCCTGTTCACCTCCGGCTACAGCGTCCTGTTCAACCCCCGTCTGCTCCCGCTGACCGCACCGCTCGGCCTGGACGACTACCTGGCCCACCCGCACCTGCTGGTCTCCTACGACGGCCGCCGCGGCATCGTCGACGACCTGCTGGAGGAGCGCGGCCTGAACCGCCGGGTGATCGTCTCCACGACCCACTTCGCCGGCGCCGCCCTCCAGCTCGCCACCCTGCCCGCCCTCGCCACGCTCCCCACTCATGCGGCCGTCGTCTACGCCGAGACCCTGGGCCTCGCCGTCGCCGAACCACCCCTGCCGATGCCCCGGTTCACGGTCAGCACGATCTGGCACAGCAGTGTGACCGACGATCCGGCCCACGTCTGGCTCCGCAGCCTCGTCAGCGAACACGGAGCGCCGTAGTCGGGGGCGAGGGCGGCCGCGATCGGGGATCAGGACGAGGTGGGTTCCAGGACCCGGTCCGGGCCGGGCGGGACCTCGTGCTGAAGGAGACGGCTCCTCGACTCCCGTACCCCGAACTCGGCCTTGAGCCGGTCGATGACCGTCTCGGCCTCTCGGACATCGGTGCAGGCCATGCGCGGCCGGCAGTCGTAGTCCCCGGTCCGCCGCATCGCGCCGAGATCTGCGGCAGTTGATACAGCTGGTCCTCGAACGCCTTGCGGTCCACGCCCTCGCGCAGGCGGACATCGCTGAGCGGCTCCATGCCGCGCCCGAACGCGGCCGCATTCAGCCCGGCCCGCTCCTCGCGGACGATTCCGAAGCCTGGAGCCGGCGTACGCAGTCGGCGACGGTGTCGGCCGAGAGCCGGACCTGACGACCCAGTTCCCGATGGGTCGCCCGGCCGTCGGCAAGCGGGATGGCGGGGACAAGGACGGAACCGGGCGGAGCGGTTCCAGCTCGTCATCCCCGAGGACTGACGGACCCCGCGGACCTCAGCCCGCGATGTCGAGCGCCGTTCCGTACAGCCGGTCCACCTTGAGCCGGATCACCAGGCGGCGTTCGGCGACCAGTTGCTCCAGGAAGGCGTCTTCGTCGTCCGGCTTCGCGCCCTGCGGGATCATCCCGAGCAGTTCCCGCCCGACCGGGTCGCCGGGAACCGTCGTGATCTCGGAGACCTCGGCTTCGCCCTCCGCGACGGCGAACGACCACACGTCGCCGCCCTGCACATGGAGTGCGGCACGCGGGTCGCGCCGCAGGTGCCTGACCTTGACGCGGTCGGCCGTCGTGGAGAACCGCGCGACGCGGGACCCGGCGTCCCAGTGGTAGAGCATGGTGGTCAGATGGGGGTGGCCACCCCGCTTGACGGTGGCCAGGGTACCGAACTGCTGCCTGCCGAGCAGGGCGCAGAGGGCGTCGTCGGACAGCGGGCGAGGTGCTGGGCCTTGGGTCATGACCTGATCAACATCCAGGACCGGCCCGGCAATTCCGCGGTCGACCCGGGCGTACGGCGCGGGGGCGTGCTCATCGCGGCTTCTCGTCGCAGGACACTCGGATCCGGGCGCGTGGCAGCTTCCTGAACCGCGTCCAGGGCCACTTTCGTCCAAGCACCGTCGGTCTCCGTCCATGGACCGGCCGGTCTGCTGGCGGGCAACGCCGTCGCATCGGTGATCCTCGTGTTCCTCATGGGGGTGTCCGGGTTCGCCGGTGTCCCCGGCATGAGCACGCGCGTCACCGACTTCGCCCACGGGGCGGCCCCGGCCGCCGGCGCCAACGTCTCCGCGTCCGACATCGGCAACGCCCTCGGCGCCTGGCTCGGGTGCCTGGCCATCACCGCGGGCCTCGGATGCACCGCACCCCTCTACGTCGGCGCAGGCATCACCCTGGCCTCCGTCGTCATGGCCGTTGCCGCGCACCGGGCCAGGTCGTCCGCGGGGCGGGCCGGCCCCACGACGACCGTCTGACGCGTTCCCGTCCGGTCGGGGACCGTCATGCCCCGCGGTCACCAGTGCACCGGCTCTTCCATCAGGGTGTCTCCAAGTGGTGTCGGGCGGTCGGTGCGGGCCCGTTTGGCCATGCTGGGCCAGGAGTGGCACGCACCCTTCCCTGCGACAAGGAGCACGGTATGCCGACGGACTCGGTCGAACGATTCCTGGCGGCCCTGGACCCGGAACACCGCGAGGCGGTCGGCGCCAAGCCGCGCGAGGACCAGGAGCGGCTGGCGGCGGCCTGGACGCGGGAGCTGGAAGCGGACGACGAGCTCGACACCCTCGACGAGCTGTCCCCGCCGGCGGCCGAGGCCGAGGCGGCCCGTCGCGTCCTGGAGCGCGGAGCCGACCAGTAGCGGGGGCACTCAGGGCTGGGCGGCCGGGTCGGGCCCGGCCCGCAGGACCCGCTCCAGTGCCGTGGCCGGGTGTCCGGTCAGATCCTCGATGGCGGTGGTCACCCCGGCGAGGGAGCCGTCGGCGATCGCGGTGTAGGTGGAGACCCAGGCGTCGAGCTGCCAGTCGGGGGCGCCGTAGCCCTGGCGGGAGGCGTACGCCTCCTCGACCGTCTCCGGCACGTACGTCACCGGGCGCCCGGTGACCGTGGTAATCGTCGCCGCCACGTCGGCGAGGGTGAGCGCCTCGGGGCCGGTCAGGTCGTAGGCGCGGCCGGCGTGCGGGCCCGGATCGCGCAGGACGGCGACCGCGGCGTCGGCGATGTCGTCCTGGGCGACCACTGCGGCCCGGCCGTCGCCCGCGGGACCGCGGATGGCGCCGTCGTCGCCGACGAGGCCGGGCATGAAGTCGGCGTAGAGGTTGTCGCGCAGGAAGGTGAACGGCACCCCGGCGGCGCGGATGTGCTGTTCGGTGTGCCAGTGGTCGCGGGCCAGGGTGAAGGTCGCGTCGGGCGCGGCACCGTAGAAGGAGATGTACACCAGGTGGGCGACGCCGACCTGGGCCGCCGCGTCGATGAAGGTGCGGTGCTGCCGGAGCCGGTCGGGGGACTCCGAGGCGGAGACCATCAGGACGTGGTCGGTGCTGCGCAGGGATCGTACGAGGGCGGCGTGGTCGTCGTACGCGCCGGGTACGACGGTCGCGCCGGGCAGTTCGGGTGCGCGGGCAGGGGTGCGGCACAGGAGGGTCTGCGGGGTGCCGCCGGCGGCCAGGCGGCGGGCGATCCGGCCGCCCAGACGGCCGGAGGAGCCGGTGACGGCGTAGGTGACCTCGGTGGAAGCCATCGTGGTTCTCCTTGCTGCGGTGCCCGCTCTGCTTCTGCCTGCCTGGCAGCACGGTAGTCGCCGGAACGGCCGACCGCCCGCCACCGGTCCGCTCCTACGACCCGTACGGGCGGCCGCGCCGGAGCTTGCCGCTGGACGTACGGGTACCGGAGGCAACCGTCGGGCTCGCGGACGACGGTGACGCCGGTGAGGTTCCAGCCGTCCCGCGCGTACTCGCGCTGCCGTGGATCCGCGAGGCAACGCCAGCCGACCGTGCCGCGCACCGCGAGCGGTCCGGGCGGGCCTGCGCCCCGGTCGGCCGTCGACAGGAAGATGTGCAGGAGTTCGGGGGACCACCATGTGGCGAGCGACGCGCGGGCCACCCGGCCCAGTTCGACTGGGTCCGCCTCGTCTCCGTCAGCCCGCCGAGCGGCGCCGGCGTCGCGGACCGGAGCCGCCGTGGCAGCCTCCACGACGTGCCGCGGCACTTCCGGCACCGGGACTTCGGCCGGCGGGACATCTCCCGGCTGCTCCCGGGCGGCGGCGAGATCCTGCAGCATCCGATGGCGGACCGCGACCCGTTGGGCAGTTGGCGGCACGGCCGGGTCACCTTGCTGGGCGACGCCGCGTATCTTGTGGACCCGCTCGCCGGCGAGGGCGCCTCGCACGCCATCGCCGACGCGGCCGTCCTGGGCACCGGACTCGGCGCAGGCACCGATGGGACCACCGCGCTGCACCGTTGAGCGACCACGCGACGCCCCACCACGACGGCGGCGATCATCGCCAACCGGGACCGCGCGGCCGCCGCCCGTGTCACCGTGGACCACTGACCACCGCAGAAGGGACAGCACCTTGACCAGCCCGCGGAACCACGACGACGTAGCCACGCCCCGAAGGGCGGCCGCCCCCGGCGCCCAGCCGACGCCTCCCGCCGGCCCCGGGGTGCCCTCCCCCGTGCGCGATCTGATGTACGGCCACTTCCACGCCTCGGCCCTGCGCGCCGTGGCTCTTCTCGGCATCGCCGATCACCTCGCCGAGGGAGCGCGAACGGCCGAGGACCTGGCGGAACGCTCCGGCGCCCGGCCCGACCTGCTCCGTCGCGTCCTGCGGCTGCTCGCCACGCACGGTCTGTTCCATGAGGACGGGTCCGGAACCTTCAGCCTGACGCAGAGCGGCCGGCCCTTGCGCACGGACGTCCCCGGCTCACAGCACGCCGCCGTTCTGATGTTCACGGACGAGATGTTCCGCAGCTCCGCGGAACACCTCACGCACACCCTGCGCACGGGCGAGCCCGGCTTCGAGGCGGCCTACGGAGTCCCGTTCTTCGATCACCTGGCCGCCACTCCCCCGGCCGGCCGGCTCTTCAACGCGGCGATGGCCTCGCGGGGCGACGTCGACCACCACATCGTGAGCGGCTATCCGTTCCCGGACAGCGGCACGGTCGTCGATGTGGGCGGGGGCCGGGGTGGTCTGCTGCGCGAACTGCTCGTCCAGTCGCCGGGGTTGACCGGAATTCTCTACGACCGGGCCGAGACCGTCGCCGACCATCTGCTCAACGCCCCCTCTCTGGCGGGTCGTTGGAGCGTGCAGGACGGTGACTTCTTCGTCTCCGTACCGAAGGACGGTGACCTCTACCTGCTCAAGAACATCCTGCACGACTGGTCCGACGAGGACTGCCTGCGCATCCTCGCCGCCCTCCGCGAGGCGATGACCGACGGCACCCGGCTGCTCGTGATCGACGCCGTACTGCCCGACGACGGCACACCGCATCCGGCATCCGGCCTGGACATCGTCATGCTCTCGCTGCTGAGGGGACGGGAGCGTACGGCGGCCGAGTTCGAGGTGCTGCTGGCGCGCGCCGGCTTCCGGCTGAACCGCGTCGTGCCGACCTCGGCCCTGCCGTCCGTCGTCGAAGCCGAGGCGATCTGACGGCCGTGAAGCCAGTGAGCCCCCTACAGGGCGCGCCGGTAGCGAAGTTCGGGCACGGACACTCCGTCGTAGTCGTCGGCCCGGGCGGCGCCGTCAGCGACATAGCCGGCCCGTTCGTAGAAGCGCCGTGCCGTGGTGTTGTCGGCCAGGACCCACAACGACTGTGTGTCGAAGCCATGGGCCAGAGCCTGGGCGTGCACGGCTTCGAGCAGCGTGCGGCCGATTCCGGATCCGATGCGTGAGGGCTGGACGTACAGGGCGTGGAGCTCGCCTGTGGTGGTCGTACTCGTCCCGGGACCGCGACAGGGCCCGTGGCACGCCCAGCCCACGACTCCTCCCCCGGCGCCGACCGCCACCAGGTTGGCCGTGCCGTTCTTCACCCCCGTGAAGTGCTCTCGGCGCTGCCGGGTATCCGCTTCCACCGTCATACGGTCGAGGTAGGACCGGGGCAGGATCCCGGCGTACGCGGCCTTCCAGCCGCTCACGCGTATCGTCGACACGGCCTCGACGTCGGCTTCCGTCATCGCTCGTACAGTGATCATCCCGGCACCGTACGGGTCCTGTCGTCACGCCCGTCTGGGAATTACGGGCACGTGGTGGCGTGGTCGGGGAAGAGGGCGTTGCCGACATGCCGGGTGTCGGCGTATTCGACGACCGAGGTGATCTTGCCGTCGTGGACGGTGTAGATGCCGACGCAGCGGTTGTCGTAGGTGCCTCCGTATACGGTCTCGGCCTTGGATGTCCATTCGGCCACCACACGGTTGCCCTCTGCGATCGTGCTGATCAGTTCGATGACCAGGGTGCCGGGCACGAGGATCGGGCCCATGCCGCCGAGGAACTCGTTGATGATCCGGTCGCGGCCGTGCCAGACCTTGGAGATGGGCAGGTCGCCCGGGTAGTGCCAGGTGGCGTCCGCGGCGAAGCTGTCGTGGATGACGTCCGCGTCGCCGTCGCGGACGGCCTCGACGTAGCGGACGACGACAGCCCTGGGGTCGGTGGTGGTCATGGTCGTGCTCCTTCGGTTGTCGGTGTGTCGATCGGCGGGTGGCGTCGTTCAGGAGAGGGTGAGGACGGCCTTGCCCCGGATGCGGCGCTCACGCAGGTCGGTGAGCGTGGTCGCGGTGTCGGCCCAGTCCGTGACGCGGCCGATCTCGGGATGCAGCCGACCCTCGGCGGTCAGCCGGACGAGCGCGGTCAGGTCGTCATCCAGCCGGGTGTCGGCGTCGAGGTAGTGGAAGTGGCGGACGACGGCCGATTCGGGGCCGGAGAAGAAGTCGAAGAAGTCGAGCGTCGCCGGTGTGCGGCTGGCCTGCCCGAACCAGATCAGTGTGCCGCGCCCGGCGAGCCGTGCCAGTGCGATGGAGAGGGCCGGACCGCCGGTCGACTCCAGCACGATGTCGTAGGGGCCTTGGGCGTCGGCGACGTCGTGGACGATGTCGGCGGCGCCGAGTTCGGTGAGCCGGGCGCCTCGTTCGGGGTCCCGGGTCACGGCGGTGACCTGAGCCCCGGCGGCGGCCGCCAGCTCGGTGACGTAATGGCCGACTCCCCCGGACGCGCCGGTCAGCAGGACCCGTCGGCCCAGGACGGGCCCGGCGCAGCGCAGCAGCCGCAGCGCGGTGAGCCCGGCCAGCGGCAGCGCCGCGCCCTGGAGGACGCCGACGCTGTCGGGCAGTTCGGCGAGTGCGTCGGTCGGCACGGCCGCGTACTCCGCCCAGCCGCCCGCCATGGGGTGGCCGACGACCCGGGTGATCCCCGAGGGTCCGCTCCCGTCGGCGGCCGGCTGCACCACCAGGCCGGCGATGTCCTTGCCGGGGCGTTCACCGGGCACGGGCTGCTCCAGCTTGAACGTCTCGCCCCGGTTGACCGAGAACGCCTCGACCTTCACCAGCGCCTCATCGGGGCGTGGTGTCGGTTCGGGGACGTCGGCGAGCACGACCGGCTCGGCGGGATCCCCGGTCGGTACGAAGGCCTTCATCGTTGTCTTCCTCCTCGCTGGCCCGTGAGCCATCGGCCGGTGTGGCGTCTGGGACCATCTGACCGGGCGGGGAGGGGGCACGGCCAACAACCGAACCGCCTCGCCGACAACGGGGGGTTGTCGCATAGGGTCAGCGGCATGGATCTCGACCTCGCCCTGGTCCGCGCTTTCGTCACCACCGCCGGGACCCTGCACTTCGGGCGAGCCGCCGAGGAGCTGAACACCAGCCAGCAAGCCCTGTCCAAGCGCATCGCCCGGCTGGAGGAGTCGCTCGCCGTCCGCCTCTTCGAGCGCCAGGGCGGCATCCGGTTGAGCGAGGCGGGCGAGCGCTTCCTGCCGGCCGCGCATGAGGCCCTCGCGGCCGGCGAACGCGCGATCACCGCGTTGACGGGCGCCGGCGCGGCCGTTCGGATCGACACGTGGGGCCATCTGTACGCGCCGATGCGCACGGTCGCCGCGGCGGCCTGGGCGGTCGAGCCGGTGCGCTGGGAGCCGGGCCCGGGACGTGACTGGCCTTCGGTCGCGCAAGCTCTGTCGCGCGGCGACACCGACCTGGGGTTCGGCCGGGTGCATCCGCTGCCCGACGGACGGGATGCGGGGCTCACCCAGCGGCTGGTACGTCTGGAGCCGGTCGACGCGGTGGTCAGTGCGTCCCACCCGCTGGCCGACGCCGACGCGTTGCGCCCCGCCGACCTGCGCGACAGCGTCCTGTCGTGCCCGGCCGAACTGGCCCGCCTGGACTTCCTGCGCCGCTTCGCCGACGAGTTCGGCATCGCACGGCGGCACGACGGCCCCAACCTGGGCCTGGACCATCTCCTGCAGCACGTCCGCGCCGACAGCGCATGCTTCACCCTCTTCCCCGCCGACGCGCCGCTGCCGGACCGTACGGGCCTGCGCAGCATCCCGCTGGTCGACCCCACCCCGTTGTACGCGTGGTCGCTGGCCTGGCGCGAGTCGTGCCGCCACCCGATGCTCGACACCCTGCTGCGTGGATTCGCCGAGACCGGCCGAGCCCGCCGCTGGCTGGAGTACGCGCCGCGCCGCGACTGGCTCCCCGACACCGACCACGCGAAACTTGCGACGCGCCAGGGCGTGTCCTGACGGTCGCGGCGCGCGAAGGGCACCGCCCCCGAGGCGCTCTCGTCGAGGTCGAGCAGCAGGCGTGCCTCGGCCGTCAGCCCGGCGTCGCGCAGCCAGGGCGCCACCCGGTCGGGCCTACGGCGGTGGGCGTGGACGTTCTGGGGTGTGAGCGCCGTAGCCCTGCGTCTTCACCTGCGACTCGTCGCCGACGTGAAAGCCGAGCAGCAGGGGCCCGCGGGGGCGCGGTACGCGCCGGAAGCGGGCGCGGACCGTAGGCAGGGCATCGTCGGGTCCATGGATCAGCGACCGGAAGGCGAGCAGGGCGGCGACCGAAGCGTCGGGGAGGTCGAGGTCCGTCATCGGGCCCGCCGCGAAGCGCGGACCGGGGTGGTCACGCCTGCTCACGTCGATCATCGCGGGTGACGGATCGATGCCGAACGCGTCCGCGCCAAGCCCGACCAGGGGATGGCCCGCGTAGGTGCGGCGGCCGCGTCGTAGGAGGTCCGGGTCTCTGCCGGCCCGGAGTCCAGGCTCATGGCCGAAGAGCAGGGGGCGGGCAGCCGCGGTGGGCGGACCGTCCAGGTGCTCTCCCTACGGCGAACGTACGACGCCGACGGTTCGGCCGGAGCCGAACCGTCGGCGTTCGCTCATGGACCGGTCACTGCTCCCGTTGCTGGCTCCGGATCCTCGCGGCCACCTCGTTCTGTTCCGTCTCCCACCAGGGGCGTACCCGCTCGGCCGACGGGGCCTCCCGGTCGTGGTCCGAGGCGGGCGCGGGCACGGCGGCCGGAGCAAGTTCCGCGTCCAGGCGGCGGTCGAGGACCGCGCTCTGGGCCCGTTCCGCGCGCGCCCACTGGAAGAGCAGGGCCAGCAGGAACGGCAGGGCGACCAGTTCGGCGATGCTGAGCATGGCGCCCCCGCCGATCTGCTGGTCGTGCCGGACGTCCGGGGACCAGGTCGGGGCATGGTGCAGGTACCAGGCTCCCGCGATCAGTGTGCCGTGGGTCATCACCACCACGCCCGGGACCGCGTCGACGATGCCGTCCAGGAAGACCAGTGCCGCCCGCACCGGGTGGGTGCACCAGCGGGGCAGCGTCTGCTCGTGGGTCAGCATCGGTACGACGAACAGGCAGCCGGCCACGAGCAGGTGCAGATACATCAGCTCGTGCAGCCAGCCCACGCGCAGGGCGGTGGCGAAGTACGGCGTGAAGTACACCGTCAGCTCCGTGGCCAGCACCAGTGCCGTGCTGACCAGGGGGAACGTCAGCACCCGTACCAGGCGGCCGGACATCGCCCGGCGCACGCGGCCGGCGGAGTCCGCCGGCAGGGCCTCGACGGCGAGCCGGAGCGGGTCGCCGAGGGCGAGACCCAGAGGTGCGACGAGGTCCAGGAGGATGTTCTGTACGGCGGCCGGCCAGAACAGCACGTGGTCGTAGACGGCGAGGGCGGACATCGTGGCCACCACCAGCGCGCCCAGGCCGAGCAGCGCGAAGGCGGCGACACGGGCGGGCGGCCAGGGCTCGCCCCGCCGGCGCAGCAGCGCGACGCCCCGGCCGTAGAGCGCGCCCAGGGCGATGACCAGCAGCAGCGCGGGGACGTCCAGGTGCCATGTGGACAGCAGACGTCCCGTGGTCAGCTCGGGGAGCTGACCGGCCGACAGCGCGGTCAGCGCGTGACCATCCATGCGGATCGTCCTCCTTTGGCTTGATACGGGGGACTCAGCACGGAAGAGTCCGGCTCGGGTCCACCAGGGGACGGTAGTCCCCGGCGGCCCGGAGCCCGGCATCGGGGTACCGCACGCCGGAGTGAAGCGCGAGGATCAGGCAAGACCGAACCAGCCCAGGACCGTCTGGACGAGAAGGATCGTCGACATGGCGGCGACGCCGACGACCACCGCGGTGGCGGCGACGCGGTAGCGCGGGCCGTTGGCGGCCGGGCCGAGGACGGAGCGGCGGTTGGTCAGGACCAGGAGGTAGACCAGCACGATGGGGCTGATCAGGCCCTGCAGGACCTGGGTGCCGATCAGCAGCTGGATCACGTCGACCGGAGTCATCGCCACCGTAGCGCCCAGCACGATCTGGGCGGTGAACAGACCGAGGAAGAGCGGGGCGTCGCGGAAGCTGCGGGAGACGGAGCGCTCCACTCCGGCGGCCTCTCCTATGGCGTAGCTGGCCGAGAGCGGGACGACGGCGCCGGCCAGGGCGGAGGCACCGAGCAGGCCGAGCGCGAACAGCAGCTCCGCGTTCCGCCCGGCGACCGGCTTGAGGGCCTCGGCGGCCTGGGCCGCGGAGTCCAGCGGCCCGGTGCCGCCGATGGCGGAGGCCGTGGCGACGATGATGGTCAGGCTGATGACGCAGGCGAAGACGGCGCCGAGGATGGCGTCGGCGCGGATGAGCGGGTAGTCGGCCGGCTTGGCGCCCCGGTCCACGACGCCCGCGGCGGCGTAGAACTGCATGTACGGGCTGACCGTCGTACCGATCAGCGCGACCGCCAGCAGGATGAAGGCCTTGCTCGGTTCGATGTGCGGGACGACCAGGTGGTGGCCGACCGTGCCCCAGTCGGGGTGGCCGAGGATCATCGCGACCGGGTAGGCGAAGAAGGCCAGCGACATGATCAGGAAGATGCGCTCGGCCCAGTGGTAGGAGCCGAAGAGCACCAGCGCCCACAGCAGGATCGCCGCCGGCGGGATGACCGCCCACTTCGGTACGCCGAGGAGTTCGAACGCGGCGCCGATGCCCGCGAACTCGGACACGACCAGGCCGGTGTTGGCCAGCAGCAGGCAGGAGACGGCGAGCGCGGTCAGGCGCAGGCTGAACTGCTCGCGGATCAGGGCGCCCAGGCCCTTGCCCGTGTGGGCGCCGAGGCGGACGGCCATCTCCTGCACCATCACCAGGGCGATGGTGACCAGCACCATGAAGAACAGGGTGCCGTAGGTGAACTGCGAGCCCGCCGAGGCGTAGGTGGCGATGCCGGCGGCGTCGTTGCCGGCGTTCGCGGCGACCAGGCCGGGTCCGGCGACCGCCGCGATCATGGTGATGCGCCGCCAGCCGGTCCGGCGGGCGGGCGTCGTGGCCTGCGGTGCCGCGGCGGCGGTCTCGAGGTCGCGGGTCACTGCAGGAACCTCCGGAAGTGGAGCCGCCCGCGTTCGGGCAGCAGGGCGTCGAGCAGGTCGTCGGCCAGGATCCGGCCGATCGGGCGGTCGGTCGGGTCGACCACCAGGAGTGAGGAGGCGCGGGCCGCGACCAGCTGGTCGGCGGCCTCCGCCAGGGATGTGTCGGCGCGGACGGTGTCCGGCGGGCCGAACTGCGCCCGCCAGGTGACCAGGTCGGACATCGGGGTGGCGTCCTCGGCCACCGCCAGGTCGAACAGCGGCAGGTCGCACAGCAGCCGGTCCGTGCCGTCCACGACGGCGACCGCGTCGATCTCGGTACGGTGCTCGGCCTGTTCGGCCAGCCGGCCGCGCACCTCGGCGACGGTCTCGTCCTGCCGGGCGGTGATCAGCAGTGTGGTCATGGCACCGCCCGCCGTGCCCTCCCGGTGCGCGAGCAGCCGGCGCAGTTCCGCCGCCTCGTCCTTCGGCATCCGGGTCAGCAGGGCCTCGCGCTCCTCGCGGGTGAGGTCGCGCAGGGCGTCGGTGGCCTCGTCGGGCTCCATCTCGTCGACCAGACGGGCGGCGTGTTCCGGCTGGGCCTCGCGCAGCAGGTTCTGCAGCTCGGCCGGTTCCATCTCCTCCAGCGCGTCGGCGGCCTGCTCGGGTTCCAGCCAGCCGAGCAGCTGCTGGCGTTCGGCGCGGCCGAGGTCTTCGAGGATGTCGGCGAGGTCGGCCGGGCGCAGCCGGTGCAGGGCCGCACGGGAGGCGCGCAGCCGCACTTCGGGCGGGCCTTCGGTGGCCTGCTCGGCGAAGGGCGCGACGGCCTGCCAGTCCAGGACCCGCTCCGGGGTGGGGCGGGCCTGCCAGCGGCGCGGGCCGAGCCGGCGCAACAGGGTGGGCAGCGAGACATCCACCCCGACCAGGACGACCTGGTCCACCAGAGGTGTCAGATACAGGTCGGCGGCCCGGGTGACCTGCACGCCGTCGACGTCGACCAACTGGTGGTCGAGCACGTCCTTGGCGAGCAGGGCCTCGCCGGGGCGGCGGACGAAGTCCCGCAGGTCGACCCGGGCGGTGCGCAGCCGTACGTGTCCGGCGTGCACCTTGCCGATCGCGTCGGCGGGCACGAAGGTCAGGCGCCGGCCGATGCGCAGGATGAGCCCGGTGACCGGCGGGTAGGAGTCCGTGCCGTAGAGCCGCGCGACGACGTCGACGACGCGGCCGACCTCGTCGCCGGACTGGTTGGTCGCCGGGCCGCCGATCAGCCCGGCGAGGGAGACCAGCGAGGTGCGGACCGCTTTGGACGCCGTGGCGCGGCGCTCCAGATCGACCCGGCGGCCACGCAACCGGGCCGAGGTGGACATGAACAGAGTGTGGGCAGTCAAGAGAAACACCCCCTTGCCCCGGCAGGACGGGGCTACGGGCGGCCCAAGGCAGCGCGCATCCTCCCCGGGCCGGGGTACCAGGCACACCGGGCACACGCCGGCACACGGCCTGACAGGCCGGTGAGCCGGACGGGGATCAGGGAAGAAGGCGCTGCTTCGGGCCGCGGAAGGACGGCGCGGACGACAGGAGGAGGGGCCGACTATGGCCCGGACTACTGTCCATGTCGCCTCCTCCCGGTCACGGCCGCGCAGCGAGTGTCGCGGTCCTGCGGCGGAGGGCAGCCGAAGCCGGCACGGCCCGGCACACCCCTTCTCGTCAGAGCTTTGGCACTCCACGGCGTGATCCCCGTGCGGGGAAGCCACTTGGGGTCACCCCTTGGGCCGGGGAGACCTGTCCTGATCCGGAGCGTCTCTCGACGGGTGGGATCAGTGGCCTGTGTCCGTGAAGACGCCTCACCGAACGAGGTGCCTGTTTTCTTTGTCCGCACCCACCCTACGTGCGCCGCAACCCGCCTTCCGCACCCATGACCTGCCCTTGACCTGCGCACTACGGAACGGAGACCGACTCGAGGGGACGATCCGCCGCCCGGTGCGGGCGGCCTGTCCGGCGTCGTCCTGCCGGCCGGAATCACGAACTGTTTGGTGGGACACGGGTGTTCGGACGTAGGTTGTGCCCTGAATGATCCACGCCATGGCCGAAAGATGGATGCGACTCATGACCGACCCCGCGACGACGCCCGAAGAAGCGATCCGCCAGAAGATCGACACGTCGGTGCCGCACTCCGCCCGTATCTGGAACTACTGGCTCGGCGGCAAGGACAACTACCCCGTCGACGAGCAGGCGGGCGACGCGTACACCGCCGTCTTCCCCGGCATCGTCACCATCGCCCGCAGCAGCCGTGCCTTCCTGCGCCGCAACATCACGTATCTGGTCGCCGAGGCGGGGATCCGGCAGTTCCTGGACGTCGGCACCGGTCTGCCGACCGCGCAGAACACCCATGAGGTCGCCCAGGGGATCGCTCCCGGGACGCGGATCGTCTACGTCGACAACGACCCGATGGTCCTGGCCCACGCGCGCGCCCTGCTCTACTCCGCCCCCGAGGGTGCGACCGCCTACATCGACGCCGACGTGACGGACCCGGACCGCATCCTCGCGACCGCCGCCGAGACACTGGACTTCAGCCGCCCCACCGCGCTCATCCTCAGCAACATCCTGGGGCATGTCGCCGACCACGACCAGGCCCGCTCCATCGTCACCCGGCTGATGGACGCCCTGCCGTCGGGCAGCTACCTCTCCGTCAACGACGGTTCGCGCGGCATCGACCCGGTCTTCGAGCGGGCCCAGGACGGCTACAACGACAGTGGCGCCGTGCCCTACAACCTGCGTACCGTCGAGGAGATCACCACGTTCTTCGACGGGCTGGACCTCATCGAGCCCGGTGTCGTCTCGGTCACCGAGTGGCGCCCGGAGCCCGGCTCCGCAGCCCCGGAGATCATCGCCGAGCACGGCGGTCTCGCCCGCAAGCCCTGACCGGCGAACGGCGCAGGCCGTCCCGGTCAGTAGACGTCCCGCACATAACGCTTGTCGGCGACGAGTTGTTTGACGTAGGCCGCCGCCTCCGTCTCGTCCAGGCCGCCGTGCACGGTGGCGACCTCTCGCAGGGCCCGGTCGACGTCCCTGGCCATGCGGGAGGCGTCGCCGCAGACGTAGAAGTGGGCGCCGTCGCGGAGCCAGGACCACAGCAGCGGGCCGTGTTCGCGCATGCGGTCCTGGACGTAGACCTTGGCGCGCTGGTCGCGGGAGAAGGCGGTGTCCAGGCGGGTGAGCGTGCCGTCGGCGAGGAAGGCGGTCAGCTCCCGCTCGTAGTAGAAGTCCGTCGCCCGATGCTGTTCGCCGAAGAACAGCCAGTTCGGGGCGCGGTGTCCGCGGGCCCGGCGTTCCTCCAGGAAGGCGATGAAGGGCGCGACGCCGGTGCCTGGTCCCACCATCACCGCCGGGGTGGTGGGGTCGGCGGGCGGGCGGAAGTGCGGCGCCCGCTGGACGCGGACGGGCACCGGGGTGCCGGGCTCGGCGTCGGCGAGGAAGGGGGAGCACACGCCCTGGCGGGGGCGGCCGCCCAGGTTCTCGTAGCGGACGACGGAGACCGTCAGGGACACCAGGTGCGGGTCGGTCAGGGGGCTGGAGGATATGGAGTACAGCCGGGGTTGCAGGCGCCCCAGCGCATCGGCCCACTCCTGCGCCCCGGCCCGGATGCCGAACTCGGCGACGACGTCGACGGCTTGACGTCCCCAGGACCACCGCGCCAGCTCACCCTTGTTGTCCGGCCGTAGCAGTTTGCGCAGCTCGCGCGGGTCGCGGGTGCGGTCGGCGGCGAAGCGCAGCAGGTCGGGGGTGACACGGGTGATGTCCAGGTGATGCAGCAGGGCCTCGGCGAAGGGCACGTCCGCGGCGTTCTTGACCTGTACGGCCGCGTCCGCGTCGAGACCGGTGACCGCCAGCCATTCCGTCACCAGGTCCGGCCAGTTGGCCGGGTGTACGGCCAGGGCGTCCCCGGCCTCGTAGCCGAGCGCGGTGTCGCTGTCGCGGGTGTCGAAGGTGAAGCGCCGGACCTCCTTGCCCGCGCCGGGCAGGCTCAGCAGGCGGTTGCCGGTGAGGCGGGCGGCGACCGGGGCGGGACGGCTCGGGCGGGCAGCCGTCGGGGCGGTCGGGGCCGGCTGCTCGGTGGGCTTCGAGGGCGACTCGGTGGTCTGCAACGCGGTCAGCACCTGGTCGAGCCAGGCGCCGGCCGCGCTCTCGTAGTCCGGTTCGCAGTCGGTGCGCGGGGTCAGCCGTGTCGCGTCCAGTTCGGCCATCCGCCGGTCGAGACGGCGGCCGTGGCCGCAGAAGTCGTCGTAGGAGGAGTCGCCGAGGGCCAGGACGGCGTAGCGGCTGCCCTTCAGCCGCGGGGCGCCGGACGAGGCGAGGGCGTCCCAGAAGCCGGCGCCGTTGTCCGGGGCGTCGCCGTCGCCGAACGTGCTCGTGATCAGCAGCAGGTCGGCGTCGGACGGCAGCCCGGCGGGGTCCGCCTCGGCCATGGACAGGAGCGAGGCGCGGTGGCCGTCGGCGGTGAGCCGCTCCGCCGCCGCGGTCGCGAACTCCTCGGCGTTCCCGGTCTGCGACGCCCAGAGGATCACCACCTGGCGGCGGGGGGCGGACGGCTGTGGGGAGCCGCCGGTCCCGTGCGCGGACGTCGCCGCGGCCCTGGAGTACATCCCGGCCAGTGCGCCGTTCACCCACAGGGCGTGCTCGGTGCTGAACGGGGCGTCCCGCGGCAGGACCGGTACGCCCGGGCCACCGGACGGGATGCCTGCCAGGAACCCGGTCAGATACCGGCGTTCGTGTTCGGCCAGGACCGGTGGCGGGGCGGGCTCCAGCCCGAACGGGGCGGGGGCGGACACCGTGCCGGGCGCGACGGGCACCGCAGGCGTGGCCCGGTCGGCCACCGGCGCCGGTGTCTGCACCGTCACGGCAGTGGCCACCTTGGCCAGCGAGACCGCGCACACCTTGAACTCGGGCTGGAACGACAGCGGGTCGACGGCGTCGCTGGTCACCGCGTTGACACTCAGGTACTCGCCGAACAGGTCGTTCCAGTGGAACGGCGCGAAGCAACAGCCCGGCCGCACCCGGTCGGTGACGACCGCCGGAAGCACGGCCCGCCCCCGCCGTGAGGCGACCTCCACCGAATCCCCCTCGGCGAGGCCGAGTTCGGCCGCGTCCTGCGGGTGCACCTCGACGAAGGGGCCGGGGTCGAGCTTGTTCAGCCTGGCCACCTTGGCCGTCTTGGTCAGCGTGTGCCACTGGTGCTGGAGCCGGCCCGTGTTGAGCACGAACGGGTAGTCGTCGTCGGGCATCTCCGCCGCCGGTATGTGCGGGCGGGCGTGGAAGACCGCACGGCCGCTCGGGGTCGGGAAGGCCGGTGAGCCGTCCTCGCCGAGGTAGCGGATCGGGTTGCGGTCGGGGCCCTGCGCCGTCGCCGCCGGCCACTGCACCGGGGTGGTGCGCAGCCGCTCGTAGCTCACCCCGCGCAGGTCCCAGCCGGTCACCGGATTCCAGGCGCCTTTGATCTCCTCGAAGATCTCTTCGGCGCTGTCGTAGGAGAAGCCCTTGTCGTAACCCATCTCGCGGGCCACGGCGGCGATGATCCGCCAGTCCGCCGTCGCCTCGCCGGGCGGATCCGCGGCCGGCTGGGCGAGGGTGAGGTTGCGCTCACTGTTGATCAGCACGCCCTCGGTCTCGGTCCACAGCGCGCCGGGCAGCACGACATCGGCGTACGCGTTGGTCTCCGTCTCGGCGAACACGTCCTGCGTGACGACGAGTTCGGCGGCCTCCAGACCCTCGATGACCGTCTTGCGGTTGGCGACGGAGGCGACGGGGTTGGTGCAGATGATCCAGCACGCCTTGATGCCGCCGTCGGCCATCTTCCGGAACAGCTCGACCGTGCCCTTGCCGACGCCTTCGGGGCGCAGGGCGCCCGGCTCCAGCTCCCACAGCTCCTCCACGAAGGCCCGGTCGGCGTCCACGAGGACGGAGCGCTGCCCGGGCAGCCCCGGCCCCATGTAGCCCATCTCCCGGCCGCCCATGGCGTTGGGCTGGCCGGTGAGCGAGAACGGCCCGCTGCCGGGGCGGCAGATCGCGCCGGTGGCGAGGTGCAGGTTGACCAGGGCGTTGGTGTTCCAGGTGCCGTGCGTCGACTGGTTCAGGCCCATCGTCCAGCAGCTCGTCCACTCCCCCGCCTCACCGATCAGCCGCGCCGCCTCCCGGATGTCGTCCTCCGGGACACCGGTGATCCCGGCGACGGTGGCGGGCGGGTAGTCGGCCAGGAAGGCGGGCATCGCCTCCCAGCCCTCGGTGTGCGCCGCGATGAAGCCGGGGTCGGTGTGGCCGTTGGTGTGCAGCAGGTGCAGCAGCCCGTTGAGCAGCGCGAGGTCCGTGCCGGGCTTGATCTGCAGGAACAGATCGGCCTTGGCGGCGGTGGCGGTGCGCCGCGGGTCCACGACGATCAGTTTGGCGCCTGCCGACTTCACCCGGTCCATCATCCGCAGGAAGAGAACGGGGTGGCAGTCGGCCATGTTGGAGCCGATGACGAAGAAGACGTCGGCCTTCTCGAAGTCCTGGTACGACCCGGGCGGCCCGTCCGCGCCCAGCGACAGTTTGTAACCGGTACCGGCGCTGGCCATGCACAGCCGGGAGTTGGACTCCATCTGGTTGGTGCGGATGAAGCCCTTGGCCAGCTTGTTCGCCAGGTACTGCGCCTCCAGGCTCATCTGCCCGGAGACGTAGAAGGCGAACGCGTCGGGGCCGTGCTCGTCGATGATCGCGCGCAGACGGCGGGCGGTCTCGGCGACGGCGGCGGCGACGGGCGCGGGCTGTGCTTCCGCGCCGCGGTCCGGCCGGACGAGGGCCGTGGTCAGCCGGCCCGGGGCGGCGAGCATGTCCGCGGTGGTCGCGCCCTTGGTGCACAGCCGGCCGAAGTTCGCCGGGTGCTCCTTGTCCCCGCTCGCCTTCAGGACCGTACGGCGCCCGTCCGGTCCCCGGCCGACATCGAGGACCAGGCCGCAGCCCACCCCGCAGTACGAGCAGACCGTCCGCACCTTCGTCGTGCCCTCGCTTTCCGAGCCCGGCGCGGCCACGGGCGCCTCCCTCTCCTGTACTCGACCTGAACCCACTGTTCGTGACCGTACGAACCGCTCATTACGCGGGTGTCTCCGCACCTGATCATCAGGGGTTACGCCCCCCGCACAGGGGCCGAGAGGGGCGTGTGAGCCCGGGCCGAGCCTGCTCCGCGCCGCTGGAGGCGTGACGGAGGAGAACTCTCGGGCCCGCCGTAGCCGATGGCGAGGGTGACGTGTGCTCCGCCGGCGCGGTTCCCCCTCGCAGCCACGGCGTTCTCGAGGGCGCGGGCGGTGGTGCTGGGGCCGGCCGTGCCCATCCGGCGGGACATGCGACAGCCCCGGCCGGCGAGGACGCCGTCCGGAGCTGAAGCGGTGAGGATGTCAGGGCACGGGGCCCACGAGTCAGCGGCGGTGGTCGACCCCGTGGTGCCGGACGCCTCCGTCGCGGCGGTGGCCGGCGCCCCAGGCCGCGGTGTCGATCACACGGCCGCGGGCGTCACGCAGGGTGGCGTTGTCGGCGTTGTTGTCCCACGCGCGCGTGCGGCGGTCCTGGTAGAGGTCGGTCTTGGTGTTCCGGCCGACACCGCTGTGGACGCGCACCGTGGCGCGGCCGGCGAGCCGTACGTGACGGAAGGTGTACGTGTGACCGTCCTTGTCGGACAGGGTCCAGCGGTCCAGGTTCACCGCCTGGCGGGAGCTGTTCGTGACGGCCACCCACTGCATGTTCAGCGTGCGGTTGGAGTGGTCGGCCCGGCTCTGCCCGTCGTGCCGCACGCCGCTGATGTACACCACTGCGTGGTGCAGACGGCCCGGGTGCTGACCGGCGGCCGCGGCCGGGAGTGCCGCGGTGCCCACCATGGCGGTGGCCACGGCAGCGACGGCGGTCACACGACGGACGGAAGAAGAAACGGACACAAGGTCCCCCTTCGCGAGGAAGCGGTGGTGCTATTCGGCGGCCGGTCGGCCGCGCACACATACCCTGCAACCTTCGTCGGAGTTTGTGAGGGAAACCCGCATGGCATTACGTTTCCAGCAGTAATCCGTGACTCTCGGCTGCAATGACCATTTATGTTCTGAATGCGCTAAGTTGACGCCATACCGGGCGCGAAAGCCTTGGAAATACAAGCCCCGGGCAACCGACCGCCAGCCCGCGCCACCCCGCCACCGCCGACGCGATCACCCAAAAGTGAGTAACGGAGGAATAGGCCGAACGAGGTGTGCGGGGCATCGGGGCATCGGGGCGAAGCATCTCCTCACCCCGTGCGCACGGCGCTGACCGCGCTGTTGACCGTCCCGAAGTCCGCCGCGCCCGCCATCGCGTCGTAGGTGCCCGCCTCCAGCAGTTCGGCGGCCGCGCGTTGAATGGCCCCGTACGCGGTCTGGGCGAGTGCGGTGCCCACGCTGACACGACGGACGCCCACTGCCTCGAACGCGGCTACCGGCGGTGCTCCCGGGCCCGCCATCACGTTGACCGGCAGGGGGCTGCGGCGGACCAGTTCGGCCACCGCGTCCAGGTCCACGAGCCCGGGCACGAACAGGCTGTCGGCGCCCGCGCCGGCGTAGGCCTTGGCCCGGGAGAGCACGTTCTCCACGCGGCCCTCCGGGGCGCCGATGCCGAACAGGAAGACGTCCGTACGGGCGTTGATCCACAGCCCGGGCAGCCCCGCTTCCGCGGCGGCGGAACGGGCCGCCCCCAGTCGAGCTGCCTGCGCCGGCACATCGTGCAGCGGACCGCCCGGTGCGAGCGAGTCCTCGAGATTGACGCCGACCGCGCCGGCCGTGATCACCGCGCGGACGGTGGCCGCGACATCCTCGCCGCCGGGGCCGTAGCCGCCTTCGATGTCGGCGCTGACCGGTACGTCGACCACGTCGGCGATCCGGCGCACCGCCTGTGCCATCTGTTCCCGCGTCAGGCCGTGGCCGTCGGGCCGGCCGGCCGACCAGGCGACGCCCCCGCTGGTCGTCGCGATCGCCCGCGCGCCCGCCTGTGCGATGAGCGCGGCGCTCGCCGCGTCCCAGGCGTTGGGCAGCACCAGTGCGCGGCCGTCGGCGGGTGTGTGCAGGGCGCGCAGGGCGGCGGCCAGGTCTCGCTGGGCGGTCTTCATTTCTTCGGTCCCTTCGGTGGGGTGATGGATGACGGGACGGCTCGTTCAGGCCGTCGTCGTGGGGAGGTCCGCCACGGCCAAGTGGGTCGCGGCGAAAGCGCGCCAGGGGTGCCATGCCGCGGCGGCCTCGGCCTGAGCCGACGCGGTGGCCCGGTCCGCGACGGAAAAGGCGTCGCCGTAACCCAGCCGCAAGGCGATGCGCTGTGCGGCGTCCGCTGTGACACCGGGGACGGCCGCCACGGCGCGCACGAACTCCGGCAGCGGCGGACCGCCGTCGAGCAGGGTGTCGTCCTGTGCGACGGCGAGGGCGAGCGCGCCCAGCGTGCCGGCCGTGTCCTGCGGCAGTCCGACGCCCTTCAGGTCGGTCCCGGCGAGCATCTCGGCGGACGGGAAGAGGTGGGTCAGACCGTGGCTGATCCCGGGAACCGGCTGTCCGGCGGCCGTGACGAGGGCGGCCATCTGCTCGCGCACTCTCGGCCGGGGGGCGTACTGGCCGAGTACGGCGTCCACGGCGATCTCGAAGGCGCCCCAGGCGCCGGGCACCCGCAGCCCCGGTCGGACCGCGATCAGCGGGCCGATCACCGGATCACCGGCGAGGGCGGCCTCCGCCGGAACGGTGTCCGCGTCCACGCCGAAGATCCGGCCGACGCGTTCGACGACGTGGATCAGCCCTTCCCAGAACGGCAGATGGGCCCGCAGCAGCAGATGGTCCTCGCCGCCCGGGCGCACCTCCAGCAGACCGGCTTCGCCGTCCAGGCTGATCGTGCGCCGGTACACGCCCCCCTCCACCGATTCCACGCCCGGTACGGCCCGTTCGGCGAGGAAGGCCAGCAGCGTCGGCCAGTGCAGCGGCGGTGCGAACGGCAGGCGCAGCTCCAGTCCGCCGTCGGCGGCGAGCCGGTCGGCGCGGCGGCGCCGGCTGCGCAGCTCCACCGGTGAGGCGCGGAACACGAGCCTCATGTCCCGGTTGAACTGCCGTACGCTGCCGAACCCGGACGCGAACGCCACATCGGCGACCGTCAGGTCCGTGTCGTCCAGCAGCCGGCGGGCGAAGTGCGCGCGGCGTGAGCGGGCGAGCTGGTCCGGGGTCACGCCCAGGTGCTGGTGGAACAGCCGCCGCAGATGCCGGGGCGACACGGCGAGCCGGGCGCCGAGTGCGGCCTCGGTTCCCGTGTCCAGCGCCCCGGCGATGATCAACTGCACGGCCCTGCAGAGCAGTTCGGGCGCATCGGCGGCGATCGGTCCGGCCACCCGGTAGGGCCGGCAGCGCAGACACGCCCGGTAGCCGTGCGCCTCGGCCGCGGCCGGCAGCTCGAAGGTGCGCAGATTCTCCGCGAGCGGTTTCGACCCGCAGCCCGGCCGGCAGTAGATGCCGGTGGTCACCACGGCCGAGTAAGTCGTCATGTCCCCAGTTCTAGGCGATCGTCCGCCGCGGTGCTGGCCAGATTCGGACAGGACGGGGAGCACCTGCCCGCGCCCCGAGGCGCGGAGCGCTCAGCAGGCGACGAGAGCCTCCCGCATCGTCCGCGCGGTGGCGGCCGCGTCGTAGCCTTCGGCCACGCCGGGCACCAGGACGATGTCGCCCTCGATGTGATCCGCGCGCAGGGGAACGATCTCCTGGTACGCGTCCGAGTCCCACCAGGCTCGCGCCTGGGCGAGCGACGGGAAGCCGATCACGACCACGTGGCCGGGCCAGGAGCCCTCCTTCACCTCGTGCGCGGCGCCGTGCACGAGGAACCGGCCGCCGTACGGCTCGAAGGTGGCGGTGATGCGCGCCATGTACTCGGCGATCTCCGGGTGCGGGGCGGATTCCTGCAGGTGGGCAATCGCGTAGGCGGACATGGCATCCTCCGGGCCGGTCGGCTGTTGATGTCCCCGATCCTGCCGCCCTGACCCGCGGTGGTCGATTACCCGGCAGGTAATCACCGGCCCGCGCCCACCCGTCGTGCTGTGGATACGGCTGCACCAGCCCGCCCCGGTGGCGATGACGTCGGGCCGGGCGCGGTCGCGGGCGTCCAGTTGCCGTCACCGCCGTTCCGCCCCGGCCTGGAGGTCGCGGGACGGATCCGTGCCGTCGGCCGGGGCGTCGAGGGGCTGCGCCCGGTGCAGGAGGTCGTCGCCTTCGTCACCGGCGGCGCCTGCGCGGAGGTCGCGCTCGCCGAGACCGCCGCCGTCTTCGCGCTGCCCGAGGGCCTGGACCTGCGGATCGCCGCCGCGCTCCCGGCCGTCCTGCCGACCGCGCACGCCTGCTCCACGAGGTCGGGCGGCTGCGCGCCGGGGAGAGCGTGCTGGTGCACGGCGTGGCGGGAGGCGTCGGTACGGCGGCCGGTCAACTGGCCCGCGCGGCCGGCGCCGGTGCGGTGTACGGCGTGGTCTCCTCCCGCGACGAGGCCGGACACGCCCTCGAGCACGGCTACGACGAGGTGTTCACGACCGACGCCTTCCCGGACGACGTCCGCCGCGCCACCGGCGGCCGGGGCGTGGACCTGGTGCTCGGCCCGGTGGGCGGCGACACCCTGCGCCGGGGCATCGACACGCCGGCCGTCTTCGGCCGCCTGGTGTCCTTCGGCAACGCGAGCGGTGCCGAGCCGTGGCGCATCGGGCAGGCGGAACTCCGCGCCCGGGGCCGGTCCGTCGCGGCGTTCTCCATCCTGAATCCCGCACGGTCCGCGCCCGAGGCGCTGCGTGCACCCACCGAGCGTGCCTTCCGCACGGGCGCCGACGGCACCGTGAGCCTTCCCGTCACCGCCGAGTTCGCGCTGTCGGACGCCGCCGAGGCACACCGGCCGATGGGCGGCGCACGTCGACCGGCAAACTGCTGCTGCGCACGACCGACTGAGCACGGACCGTACGGAGCAAGGAAATGCGAGCCGGTATGAAGCAGGGCAGCACGACCCGGGCGTACACGGCGGCCGTCGGGAAGATACCCGCTCCCGGGCTGGTGCTGGGCGGCGTGTGCGGCATCCAGTTCGGCGCCGCCTTCGCGCCTCGGGTCTATCCGCAGGTGGGTGCCGCCGGCGTGGTCTTCCTGCGGCTGCTGATCGCGGGCGTACTGCTGTGTCTGGTGTGGCGCCCACGACGGCAGGCGCCGGGCACGGCGCGGGGTGCCTGGAGGGTGGTGCTCGGCGCCGGGGTGCTGCTCGCGGGGCACCATCTCGCCTTCTACGAGGCCGTCAGGCACATCCCGCTGGGCGCCGTCGCGACGATCGAGTTCCTCGGCCCGTTCGCCATCGCCCTGGCCGGATCACGACGGGCGGCCGACCTGCTGCCCGCCTGTCTGGCAGCAGGCGGTGTGCTGCTGCTCGGCGGGGGCGGCGTCCCGCTGGCCCCGGGCGGCCTCGCCCTGGCCGCGGTGGCGGCGTGCTGCTGGGCCGGTTACATCCTCGTCTCCTCGCGCATGGCACAGCGCGTCAGCGGCGGGCAGGGGCTGGCGGTCGCGGTCCTGCTGGCCGCCCTGTTGAGCGCCCCGTACGGCATCGCACGCGCCCGGAGCGCGCTCCTGGATCCTCATGTGCTGTGGGTCGCCGCGGTGGTGGCGGTAGCCTCCAGCGTGCTGCCGTACTCGCTCAATCTGGAGGCGCTGCGCCGGATTCCTCCGCGCGTCTTCGGCGTGCTGACCAGCCTCGAGCCGGCCGTCGGCGCCCTGTTCGGACTGCTCATCCTCGGTCAACGGCTCGCCTGGCCACAGTGGCTCGGCATCGCCGCCGTCGCCTGCGCCTCCGTCGCGGCGACGTTCCTGGGCGTCGGCGAGCGGCGAGGTGCGAAGCGTGAGCGGGCAGCGGACGGACACCCCGCCGGGCCGGCGGACGACGCCACCCCGGCACCCGACACCCATAACAATCCCACCTCCCTTCCCGCACCCCTCACTTCACCTCTTGACGCAAGTGGTCCACACCTTTAGGTTCACGGCGCGACCACGCCCCCGTCCGACGCGTTCACCGTTCACGAGGTGAACGCGACCCGGTCCCGCCTTCTGTACTCACCTATGAGGAGTTGAGGTGCGAACCCCCCTGTCCCCCGCACGAGTTCCGGGCACCCAGGCATCCGCCGACCGCCGCCGGCCACGACTGCGCCGGTCGGCCCCGGCCGTTCTCCTCGCCGCACTGGCCCTCGTACTGACGCTCCCCGCCCAGGCCGACGCCGCCGTACTGCAGTTGCTGCCGCAGAACGCCGACGGCCTGGAACAGACCTTCTCCCCCGCCTACGACTACGACGGCGACGGCTGCTACGCCACCGCTGCCATCGGTGCCGACGGCACGATCAACCCCGGCCTGAAGCTCGGCGGTGACGTCAACGGCCACTGCCACGACTACGCCCAGCTCGCCAACGCCAACACCTACTCACGCGAGAAGTGCAACAACGGCTGGTGTGCCGTCGTGTATGCCAGCTACTTCGAGAAGGACCAGGCGACCCTGGGCCCGGCGGCCATCGGCCACACCCACGACTGGGAGCACGTCGTCGTGTGGGTCAACAACAACGAGGTCCAGTACGTGTCGGTGTCCCAGCACACCGGCTACCAGGTGGCCGCCCGCTCCTCGGTCCGCTTCGACGGGACCCACCCGAAGATCGTCTACCACAAGGACGGCGTCTCCACCCACGACTTCCGCTTCGCCAACAGCAACGACGAGCCGCCGGAGAACGTGACCGGCGGCTGGTTCTACCCGCGCCTGGTCGGCTGGAACGGCTATCCGCCCGGCTTCCGCGACAAGCTCATGAACGCCGACTTCGGCGCGGCGACCATCAAGATCAAGGACGGCGACTTCGCGTACGCGCTGGCGCACTCCATGCCCTCGGGCATCCCGTTCGACCCGAACGCCTGAGCCCAACTCCGTTCAACAGTCGGCCGGTCCACCTCGGACGCCCGCGCACCTGTCGCGGGCGTACTCCGACGCTGGACCTGGGCTGCGGCACCGGTGGCGTGAGCACGGCCCCCGCGGGCGTCTCGGACGAGCCTCACGACGCGGACTGCAGGCTCTGAATTCATGCAGATCAACGACGTGGTCCCGCGCGGGCTTGCGGAACGCAGGCGCGACACGCTGAAGAGGCTCGCCACGGATCGGGATGTGTGGGTGTCGACGGCTCACCCCGATCACGGACCCCACCAGGTACCGCTGTGGTTTCTGTGGGACGGGCGGGCGATGTGGATGTGCACCGGCGCCACATCCGTGACCGCGCGGAACGTCCGTGCCGAACCGCGCGTGCGCCTGGCGCTGCCGGACAGTTTCGACGTGGTGCTGATCCAGGGCGAGGCGGAGACCCACCCCGCGCAGGAGGTGCCCGCTGACGCGGCCCAGGCGTACACCGAGACGTTCGGCTGGGACCCGCGTACGGAAGACGGTCCGTTCATGTACGTGCGCGTCGTACCGAACACCGTGCGCGCCTGGCGCGGCGAGCCGGAACTGCGCGGCAGAGTCATCATGCGCGACGGGGCCCGGATCGGGTCCGACTGATCACCGCGCAGGCCCAACTACCCTGCGCGGCAAGCCTCTTCGGGCAGATCGACCTCGGCTGTCGAGTACGGGTGTCAGTCCTCGTCCCGGCGAGTGCGCCGCGCTTCGCGCAGGATCGCCCAGGCGTCCGCGACCGGGCCCACGTGGCCGAGCTTGTCGGGGTTGCTCACCGCGCGGATTGTCTGGATACGGTCGTCGAGGATCTCAAGGGTCCAGGTGTTGATGACGTTGCCGTCCCGGTCGCGGAGGATCGCGCCCGGCTGGCCGTTCACCTGACAGGGCTCCACGACGCCGGCGATCCGGGTGAACGGCAGGACGACCGAGGTGAGCACCTGGGCCACGTTCCCGGCGCCGAAGACGCCCCTGTCCCACTGCGGGGCCTTGCCACCGCTGTCCGCGGTCATCGACACGTCGGCGGCGAGCAGTTCGCGCAGCCCGTCGACGTCTCCCTTCCCCAAGGCGGCGAAGAAACGCTCGGCGAGTTGCTCGCGCTTCTTGCGGTCGGCCTCGAAACGGGGCCGGCCCGCCTCCATATGGCGGCGTGCCCGTTCCGCGAGCTGCCGGCACGCCGCCTCCGGCCTGCCGACCACGGGCCCGATCTCCGCGAACTCGAAGCCGAACACCTCCCGCAGCACGAAGACCGCCCGCTCCAGAGGACTGAGCCGCTCCAGCAGAAGCAGGGAAGTCATCGACAGCGAATCGGCCAACTCCGCTGCCTGCTCGGGGTTTTCGTACGGGTCGGCGAGCAGGGGCGCGGGGTACCAGGGTCCGCGGTACGACTCACGCCGGGCACGGGACGAGCGCAGCACGTCGATCGAGATCCGGGTCACCGTGGCGGACAGGAACGCCCTGACCGACGCGGGTCGGGTCGGGGACGAGTCGTAGCGCAGCCACGTCTCCTCCACGGCGTCCTCGGCCTCGCTGACGCTGCCCAGGAGACGGTAGGCGAGGGAGAACAACAGCGGTCGCAGCGTCTCGAAATCCTCGATCCGGCTCATACCAGCCCCTCCCTGAAGCCCTGCCGCCATGACGGATAGCGCAGTTGCCAGCCGAGTTCCCGCTTGGCCTTGGCGTTGGAGAAGCCGTGTCCCTCGGTCATCATCGTCACCATCACGTCCCCGGCCAGCAGCCGGGCCAGCCACGCAGGCACCCGTAACGGCGGCTTGGCGCCCACGCACGCCGCCAGGTGGGGCAACCACTCGCTCGCGGGGGCCGGTTCGTCGTCGACGATGTTGAACACCCCCCTCGCCTTCTGCTCCACGGCCACGACGGTGGCGCTCACGGCGTCGTCGAGGTGCACCCAGGAGGCGTAGCCGGTACCGCCCCCGACGAGCGGGAACTGCCGCTTGCGCACGAGCACGAGCGCCTCGTCGGTGGCGCCCGGTCCGTAGAGCCCGCCGTAGCGCAGCACCGCGCCGCCGGCACTGCCGACCGCGTCCTCCAGGTGGCGCAGCGCCGCCATCAGCCCGTGCGCGGGCGATCCCTCGTGCAGGTCCAGCGGGTCCTCCTCGGTCTTGACCCAGCCGCCCGCGCGGATCCCGTTCCAGTTGGCGAACCCCTGCGCGACGAAGTGCGACACGCCGGTCGCCCCGGCGGCGGCCAGCAGGTGGTCCGTCCCCTCGGTGCGCAGTCTGGTGGTGGGCATGAACCACTGATCGAAGTGCTTCGGGTCGGGCTTGCCGGCATGGGCGACGCTGATCCCGGTCATCTGGTGCACGATCACGTCGGGCCGGGCCACGGCCACCGCTTCGCCCACGGACACCGCGTTCAGTCCGTCCATCACGACACCGTCCGCGCCCAGCCGTGCCAACAGGCCCAGCTTGGCCCCGCTCGTCGTCGTGGCCGTCACCTGGTGGCCACGGCCCACGAGTTGCGGCACCAGCCGTCGCCCCAACGCTCCGGTGCCGCCCGCCACGAACACCCGCATGGCCATCGCCTCCCTGGTCCCGAACTCTGCTTCCGAGACCGAGACGAGACAGGCCCGCCGTGTGTGACATCGCAGGGCGGGCGAGGCCGGGAGCTGGGTCGACGCGGGCGCACGGACGGGGCGGTCGCGGCAGGTACGGCGTCGTCGCACACCGGACTACCGCCTGCACATGGGCAGCCGGCCATCGGTCCGAGCGGCTCAGGTGCGGGACGAGGACTTCTCCGCCATGGCCAGCCGCAGCCTGGCCTCGTCCGGACTACCGGGCAGCGTGGTCAGGATCACGATGCGGCGGGGACGATCGAGGCATGCCCATCACCTTCATCACCGGAGCCAACAAGGGTCTCGGCTACGAGACCGCCCGCCGCCTCGTCGAACTCGGCCACACCGTGCTCATGGGAGCCCGCGATCCGGGACGGGGCGCTGCGGCCGCCGCCTCGCTGGGTGCGCGATGCGTTCCTGTCGACGTCACCGACGACGCCTCGGTCGCGGCCGCGGCAGCCGACGTCGCCGCACACGAGGGCCTGATCGACGTCCTGGTCAACAACGCCGGCGTGTCCGGTCCGCACGTTGATCCGAGCGACCTGACCGGCGCCGACGCCCTCGGCGTCTTCGACGTCAACCTCTTCGGCGTCGTCCGGACGACCACCGCCTTCCTGCCGCTGCTGCGCCGGTCGCCGGACCCGGTCATCATCAACGTCAGCAGCGGACTGGGCTCGCTGGCCCTCACGCACGACCCGTCGCGCATCGAGTCCTCCGTCGTCGCACCCCTCTACACGGCCTCCAAAGCTGCCCTGACCATGCTGACCACGCAGTACGCCAAGGCTCTGCGGGACGTCCGTATCAACGCCGTCGATCCCGGCTACACGGCGACCGATCTCAACGGCCAGTCCGGGCCCCAGTCCGTCACCGAGGGCACGGACGCGATCGTCCGTCTCGCCACCGAGGACCCCGGAGCGGGCTCGGGACGCTTCGTCGACCGCACCGGCCCGGTCGGCTGGTCCTGACGAGCGGGGGTGAACTTCATGCCCGCGGACGCGGCGCTCCGGGCAACGCCCAGCGGCTGGCCCGGCCTCTCCGTCCCAACTGCCGGGAGCGCCGCACCGGTTCCTCTAGGGTGGGCCCGGTGATGACCCAGGTGATCGTCCTCAACGGTGGTTCCAGCTCGGGGAAGTCCGGGATCGTTCGGTGTCTGCAGGCCGTTCTGCCGGATCCGTGGCTGGCACTCGGGACGGACGTGCTGGTCGAGGCGATGCCGGCGTCGCTGCGGACGTCGGACTCCGGGATCGAGTTCGCTCCGGACGGCCAGGTGGTCGTCGGGCCGGAGTTCCGCGCGGTGGAGGCCGCATGGATCGAGGGGGTCGCCGCGATGGCCCACGCGGGCGCGCGGGTCATCGTCGACGAGGTCTTCCTCGGCGGAGCGGACTCCCAGCAGCGATGGCAGAAGGCTCTGGGTGGGCTGTGGGTGCTGTGGGTCGGCGTCAGGTGTGACGGCGCGGTCGCCGCGGGGCGGGAGGTCGCCCGGGGCGATCGTGTCATCGGGATGGCCGCCTCCCAGGCGGACATCGTCCACGAGGGCGTGGCCTACGACCTGGAGGTGGACACCACCCGTACCGAGTCGATGGAGTGCGCGCACATCATCGCCGCACGTGTCAGCTGAGCGGGCCCGGGCTGACCGGGGCGGCGCGGCGGGCGTGGACACGGCGGGACGCGGCCGTCCCGTGAGCGCCAGGAGGGCGACGAGAGCCGTGAGGACGATCCACCCGGGCCGTCCATTGGTCCCCATGCGCGGCACAGGATCACGCCGACTACGCTCCTGCGGCGGCAGTTGACCCCACACCTGCGCGCGGACGCTGTACGACGACGGCCGCGCGAGGGGGCAGCGGTGTCAGTCCACCGTCCCCGCCTACGCGGCCGCGCTCGCGACCCGTCCTCACCGTACGCCGACTGTCCGACGGCACCCGACGAGATCCGCCGTGGGGACGCCGCCCGGTCCGCCGCACGCGTGGGGACCGTGTCGTCGCGCGGCGGTGACACCGCCCCTGGGCGAGCCGGTCCGCCGCTGCGAGAAGGCGCAGCGCAGGCTCCCGTCACGGTGACTGAGCGGCTGCCCGGGCGAGCGGGCTACTTCAGGATGTTGACGGCCCGCGCGACCACGAGGACGACGGTCACCAGGGACACCGACGACTGCAGCAGCATCAGCATCTTTGACCAGCGGGACAGCGGCATGACGTCGGTCGGGCTGAAGGCGGTGGCGTTGGTGAAGGACAGGTACAGGTAGTCCAGGAACATCGGCTCCCAGTCCGGCGGCGCGATCTCCGGGTTCTGCATCTGTACGAAGAGGAAGTCGGCGTACTGGTGCCGTCCCTGGACGCGGGCCATCGGGCCGCCCCGGTCCCACTCCCAGTACCACAGGGCGAACACGATCACGTTCGTGACCCAGATGACGCCGCCGGTGAGCAGCAGCGGCACGGCCTGGTCACCGCCGGTGCCGTTCACCAGGTCCCCCACGAGCCGGACCGCCGCCCAGCCGTTGGTCAGGCTGATGACGCACATCAGGGCCAGACCCAGCCACCTCAACCACCGGGTGCGGGGCTCCACTCGGCGCGGGTTGGCGGCGACCAGGCCGGCCAGCAGGGCCAGCTCGAGCACGGGCATGGCCCAGACGGGATGCAGCAGGATGAGCCGGTGCGGCAGGGTGAGCTGCAGGGCGACGGCCGTGAGGATCACGACGGTCACCGTCCAGCGCGGCTCACCACGGGTCGCCCGGCGCCACGCGGGGGCCAACTCCCGCTCGCCGCTCTCCAGCAACCGCTCGATCCGGGCCAGCCGGCCCTCGGCGTCATCCATGTCGTCGTTCATGACGAGGATTGTCGCGGGCGATCCCCTCCCGGCGGGAACCGGGGCGGCCGGCGACCGCTCATGTCTCCTCGGGCGGAACGCTCGACGCCTGCGCCGGGGCGGGGCCGGGCCGGCGCGCGCCCACGGGCAGGAGCGTGCGGCCATGCGTCTCGTTGATGACGGTCGCCGCCGACCCGTACCAGGCGACGAGACCCGTGGCGATGCCGAACCAGCCGCCCAACTGGGTCATGACGTGTGGCTCCGCCCCGGTCTGGAACGCTCCGACGGCCAGGAGGACGTAGGTGAGGGCGAGCAGCACCAGCACCGCCAGCACGACGAGGCTGACCCGGAGCGCGGCGACCGCCATGTAGGCGGTGAAGATCCCCCATCCCAGCAGGAACAGGCCGAGCGCGTTGTGCGCGTCGCCGGCGAGGGCCAGGCGCGGTGCGATCCACCAGTACGCCATCCAGAAGGCCCCGTACGAGATGAAGACCGTCGCGCCGAACGTGTTGCCGCGGCGGAATTCGAACAGGCCTGCGGCGAACTGGGCGAGGCCGCCGTAGAACGCGGCCATTCCCAGCACCGGCACAATGGCGGCGCCCTCCTTCAGCAGGTTGGTGTTGAGGATGGAGAGCAGCAGGGTGGTGAGGGCGAAGCCGGCCAGGCCCAGCGGGGCCGGATCGCCCCAGACCGCCGGGCGCGGGTTCTCCGCGGGTGGCCGCTCCGGGTGCGGGCTCCTCGTGTCCTCGATCATGACCGGCATCCCTTCGAGCAGAGCCGGACCAGCAGCCGACGCTTGGCTAGCCCACGAACGTGCTGGTCGGAACCCCGAGGCGGGCTGACGACACCGGCGTGCCGCCCACGTCTGCGCATCTCTCTACGGAAAGTACCCGTTTGTCGCATTCATTAGGCATGTCCTGACCAGACACATACACGGAGCGGGTCAGCGGTCCGTGGTCGTGACAACGAGCCCGAACCCGATCAGCACGACGCCGGTCGCCCGGACCAGCGCGCGGCGCGGCCGAGCCGTGTGCAGGCGCGGCCCAGCCCTGGCCGGCGCCGGCGGCGCAGCCCCCAGCCAGGCCACGGTCAGGCCGATGCGCAGGAGGGCGAGCAGCGTCATGGCCCAGGCGGCCGGCAGCCGTGGCGGGGCCGGGGAGGGGAGCGGCCCGGAGCAGAAGACGGCGGTCTTGGGGGTGAGGGCGTCGCTGATCGGCCCGGTCCGCCAGGGGCCTTTGGTGGCCGAGGGAGCCCCCGTGGCCGCCGTACGGCTGCGGCGGGACGGTGCTGTCACAGGGACTGCGCGCCCAGGAACACCAGGTAGCCGGCGCCGAGCTGCTCGACGGCCAGGTACGCCCTCGGCGAGGCGGCGACGCGGCGACGCGGCGAGCGCGTCCGCGGGCCCGGCCACGGCCAGCGCGCGCCGGAGCAGCAGCCCGGACGCGATACCGGTCCGGCCACGGTCCGCAACGCCTCCCCGGCACCGGCCGCCGGCGCTCGGCTGGTCACCGGAGTCCGGACGACCGAACATCCGGGGGACCGACGCGGGGACCGGTACGGCCGGCTCAGGGCTCGCGGTGTTCGTGTGCCGCCTGTTCCAGCGCCGCCGCCTCCGCCAGGGCCAGGCGGGTCTCGGCCGCCACGTCGAGCGAGCGGGTCAGCCACCAGTAGAGCAGGGCGGACACCGGCAGACCGATGAACAGGGAGATGTCGGCTCCGTCGAGGGCCTTGGCGGCGGGACCGACGTACAGGGTGCCGACGGAGAAGAAGGGGATCATGGCGGCGAAGCCGACCAGATAGGCGGTGATGCCGCGCCAGCCCCAACGGCCGTAGATCCCATGGGGGTTGAAGATTTCGGCGATGGCGTAGTGGCCGCGGCGGACGACGTAGTAGTCCATGAGGTTCACCGCGGTCCAGGGGATGAAGAGGTACAGCACGAGCAGCAGGAAGTTATTGAAGTCCTGAAGGAAGTTGGCGGTGGCGGCCAGCGCTCCGACCAGGGAGAGCGCCGCGGTCACGCCGAGGGTCAGCAGGCGTACGCCCAGTGTCGGCCGCACGCGTTTGAACGAGTCGATGCCGCTGATGAGGGTCAGGGAACCGCCGTACATGTTCAGGGCGGTGACGGAGACCAGGCCCAGCGAGGCGAAGAGCAGGACGATCGCGCCGAAGCCGCTGAACACCTTGTCGCCCGCCGCGTTGATCGACTTGATCGTCTCGAAGTCCTTGCCCGCCCAGGCGGCCAGCAGGGTGCCGAGCACCATCAGCCAGATGCCGCCGAGCGCGGAGCCGAAGTACGTCCAGTAGAAGGTCTTGCGGACCGTGACGTCCGGCGGGAGGTAGCGCGAGTAGTCGGAGACGTAGATGGCCCAGCTGATCTGGTAGCCGGCGACCACGCCGAACTGTGCCAGGAACGGCGTCCACTTGAAGGCGCCCAGGTCGAAGGAGCCGGCCGGGTAGTGCAGGGTGACGAGGACGCCGACGGTGAAGATCCCGAAGATCACCAGGAAGGTGTACGTCAGGACCCGCTCGGCCTTGTGGATGATGTCGTACCCCACCAGCGCGATGACGAGCGCGACCGCGGTGACCACGACCACCCACAGCTTCACGCTGCCGTGCAGGGTGGTGTGCAGGGAGTCGGCGGCGAGGATGCTGTTGAAGACGTTGAACCCGGCGTACTGCACGTAGGCGAAGAGCCAGACGAGCAGGGCGCCGACGTAGCCGAACTGGGGGCGTGACTGGATCATCTGCGGCAGGCCCAGCTGTGGGCCCTGTGCCGAGTGGAACGCCATGAAGAACGTGCCGATGACGGTGCCGGCGACGATGGCCAGCAGCGACCAGATCAGATTGCCGCCCCCGGTGATGCTGATGAGCCCCACGGCCAGGGTGGCGATCTGGGCGTTGGACATGAACCACAGCGGGCCCAGATGCCAGAGTTTGCCGTGCCGCTCGTCCAGGGGGACGTAGTCGATGGACCGGACCTCAAGGCCGGACACCCTCGGCTCTGCTGAAGTGCTCATGACGCCTCCCGTGCCCGGTCCGCCTCTGGAACACATTGTTCTCCCGCGTGGGCGCGGTGACGAGTGCTGTGCCGCGGGTAAGGCTCCGATCGGCTCCTGACAGCGGTGCCTCGGCCCTCACGCCGCGCGCGGAGCGATCACTTCCGCCGTCATGCCTGCAATGCGTCCGAGAGGCGGACGAAGCGGTGGCCGGTGGCCAGCAGGTGCGGCACGGCGCTCGCGATGCCCTGGGCGGTGCCGCCCTCGGGGTGGTTCATGTGGCACAGGACGATCGAGCCGCCCGGTGCCGCCGCGACGGTCTCGTGGACCTGCTCGTGGGTGAAGGTGGCGCCGCCGTCGCCGTTGACGGAGAAGCTGACGAAGCGTTCCCCTAGGTCACGGACGATATGTGCCGCGACGTCGTCGCAGTACGCGGTCCCGGACCGGAAGTAGCGAGGCGCCGCGCCCAGCAGCCGCGTCAGCTTGGCCCGGTTCCCGGCGATCTCGTCGTACACCTCGCCGGCGCCACGGGTGCCGGGGATGCCGTACGCGGAGCGGCCCGTGACGGACAGGGGGCGGTGCCGGGTGCCGTGGTTGGCGATCTCGAACTGCGGCGTGGCGGCCAGGCGGTGGAACTCCGCCGGGTTGGCGTCGATCCAGCGGGAGTTGATGAACAGCGTCGCCGGGATGTGCCGCTCGCGGAGGAAGTCGATCAGCGCACGGTCGTAGTCGCTGCCGCCCGGGCCGCCGCACGCGTCGAAGGTCAGCGCGATCTCGTTCTTCGCCTTGGGCAGGGAGTGCACCACTCCGGGGGCGTCGAAGCCCCAGCTGTGCGGGACGCTGCGCCCGTAACGGGCCACGACCTGAGCGCGGGTGACGGCGGGTCGGGACGCGGCCGCCGTCGTCGAGGGGGTGGCGCCGGAGGCCTGCGGCGCCGGGGCCGGGCCCGTCGCCGACGGTCCGGAAGAGGCGGCGGAGGCGTCGGTGCCCTTCTTCTGGCTCGCGCAACCGGCGAGCAGGCCCCCCACCATGGCGGCGAGCACCGCGCGGCGACCGGCAGTCATCCGTCCGTTCCTCCACACCTGACCGAACACACCTGACCGAACACATCCGACCGGACACATCCGACCGGACACATCTGGTGGAGGGCCGCCACGGCCGACGACCGCCCACTTCGGCCACCGTACGCACCGGACCGGGCGCGGCTGTGAAGACACCGGTAAGCGCGGGTAAGAGATCGCCCAGAATCGCTCGATCCGCCGCACGGTTCCCGGGTACGGCCAAGGCGCGCGGAACGGGCGGCCGTGTGCTCCGGCGCCACTTCGCCGGGGCTGGATTGCCAGTGGCCGCCTCTGGGGTCGGCCCTGTCCGTGATCAAAAGGGCGGGCGGGACGTCTCACGGTCGCGGTACCGTCCCGGCATGTCCCGATCAGCGAAGACCGACTTCTCCCCGTCACCCGTCACCGCGGACGACCTCGGCCTCGCCGTGCGGCTCGCGGTGGCAGCCCTGCGGAAGGCGCCCCCGGCCGCGTGGGACGAGAGGGCCGGTTCGCTGGAGTGGGACTGCTGGGAGACCGTCGAGCATCTCAGCGACGACCTCTTCGCCTACGCCGCCCAACTGGCCCCCGGAACACCGCCCTTGAACGGCGAGGTGCCCTTCGTATGGCAGAGCAGGCGCCCCGGTGGCCCGGCGAACGTCATCCACGCGAACCGTGCGGCGGGGCCCGCCGGCCTGTTGCAGGTGCTGGAGGCGAGCGGCGGGCTGCTGGTCGCCATGGTGCGTACGACGCCCCCGCAGACCCGCGCCCACCACGTCTTCGGCGTCTCCGACCCCGAGGGCTTCGCCGCGATGGGGACGGTGGAGACCCTGGTGCACACCTACGATCTGGCACAGGGGCTCGGGCTGGCCTGGCACCCGCCCGCCGATCTGTGCGCGCGGGTGCTCGTCCGGCTCTTCCCCGAGGCCCCGCGATCCATGGATCCCTGGGGCACCCTGCTGTGGGCGACCGGGCGCGGTGAACTGCCCGGACACCCTCGCCTGGCGGCCTGGCGCTGGGACGGCACGCCCCGGGCCTGACCCGGGCGGGCCGGCCGCTTCACACGTCTCGGCGCCTGACGACGAGCACCGCGAGCACGACCGCGATCAGCGGCCACAGCCCGTAGACGATCCACGAGCCGGGAACCGTGGCCGTGAACATCCGGGAGTGGGGCTGCGGTGGCCAGTTCTGGACCAGGCGTCTCCAGGCGGTGGCGACCATGGCGTGGTTGATGTCGGCCGACCATCGCCTGCTCGGTGAGAAGACCGTGGGCAGCATCAGCAGCGTGAAGGCACAGACGGCCATGGTCGCGGCGCTGTGCCGGATCAGGACGCCCAGGCCCAGGCCGGTCAGTGCGCAGACCGGGGCCAGCAGGGCGGAGGCCACCAGCGCTCGTGGCACGCCGGAACACGTGAGCGGAACTCCGGCGTGCCGACCGTTCAGGATGGCCTGGGAGACGAGGAAGGAACCGAGGGAGACCACCGTACCCACGACGGTCCACAGCGCGGCGGTGACGGTCGCCTTGGCCAGGACCACCGAGCCGCGGGCGGGAACGGCCACGGTGGTGGTGCGGATCAGGCCGCTGCTGTACTCGCTCACGACGGTGATGGCGCCGACGCCGCCGGCCACGAGCATCAGGGTCAGGCAGCCGGCCGGCGGAAAGGCGTCGAAGGGCAGGAAGCCGGGCGGCCGTCGCGCGCCCGTGCCGGTGCCCGCCAGGTTGTGGTAGTCCGCCAGTGCGGCCGCCGCCGCGGATCCGAGGACGAAGAGGGCGCCGAGGGTGATCGTCCACCAAGTGGAGCGCAGGGAACGCGTCTTGAGCCACTCGGCGGCGATCAGGTCGCCGAAGCGGGCGCGGGGTTGCGCGGTGGTCGCGGAGAAAGCGGTGTACGTACTCATCGGCCTTGTCCTGCCAGGTATTCGACGCTGTCGGCGGTCAGGTGCATGAACGCCTCCTCCAGTGAGGCGGTCCGTCGGGTCAGCTCGTTCAGCTGGATGCGGTGTTCCAGGGCGAGCGCTCCGATGCGCTCCGCCGGCAGCCCGGTGACGACGAGTTGCCCGGCGTCCGCCCGGTCCCGCGGTTCGACCGACGCACCCGCCGTGGTCAGTACCGCCGCCAGTTCGCCGGCCTGCGGGCTGGCGACCAGCACGTCGGCCCGGGTGCCGCGGGCCGCGAAGTCCGCCACAGACTCGGCGGCGATCAGCCTGCCTTGGCCGATGACGACGAGGTGGTCGGCGGTGTTCTCCATCTCCGACATCAGGTGGCTGGAGAGGAAGACGGTGCGGCCTTCGGCCGCCAGACGCCGGAACAGGCGTCGCACCCACAGGACGCCCTCCGGATCCATTCCGTTGATCGGCTCGTCGAACATCAGCACAGGCGGGTCGCCGAGCAGGGCGGTCGCGATGCCGAGGCGCTGCTTCATGCCGAGGGAGAAGCCGCCGATGCGGCGCCCAGCCGCGTCGGCCAGTCCCACCTCCTCGAGCACGTCCCCGACTCGGCGCGGTGGGAGGCCGTTGCTGCGGGCCAGGGCGGACAGATGGGCCTTCGCGGTGCGTCCGCCGTGGACGTGGTGGGCGTCCAGGAGGGCGCCCACGTGCCGCAGTCCGCGTGGATGGCCGCGAAAAGGAACCTCGCTGACGGTGGCCGAGCCGCCCGTGGGCGTGTCCAGGCCGAGGATCATGCGCAAGGTGGTGGTCTTGCCGGCTCCGTTGGGGCCGAGGAAGCCGGTGACCTGGCCCGGCCGGACGGTGAAGGACAGATGGTCGACGGCCGTCCTGGCGCCGTAGCGCTTGGTGAGTTCGCTGACTTCGATCACGGGACCACCGTGCCCTGCGGCCCACCGGCCGGGCATGGGGCCGGGGATGGCAATGCGTACGGCCGGATCGGCCCGGGGGTGTACGTCCCCGGGCCGATGCCGGACGCGTGACGGCTGGTTAGTCTCGCGGCATGATCGCCACATCGACCCGCCCGCATGGCGACGTCGCTCCCGGAAGGACAAGCCGGTGATGAGAAGAACGACGGCCACCGACGCGGCGTGCGGCGCGCTGTACGTCTTCCTGGTGCTGGTCCTGCTGTTCGGCGCGCCGCGCGCCCCGGGCGTCGTGTACGGCGTCGGGTCGCTTCCGGCGCTGAGTCTGCTGGCCGGTATGGTGCGGCGGCGGCCTCTGGCGGCTCTGGCGCTGACGCTGGTCGGGGCCACCGCCGTGGTGGTTCTCCCGCAACACCGGTCCACCACCCTGCTCACCTTGTCGTATCAGGGGCAGTTCCTGTCGTTTCTGGCGGTGGACCTCGTGCTGGGGTACGTCGTCGCCACCCGGACGCGGCGGGCTTCCCTGGTCGCCGTGGCTCTGGCGTTCACCGTGCAGTTGCTGGTGATCGGTGCCTTCGCCCACGGGGACTACCTGATCCTCGACGGCGTCATCGGCCTTCTGACGCTGGTGGCGTCCTGCATGGTCGGGGTGCTGCTCCGCGAGCGCCGTGAGCACGCGGTGGCGCTGCGCGCCCAGGAGGTGACGGAGGCCGTCACCGCCGAACGGCTGCGGATCGCACGGGAGTTGCACGACATGATCGCGCACAGCGTCGGCATCGTCACCATCCAGGCGGGGGTGGCGAACCGGGTCATCGACACACAGCCCGAGGAGGCACGCGCGGCGCTGCGGGCCATCGAGGCGACCAGCCGGCAGACCCTGGCCGGCCTTCGCCGCACTCTGGTGGCGCTCCGTCGGGCCGACCCGGAGGCGGTGGCCGCGGGGCAGGACTCGCTCACGCCCTCGCCCGGGCTCGCGGACCTCGAACGGCTGGCGGCGGCGACGGGGGAGGCGGGGGTGCGGGTCGAGGTGCGCGTCAGCGGGGAGCAGCGGACCTTGCCGGCCGAACTCGACCTGGCCGCCTACCGTATCGTGCAGGAGGCGCTGACCAACGTGGTCCGCCACGCGGGCACCGGGCACTGCCGGGTGGGCGTCGGATACGGGGACGAGGAGCTGTCCGTGGAGGTCGTCGACGACGGGCGCGGCACGACCGGGGCCGGCCCGGGTCATGGCTTCGGCATCATCGGCATGCGGGAGCGGGCCGGGTTGCTGCACGGCCGGCTCAGTGCCGGGCCGCGTCCCGAGGGCGGTTTCCGGGTGGTGGCGCGGCTGCCGCTGCCGCTGCCGGAGACCGTCACGGCCGCGGTGGAGGCCCGGTGACCGTGCGGGTCGTGCTCGCCGACGACCAGCCGCTGGTGCGGTCCGGACTGCGCGTCCTGATGGCGGATCACGCCGACCTGGAGGTCGTCGGCGAGGCCGCCACCGGCGAAGAGGCCGTACGACTGGTGCAGGAGGTCGATCCCGACGTCGTCGTGATGGACATCAGGATGCCCGGCATGGACGGCATCGAGGCCACCCGCCGGATCACGGCCGGCCCGGCGGCTGCCCGCGTCCTCATGCTCACCACCTTCGACGAGGACGACCATGTGTACGGCGCGCTCCGGGCCGGAGCCAGCGGCTTCGTCGTCAAGGACATGGCGCTGGACGACATCCTCGGCGCGATCCGCGTCGTCGCCGCCGGTGACGCCCTGATCGCGCCGGGCGTGACCCGCCGTCTGATCGCGGACTTCGCCGCTCGACCCGAGGCTGCCCGGGAGCGCCCCGCGCGGCCCCTGGAGGGCATCACCGAGCGGGAACGGGAAGTGCTGACGCTGATCGGACGCGGCCGCTCGAACACCGAGATCGCCGAAGACCTCTTCATCACGGTCGCCACCGCCAAGTCGCACGTCTCACGCCTGTTCACCAAGCTGGGCGCCCGGGACCGGGTCCAGCTCGTGATCACCGCGTACGAGGCGGGGCTGGTCACACCGTACTGAGGTGCCCTTGTCCGTCACAGGGCGCGTGCGCCGGCCTCGACCGCCTCCGTCCAGTCCACGTACCCTTCGCCCTGGACGAACATCTCGCCGATCTCGTACCGGCACCAGTCACGCCACTGCTCTGCGAAGTCGGCGCGCTCGCGCAGCCACCCGAGCGGTACCGCGGGGAAATGGGCGCGTACCACCCGGTCGCCGGTCAGGTGGAGCTCGGCGGCGATCATCAGGCCGCTCTCGGCGTCGGTCTCCCGCTCGACGACTTCCACGGTCACACCCCGGTCGGCGAGTTCACCGAGGTAGGCGACCACGGTCTCCATGCCGTCCCGTTCGTGCTGCTCGTCCAGCTCGAAGAGGTCGCGGATGTCTTCCGGGCTCCAGGTCCCGGGCGTGGGTGACATGTGCTGGTGGTCCTTTCGGGTGTCGTCGAAGGGGCAGTCCAGAGGGCGGGCACGCCTCGTCCTGACCGCCTTGAACGGGCGGCCGGATCAGGCCGACTTCGAGGCCGTCCGCGACGACGTCACCGCCGTGTCAGGGTTCGGCGTCCATACTGGTCGGCGCCGGTCCTGCCGTACACCCCACCATCAGGCCGACTGTGGCGCCGGCGCGTCTCGGCCGGCCGGGAAGCCGAGAGATGACCGAAGACACCCGGGAACCGAGCACCGCCCCGCTGTCGGGCCTGTTCGAGGCGGAGCGGTCCGCGGAGATCGTCGTCGCGAGTTTCGGCGACACGACCGACGCACGTCTCCAGGAGGTCCTCACCTCCCTGGTGCGGCACACGCACGCCTTCGTGAAGGAGGTCGGGCTGACTGCCGAGGAGTGGGCCGCGGGCATCCGCTTCCTCACCGAGACCGGGCACACGTGCGACGACACCCGGCAGGAGTTCATCCTGCTGTCCGACGTGCTGGGTGTGTCGATGCTGGTGGACGCGGTGAACCACCCGGCCGACGGCCGGCTCACCGAGTCGACCGTGGAGGGGCCCTTCCACCTGCTCGACTCGCCGCCGCGTGCCCTCGGCGACACCATCGAGGAGGCCGGGCTGCCCGGTGAGCCGTGCCTGGTCACGGGCCGGGTCGTGGACACCGACGGACGGCCCGTGGCGGGCGCGGGCATCGACGTGTGGCAGGCCGACGCGGAGGGCTTCTACGACGTGCAGCGGCCCGGTGAGGTCCCGGAGCGCAATCTGCGCGGCCTGTTCACGGCCGACGACGACGGCCGCTTCTGGTTCCGCACGATCGTGCCGCGCCACTACCCCGTCCCCACCGACGGACCGGTGGGCGGCCTGCTCAAGGCCACCGGCCGCCATGCCTACCGGGCCGCGCACATCCACGTCGAGGTGTCCGCACCCGATATCCGCACCCTGACCACCCATCTGTTCGTCGACGGCTCAGCGTACCTGGACTCGGACGCGGTCTTCGGTGTCAAGGAGAGCCTCGTCCGCACCTTCGCCCAGGTCGACGACCCCGCCCGGGCCGCCGGGCACGGGCTGCCCAACCCCTTCCGCCATGTCGACTTCCCCGTCACGGTCCGGCGCGGAGCCCAGCCGTGATCCCACCCTGGATCGTCAACATCAGCTGATCCACGCCGCATTGACGAGGCATCGGGATGGCGCGGCGGGCGCCGGCACCGGCGAAATTGCGGGAGGGCAGGGACTCGTGGGCGCACCCGGCTGCCCCAAGTGGCCGTCCCCGCCACCTGCGCGGGCTCCGAGGTCAGCCCGGTCCCGGGCGGGACTGTGGACGGGGGAAGACGACCCGCCGTGCCCCGGCCACCGCGCCCGGTACGGTCGTGCACGACCCCTGCGCCGACCCTCGGCATGCCGCCCGACCCCACCCTGACCAGCGCGCTCACCGCCCTGGCCCGCGCGGTCGAGGCCCTGTGGGCACCGAACACGACCGGCGCGAGCCGCCACCCTGGCGGCCGAGGCCGCCGACGGCATCGTCACCACCCTGCCCGAGGTGCTCGCACATCCCGGGCGGCTACCCGGGCGCGAACGCCTCCAGCGGTCCGCCGGGCTCTGCCCGGCCCAGCGCGCAGGCGCCGCTGCCAACCCCGACGTCGTGCGCGTCCGCGACCAGCCCCGGCAGGCCGCCCGCACCTGGCCAGTCGCTCGGCGCACGACCCGACGAAACCCAAGGTCAGAGACACACGGTGGAGAAAGCACCCTGGGCGGCGTAGGGAAAGCCCCCGGTCCGGTCCGGTGACTGGCAGGCTGTTTCGGGCGGGCCGTCGTCACCAGACTCGTCGGCATGACGATTTCCACCGACACCTCCGTCGCGGCCGGAGCTCCTCTCGCCCGCTCCCGTACGTCCGGCTCCGGAACCGGCAGCGACTTCGCCCGGCTGTCCCGGCGCGTCTCCGCGGCGGGTCTGCTGGAGCGGCGCCCCGGCTACTACACGGTGCGGCTCGGTCTGGTGATCGCGCTGCTGGCGGCCGGCTGGGGGGCCTTCCTCGCGCTCGGCGACACCTGGTGGCAGCTGGCGGTGGCCGCGTTTCTGGCGTTGATGTTCGGTCAAACGGCCCTGCTCGCACATGACTTGGCGCATCGCCAGGTTTTCGGGAGCGCCCGCAGAAGTGAGGTCTGGGGCCGGCTCTTCGGCAATCTCGGGATCGGCATGAGCTACGGCTGGTGGATGAACAAGCACACCCGCCACCACGCCAACCCCAACCACGAGGAACTCGACCCCGACGTCTCCCCGGACATCCTGGTGTGGTCCACCGAGCAGGCCCGCAACAGCCGCGGGGTGGCCCGGCTCATCGGCGGACACCAGGCGCTGCTGTTCTTCCCGCTGCTGACGCTGGAGGGGTTCAACCTCCATGTGTCGAGCGTACGGGCGCTGCGCTCACCGTCGATGAAGAAGCGGCTGCTGGAAGGAGCCCTGCTCTTCCTTCACCTCGCGGCCTATGCGTCCGCGTTGCTCCTGGTGCTCTCCCCCGGCAAGGCGGTGGCGTTCCTCGCGGTGCACCAGTGTCTCTTCGGTGTCTATCTCGGCTGCACCTTCGCGCCGAACCACAAGGGCATGCCCACGCTCACCGGGGACGAGCGGCCCGACTTCCTGCGCCGCCAGGTGCTCACCTCCCGCAACGTACGCGGCGGCCTGCTCACCGACGTGATGCTCGGTGGGCTCAACTACCAGATCGAACACCACCTGTTCCCGAGCATGCCCACGCCCCATCTGCGCCGGGCCCAGGTGATCGTGCGCCAGTACTGCGCGGAGATCGGTGTGCCGTACCACGAGACCGGCCTCGTCCGGTCCTATCGCGAGGCCCTCGCGCACATGCACCGGGTGGGGGAACCGATCAGGCGCCGGCGCAAGCACTCGTGAGGGCGACCAGGGCTTCAGTCGGCCCGCGCCGGGTCACCGGACGCCGTCTCCCCCCTGTGAACGGGCTCGTGCCGGCCGGCGGAAGCGGCCGGCACGACCGTGTCCTCAGGGTCGTACGGCCACCGCGTCCTGCTCCTCCGGTACGAAGGCCGCCTCTGCGCTCAGCGCCTGCTTCGCCCGCCCGGCATCCAGCGCGCCCTCCCAGCGGGCCACCGCGAAGGCGGCCACGCAGCTGCCGGGGAGGCTGGTGGCGACGCGCATCGAGTCCATGATGCGGTCCACGCACAGGAGGAGGGCGACGGCTCCGGCGGGGATGACCCCGAGCACGGAGGCGGTCGCCGGCAGGGCGAGGAACGCCGAACCGGGGACGCCCGCCATGCCCTTGCTGGTGAGCATGAGCATCACCACGACGGTGACCTGCCGGCCGAGGGAGAGGTCGACACCCACCGCCTGGGCCATGATCCGCCGGTCACGGGCCCGGGCGCCGCGCCGCACACCCGCACCTCGTACGGCATGCTCGCCCGGGTCGTGCACACCTGCGCGGGGATGCCCGCGTCGAGCGGCTTCGCACCGTCGAGGACACCGTCGAGGACCAGGACGGCGACGCGACGCGGCGCGGCGCGGCGGGGAGGCGGGCACGGCGACCAGGGTACGAGAGGTGTGCGGGCGGGATGCCGGTCGCCGGCGTCGGGGTGGGGTCAGTCCGCCGTCCGGCGCAGGACGAGGCAGGCGAAGCCGAAGACGTCGCGGTAGACGCGCAGCCATTCCTCGCGGTGGACCGCGGCCGTCTTGAGCGCCTCCTCGGCGTCCGGGGAGTCCGGGTGGTCGAGGGCCCAGGACGCCAGTGACCCGGTCCAGCACCACTCGTAGTCGTCCAGTTCCTGACGTGTGCTCACATGCCCGTACACCGGTGTCCAGCCGTCGGCGACCACCCGGTCCACGGTCGTGGACAGGTCGGCGAGGTCGCCGAGCATCTTGATCGCCTCCTGGCTGGGTTCGCCCTCCCAGATGCCGTCGCCGACGAGGACGCGGCCTCCGGGTGCCAGATGGGTGCGCGCGGCCGCCAGCGTGGGCAGCAGTCCGCCGAAGGCGTGCGTCGCACCGACGCTGAGCACCAGGTCGTAGGAGTGGGCGGAGCGGAAGACGGCGGCGTCCTCGTGGTGCAGGGTGAGGCGGTCGCGCACACCGAGTTCCCCGGCGCGTTCACCGGCTCTCGCCAGCGCGCCCTCGGACAGGTCCACCCCGTCCGCGCGCACATCCGGGTGGGTGCTCAGGGCGCGCCCGAGCCATTCGCCGGTTCCGCAGCCGAGGTCGAGTACACGGGCGTCGCCGCGGTGGAGGCTTCGCTGGAGCAGCCGGTGCACGGAGTCGTCGGAGAGGGGGGCGGCGATCGGGTGGTCGGCGTGGGCACGACGGGAGATCAGATCACGGTTCACCCCGGGAGCATGCCAGCAGGGGCCACCGGTTCCGCAACTTGGTTGAGGAGATCACCCGTTGGTGTCGGTCCAGGCGAGCGGGAGCGAGCCGTGTCCGCCCAGGAAGTTGGAGTAGACGGGACGTGCCGGGCCGCTCCGGTGCAGCGTCCCGCCCATGTCGCGCAGATGTTCCAGTACGGCGGCGATCTCGGCGCGGGCCAGGAAGGCACCGAGGCAGAAGTGCGTGCCGTAGGCGAAGGTGAGGTGCCGGTTGGGGGTGCGGTCGAGCCGGAAGCGGTCCGGTTGGGCGAAGGTGTCGTCGCGGTTGGCCGACACGTTCCACAGCGCGACGACGTCGCCCGCCGCGACGGTCCGGCCGTGCAGGGCGAAGTCGACGGCGGCGGTGCGGCCGGCGTGCAGGACCGGCGTCGTCCAGCGCAGGATCTCCTCGACCGCGCCCTGCACATCGCTCGCCCCCTCCCGCAGGGCGCGGAACTGTCCCGGGTGGTCCACGAGCGCGGCGACTCCGCCGACCAGGGCGAGCCGGGTGGTCTCGTCGCCCCCGAGGATCAGGCTGTAGCAGTTGAAGAGGACCTCCTCGTCGGACAGGGGCGCGCCGCCGATCCGGCACCGGGCCAGCAGGCTCACGATGTCCTCGCGGGGCCGGCGGCGCCGGTCGGCGACGAGGTCGCAGAAGTACAGCAGGATCTCGCTCTTGGACACCCAGGAGTTCTCGTGCAGTCCGTCGCTGCTGTCGGCGCCGAGCGCGGAGGAGGTAAGCTCCAGCAGCCGGGCGCGGTCCGCGCGGGGGACGTCCAGCAGGTCGCAGATCGCGCGCAGCGGCAGCTCCCCCGCTACGTCGCGGGCGAAGTCGCCGGAGCCCTTCGCCCGGAACTGCGCCAGCACGTCCCGGGAGGCCGTGCGGATGTTGCCGACCACTGCGGCGAGCGCCCGCGGCGAGAACGCCTTCATCAGCGCGGCCCGCAGGTCGGCGTGGCGCGGGCCGTCCGTCAGCGGCAGCATCTGCCCGGCGGCCGGGTCCCCGCCGCCGAGCAGCGTGTCCAGCACATTGCCGTGGTCCGAACGGAGCCGTTCGGTGTCGCGGTAGGCGGCGACCACGTCGTCGTAGCGGGTCAGCGACCAGAATCCGGGCCGGCCGGCCGCGGGGGGCTGCCAGTGCAGGGGCTCCTCGGTGCGCAGGGTGCGCCACAGCTCGCCGAGGTCCTGTTCCGCGTGCAGGGCGGGGTCGGTGAGGTCGAGGTCCGCGGGCGACTGCATCGGGCGTCCTGCCTTTCGAGGCGTGGGCGTGCGGGCGGGCGGTGTTACGTCAGCTCCGGCCCCAGCACGGCCGCGATCCGGGCGAGCGGGGCGGGGTCGAGCATCTGGTGGTGGCCGCAGCCGACGGCGTACGCGGTGATCGGCCCCGTGCAGTACGGCTGCCAGAGCGCCGGATCGGCACCGCCGCCCGCCTCCGCCGTGGCCCGGAAGAACACCGCCCCGGTACCGCCGCCGAGGACGCGCGGCGGACCGCCGCGCAGGATCTCCGCGGCGGACGCGGCAGCCGTGCGCACGCCCGCGACCACTCGTTCCCCGAGCGCGGCCAGCGCTCCGGGCGGGTTGCCCGCGGTGTCGAAGCCGAGCGTGTGCAGGGCATGGCTCACCAGGGCGTCGGTCCCGGGGAGCCCGGAGGCGTCCGCGGGCACCTCGCTGTCGAGCAGGGCGAGCAGGGTCACGTCCTCGCCCTGCTCGACGAGGCGGGCGGCGATCGCGTGGGCGAGGTGCCCGCCGAGCGACCAGCCGAGCAGCCGGTAGGGGCCGTGCCGTTGGACCGAGCGCAGCGACTCCACGTGCGCGCGCACGAGGTCGTCCGGCTTGTACGGTCCCGCGTCCGGGTCGGTGAGGCCGGGTGTCTGCAGGCCGTACACGGGCAGGCCGGGGGCGAGGTGCGGGAGCAGTCGGGCGTACGGCCAGGCGAGGCCGCTCGCCGCGTGGACGCAGAACAGCGGGGCCGGGTGCGGTCCCTGGCGCAGGGGCAGCAGCGGGCCGAGCCCGGCGTCCGGGTGCTCGGTGCCGAGTCTGCGGGCCAGGGTCGTGACGGTGGGCGCCTCGTAGAGGGTGCGGACGGACAGGTCGGTTCCGGTCACCGCCCGGATCCGGCCGACCAGGCGGGTCGCGAGCAGGGAGTCGCCGCCGAGGTCGAAGAAGGAGTCGACGGGGTCGGGGCAGGGGACGCCGAGCGTCTCCGCGAAGAGCTGGCTCAGGATCTCCTCGCGCGGGTCGAGCGGGGCCGACGCGGACCGGGCCGGGGCCGGCGGCGCGGGCAGGGCGGCGCGGTCGAGCTTGCCGTGCGGGGTGAGCGGCAGCCGGTCCAGCCGCACCACCGCGGAGGGGACGAGATAGTCCGGCAGCAGGGTGCGCAGATGCCTCCGCAGCTCCTGTTCGTCCAGGGTGGGTCCAGGTCGCACGGGGACCACGTGGGCCACCAGCCGCCGGTCCCCCGACCGGTCCTCACGGACCGTCACCGCGGCCTGCGCGACCAGGTCGTGCCGCAGCAGCGCGGCCTCGATGTCCGCGGGCTCGACGCGATGACCGCGCACCTTGACCTGGTCGTCCACGCGTCCGAGGAATTCCAGCGCCCCGTCGGCCCGGTACCGCGCCCGGTCGCCGGTGCGGTACATGCGCTCGCCCGGTGGACCGAACGGGCAGGCGACGAAGCGCCGCGCGGTGAGTGCCGGCCGGTGCAGATAGCCGCGGGCGAGACCGGCACCGGCCAGATACAGCTCCCCGCCGACACCGACCGGGACCGGCCGCAGCCGCCTGTCCAGCACATAGGCGCGGGTGTTGCGGACAGGACGGCCGATGGGCGGATCCCCTTGGGACAGACCGTCCTCGGTCCGCCACGCCAGCGAGTAGACGGTGGTCTCGGTGGGGCCGTAGAGGTTGGCCACGGCACAGCCCGGGATGCGGCGGGCCAGCTCCTCCAGCAGGGCGCCGGGGAGCGGTTCGCCGCCGAGGTGGACGCGCCGCAGCGCCGGTTCACCGGTCAGGGCAGGCAGCAGGGCCGCCAGGGCGGAGGGCACCGAGGTCAGCAGGCCGCCGCGCAGTCCGCCGCGGTCGGCGAGCGCCAGCAGGTCGTCCACGAGTTCCAGGCAGCCGCCGAGCGCGAGGGGGAGCAGCGTGTCCAGCAGGTGCGCGTCGAAGCCGAAGGAGGTCGCCGCGAGGACACGGTCGACGGACCCGGCACCGAACTGCGCCGCGTAGGCCCCGATGAGGTTCGCCACGGCGGCATGCTCGACCACCACGCCGTTGGGGCTGCCGGTGGTGCCCGAGGTGTGGATGACGTACGCCGGATGACGCGCGAGGACCGGGCCGCCGCGCTCGGCGTCGGCCACCCGCGCGGGGTCGCGGGCGGCCAGGTCGCGGACGGTGGCCGGATCGTCCAGGGTGATCCGGGTCGGGCCGGCGGGCAGCGCGGCCCGGGTGGTGGTGTCGGTCACGACGAGCCGGGGGTGTGCCGTGTCCAGGATCCCGGCCAGCCGCGCGGAGGGCTGGCGGGGGTCGAGGGGCAGATAAGCGGCGCCGGTCCTGAGTACGGCGACCATGGCGACCAGCGCGTCGGCCGTACGGGGCAGCAGCAGTGCCACGGCGGACTCGGGACCGGCACCGGCCGCCAGCAGCAGTCGCGCCAACTGATTCGCCCGGCCGTCGAGTTCGGCGTAGGTCGCCGTGTTCGGACCCTGCACGACGGCGGGGGCATGCGGGGTCCGTGCGGCCTGTTCCTCGATCATGTCGGGCAGGGTGGTGGCGGGGAGGGGGCCTGCGGTGTCGTTCCAGTCGACCAGGATGCGACGGCGCTCCCGCTCGGTGAGGAACACCCCGTCGGTGAGCGAGTCGACGCTCCGGTGGGGATCGTCCGCGATCCGGGTGAGCAGCCGTAGGACCCAGTCGCCGATCCGTTCCGCCTGCTCGCGGGGGACGAGTGCGGGCTGGAAGTCGAGCCGGACGCGCAGTTCGTCGCCGGGGGTGCAGACGACGGAGAGCGGATAGTGCGTCGCGTCGAATCCGTCCGCGGCGACGATCGTCGGCCCTTCGCCGGGGGAGGTGCCGGTCTCCTGGCCGCCCGCCGGGTAGTTGTCGAAGGCGGTGGTGGTGTCGAAGAGCACCTTCCGGCCGATGCGGGAGTGGATCTCGGGAAGCCCGATGTGGTGGCTGTCGAACAGGTCGATCTGCTCGTCCTGGACCCGTTCGAGGAGGTCGGCGAGGGGCTCCTCGGGGCGTGCCGCGACCCTGGCGGGCAGTGTGTTGACGAGCAGGCCGACGAGGCTCTCCACACCCTCCACGTCAGCGGTCCGGCCGGAGACGGTCATGCCGAACAGGACGTCGTCCCGGCCGGTCAACTGCCCCAGTACGAGGGCCCAGACGACCATGACGACGGTGTTGAGGGTGACACCGCAGTCGCGTGCCGCGCCGGTCAGCGCGGCCGTGGTGGGAGCGGGCAGGGTGCGCAGGACACGCTCGGGGACCGTCGCGGCCCGGCCGGCCGCACTGGGAGCGACCAGTGTCGGGCCGTCGATGCCGGCCAGCGCCTCGGCCCAGACCTGGCGCGCCTCCTCGGTGCCGGTGACGGAGAGCCATTCCAGGTAGGAGGTGTAGGAGGGCGCCGGGGGCAATACCCGGGAGGCGTAGAGCCGGAACAGTTCGTCCACGAGGAGTGAGGTGGACCAGCCGTCGAGGATGATGTGGAGGTTCGTCAGCGTGAAACGCCAGGTCCGGTCGCCGAGCCGGAGCAGCAGGAACCGGATCAGCGGCGGCCGTGCGAGGTCGAAACGCCGGGCGCGCTCCTCACCCACGAGCCGGGCGGCGGCCTCGTCCCGGTCCGCGGGCGGCAGCCGGGTCAGGTCCGACTCGCGCCAGTCCAGCGGTGGTTCGGCGGCGATGAACTGCTCCGGCTCGCCGGACGCGGCGGACCGGAAGCCCGCGCGGAGTCCGTCATGGCGGCGCAGCAGCGCCTGGCAGGCCTCGCGCAGTCGCGCGGCGTGGAGCGGACCGTCGAGGTCGAGGGTCAGCTGGGTGGTGTAGATGTCCTGCCCGGCCGCGTCGTAGGCGGTGTGGAAGTACAGGCCGCGCTGGAGCGGAGCGAGCGGCAGGGCGTGCGCGGGGCCGGTGGTCATGCCTGCTCCTCCAGGTCCCGCAGCGCCGCGAACCAGGCGTCGGCCAGCTCACGCACCTGATGCCGCGTCAGCAGCCGGCGGGGGAAGGTCCAGGTGACGTGGAGTTCGGGCCCGGTGTCGCCGTCCAGCGCCACGGCGGAGACCTCGAGCAGATGGGTGAGGGGCATCCCGGGGTCTCCGCCGCCGCCGACCGCCGGGCCTTCGGCCGCCAGGGACCAGTCCTCTTCGGGCGAACGGTCGAAGCGTCCCAGGTAGTTGAAGATGATCTGGCGGTCGGGAAGCCGCGCGAGGACAGGTTCCGTCTCGGGGTTGAGATGGCGCAGCAGCCCGAATCCGAGGCCCTTGTCCGGCATCCGGTCGAGCCGCCGCTGTACGGCGCCCGGGTGGTCGCCGGGTTCCAGCCGGACCGGGAACATACTGGTGAACCAACCGACGGTGTGCGCCAGATCGAGCTCCTCCGCGATCTCCTCACGGCCGTGGCCCTCGACGTCGACCAGGAAGGGGGCCTCCTGCACGGCGGCCGGATCGCCGGGGAAGTGCGCGCCGCGCCAGGCGGCCACCGCCCGGCCGAGGGCCGCGAGCAGGACCGCGTTGACCCCGGTGCCGAGGGCGGCGGGGAGACGCGTGAGGGCGGCGGAGGTCCGCGCCGCGGGCAGCACACGGGTGACGCTGTCGCGGGTGCGCAGCACGTCACGCGCCGGGTCGAGGTCCGTGGTGCGCAGCATGGGTTGGGCCCCGTCGGCGGGTCCGGTCCACACCGGGAGTTCGGCGGCCCTGCTTCGGGCCTGGTCCTGGAGCAGGGCTCCCCAGCGGGCGTACGAGATCCCGCTCGTCTCCTCGGGCGGGCTGCCGTCCGCCAGGGACCGCAGGTCCTGGAGCAGGATCCGCCAGGACACACCGTCGACGACCAGGTGGTTGACGACGAGGAGCAGCCGGCCCGGCCGGGACCGGCCGGCGTCGCACCACACGGCGTGCAGCATGTGCCCGGCACCCGGGTCGAGCTGTCGGCTCGCCGCGTTGGCCGCGTCGGTCACGGCGGCCTCGCACTCCTCGGGTGCCAGGTCCCGGATGTCCACGCGCTCGACCCGCGCGTCGGCTCGGACCTGCTCCCGGGGCAGGACGTCGAGCTGCCACTGCGGTGCGCGCCGCAGCCGGATGCGCAGCGCGTCGTGCCGGTCGAGGAGGGACTGTACGAGGGCGCGCACGCGGGAGAGGTCGAGTGCCGCGGGGGTCCGTACGAGCACGGACTGGTGGAAGGCGTTCACCGGGCCGCCCCGGTCGCGCTGCCAGCGGATGATCGGGGTGAGCGGAACCGGAGTGGGGGCCCGTGGCGTGGGTACGGCCGCCGCGGCCGGCTCCGCGGGGGCCGGCCGGGCGGGGGTGCGCTCGCGGGCGTGCCGCGCCAGTGCGGCGGCGGTCTTGTGGCGGAAGACGTCCCTGGCGGAGATGACGAGGCCCCGCTTGCGGGCTCCGGCGACCAGCCGGATGGACAGGATGCTGTCGCCGCCGAGGGCGAAGAAGGAGTCGTCCGGGTCGATGTCCGGCACGCCCAGGATCTGTGCGAAGAGTTCGCTGAAGACCCGCTCGGCCGGGGTGACCGGCTCCCGGCGGGCGCTCGTGACCGGCTTCGCCTCGGGCACGGGCAGTGCACCCCGGTCCACCTTGCCGTTGGCCGTGAGCGGCAGTCCGCCGTCGAGGACGAGCACGACGGCGGGAACCATGTAGTCCGGGAGGACCGCGGCCACCCGCTCCCGTACCCGGTCGGCCAGAGTCTCCCCCGCCTCCGCCGAGGGGACGACGTACGCCACCAGCCGTCCCTCCACGACCGACGCCACCGCACGCGACACCTCCCGGTGCTGCGCCATCGCGCGCTCCACCTCGCCCAGCTCCACGCGGAAGCCCCGCACCTTGACCTGCTGGTCGGCGCGGCCCACGAACTCCAGCTCGCCGCGCGCCGTCCAGCGCACCAGGTCGCCCGTGCGGTACATCCGCTCCCCCGGGCGGCCGAACGGGCAGGCCACGAACCGGGACGCGGTCATGCCCGGGGCGGCGGTGTAGCCCCGCGCGACTCCCGTCCCCGACAGATACAGCTCGCCCACGACACCGGGTGGCACCAACTCCAGTTCCCGGCCGAGGACATACGCACGGTATCCGTCCAACGGACCGCCGATGGGCGGGCGTTGGAGACCTTCTTCGCCCAGGCGGGCGGCGAGTGACCAGATGGTCGTCTCCGTGGGACCGTAGACGTTGGTGACCTCGGCGGCCAGGGAGTGGAGCCGTCCGGCGAGGGCGGCCGGCAGTGCCTCGCCGCCGACGAGGACCCGCAGGCCCGCGATGGACTCGGGCGCCTCGGACACCTGCCCCGCCCACAACGACGGGGTCGCCTGCATCACGGTGACTCCGTGCTGCCGGACCAGGCGGGCCAGCACCTGCGGGTCCCGGACGTCCTCGCGGGCGGCCAGGACGACGCCTGCGCCGTACAGGAGCGGCAGCAGCAGCTCCAGCTGGGCGATGTCGAAGGAGACCGTGGTCACGGCGAGCAGCCGGTCGGCCGGGTCCAGGGGCAGGTGCCGCTCCATCGCCGCCAGCAGGCGGGCAAGGCCGGCGTGAGTCACCGCGACGCCCTTGGGCCGGCCGGTCGAGCCGGAGGTGTGGAGGACGTAGGCCAGGCGTTCGCCGGCGCGGCTGCCCGGCGCGAGGTCGTCCGCCCGCAGGTTGTCCGGCGAGGCGGACGGGGGCGGGAACGGGAACGGGCATGAGGACGGCGGGGCGCCGGTATCGGTATCGGCATCGGTCAGGACCACGACGGGGGACGCGTCGGCGAGGATCAGATCGGTGCGGGGTTTCGGGTGCTGCGGATCGAGGGGGAGGTGGGCGGCGCCGGTCTTCAGGACGGCCAGGAGGGCGACGACGAGGTCCGCCGAGCGCTCCATCGCCAGCGCGACCAGCTGCTCCGGGCCCGCACCCCGGGCCAGCAGGGAACGGGCCAGCCGGTTCGCGCGCTCGTTCAGCTCCCGGTACGACAGCGACCTTCCGGCGTCGATGACGGCCGTCGCGTCGGGCGTGGCGGCGGCCTGCGCCTCGAACCGGTCCACCACGGACCGGGTCTGCCGCGGCGCACGGCCCGTCCCCCAGGCCAGCACCGCGGCGCGGTCGTCCGGTGCGATGACATCGACCGCACTCACGCGGCGCCCCGGATCGGCGGTCGCTTCGCTCACGAAGCGCTCGAAGCAGCCGGCGAGCCGTCGCGCCGTCGCCTCGTCGAAGACGTCCCGGGCGAACACCAGCCTGCCTTCGATCCCGCCCGCCGCCTCACGGAGGTCGAAGAGCAGGTCGAAGTCGGCGGTGTACTCGCCGTCGATGTCGAGGAGTTCGGCGTCCAGGCCGGGGAACGCCGCCTGTGCCGCCGCGTTGTTCTGCAGGCTCAGCATCACCTGGAACAGCGGGTGCCGCCCGGCCGACCGGACCGGGTTGACCGCCTCGACCACCCGCTCGAACGGCACCTCTCCAGCGCGCTCAGCACCCCGGCCCGCACACGCTCCAGCAACTCCGTGAACGACGGGTCCCGCGAGACGTCCGAACGCACGACGACCGTGTTGAGGAAGCACCCCACCAGCTCCTCGAGTGCCATGTCGGAACGCCCGATCACCGGGCTGCCCACGGGGATGTCCGGGCCGGCGCCGAGCCTGGACAGCACACCGGCCAGCGCGGCGTGCAACGCCATGAACACGCTGGCCCCGTGCTCGCGGGCGAGCCGCGCGAGGCGGTCGTACACCTCGGGCGGCACCCGTAGCCCCACCGAACCGGCCCGGCCGGTGGCGACGGCGGGCCGGGGACGGTCCCGGGGAAGATCCAGCTCCTGCGGCAGATCCCGCAACACCTCACGCCAAAAGCCCAGCTCACGACTCTCGAACCCATCCGACTCCAGCACCTCACGCTGCCACAACGTGAAATCCCCGTACTGCACC
>NZ_LGDV01000214.1 GCF_001280015.1 Streptomyces sp. MMG1121
CAGCCGGCGCGCGGGGCAGGGCCGTGTGGCCGGCCGTGCTGTGGGCCGTGCTCCTCGTGGTGGCGGGCGACGGCGGCGACGGCGTCCGTCAGACGGTCCAGCACGGCCGCCGCCTGCTCGTCACTGATCGTCAGCGGGGGCAGCAGCCTGACCACGGCCGCGTGCCGCCCGCCGAGTTCGACGATCAACCCGCGCTGGAGGCACTCGCGTTGGACGGCGGCGGCGAGTTCGGGGGCCGCCGGATGCGGAGTACGGGTGGGTTCCAGGCCGGTGGGTTCCAGGCCGGTGAGCGTGGGAGGGTGGTCGTCGGACCTGGCGCCGTCGCTTTCCGGATGCGTCACGGCCGGGTGCTTGCTGTCCGGATGCCTCATGTCCGGGTGTTCCGGCTCGGGGTGCACCAGCTCGACCCCGATCATCAGTCCGCGTCCCCGCACCTCACCGACGCAGGCGAACCGGCGGGACAGCTCGACGAGTTGGGTCAGCATGCGGGAGCCGAGGTCGGCGGCGCGTTCGGCGAGCCCGTTCTCACGAACGTAGGAGAGCGTGGCGGTGCCCGCGGCCATGGCGAGCTGGTTGCCACGGAAGGTGCCCGCGTGGGCTCCGGGTTGCCAGACGTCGAGGTCGTCGCGGTAGACGATCACGGCCAGCGGGAGGCTGCCACCGATGGCCTTGGACAGGACCATGACGTCAGGGGTGATGCCGCTGTGGCCGACGGCCCAGAACGCGCCGGTGCGGCCGACCCCGGTCTGGATCTCGTCCGCGATCAGCGGGATGGACCGGTCCTCCGTGAGCCGCCGCATCCGGCGCAACCAGTCGTCCGGCCCGGGGATCACCCCGCCCTCGCCCTGGACGGGTTCGAGGATCATGCCGGCGGGCAGCGGCACGCCGGACTGGGGGTCGTCGAGGAGGGACTCGGTCCAGCGGGCGGCGAGTTCGGCGCCGCGTGGACCGCCGACGCCGAACGGACAGCGGTAGTCCTGCGGGTAGGGCAGCCGGGCGACCTGGACGTCGCGGGCGCCGCCGGAGGCGGCCAGGGCACCGGCGGTCATACCGTGGTACGCGCCGGTGAAGGCGAGGATGCCGGTGCGGCCGGTCGCGGCCCGGACCAGTTTCAACGCGGCCTCGACGGCGTCGGTGCCGGCCGGCCCGCAGAACTGGACGCGGGCCCGGTCGGCGAGGCCGGGCGGGAGGGTGCGGAACAGCTCGGTGATGAAGGCGTCCTTGACGGGGGTCGCCAGGTCGAGGACGGAGAGGGGGGCGCCGGAGTCGAGGACGCCGCGGATGGCCTCCAGCACCACCGGGTGGTTGTGGCCGAGGGCGAGGGTGCCGGCGCCGGAGAGGCAGTCCAGGTAGCGGCGGCCGTCGGCGCCCTCGATGGTGAGCCCGCGCGCCCGGACGGGCACGATGGGCAGGGCCCGGGCATAGGTACGCGCCGCGGATTCCCGCGCCGACTGGCGTCTCAGGATTCCCTCGTGCACGCCACGCGCTTCCCCGTGCGCACCTGAAGCCATCGACTCCGTAACGGCCACGGCTCGCTGTCCTCCCCGCTGTTCAGAGGCGAGTTGATCCGCGGGGACCGCAGACAGGCATGGCCCCCCACCGCTACAACAGCGGACTGCTCGGCGAGTTACGGGTGACGGGAAGAACATTGCCATGTGAGCGGAAAACGACGGGGCCGGTGCCGGGGGCGCGCGGGGTGAGCGGGGTGAGCTGGGTGAGAGAACGTCAAATCGTCACATCCAGGGATGATTGGCCAGGTCAGACGGCTTGTAGCCGAACCGTTGCCGTTCCGTCGGAACTCCCCCACAGCGACCGCATAGTGTGGGTCGCCGTTCCAAGAAGGTCGTGAGACCGGCATGAACTCCTCATGAGTTCGATGTCGGTGGCACGGCGAAAGCGCCGAGTTCCTTCATCACACGGGGAGTCAAGAGCATGCGATCCATTCGGCCGTCGGTCACCGTTCGGCGTGGGAGGGGCACCCGCCGCACCTCCACCTCGCTCGCGGCGGTCGCCCTCGTCTCGACGCTGGCGATGACCGCCACCGCCTGCAACGGTGACGACAACGCCGACGGCAAGCCGACCGCCACCGCGACGGCGGCCGGCGACGGAAAGATCAAGATCCCGGACGACCTGAAGCAGAAGCTCAAGGAGCACGGGATAGACATCGACAAATGGAAGAACGGCGCCTGGCAGAACTGGAACAAGCAGGACTGGCTGCGCGAGGCCAACGACTTCATCAACCCGATCATCAAGGGCCTGTGGGACCCCAACCGGATGCGTCACGCCAACGACCCGAGCAAGGGTGTCGACGACAACGACATCTCGGGTGACCAGGGTGTGACGGACCCGACGCCGCAGCCGGTGAAGGCGCAGACGGTCTCGGCGCCGTACCACACCAACGCGGCCCCGTTCGGCAAGCTCTTCTTCGACTCCCCCGAGGGCCACATGGTGTGCTCGGGCACGGTCGTGGACGACCCCGCGCACCCGGGCAAGTCCAACCTGGTCTGGACGGCGGGTCACTGTGTGCACGCCGGCAAGAGCGGCGGCTGGTACCGCAACATGGCCTTCGTGCCGTCGTACAACAACTCCGGCAAGTCCGCCGCCCAGTTGCAGAGCGCCAGCAAGTCCGAGATCGCCCCGTTCGGCGTCTGGTGGGCCGACGCGGCGCAGACCTCGCAGCAGTGGATCGACCAGGGCGGTGAGACGGGCGGCAACGGCGCGCCGTACGACTTCGCGGTGATCCATGTGACACCGGAGCAGGGCAACGGCGGCAAGTCGCTGGAGGAGACCGTCGGCGGGGCGCTGCCGGTGAACTTCGGCGCCCCGGCGGTGCCGAAGGTGAACAGCATCACCGCGTCCGGCTACCCGGAGGCGGCTCCGTTCGACGGTCAGCTGCTCTACCAGTGCAAGGACAAGCCGGGCCGGCTGTCCATCCAGCAGTCGGACCCGACGATGTACCGGATCGGCTGCACGATGACGGCGGGCTCCTCCGGAGGTGGCTGGGTGGAGACCGGTTCCGACGGTAAGCCGGCGCTGGTGTCCAACACGTCGATCGGTCCGGTCACGTCGGGGTGGCTGGCCGGGCCGCGGCTGGGTGACGTGGCCAAGGGTGTGTACCAGTCGGTGAGCAAGAAGTTCGCCGGGCAGTGACGCCACCCGGCCGGGCATGACGAAGGCCCGCCGCCCCGTGGGGGTGGCGGGCCTTCCGGCGTGGGTCAGGCCGCGGAGACCGGTGCGTACGGCGCCAGGTCCGCCGCCAGCTCCTCGTGCACCCGGACCTTGAGCAGGGTGCCCTCCGCGGTGTGCTCCTCGGAGATCACCTCGCCCTCGGTGTGGGCGCGGGCGACGAGCTTGCCGTGCGTGTACGGGACGAGCGCCTCGATCTCGACCGAGGGGCGGGGCAGCTCGTTGTCGATCAGCGCGAGCAGCTCGGCGATGCCCTGGCCGGTGCGGGCCGAGACCGCGAGGGAGTGCTTCTCGTTCCGCAGCAGCCGCTGGAGGACCAGCGGGTCCGCCGCGTCCGCCTTGTTGATCACGACGATCTCGGGTACGTCGGTGGCGCCGACGTCCCGGATCACCTCGCGCACGGCGGCGAGCTGCTCCTCCGGTACCGGATGAGAGCCGTCCACGACATGCAGGATCAGGTCGGCGTCGCCGACCTCCTCCATGGTGGAGCGGAACGCCTCGACCAGGTGGTGCGGCAGATGCCGGACGAAGCCGACGGTGTCCGCCAGCGTGTACAGCCGGCCGCTCGGGGTCTCCGCGCGGCGCACGGTCGGGTCCAGGGTCGCGAACAGGGCGTTCTCGACCAGGACGCCGGCGCCCGTGAGGCGGTTGAGCAGCGAGGACTTGCCGGCGTTGGTGTAGCCCGCGATGGCGACGGACGGCACCTTGTTGCGCCGGCGCTCCTGGCGCTTGATCTCGCGGCCGGTCTTCATCTCCGCGATCTCCCGGCGCATCTTCGCCATCTTCTCGCGGATCCGGCGCCGGTCCGTCTCGATCTTGGTCTCACCGGGACCACGGGTGGCGAGGCCGCCGCCCTTGCCGCCGCCCATCTGGCGGGACAGCGACTGACCCCAGCCGCGGAGCCTCGGCAGCATGTACTGCATCTGGGCGAGCGCCACCTGCGCCTTGCCCTCGCGGGACTTGGCGTGCTGGGCGAAGATGTCCAGGATCAGAGCCGTACGGTCGATGACCTTGACCTTGACGACGTCCTCCAGCTGGATCAGCTGGCCGGGGCTCAGCTCACCGTCGCAGATGACGGTGTCCGCGCCCGTTTCGACGACGATGTCGCGCAGTTCCAGCGCCTTGCCGGAGCCGATGTAGGTGGCCGCGTCGGGCTTGTCGCGGCGCTGGATGACGCCGTCGAGCACGAGCGCGCCCGCCGTCTCCGCGAGGGCGGCGAGCTCCGCGAGGGAGTTGTCCGCGTCCTGCACGGTCCCGGTGGTCCACACGCCGACGAGCACGACCCGCTCCAGGCGGAGCTGGCGGTACTCGACCTCGGTGACGTCCTCCAGCTCGGTGGACAGCCCCACCACGCGGCGCAGGGCCGCGCGCTCGGAGCGGTCGAACTGGTCGCCGTCCCGCTCGCCGTCGATCTCGTGGCTCCAGGCGACGTCCTCTTCCATCAGGGCATCGGCCCGAAGACCTTCGGGGTAGGCGTGCGCGAGGCGCTTGGTGTCCTGGGAAGGGGAAGAAGAGGAGGTCATTGGATCCTTACGTCGATGAGAGTGCCGCTCGGCGTCGGTACGGCGGTCGCCCGGACCGCTCGCTTGGACAACGTACGGGTACCCCGGGAGATTCCCGTGTCCCGTCTCGCGCCGACCCGAAGATGGTCGCACGAGGCGGCACGTCTCGTCACCGTGTTATCGCTTGGCGCGCTGAGGGGCCGCTGCGAGCGGTGCCAGCGGCTTCCAGTCCGGGTGGCCGGGCATCGGCGGGGTCTTCTCGCCGTAGAGCCAGGTCTGGAAGAAGCCGCTGAGGTCGCGGCCGGAGACCGTCGAGGCCAGCTGGACGAAGTCGGCGGTGGTGGCGGTGGAGTCCCGGTGGGCGCGGACCCAGAGGCGCTCCAGCCGTTCGAAGGCCGGGCGGCCGATCTCCTGACGCAGGGCGTAGAGCACGAGGGCGGCGCCGTCGTAGATGTTCTGCCGGAAGATGCCGATCTTCTGGCCGGGCGCGGGCGGCTTGGGCCGGGCGGGCGGGCCGCCGGCGTCGCGCCAGCGGTCGGAGGAGCTGTAGGCGGCCTTCATCCGCTCCTCCATGGGCCGGTGCGCGGTCTCCTCGGCGTACAGCTCCTCGTACCAGGTGGCGTGTCCCTCGTTGAGCCAGACGTCGGACCAGGTGCGCGGGCTCACGCTGTCGCCGAACCACTGGTGGGACAGCTCGTGGACCATGATCGACTCGATGTACCACTTGGGGTAGGCGGCCTCGGTGAACAGGTTCTTCTCGAAGAGCGAGAGGGTCTGTGTCTCCAGCTCGAACCCGGTGGCGGCCTGTGCCATCAGCACGCCGTAGGTCTCGAACGGGAACGCCCCGACCTTGCTCTCCATCCAGGCGATCTGGTCGGGGGTCTTCGCGAGCCACGGTTCGAGCGCCTTGCGGTCGGCGCTGGGCACGACGTCGCGGACCGGCAGCCCGTGCGGGCCCTCGCGGCGCAGCACGGCGGAGCGGCCGATCGACACCTGGGCGAGTTCGGTGGCCATGGGGTGCTGGGTGCGGTAGGTCCAGGTGGTGGAGCCGCCGACCCGGTCCGCTCCGGCGGGCACGCCGTTGGCCACGACGGTGTAGCTGTTCGGGGCGGTGATGTGGAAGGTGAACATCGCCTTGTCGGACGGGTGGTCGTTACACGGGAAGACCAGGTGGGCCGCGTCGGCCTGGTTCGCCATGGCGAGGCCGTCGGAGGTCCGCACCCAGCCGCCGTCCCGGTCCTTGACGGGACTGGGGTCGCTGGTGTGCCGCACGGTGATCCGGGTCCAGCTGTCCTGGGACAGGGGGTGCTCCGGGGTGACGACCAGGTCCTCGCCGGCGCCGGTGAAACTCGCGGGACGCCCGTCGACCTCGACGGACCGGACGGTGCCGTGCGCGAAGTCGAGGTTGATGCGCTCCAGGTCGGCGGTGGTCCAGGCGTCGATGGTGGTGACGGCCTCGAGCGGCTTGTCGTTGCTGCCGGGATAGGTGAAGGACAGGTCGTACGACGCCACGTCGTAGCCCGGGTTGCCCAGGTGCGGGTAGAGGCGGTCGCCGATGCCCAGGGGCGCGGGCGGCGCCGCGGCGGCGAGGAGGCAGACGGAGACGGCGGAGGCGAGCAGGGCCGCCTTGCGGCGCCGGGAGATCCGGGGCGTGCGCCGGGAGGGAGAGCTGAGCAGCATGCACCACCGCTACCAGTGCGCTGCCGCGCTGCGACGGCGACTCGCGCCCGTCCCACCCGAACGGATTGGTCCCCCGGGACCTTCTTGGTCACACCCCTGCGGCCCGGTCACCGCGGGGGTCCGGTCGCACCGTCCGGTGTCGCTCAGAAGGCCGGGGCCTGGTGCTGGGCGCGGGTCACGTCGTACACGCCCGGCACGTCCCGCATGGCGCGCATCAGGGCCGGGAGGTGGGCCGCGTCGGGGAGCTGGAGGGTGTACGTGTGCCGTACCCGCTGCTGGCTGGGGGGTTCCACGGTCGCCGAGACGATGTCGGCGCCCGCCGAGGAGATCGCCTCGGTGAGGTCGGCGAGCAGATGGGGGCGGCCGAACGATTCAGCGACCAAGGTGACCCGGATGTCGGTGGTGTCCCCCCAGCGCACGTCGATCTCCGCGCGCCCCCGGCTTTTCATGTGCGCCACCGTGGCGCACTCCAGCCGGTGCACGGTCACCACTCCCCCGCGTACGGCGAAGCCGGTGATCTCGTCGGGCGGTACGGGTGTGCAGCAGCCGGCGAGCCGTACGACGGCCTCGGGCCGGTCCACGAGGACGTCCGCGCCCCGGGGCCTGGCAGCGCTCTCCGCGGGGCGGGCCACGGGGGTGGGATCGGCCGGTTCGGCGCGGGGACCGCTCGCCTCCTCGGTCTCGCCGCCGCCCGGGTGGGTGGCCAGCCAGCGCTGGATGGCGATGCGGGCGGCCGGTGTGTGGGCGTGCTCCAGCCATTCGCGGGAGGGCTCGGAAGCCGGGTCCTGGCCCATGAGGAGCTGGACCGTGTCACCGTCCTTCAGGACCGTGCTGAGGGTGGCCAGACGGCCGTTGACGCGGGCGCCGATGCAGGCGTGGGCGTCCTCGCCGTACTGCGCGTAGGCGGCGTCCACGCAGGTGGCGCCCTCGGGCAGGCCGAGGGTGCCGCCGTCGGGGCGGAAGACGGTGATCTCTCGGTCCTGGGCGAGGTCCTCGCGCAGGGTGGACCAGAAGGTGTCGGGGTCGGGGGCGGCCCGCTGCCAGTCGAGGAGCCGGGAGAGCCAGCCGGGGCGGGTGGGGTCGGCGCGCTCGCCGTCCGCCAGGTCGTCGGAGGCTGCGGCGTCCGAGGCGGGAGCGTACGGATTGCCGAGCGCGACGACTCCGGCCTCGGCGGTCTTGTGCATCTGGTGGGTGCGGATGAGGACTTCGACCACCTGGCCGTCAGCGCGGGCGACGGCGGTGTGCAGCGACTGGTACAGGTTGAACTTCGGTACGGCGATGAAGTCCTTGAACTCCGAGACGACCGGCGTCATACAGGTGTGCAGCTCGCCGAGGACGCCGTAACAGTCGGCGTCCTCCTGCACCAGGACGAGCAGGCGGCCGAAGTCGGCGCCGCGCAGCCGGCCGCGTTTGCGGGCCACCCGGTGGACGGAGACGAAGTGCCGGGGACGGATGAGGACTTCGGCCTGGATGTCGGCCTCGCGCAGCACCCCGCGTACCTCGTCGGCGACCTCGGCGAGCGGGTCGCCCGTCCGGGCGGCGTTCTCGGCGATGAGTTCTCTTGTGTGCTCGTACTCCTCGGGGTGGAGGATGGCGAAGACCAGGTCCTCCAGCTCGGTCTTCAGGGCCTGCACGCCGAGGCGCTCGGCGAGCGGGATGAGGACGTCACGGGTGACCTTGGCGATCCGCGCCTGTTTCTCGGGGCGCATCACGCCGAGCGTGCGCATGTTGTGCAGCCGGTCGGCGAGCTTGATCGACATCACGCGCACGTCGCTGCCGGTGGCGACGAGCATCTTGCGGAAGGTCTCGGGCTCGGCGGCTGCCCCGTAGTCGACCTTTTCGAGTTTCGTCACCCCGTCGACGAGATAACGAACCTCCTCACCGAACTGTTCCCGCACCTGATCGAGCGTCACATCGGTGTCCTCGACGGTGTCGTGGAGGAGGGACGCGGTCAACGTCGTGGTCTCCGCGCCGAGTTCGGCGAGGATCAGGGTCACGGCGAGCGGGTGGGTGATGTACGGCTCGCCGCTCTTGCGCATCTGGCCGCGGTGCGAGGACTCCGCGAGGACGTAGGCGCGGCGCAGCGGGTCGAGGTCCGCGTCGGGGTGGTGGGCGCGGTGCGCCTCCACGACATGGCTGATGGCATCGGGCAGTTTGCCGCGGACGGCAGGGCCGAGCAGCGCGGCCCGGCCGAGCCTGCGCAGGTCGATCCGGGGCCGGGACTTCCTGCGGTCCGCCCGGGGCACCGCGGGGGCGGTGACCGCCGCGGACGACGCGGCGGTCACCGGGCCAGGGGTCGCAGGATTCGTGGCCTCCGCACTCATGGGCACCTCCGGCTCGTGGACCGGCGGACGGGGCTCCAGGGCGCACGCGGCTCAGGGATGGCGACGTTCCCCCGTCCGTGCCGGTGCTTGATGCTACCGAGCCCACCACGTGCGACAGACCGCCTCTCGCCGAGCGTGAAACGGATCACCCATTCGAGCGACGGAGAAGAGGTTTAGGGTTTGCGCCACGTGGCCTGGGCTCGTCCGCGGATTCGAACAGCCCCGGTCGCCGGAAACCGCTGATCCGGGTACCGGGGACCACTGTTGGCGTGGTTTCGCCAGGTCAGCGGAGAGCGTTTTCCAGCCATTCGCCGTCGATCTCGCCCTCGGCGACGATCACGGCGGGTCCGGTCATCTCGATCTCGCCGTCGGGCCGCTCGGTGATGACGAGGCGTCCGCCGAGCACGTCCACGGTGTAGGTGGCCGGGACTCCGGTGACGGCGGGGTCGACGCCGTCGCGCCGGGCGGCGGCCACGGCGACGGCGCATGTGCCCGTGCCGCACGAGCGGGTCTCGCCGGAGCCGCGCTCGTGCACGCGCATGGCGACGTGGCGGGGGCCCCGGTCGACCACGAACTCGACGTTCACCCCGTCCGGGTAGGCCTGCTCCGGGGTGACCGGGGGCGCGTCGAGCAGGCGGCCCGCGTGCGCGAGGTCGGCCACGAAGGCGACCGCGTGCGGGTTGCCCATGTTCACGTTGCGCGCGGGCCAGCTGCGCTCGCCGACGGTCACCGTGACGTCCCCCTCGGGGAGGCGGGCCCGGCCCATGCCGACGGTGACGTCTCCGTCCTTCGCGAGGTGGACGGAGCGCACGCCCGCGCGCGTGGCGATCGCGAAGTCCCCTTCGGCCACATGTCCGGCGTGCTGGAGATAGCGCGCGAACACACGGACGCCGTTGCCGCACATCTCGGCGATCGAGCCGTCGGCGTTGCGGTAGTCCATGAACCACTCGGCCTCGGCGGCCATCGCCCCGGCCTCCGGGTGCGCGGCGGACCGCACCACGTGCAGCACCCCGTCGCCGCCGATGCCGGCCCGGCGGTCGCACAGGGCGGTGACGGCGGCCGGGGTCAGGTCGAGGGCGTTCTCGGGGTCCGGGACGATCACGAAGTCGTTCTCTGTGCCGTGACCCTTGAGGAAGGCGATCCGCGCGCGCGTGCTCATTCCTCGATCGTAAGGGGTGGGTACGACGGACCTCGTGTCGGCCGTACGCCGCCCCGCCTCGCCCCGCCCCGGGGTCAGGGGCCGGGCGGTCCCCCCGGACAGGCCCTAGCCGCGCAGGCGGGCCACTCGCCACACCGCGAGGACCACCACCACGGCGACCAGCAGCATGTACGCGAGCACCACTCGCCAGTCGACCCGGCGGCCGGAGCCGCGCGGGGGCAGACCGGGCCAGGTGTGGCCCACCCGGCTGGCGGCCATCATGCCCCAGCCCGCGGCGCAGGAGCAGATCAGCAGGCCGAGCATGGCGATGACGGCACCGCTGTCGCCGAAGTCGAAGGCGAGCGGGAAGGCGAACATCAGGGAGCCGACGGCGGACAGCGCCACGATGGGGGCGAGCTGCCAGATGCGCAGTCGGCGCTGCGGGCGCAGCTCGACCTCGACCTCGGGCCCGCTCTGGTACATCTCCTCGGGCGCGGGTCCGTCGGCGGTCACCCCGTCCGGGACCTCGTCGGGGCCGTCTTCGGCCAGCCGGTCCCCGGGCAGCCGGTCGCCGTCCAGCCGGACCTCCGTCATCAGGTCCTGGGTCAGCCGGTCAGGCGCCGGCCGGTCGTCGCTCGAGCCGTCCTTGTCCGGACGGCCGTCCTCGGTCCGGTGGTCCCGGTCCAGGCGGTCGGCAGCCGGCCGGACCTCGGTCGCGCGGTCCCCGTCCAGGCGGTTGCCGACCGGCCGGTGACCGGTCGTCCCGCTCTCGGTCGGGCAGGTCCCGGCCGGGTCCGGTTCGTGGCCGTCGGTGGTGACGTGCTCGGCACTTGGTGCGGTGTCACGAGGGCCGGCCTCCATCGCCACGCGCCCTCCCAACTAGGCTCCACTTGGTCGATCGAAGCTCGATGATGGCACGGCGCCGAAGGCCCCGATGACCGGCGGCGCATCCCGATGCCATCACGTGATCAGGCTGTAACCGGTCGTTCGACCAACGCCAGCGCCAGGTGCGGAAGTTCCCCGCGGTCGGCCGCGGCCCCACTCAACCAGTGCACCCGCGGGTCCCGCCTGAACCATGAATCCTGACGGCGCGCGAAGCGCTTGGTCGCGCGTACGGTCTCGGCCCTCGCCTCCGCGTCGGTGCACTCCCCGGCGAGCGCCGCGAGCACCTGCTGGTAGCCCAGCGCGCGCGATGCCGTGCGCCCCTCGCGCAGGCCCTGCGCCTCCAGTGAGCGCACCTCGGCCACGAGGCCCGCCTCCCACATCCGGTCGACGCGGCGCGCGATGCGCTCGTCCAGCTCCGGGCGGGCCACGTCGACGCCGATCTGGACGGTGTCGTAGACCGAGTCGTGGCCGGGCAGGTTCGCGGTGAAGGGCCGGCCGGTGATCTCGATCACCTCCAGCGCCCGGACGATACGGCGGCCGTTGCTGGGCAGGATCGCGCGGGCCGCCTCGGGGTCGGCGGCGGCCAGCCGGGCGTGCAGGGCGCCGGAGCCGCGCAGGGCCAGCTCCTCCTCCAGACGGGCCCTGATCTCGGGGTCGGTGCCGGGGAACTCGAGGTTGTCGACGGCCCCGCGGACGTACAGCCCGGAGCCGCCGACCAGGATCGGCCAGCGGCCCTCGGCGAGCAGGGCGTCGATCCGGGCGCGGGCGAGGCGCTGGTACTCGGCGACGGAGGCGGTGACCGTCACGTCCCAGATGTCGAGCAGGTGGTGCGGGATACCACCGCGTTCCTCGGGCGTCAGTTTGGCGGTGCCGATGTCCATCCCCCGGTACAGCTGCATGGAGTCGGCGTTGACGACCTCACCACCCAGCTGTTGGGCGAGGAAGACGCCGAGATCGGACTTTCCGGCCGCGGTGGGTCCGACAACGGCGATGACGCGGGGGGTGGGGAGTGCACTGCTCACCGCACCAGTTTCGCAAACCTCCCGGTGGGGTCTCGAACGAGTTACGTGACGGGGGCTTTCCCGCGTCGTTGCCCGTGGCGAGGTGCCGCCTCCGGTTCGCCGGAGTCGGTGACCCGGGCGGCGCAACCGTACGCACCGGGTGACGCGGGAATTCGCCCGCACGAGTACCGTATGGAGTGGATATGGGCGTGTTTGCTCGATTCTTCGGCAGGTCGAAGGCGACTCCGGAGACGTCGGCCGCCGAGGCGCAGACCGGTGTTGAGCCGGAAGGAGTCGAGGCGGAGGAGGCGGAATCGGCGGAGTCGGCGGCGGCGAAGGAAGCTGGACCGGCGGAGGCGAAGGGTTCGGCCGGGGACGGGCGCGAGGACGTGACGGCGCGGTCGGACGCCGGTACGGACGACGCGTCCGACGGCTCCGGCATTCCCAAGCAGCAGTCCGCCGGGGAGGCCGCCGACAGCGCGGCCGGCGAGGGCGCCCGCAGGTAACTGTCCCGCGAGGGAAGGTGGACCATGGGTCTGTTGGACAACATGAAGGCCAAGCTCGGCCCGGCCAAGGACAAGGTGTCGGACCTCGCGCGGCAGCACGGGGACAAGGTCCAGCACGGCATCGACAAGGCCGCGAAGGCCGTCGACGAGCGGACCAAGGGCAAGTACAGCGACAAGATCCAGGCGGGTACGGGCAAGGCCAAGGACGCGATGGACCGCCTCGCGCACAAGGAGGAGACCGGCACCGACCCGGCGATGCCCACCCGGCCGCAGGAGCCGCCCTCGGCTTCCTGAGTCTCCTGTACGGCACGCGGATCGGCGGACGGCCGTGGAGCACGGTGGCTCCCGGCCGTCCGCCGTCCGCGGTTGCGGCACGGGGCCCGCATCGCCGGGTCCCGGCGGCCTACGACCAGGTGGCGACCACGTACCCCACGCCGTACGGCGCGTCCTCGTACAGCAGCGCGCCGCCGAGGCCCGCGCCCTCCGCGGCGCCGGCCAGGACCTGCCAGGGGGCCCGGCCGGAGGCCTGCAGTTCGTACGCCAGCTCGGCGTCCAGCGCACGGACGGCCGCCACGTCCGCGGTGCCGAGCGCCCGCGCGACCTCCGCGTCGAAGGGGGCCGCCCGCTCGTCCAGGTAACCGGGCGCCTTGAGCGTGCGGCACGCGCTGGCGTCTCCCATCACCAGCAGCGCCACCCGCGCGACCCGGGCACCGATCTCCCGGCCGACGTCGACGCACCGCTCGGGCGCCAGCGGTTCCCCGACGCCGAGGCCCTCGATCGGGGCGTCCCCCCAGGCGGTCCGTTCGAGCAGCCAGGCGCCGACGGCCAGCGACGGCGGTAGCTCGCGCTCGGCGGCGGTGTCCGTGGCCGGGCCCAGGCGCACCTCCGCGTCGACCCCGAACCCGCGGAAGGAACCCGGAGTGCCCTGCGGAAACGGTCCGCGCCCGCTCTGTTCGGCGGGCCCGACGACCACCAGCAGGTCCGGGCGGGCGGCGGCGAGCACGCCGAGCGCGTCGGCGCAGGCCGAGCGGGCGGCGTCCATCTCGGGTGCGGCGCCCGCGGCGACCTCGGGCACGAGCAGCGGAGGACAGGGGCAGACTGCGGCGGCGACAAGCATGACCGGCAGCGTAATGCCGTACTACGGCGAACCGGCAGACCAGGGCGGGCCGGGAGCCGGTGTCCGGGGCGTCCAGGGCGTCCGGCCGCAGAGCCGCCACCTGCCGTCGCCCGTGCTCCCGCCCGTCCCGCGCCCGCGCGGTTCGGTCGCGGTCCGGGTCAGTCGCAGCCGCAGCCCGCGCCCGTCGCGGCGGGCAGCGGGGCCGGTACGCCGATCTTCGGCAGGCCCAGCATGACGCCCGCGGGCTTGGCGGCCTCGGCGGCGTTGCGCTTCTCCCAGGCGTCCCCCGCGCGCGTGCGGCGCACGGCGAGGACGGGGCCCTCGGCGAGGAGGTGGTGCGGAGCGGCGTAGGTGATCTCGACGGTCACCATGTCACCGGGGCGGACCTCCTGCTCCGGCTTGGTGAAGTGCACGAGCCGGTTGTCCGGGGCACGGCCGGAGAGGCGGTGGGTGGCGCCGTCCTTGCGGCCCTCGCCCTCGGCGACCATCAGCTCCAGGGTGCGGCCGACCTGCTTCTTGTTCTCCTCCCAGGAGATCTCCTCCTGGAGCGCGACGAGACGCTCGTAGCGCGCCTGGACGACCTCCTTGGGGATCTGGTTCTCCATGGTCGCGGCCGGGGTGCCGGGCCGCTTGGAGTACTGGAAGGTGAAGGCCTGCGTGAAGCGGGCCTCGCGGACGGCGTGCAGCGTCTGCTCGAAGTCCTCCTCGGTCTCGCCGGGGAAGCCCACGATGATGTCGGTCGTGATCGCCGCGTGCGGGATGGCGGCGCGCACCTTCTCGATGATCCCGAGGTACCGCTCCTGCCGGTAGGAGCGGCGCATCGCCTTCAGGACCGTGTCCGAGCCGGACTGCATCGGCATGTGCAGCTGCGGCATGACGTTCGGCGTCTCGGCCATCGCGGCGATGACGTCGTCCGTGAAGTCGCGCGGGTGCGGGGACGTGAAGCGGACCCGCTCCAGGCCCTCGATCGTGCCGCAGGCGCGCAGCAGCTTGCTGAAGGCCTCGCGGTCGCCGATGTCGGAGCCGTAGGCGTTGACGTTCTGGCCGAGCAGCGTGATCTCGGAGACGCCCTCGCCGACCAGCGCCTCGATCTCGGCGAGGATGTCGCCGGTACGGCGGTCCTTCTCCTTGCCGCGCAGGGCCGGGACGATGCAGAAGGTGCAGGTGTTGTTGCAGCCGACGGAGATCGACACCCAGGCCGCGTACGCGCTCTCGCGCCGGGTCGGCAGGGTGGACGGGAACGCCTCCAGCGACTCGGCGATCTCGACCTGCGCCTCCTCCTGCACGCGCGCGCGTTCCAGCAGGACGGGGAGCTTGCCGATGTTGTGCGTGCCGAAGACGACGTCCACCCAGGGCGCCTTCTTCACGATGGTGTCGCGGTCCTTCTGTGCGAGGCAGCCGCCGACCGCGATCTGCATACCGGGCCGCACGGCCTTCTTCGACGCCAGCCGGCCGAGGTTGCCGTACAGCCGGTTGTCGGCGTTCTCACGCACCGCGCAGGTGTTGAAGACGACGACGTCCGCATCCCCGTCGGACCCCTCGGCCGCCCGCACGTACCCGGCGTCTTCGAGCAGCCCGGACAATCGCTCGGAGTCGTGGACATTCATCTGGCACCCGTAGGTCCGCACTTCGTAGGTCTTGGGTGCTGAGACGTCCACTGCGGGGCTCCGGTCGCTGCTGCTGGTCATGGGTCAAGGGTAGGTGCTGTCGGGAGAGCCCTGTTCCGGCAGACCTCTGTCACCGCCCGGGCGGTCGCGGCACCGGTCAGATCGCGAGGACGGCATCGCAGTCCGGGCAGACCACGGATGCGTGTTCCGCGGGGTACCAGGGCGCTCCAGGGTGCCCGGAGGGCTTCCAGCCGGCCGTCTCCATGGCGAAGGTGTCCTTGCCGCACAGGGTCCGCGGTCCCGCGGCGGTGCGCGATCCCGGGGCCGCGGGTGCTGCGTGCACCTTGCGGACGCGCCGCTGCGCGCCACTCGGCGGTGCTGCCGAGGAGCGCGTCGCCACCGCCTTGTCGAGTTCGTAGACGACGATCTCGCTCATGTCTCCACCGTAGGCCGGCATACGGCCGAATGGCCCGCGGCCAGGCGCGAAGGGCTGCGATCCGGATGCCGTCCGCCGATTTCGGGGTGACCACGAGGCACGACCGTCCACCACCGTGCCGAGACTCCTCCAGCCGGCACGGGTGTCCGGCGGCGCGGTCGCTCGCCCCCCGGCCGACGCCTCAGCGCCGGGCGCACAGTGCGTGGTCGGTGAGGGTCTGTACCGCCTTGTTGAGCCGGTCCTCGTTGACGAGCGCGGTGGTGGACGTCACCGACACGGTCACCGCCCGCCGGCCGTCCGCACCGACCGCCGGCCGTCCGTACACCCCGAGGCCGTCCCCCTCGTGCATGTAGTAGACGCCCCCACAGGTCAGGGGCACGACCCGCAGTCCGAGCCCGTATCCGCCCTGCTGGCCCGCGGGCGGCACCGGCAGGTCGTCGTAGGGGACCGTCCGCCGCATCAGTGCCCACTGCGTGGCGGGCAGCAGTCGCCCGTCCGCCAGGGCGCGGAAGAACGTGTCGAGGTCGGACGGGGTGCTCACCACGCCGGAGTCCGCGGTGTGCTGGAGGCTCTCCTCGGTGAGGTCCACCGGTTCGCCCGCGGGCCCGTCGATGGTCACCCGCTCGTGCGGGCCGATCAGGTACGGGTTCTCGCCGGGGATGTAGGTGTGCCGCAGCCCGAGCGGTGCGATGATCCGGTGCTCCACCAGCTCCCGCCAGCCCACACCGCCCGCCTTCTCGGCGATCATGGCCGCCAACAGGTAGTTGGTGTTCGAGTACGCCCACCGGCGCGGCGAACCGTTCGGCGGCGGGACGAAGAGCGGGGCGTGTCGCATCGCGATCGCGACCAGCTCGGACGGCGGAGTGGAGTCGTACCGGTTCTCGTCGAAGTGGTTCAGCAGCTTGTCCTGTACGGCGGGGTCGGTGACGTAGTCGTAGATCCCGCTGGTGTGCTGGAGCAGATCGCGTACGGTGATCCGCGCGCCGTCGTTGCCGTGTCCGCGGACCACGCCGGGCAGCCACCGTTCCACCGTGTCGTCGAGCGAAAGCCGCCCCTCCGCGGCCAGTTGGAGCACCACCACCGCCGTGAACGTCTTGCTGGTGCTCGCCACCCGGAACTCCGGATCCCACGGCACGGGCGCGGTCGAGCCCACGCCCGCAGTCCCGTACCGCGCCCGCAGCACAGCGCCGCCCGCCCCGTCCACCCGGGCCACCACGTTCACATCGCCGCCGCCGGCGGCCCGGACCGCCGCCAGATCCCGCCTCAGCTCCCCCACCGAGTAGCCGCCGCCCGCCGTGTGCGCCCCGGCGGGCACCTCTCCCGCCCCGCACGCCATGAGTGCCGCCATGCACGCCACGACCGCCGTACGCTTCCCCGTCACGCTGCCACCCCTGTGATCGGCCCGACCCGTTCCTGACCCGTGCCAGTCAACTCGCCACCGCTCCTTCGAATCGATGGAGCTGCCACCCGGACGCCAGGTGAGGCTGGCCCCCGCAGCGCGGACGGGTATGACCGGGATCATGGGGGTTTCTGGTGTTTCAGCGGTCGGGCTGCCGGGCTCGGCACGGTCGCCGCCGATGCCGCCGTGTCCGTGCTCGGCGCCCGTGCCGCGGTCGTCCGCCGTGTCCCGCGCGCTCTGGATCCGTCAGGGGTCGCAGCGCGTTGTCAGGGGCCCGGTCGTCGAGTCCGCCCGGTTGCCGGGCTGCCGCGAGCGGAGGGGGCTCAGCGCAGCCGACGCACGCGCAGCACCAGGTCGTCGGTATGGTGCGCGCCGGCACCGCCGCCGGGGGCCACACGTGGCCGCTGCTCGTCCACCTCCACCTGCCAGTCGTCGTCGAGCAGGGCGGCGACCATCGAGGGCCAGACGTAGTCGGCCGGGTCGAATCCGTTCTCGTGCGCCTGCTGGGTGTCCATCCCGGCGTGGTGTACGAGCAGCAGCACGCCGCCGGGCGCGACGGCCGCGAGGAGCGCTCGCTCGGCGGCGGCGTCGGGGGTGCGCAGCAGGGCCGGGTACTGCGCGGACACCAGGTCGAAGGAGGCCGGCGGGAGCGCCGCCTCCGTCAGTTCCGCGTGCAGCCAGCGCACAGCGAGGCCGGCGTCCCGTGCGTGCTGGGCCGCCCGTTCCAGCGCGATGCCGGAGACCTCGATCGCGGTCACGTCCCAGCCGCCGCGCGCGAGCCAGACGGCGTCTGCGCCCTCGCCGCAGCCGACGTCGAGCGCGCGCCCGGGCGTGAGTCCGGCGACCTCGGCCACGAGTGCGCCATTGGGCTCGCCGCTCCACAACTGCTGTCGGTCGGCGTACCGGCTGTCCCACTCCGCCCGCACCGTGGGGTCTCCTGCGTATCCGCCATGTCCGTCGGCGGGCGCGGGGGTGTCGGGCATCTGCGATCCTGCTGCGTCGTTGTCGGTCACGGGCCCACCGTTGCCCCTCGCGTTCCGGCCACGCCACTCCTGTTGCCGGTCCGGCAAAGCGGCGTCCGGCGGAGGACCAGGGCTCCCGCCGTCTCGGCTCCGGGATGCCCGCGAGCCCATCGGCGACGGCGACGGCCAGCGGCGGTCCGACCGGGGAGGATCAGGGGCTGCGGACGCCGGAGGCCGGATCGGCCCCGCGGTCGGCACCCGTCCGGCCACGCCTTCGAGGTCGGGGCCGGCGGCAGGACCCGCGGTGAGCGTGTCCTGCGTGGGCGGCGTACGTCCCTGCGCACACCCCGCAGGCCATCCCCCGCCGACTCGGCCTTGATCAGCCCCTGTTCACCCGGTTCCGGCACTGGCTGACCGGTCTCCTCCACGGCGGCCTCGGCACCTCGCTGACGCACCGCCGGTCGGCCTCCGTGGACCCGGTCGCGGCAGTCCGGCATCCCCGCCGACGAGGCCGCGCGGATCTGCGCCCCCGCCCTGCCCGGTCCCGGCGAGGAACCGGCGGCCGGCCACCCGAAACCCGGTGGAGCGGACGCGCCCGTGCTGCCTAAGGTCGTGGGATGAGTACACGTACGTTCCGGATCACCGTCCGTGGCGCCTTCGACGGCCTCGCCGACGCACAGCGGGCCGCCCTGCAGGCCGACGCCGCCGCGCACGACGTGCTGCGCGCCGCGTTCACGCCCGAGGGCAGCCTCACCTACGACATCGCCGCCCGCCCCGCCTTCGTCTTCCGTTTCTCCGACACCGGCGAGGAAGAGGAGGACATCCTGGAGGCGACCGAGCGGGCCGAGGAGGCGGCCAAGGCCTGGCTGACCGAGCGTGGCTACGGCTTCAAGAACCTCCGCTCCAGCGCCGAGGACCTCTCCCAGGCTCCGCTGAGCAAGCGCCAGCGGCGTGCGGCACGTTTCGACGGGGCATAAACTTGAGCACTCAAGGATGTAGCAATGAGTAACGCTCTCGACGCGGCCCTGCGCCTGGTCAGGGCGGAGACGACGCTCGTACGGCGCTTCGACGCCCGGCTGAGCGGGCTGCACGGGGTCAGCCTCGCCGACTTCACCCTGCTGCTACGACTGGGGCAGGCGCCGGGCGGACGCATGCGCCGGGTCGATCTCGCCGACGCGCTGGGCCTGACCGCCTCCGGGGTCACGCGCGGGCTCGCCCCGCTGGAGCGGATCGGTCTGGTGACCCGCGAGCCGGACGCCCGGGACGCCCGCGTGGCGTACGCGTCGCTGACCGCGACGGGCCGGCGACGACTGCCCGAGATGCTCGCCACGGCCGAGGAGACGGCCGCCGAGGTGTTCCACGCCCCGGCGTGGAGCGCCGAGGACGTCGCACTGCTGTCGAGCCTGCTGACCCGGCTCGGCGGCACCGGCCTCAACGGCCGCTGACATCCGCCTGGTCAGGCAACGACCGGACCCGGGTCGCCGCCGCCCGTATCAGTGCGGCGGCACCCTCAACACTCCCGTCGACTCGTGCACTTCGGTCACTTCTGGCCCGAACCCACCGTGGCACACCTCACGTTCGGATGTGACCGGACGGTGAGGGAACGATGGGCGAAGCGTGGCATGCTCATGGCTCGACACCGAGTTACCGGCCGGTTCTACCCTTGAGTAGCCCAATCGTCGGTACCTCCCTGCCACCCCCACTCCACACAGGACCGACCTTGCGCAGACGCATGAGGCACCGGCGTGCCCTGCTGCCCGCCTTCGCCGTGACCACCCTCCTCCTTTCCGCGGCCTGCTCCTCGCCCGCACCGCACGCCGAGCCGTCGGCGGCCGCCGGGCACGGACAGCGCCTCACGGCCACCGACCGGCCCGCCGACGACGCGGACCACTCGCTCACCGTGGCCGCCGCTCCCGCCACCACCGCGACCGCCGCGGCGGGCCCGCCCGGTACCGGGCAGCGGGCGCACAAGACCACGCTCGCCGTCAGCTCGTACGACAGCCACACACGGCGGGCCGTACTCTCCAACAAGCCTTCCGGACACGGGAGTTCACGCCCCGCTCCCTCGTCCGTCCCCTCGTCCGCCCCCGCTCCTTCGCCCTCCGGCGCCTCTTCCGGCGTCCCGCACCGGGCCGCCGTCGGCGATGTGATCGCCAGCGCGCCCGCCCCCGGGGCGCCGCACGGGCTGCTCGCCAAGGTCACCCAGGTGCTCGGCGAGACGGAGCGCGGCACGGAGGTGCAGACGCAGCCGGCGACGCTCAACGCGCTGCTCGGCGGCGACACGGCGAAGGGTGCCGTGCCGGTCGACCCGTCGTCGTTCGCCGTCGACAAGCTGCTGCCCGATGTGAAGGTGTCCTGGGCGAAGGCCGGTGACGTCCGCGTCGGCCCCAAGGGCGCGACCGTGCCGCTCGGCAGCCTGCGGCTCGACGTGCACGCCGAGGTGCCGACGGCCAAGGACGCCCCGGCCTCGGCCGGCGCCTCGGTGCGCGGCTTCGTCCAGGTCGCCCCGCGGGTCGACTTCGCCTACGGCGGCACCGGCGCCGACGCGGCGCCCGGCTCGGCGTACCTCGGCGTGTCCGGCAACTGGACCTCCGGCTGGTCGGTCGGGGGCCGGGCCGCAGCGACCACCGGCACCCCGCTGCGGATCCCGTTCGCCAAGCTGCATGCCGACCCCGTCCTCCAGGTCGGCCCCGTCCCGGTCGTCGTCAACCTCGACCTGACCTGTTACGTCCAGATCAGCGGCGACGGGCGGGTCACCGTCGACGTCGAGCAGAGCCTCAAGGGCGCCTTCACGGCGGGCGGCACCTTCGGCCCGGCCCAGGGCTGGACGCCGGTCAGCTCCTCGGACATGACGAGCACGCCCGTACGCGCCTCCGTGAGCACCGCCGGGAGCCTGAAGACGGCACTCGGCGCCGAGGCCTCGGTCGGTCTCTACGGCACCGTCGGCGTCACCGCCGACCTGGCCCCGTACCTGCGGGGCGAGGCCTCCGGCACGGTCTCCGGCTCCTCCGCCGGCGGCGGGGCGAAGGCCGGGGTGGCCTGGGGGGTGTACGGCGGGGTCGATCTGTCCGGGACCCTGCGTCTCCAGTTGTCCGTCTTCGGCACACCGGTCGTCCGGCGGGACATCCCGCTGGGCGCGCTGCACCACGAGTGGAAGCTGGCGGGCGGCACCCTCCGCACGACCGGGTCCAAGGCCTCCTAGGCGCCCGGGCCCGCGGCGGTCTGCCGCACCGCCGGTATCCAGCCCTGGCGGCGCAGCACGGCCGACACGTCCGGCGCCCGGTAGTGCTCCCCCTTGAGGACCTTGCCGTCGGCCCGGCGGGCGATCTGTCCGTCCGGGCCGACCTTGCTCATGTTGGCGCGGTGGATCTCGGCGATCACCTGGTCGAGGTCGATGCCGTGGACCAGAGCCGTGCCGTACGCGACGTAGACCACGTCCGCCAGTTCGTGCGCGAGCTCGTCCAGCGGGCCCTCGACCGCGACCTCGGCGACCTCCGCCGCTTCCTCGGCGAGCAGTTCCCCGCGGTGCGCGGCCAGTTCGGGGTCCACCTCCGTCGGCACACTGCGGGCGTCGAGGCCGAAGGCGTGGTGGAATTCGCGGACGAGGCCGGCGGGAGAAGTGCTCATGCGACGACTCTAACGGCGACCACTGACAGAGCCCGTGGTCTCTCCGGCGGCCACGACTGACGCGGCCCGCGCGCTCCTTCCCGCTCCCTGAGTGGCCCCGGGCCCTGTTCAGCTTCCCGCCCGGCCTGGCAGGATCGCCGCATGTCGAAGGTGTTCTCCCGGCTCGGCAGACGCCGGGCGCTGCCGGTCGCGGCCGCCGGTGCCGTGACGCTCGGGCTGCTGCTGTGGTGGCTGCTGCCCCTGGGCGAGAAGCCGCCGAGCGGGACGATCGTCTTCAGCACGGGCACCTCGCGGGGCGTCTACCAGGAGTACGGCGAGCGGCTGCGCACCGAGATGGGCAAGGACATGCCCGGGCTGAAGGTGAAGCTGCTCAACAGCGCCGGCTCGCAGGAGAACGTCCAGCGGGTGGCGACCGGAAAGGCCGACTTCACCATCGCGGCGGCCGACGCCGTGGAGACGTACGAGCTGGCCCACGGCAGCGGCGCGGGGCGGCTGCGCGGGGTGGCCCGGCTCTACGACGACTACGTGCACCTCATCGTGCGGCGCGACTCGGACATCAGGAGCGTGGCGGACCTGCGGCACAAGCGGGTGTCGACCGGGCTGGCCGACTCCGGGGTACGGCTGATCGCCGACCGGGTGCTCAGCGCCGCCGGCATCGACCCGCGCACGGACATCACCCCGAGCGGGGACGGCATCGACACCGGACCCGAGCGGCTGCAGCAGGGCAAGATCGACGCGTTCTTCTGGTCGGGCGGGCTGCCCACCAAGGGGCTGGTCACGCTGGCGAAGCGGTCCGCCTTCAAGTTCGTGCCGATCGACGGCGACCTCGTCACCCGGCTGCACGGCCAGGGGCAGGAGGCACGTTACTACCGGGCCACCAACATCCCCGAGTCGGCCTATCCGGCCGTACAGCAGGGCAACGAGGTGCCGACGATCGCCGTGTCCAATCTGCTGATGACCCGCACGGACATGGATCCCCGGCTGACCGAGTGGGTGACCCGCACGGTGATCAAGAGCCGCGACGACATCGGCGCCCACGTCCACTCCGCCCAGCTGGTCGACCTGCGCACCGCGATCTACACCGACCCGCTGCCCCTCCAGGAGGGCGCCCGCCGTTACTACCGCTCGGTGAAACCCTGAGCGCCGCACCGTGAGGGCCGCGATGTGCCGTGGCCCGTCCGCGGCACCCTCGCGGCCCGCGCCCCTTCCGGGCGCCGCCGGACCGCGACGGACCTCACCGGCCCCGCTCGCCCGGGGGCATGCCCCGGTCAGCGATCGCCGTGCCGGGGCACCGTCACCGTCACCCGCAGGCCGCGCGGCGCGTGGTGGCCGTAGTCGATCGAGCCGCCGCCCGCCGCGAGCAACGCGCGCGTGATGGACAGGCCGAGGCCCGAGCCCCTGATGTTCTGGTGGCGGCCGCTGCGCCAGAAGCGGTCGCCCACGCGCGCGAGTTCCTCGTCGGTCAGGCCGGGGCCGCTGTCGGTGACGACGACCGTGGAGCTGTCACCGTCGGCGGCGACGGCGATCTCCACCGTGCCGCCCTCGGGGGTGAACTTCACGGCGTTGTCGATCACCGCGTCCAGGGCGCTGGACAGGGTGATCGGGTCCGCCCAGGCGGTCGTCGGCGGGCAGTCCCCGGTCAGCCGGACGCCCTGGGCGTCGGCGGCCGGTGACCAGGCGGCCAGCCGCTCCTCGGCCAGCGCACCGATGTCGGTCAGGCTCAGGTCCGCCTCGGCGTGCTCGGCCAGCGCCAGGTCCAGCAGGTCGTCCAGGACCTGTGCGAGGCGCTTGCCCTCGGTGCGGACCGAGGCGATCTCCTCGTTGCCCTCGGGGAGTTCGAGAGCGAGCAGTTCGATGCGCAGCAGCAGCGCCGAGAGCGGGTTGCGCAACTGGTGCGAGGCGTCGGCGACGAAGGCGCGCTGCTGCTCCAGCACGTCCTCGACGTTGTCCGCCATCTCGTTGAACGAGCGGGCCAGCCGTCTGAGTTCCGGCGGCCCGCCGGCGGCCGCGACCCGGGACTTCAGGCGCCCGGTGGCGATGTCGTGGGTGGTGGCGTCCAGCACCCGCACCGGCCTGAGCACCCAGCCGGTCAGCCGCAGCGCCGCGCCGACGGCCAGCAGCATCGCCGCACTCTCGCCGGCCCCGATGAGCAGCCAGCCGCGCAGGGTCCGTGACCGCATCTGCCCGGTGGGCGAGTCGGTGACCACGACCGCCACGACGTCCCCGTCCCGGATCACCGGCGAGGCGACGATCAGCCGGCTGTGCTGCCAGGGCCACACCTGCCGCGGGTCGTGGCTGCGCCGGCTGAGCAGCGCCTCGTCGAAGGCCTCCCGAACTTCCCCCACTCGCGGTACGAACCAGTCGTCGGGGGCGTTGGCCATCGCCGAGCCGTTGCGGTAGAAGACGCCCGCGCGGATGCCGTAGACGCCGTAGTAGCTGTCGAGTTCGCTGCGCAGGGCCTCGCGGCGCTCGTCCGTGCTGGTGCGGCGGGATCCGCTGGGGCCGTCGGTGACGAACTGGGCGAGCGCGGCGAAGCGCGCCGTGTCGTCTATCCGGTCGACGACGACCTTCTGCTGCTGGGCGGCGGCCAGGCTGACGGCGAGCGGGATCCCGAGGGCGAGGAGGACGGCCGCCATCAGGACGATGAGCAGCGGCAGCAGGCGTGCGCGCACCCGGCCCCGCTAGGCGGCCGGCGCGACGAGCCGGTAGCCGACGCCGCGTACGGTCTCGATCAGCGCGGGCATGCGCAGTTTGGCGCGCAGGGAGGCGACGTGCACCTCCAGGGTGCGGCCGGTGCCTTCCCAACTGGTGCGCCAGACCTCGCTGATGATCTGTTCCCGGCGGAAGACGACGCCCGGGCGCTGCGCGAGCAGGGCGAGCAGGTCGAACTCCTTGCGGGTCAGTTGGACAACCGATCCGGCGACGGTGACCTGCCGGGTGGGCAGTTCGATGCGCACGGGGCCGAGCAGCAGGAAGCCGTCACCGCCGGGTCCCGCGTCCTCGTGGGTGCTGCGCCGGCTGACGGCATGGATACGGGCGAGCAGTTCCCCGGTGTCGTAGGGCTTCACGACGTAGTCGTCGGCGCCCAGATTGAGCCCGTGGATGCGGGAGCGGACGTCGGAACGCGCGGTGACCATGATCACCGGGGTGCCGGTGCGCTTGCGGATCTTGCCGCAGACCTCGTATCCGTCCTGGTCGGGCAGCCCGAGGTCGAGGAGGACCACACCGAAACCGTCGCCCTCGGGGACGAGCGCCTGGAGCGCCTCCTCGCCGCTGCGCGCGTGCGTGACGTCGAAGCCGTGCCGCGCGAGTACGGCGGACAGCGCCGCGGCGACGTGGTTGTCGTCCTCGACGAGCAGCAGTCTCATCCCGGCCCCCTCCGGTTCAGCGGTCGTACGGTGTGGGTTCTCGTGCGTCTTGTAGCCCACGCGCGCGTGCACCATGGCAGTGACGCCGATGGAGAAGGACGGCGTCAAGAGGGTTCCGGTTGCCCGTCGCTTCCGTTATCCGGCCGATACGCGCGCGGGTGGTACGAACTACGACACGTGTCCGACTGCTACCGGATCGTGATGCTCAGATCTCCCTCAGATGTGATGACGCAGGTCACAGTGGCTCATTACTGTCCTCCGAAACCGAGGAGGACGGAGCCCGAGAGCGATGACCGAAGTATCGGTGACCAAGGATGACGCGGTCACGTCCGACGAACTGGTCGTCCTGAAGAGCGTCAACAAGCACTTCGGCGCGTTGCACGTGCTCCAGGACATCGACCTGACGATCGCCCGCGGCGAGGTCGTCGTGGTCATCGGGCCCTCCGGGTCCGGCAAGTCGACGCTGTGCCGCACGATCAACCGCCTGGAGACGATCGACTCGGGCACCATCACGATCGACGACAAGCCCCTGCCCCAGGAGGGCAAGGAGCTGGCCCGGCTGCGCGCCGACGTCGGGATGGTCTTCCAGTCCTTCAACCTCTTCGCGCACAAGACCGTGCTCGAGAACGTGATGCTGGGCCAGCTCAAGGTCCGCAGGACGGAGAAGAAGCAGGCCGAGGAGAAGGCCCGGGCGCTGCTCGACCGGGTCGGGGTGGGCACCCAGGCCGACAAGTACCCCGCCCAGCTGTCCGGTGGCCAGCAGCAGCGCGTCGCGATCGCGCGGGCGCTGGCGATGGGCCCGAAGGTCATGCTCTTCGACGAGCCGACCTCCGCCCTCGACCCCGAGATGATCAACGAGGTCCTCGAGGTCATGCAGCAGCTCGCCCGTGAGGGCATGACGATGATCGTCGTCACCCACGAGATGGGGTTCGCGCGTTCGGCTGCGAACCGGGTGGTCTTCATGGCCGACGGCCGGATCGTCGAACAGGCCGCGCCCGACCAGTTCTTCAGCAATCCGCGCAGCGACCGGGCCAGGGAGTTCCTGTCGAAGATCCTGCATCACTGACTGCCGCCGGCGCCCGTTCCCACGGGCCCCCGTCCCGCGCAACGCCGCACCTGCCGACTCGAAGGATGTCCAGCATGAAGCTCCGCAAGTCCGCCTCCGCAGCGCTCCTCACCACCCTGGCCCTGACCGTGACGGCCTGCGGCGGCTCGTCCGGCAACGCCGGTGACCAGCCCGCCGGGGAGAGCTCCGGGGCGAACGCGCCGAAGCTGCCCACGTACGCCGTGGCCGCCGGCGTGAAGATCGACTCTCCCACGCTGAAGAAGGCCCAGCAGGCCGGCAAGCTCGTCATCGGCGCCAAGAACGACCAGCCGTACCTCGGCTTCGAGGACACCACCGGCAAGCGGTCCGGCTTCGACATCGAGATCGCCAAGATGGTCGCCGCCGACCTCGGCTTCAAGCCCGACCAGATCGAGTTCAAGACCGTGGACTCCAACGTCCGTGAGACCACCATCTCCAAGGGCGAGGTCGACCTCTACGTCGGCACGTACACGATCAACGACGAGCGCAAGAAGCAGGTCGGTTTCGCGGGACCGTACTTCATGGCCGGCGCGGACCTGCTCGTACGCCAGGGCGAGAAGGGCATCACCGGGCCGGGCTCGCTCAAGGGCAAGACGGTCTGCTCCATCAAGGGTTCCACTCCGCTTCAGGAGATCAAGAAGCCCAAGTACGGTGCGAAGACCATCGAGCTGTCGAAGTACTCCGAGTGTGTACAGCAGTTGCTGAACAACGAGGTCGACGCCGTCACGACCGACGACGCGATCCTCAAGGGCTATGCCGCGCAGCGCCCCAAGCTGCTCCGGGTGGTCGGTCAGCCGTTCACCAAGGAGCCGTACGGCGTGGGCATGAACAAGGACGACAAGGCGCTGCGTGACGCCGTCAACGCCGCGCTGGAGAAGCACGAGAAGAACGGCGACTACAAGAAGGCGTACGACGCGACGCTCGGCCTGTCCGGCTCCCCGTACGCGGAGCCGCCGGCCGTCAGCCGCTACTGACGCGCTGCTGAGACGTCGCCCTCGCGGCGTCGAGTGAGCCGGCCGGTGCCGACCCTGTGCCCTGCGGGTCGGCGCCGGCCGGCCGGCCCGTCCCGGCGACGCCGTCCGGCGCATCGTCCCCGACGCGGCCTGCCCTGCCCGTACACCGCCACGAGGACCTCCCCGTGAACGTATTGCTCGACCATCTCGCGGAATTCCGCGAGGGGTTCATAGGCACCGTCCTGCTGACCCTCGCCAGCGGGCTCCTCGCGATGACGCTGGGTGTCGTCATCGCCGGGTTCCGCGTCTCTCCGGTCCCTCCGTTGCGGATGTTCGGGACCGCGTGGGTCACCCTCTTCCGGAACACCCCCCTGACGCTGCTCTTCCTCATCGCCTGGTTCGTCGTCCCGGTCATCTTCGTGCCGGGCCTGAGCCCGTGGACGAAGGCACTGCTCGCCCTGGGCTTCTACACCTCGGCCTTCGTCTGCGAGGCGGTGCGGTCGGGCATCAACACCGTGTCCCTGGGGCAGGCGGAGGCCGCCCGCTCGCTGGGCATGACCTTCTCGCAGACGCTGCGGCTGATCGTCCTGCCGCAGGCGACGCGCGCCGTGATCGCTCCGTTGAGCTCGATCTTCATCGCGCTGACCAAGAACTCGGCGATCGCGGGCGCGTTCAGCGTCACCGAACTGTTCGGCGTGCAGAAGCTGCTGAGCGACCAGGGCTTCACCATCACCTGGATCTTCCTGTGGGTGGCCCTGGGATATCTCGTCATCACCTTCTCGATCAGCGGTCTGTTCCGGCTGCTGGAGCGGCGCCTGGGGGTCGCGCGATGACTGCAAGCGTGCTGTACGACGCGCCGGGCCCCAAGGCCCGCATGCGCAACCGCATCTACACGGCGGTCGGCGCCCTGGCGCTCCTCGCGCTGCTCGCCTTCGTCGTGTACCGGCTCGATGCCAAGGGCCAGCTCGACCCGAAGGTCTGGAACATCTTCAACAACGCGGGCGTGCGCACCAACATCCGCGACGGGGTGCTGACCACGTTGAAGGTGTTCGCCGTGGCAGGTGCGCTGTCCCTGGTCCTCGGGCTGCTGCTCGCCGTGGCGCGCCTGTCGGAGCACCGGCCGGTCCGCTGGTTCGCCACCGGCTTCATCGAGCTGTTCCGCGCCGTACCCCTGCTCATCACGATCTACGCCCTGTGGGTGCTGTTCCTCACCTACAAGAACGACCTCGGCGTGGTCGGGGACAACACCGCGTTCTGGGGTCTCGTCATCGGCCTGACCGTCTACAACGGCTCTGTGCAGGCCGAGGTGTTCCGCGCGGGCGTCAACTCCGTGCCCAGGGGACAGGTGGAGGCCGCGTACGCGCTCGGCCTGCGCAAGTACCAGGTGATGACGATGCTCCTGCTGCCGCAGGCGGTCCGCGCCATGCTGCCGACGATGATCAGCCAGCTGGTGGTCACCCTGAAGGACACCTCACTCGGCTACGTCATCACCTACACGGAGCTTCTGTTCGCCACCCGGACCATGGCCAACAACATCATCGTCAACGGGGAGAACCCGTTCACGGCGGTCACGATCGTGGTGGGCGCGATCTACATCGCGATGTGCCTCGCCCTCTCCTCGCTCGCGACCTGGATCGAGCGACGGGGGCGCCGTGCGAAGACCGGCGTCATCGTGGCAGCGGCAGCCGGGCCGGCCGAGACGCCGGGACTGCTCGACGCCTCGGCCGGCCCGCTCGGCCACACGACCGAACGTGAGCCCCGGCCCTGACACACCGGCACGCGTCCGCGGTCGCACGACGGCCGGTTCCCTCCCGGCATGCCGAGGGAACCGGCCGTCAGGTCGTCAGGTCGTCGGGTCGTCACCCAGGGGAGCGCCGCGGGAGTCCGCTGAGCCGGTTGGCAGCCACCACGACGAGTTCCGCCTGACCTCCGCCGACGGCTCACCGTGGCCGCGGCCCCTGCCCAGGCCGTTCGATCGGTCCGCGGACCGGTCCGGCCGAGAACCGGTATGTCCCCGATGACCGCCTGCCTCGCTTGACGCCAGCCCCGGCAGTGGGTTGCATACGTTCTGTGATCGTTCGCCCTGCTCCCCTCCTGTGTTCGCACCACTCCGTCAGGACACCGCTGCGGGCAGGGGGCACCACGCCGTGGACCCGGTGATCGTCGTCGGAGCGGGGCCCGTCGGGCTCACGCTCGCCCTGGCGCTGGCCCGCCATGAGGTGCCGTCCGTCGTTCTGGACGAAGGCCCCGGCAAGGACGAACCCCGCCCGGCACGCACCGTCGTGCTGCGCGAGGACACGGCCGCGCTGCTGGAGCGGCTGACCGGTGTGGCGCTCGGTGAACACGGTGTGCGCTGGTCCGGATGGCGGTCCCTGCGGCGCAAGCAGGTGATGAGCGAGATCGCCTTCGACGACGCCGGGCCCGCCCCCCTGCACCTCGCCCAGCACGTCCTCACCAGCGCCCTGCGCGCGGCCGCCGCTGACGAGCCGCTGGTGAAGGTGGCCGTGGACAGCCGCCTGGACGCGATCGAGCAGGAGCGTTCCGGCATCACCGCGCACACCCGCGGCCCCAGGGGCACCTGGTGGCGCGGCAGTTACCTGATCGGTTGCGACGGACCGCGCTCCGTCGTGCGCAAACTCCAGGACATCCGCTTCCCGGGCCGTACGGCGGTGGAGCGACACGCGGTCGCCGCGCTGCGGGCGGAACTTCCGTGGGAGGGCCGGGCGTTGCTCCATCGGATGCCGCCGTGGCGGCAGTCCGGGCCCTCGGCCGGGGAGGTGACCGCCCGCCCTCTCCCGGACGGCGTGTGGCGCCTGGACTGGCTGCTGCCGCCGGGCAAGGAGCTGGTCACCCCCGAGATCCTGGTGGCCCGGGTCCGCGAGACCCTCGCGGGCTGGACGGACGGCTCCACACCGCCGTACGACCTGCTCGACACCGGGGTCCACACGGTGCATCACCGGCTGGCCCGCCGCTGGCGCGCCGGCCGGGTCTTCCTCGCCGGGGACGCGGCCCATCTGCTCGGCGCGCTCGGCACCCACGGACTGGACGAGGGCCTGCGGGACGCCGACAACCTCGCCTGGAAGCTGGCCCCGGCCTGGCACCACGGACACCACGAAGCGCTGCTGGACAGCTACGAGACCGAGCGGCGCGCGGTGGTCGCCGCCCGGCTGCGCGCCGCCGACCAGGCGCTGCCGGTGCTGCGCGGCGGGGGCGGACTGCGCCAGAGGGTGCCGGGTGCGGCGCGGGGTCACGATGCGCTGCTCACGGACGGTCACCTGGGGCGCGGGCCGCTCGGCGCGCCGGGGACGTACGCCGACTCGCCGCTCACGCCCGGGCGTCTCGAGGGTGAGATCCCGGTCGAGACGGCCCCCGGCGCACCGGTCACCGACGTACGGGTCACCGCGGAGGACGGCTCCTTCGTCCGGCTGCGCGACCGGCTCGGCCGCGGCGTCCTGCTCGTCGTCCTGATCGCGCCGGGCACGGGGGTGTGGGACCGCAAGCACTGGGTGTCCGCCGGAGTGATGCCCCGTCTGGCGGCCGCGGTGACCGCACTGCCGCACCCCGCCGAGCTGCTGGTCGCCGAGGAGTACCCGGGTGCGCCGGCCCACAGCGTGCTGCTCGTGCGCCCCGACGGCCACCTGGTCACGGCGCTGAGCGGGGTCCGCCCGGCCGACCTGTACACGGCGGCGGAGGCGGCGGTGGGCGGCGCTGCGAAGAATGAACACGAGGAGAAGAAGAAGGAGGCGGAAGCCGCCTCCAGCGCGCGCTGACCCGTACTCCGGTCACGCTCTGTCCATATGGTGACGGTGAGTTGACCGGAGTGCATGCCCATGCTGTACTCCGGACCATGACCGACACCTGCGTGCGCCTGTGGCGGAGGGTCCATATGGACCTCGTCCGCTACGCGGGCTGCGTGTGTCGCCCGTCCTGCTGAATTCGCATCCCCTTTCCCTTTCCGGGCGCCGTGGTGCGCCCGTTTCCGCGAACTCGCTCAGGACTCAGGACGGTGCTCGTGTCTGTCTCCCCTGCTTCCGTGTCCCCTGCCGTCGGCTCGGCGCCCACCCAGGCGGACCTCCTCGACTTCGTGCGGCGCACGGCCGCCGACGCCGGGCTGATCGCCTCCCTTCCGCTCGATCCGGAGGGCCGCACCTGGGTGCGGCTGGAGGGGCCGGGCGGCAGCGAGGCCTGGCTGATCGGCTGGCCACCCGGCACCGGCACGGGCTGGCACGACCACGCCGAGTCGGTCGGCGCGTTCCTCACCGCCTCGGGCGAACTCAAGGAGAACTCACTCGCCGCCCGGCTGCCCACCGACGGCTGGAAGACCCTGGAACTCACCGAGGACGTCGACCGCGAACGCCGCCTCCCCACCGGCCGGGGCCGCGCCTTCGGCCGCCACCACGTCCACGAGGTCCTCAACGAGTCCCGCACCGACCACGCGATCTCCGTCCACGCCTACTACCCACCCCTCCCCCGCATCCGCCGCTACGGCCGCACGGGCCAGGTACTACGCCTGGAGCAGGTGGAACGCCCGGAGGACTGGCAGTGAGCAGCGGGGGCGGGGGGCCACAAGGTGGTCGAGCGCGTGGCGCGGAGGCGGCGGGGAGCGGCGGCGCGGAACAGGGGCCGGCCGGTGGTACGGAGGCGGCGGTTGAACAGCCGGTCGGTGTGGTGAGTGAACAGCCGGTCGGGATCGACGAGTTGCTGGAGCGGGTGCGCGCGGGATACCGGCGCGTGGATGTACCGGAGGCGCACGAGGCGGCGCGAACCGGTGCGGCGCTGCTCGTGGACATCCGGTACGCGGCCCTGCGTGAGCGGGACGGCGTGATCCCCGGGGCCCTCGTCATCGAGCGCAACGAACTGGAGTGGCGCCTCGATCCACAGGGCAGCCACCGCACCCCCGAGGCCACCGGCCACGACCTGCGCATAGTGGTGATCTGCAACGAGGGTTACGCCTCCAGCCTCGCCGTCGCCTCCCTCCACCAACTGGGCCTGCGCCGGGCGACGGACCTGGTGGGCGGCTTCCAGGCATGGCGGGCGGCGGGCCTGCCGGTGGAACCGGTGCGGTCCTGAACGAAGCGGGCGACGCCTTGCGGAGGGCCGCGGGCACCAACGGCAGAACGGCCGCGGGCGCGGCGGTACGGTGCGGGCACCGGCGGTACCTGGGCGCAGGCGACGGCATCGGTCAAGAGAACAGGGCGGTGAGAGGCCGATTCGGCGCATGGCCGGCCGGGCATGCGGCGCCGCCGCTACTCCCTCGCCGTACAGCACGCCACCGAGCGGCAGCCCGGGCGGGGCACGGATCTGCCCGGGTGTGGCGGCGACGGCGCGGAGCAGGGCGAGTTCACGGTGGTGCTGCTGCACAGTGAGACGACCACGAGCACGGCCACCAGCAGCGAGGTGCCGCCCATGCTGACCAGCCGGGTGCGGGCAGTCGCCGCCTCCAGGAATTCGACGGGTCCTCGGGCGTCGCCGCCGGCGACCTGGGCGGTGGTGCCGTGCAGCGCTGTCGCCACGGCCTGCCGCACCTGCCCGGGGTCCGCCTCGACGACCAGGTCACTTGTGCGCTTGACGGTGGTCCGGTGAACGTACGGCCCCGCGGTGAGACCTCGGCCCCCCTGCCGTAACGCCTCGGAGCCCCGTCCAGACCCGCGAAACCCCTCCGTCCGGCCCGGGAGCCCCTCCCCGGAAGCCCTCAGATGTCCCCGTCCCCTCCCAGATACTCCGTGTCCTCGCCCTCTTCCTCCAGGGCCCGGCGGACGACGCGGAGGGCCATGCCCTCGGGGTAGCCCTTGCGGGCGAGCATGCCGGCGAGGCGGCGGAGCCGTCTGTCGCGGTCGAGACCGCGGGTGGCGCGCAGTTTGCGGGCGACCAACTCGCGGGCGGTCGCCTCCTCCTGCTCGGAGTCGAGCTGACCGACGGCCTCGTCGATCAGCGTCGAGTCGACCCCCTTGGTGCGCAGCTCCCGGGCGAGTGCCCGACGGGCGAGCCCCCGGCCGTGGTGCCGGGACTCCACCCAGGCCTCCGCGAACGCGCCGTCGTCGATCAGCCCGACCTCCTCGAACCGCGACAGCACCTCCTCGGCCACGTCCTCGGGAATCTCCCGCTTGCGCAAGGCGTCGGCGAGCTGCTTGCGGGTGCGCGGGGTCCCGGTGAGCAGGCGCAGGCAGATCGCCCGTGCCCGCTCAGCCGGGTCCCCCGAAGACTCCCCCTGCTCGGCCCTCGACGAGGAAGGGGCGCCTTCGTCCTCCCCGGGTGCGTCCCCGAAGCCGCGCCGTCGCCGGCTCCGACCGCCCCTGCGGGCGCCGCCGTCGCCCTCGTACCCACCGTTTCCGCGGTGCCCACCGGGTCCGTCTTCACCGCCGTACCCACCGCGTACGTCGTCCCGGTGTCCGTCGTCACCGTCCGGGGCGGAGTCCGGGTAGCCCCCGGTGCCCCTCCCCCGCGGGGTACCGGGGGTGGCGTACTCGTACTCGGCCCAGTCGGTTCGTCGTGTCACGGGTCGGTCAGCTCTTGGCTGCGGCGGCCTTGGGCTTGGCGGCCTTGGCGGCTGCCGGGGCGGGCACCGACTTGGCGTCGTCGTCGGTCGTGGTGGTGACGGCCGCGTCCGCGCCCGGCTCGGCGACGGGCTCCTCCGGGCGGACCCCCACGCCCAGCTTCTCCTTGATCTTCTTCTCGATCTCGTTGGCCAGGTCGGGGTTGTCCTTGAGGAAGTTGCGCGCGTTCTCCTTGCCCTGGCCGAGCTGGTCGCCCTCGTACGTGTACCAGGCGCCGGCCTTGCGGACGAAGCCGTGCTCCACGCCCATGTCGATCAGACCGCCCTCGCGGCTGATGCCCTGGCCGTAGAGGATGTCGAACTCGGCCTGCTTGAAGGGCGGCGCGACCTTGTTCTTGACGACCTTGCAGCGGGTGCGGTTGCCGACCGCCTCCGTGCCGTCCTTCAGGGTCTCGATGCGGCGGATGTCGATACGCACCGAGGCGTAGAACTTCAGCGCCCGGCCACCGGTCGTGGTCTCGGGGGAGCCGAACATCACGCCGATCTTCTCGCGGAGCTGGTTGATGAAGATCGCGGTGGTCTTGGACTGGTTGAGCGCGCTGGTGATCTTCCGCAGGGCCTGGCTCATCAGGCGGGCCTGCAGACCCACGTGGCTGTCGCCCATCTCGCCCTCGATCTCCGCGCGCGGGACGAGCGCGGCGACGGAGTCGATGACGATGAGGTCGAGGGCACCGGAGCGGACCAGCATGTCCACGATCTCCAGGGCCTGCTCGCCGTTGTCGGGCTGGGAGAGGATCAGGTTGTCGATGTCGACGCCGAGCTTCTTCGCGTACTCGGGGTCGAGGGCGTGCTCCGCGTCCACGAACGCGACCTGGCCGCCGGCCTTCTGGGCGTTGGCCACGGCGTGCAGGGTCAGGGTCGTCTTGCCGGAGGACTCCGGGCCGTACACCTCGACCACTCGGCCGCGCGGCAGGCCGCCGACGCCGAGGGCGACGTCGAGCGCGGTCGACCCGGTGGGGATGACCTCGATGGGCTCGTTCGGCCGCTCGCCCAGGCGCATCACCGCACCCTTGCCGAACTGTCGTTCAATCTGTGCGAGCGCGGCGTCGAGCGCCTTCTCGCGGTCGGTTCCTGCCATGGGTTCCACCCGGTTTGCTTGAGTCGATCGCTTCACGTCAAAGACGCTAACCCCTGCCACTGACAATGCGCCCCGACGCAGGCCCAGCCTGTGGATAACCGAGAGACATCTCCCCGCAAAACGGGATGAAATCCACCATCCAGAGCCTCGCCTGAACTTCCATAAGAATGGATGTTCGATTTTCGTGTCAAGCGCACCACGCGATGCCGGAATCCAAGGTTCGGCAGCGTCCCGAGGCCCGGAAAGAAGCCCGCTGTGCAGGCCGCCGCTCCCTTCATCGTCGCTCCGCATGACCCACACCGAGACCGGGATCACCGCGGAGTTCGTCCCCGATCTGCCGCGCGACCAGCACCCCGACCTGGCCGATCGCCCGTCACGGCTCGGCGCGCGGCTGGGACGACCAGCTGTGGCGGCTCGGCGACGACCTCGCGGTCCGGCCGCCCTGGGCCACGCGGTCCGTGGACGCCCTGCTGCGCAAGGAGTACGCCTGGCTGCCGCCCCTGGCCCAACGCCTCCCCTCCCGGTGCGCGTCCCCCAGCGCTCGGCGAACCCTCCGTGCGGCTTCCACGCCCCTGCATCGTCACCCCCTGGGCGCCGGGCACACCCGCCGACCGCTTCCATGCCGCCGACCGTCCCGCCCCGGACCCCGCGACCCTGCGCCGCGCTCGCGGCTGGGCGGGGCCGCGCGCCCTCGGCGGCATCCTCATCAAAGAGGCCGGCGTCCACAGCCGCCCGGGCGGCAAGGCCACCTGGAGCCCAGCCGCTCAGGCCGCGCCGCGACGCCTTGTCGGTGGCCGGAGGGGTTGAGCACGTTGCCATGGGTGCAGTGGTTCAGGGGGTTCCCCGTCCAGGGGCTTGCCGCAGGGACGGCGGCCGGCTCCTGGAAGCAGACGGCCGCCGCGCTGAAGTTCCACTTGTTCGCGGCCTCGACACCGGGGCCGAAGTCGCTGTCGTTGCCGGCGAAGGCGGACGTGGCCAGGGCTGCCGCGACGAGCGCGACCGCGGCGATGCCGATGATCTTCTTCATGTCCGGGAACGATCATGGCCCGGCAGGGACACGTCCCGCTCGACCGCGAGTTCCCGCGGGCCCAGGCGGGGGAACCGCACGGCCTGCCGAACCGGTCACCCGTTGGTGCGCCCGGCTCCGATTCCGCCTCCCCCGCGTACTCGGAGCCGCCATGCTCAGGTGCCGGTGGGAAGCCGGACGCGCTGGTGGGAGAGGGTATGACACAAGGAGGGGGCCGCCGTGGCAGCCTGGACGAGCAGGCCGTGCTGCTGGCGGCGGGAGTGGCGGACCTGGTGGTGAGCACGCTGGGCTCGGCCCTGACGACGGTACGGGGGCTGCTGCGCCGCTCGGACGCGGTGGAGCTGGCGTCGGCCGCCGAGCAGGACCTGATGGCCCGAGGCCGGCTGGCACTGGACCGGTACACGACCGTACCCCCGGCCCATCTGGAGATCCTCGCCGGGCACGCGCTCGCCCGCCGGGGTGCCGATGGCGGCTGAGCGTTGGGACGCGGCCGCGTTCCGGACCCGCGTCGACCAGGTGCTGCACCGCTTCGTCACCCAGGAGGCCGATCTGCTGGCCGAGGTCGACCCGGCCCTGGCGCCGGTGGCCGACCAGTTGGAGGCGACGGTCGCGCACGGCAAGCGGCTGCGGGCGGCGTTCTGCTACTGGGGCTGGCGCGCGGCCGGCCAGCCGGACAGCGACGCGCTGCTGCGGGCCGCGGCCTCCATGGAGCTGGTGCACGCCGCCGCGGTCGTCCACGACGATCTGATCGACGACAGCCCCCTGCGGCACGGCCGGCCCACCGCCCACCTGGCCCTGCGCGGTGCCGTACCCGGGCATCCGTGTCCCGGCGCCGCCGCGCGGTCGCTGGCGATGCTGGTCGGGGACCTGCTGATGTCGCTGGCCGGGCAGTTGTTCGCCACGTGCGGCCTGCCCGCCGCGTACCTGGCCCGGGCCCGCCCGCTGTGGTCGCTGCTGGCCCGGGAGCTGATCGCGGGCGAGTGCCTGGAGATCCTGCACACCGGGACCGTCCCGGACACCACGGCGTCGCTGAAGGTGATCCGGTACAAGACCGCCAAGTACACCGTCGAACAGCCCCTGTTGATCGGCGGCACCCTGGCCGGGGCCGGCGAGCGCATGCGGGCGGGCTACTCGGCGTACGGGCTGCCGCTCGGCGAGGCCTTCCAGCTGCGCGACGACCTGCTCGGGCTCTTCGGAGACCCGGAGCGCACCGGCAAGGCCGACACCGATGACGTGCGCGGCCATCGACCGACCGCGCTGCTGGCGGAGACCTGGCGCATCGCCGGCGCGGACGAGCGGGAGCGGCTGCGGGGCCTGCTGGGCCGGGGCGGGCCGGACCGGGCGGGCCTCGACGCCGTACGGGAAGTGATGCGCCGGCTCGGGGCTGCGGACCGCGTCGAGAACATGATCTCCGCGCGCGTGGCGGAGGCGCTCGACGCCCTGCACGAGCTGGACGTGTCCGCGCCCGCCGCCGACGCCCTGGCCGGGCTGGCGCATGCGGCGACGATCCGCCCGTTCTGACTCGCAGCACAGGGGCCTAACGGGAGGGCGGCCGACCCTCGCAACGACCCGGGCCGACGCCCGGCCCCCGCGAATCCCCGGATCCCACGACCGCCTGGACCCCATGACCGCCTGGACAAGGAGCCCTGCCATGACCTTCACCGAGGCCTCGATGGACGCGCTGCGGGAGGCCGGCGACGAACTCGCCGACGCGACCGTCGCCACCCTCTTCGCGCGCGGGGAGGTCGGTACCTTCAACAGCCTCATGCGGTACGTCTCCACGGCCGGCGCTCCGCTGCCGAACGGGCTGCCCGACGTGGCCCGCGAGTACCTCCTGGCGACGAGCGTCCCGCCGGCCTGGGTGGACTGGGGCGAGATGGAGAAGGCGCGGCTGTTCTTCATCGACAACAACGTGCACATCTCCACGGCGCTGTCCTTCGCCTCCATGCCCGCCTGTTACGTCGTCCCGCACGTGGCGAAGCTGCTGTCGGCCACGCACTCGCTCAAGTACCCATCCAAACGGATGGCGGAGACCGGGCAGTTCACCGTCTACCTGATGCAGCCCGACGCCTTCGAGGCCGGCAGCCGTTTCGTCCCCGCCGCCCAGAAGGTCCGGCTGCTGCACGCGTCCATCCGGCACCACCTCGCGCGCGAGGAGCGCTGGGACACGGCGGCCCTGGGCACGCCGATCTGCCAGGAGGACATGATCGGCGGGCAGATGTGCTTCTCGCTGCTGGTCCTCGACAGCCTGCACCGGCTGGGCATCCACATGACCACGGAGGGCGCGGAGGCCTACTACTACGCCTGGCGGGTGGTCGGCGCGATGCTCGGTGTCGACCAGGAGGCCGTGCCCAAGACCCTCGAGGAGGCGCGGAGTTTCCTCGACCTGTACATGCTCCGTCACATGGGCCCCTCCGAGGAGGGTGCGGAGCTGACCCGGCAGCTCATCGACCTCTACGAGGAGGTCGTGCCCGGCACCCTCTTCGATCCGATCGTCTCCGCCCTCGTCCGCCATCTGATCGGCGACACCTGCGCCGACTGGCTGCGGGTGCCCCGCACCCGCTGGGACACCCTGGTCAAGGCCGTTCCGCACCTCCTCGGGGTGCTGGAGACCATCGAGGACCGCTCCCCGCTCGGCGCCTGGGCCCTGGACCGGCTCGGCCATCTCACGACGATCTTCGAACTGTCGTCCCTCACCCGGGGGCGCGTGATGCACTACGCCATCCCCGAGCACCTCAAGAAGGACTACGGCGTCACCGGCTCGGTGCCCCGCACCAACCGCTGGACCCCGCCCGTCGCCACGGTCTCCCCGTGACCCCTCCCGGCCGGATACCCGACGCCGCTACTCCCTGTGGTGTACGGCGGTTGTCTTCGGCCGGACGACGACTGCGCGGGCCGCTCCCGGGAGCCTTGGCCCATGAACATTCCGCGGCCCGTCGACCGCCTCTGTCACGCGACGGGGCTGTTCCTCGTCCTGTCCGGTCTCGTGCACCTGGTGGTGTTCGCGGTCGACGGCGGCCCCTGGGACGGCCCGGTCTCCTGGCGCAAACCCTTCACGTTCGGGCTCTCCTTCGGACTGACGCTGATCGCGGTCACCTGGGTCACGTCGTATCTGCGCGTGGAGGCGCGGCTGCGTGCGGTCCTGCTGCTCGTCTTCGCCGCCGACTGCGTGGTGGAGGTCGGCGGCATCACGCTCCAGGCGTGGCGCCGGGTGCCCTCGCATCTGAACATGGAGACGCCCTTCGACACGGCGGTGTCCATGAGCCTCGCGGTGGGCGGCGCCGTCCTGGTGGTCCTGCTCACGGTCTTCGCCGTCGCGTCGTTCCGGTACCGGCCGACGGGCCCCGCCGGCATGTCGCTCGCGGTCCGTTCCGGCTTCGCCATCCTGTTGGTGGCGCTGGCCTCGGGCGCGGCGATGATCGCGCGCGGGGTCGTGCTGACCCGGACCGGCCACCAGCAGGCCGCCTACCACTCGACGGCCCCGCTCAAGCCCCTGCACGCCGTGAGCCTGCACGCCGTCCTCGTCCTGCCGCTCCTGGCCCGGCTGCTGTCCCGCTCGCCCTGGAGCGAGCAGACGCGCCGCCGGATCGTGGCCACGGCGGTCGGCTGTTACGCGGCGGCCGTCGCCGGAGCGGGCGTGTGGGCGGTGCTGACGTACTGAGAAGGGCCCAGGGACACGCCGTTCCGCGACGTCCCCTCCGAGGGCCGACGGCCCGACCCGAGCGGCAACGGCCTACGGCGTCTCCTCCGCCTCGGACTCCCCGGCCCGCGGACGGAGTATGCGTGCGAACATCCCGGGACCGCCCGGGCCCCGGCTGCTGCGGTGCCCGTGCACCCGGGGGTCGTCCGTGACGTCGTACCGCTTCACGTACGCCCCCAGGAAGGCCTGGAGGGTGGCCACCGCGGGGATGGCGATCAGCGCGCCCACGGCACCGAGCAGCGCGGTGCCCGCGATGACCGAGCCGAAGGCGACCGCCGGGTGGATGTCGACCGTCTTCGCGGTCAGCTTGGGCTGGAGCATGTAGTTCTCGAACTGCTGGTAGACCACGACGAAGACCAGCACCCACACCGCGTACCAGGGGTCGACGGTGAAGGCGATCAGCATCGGCAGCGCGCCCGCGAGATACGTCCCGATGGTGGGGATGAACTGCGAGACCAGCCCCACCCAGACACCGAGCACGGGCGCGTACGGCACGCCCAGGGTCTGGAGCAGGATGTAGTGCGCGATCCCGGAGATGAGCGCCATCAGACCGCGCGAGTAGAGATAACCACCGGTCTTGTCGACGGCGATCTCCCAGGCGCGCAGCACCTCGGCCTGGCGCGCGGGCGGCAGTACGGAGCACAGCGCGCGGCGCAGCCGGGGGCCGTCGGCGGCGAAGTAGAACGAGAACAGTCCCACCGTCAGCAGCTGGAACAGCCCGCCGAGCACCTGCGCGGACACGTCGAGGACACCGGCCGCGCTGTTCTGCGCGTACTTGCGCAGCCAGTCGGAGTGGAGCAGGCCCTCCTGGACGTCCACGCGCTTGAGGTCCGTGTGGAAGGAGTCATTGATCCAGCGGATGAGCGAATCAAGATAGTCCGGGAAACCCTCGACCATCTTGATGATCTGTCCGGCCAGCATGGATCCGAGCAACGTGACGAACCCGGCGATGGCGATCGTCAATGCCAGGAAGACCAGGAAGGTGGCGAGGCCCCGGCGCATCCCGCGGGCGGCCATCCGGCTCACCGCGGGCTCGATCGCGAGGGCCAGGAAGAACGCGATCAATACATTGATCAACAGCCCGGTCAGCTGGTGGAAGGCCCACGTGCCCAGCTGGAAGACGGCGATCAGAGCGAGCGCGAGCACCATGGCGCGCGGCAGCCAGCGCGGCATGCGGCCGCCCGGAACGACGGTGGTCCGGGCCGGGGGCCGGTCGGGCGCTGTCGTACCGGTGGATGCCGTGTGCCGGGTCAGCGGCTCGTTGTCCTCGTCAGTGGGTGCCACGAGGCAAGTCTCGCCGACGCCACCGACAACCCGCGCCCACCTGCGATTTCGTGACCGATCAGTGCCGTACCGCAACTACCTTTACCCGCAATTCGGGCATATAGGGCGGCGATGGGGAGCGGGACGGCAGCAGGCCGGCAGTCAACGCGTCAGTGCCGCTCGCCCGGCACGTTCATGACGGAGCAGACCACGCGCCACACGTCCTTCGCCGCCCAGCCGGCGTCGAGCGCCTCGTTCACCGTGCGTCCGCCCAGCTCCGTCATCACGTGATCGCGCGCGAAGGTGTCGGCGTACCCCGGACCGAAGTGATCCGCCATCCGCTGCCAGAAGACCGTCAACCGCATGAATTCCGCTCCGTACCTGCCATGACCTGCATGTTTCTCGTCCTTCATGCCCCGCATGACCCGTCAGGGGTTTCCAGGGAGTTCGCCTCCCCACTGAACCAAGCATCCATGGCGGCGCGACCTCGCGTGTCTGCGCCGGGCGTGAAGTGCATGTATGTACGCAGAGTAAAGCCAGGGCCGGCGGGCGAGGGAGACGATCAACTCGCCGGCTTCGAGCTGGACGCCGGCGTAGGTGTGGCGCAAGGCATGGAAGCCGAGCTCGCGTGACGGCTGCCACTTGCTCCCGCCGGAATCGGGGTCCACTTTGCCGATGAGTCCGGCGGAGGCGAGCGCGGGCTTCCAAAGGCGCGCGTTCCATGTGTCGCGGTTGCGTGCGCGCCGCTGCCGGGTGGCCAGGAAAAGCGGGTAAGCACGCGGAGCCCGGAGTAGAGGGCCTCGGCGTCGGAGAAGTACCGCGCGATGTCGTAGTCCACCACGATGCCGTTGCCGCCGAAGATCTCGCGGCACCAGGCGACGACCTCGCGCATCCGCGCGGTGACGAATCCCTTGGCGAGCGAGGAGTGTTCGTCACGGAAGACGCCGGCGTCCTGAAGGCGCGCGAGCTGCACCAGCATGCCCCACGAGGAGGTGATGTTGCCGAGGCTCTTGACCAGGAGGTCCCGGACCATCTGGAACTTCGCGATGGGACGGCCGAACTGCTGGCGCTCCTTGGCGTAGGCGAGGGCGCTTTCGTAGGCGCCGAGCATGAGGCCCAGGCCCTGCCAGGCGACGCCACTGCGGGTGAACCGGAGGATCTCGGCGACGTCCCTGAAGGAGTTGATGTTCTGCAGGCGGTTCGCCTCCGGCACCCGGACATTGGTCAGGGTGATGTGGGCGTTCTGGACGATCTTCAGCGCGATCTTGCCTTCGATCTTCTCCGGCTGGAATCCCGGCATGCCCTTCTCGACGACGAAGGCCTTGACCTGGTTGTCGTCGACGTCCCGGGCGTACACCACCACGTGGTCGGCGAAGGTGCCGTTGCCGATCCACCGCTTCGCGCCGGTGATGACCCAGGAGTCGCCCTCGCGCTTGGCGGTGGTACGCAGGCCGCCCGCGGCGTCGGAGCCGCTGAGCGGCTCGGTCAGGCCGAACGCGCCGATCTTGTCGAACGCGAACAACGCGGGCAGGAAACGTTCGCGCTGCTCCTCGTCGCCGCCCGCGTAGATGGAGTAGCCGGCCAGTCCGTTGTGGACACCGAAGAAGGTGGCGACCGAGGCGTCCAGGCGGGTCAGTTCAGCCGCGAGCATGCCCTGGAGGAGGTTGCTGACCGCCAGCTTGTGCTCGCCGTAGCCCTCGTAGGCGAGGCCGGCCAGGCCGCTGCCGCGGAACTTCCGGATCAGCTCCTCGGGAAACTCGTCCTTGGCCCAGTACTTGTTGACCAGCGGCTTGATGTCCTGCTGCAGGAGGGTGCGGGCCTTGAGGAGTATCTTGCGCTCGTCGTCCGGGAGGAGGGCCTCGAAGTTGTAGAAGTCGGAGACCAACTGGTCGTCCAGGGGTGCGACGTCGGTGCTCATGTCAGTTCTCCTTGATGGCGGCGACGTCCAGCGCGGACAGCACGGCCAGTTGCTTGCGGTCGCGGGCTTCTGCGAGCTGCGCGGAGGGGGAGGAGCCGTAGGCCTGCTCGACGGCCTGGATGACTCGTTCCTGGTCTTCGGGGTCGGCCGACGGCGCACCCAGGGGCATCCGGTCCATGGACTTGCCGATGTGCTCCATCAGGTGCCGGTAGCCGCCGGGGCCGCCGCCGAGGTGCTGGCCGAGGAACAGGCCGACAGCCGCCCAGCGGATACCGAGCGAGGTGGTGAGGACCTTGTCGAGGTCGTCGGGGGTCACCACGCCCTGCTCGACGAGGTACCTGGCTTCGCGGCTGAGTGCGTTCTGCAGCCGGTTGCCCACGAACCCGGGGATCTCCTTGCGCTCGACGACCGGGGTGCGGCCGACGAAGGTGTAGAAGTCCACGGCTGCCTGGACGGCGTCCTCGCCGGTGTGTTCGCCCGGCACGGTCTCGACGAGCGGGATCTGATGCGGCGGGTTGAACGGGTGTCCGATCAGGATCCGGCCGGCGTCCTCGATCTCACCGGTGAAGGCGGTCGAGGGAATCGCCGAGGAGGAGCTGAGCAGCAGGGCGTGGCGCGGGGCTTCGCGCACCAGCTGGGCGAACAGGTTCTTCTTGAACTCGACGTCCTCGGGACCGTTCTCCTGCACGATGTCGGCGTCGCGGACAGCTTCGGTGACATCGGTCGCGACGTGGACGCGGTCGGCGAACCCGGCGACGTCGAGCCCCTGCGCAGCCAGGTGCGGGGTGAACTCGGCCAGCGCGGCGTCCAGTGCCTCGGCGAGGTCCGGCCGCGGGTCACTCACCCACACGTCCATGCCGTGACCGGCGAACAGCACCGTCCAGGACAGCCCGATCATGCCGGCGCCGATCACCGCGGCGGTGCGGAAGTCCTGTGTCATCGGTTGCCTTCCTTCAGGTAGTCGAAGACCGGCTTGACCGGGGCGAGAGCCAGGTCGGTGAGGATGTGGCTGGCGGAGACGACCTCGAGGACGGGCAGATCGGCCAGCGGGGCGAGTACGTGCTGGAACAGCTGCAGCCGCGCGGGAGCGGTGTGGGCAGCCTTGACGACCACATCGGTGATCTGGGTGCGGGCCAGTTCCTGGACGCGCGGGGTGCCGTCGTAGCCCGGGACGGTCTTGAGCATGAAGGTCGGCACCGTGATCTCTGCCTCGGCCTCACGCTTGTGGAGCTGGTAGTGCTTGTAGCCCATGGTCGCCGTGGCCACCCGCAGCGTGCCGTAGTCGAGCGTGCCGACCAGCACGTCGTTGTCGACGTACAGCTTCGGCGAGGCCATGGCCTTCGGGTAGGCGCTGACCTCGCGCCCGGCGGCGGTGGCGGGGAAGTTGTCGAGGTACATCGCGTGGAGGTACTCGCCGCTCTCGCCGTCGAAGCTGACCGGGATCGCCTGGCCCGCCTCGGTGTAGGGGCCGCACCCGGTGACGTCGTTCATCTTCATGATCTCGAACCGGACCAGCGGCTCTTCGATCTCGAGGGGCTCCGGTACGACGGCACGCAGCGCGTCGAGGTCGGTGCGGTAGACGATGTTGAGGTACTCGCGGTCGGTGAACCAGGGCATCACCGGGGGGTACGCCGGACTGGTCAGCGGCGTCGTCGGGTGGCGGCGGACGTCTTCGATCTTCATGTCACTTCCCCGTCCACTGCGGGGCGCGGCACTCGGCGAACGCGGTCATGCCCTCCCGTACGTCGGCCGAGGACGTCAGGGCGGCCATCTCCCCCCGCTGCACGGCGAAGGCGTCGGCCTCCGGCATGCCGTCCGCGACCCGCACGAGCGCCTTCACGGCCGTCAGCGCGAGCGGGCCGTTCCGGGCGAGCTGTTCGGCCAGTTCCAGCGCGCCGGCCACCGCCTCGCCGGGTGTGGTCAGCCGGTTGACCAGGCCCAGATCTCCGGCACGCCGGCCGCTGACCGGCTCACCGGTCAGCAGAAGCTCCATCGCCAGGTGGTACGGAATGCGCTTGGGCAGCCGGATCACCCCGCCGCCCGCGGCGATGAGGCCACGCGTGACCTCCGGCAGACCGAACTTGGCGGGAGGCCGTCCCTCGTGTACGAACCGATCCGCACCAAGTCGGTTCACGGCACGACGACGAAGGTCTCCGCGAGTCGCCGGGGCTTCCGCCGCCAGCAGACTGTCAACCGCATGACCTCAGTATCCCGCCCCTGGGGGTGGGCCCCGGCCGGGACCGCTTGCCGAGACCGCTTTCCGTCCTACGGTCTGACGCATGGCCGACACCGGAGTCTCCCCACTCCCCTCCACGCCCCAGGCGCGCTCTCCGCTCTTCCGCGCCGAACGGTTCGTATGGCTCACCGCGCGCGTGCTGGAGCAGCGCCTCTTCGCCCACCACTTCCTGCACGGCACCCCGGACGCGGTGGAAGCGGCGCTGGACGCCTACCGCAACGAGGACGGCGGGTACGGGCACGCGCTGGAGCCCGATCTGCGCGGACCCGTGAGCCAGCCGCTGCACACCGCCCACGCACTGCACGTCCTGGACGCCATCGGGCGCTGCGGCGGACAGCGGGTGGAGCGCGTGTGCCGCTATCTCACCTCGGTCTCCACGGCGGACGGCGCCCTGCCGGCGGTCCATCCCAGCCAGCGCGGCTATCCGGCGGCACCGTTCGTGCCGATCCTCGACAGCCCGCCCAGCGAGTTGCTCGCGACCGGACCGGTGGTCGGGCTGCTGCACCGCAACGAGGTGTGGCACGCCTGGCTGTTCCGGGCCACCGACTTCTGCTGGCAGGCCGTGGAGTCCCTGGAGAAGTCCCACCCGTACGAGGTGGAGGCCGCCGTGGCCTTCCTGGACTCCGTGCCCGACCGCCCGCGCGCGGAGGCCGCCGCCGACCGGCTGGGTCGCATGGTGCGCGCGCAGCGGCTCGCGGCACTGGATCCGGACCGGCTCGACAGATATCCGGTCGCGGCCGGCTACGCCCCGGCCGGGCACCACTTCCCGCACGACTTCGCCAGAAGCCCGGACTCGCTCGCCCGCGCGTGGTTCACGGACGACGAGATGGCCCGCTCGCTGGACCACCTGGCGGCCGAGCAGCAGGACGACGGCGGCTGGCCCGTCCTCCCCCACTGCCAGACGCGCGGGTGGTACCCCCAGCGCCAGTGGGCCCCGGCCCCCGCCCTGGAGGCACGCCCCCTGGTGACGATCGCGGCACTGCGCACCCTGAGGTCGTACGGCCGCTTCGTGGGCTGAGCCGGCACCCTGCGCCGGGGGCGGTCCGGGGCACAGGTCGAGCCGTCCCGCCGCACGGGCCGACCCGACCGGGTCAACTGCCCCGGCCCGCGGCGCTGCCATGCCCACCGCTCCTGCCGGCCACACCCACCTGCCCCACCACAGAACCCACCGTCCCACCGAACGCACCACTGAAAACCCACCGTCCCACCGGACGCACCACCAGACGCACCACTGAAAAGCCACAGCCTGCCGACCACACCCACCTGTGCCGTACACCTGCCCCCACCGCCCCCACCGGCTGCACCCGTCCACCGCACCGCTGAGCCACTCACCACGCCCCGTACCCCCGTACCACCCGTACCCCCGCACCCTCACCCCTCTGCCCCAGGCCCCCACC
>NZ_LGDV01000215.1 GCF_001280015.1 Streptomyces sp. MMG1121
CCCCCACCCCCACCCGGCGCCGCCGTCTGCGCACCTGGCTGGGCGAGAACGCCTCCCCCCACTCACCCCCCTTCGCCCGGCACCGCTGGCTCCGGCTGCTCACCTACATGTTCACGGCCTACGCCGCCCTGGGGATCGGTCTGGGCGGCGGGGAGGAACTGGCCAACGAGTACGGGTTCACGGTCGCCGTCGGTCTGCTCCTCGGTCTCGTCCAGGGGGCAGCCGTCATCGTGGCGATCTGGCGTCCCGTCCCCGCCTGGGCCGTGTCCCTGGCGGCCGCCGTCCTCACCGCCCTGTTCGCCCGTCCGCATCTGGCGACGGACGCGGCCGCCAACGCCAACTGGCCCTGGTCGACGCCCGTCCTGCTGGCCCACATGGTGGTGCTGACCCTTCTCGCCCTGCGTGTGCGACTGCGCGGCACGCTCGGCGCACTCGGCGCCACTGTCGCGGTGACGTGGGCGGTGCAGGCCCTGATCGGTGCCCAGAGATACTCCCCGACCGGTGTCATGGCCGTCGTCCTCTTCGCCATCGCGGTCCTCATCGGCACCGCCCTGCGCAGCCGCAGCGAGGCGCGTACGCAGCTGGCCCAGCAGACGACGATCACCGCGGAGGAGCGGGCCCGCCGGGCCCTGCTGGAGGAGCGCAGCCGTATCGCGCGCGAGCTGCACGACGTGGTGGCCCACCACATGTCGGTGATCTCGATTCAGGCCCAGGTGGCCCCCCACCTGGTGGACCACCCTTCCGAGGAGCTGAAGGAGAACCTCGCCGGCATCCGCAACAACGCCCTGGAGGCCCTGACGGAGCTGCGCCGCGTGCTCGGTGTCCTGCGGTCGGAGGGCCCGGACGACCCGGAGGCCGTGAACGACACCTACCGGCTGTCCGCCCCCGGCACCGGCCCGGCCCCCGACGCCCCGCAGCCGAACCTCGCCCGGCTGGACGCGCTGATCGAGAACACACGGGCGGCCGGTCTGGACGTCGCCATGAAGGTGGAGGGCGAGCCGCGCGGCTATCCGCCCGGCGTGGAGCTGTCGGCGTACCGGATCGTCCAGGAGGCGCTGAGCAACGTCCTGCGGCACGCGCCGGGCGCGTCGGTCAGCGTGGAGGTCCTCCACTACGCGCACGGCATATGTCTGGACATCACCAACTCCCGCCCCAGCCGCCCGGCCCCGCCGACTCCCGGCAGCGGTCACGGTCTGCTGGGGATGCGGGAGCGCGCGGCGATGCTGGGCGGGCACGTCGTCGCGACGGGCGACCGGCTCGGGGGCTTCCGGGTGACGGCGTTCCTGCCGCGCGAGGGCACCCCGGAGCCGACGGACATCGGCCGGCCCTCCGCGTTCAAGCCCGCGCGCCCGCCGTCATCCCCCGCATCAGACCCGCACAGCCCCGAGCCCCCGACAGGAGAACAGGCCCCATGACGAGCGGCGCCGGCACCATCCGCGTACTCATCGCCGACGACCAGGAGATGGTCCGGCAGGGTTTCACCGTGCTGCTCAACACCCAGCCCGACATCGAGGTGATCGGGCAGGCCGTGGACGGGCTGGACGCGATCGCCCGAACCGCCGAACTGGGCCCGGACGTCGTGCTGATGGACATCCGGATGCCCGAGCTGGGCGGCATCGAGGCGACCCGCCGGATCGCCGTCGAGCATCCCGGCGTCAAGGTGCTGGTGCTGACCACGTTCGACCTGGACGAGTACGTGTACGAGGCGCTGCGCGCGGGAGCCTCCGGCTTTCTGCTCAAGGACGCCTCCGCGGACAAGCTGGCCGAGGCGGTGCGGGTCGTGGCCGCGGGCGACGCCCTGCTCGCGCCCGGCATCACCCGGCGCCTCATCGCCGAGTTCTCCCGTCTGGACGGCGGCGTCCGGGCCCCGCTCAAGCAGCGCGTCGGCGATCTCACGGAGCGGGAGACGGAGGTACTGGCGCTGATCGCGCAGGGCCTGTCGAACGCGGAGATCGCCGAGCGGCTGGTCGTGGCCGAGCAGACGGTGAAGACGCACGTCGGCCGGATCCTGGTGAAGCTGGGCCTGCGCGACCGCACCCAGGCAGCGGTCTTCGCCTTCGAATCGGGCCTGGTCCGCCCGGGCGGCACCTACTGATCGCACCCTGATCCCCGGTCCCCGAAGACCCGTAGTACCTGAGAGGGACCCCGCAGGACCCCTCTCCAAGGGGACGACCGCTGCGGCCACCTCGGCCTACCGTTCTGTACGTGACCGAGACGACGCACACGCAGACGACACCGCCGGGGGCGGCCGGCCGACCGCGCAGTCCGGAGTTCCGGCTTGCCGCGGATGCCCTGCGGGGGTTGCGGCAGGACCTGTTCCAGGACGCCTTCGCCTACGACCCGCTGCCCCGCAGGTCCGATGCGGGCTGGATCTCCCGGCGCATGTCGGGCCGGGCGCGGGAGTACGCGGCCTGGACCCGGCACCTGCTGGTGACCATCGGCGGTGTGGTGGCCATGTTCGTCGCCATGGCGCGGGCGGACAGCCCTGTGGTGTCCCTGATGTGCGGGCTGCTCGCGCTGGTCCCGGTCCTGCTGACGCTGGTGCGTCCGGTGGGCGCGTTCTGGGCGTCGCTCGCGGCCACCGCTGCCACGGCCGTGACCGGAGGTGCCGACATCAGCTGGCCGTGGCTGCCGGGCAGCTTCATATCCCATCTGCTGGTGCTCACGATCGTCGCGATACGCACCCGCCCGCGCACGGCGGCCTGGATGTGGGTGTTCACCGCCCTGTTCGGTTTCTTCGCCGATACGGGTTTCGGCTGGGGGAACTACGACACCGACACCGCCCCGATGCTGTTCCTGTCCGCGCTGATCCTGCTGATCGTCACGGTCCGGCACACTCGCCGGGAGGCACAGCAGGAGGTGACCGCGCAGCAGACGGTGACGGCGCACGAGCGGTCGCGGCGCACGCTGCTGGAGGAGCGGACGACGATCGCCCGCGAGCTGCACGACGTGGTCGCCCATCACATGTCGGTGGTGGCCATCCAGGCGGAGGCCGCGCCGTACCGGGTGGAGAATCCGCCGCCGGAGCTGGAGAAGGCGTTCGTCACCATCCGGGAGAACGCGGTGGCGGCCTTGACCGAGCTGCGCCGGGTCCTGGGCGTCGTCCGCGCGGAGGACTACGAGGCCCCGGACGCCCCGCAGCCCATGCTCGCCGATCTGGACGGGCTGCTCGCCAATGTGCGGGAGACCGGACTGGAAGTGGAGAAGGCGGTGACGGGCGCGGTGCGGGAGCTGCCGCAGGGGGTGGAGCTGTCGGCCTACCGGATCGTGCAGGAGGCGCTGAGCAACACCCTGCGGCACGCACCGGGGGCGGCCGCGCGGGTGGAGATCGGGTACGTTCTCGGTGGCCTGGGTCTGCGCATAGTCAACGGTCCGCCGCCCGCCCCGCACCTGATCAAGCCCTCGCCCGGTGCCGGGCACGGGGTGACCGGTATGCGGGAGCGCGTCTCGATGCTGAACGGTGAGATGACGGCGGGCCCGGTGGACGACGGGGGCTACGAGGTGACGGTGTTCCTGCCGGTGCCGGCCGCCGCGACCGAAGGGGACGCATGACCATCCGCGTACTGATCGCGGACGACCAGATGATGGTCCGCGAGGGCTTCTCGGTCCTGCTGAACGCGATGGCGGACATCGAGGTCGTCGGCGAGGCCGTCAATGGGAGGGAGGCGGTGGAGCGGGTCCGGGAGCTGGCCCCGGACGTCGTCCTGATGGACATCAGGATGCCGGAGCTGAACGGCATCGAGGCGACCCGGGAGATCGTCGCGGCGGACGCGGCGGCGAAGGTGCTGGTGCTGACCACGTTCGACCTGGACGAGTATGTGTACCAGGCGCTGCGCGCGGGAGCCTCCGGCTTCCTCCTGAAGGACGCCTCGGCCCGGCAACTGGCCGACGGCGTGCGGGTGGTCGCCTCCGGTGAGGCGCTCCTGGCCCCTTCGGTCACCAGACGTCTGATCACGGAGTTCTCCCGCCTGGTGGAGTCCCCGCGTCTCGTCCCGGCGGCCCAGGCGGCCTACGGCGAGCTGACGGAGCGGGAGACGGAGGTCCTGGTCCTGATCGCCCAGGGCCTGTCGAACGCCGAGATAGCCGAGCGTCTGGTGGTGGCGGAGTCGACCATCAAGACCCATGTGAGCCGCATCCTGGTGAAGCTGGGGCTCAGGGACCGTACGCAGGCGGCGGTGTTCGCGTACGAGGCGAGGCTGGTCACACCGGGGTGAGCCGGGCTAGCGTCCGTTCATGGCAGCTGCTGCGGACCTCGCTTTCGACCCCTGGGACCCCGCGTTCCTGGCCGACCCGTACCCGGCCTACGCCGAGTTGAGGGCCCTGGGCCGGGTGATCCGGTACGAGCCGACGGATCAGTGGCTGGTCCCCCATCACGCGGACGTCTCGGCGCTCCTGCGTGACCGCCGGCTGGGCCGTACCTACCAGCACCGGTTCACGCACGACGACTTCGGGCGCAGTGCGCCGCCGCCCGAGCAGGAGCCGTTCCACACGCTCAACGATCACGGGATGCTCGATCTGGAGCCGCCGGATCACACGAGGATCCGGCGGCTGGTGTCCAAGGCGTTCACGCCGCGCACCGTGGAGCGGCTGGCGCCGTATGTGCGCAAGCTGGCGGACGAGCTGGTCGCGGGGCTGGTCCGGGAGGGCGGTGGGGATCTGCTGGCGGAGGTGGCGGAGCCGCTGCCCGTCGCGGTGATCGCCGAGATGCTGGGGATTCCGGAGGGGGAGCGGGGGCAGTTGCGGCCGTGGTCGGCGGACATCTGCGGGATGTACGAGCTGAATCCGTCCAAGGACACGGCGGCCAGGGCGGTGCGTGCGTCGGTGGAGTTCTCCGGGTTTCTGCGGGAGCTGATCGCCGCTCGGCGCAGGGAGCCGGGGGAGGACCTCATCTCCGGGCTGATCGCCGCGCACGACGAGGACGACGACCGGCTGACCGAGCAGGAGATGATCTCCACGGCCGTCCTGTTGCTCAACGCCGGGCACGAGGCGACCGTCAACGCCACGGGCAACGGGTGGTTCGCGCTGTTCCGGCATCCGGAGCAGCTGGCCGCGCTGCGAGCCGATCATTCCCTCGTGCCCGGCGCCGTCGAGGAGTCGCTGCGCTACGACACCCCGCTCCAGCTCTTCGAGCGCTGGGTGCTGGACGACATCGAGATCGACGGGACGACGATCCCCAGGGGTTCGGAGGTCGCCCTGCTCTTCGGGGCCGCCAATCACGACCCGGCGGTCTTCGCCGACCCCGGCCGCCTGGATCTGACCCGTGCCGAGAACCCGCACATCTCCTTCAGCGCGGGAATCCACTACTGCATCGGCGCCCCCCTGGCCCGTATCGAGCTGGCGGCCTCGACGCGGGCCCTGCTGGAGCAGGCTCCCGCCCTGGCCCTGGCGGCCGAGCCGGAGCGGAAGCCGAACTTCGTGATGCGGGGGCTGGAGGAGTTGCGCGTGGCGGTCGGCTGATCAGCCGGCGGTCAGGTCCCGGCGGCGCAGGCCCGCCAGACCGGCCGCCACCAGCACGGCCGCCAGTGCGAGCAGGACGCCCACCGGGGTCCAGTCGAGGTGTCCGCCGGGCAGCTTGGGGAGGTGGCCGAAGGGGGAGAGGTCCAGGACGGGGCGGGGGACGTTCAGGGCGGGGCCGATCCAGCCGATCAGCAGGGCCGCGCCGGCCACGCCCCACGCCGCCACCGCGCCCTGCGGCAGGATGCCGAGGAGCAGGACGGCGATACCGCCGATGACCCAGACGGCGGTGACCTGGAGCAGGCACGCGCCCAGCACCGGGCCGATCTGCCTGCCGTAGCCGACGGCGAAGCCCAGACCGGCGAGCAGCATGACCAGGGCCGAGCCGCCGAAGGCGATCAGCAGATGTCCGGCGGCCCAGCGCAGTCGGCCCACGGCACCGGCCAGGACCGGTTCGGCGCGGCCGGAGGTCTCCTCGCCGCTCAGCCGGAGCACGGACGAGACGACGTAGAGCGCGGCGACCAGGCCGAGCATGCCGACCATCGCGGCGAGGAAGGCGTCCGTCAGCCCCGACCGGCCGCCCATGCGCTGGAAGATCTCGCGGGCCTGGGCGTTGTCGCCGACGAGCTTGGCCGCGCCGTCCGTCAGCCCGCCGTAGACGACGCCGGCGAGGAAGAAGCCGAGGCCCCAGCCGAGCACGCTGCCGCGTTGCAGCCGCCAGGCCAGCGCGCCGGCGGTGCCGAGGCGCCCGGCGGCCGGTCCCGGGCGGGTCGGCAGGAAGCTCATGCCGATGTCCCGGCGGCCGGCCAGCCCGTAGGCCAGGAGCGTCTGGAGGGCGATGGCGGCCGCGAACAGGAGCAGTACCCACCAGCGTTCGGCCGCGAAGGCGCGCAGGTTCTCCAGCCAGCCCAGCGGGGACAGCCAGGTGAGGACGGACGAGCCGTCGGCGGAGGCCGAGTCGCCCGCCGCGCGCAGCACGAAGGCCGCGCCCAGCACCGCCGCCGTCAGGCCCCGGGCCAGCCGGGCGCTCTCGGTCAGCTGGGCGAAGATCGCCGCCGCCGTGGCGAAGAGCATGCCCGCGCCCGCGACCCCGAGGCCGAAGACCACGGCGCCGGCCGCGCCCTGTCCGGCCAGTCCGGCGGCGATCAGCAGGCCGAGGACCGTGTTCGCGACGGCCGCCGCCAGCAGGGCCGCCGTGAGCGGGGCCCGGCGCCCCACCATCCCGGAGGAGACCAGTTCCTGCCGCCCGCTCTCCTCCTCGTCGCGGGTGTGCCGTACGACGACGAGGAGGCTCATGACGGCGGCGAGCGCGCCCGCGTACACCCCGATCCGCCAGGCGGTCAGCGCGCCGAGCGAGTCGTCGAAGACCGGGCCGACCACGGCGCGCAGCGAGGTGTTGGTGGCCATCTGGTGCTGGAGGCCGGCGCGTTGGGCGGCGGTGGCGTACAGGGTCTTCAGGGTGTTCGGCATGGAGAGGACCATGAGCGCGTTCACCCCGGTCCAGAGCGGGATCAGCGCGCGGTCGCGCCGCAGGGCGAATCTCAACAGGGTTCCGGTGCCGGTGAGTCGGCCGCTCACGCCGTTGCCTCTTCCTGGTAGTGCCGCAGGAACAGCTCCTCCAGCGTCGGCGGGGTCAAGGTCAGTGAGCGCACCCCTGTGGCGCTCAACGACCGCAGTACGGCGTCGAGTCGGTCGGTGTCGACCTGGAGTCTGACCCGGTGGCCCCGGATGTCGAGGTCGTGCACGCCCGGAAGGCGGGCCAGTCCGTCGGGCGGTCCGGCGAGTTCGGCGCTCACGCTGGTGCGGGTCAGATGGCGCAGGTCGGCGAGCGAGCCGCTCTCCACGGTCCGGCCCTTGCGGATGATGCTGACCCGGTCGCAGAGTTCCTCGACCTCGCTGAGGATGTGCGAGGAGAGCAGGACCGTACGGCCCCGGTCGCGCTCCTCCTCCACGCAGGCCTGGAAGACCTCCTCCATCAGCGGGTCCAGGCCCGAGGTCGGCTCGTCCAGGATCAGCAGGTCGACGTCGGCGGCGAAGGCGGCGACGAGGGCGACCTTCTGCCGGTTGCCCTTGGAGTAGGTGCGGCCCTTCTTGGTGGGGTCCAGCTCGAAGCGCTCGATGAGCTCGGCGCGCCGCCGTGTGTCGAGTCCCCCGCGCAGCCGGCCGTAGAGGTCGATGACCTCGCCGCCGGAGAGGTTGCGCCACAGAGTGACGTCGCCGGGGACGTACGCGATCCGGCGGTGCACCTCGACCGCGTCCCGCCAGGGGTCGCGGCCGAGGACCTGGGCCGCGCCCGCGTCGGCGCGCAGCAGGCCGAGCAGGACGCGGATGGCGGTGGACTTGCCGGCGCCGTTGGGGCCGAGGAAGCCGTGCACCTCACCGGCCTCGACGTCCAGGTCGAGGCCGTCCAGCGCGTGGGTACGGCCGAAGGACTTGTGGAGCCCGGAGACCGTGATTGCCTTCGTCATGCTTCCGAACGTACGCTTCTTTCAGAAATTTGTGAAGTTAAGGAAACGCATGAATGCCGGATAGGGTGAGAGGCATGACCGAGCCGAGTTCTGAGAGCGCGGAGCGGGACCCCGAGTCGGTCTCGCGATTCGTGGAGCACTTCGCGGCGCAGCTGGTCGAGGCGGGCATGCCGCGTATGCCGTCCAGGGTCTTCGGCGCGCTGCTCGCCTCCGACGCCGGCACCCTGACCTCCGCCGAGCTGGGCGAGCAGCTCAAGATCAGCCCCGCGGCCGTCTCCGGTGCCGTGCGCTATCTCGCCCAGGTGCACCTGGTCTCGCGCGAGCGCGAGCCGGGCTCGCGCCGGGAGCGGTACCGGGTGCACAGCGACCAGTGGTACGAGGCGCTCACCAACCGCGAGGCGATCATCAAGCGCTGGGAGGAGGCCCTGCGCGAGGGGGTGGCGAGCCTCGGAGCCGACACCCCCGCGGGGCGCCGGCTGGGCGAGACGCTGGACTTCTTCGAGTTCGTGGAGAAGGAGGTCGTCGAGGTGATGGAACGGTGGCGGGTGTACCGGGACGAGAAGTACGGGCGCTGAAGCGCCCCTGCGGGGCGCGGGGAACCGCGCGGCCGTCCGCGACGGCGTCGCGGACGGCCGACGGCGCATCGCGGCACTTCCGGCGGAGCGCTACCGCTCCTTGGTCTCCTCCAGCACCGTCCGCCCCAGCAGTGCGTACCGCTCGGGTGCGCGCCGCTTGAGGTACTGGGCGCAGCCGATGCCGCTCGCCGCTACCAGCGCCACCAGCCACGGGGTCGCCTTCAGTACGAGTGAGCCGGACTCGGGGCCGGCCGCCGCGCTCATGTTGGACACCAGGAGCACGACGACGGCCAGCATCGCGATGCCGCCGAGGAGCGGGGCGGTGAAGGTGCGGAACCAGTGGCGGCTCTCGGGGTGGTGCGAGCGGAAGTAGGCCAGCACCGCGAAGGAGCACACGGCCTGGACGACGAGGATCGCCATGGTGCCGAGGATGGCGAGCAGGACGTACGTGCCGGTGTACGGGTCCTTGCCCGCGGCCCAGAAGGCGCCGAGCAGCACCGCGGTGACGGCCGTCTGCACCAGCCCGGCGAGGTGCGGGGAGCCGTGCCGGGCGTGGGTGCGGCCGATGGTGTTCTTCAGCGAAGGCACGACGCCTTCCCGTCCCAGGGCGTACAGATAGCGGGCGGCACAGTTGTGGAAGGCCATGCCGCAGGCCAGCGAGCCGGTGATCATCAGCCACTGCATGACGTCGACCGCCCAGTGCCCGACGTAGCGCTCGGTGGGGTTGAAGAACATCGCGAGCGGGTTGGCGGAGGAGGCGGCCTTCACGGCCTCGGCCTCGCCGTTGCCGGTGATGGCCATCCAGGAGACGAAGACGTAGAAGACGCCGACGCCCAGGACGCTGATCATCGTGGCCTTGGGGATGATCTTCTTCGGGTCGCGGGACTCCTCGCCGTACATCGCCGTGGACTCGAAGCCGACCCAGGACCAGAAGGCGAAGAAGAGCCCGAGCCCGGCGGACGTGCCCTTGAAGGCGTTGACCGGGTCGACCGGCGCGAAGGTGAACCCGTGCGGGCCGCCGCCGTGCAGGGCGACGGACACCGCCATGGCCGCCAGGACGGTGACCTCGGTCGCCAGCAGCACCACCAGCAGTTTCTCGGCGACGCTGATCCCGAACCAGGTACCCGTCGCGTTGATCGCGAGCATCAGCACGGCGAAGGTCCACCAGGGCACGTGGAGGCCGGTCTGGTCTTTCAAGGTGGTCGTCGCGAAGGTGGAGAAGATCCCGATCAGGGCGGGTTCGAAGACGACGTAGGCGAAGGTGGCGAGCAGCCCGGAGGCCAGCCCGACCGTGCGCCCGAGCCCGTAGGAGATGAATCCGTAGAACGCCCCGGTGGACGTGATGTGTTTCGCCATCGAGGTGAAACCGACGGAAAAGATTGCCAGGACGACCATTGCGACGAGATAGCTCGCGGGTGCCCCGACGCCGTTGCCGGACGACACCATGAAGGGCACGTTCCCGGTCATCGCGGTGATCGGCGCGGCGGTCGCCACGGCCATGAACACGACCCCCAGCAGCCCGACGGCATTGGGTTTCAGCCGATGAACCGCCTCGCCGTCATCCGCCTGTGCCGCCGGGGCAACGCCCTCGTCCACTGCCATCGGGTGGCCCCCTCCGTGTCCGGTCCATGTGTCCTGGTGGGTCCTGATGGAGCAGGATGCTGGACGAGACGGGGGCGCGGGAAGGGGTCGGCGAGGTTAAATATTTGTCACCAGACCATTGGGTGGACCGAAGGGCGCCTCACACGGAAGGCAGCACCAGCCCCCAGGCCCCCTCCGCCACCTGCCACGTGCGCCTGCGTACGGGCCCTGAGACGGCCGCGTCGGCGCGGTAGCGGAAGTCCGGGCCCGTGACCGTCACCGTGCGGCCCAAGGCGCGCAGGGGGGTCGCCTCCGCGCCCACCGACAGGGGGCGGACCTCCACCTCGGCCAGGCCGTGGGCGCCCGGCGTCACCGAGATCGCCTGCACCGGCTGGCCCAGGTCCACGAGCGGCTCGTCGTCGACCTCCACGCGCAGGCGGGAGGCGCCGGGCGAGGGCACCGACGCGAGGCGGGCGGGGCGGGCGGTCAGGGTGCGGGCCAGGGTGCGGTACCAGGGGCGCGCGGACAGGGCGGGGGCCGAGACCCGGGTCGGGGGGATGGACAGTTCGGTCAGGACGACTCCGTCGCTGTCGTCGATGAGCAGGTCCAGGCGTCGTTCCGTCCCGTCCAGGACCGTCCGGGCCGCCGCCACGGCCCCGCCGGGCACGCCCAGGGACTGGGCGAGAGACGTTTCTCCGACCGGGACCACCGACAGACCGCATCCGGTCAGCTCGCGCTCGCGGTGCAGCAGGGTGACCGCGCGGACCAGGGCGTGGTCGTCGCCGATCACCACCGGCCGCCGCGACCCCCTTCGGCCCAGTGCGCGGGCGAATTCCTCCGGGCCGTCCGGGAGGCACATTTTCGCCGCCGCACCCGCGCTGAGCACGTCTTTCGCGATGCGCACGGACTCTCCGTCCGTCTGCCGTGCCCCCGGATCGATGATCACCAGCAGCTGCTCGGACGTCGCGAAGGTCGCCACCTCGGTCCTGCCTCGCTTCCTCGGGTAGCATCTTTGTGCAAGAGCCCCTTGCGCTATTGCGCCAGGGGCTTCGTCTATTCCGGGGCATCCGGTCCGACGGTTGTGCGACCAACGGCGGTCGCTGTGGCACGCGGCGGTGAACCTTACGCCCACGCCCCCGACCTTGGACATGCCCCGCCCGGAAGGGGTGTACGCGCGTGCCCGCACTTGTGCTGCTCGGTGCTCAGTGGGGTGACGAAGGCAAGGGGAAGGCGACCGACCTGCTCGGTGGCTCGGTGGACTATGTAGTGCGCTACCAGGGCGGCAACAACGCCGGCCACACGGTCGTCGTCGGCGACCAGAAGTATGCGCTCCACCTCCTCCCTTCCGGAATCCTCTCTCCCGGTTGTACGCCGGTCATCGGTAACGGTGTCGTCGTCGACCCGTCGGTCCTGCTCTCCGAGCTGAGCGGTCTGAACGAGCGTGGCGTAGACACGTCCAAGCTCCTGATCAGCGGTAACGCGCACGTCATCACGCCGTACAACGTGACGGTCGACAAGGTGACGGAACGCTTCCTCGGCAAGCGGAAGATCGGTACGACGGGGCGCGGGATCGGACCGACCTACGCGGACAAGATCAACCGCGTCGGCATCCGCATCCAGGACCTGTACGACGAGTCGATCCTGACCCAGAAGGTCGAGGCGGCGCTCGACGTCAAGAACCAGCTCCTGACCAAGCTCTACAACCGGCGCGCGATCGCCGTGGACCAGGTGGTGGAGGAGCTGCTGGGCTACGCCGAGCAGATCAAGCCGTACGTCGCCGACACGGTGCTGCTCCTGAACGAGGCGCTGGAGCAGGACAAGGTCGTGCTCTTCGAGGGCGGTCAGGGCACCCTCCTCGACATCGACCACGGCACGTACCCCTTCGTCACGTCCTCCAACCCGACCGCCGGCGGTGCCTGCACCGGCGCCGGCGTGGGCCCGACGAAGATCAGCCGGGTCATCGGCATCCTCAAGGCGTACACGACCCGCGTCGGCGCCGGTCCGTTCCCGACCGAGCTGTTCGACGCGGACGGCGAGGCGCTGCGCCGCATCGGCGGCGAGCGGGGTGTCACCACCGGCCGTGACCGGCGTTGCGGCTGGTTCGACGCCGTGATCGCCCGTTATGCGACCCGGGTGAACGGCCTGACCGACTTCTTCCTCACCAAGCTGGACGTCCTGACCGGCTGGGAGCAGATCCCGGTCTGCGTGGCGTACGAGATCGACGGCAAGCGCGTCGAGGAACTCCCGTACTCCCAGACCGACTTCCACCACGCGAAGCCGGTCTACGAGACCCTGCCGGGCTGGTCCGAGGACATCACCAAGGCGAAGTCCTTCTCGGACCTGCCGAAGAACGCCCAGAACTACGTCAAGGCGCTGGAGGAGATGTCCGGCGCCCCGATCTCCGCGATCGGCGTGGGCCCGGGCCGGGACGAGACGATCGAGATCAACTCGTTCCTGTAGTCCGACTCCGGTAGTTCGGCTCCGCTTCACGGGCCGGTCATGGACATGAAGTTCCTTGACCGGCCCTTGGGCTGTTCGTGGTTCTCAGGAGATGAACCGGAGGCAAGCATCTACGCGGGTAGTTGCCTGTGTTCCTCCCTCTTCCTCGTCCTCGCCCCAGGAGCCCCGTATGCCCGTCAGTCCCATGAACCGCCGGGAGTTCGTGAAGAAGTCGGCCGTCACCGGAGCGGCCGTCGCGGCCGCCGGCGCGGTCGCCGCTCCGGCGGAGGCGGCCGAGCAGAAGCGCGAACACCGCCCGCGCACCTGGAAGTTCTCCATCCTCGGCACGACCGACCTGCACAGCCACGTCTTCGACTGGGACTACTACAAGGACGCGGCCTACAGCGACAAGGCGGGCAACTCGGTCGGCGTCGCCCGTGTCGCCACGCTCATCAAGCAGCAGCGGGAGGCCAAGGGCGAGGACCACGTCCTGCTCGTCGACGCCGGTGACATCATCCAGGGCACCTCGCTCGCCTACTACTTCGCGCGCGTCGACCCGATCACCGGGACCGACGGCAAGAAGGGGCCCAGGCACCCGATGGCCGTGGCCATGAACCACATGCGCTACGACGCCGCCGCCCTCGGCAACCACGAGTTCAACTACGGCATCGAGGTGCTGCGCAAGTTCGAGCAGCAGTGCCACTTCCCGCTGCTCGGCGCGAACGCGCTGGACGCCAAGACGCTGAAGCCCGCCTTCCACCCGTACACCGTCAAGCGCATCTGTGTGCCCGGCGCCCCCGACATCAAGGTCGGCATCCTCGGGCTCACCAACCCCGGCATCGCGCTGTGGGACAAGGACAACGTCAGCGGGAAGATGGTCTTCCCCGGGCTGGTGGAGCAGGCGAAGAAGTACGTGCCCCGGCTGCGGGCGCTCGGCTGTGACGTGGTGTTCCTGACGGATCATTCGGGCCTCGACGGCTCGTCCTCGTACGGCGACGAGCTTCCCTACGTCGAGAACGCCTCCAACCTGGTCGCCGAGCAGGTCCCCGGCATCGACGCGATCCTCGTCGGCCACACCCATGTCGAGGTCCCCTCCTACACGGTCAAGAACCAGGAGACCGGCGAGGAGGTGCTCCTCTCCGAGCCGTACTGCTGGGGCTACCGCCTCAGCGTCTTCGACTTCGAGGTCGAACTGCACCACGGCCAGTGGAAGGTGACGAGCAAGACGGCGCAGACCCTCAACCCCAACACGGCGGACGAGGACCCGGAGATCAAGAAGCTCCTGACGGCCGACCACGAGCTGGTCGTGAAGTACGTCAACACGGCGGTCGGCACCTGCACGGCGGACCTCTCGGCGGCGGAGTCCTGCTGGAAGGACGTGCCGATCATGGACTTCATCCAGAAGGTCCAGGCCGACACGGTCAAGGCGGGCCTGTCGGCGGCCGACGCCGCGCTCCCGCTGATCTCGGTGGCGGCGCCGTTCTCGCGCACGGCCGACATCCCCCAGGGCAACGTCACCATCAAGGACATCGCCGGGCTCTACATCTACGACAACACCCTGTACGGCAAGAAGCTGACGGGCGCGCAGCTCAAGGACTACCTGGAGTACGCGGCGAAGTACTACCACCAGGTCCCGGCCGGTACGAAGGTCGACACCGCGACCCTCACCAACGCCAACAGCTTCTGGGACTACATGTACGACGTGGCGGCGGGCGTCGACTACGAGATCGACATCGCGCAGCCGGAGGGGTCCCGCATCAAGAACCTCTCCTACAACGGCGCCCCGGTCGCCGACGACCAGGTCTTCGTCGTGGCCGTCAACAACTACCGCGCGAACGGCGGTTCGGGCTACCCGCACATCGCCTCGGCGCCGATCGCGTACAGCTCGACCAACGAGATCCGGCAGCTGATGATCGACTACGTCACCGCGAAGAAGAGCCTCGACCCGGCCGACTTCGCCGCCGTCAACTGGAAGCTGACGCAGAACGGTACGCCGGTCTTCTGAGCCGGTCGTCCGGGCCTGCGGGCCGGGGCGTCAGTGGCGGACCGGTCCGGCCGGTTTCCTGTCCGCCACGGACGGCGTCCTACCGCCTCTCGATGTCGCTCCGCTTGATCTCCAGCTGCCTCGGGAGCATCGCCTGTGGTCGCAGGAGGTCCTTGAGCAGGAACTTCATCAGTGCCTGCGGGGACATGGCCTTGAGCCGGTCGGCCAGCTGCGGAGTGGTCTGCTCGAACCGGCTCACTTCCAGCACGGCCCGCTCCGCAAGGCCCGGGATGATGTCCTTGCCGGTGAGGATGTTGCGGACGAGCGGCTCCGGATAGTTCTGCTGCTGCGGTCCGGCGCCATAGGTCATCGCGTTGCTCGCGTCGTTCCTCACCATCGGCCGGACGACGCTGAACGCCTGCCCCCGCGTCGAATCCCGCTCCGAGAGCTCCATGAACGTGTCCACGTCGGCCTCGGTCAGGGTTTCCCGGCCCGGTGTGAACCTGCGGACCAGGAGCTGGTACTCCGGATGCCTGCGCTCGTCCTCCCGGGTGGGCAGGAAGGAGTCGGTCTGGGCGGGGTCGTTCTCGTCGGCCATGATCGTCGGATACTCCCGCTGGGCGAAGTCGCTGAGCATCACCCAGCCCTTCGACAGCAGACCCGACTCCTGAATGCCCAGGGTGATGCGGGCCGGGGTCCCCTCCGTACCGTCGGCCTCCTTCTTGAACCGGGTGTCCCGGAACGGCGCGGCGGGGTCCTCGATGAAGAAGAAGAGGAACCCCGAGTTCGACAGCCCGTGTTCGTCGAAGGCGGAGGTGTTGTGGTCGTAGTCGAACTCGCTGTGCTCCAGGTCGGCCTTCGTCTTCATGCCGCCGGTCAGCATGAGTTCGGCCCGTCTGAGGGTCGTGTAGTGCCTGAGCACACTCCTGCGGAGCTGGTCCTGCAATCCGTCCCGCATCCGCTGCTTCCAGTCGCCCTGCACCTTGGACGTGTCCTGGCGCATGCCCGCCACGTTCTGGCGGGACATCTTCTCGAAGTACGCCTGGCCCGCGGCCTCCCCCCACCAGCTGGGGTTCAGACGCTCCCGCATCTTGGCGAAGGCGTTGGGCCAGTACTGGTCCGTCCACAGCAGGCCGTTCTCGACCATCATGGTGTAGGGGCCGCCGTCCTTGGCCAGATAGCGGTCCAGCTGCCGTGCACGCGCCTCGACGGCCGCCTTCTGCTGATCGACGCCCCGCCGCAGCCCGGCCACCCGCTGCTGGTCCGCGGGGGCCAACTGAGGGTCGTTCTCGAGCTTCTCCACGTCCGCGTCGAGGTGCAGGATCGCGGTGTGCCGCTTCACCACACTCGTGTCGGCGCCGCCGGCACACTCCTTCAGCCGGGCCTCCAGCCCGCCCAGCGTGGCCGCCGTCGCGGCGGTATCGGCCGGCATGCGCTGCACGGGAACGTCCTGCCCCCGCCGCAGAGCCTCCGCCATCGCCGCGTTCCCCGCACCGCGCGGCAGTGTGTGCAACGCGGGGGCGGACGTGGACTGGGCCTGGGCCCGCGTCGGCGCCGTCAGCCGCGAGGTTCCCCGAGCCTTCTGTTGTTCATGCGCATGCATGACACCCGAGTCTCGCAGCGTCGGCCGCGACCCACCAGGAAACGCGGGGGCACTACCACTGCCCCAACGGTCACTTCGTGGCGTGAGCGAGGAAATCGGCCCAGGCGGTGGGGGTGACGGTGAGGTGGGCGGCGGTGGGGTGGTTCTTGGAGTCCCGGATGTGGATCGCGGATGGGCAGGGGGCGACTTCGACGCAGTTGCCGCCTCCGCTGTCGCTGTACGAGGACTTGCGCCAGGTGTAGGCGGTTTCGACGCACTGTCCGCCCCCAGCATCGCTGTAGCTCGACTTGAACCACCGAAGCGCTTCGGTGCCGGTCATTGCTTCTCCCCTGCCAGCCGATCGATGAGGCTCAGCGAGTCGTCAGGACTCAGGGCCTGTGCCCGGATCTTCGCATAGCGGTGGGCCAGTGGGGATACGTCTGGTGGATCGCTGATGAGGATGCCCTGGTCCTCGATCTCCATGTAGACGACGTGTTCGTGGTCCTTGGTCTCGACCAGCTTCATCCCGCCTCGGTCACCCGCGTGCGACCCTCGCAGGCCTCGGTCCATCGGGAGCACCTGAAGGCAGACGTTGTCCCGCTGGGCGTCCTCGATGAGTGAGCGCAGCTGTCCTCGGAGGATCTCCCGGCTTCCGAACGGCCGCCTCAGCACGCTTTCTTCGAGGATCAGCTCGATCATCGGGGCTGGAGCCCGGTCGAAGAGTGCCCGGCGGAGCAGACGCGCCTCGACCAGTTCTTCCCGCTTCTGCTCGGAGACCGGGGGATAGCCGCCCCCGATCAACGCCCTCGCGTAGTCCTCCGTCTGGAACAGGCCGTCGACCACCAGGGTTTCGTATGAACTGATCGTGATCGCCCCCGACTCCATTTCCGAGAAGCCCCTGAACCTTGCCGGGTACTTCTCCAGGAGCATCCACCTGCGCGCCTTCTGGAACACCCCCAGCCCGGCCCCGATGTGCTCCTCCAGCGCGACCAGCATCTTGTCGCTCGCCGGTTGCGCACATGTCTCCATCGCGCTCACAGCGGACGCCGTATACCCGAGCTTCTTTCCCAACACCTCCTGTGTGAGTCCCTGTTGCTCTCGCAGCGCCTTCGCCAGGGCGGCGACGAGATGTGCCGTACCGCCTGCTTCCTCTTTGTTCTCGGCCCGCGCCATCGCGGTCACCCCCGGACTCAACCGAACTCAACCGGTCATGGTCACTCCACGTCGACTCCGCACTGCTCCAAGATATGGACGGAGAGTTATAGAAGAAGGTAGCGGCCATCACTGACACTGACCCCATGAACACTCAAAGTCACCTCGCCGTGGAGTGGATTCCCGCCACCGGCATCCAACTCCGCAAGGCAGGGGTCCAATTCGACGCCGTACGGCTCGACGGGGACCACGGGCGGGACGTAGCCGACCGGCTTGCAGGTCTGACGGGAGGTGACCCGGGACCGGTCATCCAGTCGGACAGCGGGCGGCGCTGCGTCTACTTCCTCGTCGCCCCCGGCAGTACCGCCCGCCGTCCTTGGCCGGAATGCGTGACCCGGCTGACCAGTGGCCCGTACCGGATCAGCTTCATCCCCGTACCCGCGCTCGACGGGCCCACCTGGCCGCTCACCTGGCGCTATCCCCCCACCGCGCCCGGCCGGCTGGTCCACACCCGCCTGTTGCGCGGTGCGCTCAGCTGAAGACGATCATCGAGCCCTGGGCCAGGGAACGGGTCGCCGCCGCGTGCAGCCCCAGCCACACGTGCCGCTCGCGGGCGAACGGGCTGGGGTCGTACGGCGCCGGGACCGCCGGTTCCTCCAGCTCCGTGGGGCCCGCGGGGGCCGCCGGGGGTGCCGGGGGGTTCGCCGGGTCGATGCCGATCGACGGGGCGACGTGCTCCAGCTCGCGGAGCAGGGTCTGGGAGGAGCCCAACGGGCCGCCTCCCGCGAGGAGTTCGTCGCTGGAGAGCGGGTGCGGGAAGTCGACCGGGACGTACGCGCCCGCGTGGTCGTAGTGCCAGACCAGATGGGACTGCTGGGCCGTGGACTCGAACATCTCCAGCAGCTGCTCGTAGTCGCCGCCCAGCTCGCCCACCGGCGTCACCGGCAGGCCGCAGATCTGGAGCAGGTAGGCGCGCCGCAGGAAGTGGAGGGCGTCGTAGTCGAAGCCGGCCACGGGGGCGACCTCGCCGGACAGGCCCGGCATGTACTGGTACACCGGCACCGGCGGGAGCCCGGCCTCCGCCAGCACGTTGTTGTAGTGCGCGAGTTCCTCGGCGAACGGATTGTCCGGCGTGTGGCACAACACGTCCACGAGCGGTACCAGCCACAGGTCACAGGCCAAAGAGGGCTCCTCGGACAGAGAAGGTGGTCAGAGAAGGTGGTCTGGGCAGGGTAGTCGGTGCGGTCCAGGTCCCATACCCCTCTCGACCGCTACCCGTGCGTCCGCTCAGCCGGCGGCCATTCCTTCCAGCAGCGCCAGCGAGTGGGCGTTGGAGGCGGCGACGATCGAGCGGGCGGCGTCGGCGTCGCGGTGGGCCAGCGCGTCGACCAGGTCCGTGTGCCCGGCCCAGAGGCGGCCGCGCAGGTCGGGCAGGCGCAGCAGGTGCTGGACCGCGCAGACCCAGGACTGGACGCGCAGTCGGTGCAGGAAGTCGCCGAGGTAGGGGTTGCCGAAGAGGGCGCTCAGTTCGCGCCAGAAGCGGAGGTCGTAGCCGATGAGGATCGTGAGGTCGCCGGCCGACGCGGCCCGCGCGGCCTCCTCGCCGCGACGGCGGACGGTGGCGAGCGCGGTGGCCGTGCGGGGGTCCTCGGGCGGGGTGCGGAAGGCGGGGTGGCCGGTGCTGAGGGCCTGGAACATGCCGTCGGTGACCAGGCTGCGGGCCTCGATCATGTTCCGGTAGTCGGCGAGCGAGTACTCGGGCACGCGGAAACCGCGGTGCTGGTCGGCCTCCAGGATGCCCTGCGCGGACAGGTCGACCAGCGCCTCGCGGACGGGGGTGGCGGAGACGCCGTACTGCTCGGCGATCTCCTTGACCGTGAACGCCCGGCCCGGCCGCAGCCGCCCCGCCAGCACCTCGTCGCGGAGCGCGTCCGCGATCTGCTGGCGCAGGGTGCTGCGGGTCACGGCGCCGTTGCCGGGCATGATCGGGGCTCTCCTCACGCGTTCGGGTGTGATGCTCGTACATACGCACGTATTCGCGTATGTCTCACGAGCACGTCACCTTACGCGTTCGGATCCTCGGACGTACTGCGACGTACTACGCCGTGTGCTCGTCGGCCACGGTCAGCGCGGCGTCCAGCGCGGCCAGGCCCTCCTTCAGCTCGGCCTCGGTCACGTTGCAGGGCGGGACCACGTGCGTGCGGTTCATGTTCACGAAGGGCCACAGGCCGTGCTGCTTGGCGGCGGCGGTGAAGGCGGCCATGGGGGCGTTGGCCTCGCCGGCCGCGTTGTACGGCACCAGCGGCTCGCGGGTCTCGCGGTTCTTGACCAGGTCGAGCGCCCAGAACATGCCGGTGCCGCGCACCTCACCGACGCTCGGGTGGCGCTCGGCCAGCTCGGCGAGCGCGGGACCGACGACGGTGGCACCGAGGTGCCTGGCGTTCTCCACCACGCCCTCCTCGGCCATCACGTTGATCGTGGCGACGGCGGCGGCGCAGGCGAGCGGGTGGCCGGAGTAGGTCAGTCCGCCGGGGTAGGGGCGCTTGCCGAAGGTCTCGGCGATCTTCTGTGAAATGGCCACACCGCCGAGGGGGACGTAACCCGAGTTCACACCCTTGGCGAAGGTCATCAGGTCCGGGACGACCCCGTAGAGGTCGGCCGCGAACCACTCGCCGGTGCGGCCGAAGCCCGCCATGACCTCGTCCAGGATGAAGACGATGCCGTACTTGTCGCAGATCTCGCGCACACCGGCCAGATAGCCGGGCGGCGGGAGCATGATCCCGGCCGTGCCCGGGACGGTCTCCAGGATGATCGCCGCGACCGTGCCCGGCCCCTCGAAGGCGATCGTGGTCTCCAGGTGCTCCAGCGCCCGCGCGGTCTCCTGCTCCTCCGTCTCGGCGTAGAAGCGGGAACGGTAGAGGAACGGCGCCCAGAAGTGCACGACACCGGCCGCGCCGCCGTCGGAGGCCCAGCGGCGCGGGTCACCGGTGATGTTGATCGCCTGCTGGGTGCCGCCGTGGTACGAGCGGTAGGCCGACAGGACCTTCGCGCGGCCGGTGTGCAGCCGGGCCATGCGCACCGCGTGCTCGACGGCGTCGGCGCCGCCGTTCGTGAAGAAGATCTTGTCCAGGTCGCCGGGGGTCCGCTCCGCGATCAGCCGGGCCGCCTCCGAGCGCGCCTCGACGGCGAACGCGGGCGCGAACGTCGTCATCGTCGCGGCCTGCTCCTGGATCGCCGCGACGACCTTGGGGTGCTGGTAGCCGATGTTGGTGAAGACGAGCCCGCTGGTGAAGTCCAGGTACCGCTTGCCGTCGTAGTCCCAGAAGTACGACCCCTCCGCGCCGGCGACGGCGAGCGGGTCGATGAGGTCCTGGGCGGACCAGGAGTGGAAGACGTGCGCGCGGTCCGCGGCCTTCACTGCGGCGCCGGCTTCGGGATGGGGCTGAGGGGTCATGCGGCCGAGCGTAGATGTCCACGATGCGGAAGGCCTATCGGCGTCTTGTTCTGTGGACGGGCGGTTTCCGCGACAGATTGTCGAAAGCGGGTGGCGGAACCGCGCCCCCCGGGTCGGGCGACTCCCCGTAGGGCCGCATTATTCTCGGTCCGTCGTACACGTATGCGTGCGTTGTATGTCTGGGGTGGGGAAGGCGGACGGGCATGGAGAAACTGGGGGCGGGGGATCCGAAGCGGATAGGGGGCTACCGGCTGCTGGCGCGGCTGGGGGCCGGCGGGATGGGGCACGTGTACCTGGCCCGGTCGGACCGGGGCCGTACGGCCGCCGTGAAACTCGTCCGCGGGGAACTCGCCGAGCGGGAGGAGTTCCGGGCCCGCTTCCGGCAGGAGGTGCAGGCCGCGCGGCGGGTCGGCGGGTACTGGACCGCGCCCGTGCTCGACGCGGACACCGAGGCGGCCGTGCCGTGGGTGGCGACCGGGTACGTGGCCGGGCCCAGCCTGCAGCAGGTCGTCGGCCGCGATCACGGGGCGCTGCCCGAGCGGTCGGTACGGATCCTGGCGGCGGGGCTCGCGCACGCGCTGAAGGACATCCACGCGGCGGGGATCGTGCACCGGGACCTGAAGCCGTCGAACGTGCTCGTGACCATCGACGGGCCGCGCGTCATCGACTTCGGCATCGCCCGGGCGCTGGAGACGGCCTCGCTGGGCGGGGAGGGGCTCACCCAGACCGGGTCGCTGGTCGGGTCGCCCGGGTTCATGGCGCCGGAGCAGGTGCGGGGGGACCGGATCACGCAGGCGTGCGACGTCTTCTGCCTGGGGTCCGTGCTCGCCTACGCCGCGTCGGGGACACAGCCGTTCGGCACGGCCACCAGCGGTGTGCACGCGCTGATGTTCCGGATCGCCCAGGAGGAGCCGGATCTGACGGGGGTGCCGGAGGGGATCGCCGACCTGGTGCGGGGGTGCCTGCGCAAGGAACCGGGGGAGCGGCCTTCGCTGGAGGCGATCCTCGAGCGGACCGGGGCGGAGGACACCGTGTCCGGCGGGCGCTCTCGTGATCCCTGGCTGCCGGGGGTGCTCGTCGCTCAACTGGGCCGACACGCCGTGCGGTTGCTGGAAGTGGAGGAGCCGGAGGCAAACGACGCCGCCCCTCCGCTCCCGCCCGCACCACCCGCGACGGTCTCGTCGTCGGCGGGTGCGGGGGACACCGGCGGGGCGAGTGGGCCTGATGATTCCGGTGGGCCTGGCGGCACGGGCGCCGCGGGCGGTCGGCCGACGGAAGCCGACGCGGGTGGTGCCGACGGCGCTGGTGGGTCCCCCGAGCATGCCGCTGTCTCTGATGAGGGGGCCACTTCGGGCGGGGGCGGGATCGATCGGCAGACGACTGTCGTGTCGGGCCGGCTTCCGGCGCCCGGGGTGCCCCCCGTGACTCCCGGGCCCGGGGACGTGCCGGGGGCGCAGGGGCACGCGCAGCAGCATCCGCAGTACCCGCCGTATGCCGAGACGGCCACGTCGTCCCCCCCGACCGCCCCGCCGTACGCCCGGCCGGGCTACTCGACTCCGGCGTTCCCCCGCCCGGGCGAGGAGGAGCCGGAGCGGCGCAGCGGGCGGTCGACCGCGCTGCTCGTCGCGGTCGCGCTGGTCGTGGCCCTGGGAGCCGGTGGCTCGGTGTACGCCCTGATGAACGGCGGCGGTGGGCACACCAGAGACGGCGGGAAGGGGGGCTCCGCGCCCGCCGTGGCCTCCTCCGGCCCGACCACCTCCGCGCCGTCCTCCTCCGCCGCCCCGGGCGGGGCGATACCGGCGGCCTATCTGGGCACCTGGGGGGCGACGATCGACAGCACCACCGGGACCGGCTTCCGTCAGCTGACCATCCGGCAGGGCGCGGTGGGCGACGCCGTACTGAGCCTGGTCGCGGAGGGGCCGGCCGACGGCGGTGGGTCGTACCACTGCGTCTTCGAGGCCAGGCTGACCCAACAGCCCGGCGCGGACGGTCCGCTGGAGATCGGGCCGTCCACCGTCAGCTCCGGCGAGCCCGCCTCCTCCTGCACCCCGGGCGACGCCACCGAGATCACGCTGCAGCCGGGCGGCACGCTGAAGCGGGTGCAGAAGGGTGGCGGGGAGAGCCTGACGTACAGCAGACGGTGACGTTGAACTCCCGCTTCCGATGGGGTGGTTGAACGTTCGGCGAACTTCGGCGAACGCGTCCGGTTCGTCCCCTTCCGCGCGCGTACCGTGACCCCCACGATCCGGCTCCGGGGAGTGGCGGGGGCACCACATGTCGTGGTTGAGCACGGAGAACATCGTCGCGGTCGGCACGGCGCTGCTCGGCATCGCCGCGTCCGCCGGCATGGTCGGCTACGAGCGCCGGGTGCCGCGCCGCAAGCGCGTCGGCTACCGCGTGCAGATGGACAACCCCATAGGGGACGACGTCCGTTCGGGCCGCGCCGACCGCCGGCTCGGTCTGCTGCTCTTCGACTTCGACGGGGCGCCGGACATGAGCGACGCGACGCTCGTCCTGCTCCGCATCGAGAACGACGGCTCGATGGGCATCGACCGTGACGACTACACCAGCCCCGAGCGGCACGGTCTGACCGCGGTGTTCACGGACCGTACCGTCCGCGGTGTCTCGGTGACCCAGCCGACCGACACCGACCACCTGATGGACCACTTCACCACCGAGCGCGGCTTCGGCTACGACGGCAACACCCTGCGCATCCCGCGCGTCCCGCTGAACAAGGGCGACCATTTCAAGCTGCTCGTGCTGCTGACCGGCGGGGACGTCGGCCGGGACATCCGGATCGTCGGCGGGATCCGGGAGGGCGAGGTCCATCCCAACCGCAGCGCCACCCTCGACGACAAGCCGCCGCTGTTCAGCCGCGCCTCCCGGCTCATCACCGTCATGCTGACGGTGTCCGTGGTCACCCTGGCCGCGATCGTCGTGGCCCGCGACGGCGCCCCGCCGCCGATCGGCTGCGCGAAGGGCGAGCTGACCGTCACCGGGTCGACCGCGTTCGCGCCGGTGATGCAGGAGGTGGCGAAGAAGTACGAGCACGACTGCACGGGGTCGAGCGTCACGGTGGACGCGCATGGATCCACGGCGGGCGTACGGGAGCTGGCGGCGGCGGGGGAGCAGGCGAAGGCGAAGGGGTCGCCCGCCCTCGTGGCCCTCTCCGACGGGCCCAAGCCGGACGACATGCCCGAACTGCGGGAGAACCGCGTCGCGTTGTCGGTCTTCGCACTCGTCGTGAACGACGACGTGGGGGTGCGGAACCTGTCGACGGCGGACGTACGACGTCTGTACCAGGGGAAGGTCGCCAACTGGAGTCAGCTGGGCGGCCGTTCACTGCCCGTGCGTCTCGTCAGCCGGGACGCCAACTCCGGTACCCGGCAGGTCTTCCAGCGGCGCGTCCTGGGCCGGGGCGAGATGGCGAACTCCTCCGTCGACTGCGTCCACAAGGACGACCCGACGGCCCCGGTGACCCGCTGCGAACTCGACTCCACCGAGCAGGTGCTGAACGAGGTCGCCCAGCTGCCCGGCGCGATCGGCTACAGCGAGCTGAACCTCGCCACCGACGCGAAGGGGCTGCGCGTGCTCGACCTGGACGGCGACGCGCCCTCGGTGGACGCCATCGAGCACGGCGACAGCGCCTATCCCTACCGCGAGATCGAGTACGCCTACACCTACGGCCAGCCGCCCGCCGACTCCCTGGTGTCCAGTTTCCTGACCTATCTGATCCGGGGGACCGGGCAGGACGTCATCCGGACGCACGGGCATGTGCCGTGCTGGACCCCGGAGGGGATGAAGCTGTGCGCGTAGCCGCGTGAGCGGCTGTCTACCGGGGCTCCGGCGGTCGCTGCCTCGGCATGTTCGGCCGGGTCCCGTTGGCGGGCGGCAGCGGGAAACGGCCCCCGGGCCCCGCGCCCTCCTGCCTCGGTACGGAGGCGACCGCCGTCTGGATGCCCAGCGGCGCCGACCCCGTACGGAACTCGACCATCCAGTCGGTCGTCTCCGTGCGCACCAGCTCCGTGATGTCCTCCGAGAAGCGCCGCAGCACGCCCAGGCACCGCTCGGCCGCCTCGCTCGCCGTGCCCTCCGCCGGGCCCAGCACCTCCCGGATGCTCTCGGAGGCCCAGTCGAACTGCAACGCCTGGAGCCGCCGCTGCACGGCCTGCGCGGTGGCCACGTCCCTTATCCAGCCGGAGGTCACGCCGAAGAACCGGTCGATGCCGACGCAGGCCACCGCGAGGAGCAGCGCCAGACAGCCCCAGGGCGCCACCCCGCGGGCCACCCCGGTCAGATCCAGCAGCGGCAGCGCCGCACCGGCCGCCGCGCCCGCCGCCGCACCGGCCCGCAGCCCCTGGGCCCCGCGCCGCTTCCAGACCCGGTCGCGCAGATACCAGGACGCCGTCTGCAGCGCTCCGCGCTCCACCCACTGGTACAGCTCGTCCAGCCGTTCGGCGGGCTCCCCCCAGTCCCCGAGCGGAAAGGCCCGCCCGGTCAGCTCGCCCGGCCGCAGCCCGGCCCAACCCTCGCCCCGCCCGTCCTGAGGCGGTCCCTCGGGCTGCATCTCCGGCTGACCCACCCGGCACTCCCAACTGATCCTGACTGAATCCCGACTGATCCCGATGATCCCGACCGGTCACGTAGCGTGACATCGCCTGACGACGCGCGGGATCCTTCCTACCGCCCAATGGGTGGCGGAGAGGGAGCTTTCCCGGCTTTTCCGCCCGGAAGAGGGTCTTGATCAGGTATAGGACTGCTGGACTTCTCACTCGAAAGAGTGGCGGGGCGACGGGGCCGTGGACCACGTAGGCTCATGCTCAAGGAGAAGAACGTAGAGGAGCTGATCGTGATCCCCGGTGGTGGCCAGCCCAACATGCAGCAGTTGCTCCAGCAGGCCCAGAAGATGCAGCAGGACCTCCAGCGGGCGCAGGAGGAACTGGCGAACACGGAGGTCGACGGGCAGGCGGGCGGCGGTCTGGTGCAGGCCACCGTGACCGGCGCCGGCGAGCTGCGTGCGCTGAAGATCGACCCGAAGGCCGTGGACCCGGAGGACACCGAGACCCTCGCCGACCTGATCGTGGCGGCCGTGCACGCGGCCAACGAGAACGCGCAGACCCTCCAGCAGCAGAAGCTCGGCCCGCTGGCCCAGGGACTCGGCGGCGGCACGGGCATCCCCGGTCTGCCGTTCTGAGTCCCGGCCAACTACCGTACGTACCGAAAGGTCTCCAGGAAGGGCAGTCCGGTGTACGAAGGCGTGGTCCAGGACCTCATCGACGAGCTGGGGCGGCTGCCCGGCGTCGGTCCCAAGAGCGCGCAGCGGATCGCCTTCCACATCCTGCAGGCGGAGCCGACGGACGTACGGCGCCTCGCCCAGGCCCTGCTCGAGGTGAAGGCGAAGGTCCGCTTCTGCGCGACCTGCGGCAACGTGGCACAGGAGGAGCTGTGCAACATCTGCCGTGACCCGCGCCGCGACCCCTCGGTCATCTGCGTGGTGGAGGAGCCGAAGGACGTGGTGGCGATCGAGCGCACCCGTGAGTTCCGGGGCCGCTACCACGTCCTGGGCGGCGCGATCAGCCCCATCGAGGGTGTGGGTCCCGACGATCTCCGTATACGGGAACTTCTCGCGCGGTTGGCCGACGGGACGGTCACGGAACTGATCCTGGCGACGGACCCGAATCTGGAGGGCGAGGCGACGGCGACGTATCTCGCCCGGATGATCAAACCCATGGGCCTGAAGGTCACCCGCCTGGCCAGCGGCCTCCCGGTGGGCGGCGACCTGGAATACGCGGACGAGGTGACCCTCGGCCGCGCCTTCGAGGGGAGACGACTCCTAGATGTCTGACGCCACGCTGCACGCCACGATGCAGGACCCGGACGACTTCGCGGTCCAGATCGCGGACCAGATCGAGAGCTTCCTGGTGGCCGTCACGGAGGTGGCGAGGGGCGACGAGCCCGGCTCGACCGTGCCCTTCCTCCTGCTGGAGGTCTCCCAGCTCCTGCTGGCCGGCGGCCGTCTGGGCGCGCACGAGGACATCGTCCCCGACGAGCGCTACGAGCCCGACCTGGGCCCGGAACCGGACGTGGACGAACTCCGCGAGAACCTGGCGCGGTTGCTGGAGCCGGTCGACGTCTACTCGGAGGTCTTCGACCCCTACGAGCCCCGCAGGGCCCCCGTCCCGGCCCGTATCTCGGACGACCTGGCCGACACCATCACCGACCTCCGCCACGGCATGGCCCACTACCGCTCGGGCCGTACGACGGAGGCCCTGTGGTGGTGGCAGTTCTCCTACTTCTCCAACTGGGGCCCCACCGCCTCCGCCGTCCTGCGCGCCCTGCAGTCGGTCCTCATCCACGTCCGCCTCAACCAGCCCCTGGAGGAGCTGGACGGCCTCGACACCGACCAGGCGACGATGGGTGACGAGACGCTGGAGTTCGAGGCGGGCCGGGTCATGGAGGAGGAGATCGGCGAGCCGTTGGGGATGCGGCGGGGGAAGTAGCAGGAGCGACCGGCGGCCGGAAACCGATGCGACGGGCCGGCTCCGTGTCTCATGTCCGGGTCTAATGTCCGGCCCACACTCCCCACAGGCCCTTCGTCATCGTCGTGGCGCCGCCCGCCAGGAGCAGGACCAGGTGGCGGGCCCGGTGTTCGGGGATGCGGGGGGCGATCCTGCTGCCTGTCAGGGCGCCTGCCGTCAGGGCCGTGGCGGTGACGGCCCACTGGGGGGCGGTCAGGTGGGGGGCGCCGTTCGCGGCGAGGGAGAGGGTGTTGACGGCTACGCCGTAGAACTGGGCGTTGGGGACGAACTCCCGTACCGTCCAGCCCGCGTTGAGGGCGTAGAGGGAGATCGGGGGGCCGCCCACTCCTGCCGCCGCGTTCATGAAGCCGCCCACCGCTCCCGCCGTCACCGCTCCCTTGCCGCCCCGCAGGGCCGGGACGCGGGCGCCGTGCAGGACGAGGAGGACGGCCGCCGTCACCAGCGCGCCCGTCACCGACAGCAGGACCGGGCGCGGGAGTTGGCGGGTCATCCAGGCGCCCGCCGGGACCGTGCAGGCCGCCGCCAGGCAGAGCGGCACCATCGCCGCCGGACGGACGCGGCGCCAGCCGCCCGCCAGGCCCACGACGCTGATCGCTCCGGCGGCGCAGTTCGCGAGGATCACGCCCTGGGCCGGGCCGAGCAGCAGGACCAGGGCCGGTGCGGCGACCAGGGCGAAGCCCATGCCGGTCAGCCACTGGACGCATCCGCCGAGCAGGACGATCGCCGCGAGCGACACCTCCATTGTCATGAACATCTGCATACACCACCGGCGGTGGTGCTGTGACCCAGGGCACTTTTCCGCGTGGCAGGCCGAACGCTGGGCAGATGCCGGATGCGGACGTCCGGTGCCTCACCATTCCGATGTCTCACCATGCGGGAGCAGGGTGGTGGAATTCGGACGCTCGTTAGACTGAGCCGACACAAACGAACCGAGCGAGGAGCGCACGTGGGCCTTGTCGTGCAGAAGTACGGAGGTTCCTCCGTAGCCGATGCCGAAGGCATCAAGCGCGTCGCCAAGCGGATCGTGGAAGCGAAGAAGAACGGCAACCAGGTTGTCGTCGTCGTTTCCGCGATGGGCGACACGACGGACGAGCTGATCGATCTCGCCGAGCAGGTGTCTCCGATGCCTGCCGGGCGCGAATTCGACATGCTGCTGACCGCCGGAGAGCGGATCTCCATGGCCCTGCTGGCGATGGCGATCAAAAACCTGGGCCACGAGGCCCAGTCGTTCACGGGCAGCCAGGCAGGCGTCATCACCGACTCGGTCCACAACAAAGCCCGGATCATCGACGTCACGCCCGGCCGGATCCGTGAGTCCCTGGACCGGGGCAACATCGCGATCGTCGCCGGTTTCCAGGGCGTCAGCCAGGACAAGAAGGACATCACCACGCTCGGTCGTGGCGGTTCCGACACGACGGCCGTGGCGCTCGCCGCCGCGCTCGACGCCGAGGTCTGCGAGATCTACACCGACGTCGACGGCGTGTTCACCGCCGACCCGCGCGTCGTGAAGAAGGCGAAGAAGATCGACTGGATCTCCTTCGAGGACATGCTGGAGCTGGCGGCCTCCGGTTCCAAGGTGCTGCTGCACCGCTGTGTCGAGTACGCCCGCCGCTACAACATCCCGATCCACGTGCGGTCCAGCTTCAGCGGACTTCAGGGCACGTGGGTCAGCAGTGAGCCGATTGGGGACCAGAAGGTGGAGCAGGCCATCATCTCCGGTGTCGCGCACGACACCTCCGAGGCCAAGATCACGGTCGTCGGCGTGCCGGACAAGCCGGGTGAGGCCGCCGCGATCTTCCGGACCATCGCCGATGCCGAGATCAACATCGACATGGTCGTGCAGAACGTGTCCGCCGCGTCCACCGGGCTGACGGACATCTCGTTCACGCTGCCGAAGACCGAGGGTCGCAGGGCCATCGACGCGCTGGAGCGAAACCGGCCGGGGATCGGCTTCGACTCGCTGCGCTACGACGACCAGATCGGGAAGATCTCGCTGGTCGGCGCCGGTATGAAGACCAACCCGGGCGTGACCGCCTCGTTCTTCGAGGCGCTGTCCGACGCGGGCGTGAACATCGAGCTGATCTCGACCTCCGAGATCCGCATCTCGGTCGTCACGCGCAAGGACGACGTGCCCGAGGCCGTCCGTGCCGTGCACACCGCCTTCGGGCTGGACTCCGACACCGACGAGGCCGTCGTCTACGGCGGCACCGGCCGATGACCTTCTCCCGGTACGGAGGCGTACGACGATGACCGGCAAGCCGACGCTCGCGGTCGTGGGAGCGACCGGAGCCGTCGGCGCGGTCATGCTCCGGATCCTGTCCCAGCGGGCGGACATCTGGGGCGAGATCCGGCTGCTCGCCTCCCCCCGCTCGGCCGGCCGCAAGCTGGCCGTGCGCGGGGAGGAGGTCGAGGTGGCGGCCCTGACGGAGGACGCCTTCGACGGGGTCGACATCGCGCTGTTCGACGTGCCGGACGAGGTGGCCGCCGAGTGGGCGCCGATCGCCGCCGCGCGCGGTGTGGTCGTCGTCGACAACTCGGCCGCCTTCCGGCTGGACCCCGAGGTGCCGCTGGTGGTGCCCGAGGTCAACCCGCACGCCGTACGGATGCGTCCGCGCGGGATCGTCGCCAACCCCAACTGCACGACCCTGACGATGATCGTCGCCCTGGGCGCGCTGCACGCCGAGTTCGGGCTGCGCGAGCTGGTGGTGTCGTCGTACCAGGCGGTGAGCGGGGCGGGGCGCGCGGGCGTGGAGACGTTGCGGGCCCAGCTGTCCCTGGTCGCGGGTACGGAACTGGGGACCACCCCCGGTGACGTACGGCGGGCCGTCGGCGAGAACACGGGGCCGTTCCCGGAGCCCGTCGCGCTGAACGTCGTGCCGTGGGCCGGCTCGCTCCGCGAGGACGGCTGGTCCTCGGAGGAGATGAAGGTCCGCGACGAGGCGCGCAAGATCCTCGGACTGCCCCGGCTGCCCGTCGCCGTGACCTGTGTCCGGGTGCCCGTCGTCACCACGCACTCCCTGACCGTGCACGCCCGCTTCCAGGGCGAGGTCACCGTCGACGGCGCCCGCGAGATCCTCGCCACCGCGCCGGGCGTGGTGCTGTACGACGACCCGGCCGCCGGGGAGTTCCCCACCCCGGCCGATGTCGTGGGCACCGATCCGACCTGGGTGGGCCGGGTCCGGCGGACCCTGGACGACCCGACCGCGCTCGAACTCTTCGTGTGCGGCGACAACCTCCGCAAGGGCGCCGCGCTGAACACCGCGCAGATCGCGGAGCTGGTCGCCGCGGAGTTCTGCTGAGTGCCGGGCCCCGCCCACGCGTATTCGTACGCGACGTCGTTCCTTGTGTGTGGAATTTGTAGGGTCTGAGTAAGAAATGTGTTCAGGAGCATGGTCCGGACCACTTGAACCAGGCCTTACGGCAACAGAGGATCAGCAGAGGATTTTCCTCCCCGCCCTGCGCAACCGCTGCAGGGCGGGGAGCGTCTTTGCGGTCACCCTTGCGGGGCCTGAGGGCGAACGATCCTGACGTGGGGACGTCGCGACCGGGGCGTGGGGACGCTCAGGGCGCATGGGACATAAGGGAAGAGCGGGACGCATGACGGCACTTGAGGCGCCGCCGGTTGTCGCACATGTGACGCCCGGCACGTACAACCCTGGCGGGGGGAGACGTGTCCAACAGGCGTGGCAGAGGTACTCGAACTCAGTGCGGCCCGCGGCACCGCGGCTCTCCGGCCGCCCCGTGCGGTGCTCCGGCCCCGCACGTCCGGCGGCATGCCGGTGATCGCGCCCATGCCCGCCGCGCGGCCCACCCGCATACCAGGTCAACGTGACGGATCCGAGGAGGCCGCGGCGGACGCGGTCGCCGGGACGACCGTCGACCACCTCACCGAGACCTACCGCGCGCACTACCGCTCGCTGCTGGGCCTGGCCGCGCTGCTCCTCGACGACACCGCCTCCTGCGAGGACGTCGTCCAGGAGGCCTTCATCCGCGTGCACTCGGCCCGCAAACGTGTCCGCGACCCCGAGAAGACCCTCGCCTACCTCCGCCAGACGGTCGTCAACCTCTCCCGGTCCACGCTGCGCCGGCGCATCCTCGGCCTGAAGCTGCTGTCCAAGCCGATGCCGGACATGGCGAGTGCGGAGGAGGGCGCCTACGACCAGCTGGAGCGCCGCGATCTCATCAAGGCGATGAAGGGCCTGCAGCGCCGTCAGCGCGAGGTCCTGGTCCTGCGCTACTTCGCGGACATGACCGAGGCGCAGGTCGCCGAGTCCCTCGGGATCTCCCTGGGCTCGGTGAAGGCGTACGGCTCGCGGGGCATCGCCGCACTGCGGGTGGCCATGGAGGCACCGGCATGAGCGAGCGGGGCGGAACATGAGCGAGCGAGAGGCAGGGGGTGATCCCGATGCGGGTCGTTCCCCCGAACGCCACGAGCCCTTCGCCCGGCGCCGGCCGACGAAGCGGACTGAGCAAGAGCACACGCAATCGCACGCTGGGAACGGAACTGTGAACCACGGCCCCGACGAGAAGCACCCCGAGGGGCTCGGCCCGGAAGCAGGCGGGGGTGGCTCGGACCTCGGCGGGCTCGGGTCGGATCTCGGCGGACTCGGAGACGACGAGCTCGCTCTGCGGCGGATGCTGCACTCCGCCGTCGACGACGTGGAGCCGCGCGCCGGGACACTGGAACAACTGCGGCGGGCGGTGCCGGCCCGACGGGCCCGCAAGCGGCAGGCCGTCGTCGGGATGGCCGCCGCGGCCCTGTTCTTCGGCACCGCGATCCCGGCCCTCGTACACGTCTCGGCCTCCGGCGGCTCCGACCCCGACACCGCCATGGCCGGCCAGTCCTCGCAGGCCCAGGGCGGCAGCGGGCAGGGCAAGGACAAGGGCGACGGGACGGGCGGCCGCAAGGACACCGGCGGTCCGAGCGCCACGCCCGGCAGGCCGACCGACGCGGGCGGCGAGAAGGGCAAGCGCGGCGGCGGTGTCACCGGTTCGACCGGCGGCGTCAACCCGACCGCCACGCTCGCCTCGGGCAGCGCCCCGCTGTGCAGCCCCGCCCAGCTGGGCTCCGCCACCGGCAGCGCCGAGGTCCCGGACTCCGCGGGCGTCGTCTACGGCACGTTCCGGGTCACGAACACCTCCACCGCCGCCTGCACCGTCAGCGGCGCGGGCACCGTCACCCCCACCGCACAGGGCGCGGCCGACCCTGCCAAGATCACCACCGCCCGGCACGCGGCCGGTGACGCGGCGACCGCTCTGCCCGATCCCAGCCTGGAGATCTCCGGGCTGGTGCTGCAGCCCGGCGCGGCCTACGAGGAGAAGTTCGCCTTCGTGCCCTCGCAGGCCTGTCCCACGACCGGCGGCTCCACCACGACCGGCGGCTCGGACACCGGCGGCGCGTCGCCGGACCCGACGCCCTCGCAGGACGCGAGTGCCGCCGGCGGCTCCGACACGGGCAGTGCGTCGGGTACGACGACCCAGCTGGTCACGGAGGAGGGCACGGCCGACGGCAGTGTCGTGGTCACGCACACGGCAGCGGGCGGATCGCCGTCCACCTCGGCGACCGTGCCGCAGGAGTGTGCGGGGACCGTCTACTACACCGGGGTGCTGGCGGGCTCGTAGCCCCGCCGGTCAGCCGGCGCTCACCTGTGCCGGAGCCTCTTCCTCCGCCGGCACCAGGCCCAGCGCGACGTCCCGTACCGTCTCCGCCTCGCGCCGCAGCAGCCGGAACCACATGAAGACCACGAAGCCGGCGAAGACGAACCACTCGCCGGTGTAGCCGAGGTTCTGGAAGGCCTTCAGATCCAGGCCGCTGCCGTCCGGGACGCTCGCCGGGACGGCCTTCATCCCCGAGTCGGCCTTGTCGAGGGTGACCCAGGCGTCGTACAGCTTGTACGGCACCAGGTTCACCAGGGACGCCGAGCTGATCGCCGCCGTCTGTCCGGCGGGGAGCCCGCCCTGGGCGCTGACCCCGTTGTCCCCGGGCGTCTCGGACGCCTGGAGCGCGCCGGTCACGGTGACCTCGCCGGCGGGCGGGGCCGGGGCCTTCGCGGCGTCCGCCCGGCCCGGCAGCCAGCCCCGCACCACCGGAAGTGCCTCGCCGGAGTCGGTGCGCAGGAGGGTGAGGACGTAGAAGCCGTTCTTGTCGTCCAGCTGGCGGCCGGGCACCAGCAGTTGCTTGCCGTACTGGCCGTGCACGCTGACCCGGCGGCCCGAGGTCGCCTTGTCGACGGGCAGCATCTTGTCCAGCGGCTGTGCCGCCTCGCGATGGTCGGAGGCGGCCTGCTCGGTCGCGGCGCGACTGTCGTGCACCCGCCCCTCGAACCGGCTCAGCTGCCACGACCCCATGAAGATGCAGAACGGGATGGCGAGCAGCACGAAGACGTTGATGCCCCACCAGCGGGGTGTCAGCAGAAACCGGTACACGCCCTCCACGGTACGGCGCCGGTGCCGGGCGCCCGCCCGCGGGTCGGCCCTCGCCCACCGTCAGCTCTCCTTGCTCGCCTTCAGCGAGTAGACGAGGGGGATACGGGGATGGCCGGGCGGGAAGCGGTGGTAGCCGTCGTGGACCTCGAGGTTCTCGAAGCGCGGGAAGAGCGACACGTCGTGCTCGTGCAGGAACTCCAGGCGCAGACCGGTCGCGGCGAGTGCGGAGACGACGTCGCCCAGGGTGTGCGTCCACTGGACGCTGCGGTTGTGGACCGTCGCGGCGGACAGGTCGGCGTAGGTGCCGGCCTCGTCCCACACCTGGGCGTCGCGGGCGAAGTAGTCGCGCACGAACCGGGTGCCGGTCGCGTCGTCGAGGGCGTCGGTGATCGGGTGGAACTCGGCCAGGTAGAGAAAGCCGCCGGGCGAGACGAGGGAGGCGGCCGTCTGCGCCCAGCGCCGGATGTCCGGCAGCCAGCACAGCGCGCCGAGCCCGGTGTAGACGATGTCGTACGACTCCTCGGGCACCGTCTGTCGTGCGTCGTAGACGTCGCCGGTGACGAAGGCGGCGCGCTCGGGGCCGTAGCCGAGGTCGGCGGCGAGGGAGCGGGCGGCTTCCACGGCGGGGGCGGAGAAGTCCAGGCCGACGACGCGGGCGGCGCCACGGTGGGCCCAGGAGAGGGTGTCGGTGCCGATGTGGCACTGGAGGTGAAGCAGGGTCCTGCCGGTGACGTCGCCGACCTCCGCTGCCTCGAAGTCCCGTACGTCGTCCCGGCGGGCGCGGAAGCCGTCGAGGTCGTAGAACTCGCCCGCGACATGGACAGGGACCCTTTCATCCCACATGGCCCGGTTGTCCTCGCGCCAGCGGGAGGGGACGGACGGCGCGGTGGGTTCGGCACTCATGATCGGAAAGTTATCCACAGGCTGGGGGCGCTCGCCACCCAATTGTCGGCGCGGCCAGGCAGTATGGGCGCATGACTGGGGCCATGAGTGAGAGCAACACGCCGAGCACGCCGCATGCGTCGAGCACGCCGGATACGCGGGACATGCCGGACTGGGAGAAGCGCTTCCGGGCGCCGCGGGTGTCGCTGCCCGACTGGGCGGAGGACGCGCCGGACCGCTCCCTGTTCGTGTCGAACGCGACGGGGACGTACGAGCTGTACGCCTGGGACCGTACGACGGGCGAGCAGCGGCAGGCGACGGACCGGCCGAACGGCACGACGGACGGCGTGCTCTCCCCGGACGGCACCTGGATCTGGTGGTTCGACGACAAGGACGGCGACGAGTTCGGCATCTGGCGCCGCCAGCCCTTCGCGGGCGGCGAGGCGGAAGCGGCCGTCCCCGGCCTCGACGCCTCCTACCCGGCCGGGCTCGCCCTGGCCCGTGACGGGCGCACGGCGGTCGTCGGCCGCTCCACGGACGAGGACGGTACGACGATCCACCTCGCCCGCCGGGGCGAGGAACCGGTCGAGATCTACCGGCACCGCGAGTCGGCGGGCGTCGGCGACCTCTCCCACGACGGCTCCCTGATCGCCGTCGAGCACACCGAGCACGGCGACGCCATGCACGCGGCGCTGCGCGTGCTGCGCCCCGACGGCCGGGCGGTCGCCGAGCTGGACGACACCAAGGGCGGCACCGAGGAACTGGGCCTGGAGGTGCTCGGCTTCGCCCCGGTCGACGGCGACACCCGGCTGCTCATCGGCCACCAGCGCAGGGGCCGCTGGGAGCCGCTGGTGTGGGACGTGGCGACGGGCGAGCAGACGGACCTCGACCTGGACCTGCCGGGTGACGTCGGCGCCGAGTGGTACCCGGACGGCTCCGCCCTGCTCGTCGCCCACGGCTTCGAGGCCCGCAGCGAGCTGTTCCGCTACGACCTGGCGACCCGCGAGCTGACCCGCATCCCCACCCCGCCCGGCACGGTCTCCGGCGCCACGGCCCGCCCCGACGGCAGCGTGGAGTACCTGTGGTCGTCGGCCGCACAGCCGTCGACGGTGCGCTCCACGTCCGGCGGGGTCGTCCTGGACCCGCCCGGTCTGACGTGCCCGCCGTCGGTGGAGGTGGAGGACGCCTGGGTGGAGGGCCCCGGCGGCCGTATCCACGCCCTGATCCAGAAGCCGGCGGGCGCGAGCGGCCCCCTGCCCACCGTCTTCGACCTGCACGGCGGCCCGACCTGGCACGACAGCGACTCCTTCGCCGCGGGCCCGGCCGCCTGGGTCGACCAGGGCTACGCCGTGATCCGCGTCAACTACCGCGGCTCCACGGGCTACGGCCGCGCCTGGACCGACGCGCTCAAGCACCGGGTCGGCCTGATCGAGCTGGAGGACGTGGCCGCGGTGCGCGACTGGGCGGTCTCCACCGGCCTCGCCGACCCCGACCGTCTGGTCCTCACCGGCGGCTCCTGGGGCGGCTATCTCACGCTGCTCGGCATCGGCACGCAGCCCGACGCGTGGACGGTGGGCATCGCGGTCGTGCCCGTCGCGGACTACGTCACGGCGTACCACGACGAGATGGAGGCCCTGAAGGCCATGGACCGCACCCTGCTGGGCGGCACCCCGGAGGAGGTCCCGGAGCGCTTCGAGGCGTCCTCCCCGCTGACGTACGTCGACGACGTCAAGGCCCCGGTCTACATCTCGGCGGGTGTCAACGACCCGCGCTGCCCGATCCGCCAGATCGACAACTACGTCAAGCGCCTGGAGGCCCGCGGCGCCGCCCACGAGGTCTACCGCTACGACGCCGGGCACGGCTCCCTGGTGGTGGACGAGCGCATCAAGCAGCTCCGCCTGGAGATGGACTTCGCGAAGAGAAACCTGCCGGGCGCGTAGCCGGTCACCGCAGCTCCGCGAGCCCCCGGCGGGTCGCGGCCACCACCACCCGGTCGCCCTTCTCCAGGACATGGTCGGGGGCCGTGTCGGTGCGGCCCTCCAGGGCCAGGACGCGCCAGGAACCGGCCTGGAAGGCCTCGCGTACGGTGCGGCCCTCCAGCTGGTGATGGCCGGCGACGTCGACGGCGGCGAACAGCAGGACCCGGCGCTCCACGGGAATCGCCCCGAGCACCTGCCGGCCGAGCATCGCCCCGGCGAACGCGGGCGCGGCCAGGTGCGTCACGCTCCGGCTCCGGGTCAGCGCCTGCGGATACGCGGCCCGCAGGGTGCGGTACACGGCGGTGGCGAAGTCGTCGTCGTACAGCCGCAGCACCACCCGCAGATCGGGCCGTACGGTGCGCGCGTACAGCACGGCCTCCAGGTTCGTGGTGTCGCCGCTGGTCACCGCGAGCAGTGCGTAGGCCCGGTGGATCTTGGCGGCCTCCAGCACCCCCTCCTGGGTGACGTCACCGAGCACCACCGGCACCCGCAGGCGGCGCGCGGTCGCGAGCCCGCGCGCCTCCGGGTCGGACTCGACGCACACGACGGGCACGTTCAGCTCGCGCAGCCGGGTCAGCACCCGGGTGCCGATCTTCCCGAGCCCGAGCAGCACCACGTGCCCGCCCAGGCCGCGCGGCGGTTTGCGCAGGGCGGAGGCGGTGCGGAAGGTGCCCAGCCCCTCCAGCACGGCCGCCAGCAGCACCGGCAGCAGCAGCAACCCGACCAGTCCGGAGAGGAGTTGGAGGATCTGACGGCCCAGCGACTCCCCGATGGCCGGGTTGTCGATCGCGAACAGGTCGAGCAGCGTGAGGTAGAAGGCACCCAGCGGATGGATGCCGGTCACCAGCCACAGTGCGACGGCGAGCGCGACCACACAGCCCACGATGCCGGCCAGCGACCAGCGCAGCCGCCGCGAGAACAGCGAGGCGAGCGGGGGCACGCCGCCCACCCGGCGGCGGGGCGCGGCCGACTCCGGGCCGACCGCCGCCGACGCCTGCTCCAGCACCACGGCCGCCCGCCCCACGGCCTGCCGCACCTCGTCGTCGTCCGGCAGCAGCCGCGGCTCCTGGTCGGCGCCGCCCTCGGGCCCGTCCCCGCCGGTGGGGTCCGCACCGGCCGGGGAGAGCAGCGCGAGCGTGCACAGCCCCGAGGCGGGCACCCGCCCGTCGGGGTTCGGCTGCCGTTCGACGGCCCGCAGCAGCAGCCCCTCGGTCTGGACGACCTTGCTGGTGCCCGCGACGGCGGTGGCGGCGAGCGCGGGGGCGGCGGTGTCGGCGTCGGACAGCACGGTCGTGGACGCGTCCGTGCCGCCCTCCCCGTTGCCGGTCGCCAACGCGGCCGCCTGGTCGAGGAGTTCCTCGATGTGCTGGCCCAGGCGGCGGTTGTAGAGCCTGAGGACGAGCCGGAGCCGGGGGTTGAGCCGGCGGGCGGTCAGCGCGGCCCGGATGTTGGTCTCGTCGTCGTCGAAGACGAGGGCGAGCGCGGTGGCCCGTTCCACCCCGGCCTCGGCGAGCACGGCCTCGCTGAGCTCGGCGGCCTCCAACACCCGTGGCCCGTCGACCCCGTTGGGGCCGCCGGAGGTGCTCGGCGGCGAGGCCGTGGCCCCGGTGGCGGCGCCCGTCCGGCCGACGGCGGCGTTGACCATACGGTCGAACAGCGCCGCCGACGCGGCCCGGGCCCGGCCGACCACCGGGGGCCGCGCCGTGCGCCCGTTCGGCGGTACCACCAGGGTGACCTGCTCGCCGTAGACTCCGCGCAACTCGGCGGTCAGCCGGTGCGCGAGCCCGTCGTCACCGCACACCACCATGTGCGCCGGCGGGGCACCCGGCCCCCCTTGATACGGAACGCTCGCCACGAGGGAAAAGAGTGCCCCAAGAGGGCGGGTGGTTCCAGCGACGGACTGAACGCGCGCACCCGGACCCGCGTACTGAAGGGGAGGGAGCACCCAGCCGAAAGGTAGCCATCCGTGGCCATCACCGAAGACGCCCCGCCCGGTGCGGCGGCCGGCCCTGCCGACGTACCGTCGGGCCAGGAGAGCCGGCGGCTCAGCTCCCCGCTCGTGCTGACGCTGATCCTGCTGCTCGCGGTGCTCGCCCAGTCCCCGATCCGCGGGCTCCTCGGCACCCCGCTGATGCAGAGCTGGATGACGGTGTTCGTCGCGGTGACCATGCAGGCGCTGCCCTTCCTGGTGCTCGGCGTGCTGCTCTCGGCGGCGATCGCGGTGTTCGTGCCGCCGTCCTTCTTCGCGCGCGCCCTGCCGCGTCGCCCCGCCCTGGCCGTGCCCGTGGCCGGGATGGCGGGCGCGGTGCTGCCGGGCTGCGAGTGCGCGTCGGTGCCGGTGGCAGGCGCCCTGGTGCGCAGGGGAGTCACCCCGGCCGCCGCCCTGGCCTTCCTCCTCTCCGCTCCGGCGATCAACCCGATCGTGCTGACCGCCACCGCCGTCGCCTTCCCCAGGAACCCGGAGATGGTCCTCGGCCGGTTCCTCGCGAGCCTGCTGGTGGCCTGCGTGATGGGCTGGCTGTGGCAGCGGCTGGGCCGTACCGACTGGCTGCGCCCGCCGGCCCACGCCGCGCACGAGGGCGCGACCAAGGGGGAGGCCTTCTGGAACTCGGTACGGCACGACACCGTGCACGCCGGCGGTTTCCTGGTGCTCGGCGCGATGGCCGCGGCCACGCTGAAGGCGGCGACCCCGGCGGAGTGGCTGCGCACGGCGGCCGGAAACCCGCTCGTCTCCGTGCTCGCCCTCGCCGTGCTGGCCGTGCTGCTGTCCATCTGCTCGGAGGCGGACGCGTTCGTCGCGGCCTCCCTCACCCAGTTCTCCCTGACGGCCAAGCTGGTGTTCCTGGTGGTGGGCCCGATGATCGACCTCAAGCTGTTCGCGATGCAGGCCGGCACCTTCGGCCGCGGCTTCGCCCTGCGCTTCGCGCCGGCCACCTTCGCGATGGCCGTGGCGGGCGCGGTCGTGACCGGGACGGTGCTGCTGTGAACCGGCCGTCCCAGGCGGCGGTGATGTTCCTGCTCGGCGCCGCCCTGCTGCACGCGGGCAGCACCGGCCTCTACCTGCGCTACGTCAAGGCGGGACTGCAGCCGCTGTTGCTCGCCTCGGGCGCGGTGCTGATCGCGGGGGCGCTGGCCACCGTCTGGTACGAGCACCGGCGCAATCGCCGTCAGGGGCACACCCCCGCCGAATCCGACGGCCACGGCCACGGCCACGGCCACGCCCACCCCGAACCCCGTGTCTCCTGGCTCCTCCTGCTCCCCCTCCTCGCCCTCATCCTCGTCGCCCCGCCCGCCCTCGGCTCCTACAGCGCCCTGCGCTCGGGCACGGCGCTGCAGAAGCCGTACGACCTCGGGCCGTTGCCCCGCGGCAGCGGTCCGGTCCCGCTCTCCGTGGTCGACTACGCCTCCCGCGCCGCCTACGGCCACGGCCGCTCCCTCGACGGCCGTCCGGTCCGGGTCACCGGGTTTCTCGCGCTGGACGGTTCGGGGGCGCCGTATCTGGTGCGCATGGCCCTCAACTGCTGTGCCGCGGACGCCCAGCCGATCAAGATCGCGCTGACCGGGCAGCTGCCCCCGGTGCTGCGGCCGGACGCCTGGCTGCAGGTGACCGGCAGCTACAGCCCCCGGCTGGGCCGCGACCCGGTCAACAACGGCCCGATCCCGTATCTGTCGGTCACTTCGGCACAGCCGGTACCGGTGCCGCACGACCCGTACGACGAGACCTGGAACAACTGAACCGGCCCCCCGCCGTTCATGTGCTGGCTCCGGCAGCCAGGGCCCGGTTCAGGCTGCCGGAGCCAGCACATGAACGGCGGGTGCCGGTGGCGCGAGAATGCCGGGCATGTACATCCGGGAAGGTGCCGCACCCGGCGGCTGGACCAAGCCGCTGGCCGCCTGTCTGCTGTTGCTGCTGCTCGCGTGGGGGGTCGCCCAGGCAGTGGCCGATACCACCGCGTACGAGCGGGCGTGGCAGGCGGCCGGCCCCTGCGCGGCCGGGGAACGCGGGCACGAGTGTCTGAGCACCGTCCCGGCCGTGATCGAGCGCACCGACCCGCACCGGCCCAGGAAGAGCAGCCATCTGTACTTCACCGGCGACCGTCCGCCGGCCCGGCTGGAGGTGTCGTACGAGGCCGCCGAGTCCTTCGAGGCCGGTGACCGGGTCGAGTTGACGTACTGGCGGGGGGAGGTGATGAAGGTCTCCGGGAAGCACTACGTCTGGCACGAGCACGTGACCACCGGGGGCAGCATGGCCGTCCTCGCCGCCGGGCTCGCGCTGGGCGCCGGGTATCCGGGAGCGCGGCTGCTGCTTCTGGTGCGCGGGCGCCGCCGGCCGGCCGAGGAGGTCCTGCCCTCGCCGCTGCCGTTCCTGGCCCCGCTGCTCGGCACCGCGGTGTGGCTGCTGCCGCTGTGCTGTCAGCACCCGACGTCCCTGTTCGGCTCCACCGGGACACTCCTGTGGTGGGGCGTCGGCGGGGTGGTCAGCCTGGGCCTGACCGGCTGGGCCTGGCACGCGACCCGGATCCGGGTGCCCGAGGAGACCCCCGTGCCGGCGCGCGCCGCCCGTGAACTCCCGGACGGGGAGGACGTGTTCCTGCCCGCCCGGTTCCTGGAGCACACCGACTACAACCCGCACCGCTTCGGCACGCATGTCGTGCTCGGCGCGCAGGGGCCCGCCGTGACGCCGCATCCCGGGCCGGGGCGGTTCGCGGCGAAGGCGATACCCGTCGACCGGCTCACGCTGCGGACGGTGCGGCGGGCCCGGGGCGAGGAGGGGGAGCTCGTTGCGCACAGCTGGCACATCGCCGAACTCGGCGACGCCGGCCGGCCGGTCCGGCTCGCCGCCGACCCCGACGACCTCGCCCTCATCCTGCGCGCGTTGCAGCCCGTGCGGGGGTGAAAGGACCGGTCAGCGCCCGGTGGGCTCCGTCATGTCGAAACGCTCCAGGTCGCGCAGCCACGCCTGGGCGTTGCCGTCCGACGGGGCCCGCCAGTCGCCGCGCGGGGAGAGGGAGCCGCCTGCCGAGACCTTCGGACCGTTCGGCATCGCCGAGCGCTTGAACTGGGAGAAGCCGAAGAAGCGGCGGATGAAGACCTCCAGCCAGCGGCGGATCTCCGGCAGGTCGTACGCCCCCCGGTCGGCCTCGGGGAAGCCGGGCGGCCAGGCGCCGGCCTCCTTCTCGTGCCAGGCGTGCCAGGCGAGAAAGGCGATCTTCGAGGGCCGGAAGCCGTAGCGCAGCACGTGGTAGAGGGTGAAGTCGTGCAGCGCGTACGGGCCGATCTTCGACTCGGTGGACTGCATTTCCTCGCCCGGCACCAGTTCGGGGCTGATCTCGGTGTCCAGGATCGCGGCGAGGATCTTGCCGGTCTCGTCGTCGAACTGCCCGCTGCTGATGACCCACCGGATCAGATGCTGGATCAGCGTCTTCGGCACGCCCGAGTTGACGTTGTAGTGGCTCATCTGGTCGCCGACGCCGTACGTGCACCAGCCGAGCGCCAGCTCGGACAGGTCGCCGGTGCCGAGCACGATGCCGCCGCGCTGGTTGGCCAGCCGGAACAGGTAGTCGGTGCGCAGGCCCGCCTGGACGTTCTCGAAGGTGACGTCGTAGACCGGCTCACCGGAGGCGAAGGGGTGGTCCATCTCCTTCAGCATCAGCCGTGCGGTCGGCGTGATGTCCAGCTCGGCCGCGGTGACACCGAGCGCGCGCATCAGGCGGTGGGCGTTGTCCTTGGTGTGGTCGCTGGTGGCGAAGCCGGGCAGGGTGAAGGCCAGGATGTCGCTGCGCGGGCGGCCGGCGCGGTCCATCGCGCGGGCGGCGACGATCAGCGCGTGCGTGGAGTCGAGCCCGCCGGAGACGCCGATGACGACCTTGGGACCGCCGATCGAGGCGAGGCGCTGCTGGAGGCCGGCGACCTGGATGTTGTACGCCTCGTAGCAGTCCAGGGCGAGCCGGCCGGCGTCGGCGGGCACGAACGGGAAGCGCTCGAGGCGGCGGCGCAGGCCCAGGTCGGTGGTGGCCGGCGCGGAGAGCGCGAAGGACACCGTGCGGAAGTCGTCGGTGCGGGCGGCGTGGGTGCGGCGGTTGTCGTCGAAGGTGCCCATCCGCTGCCGTTCCTGGCGCAGCAGGTCGAGGTCGACGTCGGCCACCGCGTACTGCTCGCCGAGCGGGAAGCGCTCGGTCTCGGCCAGCAGCACCCCGTTCTCGTAGATCAGGGTCTGGCCGTCCCAGGACAGGTCGGTGGTCGACTCGCCGAGACCGGCCGCCGCGTACACGTAGGCGGCGTGGCAGCGCTCGGACGCCGAGCGGCACAGCAGCTTGCGGTCCTCGGCGCGGCCGACCGTGATGGGGCTGCCCGAGAGGTTGACGAGGACGGTCGCGCCGGCCAGTGCCGCCTCCGCGCTCGGCGGCACCGGGACCCACATGTCCTCGCAGATCTCCGCGTGCAGCACGAGACCGGGGACGTCGTCGGCCGCGAAGAGCAGGTCCACGCCGAAGGGGATGTCCGCGCCGCCCAGCCGGATCGTTCCGCCGCGCTCGTCGTCGCCTCCGGCGAGCTGCCGGCGCTCATAGAACTCGCGGTAGTTCGGCGGGTACGACTTCGGCACGACGCCCAGGATCCGGCCGCGGTGCACGAGCACCGCGCAGTTGTAGATCCGGTTGCGGTGGCGCAGCGGGGCGCCGACGACCAGCACCGGCAGCAGGTCGGCCGACTCGGCGACGACGGTGGCGAGCGCCTTCTCGACGTCGTCGAGCAGCGCGTCCTGGAGCAGCAGGTCCTCGATCGCGTACCCGGTCAGGCACAGCTCCGGGAACACGGCGACGGCCACGCCCTCCTCGGCGCACCGGCGGGCGTGGCGCAGGACGGAGGCGGCGTTGGCGGGCGGGTCGGCGATGACGGTGTGGCCGGTGCAGGCGGCGACACGTGCGAAGCCGTGCTGATAGATCGACCAGAAGCTCAACGGGACCTCACTCACGGCTCCACGACGTTCCTACAAGGGGAAGCCTAAAGGGGTCGCGCGAAGAGGGCCGGGGAGAGGGGGCGGGGAAGGTGCCGAGGAGGTCAGGACAGGCCCGACGCGCGGAGGACCGCCTGCGCGGCCTCGTCGTCTATGCGGTGCCCGAGCCGGTCCAGGACGTCCGCGCCGTGGCGCAGCGTGCCGCGTTCCAGGGAGCGGCGCACGCCCGTGTCCAGCTCGTGCCAGAGCAGGGGGTTGGCGACGAGTATCCGGGGGTCGAGTTCCAGGATGTGGCCGTGGACGTCCCGCAGGACCAGATGCGAGGAGACGCCGTCGTACTGCCGTACGGCGGCCAGCGCGTCCGTGCGCACCACGCGCCGGCGCCAGGGCGTGCGCACCGCGAGCCAGCCGGGGCCCGCGCTCACCCGCTGCGGCAGCAGCACGACGCACACGGCGGCCGACAGGGCGGTCCACAGCAGGGCGCGCGGCGCGGTCAGGGTGCCGGCGTCCCAGTCGACCAGGAAGGCCAGCGTGGCGAAGAGGACGGCGCAGCCCACCGCGAGCCGGGCGCTGCCATGCCAGTGGCGGTCACCGGCGGTGCTCGCCGCTCCGCTCCGTCGCATACTGCCGACGCTAGGCGCCCCCGGGGGACCCGGCGACCGCTGCTGACGCACCCCTGACGCGGCCCGGCTCGATCCTGACGCGATCCTTACGCGCACCCCGGCTACGCGGTGAGCCTCCTGTGGCGTACCGGGCTCCCCGCGGCGTAATGGACGTACTCGCGGACCAGCCGGAAGCCCGCGTGCCAGGCCAGCAGGCGGCTGGCGCGGTTGTGCAGGGAGCAGTTCCAGCCGGGCCGGTGGCCGCGGGCGGTGATGTCCCGGCACAGGGCGGTGACGCAGGCCAGGGCGAGGTGATGGCGGCGGCGGTCGGGGACGGTGTAGACCGCCACGTCCTCGTACTCGGTGCCGCGGAAATAGGTGCAGGCCACCGCCAGGACGCGGCCGCTGCGGGTGACCGCGGCCCAGGCGTGTCCGCAGCCGGCGAGGCCGCGCGGTCCGCCCCAGCTGGCCGAGAGCCAGGAGGCGTCCGGGCCGAGGGCGCGCACGGCGTCGGCGTCCGACGGCTCCAGGCGCCGTACGGTCACCGCGTGCGGGACGGGCGCGGGCCGGGGCGGGGCCTGGAGCGTCCAGACCATGCGCTCCCACGGGGTGAGCCGGTCGAAGGCGGCGCCGAGCGCGGGCAGGAACCGGGCCGGGGCCTCGACCCGGTTGCCAGCCAGCGGGGCGAGGAGGCCGGGCGCGAGGTCCTCGGGGCTGCCGCGCAGCACGACGTGGCCGGCGCAGGCGACGGCGACCGTGCGCGGCTGGACCGGCCGGTCGGCCCACCACCGGCCGATACCGGTGGCCAGCGCGTGCTCGCCGATCGTGGCGGGGCCGGGGGCGCCGGTGGGGAACCAGCGTGCGAGGGCCCGTGGATCCGGTGCCGGGATCTCGATCAACAGGAACTCCGCTTCGGTCGGTCCGGTGTTCTTCATTCCGGCGGTCCGGCGGTCCGGGTGCTCCCGCCGAGGCGCCGGAGGTTCAGGCGGTGCGGCCGACCAGCAGGTCCGCCAGCTTGTTCAGGCGGCGGACCGTGCGGTCCTCCGTCGCGGCCGGTGCCGGGGCGACCCGCTCGTCGC